>CAWCMJ010000001.1:0-12196 GCA_963796615.1 uncultured Acidobacteriaceae bacterium
GCGATCGACAGCCAGTCCGCATTCTGCTCGCGGGCCAGTTCCTTCACCTCTTCCAAGCGATATCGGCTCGCCGTAATCCGGATGAATCAGCAGGTTGTTCTCTGCCAGGAAGCGCGCGAACAGCATGCGATGCCAATGCTCATACGCGCACGCCTGCTTGAGTCGAGGGATTTCCTGCGTCCGGCTTGCCTCCCGCTTGTCTCCGAGTTGTTTGCCGTGGGCGCGCAACTTCTCACGGAGAGCCTTCTCCTCGGTCGTCATCGCCGGCCAGGATTCAGAATGGTGAACGGCAAGTTGTTTGAGAGCCTGTTCGGCGCCAGCCTCCGCGATTCGGCGTGCGTCGGCCACCATGTTTTCCAGCGTTCTGCGAAGTTCCTTCGATAGTGTCGGCATGCGTTCTCCTACTGAACCTGGACCGGGCCGATCTTCAACGCGTCAAGCAGCTTGGTGCGTTGACCGGCCAGCCAGTTGTCGACATCGCTCTCATTTCGGAGAACGATCTTCTCAACAGGAACGAACTGAACCTTTGGCTCCAGAAGCTTGGCTGCCTTGTTCAAAGCGTTCGTGACCCGGTTAGGTACGGCCTCCGCTTCTGTTCTTCGGGCGTCCAAGTTCTTAAGGTCGAGCGCAGCCACCAGCGCGGTGTCACTACCCACCTCGGGCTTCGTCGGAGCAACCAACGCGACTTCGCCCAGGATGCGCGTCTGATCGCCGGGGGACAGTTTCTGCCACGTCGAACTGGCGTTCAAAACTCCCATGGCGTTGCTATACGCCTTCTCGTGGTTCTCCTGCGCCTTGTTCAGAGCGTTGCGGAGAATATCGGCTAGTGCCGTACGGATGGGCGCAACAGGATCGGAAGCTTCCAGGAGTAAGCGGTTCGTGCGAACAGCCTCGGCCTGGGCGATGCACTGATCCGCCTCGGCCAGACCTTTCGCATGCTTCGCCATCTGCTCCAGCGTTTGCCAGGCGGGGCGTCGTTTGGCGATCAGATCTCGGGTCTTTTTCCACTCGGCGATCTTTGCCTTAAGGTCCACCTCTTTGCTCTTTATTGCGACCAACTGCTCGTTGCCGACCAGCTTGCGCATGTCCTCAATGTCGGTAGTGGCCGGTGGGGAGGGCAGAGGCGCTGCGCCACCAGCTTCACCGCCTAACGCGATGAGGGCCTTCAGGAAATCCGGAGCCTTCGCGGCTTCCTCCGTGCTGCTTACAGTCAATATCGAGCAGCTTGAAGAGCGCCCGGATGGCTATCCTTTCCTGCACGGAAAGCGTGGTCTTCTCGACACGAAATTCCGTCTTCGGTACCTTGGCCTGATCGAGCTGCCCCGGAACCACCGCGACCCCATTCAAGGTGGCGGTCACGTGCTGACTCCGGTGCAATGCGATCAACGCTGCGTCCACGGCGTCGCGAGGCCAGCCGAAAGGACTGGTTTCCAGGTCTTTTCGAACCTGGGTGCCGGTCTTGCCGGAGCCGATGGTGCTCAGCACCTGCTGGCAAACGGGGTGCTGCTCGATTGGACCGTCATACTTGAGCGGCAAGAAGGGCTGATCGGCGCCATCGCGCGCCCGTTTGATCGCCGCTTCCCAGGCCGAGGCCGCAAAATCGGCTTCCTTGAAGCGGGGGAATAGGCGAACGAGCGAGGCTTCCGCGCCGGTCTTGAGCTTTTCTTCCAACGTGAGTTGCAGAAGCTCATTGCCGCCGCCCTGGAAGACCTTTGCGCCCGCAACGATTTCCAGCACCAAGATCCTTGCGCTGTTTTTCGGCCAATTGCCGCCGGCTCTCCATGCTCTGCTTGGCGAGTTGGCCGGCCTCACCAGACGGCACACCCTTCGCGTTGATCGTCTGCTCGGCGGCCTGTTCGGTGGAGATGGCGTTCAGAAGTTCGTCGCGCGACTTTCGAGGTACGAACACATAGAGGATAGGACTGCTGACGCCGGCCGCGCGTGCGGCTGCGATCATCTCCTTCTCCGATCCCGAGAAACCGTCGCGGACCCAAACGGGAATGGTTTCGCCGTTGGCGGCGGGTGGATCTTGCGTCCGGTGCAGTGTCAGCGACCGCGCTTCCTTTGCCGCACCCTGGAGCAGCTTCAGGCTTCTGACGATGCGGTCGATTTCGGCGCCCAGGAGGCGGTCCCGTTGTTCGTCGAAATTGGCGGTGTTGTTCTTGAGCTTGGCCTCGCGCTGGCGGAACTCGAAGTCCCAGTTGCGGCCTTCTTCGGTCTGAATGCGAAACTCGTCGCCCACGGGCATGAGAACGCCTTCGTCAGCGAGCTGGTCGAGCAGGGTCGATACCGTGCTGCGAAGCTTGCCATTATCCGCCTTGAAATCATCCACCAGGAGGTCGGCAATGTGCTCCTTCGAGGCCCGGACACCAATGGAAGCCGCTTCGTCTGTTGGAAGCTGGCCGATCGAGAAAGACCAGGCCGCAGATACGCTGCCGGAGACGGCCCTCGGCGGTGCCATCAGAACCGAGGCCGAGAATGCGTTCGTTGATCTCTCGCGGAAGCGCACCTGTCGTGACCATTTCTGGCGCAAGCGCCTCATAGAGGTCGTCGCCGGGAATGATGCTGCCGAGTGGCTTATTGGCCAGTCGAGCGATGCAGTCGTAGATGATGCGGAGTTGAGATCGAAGCTGGCTCTGCGTGCCGGCCGTATCGACCTGGCGGAAGCACTGCTCCCAGAAGCGGCGGCGCACCGGCAGCAGGGGATAGTCCGCTACGATGACGGCCTTGTCTTCCATGCGCTCAGCCGATCTTCGTGCCCTCCAACTGGCGCGACACCTCGCCGGCATTCGTATCGAGTAGTTCAGCGATCTTGCTCAAGGCGGCGGGCTGCTTGCGGAGCAGAACCTTCCGCGTGACCGTTTCGACGTCGGCATCGGAGAGCTGGATGCGGATGGTGAAGCGATCCAGCAGCTTGTGCAGCAGCTTTATGCCGGTGAGGGCTGATTGGCCGGCGCATACCAGCATCACCTGGCTATCGAGCTGCTTCTGGATGGCCTCGGAAATCTCGGTGATGAGGGTCGATCTCGTCTCGGAGTCGCCGATATACTGCTGGACTTCGTCGAGGATCAGGATGGTGCAGGGCACCTGGCCGTCCCGTCCGGCGCGCTTCAAAACGCGCTTAAACATGCCGAGGAACTCGTCGGTGGTGAGGTCCGCCGACTTGAGAGGGAATTGGGTTTTGATGGTATCCCGAGCGGCCGCTTCGCTTACCGCGAAATTCGGGTCGCACTTCAGGATCGCCTTGGCGATCAGCGGGCTGACGTAGAGGTTGTTGAGTTCGTTCTCCCACTTCTTTCCGGCGGCCTCGATGCTCGATTTCACTGGGGCGAGGTACTTGTTGTCTTCCAGCCAAAGATGGAACTGCGCCTGGGGATACTGGTGCGGTAAGCCGACGGCCCGGAGCAGGATGCTCAACACGCTCAGCCGCACGTTCTCGGTCGTTCCAGAGGGGAGCGTTCCGGCTGCGGCAAGCAGGCCGCCCGATCGCTTCCCGGCGACATCGAGTTCGCGCAGCAGGTCGCGAACCTCATCCGGCAGTTCCGGAACGAGACTGCGGGCCGTGGCGCCGTCGGAGAACTCCGTGTTAGCCCACAGATGGGCGGCCATTTTGAGGAGGTGCGATTTTCCGCTGCCAAAGAAACCGCTGACCCAGGCGGATTTCTGATGTGTTTGGCTCCGGCTCGCCAGAAACGAAGAGAGGATCTTGATGATGCCATCCGCGTATTGACCCTCGCATACGAATGTGGACAGCTCGCCGCGAAGCTCCTTCTCCACATTTGCATCGGCGGCCTCATTCGTGATGCGCGCCTGGCCGTTATTGACGAGCGCTTCCTGGGAGGGATCTCGAAGAAGAATGTCTTTGATCAGCATTAGTAAGCTCCAGAAGAATGCAGGGTTATCGGGACGGCCAGGTAGTTCCAGCCATCACGGGCATCAAGCAGACGGTAATTGTTTTGGTCGTAGGTGCCGGGGAAGAAGACTGCCAATCGGCCCTTGATCGAGGGCTCCAGAAGCTTCAGCACCCGGGAGACACGAGTGAATCCGAAGAGCGCGCCAACACCGAACATCGCCACGACGGAGTTCTTGTCGGCATCCGGGCGATCAAGGACGGCGCGAACTCTGCCAGCGACATCCTCGGCGAACTCGACCTCCAGTTTCAACTGAAGGTCTTCGGGTGACTCGAAGTACGCATCCCGGTACTCTTCTTGCGCCATCCACTGCGCGAACGAGTCGGCTACATTGACTTCGAACCACTCGTGGCCCTCATCCCTGGTGGCCATGGCGAAGGCCTCCTTCCGGGCCGTGAGAGATCGTTCCAGTTCCTTGTCGTAAACCACCATGATGACCCGCTGCGCGCCGGCGACGGTGTGTTGCCACGGCAGGCTGATGTGTTGTTTGTATTTTTCGGCGAGTTGTTCGATCTTGCCCATTACGCCCTCCCTTGCGATTCACGAAACAGCGGGTCGAGACGGTCCAAGTTCAAGTCAAAAACGTCGCCGGCCATCCGGAGGTCGAGCAGCCCCATTCTCTTGGCGGCCGTGGCCAATTCCAGCGCGGACGAGGCGCCGCAATCAAGCACCTTCAGCCAGCCAGTCGAAAGCATGTACTCGCCCTGGAAGCCCGCGGCATGGGCGAGGTACAGAGCGAATGCGACCGCGGCCGGCGTCGGCTGGACCAGTGCGGCGAAACTTGAAAGTGCGCCCGACCAGGTGCCCAGATTGGGACCATGAGCTGGCCGCGTTGCGGACGACCTTGTCAATGGTCGATTCGTTCATGCGCTCGCCGACCGCCTTCTCGACGGCGGCCCGCATGGCTGCTCTCTGGTATTCCGCGCCGTCCGCCAGTCCGACCACCGTCTCCGCGGTCGCCATCAGAAGAGGGTCACGAGCAAGGCTGGCAAGGAGGGCGAGCAGTGGTCTTCCCGGCGCATCAGTCTCCCAAAGCCGGCGCAGAATGCGAAACATCGGCACGGCCGCGTCGAGTGCGTAAAGCTCCCGTAGTCGCTGGACGGAAAGGCGGCGCGTGGCGACCGTCCTCTTCCCAAGGCAGTTCGCATCGATGATGGCGGCAGCGTATTCGGGTGGCTTTCGCTTCGGGCGGCACGGCGTCAAACATCGCACCAAGCTCGTCCAGCATGATGGTGCGGCTGGTGTGCGTGCCGACGTGGCCGAAGCGAAAGCCGGCATCGATAGCCGGCCCGCGCCCGCGGGTTGGGGGATAGAAGATGAGTTGAGTCTCGGTCATGGTGTTACGCCGGCGTTCCGCTGGTCTTGAGAGCCTGGACGTGCAGATCCAGTGATTCGATTTCCTTCGCCAGGTCCGCCCGCATGCGCCCTGCCCGGTCGGCGATTTTGTCCCCGTTGCTCTTCACGGTCTCCGCCCAGGTCTTGATCTGCTCCAAGTGGTCCAGTTGCTTTTCGATGGCTCTGGTCGCAAGCTCGATTGCGTTGACGGCCTGTTCAGTTTCGACGGCACTCATGGCTTTCGCGAATCACGAGTGCACGGGCAACGCTGAGGGCGGCTTTGATGAATAGGTCCGATGCCGGATCTTCAGGGTCCCAGGTGATGACCAGGTCGTTTCCATAACGGGCGAATGGCTGGAGTCCGTCTGGAGCGGCGCTGCGCGCGAAGACAAACACGCCGACCTGTGCCTGGCGGTTCTTGCGCGCTTCGTCCATCTCCGCGAGGGCGCGCTTCAGATCGTAGCTTCTGTCGTCCTTCGCTTCCCAAACGATCCGCGCGCCCGGGGCGGCACTATCCGGACCCAGTTCAGTGACGAAATCCCCGATCTTGCAGTTCTTGATCGCGCCGGTGGTATGTTCCCGTTGCCTCATGTGGATCGTTGAATCGCTGCGCCTCGGCGGCGAGGACAAGGCCAAGTTGGTCTTCAAAGGTGTGCCCGTGTTGCGTCGACCTCGCGGCCTCCTCGCTTCCGGGCCTGCATGGAAGCCAAGGTGGTCCGGACTTCAGACTGGAACTCGCCATTGCTCTTGACCAGCGTCTCGATGGTGGTCTGCAGTTCGCGCTTCAGTCGGGAGAGGGCGGACGTATCGTCGTCCAGCGTCAGGTTCTTGTCGATCTGCTGGCGCGTGTCCTGCAGCATGCGGGACAGGCGGGTGATTGCGGACTGTTCGTTATCGGCTGGAGAACTCATCCGTAATGGCCTTCTGGGCGGCTTCAACCTTGCCAACCAAACGAGAAAGCGCGGAATCCGGCTTGTCCAGCGAGAACTCCCCGACGAGTCCATCCACCTGCGTCTTCAGAGTCCGTCTTCAACTCCCCGTTGTTTGTACCAGTTCGGTGACCAGGCGGGAGAGGGCGGATTCCTTGTTGTCGAGCGAAAACTCTTTCAGGATCTGCGCCTGCTGTTCCTCCAGCACCGACTCAAGCATGGCCGAGATCTGGGCCTTCAACCCGCTAGCATCCGTGGGCGAGAGCAGTTTGAAGAGCTGGCTGCCTTCCCCGAGGTGGACGGCCAGGGCCCGCGCGATGGTGGAGTTTTCGGGCGCCAGGTGAGTCCGAAGAGCCCGATCCAGCTCACCATCATTGCGGAGGAGGGCTTCGATGCGCTGGGGGAGGGCGCCAGTTGTCGGATCGAAATACTGCCGGAGGGCGCCGGCGAGGTCGGTAGTGATTTCCGTCCCGCGTTGCGCCAGGAGTTCAGCCAGACTGGACATGAGTTTCTGGCCAGCCTCGCGGATCGCAGTCGCGTCCAGCTCGCCGGCCGCCTGCCGTAGCGAGAGAACACCAAGCCGAAGCGCGCCGAGCGCGTACGCTTGCCCGTGGGGCGCCCTCGCCGTGCTTCTGTCAATTCCGCGACGACCTCGGCATCGGAGACCTCGAGCGCGAGCAGAACAGTTGCGTTCAAGACCGGGCCTACTATGTCGGCGACTGTGGTCGTGAGCGGGATGCCGGTCTGGGTCAAGGACATCTGCGTGTGCATGGCGGCTCCTTGGCGACATTTGTCCGGCAAAGGGACCGCCCGGCGTATGGTCGCTCAACGGGTCATCAATCTCGCCGGCAAACTTGCCGGCTGGCCTAATAGCAGAACCCGAAGCTCATTTATACGGCGAATCACAATCGAAGTCAATACTCCCGCATAATCACGCCGGCAAACTTGCCGGCGTAACTCTAACATGCTGTTAATAAAAGGCATTATTGGATCTTGCAGGCCACTCACGCGGCAGTACCGAATGGACAACGAGAATTATTGCCGTAGAAATGGACAACCACTAAAAGTGCGGGGTGTCCGATCGCGGCGACCCGGCCGGAAAACGAGATAACGGGGCGGGCCGCGAAGCTGGAATTCTGCTGTGGGGTCGTGACTATCGAGTAGAAAAGCCGGCTGAGACCGGCGAGGCTATACGGTCAGCCATATCGCCCGCACCCATGCCGGACCATTTTGAGGGCGACGAATGAGCGGAACACTGTCCTCCAGCCGTCGAGACACCACGCCGGGAAAAAGTGACGGGGCGTCCGGAAAGCTGGCAACGATGTGCGCCAACTCCTGCTTCGCTTCCGCCGCCACCCCGGAGGTGGCTGGCAGCAGCGAGGAAATGATCGCACGAGCCGAGCAAATCCAATGGAGTGATTTCGTAGCCGTCGCTAGCCAATATGCGTTCGGCGGCCAGGCGCCGGACGCGGAACGCAAGTAGTGGCTCCGAGTTCAAGAACTCGCCCGACTGAGCGTTCTCGGCTCTGTTCGGTCCATTCCGGCGAATTTGAGGGCTAGGTCGAGATGTCCGTCGCTCTTGGCTGCGGCGAGCCGAGCCCGCCGAATGCCCGCGCACTTACGACTTGAATGCCCACCGTGCATTAGTGTGTTTCCGGCCCATGGATCTTCGTTCACGAACGAACCAGATCAACTCCAATCCGATCAGTTCTCCAGCGACGTGGCCTCGACAATCGCCTGAAGCTCGCGGAAGATGTCGCCGAAATTCTGCGCTAAGTAACGGACCACGCGGGCATTGCCGAATAGCTTCGCGAGGTATCCCCTTGCCAACACCAGATTGAGTACCTCGTTGCCATGCGATGCCTCGATGAGCTTCAGGTCCCGCTGGAGGGAATCCATCTCCTTCTCCATCTTCGCGATCTGCTCCGGCGTAAGTCCGTCTATGACCTTCCGCTTATCTGGATCGACCAGCATTTCCGCCGGCGTAGCCGCCAGAAGCGCCTTGGTATAGGGGACAGAGAGGTTGTTCGCGGCCACCAGGAGCTCGGCGACTTCCAGTTGTCGCATTGGTTTCATCTTCTTCAGGGCCGCGAAGACATTGGGCGAGATATTCCGGTTCTTTAGGACCTCCGCCGCTTCGCGGCCAATTCCCACCAGCAGATCGCGCTTCCTGCGTATGCTCGCAATATCCAGATTCAGTGCCTTCGCGATTCGATCCTCGGCGACATGGCCATCCCTGATGGCATTCAGCACCATGAGGTGTTCTTGGACGGTTGCCAGCTTGCTGACGCGCTTGTTGTACGTGTAGGACTCGTCATCGGTCGACACCAGGCAACGAACGGATGTCTGCCCCAGGTCTTTGAGCACCTCCAGTCGAAGATGCCCGTCCAGCAGTATGTACATCTCAGCCTTGCGGTCCTGGGGAAAGACAATGATGGGCTCTATAATTCCGACCTCCCGGACGGACGCCAGAATCTGTTGGTACTTCTGCGAAGCCCTCACTCCCGCCTTCAGTTGCCTCAAAGGCAAGATCCTGCCAATCGGGAGAATCATGCCATTTGGGTCAAAACCGATCCGGACTTCTTTGGCCATTTTCACCCTTTCTCTGCGGCCTGAATCCTCTCCGCAAGGTAGGCCGGCAACATTTCCATTTGTTCCGCCCTCATTAGCGTGACGAAATTCTCGTCTCGGAACAGCTGCTTCAGTGCGGTGACGATGAAAAGCAGACGATTCTCAGTCAATCGAGCTTTTCTCACGGTGTCCTTCTGCCGGTCAGCTTCCTGGCGGTATACCCGAACCAGAGCTTCTGCGGTTGGCGCGCGCTCTTCCTTGGGCTTGGAACCTTGGTTAAGGCGCTTGCCCTTTGTCTTGCGCTGCTCGATGATCTTACGCACCGTTAGGAGCTTTCGCCCTCGCAGCGTTTTGTTCTCGTACGCGTCGCACAGCGCCTGTTGAATGCCGGCATCGTCCGAGTTTGAGATCTGCATGGCGACAGAGAGCGGTACTCGGCCCTTGTCAACCGCGGCGAGGAGCCGATCTTCACCGTGATCCAACAAATGGGCGATGCCAATGACATAGCTTTTGGCGAGGTCGATCTTTTTCGCAATCTCCGTGGTGTTGTAGCCTCGGGACTTGAGGTTGTTAATCTCTCGCATCAATTCCAGCGGCGCGTGCGGACGGCGCGCCAGGTTCTCTACCAGGCTCATCAGGAAGCAGTCTTCCTTCGTCGCCTCAGTCACGATCGCCGGGATCTCGGTCTGGCCGAGGGCGATGTATGCCTCCAGCCGGCCCTCGCCACACGCCAGGTCGTACAGCTTGCCGTCGGAAGGCTGTTCCCTGCGGGCGACCGTGATCGGCCTTTTCAATCCGACGTTCGAGATATTCGACACGATGTCTTGGAATGTCGCCCTATTGCGGCTGCGGGGATTGAGAATGTTGATCTGCGCGATGGGAATCATCTGAGCGGACGGTGCGGCTTCTGTCATGCTGCCTCCCGAATTTTGGCGCGTCGCGCCATGCCAAAGAAATAGTCCAACGTATCGAACCTGTACGTGTCCAAGGCGACCCCATTGTCCTGGGCAAGCAGGAGTTTCCCCGGAGTGATGTCAATGGCGGGAAGCAGGTAGTAATCGAGAGGCGCCTTGTTTTCCTCGTCCATCCGCGCCGCAACGGTGATGTCTGGCGCCAGTCCGGTGTCGAGGCGAATTGACCACCGTAAGGAACCTGACTCCGTTCGTCCGCACCGCGCGACAACCAGGGATACCGTAAACTCGCCATTCACTGTGAGCAGGTCGGTCTTCGGATCTTGAACGACAACGCCACCGAGCCGCCGTGATGCGCTCAACCATTTCGGTAATGACTTTGGGATGCAACTGGCGAAGCTGGCGGTTGACCTCAATGAAGGCGTAATCACGGTCGGGCGTGTAGCCGATCAGATGATAGGCCCTCACGAGACTGCTGAACCGGCTCTTGTAAACGGAGCTGGACGGCATGTTATCCGTTTCGTCGATCAGCAACCCAGAAAGGTTCCCCTTTTCGGTCAGGAGCGCGCGCAGTCGGTCTAAGAGCTCTTCATCTGCGAGCTTCTTGCTGCGCTCCAGAACGATCTTCTGGGCCCCCTCGAACAGCTCCGCTGAAATGATCGGCTCGAACGCGCCGTTGGCCCTGATCCACATGTCGGCGGGGTTGAGCACGCGCTTCTTTTTGAGCTTGAACGAAATCCGGTTGTAGACGTTGTTACCGACATACTTTTCATTGGTCAGCACCTGATGGACCGTGCCACGCGTCCATGGCCTGCCGAGGTCGGTTTGCACGCCGCGTCCGTTCAATGTCTTGGCAATCTCCGATTCAATCTTGCCTTCTTCCACGAATGCCAGGTACATCCACCGGACAATTTCAATCTCTTCCGGTGGGCCGGGAACAAGGACGACGCGATCAGTTTGGATGCTCTTATGCTCGCCACGGGCCAACACGCCTTTCGGCTGTCCGCTCTGGTCTCGGAGCATGCGGCGCAGCCCAAAACCAGGCGCGCCGCCCTGATGAAAGCCCAATTCAACAAGCCGGCACTGGCCGTGAAATACTTTCACGGAAAGCTCCCGGCTATATTCGCCGGCAGAGAACCGCTTAAAGCCTTTGAGCATCGTGGAAATCGCGCTGCCGTCATTCTCGAATTGCTCGGCGCAGTATTGGACACCAACGTTGGCCCGCCTGCAGATGTACTCGTAGTAGGCACTCTCGTCGGCATCCTGGAAGCGCCCCCAGCGGCTCACGTCATAGACGAGAATCACGTCGAAATCGGCGCGGCCGGCCTGGACGTCCTCGATCAGACGCTGCAGCGCATCCCGGCCGGCAATTCGTAGTCCGCTCTTACCGGCGTCCTCGTACGTGCGCGCGATGGTGACACCGCGCTTTTCTGCCCACTGACGAATCACGTCCCTTTGGTTCTCCGTCGAGTACTGCTGATGCTCGGTGGACATCCGGACGTATTCTGCCGCCCGGCCTCGACCGGGTTCGAGGCGCTGTGGGTCTGATGATGTCGGTCCGGTCTTGTCCATTACCGCTCCTCATAGATGCAGGAGAGGCAAACGACTGGGGTCTGTCGTCACGCTGCGCAGTTCTGCAACTAATCTCACTTATACGTCAGTCCCAGTGGGATTACCAGAGAGTTGTTCTTTCGCGCGTTTAGCTCACGCGTCAGGCGCAAGGCCATGAATTACAATCACATGAGTGGGTGCGGAGGTGTTCTTATCATCCGCCCTTCTCTTGGGGGCGAGTACCCAAATATTGGGAGCACAGCGTGTTACCAGAATCGCCGAGGTGTTCTTTACAAGGTTGTTCTTTACGCAGGTAAGCAGCCGTTTCAGCTCGATAACCAGGGGGTCAACGGCGGTGCGATCTGGTTTCGCCTCTCGCTGGCCGGCCCGATATCGTTTCATGTACTCGGGGTTTTGTTCCAACCAGGTCTCTTGGCTGTCTTGACACAGCGCGCGGTAGAGAGGATCCTTCTTCAACTTTTTGCGGTGGTAATCGGCGCGGCGGCGACGTTGGCAGTCACCGGAGCTGCAGACCATTTGGTGCGGATGGCTGCGCAATGGCTTGAATTGCTGGCCGCAGTACGGGCATTTCCTGATTTCGAGATCTCGTGGGCGCACGATTGCATTACATCTGGAGCCATGACTGTCCAACCTGGCCAACAAACCCGAAAATCTTCCAACTCGCGCGGGTATTAGTTGACAGGGGCGCGAACGCGCTCCTGAACACCAGATAGCGGGCAGGCCGCCAAGCGGGACTCGTTGTGGGTGCTGGACACTGATCGAGCCACCACAACAGCCGCCGGCGGCCTCGCCGGTTCTCTGTCCGCATCCACAGATCTCCTTCGCCGGCCGCGCCATGGAGGCGAACGCGTGCAAAACGGCGAGGGAACCACAGTTGACGGCGCGGTCAGCGAGATCTCGGAACTGCTGGCCAAGGCGTATCTGCGGTATTCGCGCGCCCGGCTGACGGAGCGGGCGAAGGAGGCGC
>CAWCMJ010000002.1:0-209477 GCA_963796615.1 uncultured Acidobacteriaceae bacterium
GGTGCAGACGCCAACGAGGCCAGCGTGGCAGCGTTGAGGCGTGCGACGTTGGCGACGTAGTCCGGGTCGACGAACTTCGGCAGGTCGCCGTATTCGACGCCATTCTCAGTGCGCACATTCTGGTGCTGGTGGTTGTAGTTCTCGCGGAATTCGGTGAAACGTACCGCCGCAAATCCCTGCTCATTGAACGAAGTTTGGTCTCCTCCACGCAGGAACCGGTCTCGGCGGAAGACCAATAGAGGATGGAACTCCTTCGCGGGCATGTATTCGTTTGCGATCGAGGCGATGTAGCGGGCCAGTTGGCGCGATGCGCCATCGTTTTCGCCGCCTACGGCACGAATCATCTTCAGTTCGGCTTCCGTAGCGTTGACCGGGATGCCCTCGGAGAACACGCGTACCGTGCGCGGGTCCTGCCCCGCACTCTTATCGCCGCCAACGATGTCGTTGTTGAGCACGGCTTCGATGTTCCAGCCCTGTGCCTTGGCCATCTTGGCAAAGTGCGCGCTGCCGTACAGGCCCTGCTCTTCGCCGGACGCAATCAGGAAAATGATGGTCGCGGGAAACTTGTGCTGACTCAGCACGCGGGCACATTCCATGCTCACGGCGGTGCCGCTGCCGTCGTCGTTGGCGCCGGGCGACGCACTAGTGAAGTCGTTTGTCTCGGTGGCGCGCGAGTCGTAGTGGCCGCTCACCAGGACGATGCGCGAAGCGTTGGCGGCATCGCTGCCGCGCAAGATCGCGTAGACGTTGGTCAGCTTGGTGGGTTTGGGAATGCGATTGGCGGTGTCCTGCGTGAATTCGTCGGTCTTCACTTCCAGGCAGCCGCCACAGGCCTTGGAGTAGCCCTCCAACTCGCTCCTGATCCATTCGGCTGCGGCGTTGATGCCCTTGCCGCTGGCGGCGGGCACCTCTGCCGAGAGCGTGTGGCGCGACTGGAAGCTGACCAGCTTTTCGATGGTCTGCTGGATGCGCTGGGGCGAGGCGGTCTTTATCATCGCCGCAATTTGCGGGTCAGGCGCGGGGACGGGAATCGTGGCGCTCTGGGCAATCGCCTGCACGAGCAGCAGGGACGGTGTCAACCATAAAATCGCTGTTAGAGCAAGAATCAATTTCATTTTGGACATGAAGCCTCGCAAAACTTCGACGCATCTCATGGGTCTATTACTTGACGCTGCTAGCAAGAGATTCTAAATATAAAAGGGCGGACGTGCTGTGATTCTGAGCGTACGCCCGGCACGATCGGAGGAAGTGGTCATGGTGATATGCCCCGAGTGCGAAAGCGATCTGGACATAGAAGAAGATGAAGTAGACGAGGGCGAGGTCGTTTCCTGTCCTGAATGCGGCACCGATTTCGAAGTGGTCGCTGTCGAGCCGCTGGAGCTGAGCCGCGTTGACGACGAAGATCTCGACGAAGACGAAGACGCGGACGAAGAAGAAGAAGAGGAGTAAGTTGCCGACTACCCTCCACCGACGCGATCACCGCGGCCGGCAAGCGGTCCTTGCAGCGCTTGTGATGCTGGGTTGTGCCTGCGGCGCCGCGGCCGGGCCGATGCCCTCTGCGCAAGCGACGCCGCAGGGCAAGCCTCCGGTCAAGGATTACGCGCTGATTTACGGTACGGTTTGGACGGCTGAGGACGCGCCCGCGGTCGGCGTACCGGTAACGATACGCCGCGCCGGAGACAAGAAGCCGAAGTGGGAGTTGGTTTCCGACCGCCGCGGCGAGTTCGCCCAGCGCGTGCCGCCGGGTAGGCAGGACTACATCGTCCAGGCCGATATCAAGGTCGCCAAGGGCCAGGCCAAGCCGGAAGTGACCGTGCACATCGACGATAATGAACGGCAAGACATCGGCCTTCATCTGGCCGCAGCGCCCGGCAAGAAGTAGGCTTAGAAGAGGAGATTCCATGAACAAGCTATTGGCACTGCTGGCGCTGGCGATGATGCTGGTTGCCTGGGCCCCGGCCCAGGTGAACCTGCCACTGAACGGATCGGGTCTGTCTACTCCCAAGAAGACCAAGCCCACATCGAAGATGCTCACCGGCACCGTCGCCGACAAAAACGACAAGCCAATCAGCGGTGCGGTGGTGTACTTGAAGAACTCGAAGTCGCTGGTGATTAAGAGCTTTTTCACCCAGGAGAACGGCTCGTACCGGTTCCCGCAGCTGGCGCTGAACACCGATTACGAAATCTGGGCGGAGAAGGACGGCAAAAAGAGCTCCACCAAGCAGGTTAGCCAGTTTGATGATCGCTTTGCCCCTACCATCAATTTGAGCATCGACATGAGCAAGTAGAGGGAGCTGCCTTCACAGGAGCAGAAACAGAAAGGCCGCCATTGCTGGCGGCCATTTCTACTGCCTAAGCTCGAAACTTAGTTGTTTTCGTTGCTGGCGCGCTTCCACGACATGAACTCGCCAATCGTCGCGCCCGTCGAAGAAGACGACGAGGGCGAAGCCGCCGGCCCCTTGTAGGAATCCACCTCCGCACGCGTGGCCTCTTCGCCGACGGCGCGGATGCTGAGCCCAACTTTCTTCTCGGCCGGGTTCATCTTGATGATCTTGAACTCAGACTCGAGACCGGGCTCCAGCTTGATGGGAGTGCCGTCTTTTTCCGCCGCCTCGGAGTTGTGGCACAGGCCCTCGACTCCGTCGGCGATCTCCACGAACGCCCCGAAGCTGGCCAACCGCAACACCTTGCCGTGGATGACGTCGCCCACACGATGCTGATCGAAGAACGTGTCCCAGACATCGGGTTGGAGCTGCTTCACCCCCAGCGAAAGCCGGCGCTGGTCGGGCTCGATGGCGAGCACGATGGCCTTCACCTTGTCGCCCTTCTTCAGCACTTCCGACGGATGCTTCACGCGCTTGGTCCAACTCAGGTTGCTCACGTGGACCAGGCCGTCGATGCCGTCCTCGATCTCGATGAACGCGCCGAAGTCGGTCAGGTTGCGCACCTTGCCTTCGACGATCTGGCCGATGGGAAACTTCTCGTGCAGCGTCTCCCACGGGTTCGACTCGAGCTGCTTTAGTCCGAGGCTGATGCGGCGCTCGTTGACGTTGACGTTGAGCACCACCGCTTCGAGCTGGTCGCCCACATTGACCATCTTCGAGGGATGCTTCATGCGCTTCGACCAGGTCATCTCGCTGACGTGCACCAGGCCTTCGATGCCCTGTTCGAGCTCGATGAACGCTCCGTAGTCGGTCACGCTGATGACGCGGCCCTTGACGTGTGCGCCAAGCGGGTAGCGCTCCGAGGCATCGAGCCACGGGTCAGGCGTAAGCTGCTTGAAGCCCAGCGAAACGCGCTGCTTTTCGCGGTCGAACTTCAGCACCTTCACCTGGATCTGGTCGCCGACCTGAACCAGGTCGCGCGGATGCGTCAGCCGTCCCCACGACATGTCGGTGATGTGCAGAAGACCATCGATGCCGCCCAAGTCGACGAATGCGCCATAGTTGGTAAGGTTCTTCACCGTGCCCGTCAGGATGGCGTCCTCGCTCAACTGGTCGAGCGTCTTGGTGCGCTTTTCGCCCTGCTCTTCTTCCAGAAGCTGCTTGCGCGAGACCACGATGTTGCCGCGCTTCTTGTTCAGCTTGATGATGCGGACTTCGATCTCGGTGTTCTTCATGCCATCGAGATTGCGCACCGGACGGAGTTCCACCTGCGAACCGGGCAGGAACGCGCGCGCGCCCAGGATGTCGACGGTGAGGCCGCCCTTGATGCGGTCAATGATGCGCGCCTTGATGGAAGCCTTGTCGTTGTAGGCCTTCTCGATTTCGTCCCACGCCTTCAGGCGCTGGGCCTTGTGGTACGAGAGGTTGATGTAGCCTTCCTCGGTGTGTCCCTGATCGCGCACCACGGGAATTTCCTGCCCCGGTTGCACGCTAATGACGCCCTCGGAGTCGGTGAACTCCGCGACGGGAACCACGCCTTCGGATTTGTAGCCGATGTCAACCACCACGTACTGCGGGGTGATCTTCAGGACGGTGCCCGGGATGATTTGCTCATCGTTGAGGGCCGCTTCGGTTTGCGCCTGTTCCTGCTCGTAGTTCTCGAGCGCGGTGGCAAAGTCTTCCATGGAAGGTTCTTTTTCAGCCGGCGTTGCCGCAGCCGCCGGTTGGGCGCTTGCGGTAGGAGTGCTGGTTTCGGGAGTATCGCCAGACGGATGCTGTTCGGCTACGCCTTCGTTTTCGGTGGAAGTGGAGGAGGTCGGGGTATCGTTAAGGGTTTCTTCGAGAGACATGGTTTGCGTTCGCGCCCGGCAATTATGGAGATTGCAGGGGGGGCTGAAAACACTACGGGCTGCTGGCTTGAGTCTTCTTGAAAATTTCCCTTCGTAGGGAAGCACGGACAACCCAGCGGCCGGATCCCCATCAGCGGCCCCACTGAAAGGGACTCTTTGACTATAGCAATCGCTTCGGAACAGTGTCAAACCCTGTAAGTCTAAGAAGGACGGGATTTTCCGGCACCTTCGACTGCTGCCACCGGCACCCTTTGGGGCGTTTTCACCGCCGCCATGCCTACAACTATTTGGGGACGAGTTTGCTCTGTCTGTTACTCTGCCCTGTGATGGACTACCTCTGGACGCCTTGGCGCTACTCGTACGTTTCCACCGTGGACAAAACCGACGGCTGCGTCTTCTGCAATTTGCTGGCCGCAGGCGACGATGAGAAGGCGCTCATCGTCCACCGGGGCCAGTACAACTTCATCGTCCTGAATGCCTTTCCCTATACCTGCGGCCACGTCATGGTGGTTCCTTACGAGCACGTGGACCGGCTGAACCTGCTGTCCGAAGCTGCCGCCGCCGAGATGATGGCTCTCTCGCGCCGCCTGGAGGGCGTGCTGACCGACCTGTATAGCCCCAGCGGCATCAACCTCGGCATGAACATCGGCAAAGCCGCGGGCGCAGGGGTGGCTGGACACATCCACATGCACGTTCTGCCGCGCTGGATGGCCGACGCCAACTTCATGACCGTCGTGGGCGAGACCCGCGTACTGCCGGAGACGCTGGAAGACACGTACCGAAGGGTGAAGGCGAAGTTCTAGCCTCGCTTTGAAATGGCGCGGCTTCAGCCTACGCTATCCGTTGAAAACACGTTCAATATGCGGTAAACTGTATATACACATTTGTCTTGACGAAGGTCGCTGATTGCAATTCACATGGGACGAGCAGAAGAACCGTGCGAACCGCAGAAAACATGGGATTAGCTTCGAAACCGCGGCGCTCGTTTTTGATGACCAGTACCATCTGTCGACGCAGGATCGCGAGGTCGAAGGCGAGTTGCGCTGGCAGACCATAGGAATGGTGCAAGGCAAACTGATTCTGCTGGTGGCGCACACACTCTCAGAGTCGGTTGATGAAGTGAAGGAAGAGGTTGTCCGCATCATCTCGGCGCGAAAAGCGACATCCCAGGAGCGAAGCATTTATGCCCAAGGCATCTAAAACCTCTCGCATCAAACGCGCGCCTACTCACTCCCTGACGACCAAGCAGAAGCGGGAATTGGCGGCGATTGCGGCGCTCCCCGATGACCGAATCGATACATCGGATATCCCGGAGCTTCCGCCAGAGGCTTGGAAAGACGCAGTTCGCGGCCGCTTCTATCGCCCCGTAAAGCAAGCAGTATCGTTGCGCCTGGACGCGGATGTTGTCGCGTGGTTGAAGAAACCCGGCAAGGGGTACCAAACACGGGCGAACCACATCCTCCGAGAGCGCATGCTGACCCAAGAGAAGAAAAAGCGGGCATGACCTCGGGCCTCTCTGCTCACGTGTCGGGTAACCCTGTCTGCAAATCCCGCTGAGGCGACGACGTTGGTTCGGCATCGCAAACGATCCAGTCCCGCAAAGCGGGACGGAAGAAGATAGCCCAGCACGCAGGCCGCCGCGGCGGCCGGAGTGCTGGGTAAGCTGTCAATGAATCCCGAGTCCCGCTTCGCGGGACGGCACTCTTCCGCGAAGACGTGAGTCCGAGCAAGTCTTCACGGCTTTTGGGGTCATCCTTCGAGGCGTATCCTTATAAGCAACTTCAGATGAAGATAGCAACCGTACTCTTGGCCGCACTAATCGCGTCGGTGGGTATTGTTCCGATTTGCTCCGCACAACAAACTCAGAAGCTCCCCTGCGAAGCAACTCACCTCGAGGTCGCGACTGACGGCTCAGGTATCTGGTTCGCGTGCTCTCGAGAGTTGGCCGCGTTGAGGCAACCATCTGGCAACAACAGTAAGCCGTCTGCACCCTACGTCGGCACTCGAAATGACCCAACGGATCTTTACTGGCTGCCGACCTCGTCTGCAGAAGCGACAAAAATCGCGAGCGCACAAGGAATGATCCAGATTGTCCCCGCTCCCCGAGGAGCGCATGCGTTGGTGGTCATGCCTGAAGAGAAGGGCTGGGGCGCCGTGTTTCTCTATGACCAGCAGACGAAGATAAAGAAACTGCCGATCGATGCGTATTGGCTGGAGTGGAGTGCCGATGCCAAGAAGGTGTATTTCTACGGTGGCAGCACTATTCAAGCCGACGCCTGGGACATCCTTGGCATTTACGACCTAGACACGGGACAGACTCATCGCCGCCGCCTGCGGAGTCCGACCGAAATTGTCAGGGTCTGTCTGAAGAACGGAAACGTCTACTCTGCGACGCCGGTGTACCCGGGCTCAGCGGGAAGAACGGTCGAGTACGACTCCGACATTCACTACCTCCGCCAGATTACTAATTGGTTGGGTGCGAGGTTTTCGGCGAATTGTTCGTTCGTGGCATCTGAAGCCGATTACCACGGACCGTTGCCCTGGAAGATTTTTGAAACGGGAACCGGGAAGACCCTGTTCGCTTTCGATGCTGTGGACGGAGAAGACAAACTGCCCAGCTATTCCTTGCTCGAATGGAACCCCAGGCATGAATCACTTATGCTTCGTGACCACAGTTTCGGCGGTGGTGTCTCAGTAGTTGAAGTATTCGATATAAAGACTGGAAAGATCGTGCAGCAACTTCCGGGCACCGGATCTGTCGCATGGTCGGCAGATGGAGATTCGGTTCTCATGGCCGTCGGGACCAAGCTGAGATCTGTACCAAATTCCCACGCAAACCGGTGATTAGTTCTAGCCGCCCTCACCCCTCCACCAACCCCTCCATCTCCTTCTCCCCGATCACCGCCACGCCTAACTCTTTCGCCTTGTCGAGCTTCGACCCTGCCTCCGCTCCCGCAACCACGTAATCCGTCTTCTTGCTGACTGAACCTGCAACCTTGCCGCCAGCGTCTTCGATCAGTTTCTTGGCTTCGTCGCGCGTGTGCCGCTCCAGCGTTCCGGTGAGCACGAACGTCTTGCCCGCCAACGCCGTGCCGCGCTGTTTCTTTTCTCCCTTGAAGGTCAGACCAGCTTTGCGCAGCCGCTCCACGAGCTCCATGTTCTTCGGTTCCTCGAAGAACTCACGGATGCTTTGCGACACGCGCGGACCAATCTCGTTGACCGCCTGCAGCTCTTCTTCGCTGGCTGCCATGAGCGCGTCCATCGATCCGAAGTGCTCGGCAAGGAATTGCGCCGTGCGCTCGCCCACCATGCGGATGCCGAGGCCGTAAATCACGCGCTCCAGCGGCAGCTTCTTCGAGTTCTCGATCTCGCGCAGAATGTTCTCCGCCGACTTCTTGCCCATGCGCTCGAGGTTGGTGAGCTGCTCTTCCGTGAGGTCGTAGATGTCGGCGACGCTCTTCACCAGCCCGGCATCGACGAGCTGGTTGACCAGCACATCACCCATGCCCTCGATGTTCATCACCCCGCGCGAGGCAAAGTGCCGCACGCTCTCCCGGAGCTTCGCCGGGCAGTTGGCGTTCACGCAAAGGTGATTGGCCTCGCCCTCGGCACGCACCACGTGTCCGCCACACTCCGGGCATTTCGCGGGCATGTGAAATTCGCGCGTGCCGCGTGGCTTGTCATCGAGCACGCGGACCACCTTGGGAATCACGTCGCCGCCGCGCACCACTTCGACCCAGTCGCCGATCTTCACGCCCAGCCGCTCGATCTCGTCCATATTGTGCAGCGTGGCGCGGCTGACCGTGGTGCCGCCGATGGACACCGGCTTCAGCGCCGCCACCGGCGTCAGCTTACCGGTGCGGCCCACCTGCACCAGGATGTCTTCGACCTGCGTTTCGCCCGCGCGCGCCGCGAACTTGTAGGCAATGGCCCAGCGCGGGGCCTTGCCGGTGAAGCCCAGTTCGTCCTGCAGCGCGATGCGGTCCACCTTCACCACCACGCCGTCGATTTCGTAAGGCAGCGAGTCGCGCACCGAGTCAGTTTCGTTGACAAACTCCATCACCTGCTCGAGATCGTGCGCCAGCTTGTGGTGCGGATTCACCTTGAACCCCGCCGCTCTTCAGCGCCTTCAGCACCTGCGAATGGCGGTCGAAGATTGCTTTGCCGTCGGCCAGCAGGCCATAAGCGAAGAAGTCGAGCCGCCGCTGCGCCGTCACGTTCGGCTCCAGAGTCCGCACCGTGCCCGCCGTGGCATTGCGCGGGTTGGCGAACACCGGCAGCCCCTGCTCCTCGCGCTCTTCGTTCATCCGCTCGAATGACTTGAGCGGCATCAGCAACTCGCCGCGCACCTCGAAGTCGCGCGGCAAGCCGGCCTTGCTTCAAGGTCTTGTCGGCAATCGTCAGCGGAATGCTGCGCACGGTCCGCACGTTCGGCGTTACGTCTTCGCCTGTCGTGCCGTCGCCGCGCGTCAGGCCGAGCGCCAGCTTGCCGTCGGCAAAGCGCAGCGCCAGCGACATGCCGTCGAGCTTCAACTCGCAGACGTAATCCACCTGCGACTGGCCGGTGAGCTCGTGCACCCGCCGCTCCCAGTCGCGCAGTTCGTCCTCGCTGTTGGTCTTGGCCAGCGACAGCATGGGCGTCGAGTGCCGCACCTTGGCGAACTCTTCGCTCGGCTTTCCGCCCACGCGCTGCGTCGGCGAGTCGGGCGTCACCAGCTCGGGATGCTTCGCCTCCAGCGCGATCAGCTCGTCCATCAGCTTGTCGAACGCGGCGTCGCTGACCTCCGGGTCGTCGAGCACATAATAGCGGTGCTCGTGATGGCGGATCTTGTCGCGCAGCGCGTCGAGTTTCTTCTGCACGTCTTTATCTGGCAGGCATGGACGACAATTATAGGAGGCTCGCGCGGACTCTGCGGCCGTAAATGCGACGCGGTCGTTCACGTAAAATAAAGATTTCCCCGGAGACAAGTGAAGCACTTACTAGCCAAATGGACCCACTGGATCCTCGCCGTCCTCGCGCCCCTCGGGATCTGGGGCGTGTTGGGATTCGCCTTCGTGGATGCGGCCTTCCTCGGCATGCCGCTGGACGCCATCGTCGGCGGCTATGTGTACGCCGCACCTCGCCGCTTTCTGCTGCTCTCGGCCATGGCCGCCGCCGGCTCCGCGCTGGGCAGCATCGTCATTTACTGGATCGGCTACAAAGGCGGGGAGGTGCTGCTCGTCAAACGCGTCGGCGAAGCGCGCTTTAAGAAAATCCACGCCGCCTTCGAGCGCTACGGCTTCCTTGGACTGATGGTGCCCTCAATGCTGCCGCCGCCCACGCCCTTCAAGCTGTTTGTGCTCACCGCCGGCGTCATCGAGATGAGTTTCGTGAAGTTCCTCAGCGCCATCTTTCTCGGCCGCCTGCTTCGCTTCTGCATCCTCTCGCTGCTGGTCATCCGCTTTGGCCCCGAAATCGTCGGCTTCTTCGGCAGCGCCGTTCATAACCACCTGAGGCTCACGCTGGCCATCATCGTCGTCGTGGCGCTCGTGGGTGGTGGATCTGGTGGCGCGCAAGAAGAACAGCAACGGTGAAACCGGTCCAGCCGCGCTCTAACTGCGCACAATTTGCCCGCCGGTGTGCGTTACCCTCTGACTTAGAAACTCATCTGTGTCAGGGCACGACTTCGCACGCCACGGAGCATGTATGCGTCTACCCCCTCCCCCTCTGCCCTTTTGGAATCAAGGAGTTACGGCGTGTATTCTGTTCAAGTTCGGGTATCCAAATAACTTAGCGCTACTTAACAGAAAACAAACGACTTAGAAATCGATGTCGGACTTGCGGCGCTGGTGGCCAGAACCGTGAGCGTGCAGGTTTTCAAAGACCAGCTCGTGGCGGCGCAATGGGCGCCGACGGCGAGAGACACAAATCCCTCGCCTCACGGTAATGGTTTAACGCGGACGCGGGAAGAAACAAAGGAAAAAATGGAGGCGCGCAAAACTAAAGTAACCAGTTGGTTCCAAAACGGGAACAGCGATGTCGGATGGTGCGACGGTGAACAACAGCGGTCGCTCTTAAGAACCGCAGCAGGGGTGCCGAGCGCCAAAAAACAAAGGCCGGACATTACGTCCGGCCTTGGTGACAAAACTCGAAACGAGACTACCGCGCGACGATGACGCGCTCTTCCTGGCGATGACTGACCAGGTAGCCAATCCCGAAGAACGCCGCCGCAAAGAACAGGTCTGACACCACCGCGCTGCGGAAGAACGGCACCGCGGCCACGTAGCAGGTCGCCAGGCCGCCGAGCGTCTTGGGATACATGTTCCACACCGCCCACACCGCGAAGTTGCTGACCACGAAGAACGACACCGAGCCGACCACGGTTGCCGCGCCCACGCGCAATGCGGAAGCGTTCTTCGCCAGCAGTCCGCCCAGCAAAACCATGCCCGCGTACCACGCCCAGGTGACCAGCAGATCGGCCGACAGCGCATAGCCGTAATAGCTGCGCGACAGATAGACACCGACCGCTGCCAGTGCTGCCACCGGAATCCACATCTCATGACGGGGCCGACGATAGCCAAAGTACAGCAACGCCGCCGTTACCGGGGCAAAGCTGAAGGGCAGGGGCAGAAAACGCGCGTGGACGGCGACGGCAAAGGCGAGAAACAGGTAGGCTAGCATGGTCACCTCAGAAACTGAGTCAGGTCGATTTGGCGTGCTGTTTGATTCTGTACGCCACGCGCATTTGCGTCAAGCACGATTATCAGTTCAGGAAAACAGGATTGCCTGACACGACAACTACGCGGCGGTCAGGGGTTATTTTCAATCGACGGCTTCCGCGAGTTCATCCCCTCTTCCTGCACCCGCAAGTCCGGGCCTAGCAGCACCCAGCCGCCCAACGTCCCACGGTCCCGCATCTCCGGATACGCAAAGCGCAAGTCCTGGAACCGCACCAGGTAGCCCTTGAAAGCGCCTTGCAGCTGCTCGGTTTCAGTGAGTGGAAATACCGCCCAGTCGAGGTACACGCGCCCGAGGTACGACGCCTTGGCCGCCTGCGTCACCGGCGTCACCTCCGGTTTGAAATAGGTGCGAGCCTGCCCTTGCGGATCGACGTCCGGCTGCATCGAATCCACCGGCATCGTCTGGAAGAGCGCCTCGGTCTCCACCACACCGTACCAACGAAATGGGTTCACCCAATACGGATAAGCGGCGTACTTCACGGGAACTGCGCCGTGGTACAACAGCGCTCCCATGGCGTTCAGCGCCCGGCGGTGTTGGTAATCGCGATAACCCCACACCAGCACCAGGCAAACCAGCGCGAAGATGGCTCCAGCTTGCCCGCGCGGCCCTTTACTGCGGACGCCAATTTCCTGATTGATGAGGCCAAACAGCGACGGCAGCACCAGCCCAGCGATCAGCGCTACCAGAATCACCGGCTCAACGATAAACACGATGTCCCACGAGTACCAGCGCCAGTTGAAGGGCGCGAACATGCGGATGCCGTACGCCGTGGTGTAGTCGAGCAGAATGTGGCTCAGCGCCGCCAGGAGCGCAAGCCAGTAGAGGTAGCCCCAGCGCGCCGGCAGCTTGGAGCGGAGAATTCGCGGCTTACCGGAAGGCCCTTTCCACTGGAAGAGCAGCCAGATGAAGCCCAAGGTCGCAGCCGCCACGAACGGCGCGCCGGCGAACGAGTGGGTGATGCCGCGATGATGTTGAAACCCGGCAATCGGACCGTCAAGGCTCCACAGCACGTCGAGATCGGCGGCCTCGGCCGCGAGCACCATGGTCAGCGTGGCCAGTGCGCTCTTGCGGTTGAACCCGGCGCGGCTCATGCAGGCGCCGGTTAGGAAATGGGTGACAGGTTCCAAGATTCTCCCGAATGGATGGCGGAAGCCTTATAACGGGTCTTCGTCATGCCCGGTTTTTCCCGCCAGTAAGTCCAGCATGTGCGGCAAAATATCGATCACCGATTTTAGCGAATCGACCGCGCCCTTGGGACTTCCCGGCAGGTTCAGGATCAGCGTTTTTCCGCGAACACCGCACAGACCGCGGCTCAGGACTGCGTACCGAGTCTTTTCCAGCCCGGCCGCGCGAATCTTTTCGGGAATGCCTTCAATCAGCCGGGAGCAAACCGCGCGCGTGGCTTCCGGAGTGACATCGCGCTCGGCGATGCCGGTGCCGCCGGTGGTGACCACCAACTGCGCCAGACCAGCCAGTTCCGCAAGCGCCGCTTCAATCGCGGGCTGCTCGTCGGCGACCACGCAGACCTCACGCACTTCGAATCCTTGCTTGCGCAGCAGCTCGGCAGTAGCTGTGCCAGACAGGTCTTCGCGCTCGCCCCGCGCCGCGGAATCGCTCACCGTCAGAACCGCGGCAGTCATTTAGCTTTCCTCTTCGCCGACTGGCGCGTGTAATCCCCACTCTTGCCGCCGGATTTACGCTCCAGCCGCACCTCGCGAATCTCGATGCCCTTATCCAGCGCTTTGCACATGTCATACACTGTCAGAGCTGCAACGGACGCGCCAACCAGAGCTTCCATTTCAACGCCCGTCACCGCCGTCGTGCGCACCAGAGAGCGAATCTCGACGCCCTTGAGCCGCACTGTGCAGGACAGATCAACCTTGCTGAGCGGCAGCGGATGGCACATCGGAATCAGATCCGCGGTGCGCTTGGCGGCCTGGATGCCCGCAATGCGCGCCACTTCCAGCGGATCGCCCTTGGGGTTCTTGGGCAGCGCCAGCAGAACTGCGCGGCTCATGGCGACAAACGCGTAGGCCTCCGCCTCCCGCATTGTGGGACTCTTGTGCGATACATCCACCATTGTCGCCCGCCCGTTGGCATCGTAATGGGAGAGCTTCGATTTTGCGGTCGCTTTTGCCATATCTTTACGCCAGCAGTACCGTCACCATTTCACCCGCCTCAATCTTGTCGCGGTCAGGAGGTACCACAATGTAGCAGTTCGATATTGCGATCGACATCAGATCGCCCGATCCCTGCCAGCGCACCCAATCGACTTCGGGCTTTGCGCGCGAACCGCACAATCTGCCCGGCAGAAACCGCGTCAGCCCGGTTTTGGTGGTAAACGCTGAAGCCAAACTCGCCTGGACGAACGGCAGGGGCCCCGCTTTCGCGCCGCCGAGGGCATCCAGCACCGGGCGCGCGAATAACTGAAATGTCACCATGGTCGAAACCGGATTCCCCGGAAGCCCCAAGAATGGAGTGGTCTTGCCATCGACGGCGACCTGGCCGAATACCACCGGTTTGCCCGGTTGAATGGCTACGCCTGTGAAGAAAAACTCCGCTCCCAGGGAAGCCAGCACTTCTTCCACCAGGTCGTACTTGCCCATGGAGACGCCGCCGCTCAACAGCAGCAAATCCGACTGCAGGCCTTTGCGCAGCAGCAGTGCCAAGTCGGCCGCGTCGTCGCGCGCCACCGGCAGGATGGTGGCGTCGCCGCCGGCCTCATACACCTGCGCTGCCAGCGAGTAACTGTTGGAGTTGCGAATCTCGTTCGGTCCTGGCGGCAGGTTGATGTCCACCAGTTCATCGCCCGTGGCCAGCACCGCTACCAGCGGTCGGCGATGCACGGCGACTTCCGCCCGCCCGATGGCCGCTGCCACCGCCACCACCGCGTGCTGCACGCGCGTGCCCTTGGAGACCATGATCTCGCCATGCCGCGCTTCGGCGCCAGCCGGCACGACGTTCTCGCCGGTCTTAACCGCGCGCTTCACCGTGACGCTGTCCCCGCCGGCTGTGGCGTACTCCACCATCACCACGGCGTCTGCGCCCGGTGGAACTGCGGCGCCGGTCATGATCTCGACGGCTTCGCCCCCGGCAATATTGAATTGGCCGGCGTCCGATCCAGCCTTGAGCATGCCCACACACCGCAATTCGACGGGCACGGCCTTTACGTCAGCGGCGCGCACCGCATAGCCATCGCGCGTGGCCCGCGGGAAGGGCGGAAAGTCGCGGTCGGCGCACAGGTCTTCGGCAAGGGCCAGGCCGACGGCGTCGAGCAGACTGGTCAGCTCCGCAACGGTTGGTGCGAGCTTTGCCGCATATTGCTCCACGACACGCCGCGCGTCGTCAAACGTGAGCAAACTCGACTTGGCGGAATTGTTCATATCGCAGACGTAAGCGGATTTTACTGGACGCCGGCACCCATCCCAAGTCCGGCGTCAAAAAGAAAGGGCGGCACGCGGCCGCCCTTTCGCCCAAACTGCAATCAGTTCGGCTTCTTCTTGGTCGGGGCAGCCTTCTTGGTGCCGTACGTGGTTTCGACCGTCCCGCCCAGCATGGCGATGGTGTCCTTGGCGGTCTGAGCGTTGGCCCCATCCGGCTTCAGCTCCAGATACTTCTGGAACGCCTCTACCGTGCCCGGAGCTGGCGCGTACTTACCATCCTTGCCGATCGTGGCCTTGGTCAACAGGGCCATGCCCTTGTAGTAGTAAGCATCGGCACGGGTCGCGTCCAGCTGGATCGATTTATCAAACGCCGCGACGGCGTCGTCAGGCTTGTTGGTGTTGTAGTTCACGATCCCGATGTTGAAGTATGCCGTGGCGGCATTGGTCGGATCCATTTGGACGACCTTGCCGTACTCGACGATGGCCTTGTCCGGCTGCCCCGATCTGTTCAGGGCATTGGCCAGCGCATTGTGATAGAGGGCGCTGTCGGGCTTGAGGGTAACGGCCTTGTCGAAGGCTGTGACGGCGTCCGGGTACTTCTTGTCTCCGACATAGGCGTCGCCCAGATAGGCCCACACCAGGTCCCTTGTCGGGTCGGCGGTCGTGGCCTCCTGCAGTATCGCGATGGCTTGGTCGTAGTTGCCGGCCTTCTCCAACTCACGTGCCTGCGTCAGCTTGGCGTTCAGGCCCTTGATCTTTTCGTTTTGCTTGATGACCTCCTGCTGTTTCTTCAGCTCTTCTTCCGAAGGGCCCTTCACCCCAGCAAGGTCTTTCTTGAGGTCAAAATTCACTTCGCGGCTGTCACCTACGCCGACGGGGATCTTGCTGAAGGAATCCACCTTCACCCCGTTGCGAACCAGCACGGCGTCGTAGTCTCCCGGTGTCAGGCCGATTACCCGATACTCGCCGTTCTTGTCGGTTTTGCCCGACAATTTGCGGCCGGTGTCGGTGTTGGTGAGCTCCACCACCCCATCGGTGATGAACTTGCCCTCTTGGTCCTTGCAAACGCCCCGTATCGCTGTGGTTTGCGCAACAGCCGGAAGCGCGCTGAGTCCCAGCAAGAGCGCCAGCAAAACGACCAGATAATTGGATTTCTTCATGTCTGCCTCCCGCAGGTGGCGCTGGACCGGCGTCCTAATCCGCACTCCGGCCCTCCACCATCCGCGTATCTAAAAACCGAATTGAATTCCCGAGGATTACCGCTTTTCGCCCGCCGACAAATAAGGAATCGGGTCGCGGGCGCCGGCCGCCGCAAAGGCCCGTATGCGCAACACACAACTGTCGCACACACTGCAGGCTTTGTCCTCACGGCTATAACATGACCACGTTAAATCGAAGGGAGCGCCCAATTCAAGGCCAAGCCTCACAATTTCAGCCTTTCTTAGCGCTATCAGCGGAGTCTCGATGCGGATGCGCCCTTCTTTGGTCCCCGTCCGCACCGCCTCGTTAAAGGCCGCATAGAACTCCGGACGGCAGTCCGGATACCCCGAGCTGTCTTGCGCCACGGCCCCGATATAGATCTTTTCCGCCCCCAGCACCTCGGCCCAGCTGACCGCTGCCGACAGGAAATGCGAGTTGCGGAAGGGAACATACGTGACGGGAATCTCAGCCCCGATCTCGGGTCCAGCTTGCGGGACGCTGATTGTGTCGTCGGTCAATGCAGAGCCGCCGATCGCCCGGAAAAACTCTGTCTTGATGGCCAGCCGCGTGGGGATACCGAGCCGATCGCAAATCTCCTGGAACGCCCGCCGCTCGCGCTTCTCCGTTCGCTGCCCGTAGTCGATGTGCAGCGCCGCGACGTTCTCTGCTCCAAAATCGCGTACTGCCAGCGCGGCGCAGACGGTGGAATCCATGCCGCCGCTGAGCACGACAAGTACGCGTGCCCGGTTTTTCTTGTCACCTTCCAGAGTCGTCTCCATGTCGGCCGGAAACCGCCCTACACGCCTTTGAGCGAAGGCTCCCAAATGAATTTATGGATTTGCAGCCCCAGCCGGGCATGCAACCCGTCGGCCAGCATCCACTCCGCTAGCTCCCGCGGGTCGAGCAGGCAATGCGAAGCGTCGCGGGCGCCGGTTGCATCCTGGCGAAACGCCGGCGACAAAATCACCGAAGCTACCTTGCCGCTCAATGCATGCTCTCGGATAAATTCACGCGCAAACTCGTAGTCCGTGCGGCTGGCCAACACGAATTTCACTTCGTCGCGAGGCGTAAGGTATTGCAGGTTCTCTGCGCGAAACGTTCCGCCCTCGCCTGAGCGCGGACACTTTACATCCACGACCTTCACCACCTGCCGCGGCACCTTGTCCAGCAGCCGCTCGCCGCTGGTTTCGAGCAACACGGTGTATCGCGCCGCCAGCAGCCGGTCCATTAGCCAGACGACGTCGGCCTCCTGCAGCAGGGGCTCGCCGCCGGTGATCTCCACCAGTCCGCCGTCGGGGGAAAGGCGACGTACTTCCTGCTCGATTTCATCGAGCGTCATCTTCTGTCCGCCCTTGAAGGTGTACTCGCTGTCGCACCAGGTGCAGCGCAGGTTGCAGCCCGCCGTGCGCACGAATACGCAGGGCAGCCCGGCGTAGGATGACTCTCCTTGCAGCGACTTGTAGATTTCGATGATCTGCATGGACAGCTATTCGCTGTAGGTCGCCGTGGTCGTGTCGGTCTCCCAGATGGTGATGTCCTTCACCCGCACCCGGCCGTTCGTTTTGCCCGTCAAGTGCCTGTTGGTCTCGTCGTAGAAGTACTTGGCGAGGTTCTCGGCCGACGGATTCAGCACGTCAAACGGCACCAACTCGTTGATCATCTGGTGATCGAGATAATCCACAACCGGACGCAGCACTTCCTTCAGGTCCCTGAAGTCAAGCAGTAGGCCGGCATGGTCCAGCGTTTCGCCGCGCAGGGTGACGCGGACCTTGTAATTGTGTCCATGCGGCTTTTCGCACTTGCCTTTGTAATTGCGAAGGAAGTGCCCCGAGGAAAAGGTGTCTTCAACAGTTACTTCGTACATGCTCTCCGGCCGTAGCGGCGCAAATAGGCGTGCTGCGGCTAAACCTCTATTTTAGCTGGAATAAGCAGGCAGCGACGACCCGAAGCTGTCCACGCGGACTCACATGGTCCTGTGGCGACGATCACAGCGCATGCATTGCGTCCAGTTCTATGATCCCAGTAATCCCTCTTCTGTTGCGATAGGCACGTTTTGCGCACGCATTCTCCGTCTTCCGGTGCTAGTGCCGAAGGCGGCCGCGCGTTCCGCATTCGCCAGTATGTAATTGATTAGCCCAGCGCGGCAGCGCTGGGTTGAGGATTCGTATTGAGCCCCCAAGCCCCGGGAGGGGCGGCACATGGCCCACAGCTACAGTATCTCCGCATTCCACATCGTATTCGGCACCAAATTGCGTCGACCCCTGATCTCTTCGGACACACAGTCCACGCTCTGGAAATACCTTGCAGGAATCGCCCGCAATCACCGTATGACGGTCTTCGGCATCGGAGGGACGGACGATCACGCCCATGTCCTCGTCTCGCTTCCCGCCAATGTCGCGCTGGCCGACGCAGTACGCGACCTCAAGTGCAATTCCAGCCGTTGGCTGCGCGAAACGAACCGGAATTTTGCATGGCAACAAGGCTACGGAGCATTTAGTGTGAGCGTGCCACAACTGGACCGCGTCAAACGCTACATCCGGAATCAGCTGAAGCATCACCGAACTCTTTCGTTCGAGGACGAATTCGTCGGCATGCTCCGCGCAGCGAACATTGCGTTCGAACCCAGCGAGGTTTTCGATTGACTGTATCGCCCTACGGGCTGCTGCCCTTAAAGAATCCCGTAGCCCAGCGCTGCCGCGCTGGGCGAATGAGTGTCGACCGTTCGGTCTAACGCCTCGTGATTCTTCTCGCAATCTTCTTGACGTAAAGATACAGGTCGACCATTGGCCCAAACCCACCACCATAAAGAGCATCGGCAAGGGATTCGATCCACTGTGGGACTCTCAGCCATACTATCCCTCCGCCCCAAAAAACCGCTCTACCGCCCGAATGTCGGTCGTCCGCGCATAATCCGGCAAGCTGTTCAGAAACACCTTGCCGTACTGTTTCTTGAGAATGCGATTGTCCAGCAGGCACAACAGCCCGCGATCGTGCAGCGAGCGAATCAGCCTTCCGAATCCTTGCTTCAGCGAAATCACCGCGCTCGGCACCTGGTACTCGAAGAACGCATTCCCGCCATCCTCGTCGATGGCCTTGATGCGCGCTGCCGTGACCGGATCATTCGGCACCGCAAACGGCAGGCGGTCGATGATGACGCAGCTTAACTGCTCGCCCTGTACGTCCACGCCCTGCCAGAACGACGACGTCGCAAACAGCACGCAGTTGGGCGTCATGCGGAACTCCTCCAGTAGCACATTCTTCGGCGCGGTGCCTTGCAGGAGCATCGGGAAACTCCAAGCTCGCCCAGCAGCCGCTCGTAAAGCTGGTTCATGAACGAGTAGCTGGTGAACAGGCAAAACGCCCGCCCGCGGCTGATCTCCAGCAACTGCCGCACCCGCTGCGACGCAAGCTCCACAAACCGCGGCTCGCGCGGGTCGGGCAAGTCGGGAGGCACGTAGAGCAGCGCCTGGCTGGGGTAGTCGAAGTGTGACGGCACAATCATCTCGCGCGCATGTTCCAAACCCACACGCCCGCGAATGTAGTCGAACCCGCCGCCCACTGCCAGCGTTGCTGAAGTCAGCACCGCTGTCTCCAGATGATCGAACAGCGTCTGCCGCAAAATGTCCGACACCGAAATCGGCGTCGCCTGCAGGAACACGCTCTGCTGTCCACCGCGCCCGCTGCGGGCTCCCCGCCGCTCGATCCAGAACACCGTGTTCTTCTGGTTCGACTCCATCACGAAGCCGAGCTGCACCCGCAGCTCCTCGATGCGACGCAGCAGATTGTGGACCTCTTCCGGTTTTTCCGAAATCCCCTGTAGCTCGCTGTAGAGATGCAGCAGCGTGTTCTGCAGCCCGATGAACTCGTCCCCGTTCTCTTCCAAAAACTCCGCCCGATTCTCGAAGGCGAACCGTCCCTCACCCGGCGGCAGGATCGAAAAGAAAAGCTGCGACCGCTCGCGCACTCGTGCCGACGCCGCCAGCGCCATCGCCAGCGGAAGGTTCGCCCGCCGCAGCGTGCCTTCTACGTCGCGCAGCAGGTCTTCCACCCGGAGGTTCGAGACCGTGACCCCGAAGAAGTCTGTCGCCACGTCTTCCAGCTCATGCGCCTCGTCGAAAATCACCACACCCGCTTCCGGCAACACTCCGGCGTCGGCGGCGCGGTCCACCGCCGCCTTGATGGCCAGGTCGGCGCAGAACAGGTGATGGTTCACGATGATGATGTCGCTCTCCGCCGCCCGCCGCCGCATCTCGGTGATGAAGCAGCGGTCAAACTGCTGGCACTCGGCGCCGATACAGCGGTCGGCACGCGCGTCCAGCTTCGACCAGAGCGGGCTGTTCTCGGGCATTTCCGCCAGCTCGGCGCGATCGCCGGTCTCGGTGGTCTTGTCCCAGTCGCTGATGATGCGGAACTGGTTGATCTCCTCCAGCCCGTTAAGCACCGGCTGGTCGGTGAGGTCGTAGAGCTTCTTGCGGCACAGGTAGTTGGCGCGACCCTTCATGTAGCAGACGCGCAACTCGCCAAGGTGCTCCTGCAGGAAAGGCAGGTCCTTATGGAAGAGCTGCTCCTGCAGCGTTTTCGTGCCCGTCGAGATGATGACCCGCTTGCCCGAGCGAATTACTGGCAACAGGTAGGCCAGCGTCTTGCCCGTACCGGTTCCGGCCTCGACGATCAGGTGCCGTTTCTCGCTGAGCGCCTGCTCCACGGCCTCCGCCATCTGCAACTGGCCGCGGCGAAACTCATACGCCGGATGCGACTTCGCCAGCACGCCTCCCGGCCCGAAAAACTGGTACAGCGTGGGAATTCGCGCGGCCGACCTTGCCGACGACGGCGACGAAGACGCGGATTGTGGCGGAGAAGACACGGCGAAAGGTTTACATCCCTATAATAGACGTTGTTACCCGCACAGCAGAAAGAGCCCCAGTGTCCCGCCGAGTCCATTACGAAGCCCGCAGCAAGAACCGCCGCGGCGACCTGCCCATCGTCGGCACGCTCGCCATCGTCGGCCGCCCCAACGTGGGCAAATCGACGCTCTTCAACCGGCTGGTCGGTTCGCGCCGGGCCATCGTCGGCGACGAGCCCGGCATCACCCGTGACCGCCTCTACGGCGAAGCCGAGTGGGCCGGCAAACTTCTGCGCGTCGTGGACACCGGCGGAATCATTCCCGACGACAAGGCCCTCATCCCCTCCGAAATCTTTCGCCAGGCCCGGGTTGCGCTCGAAGAAGCCGATGCCATTGTCATGGTCGTTGACGGCCGCACCGAACTGGCCGCTCCCGACCTGGAACTCGCGCGCCAGTTGCAGCGCACTGGCAAGCCGCTCATCCTGGCCGTCAACAAAATCGACACGCCGCAGCTCGAGCCCTACGCCCAGGAATTTCGCCGTCTCGGCCTGAAGGACCTGCTGCCCATTTCCGCTGAAACCGGCAACGGCGTTGCTGAATTGTTGGAGCACGTGTACGAGCTGATGCCCGCAACCTCTGAACCTGCGCCAGAGCCCGAACTCGAACCGATGGACGAAACCGCTGCAGACGAGACGGGCGCCAGTAGTGACGAGGAAGAAGAAGAGCCGGCCCCGCTCGAAACCAAGGTCGCCATCATCGGACGCCCCAACGTCGGCAAGTCGACGTTGCTGAACGCGCTCACCGGAACCGGCCGCGCCATTGTCTCGCCCATCGCTGGAACCACCCGCGACGCCGTGGATGAACTTGTCCAGCGCGATGGCCTGACCTACCGCTTCATCGACACCGCCGGAATCCGCCGCAAGGGCAAGACCGAGCTGATGGCCGAGAAGCTGTCGGTCGTCATGGCGCGCAAGCACCTCGAGGCCGCCGACGTCGCGTTGGTCGTTATTGACGCCGTCGAAGGCGTCACCGCCAGCGACGCCACCATCGCCGGATACGCCCACGAGAGCGGCCGCTCCGTCATCATCGTCATCAACAAGTGGGACCTGGTTACGTCTGCCCGCACGGACGGCAAGCCACCCGCCGACCCCGCTATTTTCGAGCAGCAGGCCCGCCGCCAGTTGAAGTTTCTCAACTACGCTCCACTGATGTTCGTTTCGGCCTCGACGGGCAAAAACATTCCGCGGCTCTACACCACGCTCGAACTGGTGGCGAAAGAGCGCCGCAAGCGCGTCTCCACTGGCGCGATGAACCGCTTCCTGGCGAAAGTCGATTTCGAGCGCGCCTCCGTGCCCATGAACAAGCGGGTGCGCATCCTCTACATGACGCAGGCCGCGGTCTCTCCGCCCACGTTCATTCTGTTCGTTGACCGGGCGGTCAAACTGCACTTTGCCTATCAGCGTTTTCTGGAAAACCAGATCCGCGAGGCTTTCGGTTTCGTCGGCTCGCCTATCTGGATCAAGACCCGCGCCCGCAACGCGCCGGCCGACAAGCGCTAGCTACTCGTACCTGAGCGCCTCCACTGGATCCAGCTTCGATGCCTTCAGCGCCGGAATCATCCCGCTGAACACCCCGACGATCAGCAGCACGATCGTCGAGCCCACCACCGCTGTGAGCGAAATGTGCAGGTGAATGTCGCCTTTGCCTGAGGTGTCTTTGAACAACGGACCCAGCAGCGGCAGTGTCGGCAGCAGTACCGACAGGGCGTACGAAAGCACGATCCCAATTACTCCGCCCAGAAGCATCATCATCATGGCCTCCGCCAGAAACTGGAAGCGGATGTGCCACTTCCTCGCGCCCAGCGCACGCCGCAGGCCGATCTCGCGGATGCGCTCATCCACTGACACCAGCATGATGTTCATTACCCCGACTCCGCCGATGCCCAGCGTCAGCGCGCCGATAAACAGCAGCAACACCTGCAGCCCGATGGTCAGTCCGTCGATGACCGGACGAAACTCCTCGTGGCCGAACATCTGGATAGCTTTCTTGTCCGTCGTCGAGAACCCCTGGCGCGTGGCCACGGCCGCTAACACCTGCGCTTCCGCTTTCTTCTCAAACTGCGGCGCCACCGGCGCGAAGATAAGCACCTGGGGATAGCGCGTGTTCCACAAATCCCCTGCCACCGAAAAAGGAATGAACACCGAGCGGTCGTCGCTGGTGAAGTAGTTGGAGAACTGGATCTTGCGGTCCATGATGCCAATCACCGTGAAGCGCACGCCGCCAATCTGCACCGTCTCGCCCACCGCATTGCGCCCGCTGAAAAGCTGCTCTTTCACCCGGTTGCCCAGGAACGCCACCCGCCGCCGCTCCAGCTCGTCGCTTTCGCTGATCCAGCGGCCCTCGCTCGCCACCTCGTTGCGCATGTCGCCATACTCCGGGCAGACCCCGCGAATCGCGGTGTTTGCCATTCGGTCGCCATACGCCATCGGGAGCCATTTCACGGTCTCCAGGCAGGCGTGCTTTACGAGTGTTGCTTCGGACCTGACTGCGTCCAGGTCGGCCTGCTCGAAGCGCACCACCCTTCCGGCGCGTTGTCCGCCCGGGTGCTCGCTGGTTTGCTGTCCCCAGCAGGTGACGGCGCCTTTGCCAAACGCTTCAAACGCCCGCACCATGACCTCGCGGAAGCCGCTACCGTAAGCAATCAGCATGGTCACGGCCACAATGCCCCACACGATGCCCGCCATGGTCAGCACGCTGCGCGTGCGGCCGCGGCGCAGCGCGACCCACGCCTCCTGCACGATCTCCCCGGCGATGGAAAGTGCCGACAAACCTATCCTCCCGCCTCGTAGCGCAGCGCCTCAATCGGATCGATCTTCGCCGCCTGCCGCGCCGGATACATCGCCGCCAGCAACGCCACCGCTCCCAGCAGCCCCACCGACATCGCCGCCGACTGCCACGTCGCCATCAATCCGGCGAAGTACTCCGGCATTGGCAGCAGGTTGATCAGCGCGCACATGCCGAACGAAACTGCCATGCCTATGCCGCCGCTGGCGAACACCACGATCATGGTCTCCACGAAAAACTGCATCATCACGTCTCTCGACTTGGCGCCCACGGCCTTGCGCACCCCGATCTCGCGCGTGCGTTCGCGCACCGCTACCAGCATCACGTTCATCACGCCCAGGCCACCCAGAAACAGCGTGGTGAAGCCCACTGCGCCGAGGAACTTCTTCATGCCGTCGGTCATGCTGGCGAACGCCTGCGCGTCTTCAATCGTGTCCCACACGTTGGCGGCTTCGGTGTCATGCGGATCGAACCCGTGTACCCTGGCCAGCGCCGCGATGACCTGGTTCTTACAGGCCATATGCTGACCCACCGATTTCGGCTGCACCAGCAGGCGATCCAGCCCGTGTGGTTTCGATGGAGGCTTATTGGGGAAATCGTTGTGGATCGCCGTGTAAGGTATGAAGATTTTGTTGACGTCGAAGCCGTCGTAGCTCGAGTCCTGGTCCTTGGCCTTCATCACGCCAATGACCCGGTACGGAATGTCATTCAGGTAGACGTTCTCGCCGATGGCGTTCTTGCCGGGAAAGAGTTGCTTCTTCACCTCGGTGCCGAGGAAGGCCACCCGTCGTCCCTCGGCCACATCGCTCCAGTCATAGAAGCGTCCTTCGCCCACATCGATCGAGCGCACTTCCGCGAACGGCGGATACGACCCTACCACCGTCTGCGCGCTGGCGTTGTAGCTGCTATGAATGCGGATTCCGTCCTGGCCGACCTCGGGCAGGATCCATTGGCAATCGGGCGACTGCTCCACCAGGTCGGGAATTTCGGTGTCTTCGAACTCCACTCGCCGCCCGGCCCGCATGCCACCAGCCTGCAGGCTGGTGCGCCCGGCGAAGATGATCATTACGTCCTTGCCGAAATTCTGCGATACCTTGGCCTGCCCCTCCCGCAGCCCCTCGCCGGCCGCCACCATCAGCACAATCGAAATGACGCCCCATGCAATCCCGAACATGGTCAGCGCCGTGCGCAATTTGTGCGTCCACAAAGTTTGGAATACGTCGCGGATGAGATCACGCAGGACCATGGAATAGGATGAGCCTTACGCCCCGGAACCGGGTCGTGCCGCTCCTGTCTTACTGATACGTGATTCTAGACTTCTTCGTTCAGACAGTCGCCCTCGCTCGAAACCTGGGAATCCTGCGCCAGCCGGGTTCCCAGCCACCCTGCCAGCTCCTGCAGCGCCCGCTCGCACACCATGGCGTGTCGCAACTTCTTGTCGCGTACTTTGCGGCGCGTCGCTTCGTCCAGCGGTTGCAGCAGGTCAAACGTGATGTTCGCCGGCTGAAAGCTTTTCGATTCGGCGTGACAGATGTAGTTCACCAGCGCGCCAAACGCCGTCGCCCGCGGAGGCGCCACCGGCTCAGCACCCGTCGCCATGGCTGCTGCCTGCATGCCCGCGAGCAATCCGGTGGCGATCGACTCCACGTAGCCTTCCACGCCGGAAATCTGCCCCGCGAACAGCACGTTGCGGATGCGACTTCATCTGCAGCGTCTCCTGCAGCAGCGCCGGGCCATTGATGTAGGTGTTGCGATGAATCTGCCCGTAGCGCAGGAACTTCGCGTTCTCCAGCCCCGGAATCAGCCGCAGCACCCGCGCCTGCTCGCCAAACTTCAGATGGTTCTGGAAGCCAACCAGGTTGTACGAATCCGCGCGCAAATTCTCCTGCCGCAACTGCACCACCGCATACGGAATCTTCCCCGTCTTCGGATCGCGCAGCCCCACCGGCTTCATCGGTCCGAAGCGCAGCGTGTCGCGCCCGCGCCGCGCGATCTCCTCGATGGGCAGGCAGCCCTCGAAGTAATTCAGCTTCTCCCACTCCTTCGCCTCTACCGACTGCGCCTCCAGCAGCGCGTCGAGGAAGCGGTCGTACTCCGCCTGCGTCATCGGGCAGTTGATGTAATCCGCCGTGCCCTTGTCGTACCGCGCCGCCATGTACACGCGCTCGCGGTCGATCGAGTCCGCCTCCACAATCGGGCTGATCGAGTCGTAGAAAAACAGCTGCTCGCTGCCGCTCAGCCGCCCAATCTCCGCCGCCAGCGCATCCGACGTCAGCGGCCCGCTGGCGATCACCGTGATGCCGTCCTTCTCGTCGATGCGCGTCGCTTCCTCGCGCCGCACGGTGATGAGCGGCTCGCGCTCAATCGCCTCCGTCACCGCCTCGGAGAATCTTTCGCGGTCCACTGCGAGCGCGTGTCCCGCCGGAACCGCAGTCTGCGCGGCGATCTGCATCAGCAGCGAGCCAGCCCGCCGCATCTCTTCCTTCAGCAGCCATGGGGCGGTGTTCTCACTATCGGACTTCAGCGAGTTCGAGCACACCAGCTCTGCAAATTGCGCCGTCTGGTGCGCGGGAGTCGTTTGCACCGGCCGCATCTCATACAACTCCACCGCCACGCCCCGCCGCGCACACTGCCACGCCGCCTCTGAACCAGCGAGCCCAGCGCCGATGATGCGAACTTTGGTCGACATGGCTCCAGTCTAGTCGATAGTTCGAGTTTTGGACGGCGACTTGCCAACGACATACGCTGTGCGTACAATGTACGTACGAGAAAGCCAATGCCAACAACTCTCGATAGCAAGAAGCATCGTCTGAATCTCCGCACTACCCGCCAGCAGCGCAAGCTGATTGAGGTCGCCGCCGGCCTGTGCGGTGAAGACATGACCGACTTCGTCATTACCAGCGCCTACAACCGGGCCGAGCAGGTACTGGCCGACCGCCGACATTTTGAACTCTCCGCTGATCGCTGGAAGAAGTTCGTCGCCGCGCTCGACCGCCGTCCTGCGTCCAACACTCGCCTCCGCCGCCTGCTGTCGGAGCCTTCCGTTCTTGAACGCTGATCGCGAAAAGCCCGCGCTTTCGCAGGTCGAGCTGCTCACCCGCTCGCACACGGTACAGGAGTTCGACTGCGGTCCTCACGAATCGCTCAGTGAGTGGCTCAAGCGGTATGCCATGCTCAATCAGTTGAGTGACGCGGCTCGCACCTACGTTGTGCACCGCGCGAACCGGGTGGTCGGTTACTATTCGCTGGCGCCAGGAAGTGTCGTCAAAAGCGAAGCGCCAGAGCGAATCGCGAAAGGCCTTGGCAACTATCCCATCGGCGTGATCCTGCTGGCCCGCTTGGCGATCGACAATAGCGAACAGGGCACTGGCTTGGGCAAAGCGCTCTTAAAGGATGCTCTGATCCGTTGCGCTCATGCCGCCGACACTATCAGTGCGCGCGCCGTTCTGGTTCACGCCATCGATGCCGACGCCAAAGCTTTCTACGAGCACTTCGGCTTCGAGGCGTCGCCCATCGATGACACCCACCTGATGTTACTGATGAAGGACATCCGCGCATTGCTGAAGCGGTAGGTGCGAGCGCCCTACAGAATCACCCTCTCATCCCCCACCCGCCGCGTCACTCGCTCGCGGTCGAGCCACTCCAGCAGCGGAATCGCATACTTCCGCGTCACCCCAATCAAATCTTTGAACGCCACGACATTCATCTTCGGCGTCGTCGCTTTTTGTGCGACCACAAGCTTGCGCAGACCCTCCAGCGCATCGCGATGAAACACCAGGTCGTCGCCAACTTTGACCAGCACCCGGTCGCGGAGCAACAGCGTCACTATCTTTTGCGCGCGCACCTTGTCCACCGGCAGCGACGCCAGCACATCCTTCAGCAGTGGAACCTTCAGCCCCGCGTTCGCGAACGCCGCCTCAATCTGCTGCTTCGACTCGGCTTCCTCGTCGCGCAGCACTACCCCGCGCCCCGCCGCATGAATCAACTCGCCAGAGATGACCAACACCTTGTCGCGCACCAGCAACTCTTCCACTCCGCGATAGACCTCGGGCCCAACTCCAGCCTTCTCGCGCAACTCCTCCCGGCTAATCCCCGCCACCAGCGGATTCGCCTTGTGAAATGCCTCCACCGTCGCCTTCATCTCTCCGCGCAGCTTCGCCACTACCTCGGCCGAAACCAGCGCGTCGCCGAACCGCGACAACTTTCGCGCCGCCACCAGCTCCGCCGCCAAACCGTTCACGCGAGAAGCAAGCCACCCCGTCTCCGCCACCGCGTCGGCGACCGCCAACCCATCCACGCCACGCCGCCCCACCCGCGCCGACAGCACGCCCGCCGCGTCTGCCGACTCAACCGCCCGCACAAAACTAAGCCTGTCCTCGGCGCGGGTTCGTCGCCCCGGCTCCAGTGCGTCCAGCACCACCCCGCCGCCAATCGTGATGACCGGAGAAAACTGCCGCACGATGAAGTGGTCTCCCGGCAGCAGCATTACCGCCTCGTCCAGCTTCAGCCGCGCCAGCCCCGACTCTCCCGGCTTCAACTGTTTCGTGCCCAGCAACTGCACTTCGGCCACCGTCTCCGCCGTGAACACGTGCAGATGCACCCTCGCCCCATCGCGTAACGTCTTCGCCGACGGCAGCAAATTCAGCTTCACGCTCACTCTTCGCGTCGGACGAAACACTCCCGCCGGCGTCAGCATCATCCCGCGCGCCAGCTCCGAAATTTCCGCTCCCACCAGATTGAGCGCCGTGCGTTGCCCTGCAATCGCCTTCTCCGCCGTCGCACCGTGTACCTGTACCCCACGCACTCGCAGCCTCTTTCCCGTGGGATGCACCTCCAGCTCCTCATCCTTCCGCACGCTGCCCGCGATCAGCGTGCCCGTCACCACCGTCCCAAAGCCCTTCATCGAGAACACCCGATCAATCGGCAAGCGAAACACCGCGCCCGCATCCTTCGCCGGAACCTCTGCCGCCAGCCGCGCCAACTCACGCCGCAACTCATCCAGACCAGAACCCGTCTTCGAGCTGACAGCGACGATGGGCGAAGAAGCCGGATCCAGAAACGATCTCCGCAGGTATTCCGCCACTTCCATTCGCACCACTTCCAGCGTGTCGCCATCGACCAGGTCGCTCTTCGTCAGCACCGTGATACCGCGCTGCACCGACAGCAGCCGGCAAATGTCGAAGTGTTCGCGCGTTTGCGGCTTCACCGACTCATCGGCTGCAATCACCAGTAGCACGAAATCAATTCCCCCGATTCCCGCCAGCATATTGCGCACAAAACGCTCATGCCCCGGCACATCCACAAAGCCCAGCCGCAGCTTCTCCCCCGAAGCGGCCACCAAGTCCAGGTTCGCAAACCCGATATCAATCGTGATGCCGCGCCGCTTTTCTTCCTCCAGCCGGTCAGGATCGGTGCCGGTCAGCGCCCGTACCAGCGCGCTCTTGCCGTGGTCAATATGCCCCGCCGTGCCGACAATTACCGCTTTCATGCCACCAGTGTAACCAAGCATTGATGGAACTCCCGCCGCCCCATGGCGGAATAACGAAATAAGCCCTAAATATGAGAAACTAAAGGAAGAGACTTGCAGTAGCCCGCCGGGTTTACTTTGTTAGCGCCGTCGAGGGGAAAGCCTGTGTTTCCATAGCTCGAATTGCGCCTAAGGGTTGAGCTCGAGCTTGCTTCGCCATACGGATGTCACCCATCGTCAGTCCGCCTAAAACCCCTCCCGGCACTCCGTCAGTTGACGAGCGACCCGGCCCGCTGCCCGCGCACGACAGGCGGCGACATCCTCATTCCCCATATTTTGGTGCAGCTCGAAGATGACCTCGAGCGCTCGCACCGGCGTGAAGCAGCCTGGATTTCGATCGCTGTCCACCTTTTTGCCGTCATGTTTCTGATGTTTTCACCCAAGCTGTTTCCCAGCCTGCGCGGCGTGGTCATCGCCAACCCCGCCGACCTGATGAAGGACAAGCAGCTCACCTATCTCGACCTGCCTCCCGACGCCCAGACCCCGCCTCCGAAGGTCCGGCCCGACGCCAAGCTGTCAGACAAAAACCGCATCGCCGAAAGCCGTCATCCTTCGTTGGACCAGAAGACGCTGGAAGAGCTGCGCAGGGCCGGCCCGCCGCAGCCCCCCGGACAGCAGGCGCCGCCCATGCAGCAGGCGCAGCAGGGAATTCAAGCTCCTCCGCAACCGCAGCAACAGGCGCAGAGCCTGCCGCCCGTGCAGGACCCCAAACTGGCCCTGCCGCAACAGAACGACCAGAAGCCTGTCGTTGACTTCCGCGCTCTAAACCAGACCGCGGGGCAGCAGATTGCCCAGGCGGCTCGCGGAACCGGCCCTGCCCGTTCCGCAGGATCGTTCGGTGGCGGAGGCGCCGGCGGCGACTACGGCTCGGGACGCGGCGGCACCGCCCACCAGGCTGGCGCGCTCGAAGTCCTCAGCGACACCCAGGGCGTTGACTTCGGGCCCTATCTCTCGCGCGTCCTGCAAGCCGTCAAAATGAACTGGTACAACCTCATTCCCGAGGCTGCCCGTCCGCCGCTGCTCATGCGCGGCAAGGTCTCCATCGAGTTCGCCATCCTGCCCGACGGCAAAGTTGCCGGCATGAGGATCATTAGTCCTTCGGGCGACGTCTCGCTCGACCGCGCCGCCTGGGGAGGCATCACGGCCTCCAATCCCTTTGCGCCGTTGCCCAGCGAATTTCATGGCCCCTACCTCGCGCTGCGCTTCCATTTCTTCTACAACCCCGCCAAAGGCGACATGCAGCAGTAGCCAGCGCGTAAAATGGCGCTGTGAACTTCAGAAAGGCGGGTGCCGCATCCTGTCCCGTCTTTTGGGACTGGGTGGGAACAATAATCCCGCACAGAATCGGGTGGCTCGCAATTGCTTCTTTTGGCAATTGTGGAGTTTCAATCGCGTGTATGACCCACGACACCAAATCTCCCGAGTGGCACGAGCGCCAAAAATCGCGCGAGCGCACAAAACTCATCGGACTGCTCGCCATTGCCGTGCTGATTCTTGTGATCGCCTTCCTCCGCTTCGGCCGGACCATCCCCTGGGGTGCGCGGTGAATGTCCAGTAACTCCGCTCCTGACCCGCGCCTCGTCGGCATCCTCGGCCCCACCGCCTCCGGCAAATCCGCGCTCGCCATCTCGCTGGCCGAACGCTTTTCCGGCGAGATTGTCAGTTGCGACTCGGTTGCTGTTTATCGCAACTTTGAGATCGGTACCGCCAAGCCCTCACCTGCCGACCGCGCCCTCATTCCGCACCATCTCATCGATGTCGCCGAACCCGGCGAGCCCTTCACCGCCGGCGAATACGCCCGCCAGGCCCGCGCCGCCATTGCTGACATCGCGCACCGCGGCCACCTCCCCATCATTGTCGGAGGCACCGGGCTCTACCTTCGCGCTCTGCTCGAAGGGCTCTTCCCCGGACCGCAGCGTTCCGACGAGCTACGCGAACGTCTTCGCGCCCGCGCCACCGAACGCGGCTCCGATCATCTCTACCGCATCCTGCAACGTCTTGATCCCGTCTCCGCCGCGAAGATTCACCCCAACGACGCGCCTAAACTCATCCGTGCCGTCGAAGTCTGCCTCACCGCCCGCGGCCCCATGAGCGAGCTTTGGCGTGACCAAGGACGCGACCCTCTGCGCGGCTTTCGCATACTTCGCATCGGACTCAACCCGCCTCGCGAGCAACTCTATGCCCGCATCAACCAGCGCGCCGCGCAGATGTTTGCCGACGGCCTCGTCGCCGAAACCCAAACGCTTCTGCAGCGCTACGGCGACGCCCGCGCCGTCACCCCGATTCATTCTCTTGGATACCAACAAGCCCTACAGCACCTCTGCGGTGAACTGACACTCGAGCATGCCATCGCCGCGTGTCAGCAAGGCCACCGCAATTACGCCAAGCGCCAGATGACCTGGTTCCGCCGCGAGCCCGACGTCACGTGGCTGGAAGGCTTCGGCGACGATCCCGCCATTCGATTACAGGCAAGCACAATGATTGGCGTGTCATCCTGAGCGAGGAGACCGCTCTTTGGTCGACGAGTCAAAGGACCCCTTTTGTCTCGAAACTTCTGCACGGAAACTCGAAACCTGAAACCTGAAACTCGAAACTGTTGCTCGTGCTATCGTCACTGGTAATGTTCCGGCGTGTCCTCTTCCTGTTTTTTGCCATTCTCTCCATCGTCGCCCTGCCTGCGTTCGCCGCCCCCAAGCCCGTCTACCAGGTCCCCGGCCCCGTCCATCTCGACAAGGCGGGCGAAAAATGGGCGCAGAAAACCCTCAAGAAGATGTCGCTCGAACAAAAAGTCGGCCAGATGTTCATGATCTGGTCGCGCGCCCAGTTCCTCAATGTCAACAACCCCGAATACCTCGCCTGGCGCGACGCCCTGCTCAAGTACCACCTCGGCGGCTTCGGTCTCACCGTCGATTACGAAGATGGCTTCCTCTACAAGAACGAGCCCCTGGAAGCCGCCATGATTACCAACCAGCTCCAGCAGGATGCCGAATTCCCCCTCCTCTTCGCCGCCGACTTCGAGCGTGGGCTGGGCATGCGCCTTTACGGGGCCACCACCTTTCCCCACGCCATGGCCTTCGGCGCCACAGGTGATCCCAATTTCGCCCGTCGCGCCGGACGCATCACCGCCATGGAAGCCCGCGCCATCGGCGTTCAATGGAACTGGTTCCCCGACGTGGACGTCAACTCCAACCCGGCCAATCCGGTCATCAACACCCGTTCCTTCGGCGAAGACCCAACGCTCGTCGGCCAGATGGCCTCTGCCTACATCGAGGGCGCGCATGAAAACGGCATGTTGACCACCGCCAAGCATTTTCCCGGACACGGCGACACCGATACCGACTCGCATCTCTCCGTGCCGAAGGTCACCAACGACCGCCAGCGCCTCGACGCCGTCGAGATCCCTCCGTTCGAAGCTGCCATCAAGGCCGGAGTTGATGCCGTAATGGTCGCCCACGTCTTGGTACCCGCTCTTGATCCCGATCCCAAACACGTGGCTTCCATCTCGCCCGCCATTGTCACCGGGCTACTACGCCAACAGATGGGCTTCCACGGCCTTATCGTCACCGACGCCCTGCAAATGAACGGACTGATGAAGCTCTTTCCCGAGAGCGGCCCTGCCGCTTCAGCCAGCGCCGCGGTAGCCGCCGTCGAAGCTGGCAACGACGTACTGCTGATTCCCGCCGACATTGGCGCAGCCTACAACGGCGTTCTGAGCGCGGTTCGGTCCGGCGAAATCCCCGTGTCCCGCATCGACCAATCGGTGCTCAAGATCTTGCGCGCCAAGGCTTCCGTCGGATTGAACAAGGCCCGCCTGGTGGATCTGGACGCCGTCACCCATATCGTCGCCAAACCCGAGAGCCTGCAAGCGGCACAATGGATTGCCGACAAGTCGATCACCCTTGTCCGCGACAACAATGCTGTGCTTCCCCTGCATCGCTCCCACCGTGGAACCAATTCCTCCTCGGCTCCGTATCAAGCTGCAGAGGGCACGCACGAGCGCGTCCTGGTATTGATTTTCACTGACGACAGCAGGTCAGATTCCGGCCGCGAACTGGATCAGCAGGTACGGCAACGCATTCCCGACGCACGTGTCATCTACGTTGATGTGCGCACCGCTCCGGGAATGACACAGCCGGTCATGAGCGCTGTCGAGAAGGCTGACAAGGTCATTATCGCCATCTACGAAGTACCGGTGTCGGGCAAGGTCGTCCCCGGAACTCCCGGCGACGGCAACAGCGTCGGCGTTCAGAGCGCCTCGTCGTCGCTGCTGCATCAGGTCTTGCAGGCAGCCGCGGCCAAGACTGCGATCGTCGCCATGGGGAGCCCCTATGTTCTGTCTCAGTTCCCCGACGCGCCAACGTATTTGTGTACGTTTTCCAACGTCCAGGATTCAGAAATGAGCGCGGTGAAAGCGATGTTTGGCGAGATTCCCATGGCCGGTCACTTGCCGGTCACCATCCCCAGCATTGCCGAGCGCGGCACGGGCCTCGGCGCCCCCGCTCAACGTTCCACGGGAGGTTTTCAATGAAATCCATCATTCGCATGTCTTCGGCAACTCTGGCGGCCGCCATCTTGCTCGCCTTTCTCGCTGCCTGCTCCATCAACGTTGACGACAAGGATAAGGAAGCCAAGAAAGTGGACATCCAAACTCCCCTTGCCAACCTCAAGGTTGACACCAGCGAGGCTTCCACCGATAACGGCATTCCCGTTTATCCCGGCGCCACGCCGCGTCCCGAGTCCAACGGCGACAAGCATCGCGCCAACGTCAACATCGGCGCCATGGGCTTCGGCATCAAGGTCATCGCCGCCGAGTTCGTCACCCCCGACTCGCCTGAAAAAGTGAAAGCCTACTATCTCGACAAGCTCGCGAAGTTCGGCAAAGTGCTCGAATGTCGCGGTACCGGCGGTGACCACGGCACCAGCGCGACCATCGATGACGACGACTCCGACAAGCCTGTTACCTGCGCCGACACCAAGGGCGACGGCTGGGAGCTGAAAACCGGCACCACCCACAATCAGCATCTCGTTGCCATCAACCCCGACGGCTCAGGTTCACGCTTCGGCACCGTGCTCGTCCAGATCCACGGCAAGCAAGGCACGCTGTAAGCACGACAGGCGCAGCCCGAGTCTCGCGCCGTTCCATCAGTGGCGCCAGGTGCGGCACCCCCTTGAAAACAGGCTCTCCTCCCTTACCGCCCTTCCATTGGGCGAGAGGGAGGAGTGCGCACCCCGGGGTCGCTCTTTCTATCCACTATCCACCATCCACTAACCACTAGCCACTTCCTACTCAAACCTGTTACCGTCGGAATTCGTGGACCACCTCTGCTACAAGTGCGGCACCGCTATCGACGAGGCTCTTCCGTTCTGTTCCCACTGCGGCGCTCCGCAAATTCGAGTCGCCACCCCGGAAGCCGAACTCCCGGACCCCTCTGAGGCGCCTACCCCGCTTGTTTCTCCGGCGACGTGGGCCTCCGCTCCGCCAGCCTACGCACCAAACGCCATACAGTGGGAAGTCGCTCTCAAGGGCGCGCTGCTCTCCGGACTCGGCGCTGCCCTGCTTTCCGCCGCGCCCGTTGTGGGCTTGGGCTGCTGCCTCTGGTTGCTGGGCGCCGGAGCGCTCGCCGTCTGGCTCTACCAGCGCCGCATTCCCGGGGCCATCGTCACCCCCGGGATGGGAATGCGCATCGGCGCAGCCTCCGGTGCCATCGGCTTCGTTGCCACTACCATCTGGAGCGTCTTTCGTTTCGCCCGCCACGGTGAGGAATTCCGCTCCGCCATGGCCGAGCAGATGGACAAGACCCTCGCCTCCAACCCTGACCCGCGCGCCCAGGAGATGATGCGCCAGTTCATGGCCACCTTGAACACTCCCGAAGGACTTGCCACCTTCTTCGTGCTGGTCATGATCATCATGGCCATCGTCTTCATCGTATTCAGCGCCGCCGGTGGCGCCCTCGGCGCCTCTATGTTTGCCCGCCGCCGCGACCTGCGCTGAGGATGTAGGTGTCATCCTGAGCGAAGGCGCGCAGCGCCGAAGTCGAAGGACCCCTTTTCCCGCGGTCAATCTCCCTTTCCACTCGCCGCAGCACAGTCCAACTCCTTCCACCCTCTCGAAACTTGAAACTCGAAACTGCTGTCCCCCATTTGCCCCTCCCCGCACCGATTGCGTATCATCCCTACGAATGTCTAAAGCACCCGAACGCCCCCACCATCTGCGCGAGAAGGCGCAGCTCATGTCGGCCTCCGAGATCGAGCGCACCATCGTTCGTCTCGCCCACGAGATCGTCGAGAAGAACAACGGTGCGGACAACCTCGGCCTTGTGGGCATCCGCCGTCGCGGCGTTCCTCTTGCCGAACGCCTCGCCAAAATCCTCGGCCGCATCGAGAAAACCGAAGTCCCCGTCGGCACCCTCGACATCACCCTTTACCGCGACGACCTCTCCACCGTCGGCCATCGCCCCGAGGTCCGCCCCGGCGCCATGGAGTTCGACATCCAGGACAAGAACATCATCCTGGTCGACGACGTCCTCTACACTGGCCGCACCATTCGTGCCGCCCTCGACGCCCTCTTCGATCACGGACGCCCGCGTCGCATCCAGCTCGCCGTCCTCATCGACCGCGGCCACCGCGAACTTCCTATCGAAGCCGGATTCGTCGGCCGCAAGATTGCGACCGCCGACAACGAAATTATCGAAGTCAAGTTCCAGGAAACCGACGGCGCCGAAAAGGTGCTGCTGGTCGAGCGTCTCCCCGAGGAAAAATGAAGCCGCACGCACGCTCCCTGCTCGGCACCGAACAACTTTCCGTCCCCCAAATCGAAGCCATCCTCAAATTGGCCCGCCGCATGGATCCCAAGCGTCCGCCCCAGCTTTTGCGCGGCAAGCGCGTGGTCCTGCTCTTTTACGAGCCCTCCACCCGGACCCGCACTTCGTTCGAGTTCGCCGCCAAGGCCCTCGGCGCCACCACCACGCTCATCACCGCCAACCAGTCCAGCATCGAGAAAGGCGAGTCCCTCATCGATACCGGATGGACCGTCACCTCGCTGGGCGCCGACGTCATCGTCATGCGCCATCCCAACAGCGGCGCGCCGTATCTGCTCGCGCAATACGTCCCCGTTCCCGTAGTCAACGCCGGAGACGGCCTCCACCAGCATCCCTCGCAGGCGCTGCTCGACGCCCTCACCATCACCAACCACAAGAAGCGCCTCAAGGGCGTGCGCGTCGTCATCGTCGGAGACATCTTTCACAGCCGCGTCGCCCGCTCCAACGCGATTCTCCTGTCGAAGTGCGGGGCTGAAGTCGTCTTCTGCGGTCCGCCCGATCTCGCCCCCGACGTCGCCGAAACCCTCGCGCCCAACGTCAGCGTCTGCCACGACCTCGATGTCGCACTCCTCGGCGCCGACGTCGTCATGTCGCTGCGCATCCAGAAAGAGCGCCTCGCCGGACGCCAGATCTCGCTCGAAGACTACATCGCCCGCTTCCAGGTGACGCCCGCGCGCATGAAGCTGGCCAGGCCCGACGCCATCGTCATGCATCCCGGCCCCATCGTGCGCGGCCTCGAGCTGGCCAACGAAGTCGCCGACGGTCCGCAATCCCGCATGCACGAACAAGTCGCCAACGGCGTCAAGACCCGCATGGCCATCCTCGCCACCGTACTCAAGGCGGCCCAGTGATGACGAAGACCAACATGTGGGTGCCCCACCCTGTCCCTTCCTTTGGGACAGGGTGGCACGCAAAATCTTCGCACCACTCGTCCGTCCGGCATGACTGTGCGATGTGGTGCTTGGTTCCCGTGCGCCTCGCGTCATTGCACGACTCTACGGCTCGCGGAAGAACTTGCTTCGACGACAGTTTCGTATCAGGGCACGACTTCAGTCGTACCGAAACGTGCTCGAATCTGTCCCGGGCTTTAGCCCCTGTGAATCTCCGCGACTTTCGCAGCGATTCTGCCCGCGGACTTTTGAGCCGTGCCCGAGTCGATCGCGTTTTGAAGGGGCACGGCTTTAGTCGTGCCGCAAACAGCCTTTCCTATTGTTCGCGCGTGGACTTTAGTCCGCGCGCACAGGAGCGCTTTAATGCCTGAAAAGAACTCGCTCCTCATCACCTCCGGCCGAGTCGTCGATCCCTCCAGCGGCATCGATCGCCTCATGGACGTCCTCCTCCGCGACGGTCGCGTCGCCGAACTCGCCGCCCCCGGCGTTCTGCAGGCGTCTCCGAAAGAGACCCTCGACGCCCGCGGCTGCATCGTCGCGCCCGGCCTCATCGACCTGCACGTGCATCTCCGCGAGCCCGGCCAGCCCCACAAAGAGACCATCGCCACCGGGACCGCCTGCGCCGCTGCCGGCGGATTCACGTCCGTCTGCGCCATGCCCAACACATCGCCGGTCAACGACTCCGTCGAAATCACCCGCTGGATGCAGTCGCCCGACCGCGGCGCCGTTGTCCGCCTGTTTCCCATCGCGGCAGCCACCATCGGCAGTCAGGGCGAAAAGGTCACCAATTACGCCGCCCTGAAGAAGGCCGGAGCCGTTGCCGTCAGCGACGACGGCCGTCCCATTCTCGGCGACCGCATCATGCGCGACTGCCTCAAGCTCGGCGCGCGCCTCAACCTCCCCGTCGTGCAACACGCCGAAGACTCAAGCCGCACCAGCGGATGCTGCATGAACGATGGCCCCACCTCGTTCCGTCTCGGCCTGCGCGGCATGACCAACCGTGCCGAGTCTGACATTGTGGTACGCGACATCGCATTGGCCAAAGAGACTAAGGGGCATATCCACGTCGCCCACATCTCCACCACCGAAGCCATGGAGGCTGTGCGCCAGGCCAAAAAGGCGGGCATCCGCGCCACCGCCGAAATCACGCCGCACCACTTCACCCTGCTCGACGAGAACATCGGCGACTTCGACACCCACTACAAGATGAACCCGCCGCTGCGCTCTCTCGCCGATCGCCAGGCCATGATCTCCGGCATCGCCGACGGCACCATCGACGCCATCGCCACCGACCACGCGCCCCACGCCTTCCACGAAAAGCAGGTCGAGTTCGAGCGTGCCTCCATGGGCATCATTGGACTCGAAACCGCGCTGCCCATCGCGCTGACTGTGCTCTATCACCACTTCCACTTGCCGCTGTGGCGCATCGTCGAGCTGTTGTCGTCCGGCCCCGCCCGCGTCTTCTCGCTCGATGGTCTGGGCACGCTCGCTCCCGGCGCCCACGCCGACGTTACCATCTTCGATCCCGAGAAGAAGTGGACTTACGACGCCTCCCAGTCGCGCTCCAAGTCCCGCAACACGCCCTACGACGGCTGGAGCTTCACCGGCAAAGTCGTGGCGACCATCGTCGGCGGGAACGTGGTGTACCGTGACTAACCCAGACCACAGGGCGGAACTACCGCGGCCGGGTGGGTCTTTTGACGTTCCCTGACAACTGCCTCCAAAGGGGCGGAGCGCCGACGAGCTTTTAGTCCCGCTTGGCGGGACGTAAGGCCGCGTTCCGGAACCAACACTGTCTCCCAGCCGCGGAGCGGCCCGGTGCCCCAGGTTCGCGCGCGTTCTTTGCGCGCTAACCTGGGCTTGCTGCCGTCTCTCTGTGCCTCTGTGTCTCTGTGGTGGATCTTCTCTTTCCCAATTCGGGAACGCCCACTACTTTTTCCCCACTTTTCTCTTGACACCCCAAAATCATTAGGTGCAAGGTAACCAAGCGGAGGTTACCACGTAGAGATAGCCCCGCTCGGACACTGTTCGACCTTGCCGAAGGCATACCGACGGCGTGCATCAACTGACTGTTTGGCCGTTAGCTTATTGCTTATCGCTTATTGCTAATTGCCACCAGCTTAGCCCATTTTTCGGAGGCACTCATGTCTTTCCGTACCTGTGACCATCTCAAAGAAGATGGCGTCTACTGCAGTTCTCCCGCTCTTACCAACCAGCGTTACTGCTACTTCCATCTCAACGCCCGCGCCCGTCGCGTGCAGGCCGCTCATGCCAAGCTGCACAACCAACCTTTCCGCCTGCAGATGCCCGTCCTCGACAACGCCCACGCCGTCCTGGCCGGCGTGCAGCAGGTCCTCGACGCCTTGGCCGCCGGCCACATCCGCGCCCGCGAAGCCGCCGTCTATCTCTACGGACTGCAACAGGCCTCCGCCAGCCTCAAGTCCCAACCCGAATGGAAGGGCAGCCGCCCCGAGGTCGAGGCCGACCAACCCCTCCGCGCCCTCGAGGTCGGCAGCCTGAAAGACCGTTACGGCATCCCCTTCGACACCGACCTGGACGCCCGGCCCGACGTCGCCGCCGCCATCATCGATGCCACCGTCGCCCTCCACCTCGATGCCCGTCCCGGCCAACTCCAGCAGCAATCGCTTCCCCGCGTTCCCGCCCGGCCCGGCCTCCAAAACGACCCAATGGGTGCCCCACCCTTGTCGCCGTTCTTGGGCGACAGGGTGGGATCTACGTTACCCAACCCCCAGAACGACCCCGCGGGTGCTCCATCCTCGTCGCCGCACTCTGACGACAAGGTGGGACCCCCGTCGCCTGTTCACGCCACGGCAAATGCCGCCTGAGGGACAAAAATGGCCTCATATCCCGTTTGGAATGAAGATTTTGCGCACAACTCGCTTGTTATGAATATTTTGCGCGGAACCCGTCGCCTAACCCCAGCAATATCAGGATTTTACAAAAACAGGGGGGGAGGGGGGCCTCCCCAAATCCTTAGAACGCTACGTACGGTCCCGTTCCACCCGGCGTCGTCGCGCCGGAGAGGGCGGTGAACACGTTGCGGCCGTAGAAGAACGGCAGGCCGAAGGTAATTGCATTGGGGCGATTGCCGGCGGGGCCGCTGAGGGTCGAGAAGGCGAACTTGCCCGATTGGAAGAGCGTGTCGGCGTTGTCGGTGGTGAGGGTGACGGTGGCAGTTTGGGCGTTGGTGCCGGCGATATTCACCGTGGCGGTTTGCTGCGAGCTGGGGCAATAGTAGCCGGGGTTGGAGCAGGCCGGGTAGCTGGTGATGGCCGGGGTGAGGAAGTAGTTCGCGTCAGCGCCGCTGCTGAAGGTTCCGGCGTAGGCGGTGCTGTTGTAGGTGGCGAGGAGCGAGCCGGGGTTCGCGCCCGAGCTGGTGACGCCATAGATGGTGGCGCTGGCCAGCGCATTGTTGGACTGGGTGCCGATGCCGAACAGCAGCGTGCCCTGGGCGGTCTGGGTGCCTCCGGCGACAAGCGGCGGCATTTGAATTTCACTGCCGTTGCTGTCGTTGGGGAAGGCGGCGACGGGGTTGGAAACCTGCTGCGCCACCGCGGCCGCGAGCGGCGCGCATCCCGCCATGGGACAACTAAAGTACGTGCTTTGCTGCGAGGCTTCACAGGTTGTCCCGCAATCCTGCTGGAAGACGCCGATGCCTAAAATTCCTTTGGCCTTGAGCGCGGTGACGGTATTGAGCGCGCTTCCCGTGGTTTGTCCAGTGCAACTGGGCGGAGCAGCGGCGAATCCGGAGGGCGCGATGACCTCGACGGGAATCGAGGAGGCGATCTCGCCGGAGACCTGCACCTTGGCGAGCGCGACCGAGCCCCACGCGTATCCGCTGGGCGCGATGTAGCACTCAGCCATCGGATTGCCGTCGGAAGCGGTCTGCGGCGTCAGGTTGAGGCTGCCGAGCGCGGAACCGAGCACACGGAATCCGACGGAGCCTGTGTCAACCAGCACGTGATCGATGGTGCTGCAAGTGGTCGTTCCGGGGACGCAAACGGTGGCCGTGACATAAGCTCCGTTGGGATAGTTGATGGAGGAGCCGTTGACCGTGGGGCCGCCGTCGACGGCGATGGGCGCGGCGTTGTTCACGTTGACGGTGACGGTCGCGGTGCCGACGACATTGGTGACCTGTGTGGTGCCGGTAATCGTGACCTGGGTAGAGGCGGGAACGGAAGGCGCGGTGAAGAGTCCAACGACGGACATTACTCCGATACTGCTGGTCCAGTTGACGGTGCCAGTGTTGACGCCGTTGGCGACGGCATTGCACTGGCTGGTCTGCAACGACTGAATGACCGTTGGAGTACAGGTTACGGTGATGGCGGTGACGGGCGTGACGGTGATGGTGGCAGTGGCGGTCTGGGTGGTGTCCTCGTTGGAGATGGCGGTGACGGTGACCTGAGTGCTTGCGGTCACAGCCTGAGCGGTGAACAGGCCGGTGGTGTCAATGGTGCCGGCGCTGGCAGCCCAGGTGACGGTGGTGATGTAGTTGCCGTTGCCGGTGACGGTGGCGGTGCATTGACTGGTCTGCCCGGACTGCAGCGATAACGGCGTGCAGGAGATGGTAACGGCCGAGACGGTGGCGCTGGAACCGCCGCCACCGCAGGCGGAGATGCCGACAAGAGCTGCAAGAGAAAGAAGAAGAGCGAGAATGCGCAAACCTGTCCCCCAGGAGACCAAACGAGTGCAGCGCGCGGGCTGCAAATCACTATCTTATCGGGAAATAAACGACATGAACACCGGGAGGCGGGGATTGTTGCGGGCGGCGGCGGGCGGGCATATTAGAATGCAGACATCTGAGGCGGCGAGTTACCCCCCGCAGGCGCCGCACAATCCCATTCGAGAGGCACGCAATGTCTGAGCCGCTGCTCATCGCAAAGAGTCAAGAACCGCAATACCTGCTGCCGCAGATGGCGAACCGGCATGGACTCGTGGCGGGCGCGACCGGCACGGGAAAGACGGTCACGCTGCAGGTGATGGCCGAGGCGTTCAGCCGGGCGGGCGTGCCGGTGTTTGCCGCGGACGTGAAGGGCGACCTGTCGGGCATCAGCCAGGCGGGGAAGGAGAGCGCGAAGATCGCCGAGCGGGTAAAGCAGCTGGAGATCGAGGGCTTTGGCTACGAAGGGTCGCCGGTGACATTCTGGGACGTGTTTGGGGAGCAGGGGCATCCGGTGAGGACGACGGTGAGCGAGATGGGGCCGCTGCTGTTCAGCCGGTTGCTGAACCTCAATGACACGCAGACGGGAGTGCTGTCGCTGGTGTTCAAGATTGCCGATGACCATAAGCTGCTGCTCCTCGACCTGAAAGACCTGCAGGCGATGCTGCAGTACGTGGGCGAGCAGGCGAAGGCTCTGCAGACCGAGTACGGCAATATTTCGGCGGCGAGCGTGGGAGCGATCCAGCGGGGGCTGGTGACGCTGGGGCAGGAAGGCGGCGACAAGTTCTTCGGCGAGCCGGCGCTGAATATCGATGACCTGATCCAGACGGATGCGAAGGGACGCGGGGTGGTGAACATCCTGGCGTCGGACAAGCTGATCCAGTCGCCGCGAGTGTATGCCACGCTGCTGCTGTGGCTGCTGACGGAGATCTACGAGAAGCTGCCGGAGGTGGGCGATCCGGAAAAGCCGAAGTTAGTGTTCTTCTTTGATGAGGCGCATCTGCTGTTCAACGACCTGCCGTCGGTGGTGGCCGACAAGGTGACGCAGATCGTGCGGCTGGTGCGGTCGAAGGGCGTGGGAGTTTATTTCGTGTCGCAGAACCCGCTGGATATTCCTGATGCGGTGCTGGGACAACTGGGCAACCGGGTGCAGCACGCGCTGCGGGCGTTCACTCCGAAAGACCAGAAGGCGGTGAAGGCAGCGGCGCAGACGTTTCGAACGAACCCCAAGCTGAATGTGGAGAAGGCCATCACTGAGCTGGGAGTGGGCGAGGCGCTGGTGTCGTTTCTCGACGAGAAGGGAACTCCGGAAGTGGTGGAGCAGGCGATGGTGTGTCCCCCGCGAGGGCAGATCGGGCCGATCACGCCGGAGCAGCGCGCGGCGTTGATGAAGACGTCGCTGGTGGCAGGTGTGTATGAGAATGCCGTGGACCGGGAATCGGCGTACGAGATTCTGAAAGGTCGGGCGGGACAACCGGCTGCGGCGGGAGCACCCGTGCCGCAAGGGCAGGAACAGCCGTGGTATGCGAGTTTGCCGTCGCTGGATTCGCTGGGGTTGGGGAGTGGAAGTGGCGGACGCCGAGGCGACTCCCTGGGGACTGCGATGGCAAAAAGCGCGGCGCGAACGATCGGGAGCAGCGTGGGTCGGGAGATCGTGCGCGGGGTGCTGGGGTCGCTGCTCGGGGGAACAAGCAAGCGGCGCTAGAGTCCAGGCAGAGTTAGAGGTAAGGTCGCGAAGCGAGGCCGCCGCGAGGCGGCCTTTTCGTATGTGCGTGAAGGGAAAGCAAATCCAGTTCTTGACATTGCAGATTGCAATAATATAATTGCATATTGCAATATGAAACTGGGCGAGAAACTACGCTACCTGCGGCTGGTCGAGGGCACCCTGCGCGACATGAACCGGGAGATGACGCAGCAGGAGCTGGCCAAGGCGCTGAAGAAGGAACTGGGGCGCGGCCTCAGCCAGTCATACCTGTCGCAGATCGAGAGCGGGGCGCGGCCACACCTGACGAACGCGTCGCGCATGATGCTGGCGCGGTTCTTCAAGGTGCATCCCGGCTATCTGGTGGATGATCCGGAGGGCTTCCAAACGGAATTGACCAGCGAACTGCGGGCCACCGAAGACCGGCTGGATTTGTGGCTGATTGCCGGGGCAGAGGAGTTCGCGCATGACCCCGAGTTGAGCGGCGCCTTGCTGGCGGTAGCCAAGCACCGCGACACGCGCAAGTGCCTGGTGTTGCTGGGGGCGATTCTGGAGACTCCGGAGCTAGTCGAGCGCCTGACCGAGGTCTTGAAGCCGGGATTGAGGGAACAGCCGGGGCGCGCGGCGCGCAAACGCAAGACGGTGGGAGGGGCCTTATGAGCTGGGCGGTCTTTTACCTGGTGTGTTTCCTGATCGGCGTGACCTTGAGCGTGGTGTCGTTCCTGGGAGGATCGCTTCACCTGCCGCACGTCCATATGCATGTGCCGCATGCCCATGTGGCCGGACATGTGGCCGCCGGACAGGGCGCGCAGGCGGCGGAAATGCCGTTTTTCAACTTCGCCACCATCACGGCGTTCCTGGCGTGGTTTGGGGGCTCGGGCTACTTGTTGACGCGCTATTCGGCGCTGACGGTAACGGTGGTCATGCTTATCGCGATCGTCGTGGGACTGGTGGGAGCGGCCGTCATCTTCTGGTTCGTGGTGAAGTTCCTGATGAAGCATGACCGCGAGCTTGATCCGGCGGACTTCGATCGCGTGGGAGCGCTGGGGCGGGTGATCAGCCCAATTCGCGCGGGAGGCACCGGCGAGATTCTGTTTTCGATGGCAGGGACGCGGCACACCTGTGGCGCGCGCGGCGAAGATGGCGAGGCCCTGCCCAAGAACACCGAGATTGTTGTGACCCGCTATGAGCACGGGATTGCCTACGTGCGCAGGTGGGATGAGATGACGGACGAGAGCCGTTAGCCATTAGCTCCTGGCGATCAGCAGTCCGCCGGCTGACTGGTTTTCGCTAAGAGCTAACAGCACAGAGCCAAGAGCTCGAAGGAGGAGTATGGGGTTCCACATACCAACTGAAGCGCTCATCATCGCCTGGACGGCGGTAGCCGCCGTGATCCTGCTGATGGGAGTGTTCGCCAAACTGTATCGCAAGGCCGGCCCGCATGAAGCGCTGGTGGTGTACGGCTTTCGCGGCACCCGGGTGGTGAAGGGGCACGGCACTGTGATTCTTCCGATGGTGGAGAACTGCCGCGAGCTATCGCTCGAATTGATGTCGTTCGACGTGGCTCCGCAGCAGGACCTCTACACCAAGCAGGGAGTCGCCGTCACAGTGGAAGCCGTAGCGCAGATCAAGGTGAAGTCCGATCCGGAATCCATCCTTACCGCGTCGGAACAGTTCCTCACCAAGACACCGCAGGACCGCGAGGCGCTGATCCGGCTGGTGATGGAAGGACACCTGCGCGGGATCATCGGGCAATTGACGGTGGAGGAGATCGTGAAGCAGCCGGAGATGGTGGCCGACCGGATGCGCTCCACCTGCGCCGACGATATGAACAAGATGGGTCTGGAGGTGATCTCGTTCACCATCAAGGAAGTGCGTGACAAGAACGAGTACATCACCAACATGGGGCGGCCCGATATCGCGCGCATCAAGCGCGATGCTGATGTGGCCAGCGCTGAGGCCGACCGCGACACCGCGATCAAGCGTGCCAATGCGTTGCGAGAATCGGCAATCGCGAAGGCCGCGGCTGACCAGGAACGCGTGGCCGCAGAGACGGCGTCCTTGAGCCGGCAGGCCGAGGCTCAGCGCGACCTCGAGGTGAATAAGGCGCAGTATGCCGAACTGGTGAAACGCCAGCAGGCGCAGGCCGACAAGGCGTACGAAATCCAGGCGAACGTAATGCAACAGCAGGTCACCGCCGAAGCCGTGAAGGTGCTGCAGGTGGAGAAGGAACAGCAGGTCAAGGTGCAGGAGGCCGAAATCCTACGTCGCGAGAAGGAACTGATCGCCACCGTGCTGAAACAGGCGGAGATCGAGCGCCAGAGAATCGAGACGCTGGCCGCCGCGGAACGGCAGCGGACCACGGTGGAAGCAGAAGGCCGCGCCAGCGCCATTCGCGCCCAGGGCGAAGCCGAGGCGGAGATCATCTTCAAGAAAGGTGACGCCGAGGCGCGGGCGATGAACGTGAAGGCCGAGGCCTATCAGGAGTACAACCAGGCCGCAGTGGTGGACAAGCTGATCACCAGTTTGCCGGAGATCGTGAAGGCGCTGGCCAGTCCGCTGTCGAACGTGGACAAGATCACGGTGGTTTCGACCGGCAACGGCGCAACGGCAGGGCTGAACAAGATAACGGGCGACATCACCCAGATGGCGGCGCAGGTGCCGGCGTTGTTCGAGGCGCTCTCGGGCATGCAGATGTCGGAGCTGCTAGGAAAGATCCGCCTGTTGGGAGACAAGTCGCCGAAGCCGGCAGCGGCGGCCGAAGCCACGGAGGGCGGCGGCGACCAGGAAGCGGGCACGCAGAAGTAAGCAGGCGCGGGCGTGTCCGTCGACGGCGAGTCGATGAATGTGCCCGCAACTTCGGATCGATGGCACAACAGGAAGGAGCCGTTATGGCATTACTGGATCGAGTGGCGACGCTGGTGCGAGCCAATCTGAACGACCTGATCGACAAGGCCGAGAACCCAGAGAAGATGTTGAAGCAGGTGATTCTCGACATGGAAAACCAGTTCATTCAAGTGAAGACGCAGGTGGCGATTGCACTGGCCGACCTGCATTTGCTGCAGAAGAAGCGGCAGGAAAACCTGGACCGGCACGCCGACTGGATGCGAAAGGCCGAGTTGGCGGTGGACAAGAAAGACGACGCGCTGGCCCGTGCGGCGCTGGAGCGGGCGATGAGCTTTCAGCAGATGAGCGAGAGCTTCGCGCAGCAGATTGAGGACCAAGAAACTCAGGTCGAATCGTTGAAGGCTGCGCTGAAGAAGCTGGAGATCAAGCTGGCGGAGGCGCGCGCCAAAGTGGACCTGGTGATTGCGCAGCACCGCCGGGCGCGAACGGCCAACCGGGCCGCGGCGGCGCAGTTGTCGCCTACGGGCGAGAACCGCACGTTCGAGCGCATGCGGCACAAGGTGGCGCACGAGCAGGCCCTCGGCGAGGCGCAGAGCGAATTGCTGGGCGACGACATCGAAGGTCGCTTCCATGCGCTGGAGCGCGAGGAGAAGGTTGATACGCTTCTGGCGGAGCTGAAGCAGCGGAAGAAGCTGACGGCGTGACAGGCGACGAGCGGTCCGCCGAAGGCTAAGTTACGCGAGCGGCGCCGGCGTCCTTGAGATGCACGTCGCGCTGCGGGAACGGAATCTCGATGCTGTTCCGGCGAAACGTCTTCAGCACGGCGAAGTAGAGGTCGCTCTTCAGCAGCTCGTGGTCGCGATCGGGAGAGACCGCGGCCCAGAAGCGCAGCTGAAAATTGAGCGAGCTGTCGCCTAGTTGCTTGAAGATGACTTCCGGCGGCGGACTTTTGAGCACTTCGGGGTTGGCGTCCATGATCTTCAGGAGCAGGTCGCGCACCTGGTCGGGGTCGCTTCCATAGCCCACGCCCACGGGAATGGCGAGACGTACCTTGAGATCGTTGAGGGTCCAATTTACGATCTGATGGTTGGTCAGATCGGAGTTGGGGAGGATGACGATTTCATCGTCGTAGGTGCGTACCCAAGTGCTGCGGCCGCCAATGCGGATGATGACGCCAGTGAGGCCGCGCACCGCGACAATATCACCGATGCGGAGCGGGCGCTCGACCAGGAGCACGAGGCCGGCAACCCAGTTGGCGACAATCTGTTGCAAACCAAAACCAATGCCTACCCCGAGCGTGCCACCGACGATGGCGATGGTGCTCACGTTGAGCCCAGTCCACTCCAACCCAAGGAGAAGCCCGAGCGCATAAATCGACATCGAGGCGAAGCGCGCCAGCAAATAGGCGCGGGAGTCTCCCATGGAAGTACGGCGCAGCCGAACGTATAACAGATGGCGAACGCGAGCAGCCGCCAGACTTAGCAGCAGAACGAAGAAGATGGCTTTCAGAAGGAACGAAATGGAGATGGCGACCTGTCCGAGGCTGAAGAGGCGCATGTCGAGGGAGCGCCGCGCCTCGCTGTCTGCGGCGCCGAAAATACCGGGAAATTTGAAGGGAACGAAGGCGATTCCGAGAAAGGCAATCAGCACGAACAGCACGCCCCAGAGATCGAGGTTCGTGTGCTTCGTTACGCCGTGACTGGGAGGCGGCTGCAGATTCGCCGGCATGGTGTTCCATCACAACAAAGATTCACGGTTCGGTCAATTGCTATGCGAAATGGTTTCTCGGCTCGCTCCAGGTCGAGGTCACGCACTATTCGCAGACGGCGTCGGTACCCTGGTTGGGCACGTGTGGAAATCTGCCGGCAAGGCGCAGGCGCCAGCCAATCCGCCGCTTGCCTTGGCAGCGTATACTCCGCACAATAGGAACACCATTCGTGGGGAATTCCAGTTGCAATCCGACGGTATCGGTCTGGGAGTGTGCGTGACATGGCGCTGACGCCGGGGCAGACGATTGGCGATTACGAAGTGCTGGGCCAGCTTGGGCACGGCGGCATCGGCGAGGTGTACAAGGTGCGGCACGTGATCTCGCAGCGCACCGAGGCGCTGAAGCTGCTGCGCTCGGACCGCGACGGAGCGGAGCTGTCGGAACGTTTTTTGCGCGAGATAAGAGTCTTGGCGAGCCTTTCGCATCCGCACATCGCGCAGATGCATACTGCGTTCCAGATCAGGGAGCAGGTGGCCATGGTGATGGAATACGTGGAGGGCCAGGACCTGCAGATGAAGATGCGTTCGCCGTGGCCGCGGCGTCCAGTGGAGGGCATTGATTATGTACGGCAGGTGCTCTCGGCTTTGGAGTATGCGCATGCGCGGGGCGTGATACATCGCGACATCAAGCCGTCGAACATCGTGATTACGCCGAATGGCGAGGCCAAGCTGCTGGACTTCGGACTGGCGTTCAGCACGGCGGACGCGAGTTCGACGCGGCCGGGGCATGTGCTGGGGACGCTGCACTACATGTCTCCGGAGCAGGTGCGGGGCGAGCGAGTGGATGCGCGGGCGGATATGTATTCGACGGGGGCAATGCTGTATGAGATCCTCACGGGGCGCACGCCGTACTCAGGCACAGATTACGAAATCATGCGTGGGCACGTGAATTCATCGCCGAGGCATCCGGCGGAGTTGAATCCGGCGCTGCCGCTGACGCTGTGCGCGATCATCATGAAGGCGATGGAGAAAGATCCGGCGATGCGCTACCAGACGGCGGCGGAATTTGCGGCTGATCTCGCGGACATGTCTTACGAAGAGGCGCAGACTATTGCGCAGTTGTCGATCGTGGCGCCGACGATTCCGTCGCTGACGCCGAGCGGCAAGTCGGCGTCCGGCGCGGGCACGCCGAGGACGGGGAGCGATGCGTTGCGGCCGAGCAAGCTACAACCGGCGGAGTTGGACTCGGTGAGCCGGGAGCTGGCGGCATTCATCGGACCGATCGCGAAGGTGGTGGTGAAGCGCGCAGCGGACCGGTGCTCGTCGGTGGATGAGCTATACGCCATGGTGGCGGGCGAGATTGACACGGAGAAAGAACGGGCGCGGTTTCTGGCGGGGAAGAAGAAATAGAGTTGTCGGTCTCCCACATTTGCGAACGGCAGGTAAATGTGGGCCACCCAGGGATGACCTGCTTCTACAGCGACGAGCCACCCTCGAAAATCTTCTCAATCTGGTAGGGAGATACGCGGTACAAGCCGTAGGAAATTCCCGTGTCAGAGTATAGCCGGAAGAGCAGATCGCCGCGGCCGTTGGCGTCGGCATCCACGGCGTCGATTAACTCCATGCGGGAATAAGCGTCGAGGTGTCGAGTGTCGGTCACCGAGGAAAAAATCTTCTGCGGCTGATCGTTGATGTCGACCTTGGCGACGATGGTGACGAAGTAGGTGAAGTCGCCCGCAGCCGGGGTCTTGGCGGCCGGAACTTTCGCTGTTGGGGCTTTCGAGGGCACCGGGCTCTTTGCGGGCGCCATCGGGAGCTTGGCGGTAAGCACGATGGTGGGCGAGCTGCTGTAGTCGAGGTCAAAGGCGCGCGCGTCGTAGTCGGTAATCGTCGCAGTTTTGGGGATAGCTGGGCCGTTGTGCTTGGCGGCATAGGCGCGGATTTCGTTCATCGCCAGCTTCAGCACCTGCTGCTCCTGGGTTTGCCGCTCGCCGGGAGACATGGCGAACAGAAGCGGGCGTCCGCGATAATCGCCAGCGTCGGAAATCGCGGGGTAGGCCCTCGCGCCCTTCGCGCCGGAGGTGTAGGGCACCTCGTTTTTTGCGGACATCACATCGCTGGTGATTTGCGGCTTGGGCTTGCTGTTGTGGCTGAGGACGGGGCGGTTAGGATCGTTGTCATTCGAGTCGGCTGCTGCCTGCGTTATCGGCATGGGACCGGAACCGGAGTTGCCGGCGGCGGGCGATGTTGTCGCGGGAGAAGAGCGCTTCATCACCGGCCGGTCGGGATCGTTATCGTCGACGCGGGTTTGGGATGCGGTGGTCGAAGGCGCGCCGCCGGAAGTGCTGCCGGAGGGGTTGGAACTCGACTCGCTCGGCGGGCGCTTCATAGTGGGGCGGTCGGGATCGCTCGCGGTGGCTGGCTGCGATGACTGAGTAGTGCTACCCGAATCGCCGCCTGAGCCCGGGGCGCGCTTGAGTACCGGACGGCCATCGCCGGAATCGCCGGTGAAGACGGTTTTGCTGGGCTCCGGCTTGGTCTTGTTGGCGGCTTCCTTGGCAGCCCGTGCTGCCAGTTGCTCGTCCATGGCGAGGTGGGGCCGCCAGGTGCCTTCGGCAATCCAGGAGCCGTTGACTTGCCGGGGCTCGGTGACAGTGAAGGTCCCGGTCGGCTCGCCGAGGCTTTGGGCCTCATATACCGTTTCCGGCTCAACCGCCATGGGTTCGGGGTTGGAGCCGTAGAGGCTGGCGTCGTAGTAGTGGCCGTCGATCCAGAGCGCGATAGGAACCAGGCGCATGGCGCCGCTGGGGAGGAATTCGACGACGGCGATGGCGCGGGGGCCGCGTTTGGACTTTTTAGCGGCAGTTGACGGCGGGCGTTGCTGTGCGGCGCCGATTGCGACTGACAGGAAAATCGCCATGATTCCAGCGATAGCCCAGCGCGCCGATTTGCGGTACAAATAATGCGTCATGGAAACCAAAAAGAAAGCTCCAGCCTTTACCCTGCCCGACGAAAACGGAAACCCGGTTTCGCTGGAACAGTTCCGCGGCCAGCACGTGGTGCTGTTCTTCTATCCTAAAGCTAATACGCCCGGTTGAACGATCGAAGCGCGCGGGTTCCGCGACGCATACGCGAAATTGAAGAAGGCCGGTTTGGTGGTGCTCGGCATCTCGCCCGACACGCCCAAGGCGCAATTGAAGTTCAAAGAGAAAGAAGAGCTGCCTTACACGCTGCTGGCTGATGACAAAAAAGAGGTCGCCAAGCTGTTTGACGTTCTCAAAGAAAAGAACATGTACGGCAAGACGGTGATGGGGATTGTGCGCAGCACCTTTCTCATCGGGCCGGATGGGAAGATCATGCACGTCTTCTCGCCGGTGAAGCCGGAAGGGCATGCCGAAGAAGTGCTGGCGTGGGTGAAGGCGGCGGCGAAGAAATAAGGCGCGGAGATCGCGCTACACCTTCTGTACCCGTTGCACGTCGCGGACACCGGGGATTTTGCGGACGCCGGTGACGATGCGCTCCAGGTGTTTCAAGTCGGCGATGTCAACGATGATGTCGACGGTGGCGTGAGTTTCTGCAGTCTTGGCTTCGATGTTGCGGATGTTGGTGTTGGTGTCGCTGATGATGGCGGTGATGCCCTTCAGCATGCCGGGGCGGTTGTCGCACAGCACCACCAGCTTCACCGGGAAGCCCGTTTGCCATGCCGGTGCGGTGCCCACGCTGCCGTCCTTGCCCCAGGCGACAGCGATGCGGCGTTCGGGCTCGTACATCAGGTTCTCGACGTTCTTGCAGGCCTTGGAATGTACGGCGACGCCCTTGCCGCGGGTGACATAGCCGATGATCTCTTCGCCGCGGATGGGGTTGCAACATCGCGCGCGGTACACCAGCAGGTCGTCATGGCCCTTGACGGTGATGGCCGGGCTTTCGCCGCCGAAGACGCGGCGCACGACGCTGGTGAATCCGCTGGGCTGGTCTTCCGTCTCAGGCGTAGGCACGTTGCTGGCAGCGCTGGTTGGAGCCAGCCGCGCCAGAATCGACCGCGCGGAAAACTTTCCGTAACCGATGCCGGCGAGCAGATCGTCGGGACGGCCGAGGCCGTTCTCTGTGGCGACTTTGGTGAGTTCGGCCTCGCTGATTTCCTTGAGGGCGATGCGGTATTTGCGGGCTTCCTTCTCAATCAGCTTGCGGCCGATTTCGATGGCGCGCTCGCGCTGGTGGATCTTCAGCCAGTGGTTGATCTTCTGGCGGGCGCGCCCAGACTTGACGAACCCGAGCCAGTCGCGGCTGGGATGGTGTCCTGGCTGGGTCAGGATTTCGACGATGTCGCCGGAATGGAGCTTGTACTTCAACTGGACGATGCGGCCGTTCACCTTCGCGCCCACGCAGGTGTCGCCGACCTGCGAGTGGATGGTGTAGGCGAAGTCCACCGGGGTTGCCTCGCGCGGCAGAATGACGATTCGGCCCTTCGGCGAAAAGGTGTACACCTCGTCGGGGTAGAGGTCGATTTTGAGGGTGGAAAGAAATTCGTTGGGGTCGGGGACTTCGCGTTGCCACTCCACCACCTGCCGCAGCCAGGCCAGACGCTTCTCGTCCACCGCAGCGATGGGCCCGTCCTTGTATTTCCAGTGGGCCGCGATGCCTTCTTCCGCCATTTTGTGCATCTCTTCGGTGCGGATCTGGACTTCGAAGGCGTGGCCGGTTTCGGTCATCACGGTGGTGTGCAGCGACTGGTAGAGGTTAGGCCGCGGCATGGCGATCATGTCTTTGATGCGGCCCGGCACCGGCCGCCACTGGTTATGGATCAGTCCCAGCACGGCGTAGCAATCGTTCACTGATTGGGTGATGATGCGCAACGCCATCATGTCGTAAATCTGGTCGACCGAGATGTGCTGCTTTTGAAGCTTCTGCCAGATGCTGTAGATGCGCTTGATGCGCGAATCTACGCGGGCCTCGATGTTGTTTTCGCGCAGCTTCTGCTCGATGAGGGTCTGGACTTGCGTCAGGAAGGCTTCGCCCTCCTTACGCTTCGACTCGATTGCTTCTTTGACCTGATTGTAGGCAATGGGATCGACGTACTGGAAGGCCAGGTCCTCGAGCTCGCCGCGGATCTTGCCCATACCTAGGCGGTGCGCGATGGGGGCGTAGATCTCCTGGGTTTCTCTGGCGATTTTTACCTGCCGCTCGGGCGAGAGGTGCTCGAGGGTGCGCATGTTGTGCAGGCGGTCGGCCAGCTTGATCATGACCACGCGGATGTCGTCGACCATGGCGAGGACCATCTTGCGGACGCTCTCGGCCTGGGCCTCTTCGCGGGAGGCGAACTCGATTTTGCTGATCTTTGTGACGCCTTCGACGATGTGCGCCACCTGTTCGCCGAATTCGTTGCGGATGTCGTCAACGGTGACCGGGGTGTCTTCGATAGAGTCGTGCAGCAGACCGGCGGCAACTGCGGTGGTGTCCATCTGCATGTCGGCCAGCACTGAGGCAACTTCAAGAGGATGAACGAGATACGGCTCGCCGGAGGCGCGGGTCTGGCCCTGATGGTGGCGGAGGGAGAAGTCGTAGGCTTTCTTGACCAGCGCCAGATCGTCGTTCGGACGATAGACGCGAATCTTGCGCAGGAGATCGCGAAACTTGGTTACGGTGAGAACGTTGGTTCGGATCTGCTGGCCGAAAGTCGCCATGACCGATTATACGCAAGTTGCGGCCACTGTCCGGACGGCGTTGAGACAAGTCGCTCGCGGTGACGCACGGTCTACGGCGGCGTCATTCCTGGTTCTACAATCGAACAAAGAGGAACCCGCCCATGCGAACCTTGATCTCCGGCGCTTCCGGCTTGATCGGCAGCGCGCTGCGCCCCGCGCTGGTGGCTGCCGGACACACAACGGCCGCGCTGGTGCGACGCCCAGCGGCCGGCGACCAGGTGCAGTGGGATCCGGCGCAGCCTCTTGATCCGCGAGGGTTGAAGGACTTTGACGCCGTCGTCCACCTTGCGGGGAAAAATATCTCTGGCTATTGGACTGACAAGTTCAAGCGCGCGGTGCGCGAGAGCCGCGTGCAGGGTACTCGCACGCTGGCGACCGCTGCCGCTGAATCGTTTCGCCAGACGGGCATGCCGCGCATCTTTGTTGCCGCGTCAGCGACCGGGTATTACGGCAACCGGGGCGATGAAGAGCTCACCGAAGACAGCCCAGCGGGCAGCGGATTTCTCGCTGAGGTTTGCCAGGAATGGGAAGAGGCTGCTGCGCCTGCTGCGGAAGCGGGGCTGAGGGTGGCGCACATTCGCATCGGTGTTGTTTTGGCGAAAGAAGGGGGCGCGTTGCAGGCGATGCTGACTCCGTTTCGTCTGGGTCTCGGCGGGCCGATCGGCAATGGACGGCAATACTGGAGCTGGGTCACGCTCGACGACGTCGTGGGCGTGTTTCTGTTCGCGCTGACGAACGACGAACTTCGGGGACCGGTCAATGCGGTTGCGCCGCAACCCTTGCGCAACGCTGACTTTGTACGCGAGTTGGGAAGGGCGATCCATCGGCCGACTGTGTTTCCGCTGCCTGCGTTTGTGGTGCGAACGCTGTTCGGCGAAATGGGCGATGCGTTGCTGCTAGCTTCGGCGCGTGTGCAACCCGCCAAGCTCGAAGGTGCGGGATACTCCTTTCGGAATCCGGATTTGCCGAGCGCGCTGCGGAGCACATTGAAATAACCGCCAGCCCGGGAATCCAATATCATCATTCCGCCCGTATTACTGGAGGAATGGAGGTTGGGGATGCCTCAACACCGAGTTTTTCTTACGGGCGCGACTGGATTTCTCGGCTCCAGCTTCGCGGCCGAACTACTGCGCCGCGGGCATCAGGTGAACGCCCTGGTGCGCCCCGGTTCTGAGGCGCGGGTTGCGCCGGGTTGCGTGACCGTGCTGGGCGATGCGCTGCAGGCGGATTCTTATGCTGCAAGCATCGGCCACGCAGATACGTTCGTACATCTGGTTGGCGTGGCCCATCCCAGCCCGAGCAAGGCCGCGGAGTTCCGCGCCATCGACCTCGTCTCGTGCCGCGAGGCCGTAAAAGCCGCGAGTCAGACGGACATTCGTCACTTCATTTATCTCAGCGTGGCCCGTCCGTCACCGATGATGAAGTCCTATCAGGCGGTCCGGGCCGAAGGTGAGCGAATGATTCTCGACTCGGTGATCCCAGCGACTTTTGTGCGTCCGTGGTATGTGCTGGGCCCGGGCCGAAGCTGGCCGGTTGTGCTCAAGCCGTTCTACACGCTGGCTCGTGCGTTCCCGCCGACACGCGATGGAGCAAATCGATTGGCCCTGGTTACGCTGGATCAAATGACGCAGACGCTGGTGAGGGCGGTCGAGCACCCGCCCGAGCGCTTGCAGGTTTTTGAGCCGCCGGAGATCAGGATGGGCGGGAGTTGCGGCGCGGACAAACGGCTCACTGCGGCGGAAATCTAGAAGGCGGGTTACGGCTTCGCAGTGCGTACTTTTACAAACGTGCCCTCGGGCAGCGTAGTCCCCAGAAACTCGACGACTCCTTTGCGCACCACGCCGTTGACTTCACGCGTCGCGGTCGATTGTCCCACATTGTCAGAGGGTCGACCCATGCCGCGGTCCATGGCCTGGTTGGCTAGGCGGTCTGCGTCGCGGTTTTTCTCGCGCAGCACGTGGGTGATGGTGAACGAGTCGAGCCGGCCGATCATGCCGCGCGCCTTGCCGTGCAGCTCCTTAAGCGCCGGATTGTTCACCTTGTACTGTCCCTTGATCTGCTTGACCATCAGCTCGGAATCGCTGAACACCTTGAGCACCGCGATGCCGTGTTGCAGCGCATAGTCGAGCGCCGCCAATAGTCCGGAGTACTCTGCATAATTGTTGGTCTGCTTGCCGAGGTATTCGCTGAGTTCGGCGACAGTCGCCCCGGAAGCGTCATGCAGCACCACGCCGAAACCCGCAGGACCGGGGTTGCCGCGCGCGCCGCCATCGATGTGCGCGACAAGGCCGGGGACGGAGCGGCTCGGTTCCGCGCGTTCGAAGAGAGTGTGGTTGGCGTCGTCGTGAGAAGGCATGAATGTACTCTACGACACTGGACGGCTAGCGTCCGAGTTGCAGACGCGCTGCCAGGCGGTCCGGTAATTGCGCCGAGAGGATCCGTGCCTGGGCGGACTTGATGTCGTAAGGGACGCGATAGAACGTCACGCTCGACAGCGCACCTCCGTTGCTTTCATAGAGCGCGAACGCCGCCCGCCAATCGCTGTCGCGCGGTTGGCCTACCGATCCTGGATTGATGAGGTACTTCACTCCCGGCGTCAGCCACATCTTATATTCCACCGGGCCGGCAAGCGCGTTGTACTCGGGGCGAAAGGGCGCCGACTCGCCGTCTTCATCGACGAAGCCTCCTTGAATGTGGGTGTGGCCAAAGAAAATCAGCGGAGCATGTCCGGGCAAGTCGAGGTTGTCATCAGCGGCCGCGGTGTTGAGCAGGTACTCATCTTCGTCGAGCGGAGCGCCGTGCACGAACTCCATGCCGGGCAGATCGTCGACGCGCAGTGGCCCCTGGGGCAGGGCCTTCAGCCACGCGAGGTGCTCCGGGGTGAGGGAGTTGCGGGTCCAGTAGGCCGAGATCGCCGCCACCGGGTTGAACTCCTTCAAGTCGCTGAGTCCGGCGCAGGCGCGATCGTGGTTGCCGCGGACGATGGGCGCGTTCATGGCAATGACGCGCGCACAAATCTCGTTCGGACTGGCGTTGTACCCGACTACGTCGCCGAGGTTCACGACGCGATCATGGGCGGGCGCCGCCGCCATGCAGGCTTCGAAAGCCTCCAGGTTAGCGTGAATGTCGCTGATCAAAAGAAGGCGCATGATTAGTGGGTTTCCGGTGTCACGACGGGGCAGCGGGCAAAATGTCCCGCACCCACCTCGACCAGCGATGGTAACGCTTGCGAGCAAGATGGTACACGCCAATCGCAGCGCGGTTCAAATGCGCAGCCGGGCGGCGGACTGGCCACGGGAGGGACGGACCCTTCAATCGTGAGCAGCGGCTGGGTGCGATCGCTGCGCAGCGTGGGAACGGAACGTAGCAATCCGCGGGTATAAGGGTGGACTGGGTGGCGAAAAACCTGCTCCGCCGCGCCGATTTCCACCAGGCTTCCGGCGTACATCACGGCGATGCGGTGCGACACCTGCGACACCACCGCCAGGTCATGCGATACGAACAGCATGGCCAGCGAAAACTTCTGCCGCAGCTCGTTCAGCAGGTCGAGCACTTGCGCCTGGATCGTCACATCGAGAGCGGTGGTTGGCTCATCGGCGATGAGCAATTGCGGCCGGTTGACGATTGCCATCGCGATCATGACCCGCTGTCGCTGGCCGCCCGAAAGCTGGTGGGGATAATCGCGGGCGCGGCGGTCGGGCTCGGGAATGGCCACGGTGCGGAGTGCCTCGACGGCTGTACGCCATGCATCGGATTTGCTGATCTTGTTTCGTTGTCTAATCTCCGGGTGCGCCAGCACTGCCTCGGCCACCTGGTCTCCGATGCGCATGACGGGATTCAGCGCCGTCATCGGCTCCTGGAAGATCATGCTGATGCCGGCGCCGCGGATGGCGCGCATGCGGTCTTCGGGCAAAGCCAGCAGATCGTTGCCGTCGAAAACGATGCGTCCGGTTACGCGGGCCTGCGGCGGCAGCAGGCGCAGAATTGCCAGCGATGACACTGATTTCCCCGAGCCCGACTCGCCCACCAGTCCCAGTACTTCGCCGGGAGCGATGGCAAAGCTCACGTCGCGCACCGCGCGCACATCGCCTTGCGCGGTGACGAAATCGACCGTGAGATTCTGCACTTCCAGCAGCCCGGACACAGCGTAATCGTAGCAGGCTGCGCGGATTGCAATCCGCTGGCTGGTCGGTCACACTATCTGCCAACTATGTCCTCTGCCGCAACGGATCGCCGACTGGACGCACCCACTACCTCGCCGTGGACGAGCGACAACGCGCTGCTCGTTTACCTTGCGCTCGGTTCGGTCGTTGTCCACCTGATTCTGGGTAACCGCTACGGGTGGAACCGCGACGAATTGGCGACGCTCGAAGATGCGCGGCACCTGGCGTGGGGATTTCCCGCGTATCCGCCGGTGACGCCATTTTTCGGGCGTATCTCGCTGGAACTCTTTGGCACTTCGCTCAGGGGGTTTCGCTTCTTCGCCAACATCGCACAGGCCATCACAGTGGTCCTCGCGGGGCTGATGGCCCGCGACATGGGCGGACGGCGCGGCGCGCAACTCGTGGCCGCAGTAGCAGCGCTTCCGTTTGTGCTTGGCGGCGGATACCAGATGATGTACGTCGCGTTCGACGCGCTGGCCTGGGTGCTGACCGCGTACTTTGTCGTACGGTTACTCAAGTCTGAAGATCCGCGTTGGTGGGTGGGCATCGGCGCCGCCATCGGCTTCGGCATGATGTGCAAGTACACGATGGGCTTCTTTGCCTTGTCGATCGTAGCTGGGGTTATGCTGACCGACGCGCGCCTTTACCTGCGCAGTAAGTGGCTGTGGATCGGGGTCGCCCTGTCGGTGCTGATCTGGCTGCCAAACGTGATTTGGCAGGCGCAGCACCACTTCGTGTCGCTCGATTTTCTCAGCCATATCCATGCCCGCGATGTTCGTCAGGGGCGCACAGCGCATTTCCTTCCCGAGCAGTTGATGATGACCGGCCTGCGCCTTCCGCTGGCGCTGGCGGGATTGTGGTTCTGCTTCGTAGCAGCCACCGGCAAGCGTTTTCGCATGGTCGGCTGGATGTATGTGGTAACGCTGGCGCTGTTCACCGTAGCCAAGGGCCGCTGGTACTACATGGGGCCGTCGTATCCCATGCTGTATGCCGCAGGCGCGGTGTGGGGCGAGCAGTGGCTGGCGACGATGAGCCGCGGCCGGGCAATGACGGTACGCTGGGGCGCGTGGGCGGTCCTGATCTTCGAAGTCGCATTCACCACGGCGTTCTGGCTACCGGTGCCTCCGCTCAACTCGCGCTGGTGGCGGATCAACAATTCACTGACGGGCGATTTCCGCGAGCAACTGGGCTGGCACGAACTGGTTGCCGAAGTGGCGCGCATTCGCGATACGCTGACCCCCGAGGAGCGCGCGCACCTGGCGATCATCGGTACGAATTACGGCGAAGCGGGCGCAATCAATCTCTACGGGCCGGAATACGGATTGCCGCGCGCCATCAGCGGGGTGAACTCCTTCTGGTATTACGGCTACGGCGATCCCCCGCCGCAAACCGTCATCATTCTCGGCCTCGGTCGCAAGTACATGGACGAAAGCTTCAGCTCCTGCCGCCTCGCCGGCCACACCCCGAACCCTTATGGCGTGAAGAACGAGGAGACCGAGGACCATCCTGACATCTGGGTGTGCGGTCCACCCAAGGAGGGCTGGCCTGCGTTCTGGAAGGGATTCCATTATTACGGATGATGGGCAAAGCTCCGCGCAACGGCGCGTGTCCGACTGGGCTGACCGGCTACATTTCATGCAGTGACAAACGGAACAGTATTTTTGACCCGATGGCATGAGAGTGCCGATCCGATCCATGTTTGCACAATCTGAAAATCCTTTTAACTCGTCATATTACTGTGCGGCGCGGAGCCGCAACATTCGAGTTGAGAGGATTACTGTGAAAGCAATTGGAATTGCCCTGGCCGCCCTCGTCCTTGCGATGGGATTTACCTCTTTTAGTTTCGCCGAGCCGAAGGCAACCACCTCCAAAGATATCGTTGACACCGCCGTCGCTGCCGGTGACTTCAAGACCCTGGTGGCTGCCGTGCAGGCCGCCGGCCTGGTGGACACGTTGAAGGGCAACGGGCCCTTTACCGTGTTCGCGCCGACCGATGCAGCTTTTGCCAAGCTTCCCGCCGGCACCGTGCAGGAGCTTCTGAAGCCAGAGAACAAGCAGAAGCTGATCGCCATCCTCACCTATCACGTCGTGGCTGGTGACGTGACTTCCAAGCAGGTGGTCAAGCTGACCGAGGCCAAGACTGTCGAAGGCCAGGACGTAAAGATCAAGGTCAGCAACGGCACGGTAATGATCAATAACGCCGACGTGGTGAAGGCCGACATTCAATGCAGTAACGGCGTCATCCATGTAATCAACGAAGTCCTGTTGCCACCGCAGTAGCTGCCGTAAGGTTGTGGGGCGCGGCTGGGTTCCTCCTGCCCAGCCGCATTTTTTCTGCGACGGCTTGCCGTCGGTGTTCGAATGTTCCGCAGAGCACTTTTGTGCCGCAGGTCACAGCGCTTGCGCCCTAGTCTGCGCTACTCTGAAGAAGATGCGACGGTGCGACGTGACTTGGCCGACAAACCGATTGCCGCTGCCCACGGCCGCGGCAGTGACGGTTTGGTTCGGATTACTGTTGTCCGTGTCGCTTTCAGGTCAGGCCGCACCTGACACCGCGGCGGCGACCCTCAAGACCGGGGAACAGATTTACAAAGCCGCATGTATTTCCTGTCACGGTAAGACTGGCTCCGGTGCCCCGCAAAAAGTCCGCGGATTCATTGCGCCCAGCACCTTCCCCGACTTCACCCGCTGCGACCAGACAACGGCCGAGCCTAACACCTCCTGGGAAGCTGTTATCACATACGGTGGCCCGTACCGCGGCTTTTCGGAAATCATGCCTTCATTCGGGCAGGCGCTTACACCCGAACAGGTCCGCCTGGTTGCACGCTATCTGCGGAGCTTCTGCACCAATTCGCATTGGCCGCGCGGCGAACTCAACCTGCCTCGCGCACAGGTGACCGAGAAAGCGTTTCCCGAAAGTGAAGAAGTTATCTCGACCGCGGTGAACGCACAGGGCGCACCCGGCGTGGAGACCCACTACATCCACGAGCAGCGCTTCGGGATGAAGAACCAGATCGAGATCGATGTCCCGATCAGCTTCTCCAACCAGGACCACGTCTGGTACGGGGGAGTGGGCGACGTCACGTTCGGGCTCAAGCGCGAGATTTACTCGAGCTTGAAAAAGGGAAACATCTTCAGCCTGTTCGGCGGCGTGATTGCGCCCACCGGCAGCACCGACCATGGCTTCGGCAGCGGGACGACCACATTCGAGACATTCGCAGCTTACGACCAACTGTTCCGCAGCAAAACCTTCCTTCAGACGCAGCTTGGCGGTGAACTGCCGGTCGACACCATGAAGGCGCCACAGGCCATGTTCTGGAACACCGCCGTGGGGCAGATGTTCGCGAGCGATCGCGGACTCGGACGCTTGTGGTCGCCCATGGTGGAGCTGACCATGAACCGTGATTTCGAGGCCGGCGCCACCACCAACTGGGACATCATTCCTGAGATGCAGGTCACCCTCAGCAAGCGCCAGCATGTGCGGGGCAATCTCGGCGTGCGCATTCCAATGAACAACACGGCGGACCGACCAGTGCAGATCGTGTTCTACCTGCTGTGGGACTGGGCCGACGGCAAGCTGACGGGGGGCTGGTGATGCGCAAGGCTGTCCTGTTCCTGTGCGGCGCGCTCGTGCTGCTCTTCGGTTCCAGCCGGATCCTGCGCGGAGGCACGAAAGACGCCGCACCGCAGACGGCGTTCCAGACCTCCGATCGCTGCTTCGCCTGCCACAACGGCATGAAGACGCAATCGGGGAAGGAGTTCGACCTTGGCTTGGAATGGAGCACCAGCATGATGGCCAACTCCTCGCGTGACCCCTACTGGCAAGGCAGCGTGCGCCGCGAGACCATCGATCACCCCGAATCGAAAGCCCAGATCGAAGATGAGTGTTCCATCTGCCACATGCCCATCCCGCGCTACGAGGCCAAGCTCAAGGGGGAGCACGGAGAGGTGTTCGCGCACCTGCCTTTCGATCCAGCGAAGAAAAACAATGCCGCGGCCGAGGACGGAGTCACTTGTTCGGTCTGCCATCAGATCGGGCCGCAGGGTCTGGGAACTCCGGCGAGCTACGTGGGCAATTTCGTCATCGACCCGCCGCTCTCCAAAGATAATCACCCGGAATACGGCCCCTACCTGATCGAGCCGGGCCAGTCGCACATCATGAGCAGCTCGACGGGAGGCTTTGACCCGACCCATGGCAATCACCTGCTGGACTCGGCGTTCTGCGGATCGTGCCATACGCTGATCACCAAGGCATTGGGCGAGGGCGGAAAGGAGCTCGCGACTTTCTATGAGCAAATGCCCTATCCCGAGTGGCTGCACAGCGACTACGCCGGCAAGCAGAACTGTCAGGACTGCCACATGCCCGAACTGCACGAGCCGTCGCCGATCGCGTCGGTGCTTGGCATCGACCGGCCGGGCGTGCGGCATCACACTTTCACCGGAGGTAATTTTCTACTGGAACGGATCCTCAATCAGTTTCGGGATGAATTGAGTGTCACGGCGTCGCCCGATGAGCTTGCCAATGAGAACCGCAACACGATCGAATTTCTGCAGACGCAGGCGGCTCGAATCAGCCTGGGCGGCGTCGAGCGCAGCGGCGCCACCCTGAACGCTACGGTGGTGGTACAGAACCTCACCGGGCATAAGCTTCCCACGGCGTATCCCTCCCGCCGGGTGTGGCTGCACTTCGTGGTGCGTGACAGCGAAGGCAAGGTTGTTTTCGAGTCGGGCAAGCTGCGGCCGGACGGCTCCATCGTGGGCAACGACAACGACGACGATCCTCTGCGCTACGAGCCGCATCATCGTGCCATTACGCGCTGGGACGAGGTGGAGATTTACGAAGACATCATGAAAGACCAGGCCGGGCGCCCCACCACCGGCCTACTGCACGCCGTCGGTTATGCCAAGGACAATCGCGTGCTGCCCGTCGGTTTCGACAAGCGCACAGCCCCGGCTGACATCGCGGTGTTCGGCGACGCGGCGGATGATCCTTCCTTTACTGGCGGCGAAGACCGCGTGCGGTACTCAGTGTGGGTCGGCAACGCGCAAGGGCCGTTACGCGTCGAGGCGGAGCTCTGGTACCAACCGGTCGGATTTCGCTGGGCGCACAATCTCCTGAAATACAACGCCATGGAACCGCAGCGCTTCGTGCGCTACTACGACGCGCAGGCGTCGAACAATGCGGTGGTTCTGGCGCGGACCGAAACCTCGCAATAGCAGCCAACTCTCACGATCTGGCATTAGGTTCAGACAAGGATGGCCTGCCTCCGTACCGGACCCACGCCTGCATGTGGGAAGTCGCCGAGCGTGCGATGCCGCGGTCCCGACGACGCCGGTACCATGAAGTATCACTGCCACACGGACGACCAGCTGCAGGGCGGTATCCCAGCGAGGTATGAGGTAGCGCCGCAAAGCCCGAACCCCCGCCCATCGGAGTTACCTCGTCGACCTGGTCCGATGGGGCATTTCCCCCACCATAGTGGGAGAATCTCGCCGCATCGCGTTTCCGCGCATTCCAGCCATTCCGACTATTTGCAGTGTTTTCAAATACTTATGACGTGGTGTCTTTTGGAGCGATAGTTGCATTGCTATTAGTGATTCGTTGCGATCCTGTTCTCCAGTGCCACCCTGCGCAGGGCGGCAAGTTGTACTATGGGCGCTCTCACCGACAAACTCGAGGATGTCGGCTCGGCCGGATTTGGCGGGGCCAGGTTTTCCGGTCCCCAAGCCGATGCCTCCCGCAAGCATTCCCGTAAGCTGCTGCACCGCACGTTTAGAAAGCGGGACGGGATTGCGCTGATTGTGTCGAATGTCGTGGGAGTCGGGATTTTCACCACCCCCGCGATCATCGCCGGACTGGTACCCAATCCGTGGGCTATGCTCGCGCTCTGGCTGGTGGGCGGGGCGCTGGCTCTGGCGGGAGCAGCCTCTTATGCCCGTCTGGCTAAGCTCTGGCCGACGGCCGGAGGAGAGTACGTATATCTGACCAAGAGCTACGGCCCGGTCGCGGGCTTCCTGTCAGGTTGGACCTCGCTCATCGCAGGGTTTTCCGGAAGCGTTGCGGCCAGCGCTGTCGCCGCCGTGGTGTTTGCCGGGCAGTATTTTCCGGGCTTGTCGTCAGAGCGCGTGTTGGCTGCGCTCCATCTGCCGGGGTTCAGCCTGACGTTGTCGCAGCGCGCGCTCACCGCCGCGGGCCTGATTGCAGTTTTCGCCCTTCTGCACGTCTGCAGTCTGTCGGCGGGCAAGATCATTCAAAGCGTATTGGCCGTTTCGTTAGTCGGGATGGTCGTGGCTTTTGTGGTCTGGGGATTCGGTTCCGGGCAGGGCTCGTGGTCGCACTTCCAATCGACGAGCTTGCATGTCGGTCGGATGAACTGGTTGCTGGCCCTTATTCCAGTCATGTTCACGTACAGCGGTTGGAACGCCGCCGCCTACATTGCAGAAGAGATTCACGCCAGCCGACGGTCGATGCGGCCCGTTCTGCTGGGAGGCACCGCGATTGTCATTGCTCTCTACGTGGTGCTGAATGCGCTGTACTTGTACGCGATTCCTGTGGAGCAGATGCGAGGATCGCTGAATGTGGCTGGAACAGCGGCGAAAAACCTGTTTGGCGCCGAATCCGGGCTAGTGACGCCCGCGTTGATCGTGGCTTTGCTGGGAGCGGTCAGCGCGATGACCATTGCTGGGCCGCGCGTGTATTTCGCCATGGCGCGCGACGGGGCTTTCATCGCAGCGTTTGCCAGCACCAGCCGGAGATTTGGAACGCCCGCTCTGGCGATAGGCCTGCAGGCACTGTGGAGCATCGTGTTGGTGCTGCTCGGCGGCTTTGACCAGATCCTGATGTACACCGGCTTCGCCATCGTTCTTTCCTCGGGCGCCGCAGTTGCGGGTCTCTTCCGTATCCGGCAAAAAGGACAGACGTCGAAGCTGATAATTCCGGCGATTTTCGTTCTGGTAAGCGCCGCCATGCTGGTGGACACCATTCTCGACGCGCCCAAGATCGCAATGCAGGGAGTTCTGCTCATTGCAGCCGGGATCCCGTTATATCTATTGTGCCGGCGAAACACAGCTGCAACTTGTGTATTTGACATGGAGGAATCCGCCGCCGACTAGGGTCAATCATGCGCAAAACATCCTACCTACTCCCGGCCTTGTTAGCGCTCATGGCGTGCGGCTGCGTCGGCGCGATAGCGGAACAGTCTCCGGAATTCATGCCTTTGGCTGCGGCCAAGCCCGTGCTGCAGAAAGCTACGCCGGGGAACGTCGCGCATCCTGGGCCGGGCGTAAGTGCGGGCGATTGGCAGGCATGGCTGCAGAAATCGGATGCGGAGGTCCGGCAGCGACTGGACGCGGGTGAAGAGGACAGTCTCACCAACCTCTTGCGGTTCGGCGTTACGTTTACGAAGGAATACCGAATCGACGACGAGTACCTCGTAAAGTACGGACACAGCAGCCTGGTGGACGCCTTCGCCGACAACCGCGCGAATGACCTCATCAAGGCGCTGGCTGCACCCAGTGCTAACCAAGGCTTTGTCGAGATGCGGACGTTCGTGGAAAAGAAGGGCTACTCACTCAGCACCGCGGCGGGACGCAAGAAGCTCAAGGCTTATCTGCTGGCGAACCTGGCAAGGATGCAAAAAGAGTTCCTCGAAGCTCAGGCGGCAGCGAAGTCTAACCGCGACCAGATGTTTGAGCAGCGCGGGATCTCGCTCGACAGCAACCTGTGGCCGGATTATGACCTCGACCTGCAATTTCGGGAGATGGTCAAAAAAGGGATGTTGAAGCCTGGCGGAATTCGGAGAGTTGCGATCGTGGGCCCGGGCCTCGACTTTGTGAACAAGCAGCTCGGCGTGGACTTCTATCCGCCGCAGACGGTGCAGCCCTTTGCGGTCTTGGACTCGCTGCTTCGGCTCGGACTGGCGAAGCCCGACAATATCGAACTGGTGACGCTCGACATCAGTTCGCGAGTGAACGTCCACCTCGATGCGGCTCGGAAGAACGCTGCGGCGGGAAAACCGTACACCATTCAGTTGCCGTGGTATAGCGAGGGCCGCTGGTCTCCGGAGTTCCGGGCCGATTTCACGAGCTATTGGCAGCAACTGGGCGCACAGATCGGCGAACCGGTCGCGCCGATTCCCGTTCCCGCGGCGGACGCCGGTTTCCAGACGCGGGCTGTCAAGGTTCGTCCTGCCATCGTCGGCCGGGTGAAGCCGGTGGACATGAATATCGTTTACCAGCGGTTGCAGGTTGCTCCGAAGGAGAGTTTTGACCTGGTCATCGGCACCAACATCTTTGTGTACTACGGCGGATTCGAGCAATCTCTGGCGCGGGCGAACGTGGCCGCGATGCTGAAACCGGGAGGTTATCTGCTCTCCAACGACAAGCTGCCGGAGACGGCCCCGTCAGGATTGGAGCAGGTCATGGTGACTCCCATCGCAATGACCACTCCACCGGTAGTCACCGATTACATCTATTGCTACCGGCGAACGAACTGACTTCGGAAGGCGTTCTGTCACCTCGCTGAGCAGCGGTCACCCGGCATGTAAGTTTTCTCGCCGGGCGAGCGGCTTCTACTTTCCGCCCATTGCCGTCTTCCCTGCCAGTTGTTCTTTCGCCCGGGCCAGCTCGGGCCGATTGGAATTCGAGCCGCTGCAATTGTTAACCAACTGCGCGTAATACTTATCGGCTTTGGCCGTCTGCTTGGCCAGTTCCGCCGAGTGCGCGGCGCCATAAAGGCCGTTGAAGCGGTTGGGATCGATGGTCATCGAGCGCTCGTATTCGGCCAGCGCTTGTTCGGGATGTCCCGACTCGAGCAAAATGTCGGCCAGCATCTCGCGCGCCGGAAGCTCGGTTTCGCCCTTGCCCAGCGAATCCTGCTTGTCGGCGACGCCGCGCATAATGTTCGCGGCCTCGTCTGTCTTTCCCTCGGCGAACGCAATCCACGCGCGGATCTCGTTGCGGTCGCCGGCCATGTCGTCAGCCATGTAGGCGTCCTGCGACTTCTTCACCGCCTCCACCATTTCGTCGTACTTGGCCAGGTCCTGCTTGGCCGCCGCGGCGTCTTTGAGGTGTCCGCTTCCCACTGCTCGAGCCCAGTAGGTTTCAGCCACGTTCTCCGGCTCTTTAGCGGCCTTGGGATCAAGCGCAGCCGCTTCCTTCCAGTGCCGCATCTCGATTTCGTAGGTTGCCGGGAAGCGCGCCAGGGCCAGGTCCAGATAGTTACGCATATCGTGCCCCGGCATCGGATTCATCGTCTGTACCTTGGTTACGATCTCGTGCGCCTTGGCGTCCTCGCCCACCTGGAGGTAGGCGTAGTTCAAGAAGTCCATGGCATGTAGCTCATGGCCCGTCGCGCCCGACGCCTCCGCAGCTGCAACGGACGCCAGGTTGGCTGCGATGTCTTCCTGCCACAGACCCAGCCGCGCGAAGATGTGGCCCGGCATGTGCGCCGCGTGCGGGGCCGAAGGAGCGATCTTTCCGTATCGCCGGGCAGCTTCCAGTCCGGAGGCAGCCATCTGCGGACTGTCGCAGGCGTGAATGATGTAGTGCGGAATCCCGGGATTATCTGGTGCCAGCGCCCACTCAGCATTCAGCAGGGCCAGCGCCTTCTTTTGGTTGGTGAAAGTAGTATCGCGCGGAGGAGCGGCTGCCAGGAGCGACAACCCGTAGAAGGCCGCTGCTTCGTGGTCTTGGGGATACTTCGCGTGCAGCTTCTCCATCGCCTGCGAATAAGCATTGACCCGCACTTCGAAGCTTGATTTGCCGGAGTTCTGGTAGAAGAGGGCCAGCGCATCCAGGTAATCGCGCTCGCGCGGAGTTTTCGGGCCGAGCTTCTGGCCTTGCTGCACCAGCGCGAGCCCGTGTTGCAGGGTGGCTACACCAGGACGGTCCCAGATCTGGTGCCAGAGGCTCATCGCTTCTCCCCAGTATGCGATCGCGCAGGTCGGATCGGCCGCGATGACGTCTTTAAACTGCTGCTCGGCTTTGTCGTACCAGAAGTCGTGCAGCAGCGCGACCCCTCGATCGAAGGCCTTCTGCTGCGAAGGCGCGCACGAGGTGGGAAAGTTCACGGTGCCCAGCTTTTCGTTAGGGGTGGGCTGCGCGTGATGTGTGTGCGCATCCTGAAAAGCAAACAGAGAGCCGGCACAGAGCAGTACCGGAAGGAAAACCAGTAGACTCAGCTTCATTCCTCACCCCAGATGGGAGCAAGCTTATGAATCCTGAGGTTACAAGTCAACTGGGGCCGCTCCCGCCTGTACGTTATTAGCGGTTTCGCAGCGGGCAGTTGGACGTTGACCGGGATGTGGAAATCCGATAAGATTGAATGGTTTGCCTGTACTACTCGTGTCCCGTCAGGGGCATCCCAGTGAGCCGGGGCGCTTGGCCCTGCGAAGGTTTCCTTCCTGCTGCTGGGTAAGTGCAAGTGCATCAACAATTTAGCGTCCCAGTGCGAACGCGGGACGCGGCGTTGCGTTTGGGCAACCGCCATATAGTTCAGGAGATGGCCATGTACGCGGTAATCCGCGCCGGTGGGAAGCAGTATCGCGTCGCACCCGGAGACGTGATTGAGATCGAGAAGCTGCCTCAGGCGAGCGGCGAAAACGTGCAGTTTGACGATGTGCTGGCAGTGAGCGCGACCGAGGGCGAGATTTCCAAGCCCGCGGCGGCGTTCGTGTCGGGCGAGGTGGTGAAACACGACCGCGCCGACAAGATTCTTGTGTTCCACCTGAAGCGCAAGAAGCAGTACAAGAAGCTGCAGGGACATCGGCAGAGCTTTACGGCGGTGAAGATTACCGGCATCAGCGTGGATGGACAGGCGCTGAAGGCGTAATGCTGCTGGGGCAGATGTTGGTGGTGGCGCTGGCGGCAATGAAGCGGTTCGATGCCGGAATGCTGCAGGCCGTGCGCGGGATCTTGGAAGCTCGCGGACTAAAATCTGCTCGCAACATTTAAGTGACGGATTTACGGCGCGGCTGAAGCCGTGCAATTCAAAACAAGTTTCGTGGACGCTGGCCTGAAGGCCAGCTCTACCAAGGAATACGGATATGGCACATAAAAAGGGATTGGGCAGTTCGCGAAATGGCCGCGATTCGAATGCGCAGCGGCTGGGAGTGAAGGCGTTTGGCGGCCAGCTCGTTTCGGGCGGCACTATCATCGTGCGGCAGCGCGGCACCAAGCTGAAGCCGGGGCTCAACGTGGGACGCGGCAAGGACGACACTCTGTTTGCCAAGATCACCGGCGTGGTGGAGTTCAAAGACCGCGGCCAGCTGGGACGGTTCGTGCGGGTGGTTGCGCAAGAAAGCTAGTCGCCGTTCGCTCTTCGCTCTTTGCTCTTCGCCAGGTCGCGAGGGCTTCTGGCGGCGAGTACAGAACGAGCCGAATGCGTTGCAAATCGAGGCCTCGCTGCGGCGAGGCCTTGTTGTTCTTGCGCTTCCTGCGAGGGGCGAGAAGCGAATAGCGGTATTCCATGTTCGTTGATCAAGCGAAAATTCGGGTGAAGGCGGGCGACGGCGGTAACGGCTGCGTGGCATTCCGGCGCGAGAAGTTCGTGCCGCGCGGCGGGCCATCGGGCGGCGACGGCGGGCACGGCGGCGACGTCATCATGGAGTCGAGCGAGCGGCACAATACGCTGGTGCACTTCCGGTTCAATCCAGAGTACAAGGCGGAGCGCGGACGGCACGGCGAGGGGTCGGACTGCACAGGGCGCCAGGGCGAAGACGTGGTGCTGAAGGTTCCGGTGGGGACCATTGTTTACGACGAGTTGACGGGCGAGCTGGTGCATGACTTCGCGGGGCCGGACGAGCGGGTGATTATCGCGAAGGGCGGACGCGGCGGGCGCGGGAACTCGCGGTTTACCACCTCGACGCACCAGGCTCCGAGAGAGCATGAGCAGGGATTTCCCGGCGAAGAGCGCGCGCTGCGGCTGGAATTGAAGTTGCTTGCGGATGTCGGGTTGGTTGGATTTCCGAATGCCGGCAAGAGCACGCTGATTTCGCGGATTTCGGCGGCGAGGCCAAAGATTGCGGACTATCCGTTTACCACGCTGCAACCGAACCTGGGCGTAGTGGTGGTGGGCGGATGCTCCGGACGATTTCAGCTTCGTGGTGGCGGATATACCCGGACTGATTGAGGGTGCGAGTGACGGCGCGGGGCTGGGAATGCAGTTCCTGCGGCACATCGAGCGCACGCGGCTGCTCGTGCATCTGGTGGATGTGTCGGATGCCAGTGGAAGGCCGGACCCGACAAAGGACTATGAAGTCATCACGAAAGAGCTGGCGAACTTCGGCGCAGGATTGGATAGCAAGCCGACCATCGTGGTGGCGTCGAAGATCGACGCGGCGAACAAGGACAACCTTGCCAAGCTGAAGCGGTTTTGCAAGCGCAAGAAGCTGGATCTGTTCGCGATTTCGGCAGTGACCGGCGAGGGCGTGGACGAGTTGAAGTGGGAGATGGCGCGAAGAATTCGGCAATTAGCAGCTAGCAGCTAGCCATGAGACCTCAGCGTACAGGTACATGACAGGTGCCTTGCGCCACATTCTCCGGATTTCTGAAAGGTGTTAAAAGTGGACTTCGAGCTAGTGGCTAATCGCTAGTCGCTAGTTGATCACGCATGAACATCGCATTATTTGGCGGCACTTTCGATCCCATCCATCGCGGACACCTCAACGTGGCGCGCGTTGCCGCCGAGCGATTCCGGTTGCGGGAAATCTGGTTTGTTCCGGCGGATGTTCCTCCCCACAAGCAGAAGGTCCCGGTTACGTCATACTTCCATCGCTACTCGATGGTTGCGCTGGCGCTGGCGGATGAGCCGGACTTTTTGCCGTCGCTGCTGGAGGCTCCGGAGCCGGAAGCGCACATGGAGCGGCATCCTAGCTACTCGATTGAAACCGTGCGCAAGGTCAAGGCCGGGCTGCGGCGTGGCGACCGGCTGTACTTTTTGATCGGGATCGACGCATTTCGCGACATTGCCAAGTGGTACCTGGCGGAAGAGTTATTGAGGGAGTGTGAGTTCATCATCGCGGCGCGTCCGGGGTATTCGCTGGAGGATGTGGCGAAGTCGCTGCCGGAGGGGCTGCGTCCTACATTGCGGGAGTTGCGCGCGGCGGGCCTGGAAGAGGCGCTGCGGCAACGCGGCGTGAGCGTACATCTGCTGCCGGAGACGCATGAAGATGTGTCGGCGACGCAGATACGCGCTGCGATGAAGAAGCACAAGGGACTGAGCGAGTTGGTGCCGGACGCGGTGGCAGAGTATATCCGGAAAGAGGGGCTATATCGTCAGGCCCGCGCTATCGGCCAAAAAAGGCGGTAGAACGGGGCGCCTGGGCAGACGAATTCGGACGCACGAGAAGAAGGAGATAATCCGAACGCATGAAAGCAAATAATGTGAGGGCGCAAGTCGCCATGGCCGTGCAGGCCTGCACAGAGAAGAAGGCGGAAGACATCAGCATCCTGCGGCTGGACGCGGCCAGCGGGCTTACCGATTACTTCGTGATCTGTTCGGGCGCAAACCCGAGGCAGGTAGAGGCGATTGGCGAAGCGGTGGATGAGAAGTTGAGCCGGGCGGGATTCGAACCTCTGAACATCGATGGTCGCCGCAGCCCGGATTGGATGGTGCTCGACTACAGCGACTTCATGGTGCACGTGTTCTCCGAGAGCGCGCGCAAGTTCTACGACCTGGAACGGCTGTGGAAGACTGCGACCAAGGTGGAGCTGGCCGAGTTGGAGAAGCCCGAGCCTAAGAAAGCCGTCGCCAAGAAAGCCGCGGGCAAGAAGACGCTACCGAAGACTCCAGCGAAGAAACGTCCCACCGCTTCCCAAAAGAAGGGAAAGGATGGGGCACACACCAAGAAGCGGGCGCCGAAGCGGTGAAGCTGCGCATTGCGTGGATCGGGAAGACGCGCAGCCCTGCGATCCAGGCGCTGACTGCCGAGTACCTGAAGCGATTGTCGCGCTATGCGGCGTGCGATGCGATCGAGCTGGCGTCGGAAGCGGCGCTGCTGAAGCAGGTTGAGAGAATAGCCGGTCGCACACAGCCGGTGCTGGTGTTGCTGGACTCGACGCGGCAAACAACTGGCGTCGGAAGAGATCGCGAATTTCCTGGAGTATCACCAGTCTCACGACACGCAGGATTTGCTGTTCGCGGTCGGTCCGGCTGACGGATGGACGGCGGCGACGCGGGCGAAGGCCGGGCAGATTCTTTCGTTGGGGAAGATCACGCTGCCCCATGAACTCGCGCGCGTGGTGCTCTTGGAGCAGTTGTATCGTGGCTTCACGATCTTGAAGGGACACCCCTATCACGCAGGACATTGAAGAAGTGGCTCGTGACCGCTGCCCTGAACCAGCCGCGCAACCGCGGCACGCCGACTCTGCGTTATCACCAGCCTTTGTGCCCTGCGTCCTATCGCCTTGATGTTCGTTGTGTAATCAATGCTTCATGAGGCGAAGGGATTCGTGTCTCTTGCCCCATCAGGACTGTTCTTTGAAAACCGAATATGCTTTCCTGGGCCCTCTAATCACAAGGAAGTGATATGGCGATATGGTGTAGTAGTGATGTATATGTAATTGTACGCAGAGTTTCCTATTTTATATTACTGATTCAATTACTTTTATCATTATGTATTGGTGCTATAGATACCTATAGCATATTTTATTTTGGATTTCGACGGTTCGCAAGTGTGAGCAATCCATTTCCGCGCCTGCTCTAGCGATAGGCATCCCGGAAATGTCGCACAGGTTCTTACACAGACTCTTAAACGCCCGAATACAATCGAGTCTGACGGAATGGTAATAATGCACCGTATTTCAACCGCAGTGACTGTGTTGTTGCTTCTCGCGAGCGCGCTCGCCGCAGGCGGGCAGGCCTCCGTTCCAAAAACGCCCACAGCGTTTCCTCCGGTGGAGCAGTGGAGGGCGGCCGTGCTCTCGGGCGATGCGGCGAAGTTGCGAGCGCTGTACAGCACAAACCCTGCAGCGCGGGTGGTGATGCAGTCGGGCGAGGCCGGGGCAGAGACGGACGTAGCGTTCTGGTCGGGGCTGAAGGCACGGCGGATGAAGATCGAAATGATGCAGTCGGAATCGCCGCAACCGGGGCTGCAACAGGTGGGGTTCGAGGCGGAGATCGTTTCAGGAGCGCAGGGCAAACCGCAGACCGTGTATGTCATCGACGGGCAGCTATGGCAGAAGCAGGGCGAACAATGGCGGATCGTAGCCACGCAACGCAGCGCGCCCAGCAAGCTGCAACAGCCGCTCGACACGAACAAGAACATCTATGTTCCGGGGCTGAATGCGCATACGGAGATTGCCGACGCCCTGAAGCTGGCGGCGAAGCAGCACAAGCACGTGCTGGTGGTGTTTGGGGCGAACTGGTGTTACGACTGCCACGTGCTCGATTTAGCGTTCCATCGTCCGGACGTGGCGGCGGTGCTCAAGCCAAACTACGAAGTCGTGCATGTGGACGTGGGGCAGGGCGAGAAGAACCAGGACATGATGCAGCAATACCAAGTGCCGATGGCGAAGGGGATTCCGGCGATTGCGGTGCTCGCCAGCGACGGAAAGCTGCTCTACAGCCAGCAGGGCGGCGAGTTCGAGAAGGCGAGGGTGCTTGGGCCCGAAGACGTGATCGCGTTCTTAAACAAGTGGAAGCCAGAGGGAATAGTGGCCAAGGATAGTGGGTTAGAAAGGCAAAGCAGCCACGGATATGCGGACCCCGCGGATAGCAAGTCAGGCCTAAAAGAACCAGCGGGCGGTGCGAGATTATCGATTCCCACCCTTCGCAAAAAACGGAAAGGATGGGCACCCAGATTGATCCTGTAACATTCAATCACACCTTAGAGAAGTGGGAGTTACCACATTTGAAAACCAAATTTGTATTAGCGACCATGATGGCCGTGACGATTGGTTGCGCGGCGCAACAGAGCTCTGACGCGACGATGGCGAAGCTGCCGACCGCGAAGGCAGCGCCCGCGGTCACCTACATCAAGGCGGGCAAGCTGTTTGATTCCACGAGCGACAGTTATCGCGAGAACGTGGTAATCGTCGTCGAGGGCGAGCGCATCAAGGCGGTTGAGCCCGCAGCGAGCTCGCAGATTCCGGCGGGCGCAAAGGTAGTCGATCTGTCGAAGGCCACGGTGCTGCCCGGGTTGATCGATTGCCACACCCACCTGGGGGCGCGCGCGGACCAGTACAACCCCATCAACGCGTTCAAGAGCACACCGTACACGCAGGCCTTCGCGGCGGAGAAGAACGCCAAGACCACGCTGATGGCGGGGTTCACGACAGTGCGCGATGTGGGGTCAGGGCCGTTCATGGCAGTGGACCTGCGCAACTCCATCGACTCGGGATACATCCCGGGGCCGCGCGTGGTGGCCAGCGGGCCGGGCATTTCGATCACCGGCGGACACGGCGACCTGAACAATTACTCGCCCGAGACCAGCGTGACCCTGTTTCCAGCCGAGCGCGATTACCAGATCGCCGACGGCGCCGACCAGGTGCGCCACGTAGTGCGCGCGCAGGTAAAGTACGGCGTGGACGTGATCAAGATTCTCGCGACCGGCGGCGTGCTGTCGAAGGGCGACAGTCCGGGCGCGCCGCAGTTCACCTACGAAGAACTGAAAGTCGCGGCTGACGAGGCCCACATGGCGGGGCGCAAGATCGCGGCGCATGCGCACGGAGCCGAGGGCATCAAGAACTCCATTCTTGCGGGCATCGACTCCATCGAGCACGCCAGCCTGGCGACTGACGAAGACATTGCGCTGGCCAAGCAGCACGGCACATACTTCGACATGGACATCTACAACGACGATTACCTGCTGGGCAAGGCGATTGAGTTTGGGCTGCCGCAGGAGAACATCGACAAAGAAAAGATGGTCGGGCAAGCGCAGCGCGAGACTTTCCAGCGGGCTGTGAAGGCAGGCGTGAAGATGGCGTTCGGCACGGACGCAGGCGTGTATCCGCATGGCGACAACGCCAAACAATTCGCAACGATGGTGAAGTACGGCATGACTCCGGCGCAGGCGATCCGCACAGCGACGCAGAATTCGGCGGACTTGATCGGCCGGTCGAAAGACGTGGGGACGATCGAGGTCGGGAAATACGCCGACATCATCGCGGTGCAGGGCGATCCGCTGCAGGACGTGACCGTGCTGCAGTCTGTCGGGTTCGTGATGAAAGGCGGTACGGTGTACAAGGACAAGATAGCGGGGAGTGAAGTCAGTGATTAGTGGATGGTGGATCGAAAACGGCCGTGCGACGGGGGAGATCGGTGTTCCCACCGTCACAAAGATGGGCGACAATGGGTGCCACCCATGCATCTGCTTCAGGGCGCATAACTAAAACGCATGGAGGGTAAAAGCTGCTTGCGTTTCGTTTTTGGTGCGATCTAGAAACCGAATTTACGAAGTGGCTTCGTGTAACTCAGGGGCCTGCGACGGCCGCAGACTTGGGAACCTTGGTGGGCCGGGGCGGCGGAGCAGCGAGGTTGAGGGCTTCGCTCATACGCAGCTTGGCCTGCTCGAGTTGTTCCTCGCTGGGCGGGGTGACCTGGATCAGTACATTGCGATTGGCGCGGCAATCATGCGAGAACAGGTTCTGGTTCATCATGATCAGTCGAGGAAGTGGCCGAGATCGCGCGAGTGGAAGCCATTGTTAAAGCGGGCTCCCGCCCCGTTGGGACGATGGCGGCCACGACGTAATCGCAGACCAGGCTCAGGTATCCGCGAGAGTTGGCAGACCAGATCTTCAGGTATTCGATGGAAAGCTCCGCGCCCACGTGATACTCGATCCGGACCATGCCTCCTTCGGAAGGCAGGCCGAAAGCGGCCCAGTTGAGAATGACTGCACTCTCCAGAATGTTGTTGAGCGGAAGACAGCGCCGGATGGTATTTGCGGAGCGGTTGTCAAAGTGTCTCCCATATATACGCTGGCTGTGGCGTTCGGTTGATGTGGAGAGGACCTTCGGTGGCAAGGGGAAGGGGCGCTGCGGAAAATCAATTCGTCAGGATACATCTATTATACGCCATTGACGCGAAGGAATGGTGGCCAGCGGAATCCAGCGCCGAGTCGCTATGCCTTGAAGCCTTTGCGGCGCTGCTTGCTGTAGCGTGCCAGCGCGTCTTCGATGACCGGATAGGCGTGCTCGGCAGGTGCGATGGCATCCACTTCAACGGCCTTGCCCTCGAGCTGCTTGTAGTCGAGAAAGAAGCGACGCAGCATAATGAGGCGATGCTCCGGCATTTCGGCGGCCTCGCGGTACGAGTTGAACTCCGGGTCCTGGGTGGCAACGGCGATGATCTTGTGGTCCTTCTTGCCGGCGTCGATCATGGTCATCAGCCCGATGGCGCGGGCGTGGATGAGCGTGAGCGGCACGACGGCTTCCTGGCACAGCACGAGCACGTCGAGCGGGTCGTCGTCTTCCGCGAGCGTCTGCGGGATGAATCCGTAGTTTGCCGGATAGTACACGGCTGAGTAGAGGACGCGGTCGAGCTTGATGAGGCCGCTTTGCTTGTCGAGTTCGTACTTGACGCTGGAGCCAAAGGGGATTTCGATGACGACGGAGAATTCCTGGGGGAGTCCTTCGCCGGGAGAGATGTCGTGCCAGGCATGGGTCATAGGGACTGGTTCAGTTGCTCGTCAGATTGTAGCGGAGGTACGAGGCAGGGCGAAGTAGGAGAGCAGGAGCATCCGGCGCCGGCTAGCGATACGAGTGGGGCAACGTGGTTTCGGTTTCGACAGAGCTGGTCAGCGAACCGACGACAAAGGCAACAACGGCCAGGCCGACGACGGCGACAGTGACAAAGTCCATAGGACTACCCCATTCCACGAGCCGACAACATTGCTTATCGGCAGCCAAGCCTGGTCCGAGCAGGGAGCGTTGGCGCAATGACTCGTTAATTGTTTGTAACACGATTGTAACAATTGCAAGCGCGGTTATTTTGCGGCTGGAAGTAACTTTTCCTGGACCTCACCAGGACGCGGAGCAGGGCATCGGGACCGTCGGCGCCAACGACGTAGCGATCGGCTTCGACTTCGGGCCATTCGCCATAAAGGTGCACGATGTAAACCATGTTGGTGTCGGGATGGTGCTGGCGCAGCAGGCGAGACGGCTGGCGAGCGGCGGCGGCTGGGAAATGATGGCAAAAGAGCGCAACATCGTAATGGTCAGGCGATTGCACAGCTTGCAAGGCTTGTTTCTCGGAGGTAAGGACCGTTACATCGTGGCCTGCGGCTGCGCAAGACGGACTTGCGCAGCTGAGACAGCTCAAGGTCGAGGCTGAGCGAGAGAATTTTCATGTGGGGGGCCCTCGATCGAGAATTGCGCGCGGCGCGGTTTGCAGGATAACAGAAGAAGTGCCGACGGGCCAACGAGAAAGCCGGCGCTGGCCAATCGTGGGCCGCGGAAGTGACTCTGCGGGTGCCGAATTCGCCTTTTGATTGCTTTTGTCAGACCACGTATCCTCTGTAAGCTATTGAAAACTAAATAGATTAATCCATAAGAATGGCAAATCGCAGTCATCGAAATAATCTATCTCAATTCATCATCTTTCAACTTGGAGAACCATCCAATCAATAGATAATCGTTTCATCTATCTGCTAGCCAAACCGAACTAATGAGGAGGTATCTTTATGCCTCAGAAAGAAATACAGGACCCTGAAATGACTGAAATTCTGCCGACTAAGAAGCGCTACATTCTGGCCAGCGACTTTGACCAGACGCTGAGCTTTAACGATTCGGGATTTGTCTTGGGCGAGTTGCTGGGCATTCCGGCGGGCGAATTTGAGCGCAAGATTACCGGCATGGCGAAATTGAACCTGGTGCAACAGGGAGGCGAACTCGCTTACCTGCTACTGCACGATCCGGAATTTCGCAAGGTGCGGCGCGAAAGCTTGTACGAAGCGGGCAAGCGGGTGCGCCTGAAGCCAAACATCGAGCGCTTTACGAATTTCTCTCGAAGGAAGTCGAAGGATATCAGTTCGACTTCTACGTGATCTCGGCGGGGCCGGTGCAGATCATCCGCTCCGCGCTGGAGGGCATCATTCCGGCGGACCACATTTTCGGCACCGAATTCGAGTTCAACAGCAAGGGCGAGATTGAGCGCATTCTGCAGGTGACGGCGGGCTACGGAAAGGTGGCGGCCATCGATCACCTGCTGGAGACCAAGCAACTGGGTCCGGACCGCGTGGTGTACGTGGGCGACGGCAGCTCCGACATTCACGTGATGCTGCACGTGAACCGGCGCGACGGATACACGATCGCGGTGTCGGAGAACAAATACCTGGCGCCGATCGCCAAGCGGTCGATCCTCAGCGACAACGCGCTCGCGACCTTGATCCCGATCCTGGAGGACGTGGTGGGCTGGGATGCGGCGTCGATTCGCAGCGTGTTTGAGGCCAAGGGACTGGTCATCCAGCAGTGGGACAAGGTGCAGACCGACATGCTGACCATCGTGCCCGACAAGAGCCCGGCTCTGGAAAGCCGGATGCCGGTCGGCAAGGTCAAGAGCCGCATAAGACGCCGGAATCCCGCCCGGTCTTCAAAAGAAGGTGCCGGGTGGGTCACGCCTTACAATCCGCACATTCCTGCTAGACCAGGCCCGCGTGTAGAATCGCAGTTTCATGGCGTCATTCCGTCCGAGTTCCAAGCCAGACCAGTGGATTTCTCGGCCGCATGGCCTGCGCGTACTTCGGCCGTCGCACCAGCACAGCGCGTTTTCCGCGACCCTGCTGCTGATGGCGTCGGTGATGCTGGCGCGGGTGATCGGCTACCTGCGCGAGATGTACGTGGCGTGGGCGTTTGGCGCGGGGCCGAAGACCGACGCTTACGTCGCGGCGTTCACCATTCCCGATTTTCTCTTCTACCTGCTGGCTGGCGGGACCGCCTCGATCACCTTCATCTCCATCTATGCGCGGCATACTTCGCGCGGGCGATGACAACACAGCACAGGAGGCGTTCAACACCACCATCACGGTGATGACAATGGTTGCGCTGGTGGGTACCATCCTGGTGGAGATTTTCACGCCACAGATTGCCGCTGCATGTTCCCGAAGTTCACGGCGGAGCAAATGGAGCTGTGCGTGTACCTGACGCGGGTCACTGCTGCCGGGGCAGATTTTTTTCTATGCCGGCGGAATCGTGTCGGCGGTGCTGCTGTCGCGCAGGATGTTCCTGTATCCGGCGCTGAGCCCGGTGTTCTACGGCTCGTCGATCATTTTGGGCGGACTGCTGGGGCGCACCGCTTCGGCATCGCGGCGCTGGCCTATGGCGCGCTGGTGGGTTCGTTTGTCGGGCCGTTCCTGATCAACACGATTGGCGCCGCCAAGAGCCGGCCTGCGCTACCGATGGAGTTTTGATTACCGGCAATCCGGAGTTTCGGGAATGGGTAAAGCTGTCGATTCCGCTGATGCTGGGCGTGTCGCTGGTGTCGGCGGATGACTGGATCTTGCGCTACTTTGCCTCGGGCGGAACCGGAGAGATTACCCGGCTGAACTATGCCAAGCGGCTGTTTGCGCTGCCGATTTCGATCCTGGGACAGGCGGCGGGACAGGCCTCCATGCCGTTCTTCGCGCAAGCTTGTTTGGCGAGGGCAAGCGCAGGGAGTTTGCTGACTCGGTGAACCAGTCGGTGTATCGCGTGGGGTCGGCGGCGATGCTGGTGACGGCGCTGATGGCCACGGCGGCGCTGCCGCTGGTGGATCTGGCGTTTCATCGCGGGCATTTCAACCTTCAGGACTCTCAGTCGACGGCACGTTTACTTTGCCTGGTTCTCGCTGTCCCTGGCGTTGTGGTCGGCGCAGGCGCTATATGCGCGGGCGTTCTATGCGGCGGGCGACACCATGACGCCGATGGTGGCGAGCACGCTGATCGTGGTGGCTTCGCTGCCGTTGTACGCGGCGATGTTTCGGCAATTTCGGCTTTGCCGGACTGGCGATGGCGTCGGACCTGGGCATCCTGCTGCACACGGTGGTGATTGCATGGCTGCTGAACTACCGGAGGCTGGTGCGGCTCGAACGGATCTGCCATGGGGCGAGGTTGCGAAAGGCGCTGGCGATGGCGGTGGTGGCGGGGCTTGCGTGTTATGCGGTTGCGGAGAGGTTATGCGGCAGGCAGTTGGCGGCGGGATCTGATGTCGCTGTCGGCGATCGGTGTGACGTGGCTGGTCGTGGTTGCGGCGGGATTATGGCTCACGCGGTCGAGGTTGTGGAGCGAGTTGCGGCGAAGGAAGAAGCCAGACGGCGATGGCGGAACCGCTGGCGGTCGTGGAGAGGACCGAGGGCGGCGTGGAACCGTAAGCGCGAGCTCAGGTTAATCCGCGGCGCGGTTCATCGCGAAACAAGTGGCCTTCGACTCGGCACTGCGCTTCCGACCCTTTCGTCCGCCGCGGCGGAGCAAGGGCGGAAGCGCGGGGCCTTACTGTTCGAAATGCTTAGGCCCGCAGAGCGGTAGGCGTCTCGGCAGTTTCCGGGTCTGCTTCCTTGCTTCGCCGTTGGCCTTCTGGCCGGCCTTGCGGATTTCGATGCCGCCCTTGAAGAATGCGCCTTCCTCGATGCTGACGCGCTGGGCGACGATGTCGCCGGTCAGCGAGCCTTCGCTGCGAATGTCGAAGCGGTCGCTGGCGGTCATGTTGCCGCGCACCTTGCCGAAAATCACGATTTCGCGCGCGGTAATGTTGGCGGAGACCACGCCGTTGCGTCCGACGGTGACGCGGTTGCCGGGCAGGTTGATGGAGCCTTCGACGCGTCCGTCGATGTAGAGCGATTCGGAGCCGGTGACTTCACCCTTGATGACCAGCGACTTGCCGAGCGTGGCCTGCTCCTGCGGCGTAACAGAGCGGAGCCGTGGTGTCACGGGCGGTTCGGGCAGCCGGGGGCGTGTAGCTGCGCGGTGGCTCGGGGCTGGGGGTTGGGGTGGCGTTAGGCGGGTTAGAGGGCTTCCACATATGTCATGAATTCCTTTCTGGAGGTTCTATGGTCCTGCGGGCTCAAGTTCCGGCTCATACCGCAACTCCAGAGCTCTTGGTAAGAAACTGCTGAATCAATGCGGTGAAATGATGCTTAAGTCGCGCCTTGCGGCGGCGCCCGCGCGGCCGGATTAAGCAATTATTGCTACCATACAGCGAGTTCTCAGCGAAGGCAAAGCGACGCTGTGGATTTTTTCCGCAGGATAGTGAGTAAAGAGATTCGGATGCGGAAGCGGAACCGCGCCGATGAGGATTTCCGCTCGTTCCTCAAAGATCGGAAAGGATGGGGCATCCGTATTTTCAGAAGCCCCGTGAAATGGGACGACATGATTACCGACCAGGCTATTCTGCGCCAGATCGAACGGCAGCCGAACCGCTCGGCGGGATACAAGCAATTGGTGCGCGAGATGAGCGCGCGCGGCGGAGATCGGCGAGTGCTGGCGGAACGGCTGGCAGGCGCTGGTCAAAGGCGGACGGCTGATCGAAACCGGGCGCGACCGCTACACCCTGGCAGAACACGCGGCGGCACACCAGAACCTCATCGCCGGGCGGCTCAACATGCATCGCGACGGCTACGGGTTCGTGATTCCGAATGCGGGGCAGCGCAGCACCATCGAAGGCGACATCTACATCAGTCCGCAAGCCATCGGCTCGGCCATGCACGGCGACCAGGTGCTGGTGGAACTGGGACGCCGCAAAGACGATGGGCGCGCCGAGGGCAAGATCCTGCGGGTGCTGACGCGGGCGAATCCGACCGTGGTGGGAACATTTCATTACGGCTCACGGCACAACTACGTGACGCCGATCGACGAGAAGGTCACCAAGGAAATCGTGATTCCGAGGGGGATGGAGTATCCACCCTCCGTGTCTCCAAGAGAAGGCGATAAAACGGGGCACCCACCGACTGCCGACAGTCGCGATCGCGTGCTGGGGAAAGAAGTGCATCGCCGCGAGTGGGACAACCTCGAGGGCCTGGTGGTGGATGTCGAAATTACGAGCTGGCCTTCTCCGGCCGACAATCCGCAACGGGCGAGTGGTGGAGATCCTCGGCTACGCAGGACGATTTCGGCGTCGATGTCGAGATCATCATTCGCAAGCACCATCTGCCGCACCAATTTCCCGTCGAAGTCCTGCAGGAGGCGGAGCAGTTTGAGCGGACGATTGCGGCGAAAGAGCTGGTGCACCGGCGCGACTACCGGGCGCTGCCCATCGTCACCATCGACGGCGAGACGGCGCGCGACTTCGATGATGCGGTGACGGTGCGGCGGCTGGAGAACGGTAACTTCGAGCTGCAGGTACACATCGCCGACGTGGCGCATTACGTGCGCGAAGGGATCGCCCATCGACCTGGAGGCGCGGCTGCGCGGGACGTCGGTGTACTTTCCCGACCGCGCCATGCCGATGCTGCCGATGGAGCTTTCGACCGACTTGTGCAGCCTGCGTCCGCAGGTGGACCGGCTGGTGCTGTCGTGCGTGATGGAGATCGATCACGCAGGGCGAGATCGTGGGCTACACGCTGAACGAGGGCGTGATCCGCTCGGCCGAGCGCATGACCTATACCAACGTCAACCTGATCCTCGAGGGAGACCCGGGATTGCGGCAGCACTATCACAAGTTCGTGGACGGGTTTGAGCTGATGCGCGAGCTGGCGCTGATCCTGAATCGCAAGCGTGTGCGCCGCGGGTCGATTGATTTCGACTTGCCCGAGCCGGTGATCGAGTTCGACGAAAACGGATTGATGAAGGGCGTGACGCGTTCGGAGCGCAACATCGCGCATCGGCTGATCGAGGAGTTCATGCTGTCGGCCAACGAATGTGTGGCCAGCTACCTGGAGAAGAAGCACGTCGCGTCGCTCTATCGTATTCACGAGAAGCCCGATCCGAAGCGGGTGTACGACTTCGAGACCATCGCGGCGACGTTTGGATATTCACTGGGCATGGGCGCGCTGCCGGTGAAGCGGATTCAGATGAGAGGCGAGAGGCGTGAACAGAATCGTGGCGGACGTCCAGCGAAAACACTCGAACTGCCGCAGGAAGTTCACATCACGCCGCGCATGTACCAGAAGCTCACGCAGAAGATTGCGGGCAAGCCGGAGGAGCGCATCGTCTCATACCTGATGCTGCGCTCGCTGAAGCAGGCGCGCTACTCAGAGGAGAATGAAGGCCACTTCGCGCTGGCGGCCCCGGCGTACACGCATTTCACCTCGCCAATACGGCGGTATCCGGACTTGATCGTGCATCGCATTCTGAAAGAAGTACTGCGGGACTCGGCCGAACGGGAGGAGGGTGGAGTACCGGTCGGCGAGGCGGCGGGCGAGCACAGCGAGGCCCCGTCGCCGTGGTCGAAGCGGGAACCGGCTCACGACAAGAAGGCTGGGCGCGGAAGCGAACCTCGTGTGCAGCTGGGCGGGCCGATTTCCCAGGCGATACTGCAGGAGATCGCGCTGGAGTCATCGCAGTCGGAGCGCCGTGCCGACGAGGCTGAGCGGGAGCTGATGGAGTGGAAGAAGACTAGGTTTATGGAGCAGCATATCGGCGACGAGTTCGACGGGTTGATCGTGAGCGTGACGAAATTCGGGATGTTCGTCGAGCTGAACGAACTGTTCATCGAGGGCCTGGTGCCGCTGGCGACGCTTCACGACGACCACTACCTGTATCACGAGAACACGCGGCAGATCATCGGACAGCGGACACGGAAGACGTATTCCATCGGGAACCCGATCCGCATCTTTGTCGATCGCATCGACCACATGCAGAAGCGTCTGCAATTCGGAGTAGTGGAGGAAAGGCTGGCTCCGAAAGGTAAGAAGCGAAAGAAGGCGTGAAGTCGATTACCTATCCTGTTGCCAAAGTCGGCCGAGAAAGGTGGAGCGTCTAAATCGAGGTCGCCGTCATTTAGAATTGCGTTCCCCCCGTAAAGGAGAGTGTCATGCGTCGTTGGCTGCTGTTGGCCGTCGTCGTGATTGCCGTAGTGGTCGTCGTTTCGGCACAAACCGCCGAACCCGATGAGTCCACGCAAGCCCTGAAGAGCGGGGAAAGCGTGACCAAAGCTCTGGCCACGGTGACCAGCACGGCGATGTCCCCGCTGGTGGGAGTGAGCGTGATGGGGGCGTGGCAGTACTGGAAGACGCCGTCTCCGCAACGCGGACAGCTCCCCTTTTTTGACCGTCCTTACTTCTGGGCTCCGGTCATGGCGCTGCTGGTACTTATCTTCATCAAGGACACATTTGGCGGATTCGCGCCGCTCATCAAGAAACCACTCGACGCAGTGGAGGTGCTGCTAGTCAACCACGCCTCGCTCATCCTCATTGTGTTTCCCGTGGTGATGAACCAGGTGGCACGGGTGATGGGTTACACGTCGTTGAAGGGCTTGTTTGCAAAATTGCTCAGCGGGCCGGTGGTGTATGCGGCGACTACGACGCAGACGTCAGGCGTACATCACGCGTTCAGCACGGCCACCGCAGTGTTGTACCTGATCGTCGGGTTCGCGATCACCGCCGTGGTGTGGCTACTGGGACATTGCTTCGACGTGCTGGCGCTGATCAGTCCGTTTCCGTTCGTGGATTTCGTGCTGAAGGCGGTCCGCAACATCATCTTTGCCGTGCTGCTGGGAGCTTCGATCGTCAGTCCGCACGTCGGGCTAGTGCTGTCGCTGGTGGTCATCGTGGTGAGCTTCCTGGCGTTTGGGTGGGCGCTGCGGCTGTCGTTCTTCGGCACGCTTTACGCCTTGAGCCTGCTCCAGATGATGCTGTTCGACTGGCAGGAGAAGCCCAGCAAAGACGGGACCGTGGGGGCATTCAGCGCAGGAATCAAGGGTGTGAGCAAGCGCACTTACGGCAAGCTGTCTGCGAACCAGGATGGGACGCTGGTGTTTGCCTATCGGAGAATGCTGATTGGTCCGGAAAAGAAAGTGACGATTGGACGCGCCAACAGCTTTGCCGTGGGGCGCGGGGTGTTTCATCCCACCATAGTGGAGCCGATTGAATCGGCCAACAAAAGTCGTATCGCCTTCCGGCTGCTGCCGACGTATCGCGGGGTGGAGGAAGAGGTGCGCGCCGTCCTGGATTGCGCTTCAGTGGAGGACCTGCGCTGGACGAAGGGCCTGGCGTCGTTCTGGAAGTTCGTGGCCGAGGGCGACGAGGCAACGGCGGAGAAAGCGTAAGGGCGCCGGCCTTATTCGTGGTAGCGCTGCTGGCCAGCGGGAATCGGGATAGGCAGACGGTTCTGCGGCACAGGCAGAGGACACGTCGCGTATGGCGTGTAAGCGCAGGGCGGGTTCTCGGCGCGATTGAAGTCGAGCATCACCTCGCCGGGCTGCGCGAGGCCGTGGTCGGGCAGTGCAGTGTAGAGGAATCGCCCGGCGCCGTAGGTTTCGCTCTTGCTGGTTGTGTCGCGGAAGATAAAGAACAGGTCCTTATCGTCGGGGCTCTCGAGAATAGGCTCCAGCCGCCAGGTTTTGCCGTCAAGGGTGAACTCGGCGACGCCGGGGACCTCGGACACAACTTCGGTGCCCAGGATTGTTGGCACGGGCACCTGATGCGGAGGGTTGTAGGGGATCCACTTCGCCAGCACGCGATACGCCTCGTTAGGCGCATACCACTTCAGACCATGAAACTGCAGGCGCGCAGGCGCCTTCGCGTCCTTGATGCGTAGCCCGTAGCGGTCACCGCGATGAATCACGGTGATGGTGACGCTGCCAGTGGAAATCTTCGACGGCGGGCCAGGGTCGTCGCTCGCGAGCGATTGCGGGTCGGTCGGTGTCTTGCCGTCCACCATCAGGCCCTTGGGATAGCCGCCCTTCGGCGGCAACAGTTGCAGCACGCTGCCTTCGAGCTTGACGCTGCCGATGTGGGGCGCGATCGGGGCCTTCAGCACGAGGGCGTTGCCCTTGGCTGAGCCGACAGAGTTGTCGCCGGGCTTGAGCCATTCCAACCCGATGAGAGTGAGCCAGCCGTTGGGCCGTTGCAGGTCTTTCGCCTGCTGGGCGCGCCAGGCTAGCAGATCAGATTTCCAGGCGGCGCTGGTCGAATCGACCGCCAACGCCGGCTGCAGGACGGTGACCAGGACAGCGAGCGTGGCAATGGCTTTGGGGCCAAGCGTGCGATGCATGCAGAGAGTTGTATCATCCGGCGCGGAAAATGCGAACGGAAAAAGGGCAGAACCGCCGTCTTAGTTAGCGCATGACCGAAGGTCGCAGCGGACGGGCCGCTGGCCGTTGGCACGGCATTCTTGGGATTCCCCGAAATTAGTGAATCTTCGCGGATACCAAAGCTTCTATATATGTGTTGTAACACATTACAATTGGCGGGGCTGTCTTGAAGCTTCGCCGCGGGGAGAAGACGATGGCTGAGGCGGTTCAAATGCTGGTCGGTTCAACGGGCAAGGGGAAGAACGTTGTTCTATGGGTACTACAGGTATTAGCGGCAGCCGCTTTCGTGGCGGCGGGGACGGCGAAGCTGGCCGGCGCCGCTCTGATGGTCGCAGTCTTCAACACCGTCGGGATTGGCCAGTGGTTTCGCTACGTCACCGGCGCGATTGAGGTGGTTTCGGCCGTTCTGCTGCTAGTGCCGGGATTGGCGGCATTCGGCGCAGTCCTCCTGGTCTGCACCATGATTGGCGCGGTACTGACGCATGTGACGATACTGCATAGCAATCCGGCGGCTCCGTTGGTGCTGCTGGTCGTCGTTGCTGCGATTCTATGGGGACGGCGCGACCAGATTTTCAGCCGGTTCTAACTTGGAGCCTTCCAAGGTGCGACATCCAAACTGTCAGTCACAACCCAAGACCCCACTCAAACAAAACCAGCTTGAGTGGGGCGCTCGATTATTTTCAAAAAGCTGAACTACAGGATGTAGCGCGACAGGTCCTGGTCCTTCACGATGTCGGTGAGAGCATTTCGGACATAGTCGCCGTCCACCGTCACGTCCTTTTCCTTCAGGTCCGGAGCCTCGAAGCTGATCTTGTCGAGCACCCGCTCCATGATGGTGTGCAGGCGGCGCGCGCCGATGTTTTCCGTGCCTTCGTTGACCTTGAAGGCGAAGTTGGCGATTTCCGCCAGCGCCTCGGTCGTGAACTCCAGCTTTACGCCCTCGGTCTCCAGCAGCGCAATGTACTGCTTGGTAAGCGATGACTTGGGCTCGGTGAGGATCTTGATGAAGTCCTCAACGGTGAGCGACTGCAGCTCGACGCGGATGGGGAAGCGGCCCTGCAACTCGGGAATCAGGTCGCTAGGCTTGGAGACGTGGAAGGCACCGGCGGCGATAAACAGGATGTGGTCGGTGCGCACCATGCCGTAGCGCGTGTTGACCGTAGTGCCTTCGACGATGGGCAGAATGTCGCGCTGCACGCCTTCGCGCGAAACATCAGGCCCATGGCCGCCTTCGCGCCCGGCGATCTTGTCGATCTCATCGAGGAAGATGATGCCCGAGTTCTCCACGCGCTCGACAGCGATGCGGTGCACCTGGTCCATGTCGATCAGGCGCTGCTCTTCTTCCTGAATGAGGTACTCGAAGGCCTCGCTGACCTTCATCTTCCGCTTCTTGGTGCGCTGGCCGAAGATGTTGGGCAACATGTCTTTCATGTTGATGTCCATCTCTTCGACGCCCTGGTTGGTGATGATCTCGAAGGCTGGCATCGACTTTTCGCGCACGTCGAGCTCCACCATGCGCTCGTCGAGCTTGCCTTCGCGCAGTTGCTGGCGCAGCTTTTCGCGGGTGCGCGAACCGGGCTCTCCGGCCAGCAGAGGCTCGTTGCCGAGGTTGAATCCGATATTGGAATCGGCTGCCGACGGACTTGATCGGTGTGACTGGCGAAGGCATGGACGGCAACAGCAGGTCGAGGAAGCCGCTCTTCGGCGTTCAGCTCGGCCTTGTCCTGCACGTCTTCGAGCTTCTCCTCGCGCACCATGTCGATGGCGATTTCGACCAGGTCGCGGATCATCGACTCAACGTCGCGTCCCACGTAGCCGACCTCGGTGAACTTCGAAGCCTCAACCTTCATGAAGGGCGAATTGGCCAGCTTGGCCAGCCGGCGGGCGATCTCGGTCTTGCCCACGCCGGTTGGGCCGATCATGATGATGTTCTTGGGAATGATCTCTTCCGCCAGCTCAGGCGACAGCTTCTGGCGGCGCATGCGATTGCGCAGCGCGATGGCGACCGAGCGCTTGGCGTCATGCTGGCCGACCACGTACTTGTCGAGCTCGCGCACGATTTCGCGCGGGGTCAGATCGTCGAGCGCTACGTGTTCGTCGTCAGCGGTTGCGGGAAGATAAATGGCCAATTCGTGATTGTACCTCCTTGGGCAATCTACGCAAGGCTAGTCTCTACAGCTCTTCGATCGTGACCTTGTCGTTGGTATAGATGCAGATTTTGCCCGCAATCTTCATGGCTTCTTCGGCGATCTGGCGTGCCGAGAGCTGCGTGTGGTCGAACAGCGCTGTGGCGGCCGAAGTCGCGTAGGCGCCTCCGCTGCCGATGGCGGCAATGCCGGTGTCGGGCTCGATCACGTCGCCCTGACCGCTGATCAGAAACGTCTGGGTCTGGTCGGCGACCAGCAGCAGGGCTTCCAGCTGGCGCAGCATCTTGTCGGTGCGCCAGTCTTTGGCGAGTTCGACGGCGGCGCGGCCCAGGTTGCCGTGATACTGCTCCAGCTTCGACTCGAAGCGGGCGAAGAGCGAGAAGGCGTCGGCGGTGGATCCGGCAAAGCCCGCCAGAATCTTGTCCTGGTAGAGGCGGCGGATCTTGCGGGCGGTGTGCTTGATGACGTTATCGCCGAGGGTGACCTGGCCGTCTCCGGCCATGACGACCTTACCGTCGCGGCGGACGCAAAGGACGGTAGTAGAACGGATTAAACGCTTCTGTGCCATAAGAAGCCTTAATTATACCGGGAAACCAGGCCGCGCGCTGAAATATGAGTGCAAGTGACTAAGATATTTTCGCCAGCGAGAAATTGATCGACTTTTCAATATCTTACACGGCATCTCAGTGCTTGCGGCTCTCCAGTTCCTCCAGCAGATCGTCAATCCGGGCTTCCAGTATGTTACGAATCGATAGGATGCCCAGCACCCTGCCTTCGTCGTCCACCACCGGCAGGTGGCGGTAGTGGCGCTCCAGCATGACCTTAAAGGCCTCGGCGGCTGTGGTCTCGTCGGTCGCCATCTCGACCATAGGGCTCATGAGTTCGCGGACGGGGGTGGTTTTGGCGTCGCGCCCGCTGAGGGCGAACTTGGCCAGGACGTCGCGCTCGGTAAACATGCCGGCGACAATGCCCTGCTCGTCGATGACGGCGACGGCGCCGACGTCCTTGTCCATCATCATTCGGATTGCGTCTTCGACGGTGGCCAGCACCGAAACGGTTGCCGGACCTTCATCACACCACTCCAGGAGACTCATGAGAATTCCTTTCCCTGAGACTGCGAGGTTAAGTTTCGCGGCGGCGGGAGTCAAGGGCGGCGGTCACAAACGGATTTTGCCGGAACCGGGTTGTTACCGGTTTAGGCCGCTGCTGGGACTCCTGTCTCGCGGAGCTAGTTCGTCGCCAGCACGGGAATGTCGAAGTACATCAGCTCGGTGCCGCCGGCATCGCGCACGCCGGTGAGGTAGATGTGCGCGCCCTTGATCGGGTTGGGGACGTCCTCAATATCGAAGAAGAGAAAGCCCGCCTGGGTGGAGTGCGGCTCAATGGCGAAGGCCCCGAAGTGGGCGTGGTTCAGTTCCTGGAGCTGCTGCTGGGCCTTCTTGTTCTTGCTACCCGCCCCGGGAATGGGAAATGGGCTGGTGCGCCCGCCGGGGTTGGTGCTGCTGACGTTGGCATGGGCGACGCGGCGCATCACGTCATCCACGGTGAGAGCATCGAGCTTGGTTCGGCCCGAGGTGACAAGCTGCACCTGCATCTTCGTCAAGGAGATGGGCCGGTCGCCATCGTTGGTGATGACGAAAAAGACGGGCAGGATGCCTTCCTGTACGTAGTGTGTGGAGAAGACGTCGTCTTTGGGCGAGGTGTTGTATAGGTCGATGGCGGCTGTGACTTTCTCGTTGGGATGGGCGTCGTTACTGGGGTAGGTAGCGGCGTTCTCTGCGTGCGGCATGACGAAGTCTTTGGAAGCAAAAACCGGGGCGGCGGCGAGCGACAGGCAAAACAGGGCGATCATAGACTTGCGACGGCGGAGAGAGGCCATGCAGCGATTATCCCCCGCGCCACCGCGTCGTACAACTGAGCGTTGGTTCGGCTGCGGTGGGCAAGTACAATCGCAGGGTGTATTTCGCCTATAGTGCGCTGCTGTTGCTGTTGCTGGTGCTGAGCGCGCCGTGGTGGCTGCTGGAGATGCTGCGCCACGGGAAGTATCGCGCCGGACTGCGTGAGCGGCTTGGCGCGGTGCCGCTGCGGCTGACGGATGCGGCAGCCCGGGATACGGTGTGGATCCATGCAGTGTCGGTGGGCGAAGTGCTGGCGATATCGCGCATGGTAGAGGAGCTAAAGTCGCGGTCGCCGGAAGTAGAGGGTGGTGGTTTCGACCACTACGGACACGGGGCAGAAGCTGGCACGCGAGCGGTTTGGCGACAGCAACGTTTTCTACTTTCCGCTGGATTTGTCGTGGGCGGTGCGAGCGTATTTGCGGGCGCTGCGGCCAAAACTGCTGGTGCTGGCGGAGAGCGAGTTCTGGCCCAACCTGCTGCATCAGGCGCACCACCAGGGCGTGCCGGTAGCCGTGGTGAATGCGCGGGTGTCAGATCGGTCTCTGCCGCGGTATGTGCGATTTCGCGATCTGATGCGCAGCGTGATGCGCAACATAGATGTGTTTCTGGCGCAGAGCGACGAAGACGCGCGCCGGCTGGTGCGGATTGGTGCTCCGGCGGAGCGAGTGCAAGTGGGCGGCAACCTGAAGTTCGAGGTCAAGTCGCCGAGCCCGTCGGAATTCGTGGGTGAGTTTGCGGCGGTGCTGCGACGCGACGAGATCGGGCCGCTCCTGGTGGCGGGCAGCACGCTGGAAGGCGAAGAGGCGATGCTGCTGGAGTGCTTCCGCCAGGTGGCGTCGCGTTATGCCGGGGCGATGATGGTAATTGCGCCACGGCACCCGGAACGGTTTGCGGCGGTCGCGGCTTTACTGGAGGCCTCAGGCGTGCCTTGGCAGCAGCGGTCGCAGTGGAATGGGCAAACACCGCTCGCCGGGCGAGTATTTCTGCTCGACACCATCGGCGAGCTGGCGAGCCTGTACCAGTTTGCCGACTTGGCATTCGTGGGCGGCAGCTTGGTCCCGAAGGGCGGACACAACGTTCTGGAGGCGGCGCAATTCGGAGCGGCCATCCTCGTCGGGCCACACACGGAAAACTTCCGCGACATCGTCGCCATCTTTCAGCGGGCGCAGGCGTTGCGGGTGGTGAAGCCGGAATCGCTGACCACAACGGTGCTGGCGTTGCTGAACAACGATGCAGCTCGAACCCAGTTGGGTGTGCACGCGCTGCAGGTGATGCGAACCCAACAGGGAGCGACGGAGCGGACGGTGGAGCGCTCTGACTGGCGCTGCTTCCTGCAGACGTCTCAGCGGCGAGGCACGCGTGAATCCGCTAAGTGCGATCTATGGCGCAGGAGTGGATTTGCGCAATCGTCTCTACGATGGCGGTGCCCTGCGCGCCCATAAGTTACAGGCTCCGGTCGTGAGCATCGGCAGCATCTCGGCGGGAGGTGCGGGCAAAACGCCGTTCCTCATGCTGCTCGGCGGGTCACTGAAGCAGCGCGGCGTTGCGTTCGACGTACTGTCTCGCGGGTACGGCCGAAAGTCAAAGGGCGTAAGGCTGGTGGATGCGGCAGGTTTGGCGCAGGAATTTGGCGACGAGCCGCTGCTGATCGCGCGCCGTCTGGGCGTGCCGGTCGTTGTAGGCGAAGATCGTCTCGCAGCGGGGCAATTCGCGGAAGAGAAGTTCGGGCCACAGGCCCATCTGCTTGACGATGGCTTCCAGCACCGGCGGCTGGCGCGAGACTTCGACATCGTGCTGCTCACGCAGCGCGATCTGCACGACACGCTGCTGCCTGGAGGAAGATTGCGTGAGCCGCGGTCGTCATTGGCGCGGGCGTCGGCGCTGGTGTTCATTGATGATCCGTCGGCGGAGGGGATTCCGGTTCGCAAGGGACAGTTAGTCTGGCAAGTGAAGCGGGGCATCGTGCCTCCGGAGACGAAGGAGGCGTGCTTCGCATTCTGCGGCATCGCCCGGCCGGAGAACTTTTATACCGAGCTCGGCCAATCCGGAGTCAAGGTGACAGGCACGCGCGAATTTCGCGATCATCATGCCTACACGGCGCAAGATGTGGAGGCGCTGTACCGGCAAGGACAGCAGTCCGGAGCGACGGCGTTCGTCACCACTGAAAAAGACGCGGTGAACCTGGGAGAGTACGCCGAACGTTTGCGGCCATTGCACACGCCGCAAGTAAAGATGCAGTTCGAGCCGGATGCGGAGTCGGCGGTTGAGACCGTTTGTGCCGTGATACGAGGCACGAAGCGGGGCGCGTGAGAAAATGAAGGATTCGCGCGGCTGGTGAGCAGCGGGTTTATCGATTGTGATTGGCCGTGGCCGGCGCGTAGTTGCTCAAGACGACAGTCCGGTTGAATTTGCGGCAGGAACCTCGATGGCGAATACGCAAAGCAGTACGGCGCAGTTGAAGGCGATTGTGCGGGCGTTGCCGAAGGTGTCGGTGACCGTGCTGGCTGACCTGGTCGCCGACGAGTTCGTCTTCGGCGAGATTGCGCGCGTGTCGCGCGAGGCTCCGGTGCTCATCCTGAAACACCGCGAGCGCACCGTTGTGCCCGGGCGGCGGCGGCAACGCTGTCATGAACCTGGCGTCGCTGGGCGTGAAGGTCTTTCCGGTGGGCGTGGTGGGCGACGACGAGCAGGGCGAGCTGCTGCTGCACGAATTTCGCAAGGCCAAGGTGCCAATCAGCGGTATCGCGAGGCTCAAGGGACAAATCACGACGACCAAGTCGCGGATCCTGGCCGGTATGTCGCACAACAGCCGTCAGCAGGTGGTACGTGTGGACCGCGAGCCCGCTCCGATTCCCGAAGGGCATCCACTTCTGGCCAAGCTCGCGAAATCCGCACGCGAACACGCGTCGTCGGACGGGCTGTTGGTGTCCGACTACGGTTACGGCGCGGCAACACCGAAGTTGCTGGCGCAGATCAAGGCGAAGAGCTGGCCGAAGCGGAAGCCCATCACGCTCGACTCGCGCTATCGCTTGCTGGACTTCACGGGCGTAACCGCCGCCACGCCCAACGAGCCCGAAGTAGAAGAGGCGCTCGGCATAAAGATCGGCGACGACAACGGCCGGCTGCTGCTGGCGGGTGCGCAGGTGATGCAGCGCATGGGGCTGGAGTCGCTGGTGATCACGCGCGGCCGCGATGGCATGGTGGCATTTGAGCGCGACAAGCAGCCGCTGGTGATTCCGATCTTCGGCTCCGACCAGGCGGTTGACGTCACCGGCGCCGGCGACACCGTTATCGCAACGTTTACAGCAGCTCTGGCTACCGGTGCTGACACCGCCAACGCCGCGCTGCTCGCTAATCTCGCAGGCGGAATCGTGGTGATGAAGCGAGGAACGGCGACCGTTTCCAGCGCTGAGCTGATGGCGGCAGTAGACCAGTTCGCGGCGGCGAAGAACTCGTGAGCAAAACTAGCACCAAGATCGTGCCGCGCAGCGACCTGGCGGCGAAGGTGGCCGAGTGGCGGCGTCATGGCGATCAGATCGTGCTCGCCAACGGCTGCTTCGACCTGCTGCACGTGGGGCACGTCCGCTATTTGAGCGGCGCCAAGGCGCTGGGCGGAAGGCTGGTAGTCGCCATGAACTCGGACAGTAGCGTGCGGCAGCTGAAGGGCCACGGGCGTCCGCTGATGCCCGAAGCCGAGCGCGCTGAGATTATCGCCGCACTCGCCGACGTGGACGCCGTTGTCATCTTCGATGAGCCGGACGTGCGAGCTCTGATCCGCGAGATTCAGCCTGACGTGCAGGCCAAGGGCACCGACTACACCCCTGAAACCGTGCCCGAGCGCGACGAAGTGCGCGCCTACGGAGGTCGCGTCGAAATCGTCGGCGATCCCAAGGACCATTCCACCACCGAAATTCTGGGACAGATGCGTACCTCCTCCTCTGGAGGTCAGCGCGAACCGTGAGCCGTCCGCTTGCCCAACTAGGCCTCGATACGGTGGCGTTGGAAGAGCTGGAAGGCTCGGGCAACGCCGAGCTGCGCGTGCTGGTGGTGCGGCTCAGCGCCATGGGCGACGTGATCCACGGCATCCCCGCCATCACGGCTCTGCGCGCGGCGCGGCCCAACCTCAAGGTGGGCTGGCTGATCGAGGAACGCTGGATGGAATTGCTCTGCGCGCATCCCGTGGAGCGGCTGCAGCCGCGCTCCGCGCTCAAGCCGTTGGTGGATTGGGTGCACGTCTCCGACTTCAAGGGGTGGCGCAAGGAGCTGAAGTCCGGTGCGACGTGGAGCGAGATGCGAGGCTGCATGCGCGAGGTGCGCGCCATAAAGTACGACGTCGCGCTCGACCTCCAGGGCGCCATCCGGTCGGCCATGGCGGGCGAATGTCCGGAGCGAAAACGAGGATCGGCTCCGCGACGCCGCGCGAAGGTCCGGCACGGCAGTTCTACACGAAAGCGGTGGCGTCACCGGGTGCGCACGTCGTGGAGCACGCGATGTCGCTGGCGTCGGCGGTGGCGTCCAGTGATCTGCAATACGAGGAGCCCGAGTTTCCGCAGGACGAGGCCACCGAGGCGTGGGCGGACCGGTTCTGCGCGTCCGTCGGATTTGCCCCGCTGGCGATCGTGAATCCCGGAGCGGGGTGGGGAGCCAAGTGCTGGCCTGCCGAGTCGTACGGCGCAGTGGCCGAGGCGTTGGCAGGGCGCGGCATGGCCGTGATCGTGAACTACGGTCCCGACGAAGAGCCGCTGGCGCAGGCGGTGCGAGCAGCGAGCGAAGATCTGGCGCGTCCGGTGAAGTGTTCGGTGAGCCAGTTGATTGCGCTGACGCGGCGGGCCAGCTTGTTCGTCGGCGGCGACACCGGGCCAATGCACCTGGCCGCGGCGCTGGGAGTTCCGGTTGTGGCCTTGTTCGGGCCGACGCGCCCAGACCGCAATGGGCCTTATGCGACGCGGTCGTTGGTGTTGCGCAGTCCGGAGAGCTTGGACAGCCTCTCGCACGTGAGCGATCCCGATGCGGGCTTGCTGTCGATTACGGCGGAGCAGGTGATTGCGGCGGCCGATTCGCTGCTCAAGGAACAGGATGGCTAACGCTTCACCTCAAAGCGGAGTGTCGTGGGGCCGTATCGCGCGCCGGATTCGGGTGCCGCTGGGCTTTCTGTTTGCTGCGTTCTATTTCTGGCGGGCGCGTCCCGATTGGATTTCACTCGCAGTTGGCGGCGCGGTCGCAGCTGCTGGGCGTGTTCCTTCGGGCCATGGCTTCCGGACACGTGAAGAAGAACGAAGAGCTGGCAACGACAGGCCCGTATGCCTACTGTCGCAACCCGCTGTACCTCGGGTCGATCATCATCGCGATTGGCTTTGCAATTGCCTCGCGTGACTTGTGGGTGGCGGTGGGCATTGTGCTGTTGTTCGCGGCGATTTATGTGCCGGTGATACGGTCGGAGGAGGCTTTCCTGCGCTCACGCTTTGCCGAGTATGACGCCTACGCGCAGCGCGTACCACGACTGCTGCCGCGGACCGCATGGCTCACCGGACTGACCGTCGGGTTCTCGCGCGTGCTTTACCGGCAGCATCGCGAGTACAATGCTTTGATCGGGGCCGCCGCAATGTTGGCGGCCCTTGTTGTGAAGATGATCTGGTTTTCTCGTACATGGTGAAGTTCCCGACTCGTTGCTTCGCATTCATTCTTGTGCTGGCCGTTGCTGCGATAACTCCCGGACTCGCGGCGGGCACGGCGCAACACCGCCGCGCCGAGCCGGTGGTCGAGCGCGGAGGCGCGCATTGCAGCCGCTGCGGCCGGGTTACGATTTTCCGCGCCAGACCCTTCGCTATGAGGCGGAGTACCACTTCGTGACTGCGGGACTGGCCACCTTGCGTATCGAGCGCGAAGGCAATCAGGAGCACGTGACCGGCACTGCAGACTCGACAGGTGTGGTGGCATTGCTCTTCCGCGTGCAAGACCGCTTCACCTCATATTTCGACGCCCAGAGCCTTGTGCTCCAACAAATTGGTGAAGCACACCGAAGAAGGTTCGCACTGGCGCGATACCGAGATCACTTTCAATTACAAGATCCACAAGGTCGGTGCTGCAAGAGAAGAACCTGAAAAACGGCCAGTCGAAGCGGACCGAGAACGACATTCCGGGCTGCGTGACAGACGTGATGTCGGGAATTTTTTACGTTGCCAGCCTGCCGCTCGAGCAGGGCGCAACCTACAGCCTTCCCTTAAATGACGGCGGCAAGACCGTCACGATCCACGCGCACGTCGAAGGCAAGGAGCAGGTCAAGACGCCGGCGGGAACGTTTCAGACCATTCGCGTCGGCCCGGAAGGAAATTACAGCGTGCTCAAAAACCGCGGACGCATCCTCATCTGGTACAGCGACGATGCCCGCCACCTGCCCGTGCAGATCCAGGCGCGCATCTTCTGGGGCACGCTGACCGTGTATCTGGCGTCTATCGACAAGTAGCAGGGCTATTGCAGGCGGAAGCGCTCCGCCATCAGTCGCTGCAGGCGCGGCTTGTACAGGATGTCGTAGGCGAACTCCTTGTCGGGAAACATCGCCAGGGCAGCGCGCTTGGCGTTGGCCGCCAGCTCCGAGGCTTCTTCCACTGAAAGGCCGGGGTCCTGGCTGATCACCGACATGACCATGCTCATCATGATCTGCAATCGGCGCAGCTTGCGGCGTTCTTCTTCCTGCTCCATCAGTTCGTGCGGATTGGCTTGCGGGCTAGCTAATTCGTTGCGATCAGGTTGCCCCATGAGCTCCTCATTTGAACTAAGGCGCAGATGTGTGCCGAATGTGAACAGGTCGCGGTTCGCAGTTTTCGTTACAATTTGGATGTTGGCTGCCATCCCACCGATGCGCTTTGCTCTGTGGCGGCATCATACAACGAAACGGCAGTTTCTCAACCGCGAACTATAATCTACCGCGCGTGGCTACAGAAATGTTGACGGCATCGAAGTTACTGGAGGATGTATGGCAGAGAAACCGGAACCGACAGAAGAACTGGTCAAGGTTTTTGATACCGAGCAGGAAACGGAAGCCATGGTCGTGCAGGGCTTATTGCAGTCGGCTGGGATCGACGCATACATTCAGAGTCTGGACGCGACCCAGAACATTTATCCCGGAGTTGGCGGTGTGACCGTGGTCGTTCGCGAGGACCAGGCTCAACAGGCGGTTGCGATGATCGAGGAGTTCAGCAAGCACCCCACGACGGATGCCGACGAAGAGGTCAGCGAGGAACCGGCCGGGCCGAAACCGTAGCGCCGTCGAGATAGAACGAAACCGCTCCCGCCAGGTCGGTGCGATAGGTGCGGATCTGCCGCTCGGCGAAACGTTTCATCACCTCCGGCCGCGGATGGCGGAACGAGTTGTAATAGCCCGCCGACACCACCGCAAATTGCGGCGCGACGGCCTCCAGGAATTCCGGCGTGCTCGAGGTCAGGCTGCCGTGATGGCCGATCTTGAGCAGGTCGGCGTGCGGCTTTTCGCCCTCCAGATTTCTTCGATTCGCTTGTGCGAATCGCCCACCAGAAGGGCTGATGTTTCCCCATATTGCAGGTGCAGCACCATGGACTCGTCGTCCTGCAATCGGTTGCCGGCGAGCGCGCCGGGTTGCGGGTTGAGTACCCGCACCTGCACTCGGCCAAACGTAAATTCGTCGCCCGCCTTGCGTGGCTGGGCAGTGAGTCCGAAATTCCCTCGCGGCCGCCATCACCTCGGCAAACTCAGGCGTCGGCGAATCGAGGCCGTACCAGATCTCTTTAGGCCGGAAATTCGCGATGATGGCTGCGCATCCCACCGATGTGGTCGGAGTGCGGATGCGAGATCGCCACCGCGTCGAGCCGCCGAATGCCTCGACTCCACAAGTACGGTGACACTACTTCTTCGCCCACATCGAAGTCAGAGTGGCTGCCACCTCCCACACCGCCCGAATCCAGCAGCAGCGTCTTCCCTTCGGGGGTCACGATCAGCAGCGAGTCGCCCTGTCCGACGTCGATGGCCGTGACTTCCAGTATTCCGGGACGCCATTGCATTTTCGCCGGCACGAACATGATCGCCAAGGCCGCCACCAACAGTCCCGCGATCCCTATTCCAGCCCATAACAGTTTCCGGCGCGCGAGAATCAGTGCCAGTCCCAGCGCGCACCGCGGCAAAGAGGCACGTCGCCAGGCCAGGATGGGGCAGTCGCATGTCGGAAATACGGAGATGTCCAATCAACCGAATGGTGCCAGTAAGGAGCGCGAGGGAGTATCCGGCGACGAGCGCGGGCAGGTGCGCCAGCCAGAACGATACATACGACAGTGCGACTGCGAGTACGGCGCCTGGCATCAGGATGCTCGCCAGCGGTATCACCAGAACGTTGGCCGGCAGCGACATCGTGGTCGTACGGTGGAAATACCATGCCATCGGCAGCGCCAGCGAGAGTTCGATGACGAGGGAGATGAAGACCAGCTCGGACGCGGCCAGTGCAAACCCGAGGCCCTTGCGGAGAATGAAGGTCGCCGCGCGCAGGCCGACGATTTGCGCCAGGTACTCCCGCACCAGCCGCACGTCGGACCGGAACTGCGCCGCGGACGTCGGAAGGCTGAAGTCGTAGGCGGGCGAATCAAGATTGCGCAACGCGCGCTGAAGCGGGTACAGCGTGCGCTGCAGGATGGGCACGGCAATTCCCGCCACGGCAATCACGGAGAGAAATGTGAGCTGAAAACTGGCTTCGAACAGCGTCCGCGGCGCGGCTACCAGGATGCCAAGAGCTGCGATTCCCAGGGCGTTCAATCCGGCGCGGTCGCGAAACAGCAGCCGCGTGAGGAGGTAAATGCTAAGCGTAATCGTGGCGCGCACGATGGGCGGCCCCAGATCCGCGAGAAACGCGTAGCCCCACGAAAACAGAATGGTCAGCACTGTGGCCGCGGCTTCGCCCATCGGCAGCCAGCGCAACGCCCAGAAAAACGCGAACGCGAGGATGCCCACGTTAATGCCCGAAACGACCAGGATGTGGTACGTCCCGGTGCGCTGGAAGTTGGTCTTCAACTCGCGCCCGAAAAACGCGCGCCCGCCGATCAGCATCGCCTGCATCAGCGCTCCGGGCTCACCCGGCCAAAGCCGCTGGATGTGGTTCAGCACGCTGCGGCGTGCCTCGCTGCGCCAAAACCCGATCGGCTGCCCACGAATCCCGGCAGAACTTCGACCTCCGCAGCCCGTGCCGAGCCGGTGAGGCGAACTCCTTGCGAGGCAAGGTATCCCACCAGATCGAGCGCGCCGGGATTGCCGTAATTCCGCGGTGCGCGCAGTGTGGCCACGATGTGCAGCCGCTCTCCGTAGGTGTAGACCGCCAGCCGGCGATTCGATGCCCGAGGCTTGCGCGTCCTCTTCTTCGGAGTTCTTGCTGAAGATGGTGAACCGAATGCCGACCGGCGCCTCCAAACGATGCTCGCCGCTGACAAGATCTTCGGTCTCCACGTCCACCGACTCCTGCTTGCCGCCAAACGGACTGTCGCGCACGATGCCCTCGCGCATGACGTGAGCGGTGACTTCAACCGTGCCCTCGCCGGTGGAGAACGCCTCGAGATTGGGCGGGGTGGTTTGCGCTGCGTCAAAGAGCTGCAGGTAAAACGCACCAAGCGGTAACAGTGCGACAAGGGCGAGGGTAAAAGCCAGAGACGGCGCGCGGCGATAAAGAAACCCCACGCCGGCTGCGGCGACCAGCCAGGCAATCAGCCAGACCTGCGGCGCCCGCCACGCAAAATTCCCGGCGACAATACCGGCAGAGAACGCCAGCGCAGCGAGAAACAGGGGTTCCCTGCCGCCGCAATATACAGGCGTGGGCGCACGCGCGGAGACATGCGCTCCATCCGGGGGAGGAGTGGAAGATGGCAAGTCCGCTTACAGGCGGTCCAGGTCCTCAGTACCAATAGCGGGGGCCCAGGGCCACAGTTCATATTGCGCGATTCCGAACCGCGTGTACGGATCGTTGTCGCGGATACTGTCGAGCGTCGCCTGCGCTTCGTTATCGGGTACCCGCAAAAGCAGAATGCCGCCACTGCGCGGTACCATCGGGCCCGCGGCGATGAGCAGCCCCTCTTGCTTCAGCCCCGCCAGATAGGCGCGGTGCGAGTCCACATGCTTTAGGACATCTTCCAGCGGCTTACGATAACGAAGTATGGCGACCGCGTACATAACTCAACTCCGGCGGTGGATTCAGCGCACCAGGCGCAAGACGGTTTCCATGTGCGCGGTCTGCGGAAACAGGTCAAACAGGTGCGCCTGCTCCACCTTAAAGCCCGATTCTAGCAGTAGTTTCAGGTCCCGCGACAAAGTTGCGGGGTCGCAAGAAACTAAAGTAACCTGCCCGGCTGCGGTGCGGCCCAGGGCGGTCGTGGCCTTGTCGCCCAGTCCGGCCCTTGGAGGGTCAACCAGCACGAATTCAACCGCCAACCCGTCGCCTCGCTTCTCCAGAAATTCCTCGGTGGCAGCGCGTGTCGGCCGCACGTTGCGCGGCGCGTTGTGTTTCAGGTCGGCCACTGCATTGGGTGACGCCTCGACCGCGATCACATCCTCGAACGTCTCGGCGAGCACCATGGTAAACAGCCCCACTCCGGCGTAGAGATCGAGCGCAGCCTTGCCTGTGGCCCCGCCGACGGCGACCTTGACCAGTTCATCTACCAGGAATCGGTTGGTCTGGAAGAACGAGCCGGCGCTGACCCGATAGTCGTGTCCGGCGGCGTGGTAGGTCATTTGGCTTCGGCCGACGGCCAGCGGCTCTTCGTTATGTATCGACGTCAGCGGCGCGAGTTGCCGGGTCTCGTCGTCCACTTGGGAGGTGGCGAAGATCGCGACTCCCTCGATACCTGGCAGCGAAGCTAGGAGCGCTTTGGCGAAGGGTTCAGCGTCGCGCCGCTCAGTCTGCGGACGGACGTACATCTCCACCAGCAATTTGCTGTCGTCGTCGTTGGCAAAGAACTGCAAGCCGTGCAGGGATGCGGGTGCAGTTCCGGCGCGGCCAAGTTCCCAAACCGCGGCGATCGCCTGGTTGATCGAGCGGCGAACTGATCGGGCAGCTCTCTACCGCAAGCAAATCATGCGAACTGGCTTTGAAGTAACCCAGCGCAAACGACGGCTCGTGCCTCACATGCACTCGCGTGCGGTTGCGGTAGTGCCACGGTTCCGACGGATGCAACTCAATTTCCTGCGTGAGTTCCAGCTTCGCCGTGCGCCGCAGCGTCTCTCGCAGGATCTCTGACTTGAAGCGCAATTGCGCCGGGTAGTCGATGTGCTGGTACTGGCAGCCGCCGCAGCGAGCGAAGTATTGGCATTGCGGCTCGACGCGGTCGGAAGAAGGAGTGATGATTTTGTTCAGCCGGGCCCGGGCAAAGCCGCTCCGGCTCTGGGTGAGCGTGGCATCCACGCGCTCGCCGGGAATGACGAAGGGGAGGAACACGGTCTTACCGCGTCCGCGTTCATCGGCCGGCAGCCGCGCCAGTCCGTCGCCGCCGTAAACCAGCTTTTCGATCTGCAATTCCAAGGTGACATCCTTTGTCCCACGCTGTGGGAGCTACTGCATGTAGAACAGGCTCAGCCGCGGCAGGTTGTGTTGCTCCAGCAGTCGTTTCTGTACGTACTGTTTGTGTAGTTGTTCGATCTGCGGCGCCGACATGCGGCTGCGGTACGGCGCCAGGTCGCGGTCGGCCTCCGTCCGGACCTGCAGCAGCGCCGTCTCGGGTGTGGCCGCGAGTAGCGAGGCAATCAGCTTCTCCTCCATTACCGTCAACCGGCGTTCCAAGTCTTCCATCGCTGGAGGCGTGCCGGCGCCGACCATTGCGGCAATGTCGCACAGGCCGGCAGCAGTTTCAGCCGCCACCTTCTGCACTGATTCCGGCAAAGCAGCGTGCTCCAGTTCTTCCGCATTATGCTGCAGGAACTCGCTCACCGTCCCCGCGTCCAGCTCCGGGTCATCCTTTTTAGTCAGGGCGCCGCCCACGGCCGACTCTTTCATCTCTTCGGCTGCGGCCAGCACTTCCTGTGCGCAGTAAGCGAGGCTGTTGATCTTCCGCGTGCGCTTCGGCCGCCGCTCCCACTTGTCAAACGCGGCGTCGATGCCGCGAATCACCGCCTCCAGCGGGATGCCCGCGTCCTTCCAGATCTCCATCAGCGCCCAGTCCAGCGGAGACAGCAGCGCCAGTGCACCGCGTCGGCGCTGAAAGTGCTCTTCGATCTCGGTGAAATAGTTGAAGTAGTTTTCCACGGTGAACGCGCTGGCTGACGCGCGTGTGTCAAGCACGCGAGGCCGTCACTACAAGTGTAGCCCTAAGTTTTCTTCGACGGGCCGCTTCATGTCTGCTCGCATCGCCGTGATCGCGCCGCCGCGAGTGGGCCTGGTTGCGCTCGTAGATGATGCGCAGGCCCTCCAGTGTCAGCAGATCATCGACCTCGCGAATGTACTTTGACCCGCTGCCCATCAGCGGAGCGAGTCCGCCGGTCGCGACCACCTTGACGTCGCCACCGAGTTCGGCGATCAGGCGTTCGAGAATGCCGTCAACCAACCCAAGATAGCCGTAATACAGTCCGGCCTGCAGGCTGTTCACCGTGTTGGTGGCGATCACGCGGGAGGCTTGCGAATGTCCACGCGCGGTAGCCGCGCGGTGCGCTCAAACAGCGCGTCGGCCGAGATACCGATGCCGGGCGTAATGACGCCGCCCAGGTACTCGCCCTTACCGAGACCACGTCGAAGGTGGTCGCAGTGCCGAAGTCCACCACGATGCAGGGGCCGCCGTATTTCTCGAAAGCGGCCACGCTGTTAACGATGCGGTCGGCGCCGACCTCGGCCGGGTTGTCGTAATGCACGGGCATCCCGGTCTTCACGCCGGCTCGATGAACAGCGGCTTGAGCTGGAAGTAACGCTCGCACACTTCGCGCAGCGTCGAGTCCAGCGGCGGCACGACCGACGAAATCACGATGCCTTGCACTGCGCTCACCTCGATGCCGTTCATCGCAAACAGATTGCGGAAGAGCACGCCGTATTCGTCCACCGTCTGCGATTTGTTGGTGCTCACCCGCCAATTCGCGATAAGTTTGCGGTGCTGCCCGCCCGATGCTTCCGGGGCATTGCGTTCGAAGACACCGAGAACGGTGTTGGTATTTCCGACATCCACCACAAGTAGCATGATTTATCTTCCGTGACCTGGGACCGCACGCACCCCGCCGGAAAGCACGGTACGCAGACCGCCATCGGTGCGCACCAGCAGGAACCCGCGGCCATCAAGTCCTTCTGTTACACCCTCGTAGCCCCCATCTTCTTCCACGTGGACGAGTCGCGAACGCGCGAACGACGACCGCTGTTCAAACTGCTTAAAGATTGCAGCGCGCGCGTCCACACCCCCGCCAGTAAGCTTGCGATACCAGGTGTCGAGCGATTTTAGCAGAGCCGCCGCTAGCTGCACGCGCGACCACTCGTGCCCCGCGGCGAGCCGCAACGACGTCGCGATCGGCTCAAGTTCGGCGGGAAACGAAGCCTGATTCACGTTGATGCCGATGCCCACCACGACGTACCGCACGCGCGTGGCTTCGGCATTCATCTCCGTGAGGATGCCGCAAAACTTGCGCTCCTCCAGCAGCACATCGTTGGGCCAGCGCAGGTCGGGATGCAGTCCTGTGGTCTGCTCGACCGCTTCGGCGACGGCGATACCCGCAATCAGCGACAGCAACAGCGCGTCAGCCGGCGCGAGCTGCGGCCGCAATACGACGGAGCAATAAATCCCGTCGGACGCCGCGGACTCCCAACTGTGACCGCCGCGCCCTCGGCCCGAGGTCTGCTGTTCCGCGAAGAACACCGTGCCCTCGGCTTCTCCCGCTGCCGCCGCTTCCATGGCGGCGACGTTGGTAGATCCAATACGGAAGTAGTGATGCATGCGTGCGGCGAACATCGTGCCCCTCACCATCGGCCCCACAATGTCGGGCAGCAGTAGGTCGGCCACTGATTCAAGCTGGTAGCCCGAAGCCGGATGCCCCGCGATTTGCAATCCCAGTTCACGCAGATGCTGAATCGCGCGCCAGACTTCCGAGCGCGTGGTCCCCAATTCCTCTGCAATGCGGGTTCCGCTGATGACCAGCGTCGCATTCTCGCTCAACAGGCGAACGATGTGCCCAAGGCGGGCGTCAGTCAGGCCCTCCGGAGAGCCAGATTCAAAGCGGGTTGTGATGGGACGGCTGATAGAAGAATTATGCGCGTCGAATGCGAGGTTGAACAGAGCGTTCGTATTTTGCAATTGCGATGTCGTTAGGTTCGGAGCATCCGCGACTATCCACAATCCACTAACCACCAGCCACTGCATTGCTACGCCAGCGCCAGCCGCATGCTCAAATCCACTGCATGCACGGAGTGCGTCAGCGCTCCCACCGAAATGAAGTTCACGCCTGCCTCGGCATACGCCCGAACGTTCTCCAGCGTGATGCCGCCCGAGGCTTCCAGCGGGACCTTCCGCCCAAGCCCCGCGACATACTCCACGCCTGTCGGATTTGGTCCGGCGTCATGTTGTCCAGCAGCACCGCCTCGGCCCCGTGTTCGATGGCCAACTTGAGTTCGTCGATGCGACCGTACTTCAATCTCGATTACCTGCTTGCCCCGGCGGTTGCGTAGCGCACGTTCCAGCGCTGGCACAACGCCGCCGGCCAGCGTGATGTGGTTGTTCTTGATGAGCACACCGTCGCTAAGGTCGAGCCGATGATTCGTGCCCCCGCCGCACCGCACCGCCCACTTGTCGAGCACGCGCATTCCTGGGGCCGTCTTGCGTGTGTCGAGAATCGTCGCGCCGGTCCCGGCCACCGCATCCACATACTGCCGCGTAAGCGTGGCGATGCCGCTCATACGTTGCAGGATGTTCAGGATCACCCGTTCACACGAGAGGATCACCCGCGCATTGTGCACGATCACAGCAACGGACTGGCCTTTGCGCAGCCGCACTCCGTCGAAAATCTCGGAATTCACTGTCACTTCCGGATGCGAGGTCACCGTTCCATCGAGCGTGGCGAAAACGTCGAGTACCCGCGCCACGCAACCTACGCCTGCCAGCACGCAGTCCTGCTTGGCGAGAATGGTCGCCGAGGCCCGCTGGTTCACCTCGATGCAGGCGTAGGTAGTGGCGTCGCTGGTGGCGCGGTCTTCCTTCAGCGCGGCCTCTAGGATGGCGGTGACTCTGCGGCTGGTCCAATCCACTATGGTTCCTCGGTTCCCTTGCGTGGCGCCTGGCCCAACTCCGCCAGCGCCGATTTTGCTTTCGCGATCAACACTTCCAGTTCGTCCTTGCGCTGCCTCACGCCTTTCACGACCTTCTCCGGCGCCTTGGCGAGATAGGTTTCGTTCGAAAGCTGAGCGGTGGCGCGGTCCATCTCGCCAGTCATCTTGGCCAGTTCTTTGCTCAGGCGATCGTGTTCGGCGGCCACGTCGATCTTGCGTTCGTAAATGACGCGCACATCGAAGCGCGCCGTGCTACGCGCTCCAGCGGCGTTGGCCAGCGACTGCTCCACAAACGTCACCGACTCCACATTGGCCATGCGCTCCAGCGATGCGCGGTCCCGCTCGATCAGTTTACGAATCTCGCTATCGGCATGGATTTCGACTGCCAGCTTCTGCTTGGGCTCGATCTTCAGCTCGGCACGAATGTTCCGCACCGCCACGATAAGGTCCTGCAGGATCGCCATCTCGGTTTCAGCCCCGCTGTCCACCTGCGCCGGGTCACTTTGCGGATACGCCGCCAGCGCGATCGACTTCTTCGGCGGATTGCCGTCATACACCGCGTGCCAGATCTCTTCCGTGATGAACGGCATGAACGGCGACAGCAGGCGCAACGCAGCTTCAAAGATGCCAACCAGGTTCCCATATGCGACGCGGGCCTGCTCGCGATCGTCCGAGGCCAGCCGCGACTTGATCAGCTCCAGGTACCAGTCGCAGTACTCGTCCCAGAAAAAGTGATAGACCACGTGCGCCGCCTCATGGAAGCGATACGCGTCAAGCGCGTCGTGTGCCCCTGCCGCCACCCGGTTGAAGCGCGACAGGATCCACCGGTCCTCCAGCGTCGCACTACTGAAGCCCGGTATGCCCTTCGTCGCAAAATCGCCTGCGGGCTTGAACTCCGCCAGCGACCACACGCCCGCCTCCTGCGCCCGGTCCACGTTCATGAACAGCAGCCGCGAGGCGTTCCATATCTTGTTGGCGAACTTGCGATAGCCCTCCGTCTGCTCTTCCGAAAACGCAATGTCAGTCCCCGGCGCCGCCATCGATGCCAGCGTGAACCGCACCGCATCCGTGCCGTAGCGCTCGATGATCTCGATCGGATCGATCACGTTGCCCTTGGTCTTCGACATCTTCTGGCGGTCGGCGTCGCGCACCAGCGCGTGGATATAAACCGTCTTGAACGGCACATCGCCGTGCTTGTGATCGCGCATGAAGTGGCAGTTCATCATGATCATGCGTGCCACCCAGAAGAACAGAATGTCGAACCCCGTCAGCAGCAGCGACGTCGGATAAAACGCTTCCAGCTCCGGCGTTTTGTTCGGCCAGCCCAGGCCTGAGCACGGCAGCAATCCCGACGAGAACCACGTGTCGAGCACGTCGGTGTCCTGCTCCAGCTTGCCGCTGCCGCACTTCGTACACGTCGCCGGCGTCTCCCGCGCCACGATAATCTCGCCGCAGTCCTTGCAGTACCACGCCGGAATGCGATGTCCCCACCACAACTGCCGCGAGATACACCAGTCGTGAATGTTCCGCATCCACTCGAAGTACGTCTTCGCGTAGTTCTCCGGGACGAACTTCACCTGGCCCTTCTCAACCACTTCAATCGCACGGTCCGCTAGCGGCTGGATTTTCACAAACCACTGTGTCGACAGCCGCGGTTCGATGATCGTCTTGCAGCGGTCGCACTTGCCCAGCGGCACAACGTAATCTTTCGCGCCAACCAGGAAGCCGCCTTTTTCCAGGTCTTCCAGCACCTTCTGGCGCGCCTCAAATCGGTCAAGCCCGGCGTACGGCCCCGCGTTCGCCGTCATCTGCGCCACTTCGTTCATAACGTCGATCTGCGGTAGCCCGTTGCGCAACCCGGCTTCAAAATCATTCGGATCGTGCGACGGCGTCACCTTCACCGCTCCCGTCCCGAACTCGGGATTCGCCAGAATATCGTCCGTGATAATCGGAATCTCCCGGTCCATCAGCGGCAGCAGCACCTTCTTACCATGCAAGTGCTTGTACCGTTCGTCGGCGGAGTTCACCGCCACCGCCGTGTCGCCGAGCATGGTCTCCGGCCGCGTTGTCGCCACAACAATGTACTCGTTCGGGCTGCCGACCACGGGGTATCGAATCTCGTATATCTTGCCCTGCGTCTCCTCGTGAATCACTTCAAGGTCCGAGACCGCCGTAATGCACCGCGGACACCAGTTCACGATGTACTTCCCGCGATAAATCAGCCCCTCTTCGTGCAATTGCACGAACGCCTCGCGCACCGCGTGCGACAACTCATCGCTCATGGTGAAGAACTCGCGCGACCAATCCACCGACGCGCCCAGCCGCTTCATCTGGTCGAGGATCGCCCCCCCGTAGTGCTTCTTCCACTCCCACACCCGCTCGATGAAGGCCTCTCGCGTCATGTCGCGGCGGTTCTTGCCTTCGGCAGCGAGCTGCCGCTCCACCATCATCTGGGTAGCGATGCCGGCATGGTCGGTGCCGGGTAGCCACAGCGTCACGAAGCCGCGCATCCGGTGCCAGCGGACGATGATGTCCATCTCCGTCTGGTTGAGCATGTGGCCCATGTGCAAGCGCCCGGTGACGTTGGGCGGGGGCAGGGTCAGGGTAAACACCGGCTGCTTCGAATCAGCCGCCGGCGTCTCCACGTGAAATAGCTTTTCCTCGACCCAGTAGCTCGCCCACCGCGATTCGATGGCTCCGGGTTCGTAGGCCTTGGGAAGATCGTGGGGCATGCGGTTCCGTTCGTAAAAGGGCTCTTACTCCTTTGATATTACAGGATTGCACACCACCGAAAAACGCGCATAAAACCTCGAAGCCGCCCGATGAAAGGCGGCCTCGAATGCGTTTTCGCTAGCTTCCAGCTAGAAAGGGAAGAGGTGTTTCTTCTTCTTCTTTTTCGACGAACTTTCCGTGTTGGTGTCGGCCGGGGCTGCCGGTTGGCTGGCCGCGTCAGCCGAACCTGTTGTGCTGCTCGGGGCAGCGGCCTTGGGCGCGTCGTTTACCTGCGTCGGCGGTAGCGGCGGCGCAGGTGCGTCCGTCGGAGGACTTGTCGGCGGCTTCAGATCGTTGCCGAGATCCTCAATTCCCCCATCCGGCGCGCCGCCGGCCGGTTTGTTGACAACCTCGACCCCGGTATTCGCCGTGGTTCCAGTCGCCGGAGTCATCTCAGTGGCCGTGGCCGTCCCCGTCGCACCTTCAGGATGCGGAGCCGCCGCATTTGCCGGCGGAGCTGCGGTCCCCGTTCCGGGCTTCGCCGTGCCGGTGGCGGCGGCCAAGGCCGACATCACGCTGGCGTTTGCCGCTCGTATCAGTTCGGGAGCTCCCGTTTGCTTGGGATCCACCAGCGTCGGCTCACCGACCTTGGTGGCCTGCGTTACATCCGGGCCTTTCTTGAAGTTCAGCATCAACTTGCCGTACGTGCTCAGAGAGCCCCGGCTTTCCTGTTCCTTCTTGTTCTGGGCGATCGCTTCCGGCGTGGCCTTGGGATCGTTTTTCCCATGGCCTGCAACTGTTTCCGGGCGTCCGCAACCCGGTCCTCTTCCGGATAGCGCGTCAGAATCTGATCGTAGGCTTCGGCCGCTTGATCGGTGTACTGCTTGATCAGTCCAGCCTTAACGGACTCGCTGAGCTTGGACCTGCGCAGCAAGTCAGCCTGCCTTTCGTAGGCGCCGCCCATTTCGTACAGAGCTTCATCGGCGCCGCTGTACAGCGGATACGTATCCACCAGAGACTTGAAGCGCGCAATCGCCGCCGGCCACGCTTCCTTCATGTAGTAGTAGTGCCCGATCATGAATTCGCGTTCGGCCAGCACCTCCTGCACCGCCAGCAGCTTCTGCTTGGCTTGCGGAACCAGCGGGCTGTCCGGAAACTGCATGATCAGCTGCCGGTACTCTTCCTCCGCCCGCTTGGCATGGGTGTAGTCGCGGTCCGCCTTTTCCATCTCGTTGTAATGGATGTTGGCGATCTTCATCTGCGCTTCACTCGCCTCCGTCATGTTGGGGAAGAAGGTGATGAAGTCCTTGTATTCGCTTTCCGCCTGCGCCATCGCCGCCGAGCCGCCTTCCGCGTACCACGAGTCGCCGATGGCCAGCTTGGCGCGGGCCACATATTCCGAGTCGGGATACGTGTTGATCAGGGTCTGCAGGCTCAGCCGCGCCACGTCGAACTTATTGTGCTTCATCGCGTCCATCGCGCGGTCGTACAGCACCTTGTCGGGCTGCTTCGAGTTGACGTTGGCGATGGGATTGGTCACCTTCTTGTTGGTGCAGCCAACAAACACGAGCGTGCCCGCGATCAGCCCCAATAAAAGAGCGCGACGAAACATCCTTACCACCTTTGCAGCTTATTTCAGCTTTTCAAATTAGACACGAACCATGGTCGCGTCGTGAGCGGCCTTCAGCAGTTCCTCCACGTTGACCGTTGGGTCGCCATGCGAGAACACCGCGCTGCCCGCTACGAAAATCTCCACCCCGGCCTTCACCGCCGCCCCGATCGTCTCCAGGTCGATTCCGCCATCCATCTCGATACGGAAATTCAAACCCTTGGCGGTGCGCATAGTCGCCAGCTTCCGCGACTTTTTCCAGCGTGCTCGGGATAAACTTCTGTCCCCCGAAACCGGGGTTCACCGACATGATCAGCACATGGTCCACCAGGTCCAGCACCTCGCCCAGCGTCTGCACCGGCGTCGCCGGATTCAGCACCACTCCCGGCTTGCAGCCATGGCTCCGAATAAGCTCAATCGTCCGATTGAGGTGGACACAAGCCTCCTGATGCACTGAGATCCAGTTCGCCCCAGCCTCGGCGAACGCCGGAATGAACTCGTCGGCGTCTTCGATCATCAGGTGGCAGTCGAGCGGGACCTCGACCGCCTTGCGCAGCGAGGCCACCACCAGCGGCCCAATTGTGATGTTTGGGACAAAATGCCCGTCCATCACGTCCACATGCAACAGCGTCGCGCCGCCCGCGATGGCGGCATCAGCGGCGTCCGCCAGATGCGCAAAATCAGCCGATAAAATCGACGGAGCTAGCTCGATCAAGACATACCTCTCCCACGAGCGTTCTACTAAATTTTAGCATGGGAAGGAGGCCGGCTTAGACGCAAGTTCGGGAGCCCTACGCTGCTCTTCTATGTATCTCGATCTGAAGCGGTTCGCCGGTGATACCAGGTCAAAAAGAGGATTAGCGGCGGCATCAAGATCTCGGCATACGACAAGAAGATACTCGAGTTGTTGGGAGTATGATTGTCGGCAAAGACGACCTCCCGGACATCGCCCGCGGCATTTCCCAACAGCCACACCGCTTGGCAATCGCCACTGCCAGCCAGAAATTCACACGAAACCAGAGACACAGAACCCCCAGCACGCCGACCGTCAGATCGGCCATTCCTATCTCGTATTCAAAGGCGCTCATGGCCCAGCCGAATAGGTCTCCACGACGGCCACTCGACTGCTGTGCCGCTTGGCTGAGACGGCTACATGTACCGACGCAGCAATCAACGCGGTCAATGCGAAGACAAGGTTGAACATGACCCAGTCGCCCGACGTGAAACTTTGACAGTCCAGAGCCAGCATCTGTATTGGGCCGTCGATGCCCTCTTCGTACATCCCCGGCTTCGGATTATCAAAAATTCGATAATGTCATTTTTGTTACTTGACACGCGTATTCTCTGCTCGTAAATTAACTTTCTCCTGTTCTAGACAACCAATTTCTTTCGTAGTTTGATCCTCAGCTATGCGCAAGCAGCGGGTAGGTTGATCGTCTCCCGCAATCGGTGGCCATGATTGGCTTTCACTTGACTGCTTGCCGTCGCCGTCGGATCCAACGTGCAAGTTTGCTGGGATTGTTTTGCCAACGACCCCGGCAGAGAGTCGAGTTAACTAAAATGCTTTCGCCGGTTCCCGCGCGCCACAGCGCCGTCGTCCGCCTTCTCCAGAACCTGATCGTCACCAGCTGTCTGGTTGTCCTGTTGATGAGTTTTTGCCAGCCAGGTGTGGCGGCGACTCCACTCGTCGTGTGCAGTTCGGGCGCGCTCGGCCCGGGAGATCAGACCAATCCGCCGGACCTGGTGGTCTATAACGGCTCCTGCACGGTGAATGCAGGGACTTACTATTACCACAATGTGAACATCCTGAATGGCTATTTTTATTTCGCCGATGCCAAAATTGATTTTTGGGCTGAGTCGATCCTCGTGCAGAACAAAGGATTCCTGCTCGCCGGATCGCGTACTATCCCCATTCGAAACACCATCACGATCCACCTTTGGGGGGCGGATGGCGGGGGCGACGCCACGTCAGGGGCTGGGCACCAAACCGGCGGAAAAGGCATCGTCTGCGTCAAGCCTGACGGCAACGGCGGCTTCACACCCGATCCGTATTGCGGCGTCCCGACTGACATTTGGAACAGCAACGCCGGAACCATGCAAATGCACCACATGGCTATGGCGGCCTCTACCTGCGCGACGAAATCCCTTCCCGGCGGCGTCACCGATTGCTTTTACCCTTATGCTCCAATCGATTTCGACGACGGCGATCCCAACGGTTACTTCGGGTACAAGGTGCTGGCGGTCTCGTATGGGGGCTGGCTCGGCCTTTTTGGCAACAAAGGCGCAACCTACCCGAAGGTTTTGCCGAACTCCGACAGCGGCACGAGCTGGGTGCGGCTGGGACACGATCTGAACGGCGGCGAGACTCAAATCATTGTGGATCGCGATGTCTCAAAGTCGTGGGCTGTGGGCGACACCGTCGTAGTGACGACCACCGACTACTTGCCGGGCCACTCGGAAGAGTTGCAGATTGTGAGCTTCGATCCCCAGGACGGGACGAAGATCAACGTGACCGCGGTCAACAGCCCCAACGGCAAAATTCAGTGGCCGCACAACGGCAGCAAGTACGACTTGAAGGCCAAGGGTATTCCTGATCGGGTTGCCCCCGACGGGCCGATCGGGCCCACCGATGATCCAAACCTTCCAGCGGGCAATGGGCGACTGGTGGATACTCGCGCGGCCGTGGCTCTGCTGACGCGCAACATCCGCATCGTGTCGGGCTGCGATAAACCAGGACAGCTGTTCCCGGACCCTAATCAAGATTGCACCGGCGCGGGCTCCGAAACCAGCTACTACTTCGGCGGACATACGATTGCCCGGCAGGGCTTCGCGCAGTACCAGGTGCAAGGGGTTGAGTTTCATCAGTTGGGACAGGGTGGGCGCATCATGCACTACCCCGTCCACTTCCACATGGCGCGGAAGACCCGACAGCTGTCATCGCAGTCAGGCCTCCCGGGAACTTACATCATGGATTCTTCCGTTTGGGACTCGATGACGCGCTGGTACACGATTCATGCGACGCAGGGGGTGGTATTGGCGCGTAACGTGGGCTACAAGTCCATCGGCCATGGCTACTACCTGGAAGACGGCACAGAGACCGACAACCAGTTCTATTCCAATCTGGGCATCTTCGCGCGCGCAGCCGTGGACAACGCACAGAACGAACGCAAGGTCCCGGGCATTCTGGCGGGTGGATACGTCAGGTCGGACCAAAGCCAGGACCCCGACTTGGTGCCGTTTACCAGTGATGCGGATCATCCCACGCTGTTCTGGATCACAAACGGCTGGAACGACTTTCAGTACAACATGGCGGCGGGCGCGAATACCTGCGGTGTTTGTTACTGGCTGGTGCCGGCGGGCAACAGCGGAGCGTCCCAGATGCAGCAATGGGAGTCGTACGCTTCGGAACAAGCGATGTCCAAGACCAGTTGCCATGACGACGCGACCAATAAGAGCTGGACTTGCGACGATTTCAAGAATGCCGGGACCACGCCGCTGAAAAAGTTTGTAGGTAACTTCTGCTCTACGGCGGAAAGTTCGTTTCTTAGCGTCAGCGTGACTACCTCCTGCCGTGGCGTGGTACCGACGCACACCCCGTACTTAGACCCGATAACGAACACAAAAATTCCGCCCACGCCGCCTCTGGAGACCACGTTCACCGCGGACCAGGACCATTATTACCCCAAAGTCGATCCAGCCGGCTCGCGCGCGGCAACAATGTGTCCGGCTACTGGAGATTGCAGCGTCGCTGACGGCGGGGGCTTGAAGAAATGTGCAGCGGGACAACCGGATCGCTGCATGCCTACCGTGATCGATCACTACACCAGTTCGTTCAATTGGGCGGAGCAGAACTTTTCGGCGATATGGTTGCGTCCGCAGTGGTACTTGCTGTCGAACAGCGCTATCACCGACGTCCAGACCGGCGGCGTGACCATGATCACCGGCGGCGACTACACCAACTCCTCCGTGATTCCCGGCTACTGGGGACTGACACGCAACAGCGCCTTCATCGGACATACCCAGGACCCGACCAAAGGCAATTACTACGCTTACGACTCCGGTCCGTTCAATCCAGATTCCAAGGAAGCCACCGCGAGCTCGCCGAACCCGCTGGAATGCGAAGGCACGCCTCACGCGGGAGACACCAATTCACATTGTCTTGACCGGGCCGAAGGCATGACCATGCCGCTGAGTAACTTCGCGGTCAATCAAAGGCTATTTAACATTTACGATGGCCCTGCTTACCAGGACCTGAACGCCTATCTCGACATTACCCATACCACTCTGAAGGGTTGCGAACCCGGCACGGGCGCGGCATGCCCTGAAATCGGCTGGATGTACGGCAATCAGCAGGGCCTGCCCCAGGATGCCGATCAGACCGACAAAACCATGAAGTGTTACATGCCCAATGCGGCCATCGCCTGGAAGCAGCCGAACGGGTTCTTCTATCCGCCGGCATTCCATTCGCAGGGGCTGTACTTCAGCAACGTCGATGTGCGGCATTTCGTAATCGATCCGCCGTTTAAGCCGACCGACGTTCTTCACCCATTCTTCGTGAACCCGGATGACCTCACTAAACGCTACTGTGTCTCTGGTTATGACATGTTTGGCGGGTACGGCGGAGGAACCTGGACCGGCATCGACCGGCAAACCGAGCTTACGGACGACGACGGATCGCTTGCCGGACTCATCAGCAAGCAAAAACAAAACAAAGATACCCACGAGGTCATCATGGTCAACGAGGAGCCCTTTTTCAAAGGTCCCTTCGAAGACTACGAGTGCGAGTCCGACATCAACGCTGCACCTCTTTCCGGTAAAGGTACAGCGAAGGACAGCCCTTACGAATATGTCACCACAGTGGTCTATCCCGGTTGCAAGGAAAACTGCGGCGTGTATCAGGGACAAGATGGCGGTCACGATAAGTGGAACAAGGACTGCACGTCACAGATTTGCTACGGCGTACCGCTCTACCGGGAGTTCCAAACCGCCAGCGAGAAGGGTAGTCCGCCCCGCTTCATGATGATGATGGGTGCAGCCATCGCGCAGAGAAACACGCTCACTGTGAACCACGGCAACTATTACATTGACGCGACGGTATCGCTGGAGCAGCAGGACACTGCCAAAGCTATAAAGCGGCCGGGCCAAGAAGACCCGGTGAAGGCATACTACAATTACACCGGCTTCGAAGCTGGGCAGAAGTACTACACCTTCCTGCTCTACGCGAAGCCCACGACCAAGCAGACGTACCAGATCTTCATCGGAACTGGCCTGGAAAAGACGACGATCGAGAGCCCTTCGGACCCTACAGTCTCCGCCGCCCAGGTGAACAAGGCGCAGACACCGTTCTCCTTCACCGATCTCACCTGGCCGGGGACCTGGACGAAGAAGTACGATCCAACGAGTGGGATTGTCAGCGTCACCATGGATTTCAGCGATACGGCAATCCAGTGGACACCTGCCACCCAATGCCAGCCGGTGAACTTCTGCACCGGAAATGGAACCTCCTGCGGGTGCAAGCTGACGAAAGCGGATCCCACCTACACCGACAGTATTAAGGCACAATGCGACGAGGCATGCCGCACCTGGGCGGTAAAAGACCTCGACTGCCCCGATGCCGGTTGTTATGGGTTCAGCGTTACTCTGCCGCAGGCGTTCCAGGACACGATCGGTAGTGCGAAGGTGCCCGATCCCGAGCCCTTTCCAGACACAGCAGATTGGAACGTGGGGTTCGATTACGCACCGAAGGACAGCGGCGGGTGCAAGTACAAATCCCTGCCGGAATACGATCACTGACATTGCGTTATCGAGTGGGAGCCTGCCCGGTACCCGCCCCGTGCCCCATTCAAGGCCTTTATTTGGCCTTGAGTGGGGATTTTCGTTCCGGGTGGCCCGCAAAGTCCCATTCCTGTCATTGGTGGGTTAACCAAAAACAGTACCCCCGCGCAGGGATCTTCAATCGACAACCAACTAATTTGGGCGCCCCGTCGCCGCCCGATTTCGGTTAGGGCGGGTCCATGGGAGTTTCGCTGCACCGTGTGCCAAGTTCGCGCCCTTTGTTTGGACAGGGACCCCGGTCTACGAAGCTACTTGCAATCCACCTTGTTGTCCTGAGCGGCAGCGATCTGCCACTTGCCATCGCGCTTCAACCACGTATCAGTCCAGACCTGGCACTGCTTCGCCTCCGGATGCGTCTTGTCTTTGCCGATGGCATGCTCGCTGCCATAAATGATGGCCACGTCTTCGCCGAAGAAGCGCACCTTGGCCTCGTCGAGTGCGCAATCGTGCGCCGAGTGTGGCCCTTTTTCATCGCGTAGCTCATCGGCCTTGTTGTAGCGCTCGCCGTTGGTGCTCGTGCCCTGGAAATCCTCGGCCAACAACTCGGAGATAACTCCGTTATTCGTACACACGCCCTCGGCCCACTTGCGCTCCATGTCGATCATGTACTGCGCGGTCTTGTCGTCGGGTGTGGCCCAATGGCTTTGCTGCGCATGAGCGGCGGCCATAAGGACCACAGCGCAAATCACTCGCAAAATTCCGTGACGCATCATTCCTCCGGTCTTCGAACACGATACCAGCCCAATGCCCCCGTTCCTTGCGAGATGGCGGTTTCTCACCAACTACCCGACGCGATCGCCAGTTTCGTCAGGAGATCGGTGATTTGCTACCGAAGTTCCCCTCGGCTTAAGAACCGAAATCTATCTGTTGGCGCCCGCACCGGGTAATGACCGAACTTTCGAACCGACTTTCCTTTTCCGTGGCGTTTCCAATTTGGCGCGGTCTGCGGTGGCCCCTTGCCAGACCTGGCTCAGAACAAGAACTTCAGCGCGAACTGCACTTGGCGCGGATCGCGCGCTGACAGAATTTGGTTGAACGTTGGTGAACTGATGTCGCTGTCCGGCAGGCGGAAATTCGGATGGTTCAGGATATTGAACATCTCAGCCCGAAACTGCAGCGACTTCGATTCCGCCACCCGGATATCCTTTAGCACCCCGAAATCCCAATCCATGTAGCCCGGCCCGGTCGCGATGTTCCGCCCGGCGGTGCCAAACTGTCCCGCATCGAGTGTGGGATCCAGCCTCTGGAATGCACTGGCATTGAGCCAGGCACCCACCGAGTGCGGGCCGTTGTTCGGATTGCCCGCTACGTCGGGACGCTGCGACGAAAAACCGGTGATCTCAGGCGCACTGCCCTGGGCCGCCACGTCATTCGAATCGAACACTGTGAACGGCGTGCCACTCATCAGCGTGACAATTCCGCTCAGCTGCCATCCACCGAAGGCCTGCTTGTACCACTCGTGCCCGTTCATCCAGAACGGGAGGTCCCACGTATAGCTGAAGACGAAGCGATGGCGCGCATCGAACATCGAGAGTCCGCGCTCCGCAGCCAAGTCGAAGGGGTTCTGCGCCAGGTCGTTTTCGCCCGCGACCGGTTTCGCAGCCGAGCCGGTCATGTTGAACGACGACGCGTCATCGATGGCTTTCGACCACGTGTACGACGCAAGGAATGAGATGCCATGGCTGAAGCGCTTCTGCAGGCTCGCCTCCAGCGCGTTGTACGAGGAGTTGGCGATGCTCGCGATCTCACCCATGGAGGAGAAAATACAACTGCTCGGGGGATCGTTGAGCGTGCATCCCGAATAGAGCCGTCGCTGGTTGGCGTTGCCTGAGTTCGAGATGGGCTGGCCGTTCACGTAGCCGGGCACGAACACCGCCGGGTTGCCTTCGATGAAGCGGGGCAGATGCGTTCCCTTGGTGCCGACGTACCCGATTTCGAGCAGGTAGTCGCGACCGAACGAGTGTTGCACATTCAGGTCCCAGTCCTGCGAGTAAGGCAGTGTCATGTTCGGCGCCAGGGTCAGGTTGGTCAGTGGGGTTGAGAACGCGCCGGTGACCGGGGGAGTGCCGTTGTATGGGTCGGCAAAATTCGGCAAGCTCACCTGCGGCGTCGCCAGGTAGGGCGGTGCGCTGATCGGCGTCTGCAGCGGGCCGCCCTGACCGGTGTAATAAGGCTCGTAGAAGATGCCGTACGCCGCCGTCACCAGGACTTTACCATCTCCATTCGGATCCCACGCAATGCCAACGCGCGGCGCGAACGCGGTTTTGTCCATCGGAATCAGCCCGGCGGGAATGCCCGGATCCCCCGGATACAGCAGTCCCCTGGGCGCATTCGGCATCACCACCGACTGGCGCCCTGGGATAAACATCGACTGGAGGTTATTCAGCTCTGTGTCGGGCATCGGAAGGTCGTACCGCAAGCCAAGATTCAGAGTGAACCGCGACGTCACTTTGTAAGTGTCTTGCGCGTAGAAGTTCAGGTCGTTGCCGCGAATGTGGCGCGTGAAATTGCCAAGCCCCTGCAGGAAGACCACCGGCTCGCCCGACAGGAAGCTTGCAAATGCGTCGGTTACGGGGAAGGGCGCGAACACGAAGAAGCCGTTGGTGGCGATGCCCTGCGGTAACATTAATCTGCTGATACTGATATCCGCCGCCAAACTTGAACTCATGCCTGCCGCGTGACCAGCTCATTGATCCCGAGTAGTCGAACAGGTTCTCGTAGGTATTGCGAGGTCCGGTGATTGGGTTGCCGATGTTGGTGTAGCCGCTGATCTGTATGAACGGCGGTCCTTCCGCAACCGGCAGGCTCGACGAATACTGGAAGCCCAGGCTTTCCGGAGTCGGTATGCACCTCGCTCTGGCCATAGAGGAACTTGTTCCGCAAGAACGAGAAGCGCAGCACCCCGACTAAGGTCGGCGTGAAAAGGTGCGTCTCCTGCGCGACGAAGTTCTGCGCTCGTTGGCCTTCGCCGACCGGGAATCCGGGCACGCTGGCTCCTTGTGGCGAGAGAGGGTTGAGCTCTGACAACTGGTTAAACGAGTAGCGCAAATTCAGGTTATCGTGTTGCGAGAGGTATTGATCGATCTTGATTCCGAACTGGTCGGTATCGTTGTTGATCACGCCCGATGCGGAGTAGAAGTTGGTGCCGGCGTTCGGCGCCGGAAAATATTGCAGCAGGTTCTGCGAAATAGGATTGATCGACGGCAATTGGTTATTTGGATACGGCGCATTGGCGAGGACATTGAAAAGTTGATTCGCCGGATTATTGCAGAAGCCGTGGGTGAATCCCTCAGGACACAGTGCCGCGAAGTTGCCGGTTCGCTCCTGCATAGACGGAACCGTGGTCAGTGCGGTTACGCCCTGCTCGTTGCGGTAGCCTTCGTAGTAGCCGAAGAAGAAGGTTTTGTCCTTGCGGATCGGTCCGCCGATGGTTGCGCCGAACTGGTTCTGCCTGAGCGGCAACGGCGTCGTCTGAAAATAGTTACGCGCATCGACTGCGTCATTGCGCAGGAACTCCCACAGCGCGCCATGGAACGTGTTGGTGCCCGAGCGCGTCACGATGTTCGTCGTCGAGCCCAGGGCGTCGCCGAACTCGGCGCTGGCATTGTGCGTGATGATGAGGAATTCCGAAATTGCGTCCACCGGCGGCTTCAGCACATAACCGCCATCGACGCCGTTAAAGTTATCGGCTCCATCGATCAGAAAGTTGTTCGATTCCGGACGCTGCCCGTTCACCGAGTATGGTTGTCCGTTACGCAGTCCGCCGCCCGCCTCCACTAAACCTGGCGTTATCGGGACCACGCCGGGCTGCAGCAATCCTAGCTGCGAAAAATTGCGCCCGTTCAGCGGCAGGTCTTCCAGTTCCCGCTCTCCCACCACTTTGCCCATGGCCGTTACGCCGGGTTCAATGAGATCGGCATCCGCGTTGACCTGTACCACCTCTATTTCCGATCCCACCTCAAGATGCGGCGAAACCGAGGCGGTTTCGTTCACGCTGAGCGAGATGCCGTCTTGCTCGTATTCGTGAAAGCCCTTTGCCGTGACTTGCACGCGATAATGTCCGACGGGGAGTTCGAGCACAACGTAGTTGCCGTTGCGGTCGGTGGTTACCGTGCGCGAAAGACCGGTTTCGGATTGCTGGGCCGTAACCGTTGCGCCTTGAACGATTGCACCCAATGGATCGGTGACCGTACCCCGAATGCTCCCCGTGATCTGCTGAGCAGACAAACTGAGGCTAGTAAGCACGACAAATCCCAGTACATAGCGAATGACATTCATGTTGTTTTCAAGTCCCCAGCAGGTTTGGTAGTAGACACACGTCTGTATGCGCGCCGATAGGCGTGTGAATTACCGGTTCGCTTTTCGCGAATTACCCCGAACAGATTGTCGCGATTATAGTGAGGTAAAAACGGCAATCAATAATGGGAAAGAACTAATATGGCGGCAGTTTTCGAGATGACCGGACGAGTGCAAAACAATCCGGCGGCATAGCTACTCGCCGTTTTGCCCGTCTGGTCGATCCGACTACCTGCATGGGGTCGTGGAGGAGACCGTTCAGTTTCCACCACGGCTTCTCCAGATCGACGTGGCACCGCTAAGATCGAGCCACAGTGCTTCCGCGAGCACTTTAGCGCGTCTTCAACCCCACGATCGTCCCGCGTCTTCCCGTATAGCAGTGATGTGAGCCCGGCTATGAAGCTGTTCCAATCCGGGTGCCAGGCGAACTTCTCAATGACGGCTCAGTTGAACCGACGATCACCGTATTAGTCGGATAGTTGTTGTCAACAGACCAGGTCGTAACCTAAGACGCCAGCCGACCCGGTGGTTACTTTAGTTTCTTTTGCTGTTCGATTTCTCTGGTACTCCCATCGCCGCCGCGATATACCTCGACACGAGGATCGGGACACGTGTCCCCATCCATCCGCGCCTGGGCAGCGGATCACGCTCGCTCTTTGACAACTCGAATCGCGGTCTGAAACCGTGCCGTAGCCTTTGGGTGGAACGCCGCTTTTGCGGTGCATATCAGAGCAGGGTCGAGGATCGCAGCCTTAGAGCGGTTCCAGGGTAGCTGCAACCGCCGGCGGTCATGGTAGAGCGGCGCTTCAGCGCCGCGCCCCGGTTGGCCTTTTGATGGGAGCCGGTTCCGACGGGCGGGACGGCAGCACTACGGCTCTTCGACGGGATATACCAATACTGGAAATGCTTTGGCCGCTGAGCAAACTCATTCTATCGGCGAAAGCGAAAATACGGCGAAGATCATGCCACCTAACTCCCACGGGCAGATATGGATACATATAAATTATAATAGAATCAATGACATGCGAACAATTTCCTCCCAAGCCATTGATTCTAAAAGGCAGCCTACTAAAATTTTAATGCTATAGCCAAATATATCACTACATCACAGCGGGGAGAAGCGGATACCGAAAATCAATACTTCGGCACCTTTGGATCGATACGCTCGGCCCATGCGGTAATCCCGCCTGCCAGGTTGTGTACCCGGCTGAAGCCCGATTGCCTGAGGAAGTCTGCAGCCTTGGCGCTCCGTCCGCCCATCTTGCAATGGACGACGATCTCACGGCTGGAGTCGAGTTCCCCGATGCGCCGCGGCACATCGTTCAACGGGATCAGGTGCCCGCCCAGGTTGCAGATCTGGTATTCGTGCGGCTCGCGTACGTCGAGCAGAAAAATGTCGTCGCCCCGGTCCAGGCGCTGTTTCAGTTCTTCAACGGTCATGTCTGTCATCGTGGTAGGCGCGGCCGCTTCTTCTCCGCGAACGCCGCAAAACTCATTGTAATCGATGAGTTCGCGCACACTCGGATTCGGGCCGCACACCGGGCAATCGGCGTTCTTGCGCAGCTTCAGCTCGCGAAAGCGCATCGCCAGCGAGTCCACCAGCAGCAACCGTCCGATGAGCGGCTCGCCGATGCCGAGGATGAGCTTGATCGTCTCGGTGGCCTGGATGACGCCGATCAATCCCGGCAAAATGCCCAGCACGCCTCCTTCGGCGCACGATGGAACCAACCCCGGCGGGGGCGGCTCGGGATAGAGACACCGATAGCACGGGCCGTCTTTTGCCGCGAAGACGCTCGCTTGCCCCTCAAAGCGGAAGACCGACCCATACACGTTCGGCTTTCCGGTAAGGACGCACGCGTCATTCACCAGGTAGCGCGTCGGGAAATTATCGGTACCATCCGCAATGATGTCGAACTCGCGGAACAACTCGAGGGCATTCGCACTCGTTAGTCGCGTCTCGAACTTGTGAATCTCGACGTTGGGGTTGATCTCCCGCAGCGTCTCCTCGGCCGAATCGAGTTTCTTGCGGCCGACATCCGACGTGCCGTGAATGACCTGGCGCTGCAAGTTGCTGACATCTACGACGTCGAAGTCCACGATGCCGAGCGTGCCGACTCCAGCCGCAGCCAGATAGAGACTCAACGGCGAGCCCAGCCCGCCGGCGCCAACGCACAGCACCTTCGCCTGCTTGAGCTTGAGCTGGCCCTCTATTCCGACCTCAGGCAGGATGACGTGCCGCGAGTAGCGGAGGATCTCTTCATTGCTGAGGTAGCCGAAATTGTTCGTGTTGCCCGCCATGATTATTGGATGCTCGACACGCTCGCAACGAACGCGGCCAGTGCCCCAACTGTCGGGACTTCGAGATCCGGCTGCGCTGCCACCAGCTTCGTGGCTGCCGCCGGCTTGTTTTGCCGGCGGTTCACCCAGACGGTCGCGATACCGAGCGAATGCGCAGGTACCACATCGTGGTACAAGCTCTCAGCGACGTGCAACAGCCGGGATTTTTCGACCGGCAATTCCTGCAGAAGCTTCTCGAAGTTCCCCAGCGAAGGTTTGTAGCTCCGGACTTGCTGCGCGGTCACCACCAAATCCAGATTAGCGCCTAGCTTCGGGGTCGTTAACGCAAACAAGTCGTCATCAATGTTCGACAGCACCGCCAACTTGTACCGCGACTGCAACCCTTGCAACGCGCCCGCAGTATCTGGGAAAGCCTGCCAGTCGCCGATCGATTCCGCAAGTCCGTTTGCCTCTTCGCCCGAAATCGCAAAATCGAAGTGGGCCGCGAACTCACGAACGACACCGGCGAGGACCTCGCGATAGCTGCGATACGGCGGTTGCTGTTGGCGCGGCTCAAACTCGGAATAAAGGTTGAGGATCCCACTCTCGGTAACGCTGACCCCCTTGTTCCGCAGTAGCGGGCGAAGATAGCCGAGGATGCCCGATTCCCAATCGATGAGGGTTCCGTAGCAATCGAACGACAAATACTCGAATTGCGCGAGGTCCAGCATGTGCGGCGAGCGGACGATGCGCCTACTCCGTCTTGGCTCCAACCGGAGTCGGCTTGTGCGAGGCAAATTTCTGTTGCAGCGCATCCAGGCCGCCGCCAGAGTCCGATATCGTAGCCACCTCTGCGACTGCCTCCGGAGGATCGCTGGCCGGCATTTTGTCCGTTTCCGCAGACCGCTCTTCGCCTGAGGACTCACCTGTCGTCGATTCCGCGGGTCTCGTGAGGCCTTTCTCCAGGAACTTTTGTGTGTTCAGCAGCGGCCGCGTAAGCGACGCGTTATAGCTGGTCCACGCGGTCTCGACTTCGCTCTCCCGCTCGAACTGCGCCCGCATGCTCTCCATCTTGGAATCGAGGTCGTCGAGGTAGTGCAACATCAGTGCCTCGGGAAACATCGGCAGCTTCGGCGAACCGAACTCATATTGCCCGTGATGGCTGATGATGAGGTGCTCGATGAGGATTTTCAGTTCATCCGGGAAGCCGGGAATGTGCGCGAGCTTTTCGTGCAACATTTCCAGTTCGATGATCATGTGGCCCAGTAGTTGGCCCTTCGTGGTGTAGGAGATTGACCGCTGGTATGACAGCTCATGGATCTTGCCAATATCGTGCAAGAACGCGCCGGTCAGTAGCAGGTCGCGATTGATCTGCGGATAGTTCCGCGCGGTGAGGTCGCATACGGTACACAACGACACCACATGATCGAGCAATCCTCCGACGTAGGCGTGATGCAGCGTCTTGGCTGCGGGAGCGTTTTTATACGCGGTGGCGATGGCATCGTCGGCCATGAAATCCTGCACCAGCCGCTTGAGCCACGGATTCTGGAAGCTTTCCACAAATTCGCCCAAGGTCCGCCACAGTTGGTCGATGTCCTTCGAGGTCTTCGGCAGATAGTCCGCATAATCGATCTCGTTGTCGGCCAGCTTGCGGATCTTGTGGACAGTAAGCTGCCAGCGGCCGTTGTACTTCTGCACCGTGCCCTTGACCTTGACGAAGTCGTCCTGCTCGAAGGCGTTCAGCGCGTCGGTGACGTTGTCCCACATATTGGCCTGGACCTGGCCGGTGCGGTCGGCAAGAGCGAGCGAGAGGTAAAGTTCGCCATTCTTCTTGTTTTTGACCTGCTTGGTGGCGACCACGAAGTTGGAAGTCACGGCCTGGTTTTCGTGCTGCTGACAGTCGCGGAGGTAGAAGTCCTTCATGATAGGTCCTCGGGGCGCTTCCGTGGGACGAGTGGCCCTTGTGAACGCTTATCCTACAGCAACTCGCCACGGCAGGCGCGGCAAATCGAAATTTGCTATGTGAACTGCGTGCCCGTGCAAAAACAAAGGGCGCACCGCAGTGCGCCTCGTGTTCAGCGGACCTGAATTTCTAGAACAGCACGAACTTTTTCTTCTTCTTGGTCTTCTTCGAGTCGTCTGCCGTAGACGCCGTGGTGTACACCGGCTTGGTCTCGTTGGGACTGGCGCCGGTATCCACATATCCCGGTTTGATGTCGATGTAGGCATCCTCGCGCAGCTTCGTAAGGTATTCGCGAAGCGCCGGTTGCATCTTCACCATGTAGAGGCGCTCCTGAATCTGGGGCTCCACTTCTTTCAGCGGCGGAATGCCTTCCGAGATATGCTCAGTTACCTTGAGGATCACCCATCCCTGATTGGTCCGGATGGGTTCGGTGTACTGCCCTGCCTTCATGGCGAAAACAGTGTCTTCGAGCTGTTGTGACAGGGTGCCTTTCTTGAAGTACTCGAGGTCGCCGCCCTGGGCCGCGGTTGGCCCGGCGGAATCCGCTTTGGCCAATTCGTCGAATTTCGCGCCCTTCTGCAACTGCGCATAAATGGCATCTGCTTTTGCCTTGGCCTGGGCGACCAGTTGATCGGTAGTCGGCTCCGGCTGCCCGGCCGGCTTCGCGGCTGCCGGTGCCTGCGTCGAGATCAGGATTTCGCTCAACCGAACGGTCTCGGGCCTTTGCATTTCTGCCTTGTGCTGGTTGTAAAACTCCTGCATCTCCTGTTGGGTCACGCTAATGTGCGCGCCTACTTCCTGCTGGATGACCTTCTGCGTGAGTATGCTCTCCTTCATGTTCTCTTTGAAGTCCTCAAAGGAGACACCTTGCGCCTGGGCCGCTTTTTCCAGGTCTTCCATGGAATCAGCGTGCATCTGCTTGCGAAGGTCGTCCAGCCGCTTGATCACGTCAGTGTCGGCGCTGATGCCCAGTTCGTTGGCCTTTTGCGCCAGCAATTTCGAGTCAATCAGATCGCGCAGCAGGTCCTGCGTCTTCGGTGCGTTCTCCGCCGGGGTATTGGGGTCCGCCTTGGCCATTTCGTCAGCCAATTGCTTTTGGCTGCGTTGCAGGTCCGAGAGCGAGATGATGCTGCTGTTGATTCGCACGATGATCTCTTCGACCACGGTGGCATCACTCGCTTGGGTGGTGGCCGGCGCGCCGGCAGAAGCGGGCGGGACTGTTCCCGCGGGCAGCGCCGATTGCGCTTGTTGCCCGAATAGGAGCGAACCGCTAAGGGAGACTGACAACGAGAACAGAAGTACCGATTTCTTCATCAATAACCTAATCAGGCACACCTGCACACACGGGGGGCCTACCTGAAACACATGGAATTGCTTTCTACATTGTACCTGCAACTTTCCACGGCGGACTGCTTTTTCCCAATGCCCGCTCAGGATATTGAAACGTCGGCCAACGGCGCACTACTACTTTGGTAACTCGCCACGATGACTCGCCCGAGCACCGTAAGCGGCTTTCCGAGGCTTTTGCCCCGCGGGCTTTCAAGGGCCCGTACCCATACCCTGTCTGGACACAAACACATTTGGCATAAACTAGTAGCGCTCTCGGACTTAGGAATCAGACATTTTCCATGGCACGCCGGCAAATCTCGAGTTGGCTGATGGCGCTTCCAGTGCTGTGCCTGCTCTGCGGCGTAGGCCCGGCGCAAGCGCAGAGCCTTCCGCTGACGTCCGGCCCAGTGCTTCCGCTCTATCGTGCCTTGCGACAGGTCGGCCTTGATCCGCGCAAGGTTTACAAAATCCGCGAAGCCGCCATTGATCGCGAAGACATCCACCTCTGGCTCAATGACGGTGTAATCGCGTTCACCCAGACGGTCGCCGGCCGCATTACCGGTGCGTACTTCGAAGGCGACGGCGAGGTGCTGGTGCGTCCTCCCGACCGCCGGGAAAGGGCCTCCCTCGGCCTTTTCACTGGGCAGGGTGTTCTCGACGAGCATTTTTCGTCGGTCTATTTGCGCTTCAACGATGACACGGCCGCCGACCTGCAGCAGTATCTGCGTGCGTATGACGATGGCGCGGGGTTTGTTGCCCGTAGCGACCCAACGGCCCGCCAGTTGGCCGCGCTCGACGCCATGCGGCTGGCCATCAGCTTCACCAGCAGTCCGGCTGAACTTAAGGAGAATGGGGCGGAGCTGTCGGCGGACCGGCTGCTGAACGCCCGTGTCGGTTCCGCGAGGCTAGGCGCCTTCGACGTGTACTTCGATACCCGGGCGGCGGAACAGATCGTCGTCGGTCAGGTTAAGGTCGTGAACGACCAGGCCTACTACGACCTGTGGATGAGCTTTCCCATGCGGTCCGTCCGTGAGGCCCGGTCTGCGGGGTCGAAGTTTCATGGGCCCACCGGACCGGCATGGACGCGGGACGTTTTCCAAGTGAGCGACTATAAGATTGACGCTGCGATTGAGTCCTCGCTCGAGCTGTCCGCCGAAGCGGTGCTGCAAGGTGTAGTCACCCAGTCCGGGCCCCGCATCGTGCTCTTCGAGTTGTCCCGCTACCTGCAATTGAAGTCCGTGGAGATGGACGGTCAGCCGTTAGAGTTCATCCAGAACGAAACCATCGAGGGCAGCCAGCTCGCGCGGCGCGGCAACGACCTGGTCGCCGTGGTCTTTCCCCAGCCTCTGGCGCTCGGAAAACATTTGCGGATCAATTTCTCTTATGCGGGATCGGTGCTCTCGGACGCAGGCGGCGGCTTGTTTTACGTTGGCGCGCGTGGCACGTGGTATCCCAACCGCGGCATCGCCATGGCCATGTACGACATCGCCTTTCGCTTCCCGCATATCTATACGCTGGTCGCCACCGGCACACAGCTGGGGTTGCAGCAGGATGGGCCGAGAGCCGTCGGACATTGGGTGAGTGACGGCGCTATCCCGATTGCGGGCTTCAACCTTGGCCGCTATACCGAAACCAGGGCCAGGGCCGGCGATGTCGACATCATTTCCTATGCCGCCGGCGGGGTCGAGGACAACATAACGCCGGTCGAATCCGTGGTCGCCTCTCCGGGCGTGTCGCCCGCGGTTTCGGCTGAGAGTGCCTCCGCAGCTGGATTGGCGGCACCCGCCTCCAAGCCGTCCGTCAGCGGTTCCCCGCTGGCCTCGCGTGCCGCCGATACGATTACCGCTCTTGAGAAAATTCTGGGTCCGTATCCTTTCCACACACTGGCGGTGACGCAACGCCCCGGGCGCGACAGTCAAGGCTGGCCGGGCATCATCTTCCTTTCAAGCTATGTTTACCTGACGCCCGAGCAGCGCACCGACCTGCACATCAGCAACGCCGACAACTTGCTCTACGGCGAAGTTATGCTGCCGCATGAAATCGCTCACCAATGGTTCGGTGATCGTGTCTCGTGGGCCAGTTACCACGAGCAATGGCTGATGGAGGCGCTGGCTAACTATGTGGCACTGATGCTGTTGGAAGATCACCGCCCGGCCGACGCGCACCTCATGCTGCAAACCTACAGGCAGTTGCTGGCGACCCCATCGAAAGACGGACTTAAAAATGTGGAAGCCGGGCCTGTGACCCTGGGCGTTCGGTTGTCGTCCTACAAGTTTCCGGCGGGCTACGAGATCATCACCTACGGTCGCGGAACTTGGCTGATTCACATGCTGCGCGAGATGTTTCGCGACGCGTCGCGGACCAGCGCCCATCCAGACGGCTCGGACGCAGTGTTTCTCGGCCTACTGCGCTCAATCTACGAAAAATACCAGGGCAAGGAAATCACCAATGCCGACTTTGAGGCTGAGTTCGAGGCTGTGCTCCCCAAGTCGCTATGGTTTGAGAACCACCGGTCGCTCGACTGGTTCTTCGACGGCTGGGTCAATGGCACTGTGCTTCCCCGGTTCGAGGCGAAGGACGTGCGCTTTTCGGCCGTATCGGCGAAGTCCACCGTGACCGCGATATTGCGACAACTGGATGCCCCCGATGACTTGGTAACGAGCGTTCCCGTCTATGGTGTGCTGGGAGACCGTAAGGTCTACCTCGGCCGGGTCTTTGCCGTCGGCGCTGAGACCCGGTTTACGCTCCCAGTGCCGCCCGGCATCCGTCGCCTCAGCCTTGATCCCAACCAGACGGTGTTGACGGCGCCATAGAAGTGGTTTCACAAATCCGATTTGAACCGGCACGGCTTTACCCGCCGCGGCGACCGGAAAAATCGCATTTGCGAAAGTTTCGTATCAGGGCACAACTTCAGTTGTGCCCAAAAGCCTTTATTTTTTGACCCGCCGAGCAGTATTTAGTCCGCGAGGCATGACCTTTTCTGGCTTTTTCAACAACCACTGCTGCAGCGGAGCTGCCTTCTTGGCTTCCCAACTGCTATCCGTCCCACTTTGGGAAAATCGGGTTACTTTCGTCACATACGCGTGTCGATTTTCCTTGGCTCCGTCACACTCGCTGTTGTATTTCTGACTCTGGCTGGCTTGGTAGGCGCCTAGGCTAGGGTTTTCTTCAGCGGAGAACCCTGTCAGCTAAGTTCTTTGATAGCAATACTTTACGTATATCTTGTTTGTTTTCAAAGCCTTGCGTGGAATCGCACAAAGGGGGCTAGACTTTGGCTCCAAAAAGCCCGAATAATCATAGCTAACTCTAGTGTTTGTAAGACTTTACGTATAACTATCTTAATTTTCATTAACTTGCGAAGAGTCGCGCTATAAACCATTTGTTTTCAGGATGGAGTAGGGGGGTACCCGATTTCAAGCGGACCGACTCTCACTTGCCGTCGGCCGGGCGGGTGTGCCCGAGCGTCTGCTTCTCAAGGGTGTGTCTGTGTCTGAATTTTGTTTTTTTGCGTTATTCGCTTGGCAGCCGCTGGTGCGTAAAGGCCTTCGCGTTTGTCCCGTGGTAATCGCGAGCCAGCTGCCCGGATCCCCTGAGGACATATTTATAGGTGGTCAGTCCTTCCAGGCCAACGGGACCCCGGGCATGGAATTTGCTGGTCGAGATGCCGACCTCCGCCCCAAATCCGTAGCGGAAGCCGTCGGCAAAACGGGTCGAGGCATTATGGAAGACGCCGGCGGCATCTACCCGTGCGAGGAACTCCTCGGCGGCCGCTTGGTCGTCCGTCACGATGGTTTCGGTATGCGACGAACCGTATCGGTGAATGTGGTCAACGGCTTCGTCCATCGAAGCGACTACCTTGACGGCGAGCACCAGGTCGGAATATTCGTGGTGCCATTCGTTTTCGCCGACGGGTTCGATGGAAGCGTCACTGAGAATCGCACGCGTTGTTTCGCAACCGCGCAGACTTACATGCTTCGCATGCATACGCTCGGCGAGCATCGGCAGAAACGCCCGTGCGATTTGTGAATGTACCAGCACTGTCTCTGCCGCGTTGCACGCCGCGGGATAGTCGGTCTTGGCGTCGTCGATGATGTCCAGCGCCATTTGCCGGTTTGCGGCTGCATCGACATACACGTGGCAAATGCCTTCTGCGTGGCCGAGCACAGGGATGCGCGTGTTGTTCTGAATGAACTCAACCAATTGCTTCGACCCGCGCGGTATCACCATGTCGATCAGGTCGGGCATGTTCAGAAGCTCTCGCACCGCATCACGGCCCGTCACTGATGCGACCGCACCCTCTGGCAGTCCGGATTGCGCGAGCGATTTGCGGATGACCTCGACTAACGACGCTGCAGTCCGGTCCACTTCGCGTCCCGGCTTCAAGATCACGGCATTGCCCGACTTCAGCGCCAGCGAGCTGATCTGGGTGACCGCATCGGGGCGCGCTTCAAAGATGACGGCCAACAGTCCCAGAGGACAGGTAATCTTCTCCAGCACCAGTCCTCGGTCGAGCTCGGTGCGTTGCAGCACGCGACCAATGGGATCGGGCAGGTTTGCCACTGCCCGCATGGAAACAGACATGTCATCGATTTTCGCGTCAGTCAGACGAAGTCGCTCAAGAGTCGCGGATGTAATCTCGCCACGTGCGAGCAGCATCGTTTCCGACTTTGAGGTCTTCCACGTTGGCTTCGAGAAGTTGCGCTGCGGCTTGTGCGATGGCCTCGGCGGCTGCACGGATAGCGGCATTTCGCCGTTCGGAAGATGCCGTTGCCAGCTTGCGCGAAGCTTCCTTGCCTGTTTCGGCCAGCGACTTCGCCGAAACGCTCACTTCGCCCCTCGCGGGAGAAACAACGTGCCCAGCTCTTCGCCAGCGCATACTCGCTCGATCACGTTGGCAGTCCGACCGTTGGCGATTACCGCCAAGCCTTTCGCCTCGACCGCGATGCGCGCCGCTTCCAGCTTGCTCGCCATCCCGCCGCGGCCGCGGCCGTTCTTGCCCAGCGCAAAGTTCCGGACTTCGTCATTGATGACGGACACCTGCGTGATCACTGCAGCGTCTGCCGCCGATGGGTCTCCGTCGTAAAGTCCGTCGACGTCGGAGAGCAACAGCAGGAGATCGCCGTCAACGTGGGTCATGACTAGGGCGGAAAGCTTGTCGTTATCGCCGAAGACCCGCTCTCGTCCCGGCTGGTCCGCCGGATGGTCCAACTCGACAGTGGAAACCGTATCGTTCTCATTGATGACGGGAATGACGCCCATCGCGAGCAGGGAAGCGAGCGTGGAGCGCAGGTTGCCATAACGCTCGGGATCACGGAAGTCGTCTTCCGTCAGCAGTACTTGTGCGGTGCGGCAGCCCAGCTTGTCGAAGGCGTCGTCATAGATCGCCATCAGGCGGCTCTGTCCAATGGCTGCGCAAGCCTGGATCTGCGACAGCTCGGTCGGACGCTTAGCCAAGCCGATGCGCTCCATGCCGAGGCCAACAGCACCGGACGAGACCATAAGCACATCGCGTCCCTGCTGCCGCAGGCGGGCCACCGATTCTGCTATGCCGTAGAGTTGGCTAAGCGCCGGTCGCCCGTCATCGCGCATCACCACGTTGGTCCCGACCTTGATGACGATACGGCGCGCCCGCGCGACCTGCTGGCGTGACTCGTTCGTGGTGGCGCAGGTGTAAGCCTCGTTCATTGTGGGTCGACTAACCTCATCTCGGTGTCAATGTTCGGCAACCCGCCGAGTACTTGAAGATCTGCCCTCTCGCGTCACACGGCTGGAACATCGAGTCCAACTTCAGCGGAGGCATAGCTCGGCGAGACAATTGGCCGTGTTCTTTCAGTCTAGCAAGCCGCGCGATAGCGATATCGTCGGCGTGCGGCCGAATGTTCCGCGTATTCAGGACCGCGCGATTGGGATACGCTGCTATAGTCAAGCAACCCGCAATTTGCGGGCCTTATCACCCGCCTGATCCGGAGAGGTGGCCGAGTGGCTGAAGGCGGCGGTTTGCTGAACTTACCTGCCCTGTTTGTGCTCACTTATTTTCAAGTGTTTTGTTGGACTTAGCGCCTCCCCCTTGCGCTGAGAGACCTGATTTGCAGACGCATGGCCAGCTGTTGGCCAGCACATCTGTCCGACGATCGGAATCGTGACACCTCTCACTCGAATGTGCCAGCCTAGACGCTCCAATCCAGTCGAAGGACTAATCCGTCCCAAACCTGCTCGGAGCAATCTCCAAACGATAACCAGGCAATGTGCTACGCGATCAAGCGGATTTGTCGCCGGAAGCCCGTTAAGTATGCCGTCGTGCTCAGTCTGCTGGATGCCTCCTGCCTCCGAGCACACGGCCCTCCAGCCGCGCGCTCTACATCTGTGGCCGCAACGCAGCCGCCTGCTCGCCATTGGTGACGATGAACGTATCGACGCGCAATCCCATGGGCAACTGCGCACTGGCGTCGAGTTCCACCAGAGCCTCCAGGAACTTCCGGTCGACGCGCTCGGTGGGCTCGTTCGTTCGGTTCGTCTTGGGACCGAGCAGTCCGCCAACCTGCACCACGTGCCCCCATACTTTCTGCTTGCCGTAGGCATCCGCTGTCACGTAAGCCGTCTGGCCAACCCGAACCTTGTTCACATCGGCCTCATCGATGTCCACCCGCACACGCAGTACTTGCGTGTCGCCAATGGTCAGCACCGGATCGGGCGTGGCGGCCGAGTTGGAAACGCTTTCGCCGTCGCGATGATGCTTGCGCAACACGAGTCCATCGATGGGAGACTTGATGAAGCTTTTCTCATATCGCGCCTGCGCTTGGGCTTCATTGGCCTGCGCCAGACGCAAGTCAGCCTGGGCAAAGGCAACGTCTTCTTCGCGAGGCCCGTTGTTCAGAAGCGAGGCGTGATTCGACTTCTCCTGATATTGCTCCCTGGCCACCTCGGATTGCCGCGTATACCGGTCCAGTTCCTCGCGAGAGATGATTCCGCTTTGAAAGAGATCCTGACGCCGCGTCAGCTCCGCCTGTGTGTTCGACATAACGGCTTGCGCTTCGCGGACGGAAGCCTGTGCCTCGCCGCGCTCCTGCTCACGCGCTCCGTTCATGATCTTGCGCAGACTAGCTTCCTTCGTTTCCACCTCGGCTGCGGCGGAGGCCAATTCGGCCCGATAGTCGTCGTTCTGCAAGACAGCCAGGATCTGCCCCTTGTGAATCGATTCGCCTTCCTGTACGTTGACCGTCCTCAGCTTACCGCTCAGCTCCGAGCCCAACTGGATCTCTTCAGAGATCGGCTCAACCCGGCCCGGTCCGGCAATCATGTCGACCATTTGGGACAACGGCGCCGGGCGGTCGGCACGGCCTATTTCGCGAAGCGCCGGAAGCAGCTTCACCGATAACATAAGGAACGCCAGACCAAGGGCAGCACTTGCAACTTTCTTTTTCACTGAACTCTCCATTCTCACAGTTAGTAATTAGGCCTGCGGAAGCGCATTCGGCCTTGTACAGTGAGTACTATGAGGCCTCGACCCGAACCGGCACATCCCGAGATAAGAGGCTTTTTAGCTACCTTAGAGTGGAGGGGAAGAAGTAACACAATGCGGTTAGGAAATCAGTGGCGGCCCTGGGGCGATCGTCAGGAAAACAGGCGAAGCTATATACCGCCACCGATAATGCACACAGCCAGCTAGTTCTCGCTCTCTTGAGATGCGATCAGCCCGTCTTCGATGCGAATCGCGCGGTCACCGAACTCGACCACCCGCGGATCGTGGGTCACGACCACTACCGCGCGTCCACGTTCATGCGCCAGGCTTTTCAGCATCTCCATCACGCTGCGTCCGGTATGCGAGTCCAGCGCAGCCGTAGGCTCATCGGCCAGGATGATTTCCGGATCGCCGGCCAGGGCGCGGGCAATGGCTACGCGTTGCTTCTGTCCGCCGCTCAGATTGGCCGGCGACGTATCGAACTTGTCTGCCAGACCCACGCTGTCGAGCAGCTCGTAAGACTGCTTTCTTGCCTGCGGTCCGCCGATTCCTTTTACGTCGAGCATGAGCCCGACGTTCTCTCCGGCGGTCAGAGTGGGGAAAAGGTTGAATCCCTGAAAGACGAAGCCCATGTGATCGCGGCGGACCCGAGGCAGTTCGCTTTCCGGCAGGTGAGCGACTTCCTCGCCGGCAATCTCGACACTTCCTGAACTGGCGGACAGGATGCAGCCCATGATCGAGAGCAGCGTGGTCTTGCCGCTGCCGGATGGTCCGATCAGCATCACGATTTCGCCATGGTGAACCTCCAGATTCACGCCCCGCAAGGCGCTGACCCGGGCCGTACCCTCTGCATAGCGTTTTCGTTACGTCGCGAACTGAGATTGCAGTGTTCATATCGTCTCCTCGGAATCGTTAGCCTTTGAATACGGTTGCAGGATCGAGCCGGGTAACTTTGTTGATCGAGATCAGCGATGCTCCGGCGCACATGGTCAGCGTAATCAGCAGAGCGGCGAATGCCATCCAACCATTCATCACGATGGGAGCCCCGGCCGGCTGGCCGAAATGCACCACCGCGCCGCTGAGGATCATGCCCAGCGCATATCCCATGACGGCGGCGATGAGCGCCTGGGACAGGATCACCTTGCGCACATAACTGTTGGGAGCGCCCATGGCCTTCAGTGTGCCGAACTCCTTCAGGTGGTCCATGGTGGTGGCATAAATCGTCTGGGCTACGACGACGAATCCGACGAGCAGCCCCAGGACCGCGCCCAGCAGAATCGCGATTCCGGCTCCGGTGGTGAACGTCCAATAGCGTTGCGTAAGGCGGCTGAATTCCTTGCTGGTGAGCACATCGACGCCCTCGATGCGTTCCCGTATGTTCTGCCGAACGGTTTCGATATCGGCGCCCGGATTAGTCTTGACCAGTAGGTACGTCGTTTGATTCCGCTCGATCGGCACATAATCCAGCGCATTGCGGAAGCTGGTGAATACGCAGGGCGACGTCGTAAAGGAGCGAATATCGTGCGTGAACCCCACCACCCGCGCGCGGTGCCCATTGATCTCGAACACCTCACCGATACGGGTTACGCCCAGCTTCTTCTTGTAGACGTCATCGACCATCACCGCATCGGGAATCTTTAGGTCGCGAACATCGCCTTCCACAATATTCCATGGCCCGCCCCAACTCCGGTCGGGATCGAAGCCGATAACCTGGATCTGGTCCTGGCCTCCGTCCAGGCGGTTCCAGCGTGTATAGCGGACGATGTACTTCTCCACGCCCGCAACTCCGGATACGGCTTCCACCTGGTAAAGCTTGCGCTCGTTCATCGGCACTCCGAGTTCGAGATACGGAACGTGGCTGGTGGTGACCCAGAGATCGACTTGCGAGTGATCGATCAGCGCCGACGTTGTGCGTGTGAAGCCGACGAATAGTCCCAACTCGATAACGATCAGGACGACGGCGAAGACGATGCCGGTCAGCGTCACGGCGAGCCGCAGTTTGTCGTGAAATAGATTCCGCTTCGCTAAGGTAAACACTCGCCGCCTCCGCCGCTCGTTATGCTGGTACTATGCGCGAAGTCGTTCGGCGGTCACATCACGAGATAGGCGGTTTCTCTCGTACCCCGCTTCGGTGGTGATGCCGTAACCCTATGCGGTTATCCGGAAACTTACCATGAGTTCTGCCGGAGTTCGGGAAGGCGCCTCGAATTACGCTCTTTGCGACGGGGATGCAGGGGGAATGATGATTTTGCGGCGGCCAAACAGGTGGGCATCGACGGAGAAGGCACCGGGACCAAGCAAGACGATAGCGGCGGCCATGACGGCCACATCGAGGGACGGGAGGTTCCGGCGATTGCACCGCCGTTGAATGCGGGAAACCAGGCAGACCCTGTGCCGGCCATGATCAAGAGGGCAACGATCGAAACGATAGGAGTAAGAAAGCCGGCCAGGAGCGCTAACGCCGCTAAAGAACGCGAGCACGCCCATCGCCACGACGGCGATCCGCAAGTCCTGGAGCTGCGAGAGGAAGCCGGCATGGAGGATAAGCGTCGCTCCAGTTGCCACACGCAACAGGAGCAATCCAATCCCTGGCCCACGGCTCGGAAATCGGGTGTAGAGTCTTGGCAAGCGTCGCCTCGTAGGCGGCGGTCTTTGCCGCCTTATCGAAGGCTAGCGGCTGCCGAACCAAAAGGAATCCCTAAGGCTCGGAATCTTCCTCTACCACTATTGGGGTATGGCGATCAGAGATGGATGATGCCGCGCTTCAAGGCAATCGCGACGGCTTGGGTGCGGTCACTGGCTCCCAGCTTCTCCATGATGTGCTTGATGTGCACTTTCACCGTTTCTTCTGAAATGAACAAACGATCGGCGATGTCGCGGTTGCGATTGCCGCCGGAAATCTGCTGGAGGACCTCGATCTCGCGGGCGGTAAGGTCTTCATCGGCATAGTGCTCGGCCAGGTGCGCAGCAATTGCGGGCGGAATCCGTTTCTTGCCTGCGTGGACTATGCGAATGGCCTCAATCACGTCCTTCGGAGGCATGCTCTTGAGAATATAGCCTCGCGCACCTGTCCCGAGCGCCCGCTGAATTTCGACGTCGCCTTCCGAGGTAGTGAGCATGATGACGCGGGCGTCCGGAAATTCGCCCCGAATCGCCACCATAGCATCGATGCCGCTCTTGTCCGGAAGCCTGACATCCATCAGCGTTACGTCAGGACGAAGTTCGCGAAAACGCTCCAGAGCTTCGGTCCCGGTGGACGCCTCACCCACAACACACATGTCGGGCTGGTTATTGATAAGGGTGGAGATCCCCTCCCGCAGCAGCGGATGGTCATCGACAGTCAGGACGCGAATACGGTCTTGTTCGCTCACGATTCCTCACTCTTTGGCCGCGGGAATATTGCTCTTATACGCTGCACCCATCCATTTCACAAGCCGCTTCCACCAGTTGTCCTCGTCGGCGCGATCATATGCCACCTTGCTAGGAACGGACAGCTGCACTTCCGTTCCTGCACCGGGGCGACTGAAAACATCTAATTTAGCGTGGATCTTCTCAGCTCGTTCCCGCATATTTGAAAGGCCCCAATGTCCTTCGCGGCCCGTCTGCAGCAACTTCGCATCGATACCGCCTCCATTGTCTCGCACGGTCACGCCCAGTTTACGCAGAGCATATTCAATCTCAACTTCAATGCTGGTAGCATCCGCGTGTCGGAATGCATTGATGGTCGCCTCCCGGCTGATGCGGTAAATCTCATCACGAACGACCGGATGCATATCTCTGGGCTCACCTGCCACAATGACTCTGAAGTCAACCGCCTTCTGAGCACCCATCTCGACCGGTACGTGCGCGAGCATCTCGTCAAGCCGGCCCCTCTCAGACCCGGACGAACGGAGGCTTCGTATTGCATTTCTTCCTTCGGCGCTTACCTGCTCCATCAGGTTGAGGACGCGTTGCACCAGCGGCTTCGCGGGTGAATCGCCCGGCAGGCGATCATTGGCTACGTCGAGTTGCATGTGGGCGCTGGCAATGCCTTGCAACAAGGTGTCATGCAGATCTCGCGCGATTCTTTCGCGTTCTGCCAATCGCTCTTCGAGCCTGGTCTGCATACGCGCCGCAACTTGCCGAAGGCGAAGACGATAGAGTACCCACAGCAGAAGAGCGAACACTGCGGCGCACAACGAGCGAAACCATGTAGTCTGATAGTAGGCCGGCAACACCGTAAAGGCCATTCTCGCGCCCGCTTCGTTCCACACTCCGTCGCTATTTCCCGCGATCACACGGAAAGAATATTGGCCGGGTGGAAGGTGAGAAAAGTACGCGGTACGGCGGCCGCCAGCGTCGATCCAACTCGAGTCGAGGCCCTCCAGCCAATATTTGAAGTGAATCTGCTCCGGCTTGATGAAGCTGGGAGCGCTATATTGGATCTCTATATTCTGGGCATGCGGGGGAAGGCGAATCGCCTCAGTCAAACGTACCGGCGTTCGATCCTGGACGATTGATTCAATGACAACCGGTGGCGGGTGCGGATTGTAGGAGACGGCAGCAGGATCTACGACGGCTACGCCGGCCTGCGTCGGAAACCACAATTTCCCGTCGCGCGTCTTCACTCCGGCGGGGGACAGGCCACCGTTGCATTCGACGGTCGCCATTCCATCAACCTTGCCGTAGGCAATTGACGAAATCGTGCTGCGTCGCCCCTCCGCAAAGTCGTTCAGCTCCTGCTTCTTGACCCGATAGATACCGCGGTTGCAACTCATCCAAAGACTGCCAGCACCATCTTCAAGAATTTGAAACACGCCGTTGTTGTAAAGGCCATCGCCCATAGTGAAGCGAGTGAATGCTCCATCCTTGAATCGGCCGAGTCCGCGGTCGTAGGTCCCGATCCAGACCGCACCATCATTGTCTTCATAAAGAGAACGGATGTTGTTGCTGGGCAGGCCCTCCCGCTCCGTCCAGTGTGAGAAGTGACCTTGGCGAATACGGGTGAGGCCTCCGTAGCCGCCGACCAAGAGGTCGCCCGCCCGGGTCTGGAGGATGACGCGCACATCGTCTGTCGCGAGACCTTGGTCTACCGTGAAGAGTTTGGTGCCATTCTTTGTCAATGAAACCAGGCCACGATTGGTGCCAAACCAAAGGGTGAGGTTCTGGTCCTGATAGATGGCCTGGACCACGGAGCGCTCGGGAAGGGAGAGGTGAGCAGGCCTGTGAAAGTGGCCGTCTTTAAAGATAGCAACGCCGCCGTGGGTGGCTACCCAAAGCTGGCCTTCGTTGTCTTCATAGAGCGCCGTGACTAACTTGCTGGGAAGACCTTCGGCCGTGGTAAACGCGGTGAACTTGCCGTCCAGATATCGGCTCAGTCCCATGTTCCAGGCTCCGATCCATATCGCGCCGGAATGATCCTGAATGATTGGATAGATATTGTCTTCCGTCATGCCTGGCTGCTTGGAGTGGACGACGATAGACTGTTTCTGTAAGCGGTAGAGCCCTTTCCCTTCCGTGCCAAACCAGAGATTCTTCTCACGGTCTTCATACATGGAAACAAAGCTGAGTTTTGAAGTCTGGCCGGCGTTCAGGTACTCGACAGTGCGGAGGAGCTCGTGGCCTAACTGCATGCTCCACGAGTGCCCACTGCCATCGACATAGGTGACGAGCGGCTTGGGAACGGGCACCGCGGTTTTCCCCGGCGGAATCTTAAAGTACCTCCTGTCGCTCGTCTCGACCCAGACGATGCCGCTGTGTTCATGCGCAACCGACAGAATGGAGGCCGGTGCAACATGCGGCGGGAGAGCGTAATGGAGAAACTTCCCTTTGGCGAAGCAGTGTATGCCGGTCTCGTCCGATCCCCAGAATCCCTCGTTATCCCAGAGGAGGATGTTGTATTGAAGCTGGAGCTGCGCGGGGGTGACATCGATAAACCGTCCCTTGTCCTGCTGCCACTCTTCAATTCTGTCTCCGTTGAGAATCCAGACGCGGCCGGCATCGTCGCCGGTCACTCCTCGGACCGAGTTCTCCGAAACTCCCTGGGCTGCTCCCATGCTTTGAAATGTGCCGTTGCGATAAAGAGTAAGGTCACCACCCTCACTGCTCAGCCAAAGATCGCCGGACGCATCACCGTATAGAGACACGATCCGGTTCGATCCCATGCCCGGAGTATTGCTTTTGTTAAAGACCTTGAACTGCACCCCGTCAAAGCGCACAAGGCCGTCAAAGGTTGCTACCCAGAGGAAACCGTCGTGAGACTGATATATGCCGCGAACGATGTTCTGCGGCAGGCCGTTGTCGGCGGTCCAGACGTCGTACCGATACTGCGCCCGAGTAGGCAAGCCCGCACAGAGAAACGCCAGTAGGCACACGCGAATCGAGAACGCCGTAAACGGCGATGGCGGCGACGAAACACCACGATTCATTTGCCATAAGTATAGGTCAAATCCCCCGAATTCCTGCATGGGACGCCGCGCCTACTACGCCTGCGGCACGAGTGTTGTTCGCGATCGTCACTTCCAATTTTGGGATGTACGTGCCAGGAAGTTCATCCTGGATAACTCTTGTGTTACCCGATCGTGGTATCTGCCAACATCCCCTGCAGCGTTAGTGAAAAAGCCACTTATCCCGTGATGTGCATTCGGAGTAGGAAACCGCATAGTACCGACATGGAAGCGAGAAGCACGCAGCCGGAACGCAGAGAAGCACAGAGCCGAGCGGCGATGGCGAGCGATGAAAAGCGTGCCCGCAGAACGACACGGGAGGATGTCATGAAAATAAAGAAACCGACGTTGAACCTGACTGGCTTGGTGCTCTTGTTGCTGATGTTTTGCACAACTATGCCAGCCCAACAACCGCCGGACAACGTGGCGGGTAACTGGACGATTTACTCCACCAACATCGAGAACAGCGAGACAGTCGTGAAGCACGTTCAGATCACACAATCTGGCAACCAGCTGGCGGGATTCTTCGAAGGCCCTAACCAGTCGGGTCCGATTCAGGGTGAGATCCACGGGAATTACATCCGATTCAGTACGGTTACGAAGAACGTATTGAATTTCGGCGGCCACGTTTATGGCGATAGGATGTCAGGCTCATACGGTTTTCGCGGCAAGCACGCGGCCTGGCAGGCAGAGCGCACGACGCCGGTCGGCGAAACCGCATCACCTGTAACAGGAACCTTATATGCGTACCAGCCGGTGATAGCACCCCCGGCGCCCACGCCCGTTCCTGCACCCGCTCCTGTGAGTCAATACGTTGCACCGCAGTCGACGGCCTCCGCCCCGCAGGACAGTTCCGTACCAACACCGGCGCCGCTGTCGGCGGATCAGCTTGACGCCCTGGTGGCTCCTATCGCTTTATATCCGGACGCATTGGTGGCACAGGTGCTCGCGGCATCGACCAATCCGGATCAGGTCGCCGACGCCGACACGTGGCTAGCCCAAAACACGAACCTGACCGGAACTGCGCTTGCGCAGGCCGTCGGCCAGCAATCGTGGGATCCCAGCGTCAAGGCCCTGACGCAGTTCCCTTCTGTGTTGGACAACCTGGCGCATAACCTCTCGTGGACCTCAAGCCTCGGACAGGCCTTCGCTAGTCAGCAGGCCGACGTGATGACAGCAGTGCAAACTATGCGCGCCAAGGCCCAGGCTGCCGGAACGCTGCAGTCCACAAGTCAGATCACGGTGACGCAGCCGTCGGCTAACACCATCGTCATTCAGCCGGCGAATCCCCAGGTCGTCTATGTGCCGCAGTACAACCCCGCTGTGGTCTACGGCGCTCCCGTTGCGGTGCCGCTCTATGTGCCTCCTGCGGTACCGGTGGCTTCGGCCGGTCTCTATTTCGGAAGCGGGGTTGCCGTAGGCGCCGTGGTTGCAGGTGGTGGCTGGGGCGGAGGTTGGGGCTGGAATGCCTGGAATGTGAACTGGGGTGGGTGGGGCGGCGGCGGTTCTACCATCATCTACAACAACAACACGTACATTAATAACCGGACATGGAACAACGGCTATCACCCCTGGGGTCCTGGCAACCATCCTGATCCCTATCGTCCCGGCGTGGATACCCACTACGGCCCGAACGGCGCATACCATCCGAACGGTTATTACGGTCCTAACGGCGGCTTTCACCACGACGTTCCGGGCACGAATCCGGCCGATCAGCCGAATGGCGGCCATAACGGCGATCATGGACTGATCGGCGGCAACGGAGGGGTGCAGCACAATCCCTCAGGCACGGTTGGGCCGCAGGTTTATAAACCTGCCGGCCAGACAGGGATTCCTGGCTCGCGTCCGCCGCAGGACGGCGGCCCTCATCCTGGCGACCGGCGTTATCCCACGGCCATGGGGCATCAGCAGCAACGCCCCCGATCGGCAATGAGTGGAGACGGCCGTGCGGCTCGTGCCGAATCAAACCGCGGACATGCAAGCATGCATCGCACCCGGCGCGCACCCGGCCATGCACCACCCCGCGCCGCACGCAGCCGCCCCTCACGGTGGCGGCGGAGCCCGCAGGCGCTAATTGCCTCTTAACCTGTTCGCCCTCGAACTAGAACGAATTCTTAAGGAATGGATGGTCAAAGCCATGCAGATGCAATCGATAAAACGTTCGATGAGCCTAGACGCCCCTCTGATTTATCCGGCGCTCCTTCTCCTGATTCTCTTCGCGCTATCCCTCTTTGCTGTGGACAGCCCCGCCGCGACGGACGGCGCAGAGACACAAGTTACTTTCGCGACTCCATCGGAGGCCGGTCAGGCTCTACAGGCAGCAAACGGAGCGAATAACGAAGCTGAGCTTCGACGGATTCTCGGACCTGGCTTGCAAGATGTCGTTGGCTCAGGAGATCCCGCTGCAGACCAGGCCGCCCGTCAGTCGTTTGTGACGAAATATAACCGGATGAATCGCTGGGTTGCGATGACTGACGGCACCGAGGTGCTCTACATTGGTGCGGACAACTATCCGTTCCCGATACCGCTGGCGAAAAACTCCGATTCGCGCTGGTACTTCGATATGGGGGCAGGGAAGCAGGAGATTCTTGCGCGCCACATCGGCCGAAACGAACTCCTCGCGATTGATGCATGCTACGCCCTTGCGGACGCTGAGAACCAATACTCACGAAACGGCAACGGTATGCACCGCGGATCATAAGCAGTGAAGGTAAGCAGGATGGGCTGTACTGGCCAGTATCGGCAAAGCAGTCACCAAGTCCCTTGGCAATTCTCGCCGAGTTGCCGAAGTCGTCAGCGGGTTCTGTTCGTTCCCGGCCAGCCCTTTGTGCTGGATGGCTACATCCTGCGCATTTTGACAGCGCAAGGGGACGCTGCTCCCGGCGGAGCAAAAAGCTACATCGTGAATGGGAAGATGACGGGCGGCTTCGCCATTCTTGCAACTCCGGTGAAATACGGCCATAGCGGCATCATGACCTTCCTGGCAGGCAGCGACGGCGCGATCTATGAGCGGGACTTGGGTCCCGATACTTACAAAATCGCTGCATCGATCCAGAAATTCGACCCCACTCACGACTGGGCCCTCGTGGAATAACAGGAGGCCCGCGCCAGGGGCTCTGCTCGCAGCCCGTGGGCCAGCGAGTGGTTAAGAGGTACTTGAGCGAGATCTACCGACGCACATGTGGTCGGCCATCAAAATTAGGGAGGCAGCTATGAATGCAAAGGAAGTTGTGACGAAGCTGTTTGCGAAGTGGGAAGCGGGTGATTCTTCCGGCTTCTTCAGTGCGGTAGCTGATGACGTGATCTGGACCGCAATTGGCAGCACCCCTATATCCGGCGTCTCACATAGCAAGAAAGAATATATGGACAAGACTTACCTGCCGCTGCAGTCGGTATTCGCCGGTTCCACATCGTGCAAGGTCAAGCGGATCGTGGCGGAGGGCGACACGGTCGTGGTTGAGTGGCATGGAGAAACCCCGCTGACCAAGGGCGGCGTATACGCCAACGACTATTGCTGGATGGTTCGGGTGGCCGGCGACAAACTGACGGAAGTCACCGGATATTTCGACACCGCTGCCGTGAATGCTCTATTTGCTTAATAACGCCGGCTATAGGATTACCCCTTCCCCGCACCCCCGACGGCGACTGGCCTCAGAGGCAGCCGCGCTACATCAACCTATCTAGGTTGGCCCTCAACCTAGTGTAGTGCGTCATGCAGATTGCCGATTATTCTGAGCGGCGCGGGCGCGTTTAACCTTCTCCAGGATGTCGCTGGCCTTGGCGGTCCAGATGAAAGGCTTTGGGTTGTCGTTGTGATGGTCGATGTAGTCGAAGATGGCGGTGATCAGTTCCTCGACGCTGCGAAAGACTCCGCGGCGGAGACGGTTTTCGGTCAGGTCGCGGAAGAAGCGCTCCACCATGTTCAGCCAGGAGCAGCCTGTAGGTGTGAAGTGCATGTGAAAGCGGGGATGGCGGTCCAGCCAGCGCTCGACGCGGGGATGTTTGTGGGTGGCGTAGTTGTCCACAATCATGTGGATCTGCTTGTCTTGGGGAATGATGTCATCGATGGCGCGCAGGAACTTCAGCCACTCCTGATGACGGTGCCGGTCGTCGCACATGGAAATGACCTGTCCTTCCAGGGCATCCAGCGCGGCAAACAGGGTGGCCGTTCCGTTGCGCTTGTAGTCGTGGGTCATGGTGCCGCAACGGCCCTTCTTCAGCGGCAATCCCGGCTGGGTGCGGTCTAGAGCCTGAATTTGGCTCTTCTCGTCGGCGCACAGGACGATGGCGTGCTCGGGTGGATTCAGATACAGGCCGACGATATCTTCCAGCTTCTCCTGGAACCGGACATCGCGGCTGAGCTTAAAGGTCCGCACCTGATGCGGCTTCAGTCCATGCGCACGCCAGATGCGGCGCACACTGGCCTCGCTGATGCCCGCCGCCCGCGCCATGGTGCGCGTCGACCAGTGGGTGGCGTTGGCCGGCTTATTGTGCAGCGTCATCTCCACCACTCGCTTCACCTTCCGCTCCGTGATGGTGCGTGGCTTGCCGGGTCGTGGTGCGTCTTTCTGCAAGGCGGCCACGCCGCCCGCCAGAAAGCGGTTCCGCCAGCGCGCCGCCTTCTCCGGCGTCATGTTCATCCGCCCGGCAATTTCCTTGTTCTCCAGCCCGTCTGCGGCCATCAGCACGACCCGCGCCCGCTCCACAACCCGTGCAGGTAAAGAACGTGCTCGTGCCATCCGCTCCAAGACTTCGGTCTGTTCCGGGCTCAGCGTAACTGCGGCGGCGATGCGCATACCCTCTCGTCCTCCATAGTATTGGACGCGCATCGAATGATAATCGTTACTACTTACGACGCACTACACTAGATCCACTTTCTGACAATAAGGAGATATGACGATGACGGAATTAACGAACAAGATCACCGAAGCAATTGCGGAGCTGCCGGAAATCCGCAGCACTCGCGTGCATGAAACCGACATGGTGCTGGGCACCTTCGACGGCTCGGGATACAACCTCACATTCATGCAAGCCAACGACAAGAACGTTGCTCATCATCATGAGACCTACGATGCGACCCTCTGCTTCATCTCGGGCACCGGAAAGGTCCTTGTAGACGACGCATTTCTTGAATACGGCAAAGGATCATGGTTCAAGGTGCCTCGAAAGACAAAGCATCAGATCCTGCCCGACTCTGACACGTTGATGCTGACCGTTCAGACTCCGGGAACGACGTTTACTGAAAAAGGTTGGGGAGATATCGTGTTCGACGAGAAGCTCTTCTAATCGCAACCCCGAGTGGTAACATCGGCACGCTGTGGGGAGGGACTGGTCCCTCCCATCGCAGCTCTCGCGGACCGAACAGCAGAAAGCCTGTAACAAATGCGCCTCGCCGGCTAGGCGCAATCTCTTCTAACCAGATCGTGGTACCTCGCGCATCCCTTCCGTGGGTATCGCCCGAGTTCACATTCGGGTTATTAAAAAAGAACTGCATCTCGTGATGCTGTCTTCGATTTCTTCCCAGATACTGCAAATACGAAAACAAAGTTCGCCGCTCTTGTGAAGTCAAGAGCCTCAGGAGGAATTATGCAGTTTCGTGTTGTACTTATGCTTCTTTTAACCCAAGTGGTTGGAACCAGTGTCTGCCTTTCGGCGCAGGACAAGCGCACGGTGACTGAACCCAAGCTTCCGCAGACCTGCGCCATCTATGCCGCGCCACTCAGTTCCACTCCGTTGGATGGGCCGGTCATCGGAGAGACAGCATCCGAACAGAACGCGGAATCGAACGCCGAAACCGCCATTCTGCGAGACAAATTGAAGCAGTGCGGGGACGGTCAGGCGGTTGAGCTCATCCTGGGCGCCGATAACTCTCGCAATGCATTTCTCCTCAACCCGATCAACCTGCCTCTCGGGGTATCGCTGATCATTGATGCCGGTGTGACAGTCTATGGCTCGCGGGACCCCCGCAATTACCAGGATCCGTCGACCCCAGCAATTCAGTGCGGCAACTACGGCCCAGTCGCCACCTACAAGGTGGGTAAGGGCTGTTTGCCATTGATCACACTGAACGGTTACAGCGGCATTTACGGCTACGGCGTGATCGACGGGCAAGGCGACAAGCTGCTGCTGGGCGGCATCTGGGCCAACAAATGCACCTGGTGGGGACTTACGATACACAAGAACCGAAACAACTCAACGGGGAGCACCGATAAATGCGGCGTTCGTCCTGTTCCCAACAACTTTTCGAACGGCGGGAACGGACAAAACGAGCAGGCCAGCCCGCAGGTGATTTCGGCAGGGGTGTCGCAGAAGGAGATCCCCGCCTGCACGGGCTCGACCGCCCAACCCAACTGCAACTTCACCCTCCATAAATTCACCATCCGCAATCCCCCCTTCCACACGGTCGGACTGCACGGCAAGAATGTGACGATCTGGGGGGTCAAAGTGCAATCGCCATGGAACATTCCGAATACCGATGGCTTCGACATCGACGCTTCGAACGTCACGGTATATGACACTACAGTCGCCAACGGTGACCAGGAGCTTGTTTTCGTAGCGGCTGGAACTCCAATGCAGGACATTACGGTGGACAAGTTTCACGGGTACACCAAAGGCGGAATCACGATCCTTGGAAATGGTATAAGCGTCGCGAACCTGATCGCGCGCAACCTGCAGTTCACAGGTGATCTGCCCAGCGTTTCCGGAACCACGGTGAACGGAGTGACACAAGAGGAGATGAAGGCGAAGTACGGGTTGAGCACTTACGCTCAGGCCCTGCCGAATGCCACGAATGATCTGGAGGCGCTGCAAATTACAGATGAAAGCCAGAACGGCACTGCCGCTGGGGCGCAGATTTCCAACATCACTTTTCAATCCGCCTGCATTCGTGACATTGTTAGGCCCATCCGTCTTCAGTTCGTGAATAACGACAACCCACCCATCGTTACTGGACTCACTTTCCAGAACGTTCATCTACTTACGCCGACGTCGCAACTCCTGGAGACCCAGCAGGACGGGACCATTCTGGGTCAAGGCACGTATCAGGTATTCCTGGCCGCATCCCAGAAATCCGATGGCTCGTATGGCACTAACCTGTCCACTTTGGACAACGTAGTCTTCGACGACTTCTCTTCCGGATCAACTTCGCTTGGGTCGATCACTGCTCTAGGCAACGAGCTCACTACCAACATCAATGTTTATCCCCCGGTCTTAAACGGGCTGAAGGCGGGCTCCACGGAAGTGATTGAGGACGACCACGGCACGCATCTCGTCTTACAAGACAACACCTATGCCAGTATGACCGCGGTGAGCGATCCGTCACTGGCCTACCCTTGCATGGGCACGATGCCGTTCGTCAGTGGGGAACTGTTCGCCTCTCTGGACCCGCGACTCACAAACGTTGCTGCGACGAGTCTTCGGACGATTGTGATTGCGGGAGACTCAATCACTCTGAATGCCGTGGTGCAGCCAGTCATGTCCCAAACCACGCTTTTTGTGCCGGACAGCTATGGCAAACAGCCTGGGTTGCTTTCGATCGGCTCGCCGGCGCTCACCAATGAGGTTCTGTTCTACGAAGGTTCCGACCTCATCGGCGCGGGCCGCCTTTCCGCCAACGGCACCCTAGCCACGTTCGTCGTGAACGATGTCTCGGCAGGTACGCACACATATACCGCGCGGTACCCTGCCGATCAATACTATGACGCGCTAAACTTCGGCTCCGTCACCGTAGTGGTGCAGCCGCACTGATCCACGGACCTGTAAACAAACGAACCTGAAACAACAAACCTGCAACGGCGACTCCCCTGGCGTCAGCCGCCAGATTCAATAGAAGGATGGTTGGAAATGTCAGACGAATTTAAGTCCACCAAGTCCGCAGAGATCGCTCCCTTCGTGGGCAAGCACTATATCTATACCTATGACAATGGCTGGCAGTATGAGTTCTACATCAAGAATGAACGCACCGCGGAATATCGAGTGCACACCGGCATTGTTGGCGGCCGTTGGGTAAAAGACCAGGAAGCGCATATCGTGCGACTTGCCGACAACGTATTCAAAGTTTCGTGGGTCGAGCCGACAGGTACGTGCGTGAGCGTTGCGGTTAATCTTGCGGAACGCCGGGTGCACGGCGCGACCTTCTTTCCGAAGTGGATAGTCGACAACCCGCAAAAGATAGTCGTCTACCAGAACGAACATCTGGACCTGATGCGCCAGTATCGAGATGCGGGGCCTACTTATCCCACGGATTTGGTAGACGAGTTCGCGAACATCACCTTCATCGAAGACTGCGGGCGCGATAACGATACCGTCATTGCGTGCGCTCCTGAGGACCTGCCGCGCCGGGTATGCAGCGCGCCGAAACTGACATGCGGCCGGGCTTGCGGTTCGGCCGGCTGTTACGATCACGCACTTATCCTTCGAGTTGAAAGGCTTTTATGGCCACGGTTCATGATGCAACGTACGAGGTTTTGCGTTCACTTGGGATGACCACCATCTTTGGTAATCCTGGTTCCAACGAACTTCCATTTCTTGATCGCTTACCCAGCGACTTCCGCTACATGCTGGCGCTGCACGAGGGCGCGGGCTTGGCGATGGCCGATGGCTATTGTCAGGTGACCGGGAGTCCGGTGCTGGTGAGCCTTCATGCAGCCGCCGGTGTTGGTCAAGCCATGGGTACGCTCGTCAACGCTCAGGTGCTTGGCACTCCGCTGGTTATCATGAGCGGCCAGCAAGTTCGGTCCATGCTCACGCTGGAGGGTCAGCTTACCAGCCGCAATGCGATTGATTTGCCGCGTCCCCTGGTGAAGTGGTCCTTCGAGGCTCCCGATGCTGCATCTGTACCAGCAGTCATCGCCCGAGCTGCGCACTTCGCCGCGGCAGCTCCTTCCGGTCCTGTCTTCGTCTCAATTCCTCTCGATGACTGGCGGGCCGAGGCCAATGACGATCAAACCGCTTCGCTCGTCGGCCGCCACGTGGCAGCGCGGCCAATACCCCAGCAGGATCAGCTCAAGGCACTTGCCGATCGCCTGAACGCAGCTCACAAACCTCTCTTCGTCATGGGGTCAGACGTCGATACCGAGCTTGGCTGGAAAGCCGGAGTGAAGCTCTCGGAGATCTGTGGCGCGCCTGTATTCTTAGTCAGTGAGCCGGCGAGAATTCCTTTTCCGACCAACCATCCGAATTTTCTTGGCACTCTGAGCACGACAATCTCCAAAGTTTGCGAGCAACTGACCGGTTACGATCTGGTGGTCGTCTTTGGCGGTCCAGCGTTTCGTTACCACGCGTGGACGCCGGGAGCCTACCTTCCAAAAGGCACAGCCTTGGTCACGGTCACTGCGGACGCCGACCAGGCGGCGCGTGCGCCCATGGGTGACGCGATCGTCGGCGACCCGGCGCTTGCGATGGAGCAGTTGATCCCGCTAATTAAGCGAACGCCAGCGATCATTCAGCCCAGAGTCGCTGCTCCGCGCGGTGCTTCCAGCAGTTCGAAAGTTACGGTCGAAGAGTTCAACCGAATTGTGGCCGGTGTGTGCCCACCCGAAACTGTATTCACAACGGAATCTCCATCACTTGGCTCTTGGTGGGAAACGGCTGCTATTACCCGGCCTAAGAGTTTCTTTTGCGGTGCGGGTGGCGGTCTTGGCTTTGCGCTTCCAGCCGCGGTGGGTGTCAGTCTTGCCTACGGAAAACGGCCAGTGGTTGCACTGGTCGGCGATGGGTCGGCGAACTATAGCATCACGGGTCTGTGGACCGCGGCGCAGCACAATTTGCCGTGCACCTTTGTAATCGTGAGGAACGGCGTCTATGAAGCGCTGAAAGACTTCGGCTCGTTTCTCAACACACAAGTGGTCGCAGGAATGGATCTGCCGGGCATCGACTTCGTGTCACTGGCCAAAGGCTATGGACTGCCGGCGCGACGGGTTACGTCGCCCGACGATTTCGCTAAGGCTCTGGCCTCAGCGATTGCCTCTGGCACTCCCTCGCTCATTGAAGTTGAGGTGGAGCCAACGAATAGCGGAATGTTCAATAAATGACCAGCGGAGGAGAAGGAGAGCACGTGCAGCAGGCAACAAAGAAAAGTGAAGGAAATATCACCCTCGAGCGGCGTCTCGTCGAGTTGGCATGGACCGACAATTCCTTTGCCGAGTTGTTACGTAAAGACCCGCGGCAGGCGCTAGCCAGCATTGGTGTCGAGGTTTCGCCCGACGTCGAGATAGATGTCCGCCAGCAGCGTCGCGACACGCTCTACTTTGTGATTCCGCCGCTCGCAGAGCCCACGGAAGATGCGGAAAAGGTCATCAATCAGATGGATATGTGGCAGAGTGGAGATCTCTTTTGCTGGATCATGCCGCAGGTGCTCAAGCTGGAGTTGTTGCGCATGCGCGAGAGCTTTCGAAGGAATAACCCGTGAGCGACAAACAAGACATTTTCACCGAGCATTACTGCCTGCTGCGCCGCGACGCCAAGGCGCGCCAACATCTCATCGATGATCCCGTCACTGCCCTGAAGGAGTATTTTGGCTCGATGCCCGAAGGTAGCTACCGGGTTGAAGTCATACCGCAGCAGCCCCGCACGATCACCATTGTGCTGCCGGCGCCGCCTGTCTCCGGCAGTCCAAGCGCGGAGGACATCAATGCTGCGAGTCGGAGGATTTACGACATGCTGTTTACGGACGGCATCGGCGGCTACCTGATCCCCGATGAGGCGCTCACATGGACATTGCGGGACATGCGCGCCGAATGGGCTGCTTCCGCCGCGCGCCAAGACGAGAGATGAGTTCGTTCGAACTGTTGGCACATGGTTGAGCCGAGGATTAGCGCGGAGCGTAGCTTCACTGGCATCGATTTGCAGTTGCTGGTAGATATAACAGCATTCCTGCCGAGCAGCATCATTGCAATCGATGAGCTGCTCGAGCAGAAAAGTTGAGGCTACGGGTTGAACGAGAAAATCACGTTATAGCCGGTCGTTGTATTGGGCACGCCTGCGTTGTTCAACAGATAGTTGTAGCGATGGTCTATGGCGAGCATCGGATTGGGGTCGGGCATCCACAGCACGAGGGTAAGCTGGCCTGAAGACGGAAGCAGCGCCGGAATAGTCACGTCCGCCGAAGCAGTAACCGCACTTCCGGGGAGAACTGTGGTTATATCAATGGCCACCGGCGAACCGGAGGCGAGAGGCTTTCCCCGCGAATCGAGAATCACGGCATATACCGGATGCTTCACGTACAGCCGCGAGTATCCATAGTTGGTTAGCGTGAGGGTTAAGTGAACGGTGCTACCGGCCCTTGGCTGTGCGTCGGTCGTCGCTGTGAGCAGGGAAATCTGAGGCCCAACGGTATAGAAAAGTCTGGGAATGCAATCCTGAATGTTGGCGTAGATCTGTTTGTCTCCCTCGCTGATGTTGAGCGCGGCGAGATGAATTTGCGCGAAATAGGGCGCCAGATCCTGACAATTCTGGATGGTTGGATAGTAGGTGCCGAAGATGCCGGTGAAGGGCAGAAGCGAACTGCGCGCCTCGCCAAATGTGCGGATTTCCTGCTCGGTGTACTCGTAGGTTGGTTCGAGGTAGGTCCTTGTTCTTCCAGGTATCGGCGTCGGTGGCATCCCCAGCGAGGCGGTCGTCATGGGTTCCGAAGAGCGGACCGTTGGACGGCTCGAGAGCCATCAAAACTACAGGATCGCGCTCCAGCAGGGTGACATAGGGCCCAAACTCGTTAGCCTCGGCCTGCAGAATGGCGCTCATATTGGCGATCGTGTTGTTCCCATAAGTCGAGTTGTGCTCCTCGCCCCAGTATCCAACGAATCCCACTTCCATGGCGTAAATCACGCTGGAGTATTTCTGCACAAGCGGTGAGAGAAGGTGGATGTCTTGCAGAATGACGTCCAGCGGCGCATCGTCGCCGGTGGGTTGGTTATTGTCGGGGAAGTTGTAAGTAAAACGAAGAATGACCTTGACCCCGGCGGGCTGAATTTTCGCTAGTTGCTGATCAATCTGTGCGAGGTCTGACTGGGTTAATACCGTGGGGTTCGGGTTGGTGTTGCTGCATTTTCCTGGCGCCACTCCAACCGGATTCAGGCAAATGTAGGTATGCAGCAGGCGGACCGGGCCATAGGTATAGGTAACGCCGTTGGTCGGATAGCTTTCGGTCAAATTGAGAGAGCTGTGCAGGAGTTTGGTTGGCCAAGTCAGCAGTGACGTCCAGGCCACCATCAGGATTGAGAACAGGCACTGCGGCCCGCTTGTAGGTGATGGAAATTCCGCTACTGGTTCCCGCGGATGGGTTGGCAGTGCTCTGGGCCGCGACAGACATGGGAAGCAGCAGGGGCATCGGCAGGATGCGAGCGCATATTTTCCAAAGCGTACTTCTCATTTCGATGACTCCTTGACGAAGTTGATTTTGAGGGTGGCCCGGTAGGGGTTGTCGGGGTAGGGGGTTGCCGGGCCACCGTGGGTTTAATGTCGCTACTATGCCCGACCTCGTCCTACCCACACATCCCGACATGCAGGGCTTTTCTGCTACCACCATGGGCAAGAGAATAATTACCTCGATCGGGGGATGCCGTATTTGAGGGCAGGTACGATCATGTGCTTGCCGCGGGTTGCGGCGAAATCCACGAATGACAGGACTTTTACTTATGACGAACTCGGATGTCTTGATTGTTGGAGCGGGACCGGTAGGCATGACGATGGCGCTGGAGTTGGCGCGCTATGGGGTGAAGGTACGCCTTGTGGACGAGGCCCCACATAGAACGGAGCTGTCTAAGGCACTCATTGTGTGGAGCCGCACGCTGGAGCTGATGGAGCGTGCGGGCATCGCCGACAAGATGGTAGCTGCCGGATACAAGGTAGAGGCGGCGCACCTGACCGCTGGCGAGCAAACCATCGGCCGACTGACGTTTGATGGTGTCCAATCGGCATATCGCTTTGCACTGATGCTGCCGCAGAGCGAAACAGAACGGATTCTGGAAGATTCGCTGGCGGAGATCGGAATCAAAGTTGACCGCGAGGTCGAACTGCTGAACTTCCACGACAAAGGCAACACGGTGGTTGCTACATTGCGCCATGCGGATGGCACTGAAGAGACGACGGAAGCCGCATGGTTGATTGGATGCGACGGAGCCCACAGCACAGTACGGCAGCAACTCGGCATGAAGTTTACGGGTACGACGTCGCCAATCGACTGGGTACTCGCGGATGTTCACCTGGAGGGCATTCCACGAATACCGGAGATCCACGCCATCTGGCATTCGGATGGCGTGCTGGTAACGTTTCCGATTGAAGCCACGCGCTACCGGATTATCGCGGATGCGGGCACCGTGCCGGAAGGCTCGGCGCAGCTTCCGCAGCCGACGTTGCAGGACATCCAGAACATTCTCGACAAACGCTATCCGGGTGGAGTGCGTGCGACAGAGGCGGTGTGGCTGTCAGCATTCCGGATCAGCGAACGAAAAGTCGCAGAGTATCGCGCAGGGCGAGTATTTGTGGCGGGCGATGCGGCGCACGTCCATAGCCCGGCGGGAGGGCAGGGAATGAACACCGGCATGCACGACGCGTGCAACCTGGCGTGGAAGCTGGCACTGGTGGTGCGGGGAGCCGCGCCCGAGAAGTTGCTGGACAGCTACAGCGAGGAGCGGAGCCCGATTGCCGCCGAGGTGCTGAAGGTAACGGGACGCGTGACCGACATGGCGATGCTGGGCAACAAGCTGGCGCAGGAAGTGCGAAATCATATGGCGCATCTCATGCTGGGACTCACCCCGGTGCGGAATCTGGCAGCAAACTTGGTATCGGAGACCACGCTAGGTTACGCGCACAGTCCGCTGAATGCGGGACATGGCGATCCGGCTCCGGGAACGAGGGCCCCGATTCGTTCGGGCGAAGTGCCGGTCGGTGCGGGAAATGCGCCGCGATTTGCAGTGTTCGCGGATGCAGACGGAATGCCGCACGGATTCCTCGAGAAGTATGCAAGTGTGGCCGAGACGAAATTGCGAGCGCCATTTGCGGAAGGAGGACTATGGATAGTACGTCCGGATGGGTACGTCGGACTTGCAGCGAAGCGAGGCGAGTGGGACGCAGTGGCGAACTATTTCGAAGAGATGGTGGTTGAGGGAAGGGCGAAGTAGATATGAACAGTAAGTTTGAGCATCCTCCGCTGCTCGACAACTTGATTTCCCTGAAAGGCGATCTGCGTCAACAGCAGACTGCAGGATGGACTCCGGGGCCACCGGTACATCAGGGACTCGGCTGCACTCTGCATGCCGACCAGATGATTCCAGTCGCTGACGGTATCTCGCTGGGAGCAGATATTGCGACCCCGAAGAGAGAGGGCCGCTATCCGTCAGTCGTGTTGTTTGCAGCCTATAGTCACGAGCTGCAGCAGACGGGTGCGCCCACGGGCGCCAACGAAACCGGATCGTCGGCAGTGTTCACCGATCGCGGCTACAACCACGTCGTGGTGTCGCGGCGAGGGATGGGGCGCTCGCAAGGCGAGAGCGGAGTGTTCTTCAACAGCACTGATGTGGATGACCATGTCGCAGTGATTGAGTGGTGCGCAAAACAGCCGTGGTGCGACGGAAACGTAGTGCTATTCGGGACCTCTTACTACGCTATGGTGCAGCCGGAAGTGGCGGTGCGGCGTCCGCCGTCGTTGAAGGCGTTTTTTGCTAACGGCCTGGACACGGATTATTTTCGGCAAGTGGTGATGTTCGGCGGTGCTCCGCAAGTGGATTTTCTGACTCTGTGGATGGGCGCGAATTTTACGGAGACGCAGGAAAAACTGCATATGCCACCACTCCTGCGAGCTGCCTTTAGCCACATATTCAACTCGCCGCTGAAGAGCCTGTGGGAACCCGCGCTGCAGAAGCGGATGGTGGAAATCCAGAACAAGTTTAAGAAGCATGTGCCGGCGCGGAAGTATCAGGAATTGTTTGCGGAGTGGATTTTCGATGGCAAGACGCGCGCGACGAACAGCATCCCGGAAGGACCCTGGAGACAACTGAAGCAGATTACAGTGCCGTTCGTGGCCGTGGAAAACCTGGGTGCGCTCAACCTGCACCAATTCGGCGCGTATGACCTCATGCAGAATGCGGGAACGCCGGCCGATCGGAAGTGGCTCATCCTGGCGCCGCCAGAGTATGCGTTGCCTGTGTATAGCTGGCAACTGGAAGCGCTGGCCTTCTTCGACCACATTATTTACGGGGAGGATAACGGTTATGCGACACAGGCGCCAGTGCGCTATCACGTAGACGGAACTCCGGCGGACGAGTATCGCGGGACAACGGCGTTTCCAGTTCCCGGGAGCGAGAAAGTGCGTTATCACCTGTCGTCCGGTGGAGCGGACGCGGCTACCCACCACTTGCAGACGGAGGTTCCGGAGGTCGCAAAGAATTCTTGGGGCGCGGTGCCGTTTGGAGCAATTGCCCCTCCAGAACTCGACCAAGTGGCGAATCCGATTCTGACGTTCGAAACGGTGATCGAAAAAGACACCGAGTTTGCCGGGGCCGTGACAGTTTCCCTCTGCTTCAGTTGCTCGGAGATCGACTCGCATGTCATCGCGCGACTGGGGCGCGTGGACGCAAGCGGCGGCTATCATCTGTTGTCGATGGGTTCGATACGACCAGCATGTCGACGTATCGACCCCGAGCGAAGCACCGCAGTAGAGATTGCGATCGACATCGATAAGCCGGAGCCCTTGGTCCCCGGCGAATCGATCACCTTGCTCTTCAGCCTTACGCCTCGACCGGCCCTGTTTCGCAAGGGCGACAAACTGCGGCTAGACCTCGGCAGCCGCACAGACATCCTGCGGAGCAACGTTAGTCAGGGGTACGAGCATTTCGATATGCAAGTACCGCCGTACTTTTCCAGGAACAGCATTCACTATTGCTGAGTACAGCTACCTGGAACTCGAGCGCATTACCTTGGTATGACTGCGAACAGGCCGCAACGCGCAGGGCTAGGAGGGGAGTACCCAGAGCGCCAACAACTATCTCCGAGGGCAGGTTAAAATACTCCCCATTCCGCTCGAGCCGTAATTTGTTGACATACACAACAGGAACACGAGTCACTTATGCTCTTGCACAGAGTCGATTCTTTCTTAGGTGGATTCCTCGTGATCCTCTCGTGCGCAAACCTCGCCGGGCAAGCCGCTCCTGCGACTCCGGACCGTCCGTGGAAATCGTCCTACGAACAACAAATTCAGACGCAAAACCGCAATCTGCCGACGCCGAACTTTACGGTAGACCTCAACACGGCCTACTCGCTGCCCGAACTGGTCGACCTCGCCGAGCAGCACAATCCCCAAACGCGTTTCGCCTGGGAGCGCGCCAAAGCGCAAGCTGCGGCGCTGGGAATCGCCAAAAGCGAGTGGTATCCGGTGCTGGGTGCGTTGGCCAGCGGAGAGGTTGACCGTAACGGCCTGCTCTTCAATACCAACTACGTGCGGCAAACTACGACAACCTCTGAACTCGCGCTGGCATTGAACTATTCCATCCTCGACTTCGGCCGCTCTCCACGCATTCAACAGGCCGCGGCGCAACTCCTCGCCACCGACTTCGGCTTCAACGACACGCATCGCAAGATCATCTATCAGGTTGAGCAGGCTTATTACCGGGTGTTAAGTACCGCCGCGCAGCAACAGGCTGCCGAAGCGAACCTGGCCAATGCGCAAGCGGTGCAATCCGCGGCCGAGGATCGACTGACGAATGGACTGGCAACGCGTCCTGATGTTCTCGAGGCGCGCAGCGCTACGGCGCAAGCACAGTTCGATTTGCAATCGGCAATTGGCGCTGGCGAAATCGCCCGCGGCGACCTGGCGGCGGCGCTTGGCACGTCCGCCTCTGTGGCGGTGAAGGTGGAGCCGGTGACGTCGCTCAGTACACCGGCGAGCATGAACGATACGGTGGAGCAGCTCATTGACCGCGCGTTGCAGCAGCGTCCGGACCTGCTGCAGCAGGTAGCGGATTTGCGGGTGCGCGAGGCCGCGGTGAAAGAAGCGCATGCGGCCTACTATCCTAAGTTGACGGTTGGAGCGATCGCGGGGCAGCAGTACTTGTACGGATTTCAGGAGCAGCTTCCGTCGACGCAAACCAGCTTGTTCGCGGGATCGGCGGCAGCCACGTTGAATTGGACAATCTTCGACGGAGGCGCGCGACGCAGCAACCTGGCGCAGGCGGAGGCGAACGGCCGGGCGACAGCGGCGCAGATCGACAGCACTCGCAATCAGATCTCCGATGAGGTATGGCGCGCCTACTCCAACGTCAAGACCGCGTTACGCCAGCGCCAGGCGGCAACCTCGCTATTGCAGTCAGCCGAAGAGTCGTATAGCGCAGCCCTGGAGGCCTACAACTACGGCGTCCGCAACCTGCTCGATGTGACCAACGCGCAACGCGTGCTGGCGCAGGCGCGAAGCACCGACATCACCGCCAGCACGCAGGTGCTGACGACGCTGGCCGATCTCGCGTTCCGCACCGGCGACCTGCTGCGGGCGGGAGCCGCACCGGGGAAACCATGACCTTAAACATATTCACAGGAAGATGCTTCCGCTATCTGGCCATCGCTGCCGATGGTGGTTTTGATCGGCTGCCAGCGCGCTCCGGCTTTTAATGTACTGGGATCGTACTTTCCCGCATGGCTGTTCTGCCTGCTGGTCGGCGTTCTGCTGACGACTGGCGCGCGCGGTTCGCGCTGCGCAAATACAACCTGACCGAGGCACTCGAATCCGCCGTTGCTGATGTATTCGTGCCTGACGGCGCTATTTACCTTTGCCACCTGGCTGATCTTCTTTCGCACGTGAGGACGAACTGCCATGAATGACGTTCCCACTCCCGCGCCCAGCACGATCCGCAACCTGCGGATTGGCATTGTCGCGGCCACAGTGCTCTCCGGCCTGCTGGTGCTTTACGTCGTGAACTACTATCCGCGCACCGACACGGCGGTGGTATTTGCGAACTACATCGGCATCGCGCCGCAGGTCGACGGGCCGATCACGCATTCTACGTGCACGACAACCAGCTGGTGAAGGCGGGCGACTTGCTGTTTGAGATCGACGACCGGCCATACGGATACGCACTGGAGCGCGCTAAGTCCGACCAGCAGATGCTTGAGGGACAGATCGTCGACCTGAGCCGCACCATCGCGTCGCAGGAGAGCGGCGTTTCGGTTGTCGCAGGCCAACACGCACAGCGCGCAAGCGGACCTGAGCCGATTCGCCGCGGCGGTCGAGGAGGCCAAGCCGATGTTGCAAACTCAGCAGCAGGGCGTGGAACGGGCCAAGGCGCAGTGGGCGTATGCCAACAACAACCTGCATCGCGTTGAGCCGCTGCTGGCAAAGCAGTTCGTCACCGCCGACCAGGTGGACCTGGCGCGCACGCAGGAGGTCGCGCAGGCACAGGCGCTGAAGCAGGCGGAGTCGCAACTGAAGCTCAGCGAAGGCGCGGACTGACTTTCCGCGCAGGCGCAGTACGAGCGCGCCAAGTCGGTTATTTCGCAAAGCCAGGCTCAACTCGAGCAGTCGCGCCACGCCGTTAACTACGATGGAACCGCTCACCGCGCAGCGCGGTGCGAGAGAATCGGCGGTGCAGACCGCGCAATACAACTTCGACAACGCCAAGGTTACGCGCGCCTTTTGACGCCCGCGTCACCAACCTCATTCTCTCGGAAGGCGCCTACGCGCACACCGGCCAGCAGATCTTCACCCTGATTGATGCGCGCAACTGGTGGGTGATCGGAAACTTCCGTGAAGACACAACTGCAATCACATCGCTCCCGGCATGAAGGCCGACGTTTATGTGCTCTCGCGTCCGACGGTGCGGTTTGAAGGCATCGTGGACAGCATTGGTTACGGCGTGACGCCTGACGCCGACGTCATCAGCAATCTCGGCAACGGACTCCCCGACGTGCAGCGCACGCTGAACTGGGTTCATCTGGCCTCGCGCTATCCCGTGCCGGGTGCGCATCACCGATACTCAGGCCGACACTCTACGCCTGGGCGAATCGGCCGTTCTCGTCATCCGCGGATTCTGACGCATGGCTACGCCCGTCACAACTCCTATTGCCCAGCAGCAGTCGCGTAGCGGTTGGCTGTGGCAGTTCCTTCGTGATGAGATGGAGCCCTATCCAGAACGCGCACCGTTGGTAGGCCGCATGGTCCTCACTGCGACGCTGGTGATGATCATCTGTATGGCTTTCCGGGTACCGTACGCTTTCCAGGGCCCGGTCCTTGCGCTCTTCGTTTCCCGCGAAAGCACCAAGGCGACTTTGAACTCCGTTTTGACTATGTGCCTCTCGCTCGCTGCAGGCGCCGTCTTCGTCATCGTCTCGGCCTCGTTCTTCACCGTCAACCCCTTCCTGCACTTCGTCTGGGTCGTCGGCGCTCTCTTCCTCGTTTTCTTCGCTCTCTCCACCGTTAACAACTACCTGGGCGTGCTGATGTTCAGCGTGATGATCGGCGTCGGCCTGCCGCTGTGGGACCGCCCCGTGCCGGTTGAGGTGAACGTGGAAGATACGCTTGTGGCTGCTGTGGGTTGGAGTTCTCGGCGCGGGCGTGGCATTTTCTGGTGGAAGTAGCTTTCGCCCATCTCGCCCCCGGCGACAACGTCATTCGTTCTCGTCGCCGAGCGGCTCGCCGCCGTGGAGGCCGTCCTGCGCTGCTATGCCGAGGGTCGTCCGCCAGATCGCGCCGCCCTCCGGCAAATTCAACGCATGGCCATGCTGGGTACTTCCCTCGCCCGTAGATATTCCCAGCGCTCGGGATACAACCTGCCTTACGTTGCGCGTACCGGAGGCGTGATCTCGCTGGTCGGCACCCTGGTCGACACCACCGCCGGACTAACCGAACTGGCTGTGCGGCCCAGCGACGACGAGCGACGACGCGCACGCGAACTCGCCGATAACGTCGCGCGCCTGCGAACGGAATTCCTGGCGCGTCAGACTCCTGCGCCCATCCACTTCGCCGACCTCGGCAAAGAGGCGCCCGGCCTGCCGCTGCTGCGCGAACTGGAAGAAACGGTGGCGCTGATTCCTGATGTGTTTGCCGCGCCTCCCACAGCGCACGACGACTCGCCCTCCGGACCTCCGCCTCCGGCTCCGCTGCTCGCGCAAGACGCTTTTACCAACCCAGAGCACCTGCTGTTCGCGCTCAAAGGCACTCTGGCCTCGACCCTCTGTTACGTGCTTTACACCTCAATCAACTGGCCCGGCATCAGCACCTCGGTGGTCACATGCATTTTCACTGCGCTGACCACCGTCGGAGCGTCGCGCCAAAAGCAGGTTCTGCGTTTCCTCGGGGCCCTCATCGGTGGCTTCGTCTTCGCCATGGGTGCCCAGGTCTTCCTCTTTCCCCACATCGATTCGATCTTCGGTTTCACCATCATCTACATCGTCGTCATCGCCATCTCGGCCTGGATCATGACCGCTAGCCCGCGGCTTTCCTACCTCGGAGTGCAGATCGCGCTGGCTTTTTGCCTGGTCCACCTGCAGGCCTACCGCTTCGAGACCTCGCTCAGTATTGCCCGGGATCGCGTCGTTGGCGTACTGCTGGGACTGTTTGCCATGTGGCTGATCTTCGACCAGCTTTGGGGTAGCCCGGCGGCTGTCGCGATGAAGAAGACGTTCATCACGAATGTCCACTTGCTTGCGCAACTCGCGCGTGCACCCGAACTCGGCGATCGCAAGGAAGCCATCCACCGTGCCTACGCCCTAGGCCAGACCATCAACGCCAACTTCGATCAGGTGAAGAGCCTTGGCGATGGCGTGTTGTTTGAGTTCGGACCATCGCGCGCCGAGGACCTCAGCCTTCGCGCCCGCATCAACCAGTGGCAATCGAAACTGCGTGCCCTGTTCTTGGTTCGGGGAGCCATGCTGCGCTACAGGCTCGAGTCTCCCGGGTTCGAACTTCCCAAGGAGATGCTGCCGGCGCAGGCGGAGTTCGATCACGAGCTTGCGGAAACGCTCGACGACATTGCGGAACGAATGGCGGGAGTAGCGAATCCGCGGGGCAACCGTCTGCCTGAGGCTCTGGCAAAGCTGGAAGAAACAGCGAAGCTACCGGAGGTGGAATCCTCGCCGCACATCCACGATTTTATGGCTCTCTCTCGCACTGCCGAGCAGCTTGCAGTCTGGGTAGAGTGCAACTGCCCGTGACGCTGACGGCGATTACAGCAATGTTCAGCTCCTGGCTTCAATTTTCAGGCGAGGGGCCGACGGATTCAATCTGTCAACCGTGTGTTCCCCCTCACATTTGCGTTTCATAAACAATGTCGGGATTCGGCGAAGAATTCACACGCACAAGGACGAAAGCCCGGGCTCAGGGGTTGCGGCGGGATTGCATGGCCATTGCCACGAGAGCGCCGATGAGGGTCGCGGGAAAAAGCTGGCCGACGATGGCTTCAGCGATGGTGAGAAAGCGAGCGATCGGATGCACTGGGGCGATCGTGCTGCCGACTGTAGTGAGCGTGGCAAAACTGAAATAGGTAAGCTTCGAAGTGAGTTGGTCCATATCCGCCGGCATGGTGCCGAAGTTGAAGGAGCCCGGGTGGAGCTGCTCAACCAACTGAAAAGCGGAAGCCCAAGCCAAGCCAAGAAGAAGATAGGCGCATATGCCTCCCTGGATGCGGCTCCAGGTCACCGGGCCTACACGGAACATTACGAGCAACACAACGCGGACATATAGAAGTAGCGTGCCGGTGACGAAGGCGCTTCCCAGCTGATGAAGAAACGGCGTCGGATGGAGGCGACCGGCCACCAAAACCGTCGCACAAGCGAGGACGACGGCAACCAAAAAGGCCTTGTCCAGGTAGCTCTCCTTTACGCTCAGTGCGCCGAAAACCATCAGCGCGACCACGAAGGGCTCGAAGAAGAGTCGGCCGCGCAGCCCCGCCTCGCGAAGAGGCGTGATTACGAAGATGAGAATGACTAGGGAGAAAGTTATGAGCGTGAGTCCCAGATCGCCGGACCAGAACTCGCTCAAATGCTTGTGAAGAACAGGTCTTGGAGCTTGATGCATATCATTCGTCATGAAGAACGTCCTCCCATCGACTTCCGACGTGCGTCCGATTTGGCGATTCTGGACGAACTGCCGCCCAATCGTCCACAAGTTTCTTCCGTGCCACGCTGTGCATCGTCAAACACGAACAGTAGCTTGCGCTGGCTGAGCTGCGAAACGCAGATTACGCACTATGCGGTCGCCGGTGCCCAGCCCGATTGCCCCGCAGCCCTCCGCCTAGACAAGCCGGCCTTGGCACCTATCAGCTTTGGAGTCAGCACACTCCGGGAAGCAGCCAACGATGCTCGCTGAGGAAACAAAGCGCACCGGTCATTACGGCAGGTGAGCCGGCCTTCTGCATTTGCCCGAAAACCCTCCGGCCCTTAATTCTTACTGAACGAAACCGATGATTATGGAAGTCGGAGGTCTGATCATGTCACCTGAGATCGTCATGCTTCACGTTTCGTTAAACTCTCCTCCGGGTCCACTATCCGAACGTCCGGACGGTTTGCAATCGAATGACTCGAATGTTATTGCAGCCAAGGGTGTGGTACGGAAAACCCCGCTACGCAATCAGCACGGCTACTTGTATCGGGACCATGGTGCGGGGTCCTTGAGGTATCGCCACAAGGACGGCTCCGGGTGCGTCAGGTACACCGCCAAGCACTTGGGCCACTGCCAGGACTTCGTCGATATTTCTGAAGTCGAGCAGTGTAGAACACGATTCATGCAAACCATCAATCGCGATCGGCTCAATGCGAATTCGAGGATAACCTTAGCCTCCTTCGTGGAGGGAGCTTACTTGCCGTGGACCAGAGAGGAGCATCGAGCCAGCACCAGCAAGGGTCACCATGAAATCTGGCGCAACTATCTTCGCGAGCGCGTCGGCGACTTTCGAGTGCGAGAGTTTCGAACGGTGGACGCCAATCGATTGTTGCGCACAATTGCCAAAGAGAAGGACCTTACCAGAGCGACGCTGCAACACATTAAGTCGGCCCTGAGCACAATCTTCATCTATGCCAAGAACGAAGGCGTGTTCGATGGTGCGAACCCCGTCGAGGGGGCTTTGATCCCCAGACACGCGAGAGAACCGCGCCGCACTCACGCCTACGATCTGAGCCAGGTTAGCCAAATTCTCAAGGTTCTCCCACTCTTAGCAAAAAGTCTTATTGCGACTGCAGCCTTCGCGGGGCTGCGTCGAGGCGAACTGCGAGGGCTTCAGTGGAGCGATTACACCGGAACAACATTGACAATCAATCGCTCCATTTGGCGGTCTGTGGTCAATCCCCCAAAAACGCGCGCCAGCCGCGATTCGGTCCCGGTCATCCACCGATTGGCGGCACTCCTGGAAGAATATCGCAGGTATAAAGGCAATCCACAAGCAGGCGTGATCTTTCATTCCGGCAATGGGCTTCCTATCAACCTGTACGCATTCACACGGAAGCTAATTCAGCCTGAGCTTGAGGCCAATCGCCTACCTTGGTATGGATGGCACGCGTTTCGCCGCGGACTGGCGTCGAACCCGTACGCAACCGGTGCTCAGGACATTCTGGTGCAACGCGTCTTGCGCCGCTCGAAAGCGCATGTCACTCGAGATTGTTATATCAAGGTCTTTGATCGCACTTTGATCGGCGCGATGGAGAGGCTGCAGGCCCAGATCGAAGAGCTGGAAGAACAGGAGCAAGATAGCCACCAGATGGAATTCATTTTTGTTGACGGTCCTGACGAACGGATTGCGGTCGCCGAGAGGCAAGGAGTTGGAGATGCCGGCTTTTCGGAGCTGCTTGGAGGGTAGTCTTTTCTCCATCGGGCAGTAAGGTTAAGATTGGTCGTGCAAAGGAGGTGCTGTCACTCTTGGAGCGTTGATTTCGGAGGCGCAGCAAAAAACAGCAATCAACTGGGGCTGTTGTAGTAAGCTGTTCATTACACGCCGCGGAGAGGTGGCCGAGTGGCTGAAGGCGGCGGTTTGCTAAACCGTTGTACGGTCAAAAGCTGTACCGGGGGTTCGAATCCCCCCCTCTCCGCCAGTACTTGTAACTTTATCCAACATAGGCACTTGCCGCTCGTCTTCGTTCAGTCGCTCACACCACGCTCGGCGGAGTCCTCTCATCGTCGAACAAACCTTCTTCAACCCCTGGGGCCGACACGCTAAACCATCGGTGCGGGAAGTAAATCTGAAGCATCCGCTGAACTTCGAGCGGCCGGCCCCCTTGCCGGTCTTTGGATAGCGGGGCTCAATCAGCCAACACAACTCGCGCCACGGCAATACCTGTTCCACGTCCACCAAGAACCACACAGGCTTAATCTTCTTCGTGTACCGCTCGAATCCCGTAATCATCGCCAGTGTCCATTATCTCATTCTGGCGTGACTTAAATCTCTATTCGCTAGGGGAAGAGGAGAGGTTAATCAGAGTATTCCTGGTAGGTGCGGAGCAGCTTAGCGGGCGGGGATGGTGGCGGTGTGGCGACTATCGTTCGCACGAGGTTATTCGAATGTTGCCACCAGCCGCAAAAGTCCGTTCCGTCAGCGCACTGAATTTGCAGTGCGCGCCAATTGGTTCCGGAAATATTCGAAATTTCAGGTGGAAGATCATCTTCCGTCGAGCGCGCGTTCGCTTTTCCGGACCAGCCGCCCTGCCAATCAAGTTCTTTGACTTCAATGGATCGGGTGTCGGCCCGCAGCCCAACATGAAGCGCTTTCAGAGCGCTCTCCTTAGCGCTCCATACGAGAGACACCAGCAGCGATCGTTCTGCCCAACTGGTTTGAGCGATGAATTGTTGCTCGTTCTCTGTAAAGTAATCGGCGACGAAAGCATCACTTCTAGGCTCAATCATTTCCAGATCGCAACCTAGCTTGACGTCGCCGACAGCGACAACGCAGAGGGCATACCCGCCGCGATGGCTGATGGAAATCGTAACCGTCTCCGTTTGGTCGTGAACAGTCACTTCAGGCTGGCCCGTTGAGGCTGGAATGATTTCGATTTGCCTGAAAGATACGTGGTCATCGGGCAATTGCAGGCTGGCTGCAACGGCACACTTTGCAGTCCACCGCCCTAACCGCCAATCGGCGCGGCGTTTAGCAAACCGAAAGCTACTGAGGCGAACAGCCTCTTTCGTGCTCAGCCAATCGTCAGTTGCAGGCAAATCGGCCTCGGATTGCTGCAGCCAATAAACATTCATCACGAGACCAGGGTGGGATCGGCCACTTCGACGGCTTCCGGCGTCATGACTGATTTCTTTTCTGATGATTTACCGGAACGCATTTCTTGGTCGCGCAAAATACCACGTTTCACGGCGTCGATGAGATAGGGGCGAAGGTTCGCGGGTGGAAGGATGCAATTCAACGCACCCACCTCGAGGGCGCGATAGACGTTGTGCACGCGATCGAATTCCTCAGCCAACTCTCCCAGTTTCTCGGAATGCACCGCTTTGAAGAGTTCGTCCAACTGGGCGCGCAAGCGGTTCTTCTCCACTCCGTCTGCCTTGGACATAGCTTTATTCATCGCCTCGGTCAAGGCGAGTATCCGCGGATCTTTGCGGGTCCTGGCATCAACTTCACCGGCAAAAACTACAGCCGCGGCCGGCGCCCCACCAATTACGGAGGCAAATGTTCCCTCCAACGCCGCGACTTCGAGATTCTCGTTCAGCGCCCGCGAGAAGACGACATAAGCGCCACCGTGGTATCGGGAGATTACGCAAAAGATCATGGGGCCTTTGAAGTTCACCACGGCCCTCCCAATCTCTGCTCCGTACTCGAGCTGTAGTTTACGCAACGATTCCGGCGAACCATCGAAACCAGACAGGTTGGCCAGAATCACTACCGGCCGATTATGGCTGGCGGCATTGATGGCGCGAGCGATTTTTTTCGACGAGAGCGGGAAAAGCGTTCCGGCGGTCCATTGATCCGGGCCGTCGGCAGGAACAAACCCCAGCCGCGGGGAAGGATGGGACTCAATTCCGATGAGGCATATGGGATATCCCCCGAGATGGGCGTCCCAGACCACTCCGGTCTCCGCCGCCCGCATGCCGGACCAGCGCTCGAGAGGAAGACGGTCCTGGTCCATCACGGCGCGCATCACTTTGCGAATATCGAAGGATTTTTTGCGTCCGGGATTTGTCTCGTCCGAGAAGATATCGCCCACCAGCGCGAACCCGTCGCCGCCGTGAGAGTGCGGATAGCCGCGAACGTCGCGGTCGATCGGATCGGTGGTCGCAGCCTTGCGAGGGAAGCGCTCGCCTGGCACGACGTAGGTGTGTTCATAGTGGCGCAAGAGGATTTGGCATGCTTCATCGATGTTACGGGCCCAGTACTGTGCCTGGCCGTTGGGGCCCATGATGCGGTCGTAGCCGCCAATGCCTTCGTTGTCCTCGGCTGACACGCTTCCCGAATACTCGAGGGCGCGCTTGCCGGTAAGCACCATCGCTGCCTTCGGGGTCATGATCAGAATGCCGCGGGTATGCATAAGCATGGTTGCCTCGGCATTCCAGTACGGCTGCGCCCCGACGTTAATCCCATTCACCACGAGGTTGACTTCGCAGCCTGCCTGCGTGAATTCGATCAGGCGACGCAGGACTTTGGAAATCCAGTCCATATTCTCGACGCCGCTTTCCATGGAGATTTTGGCGCCGGCCGAGAGGGTGAACCATTCCAATGGAACTCCCCTCTCTTGGGCCAGATCCAGCCCTGCGATAATGCGCCGGCATTCGGACTCGGCAATCGCACCCAGGTCCCGGCTGGGATCTCCCATCAAAACGACACGCGTCATGCCTTCGGGATGCTTAGTGGTGAAGTTGCGGAGGACTCCGACGATGATGTTGGATTTGTTTTTCCCATAAGGACGATCAACCTGGACTAGGCGGTTGTCGGCATCGAGGTCGTACTCCACAAAGTCACCGGGCGGAAACTGGGTCGTTGTTCCGTCCTGTAGGGGTGTCAGCATTTTGATGATTTCGTACGGATAGATCATTCCGCGCTGGCGCATGCGGACAACCTTCTGGGTGTAATCATCCAGAGGTTTGAGCGGTTGGAGCTTGCTGACCGGCCTGAAGGTCGTAATCTGGCCCGAGCCGCCGGGACTCGAGATGCGCACGATCATGTCGCGCAACTCGCCTGTGTCTGGTTGCGCAATGTGGGCACGCACCACGACCTGTTCCAATCCCAGGCCGTCTGTTGACGGAGCAAGCTTGCGCACGATTTCGTCGAACTCATCGCGAGTGAAATTGACCGTCGGCCAAACGTACAGTAGTATCCGGTTCCAGTGGAGTCGCTTGTTCGGGCTGCGGCGCGACTGGAACATACGCATACCAGCGACGGCTTCCGCAAACATGCGTTCCAAGTGGGGGAGTTGCACGATGCGGCCTTCTTGGTCGCGGACCGGCGTAAGATCGCGAATTTCCGCGACCGCGAATAGCCGCTCATCCTTGGGGTTTTCGTTGGCTACGGCGTAGAGAAGATAAACGTCTTCCACAGACGGCAGCCGCTCGACTTTGAAATTACTAACTCGCCAGAGATGGAGCCGTTCCGCCATCATGGGGTGAATGCCGCGAACCAGGAATTCCTCTGCGTACCCATTCGCCGATGGAAGATAGGTGAAGTGCTGCATCCCAGCCATGCCCGGCCCGCGACCAGGACCGCCGATGGCCACCACGATACGTTGAATTGTGCGCGGGAACCTGATTTGGTTGAGCGTCGAACAGACTTCCTTTTCGATAAGCTCCGGATCGGACAAGAATTCGGGATTGAACGCGTAGAAATCGAGAACGACGTCATGATCCGCAGGCGCTTCATGGATGTAGGGAAAAAGCGCACGCGCTGCGTCAGACAACCCGAGATATTCAGTGTCGGTGCTGAAGACATGAATTCGCTTACAGATATCGCCGTACTCGGATGTAACGCACGATCGTCCGTCCATCGGCACCGTACGAAACTTCGAGAGCGTTTGCCCGCGGTAGTACCGGCTGGTAACAATTTCCAACATCCGCTCCCGCAACGCGGGCGGAGCGGATGCATATCTTCCCGAGAATAGGCCTGACAGCGGCTGAGGGCAATCGATCAGCGCACGCATGCTTCGCTGAAGATCCAACGCGTCTGGATGTGCCGCAAGGCGTGCTAGATGCTCTTCTGCCTGAGCGTAGATCTGCCTCCGAGCCCGCTCAAAGACCGGGTGTTCGAAGCAGCGATAACGTACCTCGCGTGCGAGATCGCTGACCGCGGGAAACAGGCCGCGAGTGGCATGGATCAGCCGGCCGAGCAGCTTGCGAAACGGCTCATCGGTCCGTGACGATAAGGCTTCCGCACGTTTCAAGTGGGTTTCCAACAATCCGACGATAGGTGCTATCTGCTGGTCAACGCGCTGGTGTGATTTGCACAGCCAGAGCAGGCACTCTTCCAATTCCGGCGAGCGCTCAAGTGTCCTGATGCCGTAATGGATTAATGCACGGCGCAGCGCGTCAACAAAGGATTCTGGAAGTCCCTTGCCCCGCGTCTCGAGCAAATGCAGATACGAAAAGAGGTACGTCTCGGCGCTGCGTTCTTCCCCTCCATTGAGGTCGTCCATCTCGGGCTGACGCTCGAATAAGCTGCAAATGTCTACGAAGATGCCAAGGATTTCATCTTCCAGCTCAGTTATTCGCAGGCGATCGGCGTCCGCTTCAGAAGCAGGGCTCCAGCCGGAGAGGCCGCGCATAGCTTGCACTGGGTCAACATCAAAACCCAGGACGAGCTGGCGGAGGTCTCCAAGGCTTTTGCTCCAACGGGACTGAATGAGTTCGTCGCTTGCACCCGTAGTGCGTGATGCGCCAAAATCCACCCGCCCTATTGTAGCTACTGCGTCGTTGTCACCGGCGGGTTCAATCTGTAGAAGAGGGGCGCCGGTATCCACCTGCACGTGAGGTATTGCCTGTACACTCCGAACCTTTCCAGAGAATGGAGCGAGGACGGACATCTCCATCTTCATGGCTTCCAGCACGGCCAAAGTATCGCCAACCAAGACCGTATCGCCGGGCTTCACTGCGATGGAAACTACCACCGCCGGCGCTGGTGCGTGAACTACGCCACCGTCATCCCGATCGATGGAATGGGACACGCCGTTAACCTCGATACGATAGGTCAGCCCCTGGGCGGCTGAGACCACATGGAAGCGAGCGCCAAACGCGCTGAGCCAGTATTCAAACTGACCAAGGCTGTGGACCTGGGCATCGATGGAACCCCCGTCCACTTCTACACGATAGCGGTGCAAATCGAGGCAATAGACCTTGAGCGCGTAGGAATGTCCCCGGTGAAGCAGCTGCACTGTACGACCGACGTCACTTCGAACCTGGGGCCGGCCGCGCACGGCCGACGCATAGAACTGGATCTGCTCCATCGCCAGGTCGGCAGCGTAGGCTTCGATCGCAGCCTGAACTAGCGCCACATCGGCGTAACGCGTAGACAAGTTGCCGCCTTCCGCCGTCCTGCGATCCAGCCATCCGATATCGGCGGTTGCCTGCAGCACCTCAGGACAGTTCAGCAGCTCCAGCAGAAACGCCTTGTTGCTGGCTCCCCCCTTGATCACGACAACGCTTTCGCGCAGGGCCCGCTGCATTCGCGCGAGAGCTTCTTTTCGGCTTTGACCGTAGGTGATGATCTTGGCGACCATCGAGTCGAACTCTGCCGGGACGACGTCACCTACCGCGACACCGGTATCGATGCGCACTCCAGGTCCTGACGGGAGCCGAAATCTCTCGATCAGACCGGGAGCCGGCGCGAAGCCGTTCTCCGGATCTTCAGCATTCAGTCGCACTTCAATCGCGTGACCGTACGCGGCTGGGGGCTCGCCTTCCAGTCGCTCCCCTCGTGCAATTAAGATTTGCAGTTTCACCAGGTCCAGGCCAGTCGTACATTCCGTGACCGGGTGTTCGACCTGCAGCCGAGTGTTCATCTCCATGAATAAGAAACGCTGGCTAACTGGTTCATACAAGAACTCGACAGTACCAGCATTACGATAACCAACTACCTTGCTCAACCGTACCGCCGCATGGCGTAGCCACAGGTCCTGCTCGGCAGAGAGAGCGGGCGATGGAGCTTCCTCGAGAACCTTCTGGTGACGACGCTGGATGGTGCAGTCGCGCACTCCCACGGCCCAGGTATTTCCATAGTTGTCGGCTATGACCTGCACCTCTACGTGGCGAGCACCTTGCACCAGTTGTTCCATGAAAACAGTTGCATCCCCAAAGGCTTTGAACGCCTCGGTGCGAGCACCCTCCAGTGCCTTTGCAATTTGGTTCGCCGAATTCACGCGCCGAATTCCATGACCACCGCCACCAGCGGTGGCCTTGATCAGCAGCGGATAGCCAAGGCGCTCAGCATGGCGCATGGCATCGTCAACGGTCTCTACCGGCCCGTTGCTCCACAACGCAACTGGCACCTGCGCTTGCTCCGCCAGACGCTTTGAAGTAATCTTGTCGCCCAGGCGGCGCATGGCATCGCCATCCGGACCGATGTACACAATGCCCATTTCGCGACAGAGGTCGGCGAAATCTGGATGCTCGGCCACAAATCCCCAGCCTACCCATACAGCGTCGGCGCGTGCGCCTTCCATCGCACCTCTCAGAGATGTGTAATCGACGTATGTGCTCTTAGACTGGTTCGTAGTTGGATCTGTCCGTCGAACTGCACCGAGCGATACTGCTTCGTCCGCCTCACGCACAAACATGGCATGGCGATCAGGCTCGCAATAAAGGGCTATCGTAGTGATCGATGTGCCGTATTCCCTGTTAAATTCGCGCGCGGCGTGAATGAAACGTATAGCGGCTTCACCTCGGTTTACGATGGCTACCCGTTGAAATTCGCGTTGCATAATCCTTCCGATCGATAAAGAACCGCAGTACCACAGCTAAGTACGTCACACACTTACGTTCTGCAATGCTTGCAATGGCTCAGCGTCAACCTTGTCAGGAAGCGTCACTGTGCGATAACCGGTTAACTGCAAGTACCGGTTCCCCTGTGTGTCGACAACTTCCGCATCGAACTTTTCCCCCGCTATATCTGGGGTGACGACTGCAAATAAGGGCCCACCGGCGAGTTCGGGTGGACGCGACCAACTGACGTGATGAACATAGAGCGGCAGCCCCATGCGGTTGTGTTCACTTATTTCCAAAAGGCCCGCAGTCTGGAAGCACAGCTCAATCAGGCGCGGACGAACTAGCGTGGGTCCTTGCGAGGGATTGTGATCGCCAGGCAAATCTTCAGACATCTGGCCGATGATCCGTTCCCCATCCCGCCACGCGCTGTCGAGAACCTGATACGCCGGACCGTGGAAGTAAATGCGATAAATTTGAGCGGCATTGACGATGCCCTCCGACGACAACTGGAGCGGAATGCCGGCCGAGGCTACTAGCGCCTGCTTCGTCACCCTAACCCGAGCGGTGAAGTGAACGGTCTCCTGCGGCTGCTGTTGATTCGGGAGCGTGCGCCGCCCAACCAAGCGGCAATCAGCAACTAACCTGTCGCCCTGCGGATAAAACTGGGCCTGGATAAACACCGTTCTGGGATCGTCGCGGTAGAACTTGAACGGCGCCAGGAAATTTACTTCCTCGATGGCCTCAAGATGCCAGCCGGGGTGCATGCAAAGGGCGGCCTCTGCGAATGCCTCGATCCCCATAACTCCTGGCAGCACCGGCGTGCCGTCAATGCGGTGATCGTATAAGAATGCCTGCGCCGCCGGATCGAGCGTCGTCTCCATCGTCAGGCCACCGCTGGGTGTCATGCCGGTGATTCTGCCGACCATTGGTCCTTGGGCGGGTAGCTGTTTGGCGAGCAAAGTGGCCAGCGCCTGGGTGTCGAGCCCGCCGGTCTCATCCCATTCGTTCAACATGCTGCCGAGGCGCTGCGCAACGACCAACTCGCCACGAGTTTCTGCGCAGGTCAATTCACGGCGAATCAATGGGATGCCGGCTTCAGGCGGCAGCATGTCGATGCCTGCCAGCTCCATCATTTTAGGAATGGAACCGCGGGTTGCCATTCCGATACCGCCCCATGCCGTCCAGTCGATGGCGATGCCGCGCGTACCCGGCCGGGTCGAGCGGAAGCTAGACGTGATCTTGCACAACAAATCGTTGGCGGAGCTGTAGTCCGCCTGTCCTGCATTTCCGAAACGGCCAGCAATCGAACTGAATGCTACCGTTCCACCGAGAGGCATGTCGCCGATGGCATGTAGAAGATTGAACCAGCCGTCACTCTTCACGTCGAAGACCAGGTCGAACTCCTGTTGGCCTTTGTCCGGCAGGAAGTGGCTGCGCTCAATTCCCGCGGCGTGAAGGAGTACATCGATGCGCCCACTGCGTTGGCGCACCTGGTTGATGATGTTGGTCACACCGTCCGCGTCAGTGAGGTTGACGCTGAAGTAGTAAGGCGTACCCCCAGCCGAGCGCACCGCGTCTATCGCGCTCTGCGCTGCTTGGGCTCGTTCCAGAGCCGCCAGTTCCTTTTCAACGAGCGCCGGTGTTGCGCGCTCACCGCGTGCTTTCATGCGCTCGAACAGATCGCGTTTGAGACCATCCTTGTCGTTCACGAACTGGGCAAGATCAGGATTACTGGGATCGGGAGTTGGAACCATATCCAGCAGGTAGAATGTTCCACCGGATGCAGCCGCGAGATCGGCAGTAATGGCCGACACAATGCTCCCCGCCGCACCCGTGATCAGAAAGACGCTGTTCGGATCCAACGTCATGCCGTTCTGGCCGGTCGCGAGCGGCCGTTCCTGCAAGCCAATCGTCCAGCGCAGCCCATCCTTGTAACCAATCTCGATCGCGCCGGGATCACGCAGAGTCTCTTGGATGATCGCGTCGGCAACTTCCGAAGGGTTCCGCCCGACCTCGAAATCGACAGATTTGACGAGGGCTTCCGTGCGCTCCCGCTTGTAGGTCTTGGTGAAGCCAACAACTGCGCCGCCCAGCGGGGCAATGGCTCCCGCGGCGTCGTAGCCGTGCTGTCCACCGAGGCTTGTGGCCGATAGCAGGAATGTTCCAGGCTTCGCTACCTGTTCGTACAGCACGCGCATCGCGGTGTAGAGCGATTTAATGCGCACCCGCAAGGCTTCATGCCAACCCGCCAGATCTAAATTGCGGAGGTCACCTTCGTTGTCGAGAGCGGGGAGCCAGTACACTCCCTGGATCGGACCGGCGGCAAGCCACTGCTGCAGCCGATCAGTCAGCGCGTTCGCGTCCAGCGCGGAGTCCAGGGTCAAGACTTCTAAGCCGGTTGTCTGCAACCGTTGCGTGAGCGCTTCGGCCACTCCGCCCGCGTCCGGCATGACCACAACACGGCTGCCCGGGCCCAAGGTCACACCCGTCGGCTTGCAGATGTTCAGCGGCGGCCGCAGGGTGGGGACCGGAACGCGGCAAGGAATTTGATTGGCCGCGTCGAAACTGGCCAGCGCCGGCCGAGGACGCGCCACCGGCTTGTCGGTCGGAGGCGTGGCCGCAGCAGCAGGAGTCATTGTGGCGGGCGTGCCCGCTGAGTCCTGCTTCTCGCGCGCGAACTGAATGACGTGGGCCAGCGTGGGGAAGTCGCGCAGCTTGAGGTTTTCCTCGCGTGGAATGTTGTATGCCGCCCGGACCGACGCGAACATTTCCGCCTGTTTGACCGTGTCGACCCCGAGATCGGCTTCCAGATCGAGGTCTAAGTCCAGCATATCTTTTGGATAACCGGTCTTCTCGGCGACGATTTCCAGCACTTTCTCTTTGATGGCGTCGTCCGTTGCCAGTTGAACCGAGGCGACAGGCGCTGCCGTGGCGGCCGGTTCAACCTTCGCAGGCACGGCTGTAGTTGTCCCTGCCAGGTCGGGCCGACTTTCGAATACAAACCGGATCACGTGCGCGAGCGTCGGGTAATCGCGCAGCTTGCGGTTCTCATCACGCGGGATGTTGTATATCCCGCGGATGGCAGCAAACATTTCCGCCTGCTTGACGGTGTCAACCCCGAGATCGGCTTCCAAGTCGAGGTCAAGATCCAGCATGTCTTTCGGATAGCCGGTCTTGTCCACCATCAGATCCAGAATGCGTTCTTTGACCGACTCGCTCTCGTCGACTGAATGAACCGTTGCAACCGGTGCGGATGCGATCACCTCTGCGGTGACGGATGGCGCGAAGGCAGCAGCGACCGCAACCGTTGCCGGCACGGACGCGGCTCCCGGAGCAAGATCTGGGCGCTTCTCGTACACGAACCGGATAACGTGAGCGAGTGTCGGGTAATCGCGCAGCTTGCGGTTCTCATCACGCGGGATGCTGTAAATCTCGCGGATGGCAGCAAACATTTCCGCCTGCTTGACCGTGTCAACCCCGAGATCGGCTTCCAAGTCGAGGTCAAGATCAAGCATGTCTCTCGGATAGCCGGTCTTGTCCACCATCAGATCCAGAATGCGTTCCTTCACCGACTCGCTCCCGGCCAATGAGCTGGGAGGTGCAACCAGTGCAGCCACTTTTGCTGTCACAGTTGACACACCGACAGCGACTGCCGCAACTGCTTGCGGTGCAGACAATACGCCCGGGGCGAGATCGGGGCGACTCTCGTACACAAACCGGATCACGTGAGCGAGGGTCGGATAATCGCGCAGCTTGCGGCTCTCATCGCGCGGGATGCTGTAGATCTCGCGGATGGCCGCGAACATTTCCGCCTGCTTGACGGTATCTACACCAAGATCGGCTTCGAGGTCGAGATCCAGATCCAGCATGTCTCTGGGATAGCCGGTCTTTTCGACTGCTAGATCCAGAATGCGCTCTTTCACGGCATCGCCAACGGCCTCTGGCGCAGAGATAAAGTCGGATGTTGGTGTACTGAGTTCACTGGGCGTCTTTTCCTGGGTCGCTACCACGGCGGGTGGCGCGTCGACGGCAACATCCGTTCGGCGCTCATTCACGAAGCGGATCACGTGCGCGAGTGTGGGGTAATCGCGCAGCTTGATCTGGTCGTCGCGGGCAATGCCGTAGGCTTCGCGGATCGTCGCCATGACCTCCGCCTGCTTGACGGTATCGACGCCTAGATCAGCTTCGAGATCGAGATCCAGATCGAGCATATCGACGGGATAACCGGTTTTCTCGGCTACCAGCGCCAAGACCCGGTGTTTCACGGAGTCGTCCGTCGCGGGGGGTACGGTTTGCTTGACCGGAGCTGCCGGGGCCACTTGAACCGGCGGCGCGACTTTCACCGCTTCGATCGCCTGAGGCACGGTTGCCGGCATTGCGGCAACCACTGCCGGTTTTGGCGGGGGAGGGGGCGCTTGAATCGTGGGAATTGGCGCCGGCGCCGTTCTGGTTTCCTTGGCGGCACCAGCAGTAACTTCGGTGACGCGAGCTGATGGCCCTTTATCGCGCACCCGCAGTGTACGGTTCACTACTTCCAGGTCGGCGGGGCGTCCTGCCATCCTGGTCAGCCATGTATCCCATGTTGACTGATCTGCGACGCGATAGGCGTACCCCAAGGCATCGGGGTTGCGATGAACTCCGTCCTTGGTCGGCACCCAGCGCAGCATGATCATGCTGATCTGAGAACCAAAACCAGCGCCCAGATGTAACGCATACCGAACCGGATATGCGCCTCCCTTCGACAGGTTCAGCAGACCCAACTCAGGATCGACTTCCTTGAAGTTGGCGACCGGCGGCAGCAATCCCGTCTCCAACGCCTTGACAGCCAGGACATCTTCGATTCCGGTGGCCATGGCGTGGCCAGTCATGCCTTTGGTATTGGCGATCACGACTTGGTCAGCGCTTTCGCCGAAAATGCGACGCAGTGCGTGGACCTCCGCGGAGGCGCTGCCGCCGCGCGCCGGCGTGTAGGTTTCGTGGGAAACGAAAACCATTTGGGGCGCTATTTGGTTGCGCGTCATGCCGCTGCGCGCTTCGACTTGGGTGACCAGGTCGTCCATGATCTGCCCAATGTGCTGCACGTCGAGGCGGGTGCCGTGAAACGCGCTATTGGCTGTCACCGTGCCGAGGACTTCGCAGATCGGCTGAATTCCACGTTCGCGAGCGCTATCCAGGCTCTCCACTACAAGCGAAGCAGCGCCCATGCCCATGATCAAACCGTGCCGACGGCGATCGAAGGGAACAGCGGCATCTTCGACTTTTTCGTCGGTGGCTGCCGTTCCGCTGGCCAGAAAGCCGGCGCCCATCCATCCAATCAGGTGGTCCGAGGTGACGTCGTCCGCCGAGATGACGATCACGCGGCGGCACCGTCCGGCGCGGATCCAATCTTGTGCCAGCGCCACGGCTTGGGCAGTGGTCGCGCAAGCCGAGTTGATTTGTGTGTTGGGACCGCGCGCGCCGATGAGTTCGGCGAATTGCGAATGTCCCATCGCCAGCACCCTGAGCAGGAAGCGACGGTCGAAAACGTACGGGTTGGCGTCAATCTCGGCGCGCAGTTCCTCAATTTTGCGAACGACTTCGTGAGCCAGGGCCGAATGACCGTTAGTCCCTGCCACCGAGGCGACAATCTTCTCCAGCGAGGCCAATTGCTCGCGGCGGGCATGATCTTCGTAATAGCCCGACATGATGTCGGCGAAGGAATCACAGCCAGGGAAAGCGGAGCCGAAAATCACGCCAGTATCGTCGCGCATACCGTCTGGCAATCCCCATCGGTCAGGTAACTGGGTGCCTTTGGTGGTGGTTTTGTAGCGCATGACCAGCGGGATGCCGGCATCGCGCAGAGCGTCGATACCCGCGCCGATAGCCAGGCGAGTCACCCGGTCAAAGGCGGCGAGGTGATCGGAGGGAATGCCGAATTCCTTTTGCAGGTCAAAGGCGCCTCCGCGGCCGGCCAGTTTGATGACGTCCGCAACGTCCTCAATGGTGTCGAATCTGGCCTCTCCGCTTGCGCTCTTCACCAGGCGCGTAATGCGTCTATCGAGCATGTCCTGGCGGAATTCCAGAGGTATCGGCGTGATGAACTGATCGCCCCGCAAGATGCGTTCGATGTTGCTATCGTCGAAAATGCGCTCGGTTCCCGGCAAGCCCAAGGCGGCACCGGTGATTGCTACCGGAACCTCACTCGAGTTTCTCTTCTCGCCGTGGTAAATCTCCGAGGCCCGGTCGAGCACGTCGGCGAACAAGTGACCGAGGGCGCCATAGCGGTCGCCATTCGGTGAGACCGTCGTTAGGGCAGCGGGGTTCGGGGTTGCAGCTGCGATCGGCTCGGTTGTTACCGCCGTTGCGGACGGTTCAGTCACGGGCGCGGCCACTGTTGCAGAAATTTCGCTTGAAGTTGGCATCTGTTCACGTCCCAAACCTGCAGCATAGAGGCCGCACAATGCTTGATTGAAGCTGACGATATCGCCGACTTTCGGATGATTGGTAAAGAAGGTAATCACATCACCACGATCACCGAGCACTTCCTCGGCAAAACCCTGCAGCGCTTTCTTCGGACCCACTTCGATGAAGATGCGGGCGCCCGCGTCGTAGAGCGTGCGCAGTCCCTTCACGAACTGCACAGGACAGGCGACCTGGCGGGCGAGAAGGTCCAGCATCTGCGGAACGACATTGGGGCCAGTGGGATAAAACTCGCCGGTGACGTTGGCGACCACGGGCACGCGGGCGGATTGCATATCCAGGTGCGACAGCATTTCGCGCAGCGGCTCGCTGGCCGGAGCAACAATCGAAGTATGAAAGGCGTGGCTGACCGGCAGAGGCACAACGTTGTAGCCCGCTTGCAGGAAAATCTCCGTGGCCTGTTCGACTGCGTGGCTCGCGCCGCCGATCACCGACTGTTGCCCGCTGTTAATGTTGGCAATCACCACGTAGTCGTGAATGGTTTTCAGAATTCGCTCGACTTCGGCGAGCGGCGCGAATACCGCCGCCATTTTGCCTTTGTCGTCGACTGCGACCTGTGTCATGCCGCGGCCGCGGGCACTCACCGCCGCCAACGCGTTCTCAAAAGTTAGGGCCCCAGACGCAACCAGTGCGCCGTATTCGCCCAGGCTGTGTCCCATCGTCATGTCGGGGCGGATGCCGAACGCGGCCAGCATGCGGGTGAGCGCGAGGTCAATCGTCAGCACGGTGGGCTGAGTGATCTCGGTCTGGCGCAGGTCTTCTTCCGCTTTCGCGACGGCGTCGGCATTGGTTTGGTCAACGAAGATATAGTCGGTCAGCCGCTTACCGAGCAACGGCGTCATGATGCGGTCGGCTTCGTCGAACAGTTCGGCCACAATCGGTTCGGCGGCGCGAAGCGGCGCGAGCATGTTGACGTACTGTGAGCCTTGTCCTGTATACAGGAACGCCACTTTGCCGGGAGCTCCGTGTCCCCGGAAGATGCCTTGTGAACGCAGGGCTTTCCAGACTGCAGCCTGGTTGGCGTTTAATGCCTTCAACGCCTTCGCCGATTTGATCGCAAGATCGGCGGCGTCGGCGTAGTCGATCGCGATGCGCTCAGCTGCGAGCAAATCCGCATCGGCCGGTGCAGCAGGCGACGGCGCGTTGCCCGCCGCGGCAGCCTTCTGGGTCGACGTCAGCCGCTCGATCAGTTCCGCCTCGGTGGCAGCTCCGATGACCAGCGCTCCGCGCAAAGGCGTCTTGCGAGAAGTGTCGCCGATCACGCCAGTTGAAGAGCTTTTCGAATACATCGCCGCTTCCCGCGCAACCGCCGGAACTTCACCGACCGCAACCGATCGCTTGCCGTTGCCGTTCAACCGGCCAGGAATGTGCTCTTCCATCACAACGTGGAAGTTAGTGCCTCCGAAACCAAAGGCACTGACGCCGGCACGACGCACCCCGCCAGTTGGCATCTCCCACGGCTTCAGTTCGGTGTTGACATAGAGTGGAGAGTGAGCGAAGTCGATATCCGGGCTGGGATGCTCGCAATGAAGGCTGGGAGGTAGCACCTTGTTTTGCAGGGCCAGGGCGGCTTTCAGAATTCCTGCGGCACCAGCGGCCCCCTTGAGATGGCCGATGTTCGACTTAACCGAGCCCAGTGCCACGGAGCGGATGGGGAGGCTTGTACCACTGAGCACATCGACCATGCTCTGGGCTTCGACAATGTCACCGACACGAGTCGAGGTGCCATGGCCTTCAATGAGCGTGCCGGGTTCGGGCGACAAGCCGGCATTCTTCCAGGCGCGCTCGACGCACAGCTTTTGTCCGACCGGGTTGGGTGCTGTAATGCCTTTTCCTTTGCCATCGCTGGCTCCGCCAACACCGCGCAACACGGCGTAGATTTTGTCGCCGTCGCGCTCGGCGTCGGCCAGGCGCTTCAACAGGAAAATGGCAGCGCCTTCGCCCATGACGAAGCCATCGGCGCCTTCGGCATAGGGACGGGTGCCACTGGCAGAGAGGGCGCCGATCTTGGAGAACTTTACGTAGGTCGAGGCGCCCATGTTGCGGTCGATGCCGCCAGTGACCGCCACGTCAAAATCGTTGGCAATCAGTCCCTCTGCTGCCGAACTAATCGCCGCCATTGCCGATGCGCATGCGGCATCCACAACGTAATTGGGGCCGTGGAAGTTGAAGACGTTGGCGATACGGCCTGCGATGCAGTTCGCCAATTCGCCGGGCATGGTGTCTTCCGTGATATCGGGAATGCGCTGGCCTATGCGATCGTGCAACTCGTGCGTGATCTGCTCGCGGATCGCTCCCGGCAGTGCCGCGAAGGCGACGGACTGGGAAAGTTGGCTGGCGTATTCCGGAAAGTAAACGCGCAACGCGGTGAGGTAGTGCTTCTCCCCCGCCATGGCGTTGCCGAGAATGACCGCCGTGCGGTCCGCATTCAGTGGCCGGTCGGGATAACCGTAATCCTCGAGCGCTTCTCGGGTACAGGCGATGGCCCAACGTTGCGCCTCATCCATGGCATCGACCACGCGAGGTGGGATGGGCAGGCGCCACTTCGCAGGCTCCCATTTCCATTCACGCACCCATCCGCCGATCTTTGAGTACGTCTTGTCGGGGGCGTTGTGGTCGGGATCGAAGTACAGCGCCGGATCCCAACGCTCGGGCGAAACCTCGGTGATGCTGTATCGGCCTTGCTTTACGTTTTCCCAGAAGGCCGGAACATTTACTGCATCGGGCAGGACGGCTCCTGCACCCACAATCGCGATGGCGCGATAAGCGGTCGATTCCATGGTATGTCACTTCCTTCGAAGCGTATTAAGTTCCACACGTAGAGGACGCCGCCGGGCGCCCAGGAGAGTGACATAGAGGATGTTGAGTCTTGTTTCCTTCGCTGCAACGAGGACGAGCACATCACCCACGAGGCCGAGCCGGACCTGGGCGGCCGATAACAGTACGACTTTAGAGGTATTAGAGGTCTCCGTCAGTGACGCCGGGGCACGGTGCATGTGATTCGACGGCCTCCATAGTGTGACTTACGACACCGTGGGTTGTGAGTCAAAACGGCAGAAACCCTCATTCAAGTTCGATCGACAAGTGCCATCGATCCGTTGCGTCTGCGGCTTCGATTTCATTCCAAGCATGCGGCAGGCATCTGGCTCGCTCAGGCGCGTCACCAGATGCCTGCCAAATTTCAAATCACGTCAAAACAATGTCAGGCGGAGATGACTGCCTCCTTCGCCGCCTCCTTCGCCGTCTCCTTCACTGTGCGACCGAACAGCACATCGGCGATGTAGTCCATATCCGAGATAAGTCCGGCCTGCCCGCGGTGAACGGCGGGCAGCCCCAAACTGGTTTCGAACGCGGCCATTTCCGAGTCACTCACGCCGCCGGCTCCGGTCACCCAGCGCAGACCTTCTTCGGCAACCTTGAGCGCGGCCTCTCGCGCAAAGACACGGGCCAGCGCTGCCAAAGCGGCCGCGTCGAAACGCGTATTGGCCTTTTCGTTGAGCCGGTTTTCCGTTGCGCGAGCGGCGCGGCGCGACAAGCTGCCTGCACACTCCGCGTAAGCGATCAACTCACCCAGGCGCAGAAGAATGTGCTGGAAGCGCGTCAGCCGGGCGGCGCGCGCCCTCTCCATCACCTCAGCCAGGGCGTGCATGGCGAGAGCCGCCATATCGGCGCCAACATCGGGATGTTTGTCATGCAGGCTTCCATTTGGCGCGCTTGCTCGTGGTAGTGCTGCCCGCGCGTTTTCAGATGCAACTGCCAGCGGTCACGACTGATCGTCATCTCCATGATCTCGGAGGTGCCTTCGTAGATCGTGGTGATACGAACGTCGCGCTTGATCTTCTCCACCATGTACTCGTGCGTGTAGCCGTAGCCGCCGAGCGCCTGGATGCTGGCTTCGGCTGCCGCATTGCCCGCTTCGGTCGCCATATACTTGGCGATGGCGCCTTCGGTGTTCAGGCTTCCTTCGCCGGCGTCAATGCGCTCGGCGGTTTCCTCGATGTAGGAGCGCGCGGCCTCGAGACGCGCGACATGCGGGACGATCAGCTTGTGCGTGTATCCCTGTTTTTCCGAAAGCGGCGAGCCAGCCTGGATACGCTTGGTCGGAGTATGGAATCGCGCGATCGAGCGCAGCCCAGCCGGCGCCCAGACCAAACGCCGCCACCATCAGCCGCGTGTAACCGAACACCGCTTGTGCCTGAAGCAGTCCCTGGCCTTCCACGCCGCCGATAAGCCGGTCGGCGTCGACATAGACATTGTTGAAGGGCGAGCGCAGCCGTGTTGCTCAGGCGGATGCCGTGCTTGTCTTCCGGTTTGTCGTGAGCTGAATCCCTTCGCGCCCTTCTCGACAACGAACCAGCTCGGCCCGCTAGGCGTATTCGCCAACACCGTGTACAGGTCGGCGATGCCGCCATTGCTGATCCACTGCTTGCTGCCGTTGATCTTGTAGCCGACGACCTGGCCGTCCTGCATGACGCGGTCCGCCGTGGTCTTCAGTGCACCCAGATCGCTGCCGGCTTCCGGCTCGGTGGCGCCGTAGGCGAACAGCAAGCCTTCGTCGGCGATGCGCGTCAGCCAGAGCTTCTTCTGCTCTGGCGTGGCGCCGACGGTAATCGGATCGCTGCCAAGAAACGTGGCAAATACCGACGTGGCAATGCCAAGATCGATGCGGGCCATCTCTTCGCAAATGCAGTAGACATCGAAGGTGCCTCCGCCCATTCCGCCGTACTCTTCGGGAATGAACAGCAGTTGAATGCCGAGTTTGTCAGGGTTGCACATGTAATGGACGATGTCCAGCGGGCACTCGTCCCGCTCGTCCAGTTCGATCAGCATTTCGTCCGGCAGGCGTTTCTTGGCGAAGTCATGTAAGTGACTTCAAACTCAGTTTCAGTGTCTTCTTCGTGATCATTGGCGGTGCCTCACTCTCAATAACAACACGTGAATATGATGAACTGCTTACTTCAGCTCACGAATCTTGTCGGTCAATTCCGGCAGAAACTCCAGCATGTCGTCGACGATCCCGACATCTGCCACCTGGAAAATCGGCGCCTTGGGATTCTTGTTGATGGCGACGATGAAGGGATTGCCCTTGAGTCCGGCCAGATGCTGGAATGACCCGCTGATGCCGCATGCCATGTAGACTTTGGGCTTCACGGTTTGGCCGGACGAACCCACCTGCCGGGACTTCTCCAACCACTTCGCATCCACCACCGGCCTCGAGCAACTCACGACCGCGCCCATGGCATCCGCCAGTTCCTGCGCGATCGCCACGTTGTCTTTCTCCTGGATGCCGCGGCCTATCGAAACCAGAACTGTCTGCTTGCTGATATCGACATCTCCCGATTCGGCCACGACCGTCTCGAGATAGCGGCGTCCCGCGCTCAGACGCGCCGACCTCAGATGATTTGTCGATTACCGTTCCGTTGGCCGGGGCACTCTCGATCGGCTTGAACGCCCCCGGACGAATGTTGATCACCGCGCCAGAGGAGACATCGCAGCGAACATGGGTGCTCACCTGTCCGCCGATATTCCTGGCGCACGACTTTGAGAAAGGCCCCCTCCAGACCCTCAATGGCCACCACGTCGGACACAAAAGTCGAGTCCATCTTGATGGACAGGCCCGGCGCAAGGTCGACTCCGAAATGGTCATGTGCGACCAGCACGATGCTGCCGTGCGGCACAACCTTGGCCAGCGCTTTCCGGACGAGTTCGGCATTGGGGTACGCGAGGATTCATTCGCGACTTTCCATACCTCGCTGTACGAAGCATGAGAGCATTGCAAACGGCATCAAGCTCGGCGCCCCAACCGGTGACAATGGCCGCGGGAGATGCGGCGGGATCGATCTTTTTTGCCGCAGCTGCAACTCGGCCGCAGAATCGTCGACCGCGCCACCCTTATGTGCGATGTAGGCGAAAATTCGCGCCATTACTTCAGCCCTCCCTTGGCTTTCAGCAAGCCAATCACTTTGTCGATGATTTCTTCCCGGCTGCCCTGGAGAATCTCGGCTCCCTTGCCGAGTGCGGGCACGAAGTAGTCCGTGCGCTTCACTCTTCGCTGCGGCTTCGCCAACTGAGCTCGGATCAATCCCCAGGTCCGATGCGCCGTAGGTTGGAATGTCCACCGAAGCGACCTGCCGGATACCTCGCATTCCGACGTAGCGCGGCTCATTGATGCCCGTCTGAATCGAAAGCACGCACGGGAGATCGATTTCGTTCATCTCCTTGTTGCCGCCCTCGATTTCCCGGCTGATCTTCAGCTTGTTGCCGTCAAGAACTTCAATCGAGTTCACTAGTGAAGCAAACGGATAGTCCAGCATCGCCGCCAGCATTCCGCCAACCTGCGCGCCGCCGTCCTCCGCCTGCACCCCGGTCAAAATCAGGTCGATACTTGTTCTTCTGCACGAAGGCTTTCAGAATTGTCGCAATGCCTCGTGCCGTCCGACCCGTTGAAAGCTTCGTCCGTGATCAGAACGCCGTGATTTGCGCCCATGGCCATCTCGCGGCGCAGGATTTCTTCGTCGTCTTCGCCGCCAACGGTGACGACCGTGACATTGCCTCCGACCTTGGCGACGATCTGCAGCGCTTCTTCGACGGCGTAGTTGTCCCATTCATTCATGGAATAGACAAGGTCGTCGCGTTCGATGTCGTTGCCGGCACGGTTCAGCTCAATTTCGTTTTCTGCAGTGTCGGGTACTCTTCTTGACGCAAACTAGAATCTCCACATTCATTCTCCCAGATAACTGTTAATCCTGACATCCACTTCCAAGAGCGCTACTTCGATCTGTCCAACCAATTAGACTGGTGCTCCGACGTCTGTGGTTTCGGCAATCGGCTCGCTTGCCACTACCTCACTCACGCTATCGCGTGCGATCTGCTGGTCCACCAATTCCGTCAAGTCGATGGCGGTCATCTTGCCTTCCAGTCCCGCGACCTTGATCGCATCCTCCATGTTCACCATGCAGAACGGACAGGCCGTCACGATCACATTGGCCCCGGCTTCGGCCGCCATCCTGACTCGCAGCACGCCCATTCGCTGTTCTTCTTTCGGCTCGTAGAACAGCATCAGCCCGCCACCGCCGCAGCAGAACGACCGGTCACGCGACCGTGTCATCTCGACTCGCTTCAAGCCGGGAATCGCATCCAGCACTTCACGCGGGTCGTCGTAGATCTGGTTGTGGCGCCCGAGATAGCACGGGTCGTGGTAGGTATAAACATTGTCGCCGTCTTTCACAGGATTGAACTGGATCTTGCCGGCCTTCACTTCGCGTGCAATAAGTTGGCTGATGTGTTCCACCGGAGGCAGGTCTTTGTAGTCGTGTTTCAGCGCGTTATAGGCGTGCGGGTCGGCAGTGACGATGCGCTGCACGCCTGAGGCTCTGATGGCCTCGACGTTATCGTCGCGCAAGGCCATGAAGAGCGTCTCTTCGCCGAAGCGCCGGACTTCATGGCCGCTGTCTTTCTCGGCGGCGCCGAGGATTCCGAAGTTCACTCCGACTTGATCCAGAATCTTTGCGGTGGCCCGCCCGATCGACTGCATGCGGTCATCGTAGGAGGTGATGCTGTCAACGAAATACAATGTATCCGCGCCCGTGCTGCCATTGAGAACAGGCACGCTGCAGGCCTTCTGGAAGTCCGCTGCCTTCGTCCACTCGGCCCTCTTCTTCTCCATCTTGCCGTAAGGATTGCCGCGGCTCTCCAGCGCCTTCAGCGGTTTCTGCAGTGACTTTGGTACGTTGCCGTCGTCAACCATGCCGCGCCGCAGATCAACGATCTTGTCGATGTACTCGATCAGCAGCGGGCATTCTTCTTCGCAAGCGCCGCAGGTGGTGCATGACCAGATTTCATCCTCGGAATAAATGCTGCCGATCAGTGGCGTACCGTTGCCTACTGCGCCGACGACCGGATAATGCTGGAAGCTGTAGTCCCTCGCCTTCATCGTAAGGAATCGTGGCGACAACGGCCTTCCCACGGCATTAGCTGGACACTGGTCTGAGCAGCGGCCGCAATCGGCGCACGAATAGAAGTCGAGCATGTGCTTCCAGGTGAAGTCCTCAAACGTCTTCACGCCGAACGATTTCACCTTGTCCACGTCCACGCCCCACCGGACCGGCTTGACTGTGCCTCGATCCAGCTTCGCGAAGTAGACATTGAAGAGCGATGTTTCGACATGAAACTGAATTCCAAACGGCCGGTAGCAGAGCAGGAAGTAGAAAGTCAGCACATCGACCAGATAAGCGCCGCGATAAGTGCTCCAGAGCGTCGCTGGAGAAACCGTTAACAGGGCGTTCTTCATCATCCAGGGCAGTGATAGAAAGGCCAGGAACCCGACTGCCTGTCCCTGTTGGGCCTGCATCGAAACTTTGCTGGCTTCGAACAGACTCTCAGACGCCATCAGCGTCCCAATCAGCGCCAGGAGAAATATTGCATCGGCCTTGTGGCCCTTCCCGTATCGTTCCGGCACTTCATACCGCGCGGGCTTGAAGACGATGCGCCTGACCGCTGCGACTATCATGCACAGGAAAACAACGGTGGCAGCATAGTCCTTGACGATGCCGTAGGATCGGCCGGCCGTTTCCGAAAAGCGGGCTATCACAGCGTCTCCGGAGGATCCCACTATTAGGAGAGAGAAAGCTTGAAATGCCAGGATGAGAAACCCGGAGAAAATCAGGATGTGCATCGTCCCCGCAAATCTGAATCGGGGATGCTTCCACTGGCCAAGCCAATACTTGAAAACCCTTTGCAAGCGAACCAGTGGCCGATCGAAACGAATATCCCGTTCGCCCCGGAGGAGTGGTGTCAGGCGCCTTGCGACAATATAGGCAAAGCACGCCAGGCCTAGAAAGGCGATAGCTGAAAACAGGATTGACCCTGGGATCGACCAGTAGGTCGCTTGCGCCGGTGACGGGATACGGTCCAACATGCGGACACTCTCTTCTGCAACAAGCTCTCTTCCACGGCAAGCCGCAGGCAAGCAGAGAATTCTTGTTCGTTATCCGATTCACGCTCATTAGCTGAAGCGGACGAGCACTTTGAGGAACGGGTGCAGCAGCATTTCCGTGCTGAACAGCACATTCCAGCTTGCAGCGGCACTCACTTGAGAAGTCGTTCGAAGGACCACTTCTATCGAATGCGGTCTACTGCTGGGTCCCGAGCCAGCGGGGCTGCTTCCGCCATTTGCGGCCACATCTATCTGGCAAGGCGGCCGATCAATATCTGCAGGAGATTGATTGATGGCACGTCGCTATCGCTGTCCCGCTGACGTGGTTGATTATTGCTTCGCCATCGGTAAACAGTCTGTGAGGCCCATCACAGCGCGCTCGTCAACAGCGCACATCAGCGGTCGATTATAGGAATGTGTCGTCGCCGGAAATGCAGACCAATGCTCGTATCGCGGTGACGTGTGAAATAAGAAGCAGCGCTCTCGCGCTGCTCTGGCCTTTCGCAATTCGTGAACCGTATTGTCTAGGCGTAGTCGATCGGATGCCGCTCCAGCCAATGCTCATCCCTGGCCGAGCCCATGTTCTTGGCTGCGCCATGAACCATGCTCGATGTGAGGTCGCGAGTCTTCCAGGTGAAGCCCGCCAGGAATCCAATTGCGCTGCCGACGGCCCCCAAGGCTAACGTCTTTGGAATGCGTCGACCACGACTGGAAACCATACACTGCAGCAGCCCGGCGCACGCTCCGATTGCGGCGAGGCCCAGTGATGCTCTCGCCTTCTGTGTCAAGACTTTGCCCAGAGGCACGCCTTTGAGATAGGCATCTCGACCGGTGCGCATTCCGGCTGCACCTGAGTTAGCCAGTGATCGACCGTAGCGCAGATAAGTCTCGACCGCTCCATCCGTTTGCATGCCAGCTGCTCCTTCGAAGGCTCTTCTTTGGAGTTTCGTCCTGCTTAATTCTTACACACGACCCGAGCATCAACAATGTGACACCCCGCACCATGCGTCGTGATTGCCGACACCGAGGCAGTCGTCCACTGCGTATGTCGCCGGAGACGCATGATGAATGCACAACTGATAAAACTCGGCACGACGTTATATCGCTAGAGCTGGTTTCATAAATACCTCAGCGTGATGAGTAAGCAGGCGAAGTGGAACAGGCCACGATAGACCGTCAGGATGCGGTCTTGGCGCACCAGAAGGCGACGGAAGTTTTGCAGCCAGGCAAATGTGCGCTCGACTTTCCATCTTCTCCTGTAGCGACGTAGCTTTCTTCCGTCCTGTCTCCACCAGCGCTGCCGGTTGCGCCGATGCGGCACCAACAACTCGATACCACGCTTCTGGAGCCGGTCCCGCAGCGGGTTCGAGTCGTAAGCACGGTCGGCAATTATCCGTTTCGGTTTCTGCCGCGGACGGCCCCGTCCCCAGCTCGGGACGCGGACTGCTGCAATCGTCGTTTCGGCGAGCGTGACTTCCGCCGGGGAAGCACTCGCCAGTTGCGCTCCCAAAGGAATGCCCTGGCCATCGACCAGTACCATCCACTTTGTCCCCTTCCCGCGCTTGGTTTTTCCGACAGCAGAGCCCCCTTTTTGGCGGACACGAAGCTGCCATCCAGAAAGGTTTCGTCCCATTCCAGCAGTTGCTGGTGATTCAGAGCGGCCAGCAACTGCTGCCAAGCCTCCAACCAAACACCCTCGTCTTCCCACCGCCGCAGACGCCGCCAGCAAGTCACCCCGCTGGGGTATTCGGCGGGCAAGTCCCGCCAACGAGCCCCGGTGCGCAACACCCAGAGAATGCCTTCCACGCACTGCCGGTTCGCGGCCCAGGGTCGGCCCCGTCCGTCGCTCCGCCGCCTGGCCTCGGGAAACAAATCCTTAATCAACTCCCACTGCCGATCACTCAGCCTCATACCAACAGCTAAGCCGAATGCTCCTCAGCCGCATAAGTGCCTGCCTTGAGGCCGAACCTATTTATGAAACCAGCTCTAATTCTATTTTCCGGTTTGGGTGAAGCTGTGTGCAAGGGACACCGGAGGTCAGGTTCCGAGGAGCCTTGAGTCTGTCACCTTGTTGCGGATGAGTGCCCGCCCGCGCATGCCAAACACTCCCGACTCGTGCCGGAGCAGGACACCCTGCCCATCGTCGCTTGCTTCACTAGAGGCTGCCAGCGTCGGCATCTCGACCGATGTAGAAATCGACGGCCTCAAATCCCCCCTGGGAATCTGGATAGGCTCGTTGCGTCTTATCGGCTGCAGTAGTTGGCCAGCCAAATATGGAGATGTAGGTGCGTCGATGCCGTACCTCGTCGGCCAACTTTTTCTGGGGCACGTGGCAGGTCCCGAAGAGCAAATCCATCCACGGCAGCATCGAGGCATAGTTCTTGTTGATGTGTTCGTCGTTAGTGTGATGCCAGTGATGGAAGGCAGGGGTGGAGATGAGCCACTCCAGCCAGCCGAAGCGCCAGTTCACGTTGGCGTGTATGAAAAAGCCCCAGACGGTGCCTACCAGCATGATCAGCAACGGCACCAGGTCCACTCGATTGCCGATCATGGGTTGTGCCAATCCCAGGGCATACATGGGCACAAACCCGCAGAGGCGGACGAACACGATGTCCAGCGGATGGGCGCGTGTGTTGACCAGCCAGTCGAGTTCCTCGGCGCTGTGGTGAATGGCGTGGAAGCGCCACAGAAAAGGAATTTCGTGAGACCAGCGATGTCCCCAGTAAAAACCGAATTCGCCTACGACCAGCGCCGCCGCGAAGCGTCCCCAAAGCGGCAGGTTCGCGGCGTGCAACTGTAGTCCGACAGGAATGAGGCGATGCAATCCCAAGGCGATCAATGTCATTGGTAGAACGAGAAGCACCTTGGGCAAGAGACTGCTGAGAAAGTAATAGGCCAAGTCCGTCGCAAGTCCTTTGCGGAAGACTCTCTGAGGATGCGCCGCGCAAAGCCGCTCGAGAGGGACGAAGATGACCATCAGCAGCAACAGCCATATGCTTAGCCGAAGAACATCGAGCCCAATCGGAGGAACAATCTGCTGTAGTTGTCGGAGCGTTTCCATAATTACCTCGCAAGAATCGTGGACGGAAAGCGTTGTTCCTGGAATTGCCTGAGGGTCGGCTTGCGGGCCCGCCGACAATCGTCTCGGTCAGGCCCGCGATGCTAAATCCCGCAGACGGCGGCCGGGGTGAACCTCATGGATGGGCTACCTTCGGCGTAGCCAACTTCGCCACGATCCCAAGCCGAGTAATCCGCTGGCTGCCAGCAGGAGAGTTCCGGGCTCCGGTGTGGGGATGGGGCCGACGAGCGACACGCTGTCAAGGAGCGCTACCGGCGGCAGGCCTGTGGGGCTGCCGTTCGAGATGAAATTGAGGATATTGCCAGAGCCGTCATAGGTGAAAGCGATGGTCTCGTGCATCCAGCCGCTGAAGCCTCGACTCGGGATAGACGCGTATAAGCCAGTTCCAATTGTTCCGTCGACCAGCATCTGAGAGCCCAGCATTACCGTAAATCCGCTCTCAGTAGCGCCTGACTGTTCGGTGTACTCCGAGGCGGCCCAGTAATAAGACAGCACATATTGGTCTCCTTGCACCAGTCCTGTACTAATAGTCTGGTAAAAGGCTGCCCTGTAGTGGTTGTTGGGTTCGGTATCGAAAGCCAGGAAGTTGGCCGTCGGGTCGTTCACCTGGTTGGGGCTCATGTCGGTAAAGCCGTTCTGGGAGCCATTCTTAGGACCCCAGAGAAGCAAAACGCCGTCCGCTCCGATCAACTCAGCAGCGTTCGGGCCATAGGCTGACGTGTAATAGCCAGTATTCGTCCAATCCGCAAGGACCGCCTTGGTAAGGCCGTTATCCCAACTAAGGGTCTGGTTCCTACCGCCCTTGATGAACTGTGAAAATTCACCATTTTGTACCAGTTCCGCAGCTTTCGCGGCAGGGGCGAAGCCAACCATCAGACAGGCCAGGAGAAGGAAAGCGACCAACACCTGCGGAGTCTTGCTCAACGGCTGGGCGGTCATAGATTGGGTGTTCGGTGCAACATTCAGGTTTTTCATAACGACCTCCTTTAGGTCAGGGTTGTGGCGGGCATTGTTGAGAGGTGAGGAATAGCTCGCCGCAAAGCTGTCTCTCACCCGCAGGGCTTCTGCAGAGCTACCGCTTTCGCAACCAGCTTCGCCACGATCCAAGGCCGAGTAATCCGCTGGCCGCCAGCAGGAGAGTTCCGGGCTCCGGGACCGCATTGACGGAGACACCGTCCAGGAGCACAAAGGGCGGGCCGCCACTTGGGGGGGTGCCGGACGCCACGAAGGAGAGAAGGTCGCTGGTGTTATCTGCGGTGAAGGTGAAGGTCTGGTACCTCCAGCCGGTGAAGCCTTCACTGGCGTTACTCAGAATCGGCGTCGCCTGAGTCTGGCTTCCGAAGCTGACCAACCACTGCTCAGTATTGGCGCCATAGTAGTTGTGTTGTTGCGCCCCGGCCCACCAGAAGCCGATCGTGTATTTGGCGTTCTTGGTCAGATTGTCGATTTGCTGAGAGATGGGGTAGGCCTCGTAAGCGCCATCGGCGGCGAGGTAGTTGCCGCCGCCGACACGACTAGTCGCGGGTAACGGGCCCCAGAGTGTGAGGAAAGGACCATTTGCGTAGAGCCCTGAGCCGGTTGTGTCCGCCGTTCCTGGCGCGAACAGGAAGGCATAGCCGGTCGAAGTCCAATAATCTGCGGTTGTGCAATATTGCAGCCCGCAAACAAGACCATTGCTGGTGTGCTCAAAGTCGCCGTTTTTTACTAGGTCGGCCGCCCTCGCGGAAGGGGTGAAGGCAACCGTAAGACAGGCCAGGAGCAGGAAAGCTACCAACACCTGGGGAGTCTTGCTTAACGGCTGGGCTGTTACATCGTGCGTGTTCAGTGCAACATTCAGGTTTTTCATAACGACCTCCTTTAGGTCAGGGTTCTAGCGGGCATTGTTGAGAGGTGAGGAGCGGCTGTACCGCGACGCTGCTCGTCACCGGAAGTGGTTGAGTCTCGTTCGCGCGTCAGCCGAGCAGTCGTCGTCGCAGGAATCCGCAAAGGCCGAGTACGCCGGTTCCGAGCAGGCCAAGGGTGCCGGGCTCGGGAGTAGCTCCGCAGGGAACGCCCCAGAGCTCGAATGCCATGTCGGCATTGAGCTGGCTCCGGTTATAAAAGAAGTCCTGGTAAGCGATGCCGTCGCCACCAGTGCCTGTCTCCCAGCCCCACTGCGGCGGATCGTTCAGGGTCGGCACAAGCGAGAACCAGTATTGCGCGCCGGGTTGGAAGCAACATCCGATCAAGTTCAAGCTATAGGCGTAGGTTGGGTCGCCTACGGAGTCATCGCGAACAAAGGTCTCATTGGCATTCCCAGGGACAACGAACGCGCAACACGGATTTCCCGGCTGGCCGCCTGCGTCGGTGTAAAAGGTCACCGTCCAGGCGCTTATCGTGCCCGCCTGCGGCGGGTTGTAATAGGAGCCGAACCAGTCAATCTGAGTGATTTCATAGTTACCATTGAGAGTGAAGTTGTCATAGGCCGTTGCGAAGTTACCGAGGCCTCCGGTGTCATTCTGCGACGAATAGGCAGCTCCGTAGTCGGTATCTTGCTTGTAAATCGAGGTGACAGCGAACGCCGGCATGATGGACAGCGCCAGCAACAGCGTGCTCAGGATGTACTTTGGGTAAGTCATTGTAGTTCTCCGTTGTGTTGAAAATTTGAGTTTGTGAACCATGGCCCCGGGCCCGTCTTTCCTGTCAAAAGTGCACAGGACTTGTTTCCGGTGACTCCGCGAGCGGAGGAAATTTCTCCTGCGGTGTGTCGCTCGCACCCGCTAGAGTTGGCGCACCGTGCATGAAACAACTGGCAGATCTGTCGTCGATCCCGGTGTTCCCTGGTGCCGAGAACAGAATCACGGTCAGGTAAGGCGTTAACGCGGTCTCGGTAGCGCGAACCTCTTCGGTCTTCATGGCAACCTCCTTTGGTCGAGGGTTGGGGTAGCTCCTTGTTGAGAAATGAGGAGTGGCTGCACCGCGAAGCTGCTCCTCACCGGAAGCGAGTGAGAGAAGTTCGCGCGTTAGCCCAACAATCGCCGTCGCAGCAGGCCGCCGAGCCCTAGTACGCCGGTGCCGAGCAGGGCAAGGGTGCCGGGCTCAGGGGTGGCTTGCGGGCCGATGACCAGGTCGTTAATGGCGAAGTCGCCGCAGTCGCTGGCGCAGCCGACGAGCGAATAACTGATCGCTCCGATGTCGGCGGTGCTGTCGGTGACGCCGAGGAAGATGGCGCTGCCGTCTCCCATGTTGTTGCTGACGCCGTCTTCACGGAACGACCCCAGCACGTTCAAGTTGAGGTCATAAGCGGTCATCTCGACCGTGAACGGGCCGTAGAAGTCGGCCTGAATTTGGGTTCCGGCTCCCGGGACTCCCTGATCGAACAAGATCGTCAGCGGGCCTTGTCCGGGCGAGTTGGTCCAGAGCAGAGTTTCGTCCCCATAGAAGTTGCCGAACCAGTCGTCGCCGCTGATGGCCTGCCCGGTAACGCCGTCGCCCAGGCCGTTCATGATGGGGGAGATTCCGGAGATGCCTTTGGCTCCAATGGCCTTTCCGTTGCCGCCGCCCTGGAAGCCGATAAGACCCGTCACCCCAGTGCTGCCCACGAACAAACTTGGGTTCGGCACCAGGCTTCCGGGAGCGCCAAACTGCGACCAGTTGACGGTGGCGATGGACTTGATGCCGGACTTGGAAGAGTTGAAGCCAGCTGCGCTGGCCGATGTGGCGCAGCAAGCCAGCACCAGGCTGAGGGCGGCAGCGCAGAGGGTTTTGGTCCAGAATGCGTTCGTCGTGTTAGTCGGGGTGTTCATGGTGACCTCCTTTGGTCAGGGGTTGTGGCGGTGATTGGTGAGAGGTAAGGAGCAGCTACACCGCGAAGCTGCTCCTCACCGGGGACGCCGTAGGACGGCAGGCCAGATACCGGCAGTCCCCAACTTGACTTCAGAGGCTTGCTGGGTCGTCCGTCGGCTCCAGGCAGCCCCACATCTGCACGTAGGTGTCTGGCGGCACCGTCGACGAGCTGTGCTCAACGCCGTTGCTGAACAGCAGCGTATTGTTGGTTGATCCCTGCACCAGGATTGAGTGACTACCGCCCAACTCCGGCATCGGGCCGTCGGGTTGGCCTCCACGGCCGCACGGCAGTGACATCTGCCGAAACATGTGCCGCGAGCGTGTCACCATCTGGACATCCAGGCTGGGGATTGCCGGACCCGAAACCGCCACGTGCTCGATGACGAATCGATGTCCGGTAGGCACGCGAAAGGTGGCTTCGTGGCCTTCGGTGAAAGCGAAGGCAAAGGGCACTCGGCCCGTGAACTCGACCTCGCAGGGTGGCTGCTGAGCACGGGTGACCGTGAGGCTCTGCTCTTGCAGCCGTGATTGATTCGCGATGCTGATGACCCGCAATGCCACCGCCAGCAAAGTCAGGCGACGAACATCTTCGGGATCCAACGTCACTGCACTCTTTGCGTTTTGAGTTTTCATTTCAGCCTCCTCAGCTTCCGTGTTGCCATCCGAAGGCGGGAGGTTTGACCCGCCTCCGGATGGGCCCCGACCAGAGCAGGTGAGCCAGTTGCGCTCGGTTTCCGCTCTCGTGGGATGCACAATGCGCCGGATCACAATCGCGTTCAATACTTAGCTGGTGATATGGAGGTAGGTTTCAGGTCAACGGCTAAGCGGCTGGCAGATTGGGAGTTAGCTTGATGTGTCAGCGAAAGAAACAAGCTCTTGGCGGGGAGAACCGATGTATAATCGCGCGCAACTGTCTGACCTTTAGGGTGGTGAACGTGGGCGCCACACAAAGACTGTTTCGCTTCGGGGTCTTCGAACTCAACGTCGACGCCGAAGAACTGCGCAAAGACGGCATACCCATTAAGCTGCCGCCTCAGCCGGTGAAAGTGCTGGCACTACTGGCCAGCCGCGCTGGCCAGACGGTGACGCGTGACGAGATACAAAAGGAAGTCTGGGGCGAAGAAACGTACGTCGACTTTGAACACGGGCTGAACCAGTGCATCAAGCAGATCCGAACCGCCCTCAATGACAACGCCGACAAGCCGCTGTATGTGGAGACAATTCCCCGGCGTGGGTACCGCTTCCTGGCTCCCGTGGTGTCAAAGACGGTTGCAATACCCGGACCGCGTGTGATCGAGTCAGGCTCGGGAATACAAATTCGGGTCAATGTTCCGACAGTGGGTGATCGGCCAAGCGACGCAGTCGTGGGCGTGCCAGCCGGCACGCTGCCGGTCCCGCAAACTGCCACCATTGCTGCCCCGGAGTTGGTCGCCCTCGAAACCATCGCCGTAACTGACCCTAAGCCCGCTCCGAAGAAGCCAAAGTCAAGGTGGCTGATTGCCGGGGTCGCGTTAAGCCTGGTCGCGATCGCCGCGATCGCCTATTACTGGAGAGTTCGGCGTGCCTCTACCCTCACCGAAAAGGACACCATCGTTCTCGCCGACTTCGACAACTCGACCGGCTCACCCGTATTTGACGCGGCCCTTAAGCAAGCCCTCACCGCCGATCTTGAGCAGTCCCCCTTCCTGAACGTGCTACCAGCAAGAAGAGTGCGCGAGCAGCTTCGTTTCATGGGCCAGGCGCCGGACACTCCGATGAAGGAAGACGTGGCACGCCAAGTCTGCCAGCGTTCAGGTAGCACGGCCATGGTAATGGGTTCAATCTCAAGCCTCGGCAGTCACTATCCCATGGCGCTCCGTGCGGAGAACTGCAACACCGGAGACTTATTGGCGATTGTGCAGGGTGAGGCGGAAAACCGGGACCAGGTAGTCCGAGCGCTAAACAAAATGGCGTCCAGCATGCGCGGCAAGCTCGGGGAGTCGCTGGCATCCGTCCAGAAATACGATGCCCCCGTTTCCCAGGTCAGCACGCCCTCGCTGGAGGCGCTTCAGGCCTACAGCCTCGGAATTTCGACGCAGCAGACGCGAGGACAAGAGGCTGCAATTCCGTTTTACCGCCGCGCCATCGAACTGGACCCGGCATTCGCCATGGCCTACAGCCGGCTGGGCGCGATCTATGGCGATCTGTACCAACCAACATTAGCGGCTGAATATTTCGCCAAGGCCTTTCAGTTTCGCGACCATACCACGGAAAAAGAAAAATTGAACATTGAAGGCATCTATTACATGGAGGGCATCGGAAATCTTCAGAAAGCGACCGAGACTTACAGGCTTTACAGCGAAATCTATCCTCGTGAAGGCAAAGCCCACAGTAATCTCAGCGTAATTTACAGCTTAGTCGGCAACTATGAGCAATCGATCGCAGAGGCGAATCTGGCTCTGCAGCTCGATCCCAACAATGCTAACTACTATGCCAACTGCGCCGCCCTTTATCTCTACATAGGTAAGTTCGACAAAGCAAGAACGGTCCTCAAGCAAGCCCAGGAACGGAAACTGGAGAATGAGTCCCTTGCGCAAAACCGTTACCTACTGGCCTTTCTGACGGGCAACCAAGCGGAAATGAACCAGCAAGTGGCGGACGCTTCCGGAAAGCCGGGATTGGAAGATCAACTGCTTGCCATGCAGGCCGGTACCGAAGCCTACTTTGGCAGACTCGCGAAGGCGACTGAATACACGAATCGTGCCGTTGACTCGGCACTCAGAGCGGACGCCAAAGAAAGTGCGGCTACCTGGAAGTTTTATGGTGCGATGCACGACGCCGAGGCGGGGATGTTGGATCCAGCACTCAGAGATGCGACGACCGCGCTGCAGATTTCTCCCGGGAAAAACACCCAGATACTCGGGCCGCTGGCTCTGGCACGGAGCGGAGATGCGCGACGAGCCAAGGTGCTGGCTGAGGAACTGGCCAAACAGTACCCTTCCGACCCTATAGTCAAGTATTTCTGGCTACCGACGATTCGAGCTGCGATCGATCTGGATAACCGCGAGCCCGGCAAGGCGATCGAAGCTTTGCAGGTTGCGTTGCCATATGAATTGGGGTCCCCGCTTCCCGGTATTGGACTGATGTATCCGGCCTATTTGCGGGGCATTGCCTATCTTCAGGCCGGCCAACCCAGTCAAGCTGCAGCGGAATTTCAGAAAGTCCTCGACCATAAGAGTATCGTGCAGAACTACATTACCGGGTCGCTTGCTCAATTGCAGCTCGGACGTGCACAGACCAAGCTGGGAAACCTGGTCGCCGCCCGAAAGTCCTACGAGAAATTTCTCGCCCTCTGGAAGGCCGCTGACTCCAATTTGCCGGTCTTGGTCGAGGCCAAGGAAGAATACGCGAAGCTTAAGTAGAGTGGTCCAAGGGCGCGCCGGTTTGTTAATTATTCGATTCGGTTTAGGCTAGCCAAACGCCAGTCCTTGGTATATAAGTATTCAGCTAATGCAGGCGCAATCACGGTGCGTCAGAAAGTTGCTGGTCTTATCAAACTTAGTTACGGAGGCACCGTGAAAAAAATTGCGCTGGTTTTCGTCTTTAGCTTGTCTCTGGGTCTCGGCTGCGCGTGGGGCGACAGCTTTTTTTGTTGCAGCAGCGATGTTGTCGATTGGAGCCAACTTGGTGCGTCCGGTACTGTGCTTTCCACCCCTCAGGCGTGGACTTCGTCCGGTGGCTTAACCGGCCTCGTAGGAGTTGTTGGTGGCGGCACTTTCGAGCGTGTTGACCAGGGGAATGGCTGGAATGGCAACTTCCTTCCCGGAAGCCCGCTGATCTGGAACCAGGGCAACGGGGATTTTCTCTTCGCCTTCGACACTCCGATTGCGGGGGTTGGAATGGCCGTCCAGTCTGAATTGTACGGGCCATTCGTCGCAACGCTCTACGCTTACGACAGCAGCCTCAATCTCCTGGGTACGACCGTGATGGTCGGAAACTCAAATCCCAACGCAGATGGAAGCGCCATCTTCATCTCGTTCGATAGTCCCTTCTCAAACGTAAGCGTAATTCAGATTGATGTCATGGGTCCGAATCATGACGTCGACTTTGCTGTATGCACGACGAGCTTGCACCCTGACCCGGGCAGACCCCCCGGTAGCGATCCTTGCACAAACTATTCGCCGACACCCGAACCAGGATCATTGCCTTTGCTAAGCACCGGAGTTTTTGGGCTTATCTGGACTATTCGCCACAGGCTGAGGCTGCTCTAGCCAACCAAGACGAATCGGCAAGTGCGGCCCCCCGCCTGGGGGCCGCCCTGGTTTACCGCGAGTTTCAGAAGGTGTCCGTGTGCTTAATTGTACTGGCGGCAAGCTCAGATTCAGCTTGCCATTTTGAGCCTGCGCTGAAATCGCCTTCGGCACGACCGTGCTAGGGGCCTCAAACGTGTTGATGCTGTCAACCTTCGGCGCGGCCAGGGTTTCTCCCGCAGCAGACTTGGCGGTGACGCCCACCACGCTTGCGCTGATTTCGACCGGCTGTTTCGGATCTGGATTGGTGACGGCTAGCCACAGCTTGCCCGTGCTGTCTTTCGCTGCGATTGCGTCTACGGGTGGCAAGGTGATGCCGTTCTGAGCGCATAGGAAGCTGCTCAGCCACTTGCAGGTGAAAGTCCTGTCGCAGGAGTCGGTTCGTTGCCTGCGTAGCTATGGCGTACGCGTGGAGGGCGACTGAAGCGCGGGAGCAACGCCGGATAAACGTGGCCCCAGACCTAGTGAGTGGGTACGCGCAAGCATACAGCCCGTAACGTAAGTGAACCTCTGTTAAGCCTCGTTAATTTCAGCTGTGCAGCCATGCTAGGAGAGCACAGTGAAGGGTGGTTCCGCCGAGTCCGTAGAACGGGGACGAAGGCCGCGATCTCTGGTGGATGAACGAACCATTCGAAGCCAGGGTAGGAACTCGGGGTATTGAGGATGGGATGTATGCACAGGGCTGAGCGGAACTATGGAAACCTTACCCCGTCGCGGATTAAGCCACCGCGTAAGTGAAGGCATAAGGTATGCGCCGAAAGTCGGAGCGATGCGGGGATAAGGAATCGGAGGAGGCCGTACTACCGATGATGGCGAGGACAACAAAACCTCACCGGAGGGAAGGGCCTCTGCTTCTGCCAAGCGAATCGATGCGAGAGGCACTGCATGATTGCGAAAGCTGAAAACATGCCGCTAGACAAGGTGCGAGTATTGCAACGGTCGCTATACCGTGCAGCCAAGGCGAATCCGAAGCGCAAGTTCGGAGTGTTGTATGACAAGGTCTGCCGAAGCGATGTTTTGCGTGCGGTGTACGCTCAGGTAAAGGCCAACAAAGGCGCCCCAGGCATCGACCTACAATCGTTCGAGAACATCGAAACGGAAGTTGTCAAGGGCGGAGCAAAACTAGACCAGTGCGGCGGGGTAAAAGTAGACCGGTTGAGCAGTTAGGAGATCGGGGATTGTCGGGGAGGAGGACGTCTGGAGCGAAGGCCTGCGCCGCCTGAAAGGCGGCGCGTTTAGGCCGGAGCGGAAGACGTTCTCCTCCCCGAGGCGTGTTCACCGTAGCGGTTGGCGGATCAGGAGTTGGGCGGCGAGCCTCGTTTCCGTTTGCTCTGCTTCAGGCGATAGCTCTCGCCGTTCATCTCCAGGATATGAACGTGGTGGGTGAGCCGGTCCAGTAGGGCCCCGGTCAGCCGTTCCGAGCCTAGAACCTCCGTCCACTCCTGGAACGGCAGATTGCTGGTCACCATCGTCGAGCCTTGTTCATAGCGCTGGCTGAAGACCTCGAAGAGCAGTTCAGCGCCAGACTTCGACAGCGGCACGAATCCCAGCTCATCGACGATCAGCAGTTCGTAGCTGGCCATCTGCTTCTGATAGCGCAGCAGCCGTCTCTCATCGCGGGCTTCCAGCAGTTCATGCACCATCGCCGCCGCCGTCGTGAAACGCACCCGATGGCCGTGCTGGCAGGCCGATAGTCCGAGGGCCAGCGCGAGATGCGTCTTGCCCGTTCCACTGTTGCCCAGCAACAACACGTTCTCGCGCTGCAGCAAGAACTGGCAGCGTGCCAGCTCCAGAACCAGCGCCTTGTTGACTGCCGGGATGGCCAGGAACTCGAAAGTGTCCAGGCTCTTGACCACCGGAAAACGTGCTTGATGGATGCGGCGTTCGGTGGCTCGCCGTTCGCGGTCCAGCAGTTCCTGTTCGGTCAAACGCAACAGATAGCGCGGGTAATCAACACTCTCGGCGGCGCACTGCCGCGCCACTTTGTCGTACTCGCGCAGAAAGGTCGGCAGCCGCAACTGCTTCAGGTGATGTTCCAGCAGTACCTGCGGCGTGTCGGCGGTGGCAGGGTTTGCTTCACGGCTCATGGCGCCACCTCGCCCACAGACGTCTCCGTGGTAATGATGGTCGGCGCGGAAAGCAGCGTCATGTAGTCCGCCGCCTGCGTAGTCTGTACTTCAGCCAGCGGTAGATGCGGATAGTTCTCCAGGTCCAGTCGCGGAGGTCGCCGCTCGATGTGGCACAGCAACAGGTGCTTGACCGCGTCGAAACTGATCGTGCCCAGCCCCAGCGCATCAAGGATGGCCCGCTCGACTTCCTGGATAGAGAACGTTTCCAGCAAACGCAGTACCTGCACGTACTCCCGCTTGCCGCCCTTGCTCAGTCGGGCTTCCAGCAGCCGTCGCAGGCGGGCGAAGCACTCCGGCAACTCCCAGCCCACCAGCGGCGCAGCTTGATCCAGTGCCCGTGCCTTCTGTTCCAGCAAGGCCAGATAGTGCAGCGGATCGAAGACCATGTCTTCCCGCTGATAGCTTCTGCGATGGCGGGCAATCACCCGGCTGCCGCAGACGATCACCACCTCGTGCACGTAGCCTTTCACCAGTACGTCGCGATGCCCATACTCGGTCGGCACCGAGTAGTCGTTGGTACGATAGCGCACCAGGGACATGGAACTCACTCGCGCCACCCGCTTCTCGCAGGCTTCGTACTCGCCGTTGGGCAGCGGCAGCAAGGCCGCCCGATCCCGCTCAAAGCGTGCGCCGATCGTCTCCTGGGTGGCCGCGTAGCTTCCGTGCTCGACGGTCCCGGCACGCCTCCAGCAACCGCTGGTTCAGCTCCTCCCAACTGGCCACCCTCGGAATCGGCACCAGAAAGTTCCGCCGGATGTACCCCACCAAGCCCTCCACCTTGCCTTTGTCGTTGCCCTTTGCCGGTCGTCCGAACTTGTCGGCAAACAGGTAATGACTCTGCAACTCGCAAAACGCCCGCGTCTTCTGCCGGGTACCATCGCCCAGAATCCGCGCCACCGCCAGCTTCGTGTTGTCGTACAGAATCGAGATGGGAACGCCACCGAAGTAGGCGAAGGCCTGAATGTGGCCTTCCAGGAAAGCTTCTGTCGTCTCCGCCGGAAACGCCATGACGAAGCTGTCATCCGAGTGCGGCAGATCGATCGCCAAGTAGTGGGCCTTCCGCTCTTCGCCACCGACGATCACCAGCGCCTCGCCGAAGTCGGCCTGCGCCGTCCCCGCCACATGGGCCAGCGGAATAAACACCTCTCTCTGGCGCAGTGAGGCGGAACGCACGTAGTCCTTCACGATCGTGTAACCGCCGGTGAATCCGTGCTCCGCACGCAAACGGTCGAAGATCCGATGGGCGGTGTGCCGCTGCTTAGCTGGTTGGCTCTTGTCTTCTTCCAGAATGGCGTCGATCACGCCCATCCATGGCCCCAGTTTGGGCCTCTTCACTGGCTCTTTCCGCCGGTAGCCCGGCGGAATCGAATAACCCAGCATCTTGCGCACGGTCACCCGGGCCAGTCCAAACTCCCGCGCCACCGACCGTTGACTTCGCCCCTCTACCAGAACTGCCCGCCGTATACGCCCGTAGATCTCCACCTGGTACATCCCTCCGGTGTCCCACGAAGCCGCGACTTACGACAAGCACTTCGTGAAACCAAGATCCGGCGGTCTACTTTTACTCCGCCGCACCACGCCGCTCTCGCGGCGTGCTGTGGCCTAGTATTGCTCCGGCGTTCTCACTTTGTTCGGAGCGCTCTGAACCCAGTTCGATTCCTTGCCTGCAGGCGCTTTCGGTCCGAAGTACACGTCCACCGAACCGTCAGGATTGGTTTGCAATCCCTTGGTCTGGCTGCTCACCGCCGGATAGTCCTGGTCCGTCTGCAACATCGAACGTGTCTGGTTGTCATAGACAATGACCGACCAGAAATCCTTCACCGGGATGTCCTTCGGGAGATGCAGGCGGTAGTTCTTGCTGCCGTCGAGCATGTTGCCCTTCGAGTCTACGAAGGCCAGCATGTACTGCGAGCCGATACCCACCATCTTGGAGTCCATGGCAGGCGTGATGCCAGTGGCGTAGAAGAAAAAGCCGCTGTAGGCGTCCAGGTTACGAGCACCGTTCTGTTCGAACTGGTAGCCGCCGATGAAGCCGAGACGCCACGCACTGTTTGGATAGTAGTAGCCATCCTCGCCCCGCCAGCGATACATGATGGTGCGGACAGAAGCGTCGCCCACCTGGGCAGCTTGCGTAAGGATCTTCTTCATCCGTGCGTCCGGAGCAAAGGGTTTTCCTTTCTGAATGCCGATAGACGCCCATAAGCCGAGGGTTGTTGGGTCAATCGGGTCGGTCGGCTCTTCCTGCACTACCTGGTTGAGGGCCTCCCAGAACGAGTAGTCCGCAGGAGCAAGCGTACTCAGCGTTTTCCCCGTGACGTCGTTGAAGGTCAGGGTTGGCGGATGCCCGGCCTGCGACAGCGGATAAATCTTGGTCATCTTTTTAATCAGGTCAACGCCCGGTGTTGGGTCGCCGTTGACGAGAAAACTGCGCCACGGTACCCAGACCCAAAAGGTCTTGGGCCGCACCACGAAATATCCCTGCTGCGGCACATCGCCCTTGTAATCCGGCGGCAGAATCAGATACTTGCCGCCCGCTCCCTTGTCCGCACCGGTGACACCGACATCGGCCACCCAGTGGTACCACATGTCATCGATCAGCCCGAGCACCTTGGGCGGCACTTCGATCACCAACGGACCTTTGTGCAGGTCAAGCCAGATCCACGTATACGGCGTGTTGTTGTTGGCCGTAAGGTTCAGCGACTTGGCGTTCATCAACTTCGCGTAGATGTTGACTGTCGAATTCGCAGCACCGAGTCCCGCCATACCCTGCCGGTTGGCATACTGGCTCACCGGGGCCAGGCCAAGCAGGTAGCCCTGCACGGCGCGCTGAAAATCGAGCATGTCGTAGATCTTGTCCGCCGACTCTTTGTCGGGAAAGCCGTCGTCCAGATGGACAGTGCCGAAAGGCGTTTCGATCTTGTCTGGCGCGGGAACGTTGGACGGTATGGGAGTGGAGTTCTTGAACTGCGCGGCAGCCGGCATGACGCCTCCCAGAATCAGGATCAGAGCTAAAGCTATGCTTATTGGGTAACGACGAAGTGTTCTCATCGATGTCTCCTTTCGGTATTCAACCTGCTCTTCCCAAGCGCCGCAGGAAGCGCAAGAGTGGGGCAGCCCTCGCGAACTGCCCCGGTTTTTCGTCAACTACTGCGCTACTGCTATCGCCGGCGGCTTCCACGTACCGTCGCCCGGAGGCAGAATCGAAGGTGCTGGCGGCTCCTTCGGCCAGTAGAGCCGCATCACCATGTAGATCGTGCCGTCGGGCGCGGGCAGCCAGTTGGCCTTCTTGTCCGCCGAAGGCGCGTCCTTCTGGATGTAGAGGGTCAGTGAGCCGTCCGGGTTTTTCTTCATGCTCGGCAGCATCGGCGAATTGATGAGGTAGCGGTTGATCGGGTTGGCGACCAGCAGTTGCGTCTTGCCGTCGTACATGGTCACCGACCAGAAGGCGTTGACCGGCGGCAGTTGTCCTGCGGCGAAGGTCAGCGTGTAGCTGTGCTTGCTGCCGTCCAGCGGCGCGCCGGTTCCATCTTTGGTGGCCAGCGGGTACGTCGCTTCCTCCGGATCGTTGCCGTAGATGCCGGCCATCGCCGCTGCGGCGCGCAGCAGATAATCGCCCTTAAAGAAGTTGCGGTCGCCGAAGGCCGCGCCAATCAGCCAGCCATTGATCGTCTTTCCCAGCTCTCGCGCTTCTTGCTCGATCGCCTCGAAGCCTTCCTTCACGCCAATCGCGAGCTCGCTTTCTGCGCCGCCGAGCAGCTTGCTCTCGGTCGAACGGCATGCCCGGCGCCGATCCCGACCGGCCAGCTTGCGCGCGAATCTCTTCGTCCTGCGGGTCTCCGGCGCAAATTGCAGCAGGAAGTTGACGTACTTCGGAAATTGCAGCTTGAACGGCTCATCCCGTTGAATGCCGGCCAGTCAATCGCCGGAGCGGCTGGGGGCGCTGGCTGCTTCAGAAAGGTGGAGAGCGTTCCGCCAGGTAGCCCTTCTGGATTTTCATCACGTTCGGCAGGTCTGCCGGATTGAAGAGCTGGGTGCGGAAGATCGCGAGGCCAAACTGCGTCTCCGCGGAAATACTTTCTCGATGCCCTTCGGGGTCTCGCCCTTCCAGTCGGGGCCCGCAATCATGTAGCATCCGGCCTCGTTGCCGGTGGTGCGGCTGCCCATGTACCCACATTGTAGGAGTACATGTCGGCCAACTGCACCGAGTAATAACGCCCCTTATCGACCTTCGGAAGGCAGAACACCACAGGCTCTGCGCGCAGATCCAGTTCCACAAGGGAATACGGGGTGTCGGCGTTCGGCGTCACGATGGCCGTATCTTTCGGCGTGAAGGACTTCGAGTCGTTCCAGATCTGGTTGAACGGCGCTTTGAACTGCGAATTCGTCTTGTCGATCGCGAACTGGTACATCGCCTTGTAGCCCGCAATCATCGGGAAACCATAGATATAGGCCTGTTGATAGTCGTCTTTGTGCGAAATGGCTTCGCTTACGGGGCCTCCCTGCTTGCTGCACGAGACCATAAGGAATGTGGCAAGGACGAGAACTGCAACGATCGACTTGGATTTCATAACCTCTCCTCGATAGCTGTCTGCATTCGCACTGTCAGCGTGGGCACAAGGCTACCGCCGCGCCCAGCCGAACGTAACTTGCAAAACTGCTAGTGGGAATACGAAAACATCATAGGAGCTCAACCTGTTCAAAACAAGACACAAGCCACGGGTGGAGCACCGCGAAGTGGGTAGAGCGGATCCCGAAACCGTCAGCCAGTTCGGCAGCAAGCTCCGCAGTCTGGTGGCCCTGATGCGGGCAGGCGGTGTGCCGCTGGACGCAGTTCGCGCCGAACTGCTGGCCGTAGCCAATGAGTTGAAGTCCTGACCCGTGGTGGCACAGACGGTTTATACTTTCGGCACAACGACATGCAAGCTCCATCTTCCCAATGGGTTATCGCGCTGGACGGCATCGGTATCGGCGCCGCCCAGCTCGGTGCTGATCGCAAGTGGCAAAAGGTAAACGCACCGCTGCTGGAGATGCTCGGCTATCGAGCGAAGAGCTCCTTGCTGGCGCCTCTGAGAAGGTCTTTGAGATGGCAGATCCAGAGCGGGAGGCGAACGATCGCCGGTTGCTCTTGGACGGCAAATCGCGATCCTACTCAGCCGAAGCCAGGGCGTTGCGCAAGGACGGCAGTTCGTTGTGGGTGCGGCTGTCCCTTTCGCCCGTCCCTTCGCCCGATAACGGCAGAGGGCATTCCTTCCTTTTACTAGTGGAGGATCTGAGCGCCCTGCGCGCCGCGACAGATGCCCTGGCCGAGGCCGAGACAGCGCGCCTTGAGGTTGCCAAGCGGCTAACGAGCGCCCAGGAAAGCGAACGGACCCGGATCGCCCGGGAGCTTCACGACGACATCGGCCAATCGTTGGCGATTCTTCGCATTCAGTTCCTTCGGGCCGGCCGGCCAGTTTCCGGCATGCCCGGCAAGCGACACCCGGATGTCATCGAACTGTGCAACGAATTACAGAAGCTTGCCGGAAAGGTGAGCCGGATTTCGCACCAGCTTCATTCCTCCGAACTCGAATATCTAGGCCTGCAGGTCGCGATACGAAGCCATTGCCGCGAGTTTTCGGAGAAGTACAAGATCGCGGTGGAATGTTCGTGTACCGGTGTTCCCAAGGACTTAGACAGCCTGCTCGCATTGAGCCTGCTTCGCGTTGTGCAGGAGGCGCTTCACAATGCCGCCAAGCACAGCCAGGCGAAATCGATAGAAGTTGTATTGAGAGGAGAGGGAGGCAAGCTTCTGTTGAGCATCGCGGACGATGGCGTAGGGTTCGACCTTGAAGAGGCCCGCTTCGCCGCAGGCTTAGGACTGATCAGTATGCGTGAGCGGATTCGCCTGGCTGAAGGAGAGTTCGCGATCAGTTCCAAGCGAGGCGAAGGGACCCGCATTACAGCACAAGTGCCGATTCCAGAAGCGTCCTCAGCTTGATTCCCAACAGCATCTGGCCAGTCGCCACCAGTACTTATGCTAGTAATTCACGATTACAGAGCGAGCATTTTTCCTAGTAGGCACATGTTGGTCCGACCGAATATGGTTTTCTTTTTGGTCATACGTCGGAGAATCGCCCGTGTCTCGCATCCGAATCCTGCTCGCCGACCCTAACGCATTTATGCTCGCGATGCTAACGGAACTCCTCAGCGAAGAGTTTGACATCATTGGCGCAGTAAATAGCGGTGCGGACGCTGTGCGTCGCTCGTCGGAGCTGCAACCGGACCTCATTCTCATGGACGTGGTGTTCGATGATAGGAACGGATTTGAGCTCGGGCATCAGCTACGTGGCACAGTACCGAATGCCGAGATTCTGTATCTATCAATGTATGAGAGCCCAGCATTTGTCGATGCCGCCTTCGCCGCCGGCGCGTCGGGATACGTTTTCAAATCACGGGCGAACTCAGACCTCTTGAAGGCAATACTAACGGTGTGCAGGGGCGGAAAGTTCGACCCTATACCCAAGGTTCACCGCCAGAAGGCATAATACTGATTCGGAAGGGGCGAGCGTCGTGCCAAGCAAACCAGCCGCGCGTGTGTTAATTGCCGACGATCACAAGATCCTGGCCGATCTCTGCAGGCAAATGCTGGAGCCGGAGTTCCAGGTGATTGACGTTGTGACTGACGGGCGCTCGCTTCTGCAAGCAGCCTCCGACTCAAAGCCAGACCTCATCATCATAGATATCAACATGCCGCAGCTGAACGGTTTGGATGCTGGTGAGCAAATCAAGAAGAAGCTCCCGCGTACCAAGCTGGTCTACCTCACGATGAACATGTCAGCCGAGATCGCTGCGGAAGCCTTCCGCCGTGGTGCTTCTGCCTTTGTGCTGAAACAGTCGGGGTCCGAAGAACTCCGCAGGGCCGTTCGTGACGTCCTAAAAGGGCAGACCTATCTGTCTCCTCTTATCGCCGGTGAAACGGTAGCTTTTCTACTGAACCAATCCAAGTCCCAGGCGGACGCCCCTCGCCCGACCAGCCGCGAAAGCGAAGTTCTGCAATTGCTTGCCGAGGGAAAGTCGATGAAAGAAGTTGCCGCGATTCTTGACATTAGCGCGGGGACCGTTGCCTTTCACAAATATAAGTTGATGGAGAAGCTCGGCTTGAAGAGCAATGCGGAGTTGTTGGAATACGCCATCAAGAGAAAGATGACGCCGGAGGACTAGAAAGTTAACTCCGTGATCAGCGCGGTTGAGACCGTGCGGCGATCTCGGGCATACGCTGCCAGCCCCGAAGCTGGCAGCGCGCTTTTTCTCACGCGTTTTTAGTACTACAGTGTTACAAAATGTCAAGTCGCGCAGAATCACCACGTTGCACCGAATCCGGGGAGTTAAGGAACCTCTGAACTACCCCCTGTTTTTCGAGCGGGAATGCCTGGAAAGAGGAGATTCAGGTCGATGCCTTGATTCCCATTGGTTCTTTGAGCCCTTTGGCTACCCCGTTCCGGCAGTCGGGGGGCGTTGAAAGACACTACGCCGCTGCGTACAACAGCTTCTTGCGTACCAAGAACAGGTTTACCAGGGCGCAGGTAGCGAACAGCCGGTTGGCATTCTTTTTCAAGCCTCGATAGCGCACCTTCACAAACCCGAACTTCAGCTTCATCACTCCAAACACGTGCTCCACTTTCGAGCGCACCCGAGACTTGGTGCGGTTTTTGGCCCGTTGTATTTCGTCGACGCGGTCCTTATAGCGATACTGTTTGTGGGTCATGTCTTGCGCCCCGGGTGCAACTTCCTGCATGGCTTCCGTCTGCCCTCGATAAGCCTGATCGCCCCAAACCTTCGTCTCTTCCCCGTGCAGTAACTCCGGCAATACCGTGCTGTCCGCCACGTTGGCCGCCGTCGCCACCACGCTGTGTATCATCTTCGTCTTGCTATCCACCCCTACGTGCGCCTTCATCCCGAAGTACCACTGCTTGCCCTTCCTGGTTTGGTGCATCGCCGGGTCGCGCTTCTGCTCGCGATTCTTGGTCGAGCTGGGAGCATGAATGATGGTCGCATCGACGATGGTGCCGGTCGTGATCCGCACTCCCCGGCCCTGCAAATACAGATTCACCGTCTGCAGAATCTCTCCGCCCAGGCCGTGCTCTTCCAGCAGGTGACGAAACTTGCACACCGTGGTCTCGTCCGGCACCGGCTCTGACCTGCCCCCCATGTTCAGTCCAGGGACAATGAGACTTTCTCCGGTTTTTGGTCGTCCCACATGCCGGTGTTAGTAGCGGGGATGGGGGCGTGGGGCAAGAGTCGGCGTTTGAGTCCCCTTGCCGCACACGTCGCTTTCGAAGACCTGGCGGTTCATGACCTCGTCTTCGCTCCGCTTTGTGCGGACTCTACCGGCACCAAGTAGTCCGGCGAACGATCCGCACGCTCCTGGCTGGAATCCACTCTCGAGGCTGCGATCTTGCGCCGTACATCGTTCAGACCGTCGAGCGAATTGGGAGGCAAGCACTGGTTTCGCAGTTGGCGATTGAACCACTCCAGGTCTGCGTTCTGTACCGGCCTGGAAGGGTCGGATAAAGTCCTGCCTCACCCCCGTTGGTGGCTTCTCGCCGTCGCACTATACCTTCCGCCATTACTAGGCGCGCGGGGCGAGTCGGTGTCGGCGGCACACATGCGCCGTCGGAACTCCTGCCTCGCATTGCGGTAAACGGACGGCTGTCGCCCGCTACCAGCCGTCACGGTAGCTTACAACCCTTCGCTTGAAACCCGCACTCCCTGCTTCTAAACTTGCCTTTCGGACAACGGGGACCGATCTTGATGCGATACGCCTTTCTGAGTCTTCCATTGTTCGTCACCGTCCTTCTCTTTTCACAGACTGCCCCGACGTCCACCTCACAAGCGCCAGTTACGTTCCGGTCGAATGTGCGTGTTGTTCTGTTGGACGTTGTTGTCGCCGATTCCAACGGGACCCCGGTTACCGGCCTGACGCAAAATGATTTTCGCGTTTTCGAAGATAACAAGCAGCAGAAGATCGCTTCCTTCAAGGAACATGATGGCGCTGCGATCAGCACGGCAGATCTGCCGCCGTTGCCGCCGAATGTTTACACGAACTACCCCGCGGTGAAGAGCGCGGATTCCATCAATGTACTTCTGATGGACTCTCTGAACACGCAAATGCAGGACCAACAGTACGTGCATCAGCAAACCATCAAGTACATGAAAACACTTCCGGCGGGAACACGGGTTGCGATTTTTACTCTGTCATCGCGCCTGCGGATGATCCAGGAGTTCACCAGCGACTCCTCGCGGCTGCTGGCAGCACTGAATGATCCAGATCTCTCTTTGCCACGGCATTCACCTCTGCTGAAGTCGCAGGCGGAGTCACAAGCGGACAACGACTTGATCAATCAAGCCAAAGTGAATCAAATGAGTCAGAGCGTGACTCCAGCCACTCTCGCGCAGGAAGCCATCGACCCGATAAATTCCCTCAACGCATTGATAGCTGAGAAAGACGCCGCAACGACGGAGGCTAGAATTGGCATCACGCTTTCCGCCTTTCAGCAACTGGCGCGCTATCTCTCCGCATACCCGGGACGCAAGAACGTGATATGGGTCTCTGGTAGTTTTCCCCTCGTCCTGTTTCCCGAGGCGAATTTGTTAAATCCGGCAGTTGCGCCGAAGCCGTACATGCATGAAATTCAAAAGACTGCTGACTTGTGCACCGCTGCCCAGATAGCGATTTATCCGGTCACAGCGGAAGGCATGATGATTCATTCGGTTTATCAGGCTGATGCGAGTAGTGTCAGCGAGGTAAGACCCAGCACGATGAGCCAGAACAACATTGATCAGATGAATGCTGAATTGCAGAATGTTTCTTCGACACGTCTTACGGCGGAATCATTGGCGAAGAGCACGGGAGGGCAGGCGTTCTTTAATTCGAACGGCATAACAGACATTCTGACTCGGGTCACAAACCAGGGCATGCACTATTACACGATGAGTTACAGTCCAACGAACACCAAGAACGACAATCGTTTTCGTCACACACGCGTCGAATTGACGAATCCAAAATACATACTCTCTTATCGCCACGGTTACTACGCCACTGACAGCAAAACTGGTTTGGGAGCAGCCGATGCGCAAGATCCCCTGCTGCCCCTGATGGGCTTTGGCCTGCCTGACATGGCGCAACTCATCTACAAGTTGAGCGTCACGCCCTCGAGTGCAAGAACCTCGGCGACTTCCGGTAATGCTGGCAGCAACCCGAAGGGACCGACTACACACTACACGCTGGATTTCGCTGTCTCGCTCAACCAGATTAGGCTGGACGTCCAACCGGATGGGAGTCGTCGTGCTCAACTTGAAGTAAAGGCTGTGGCCTACGATGACGCTGGAAAGCCAATCAACATGGCGGGGCAGCGTGGGCTGCTGAACATCACGCCCGAAGGTTTCCCGGAGGCGCGAGAATCCGGTGTTCACTTCCAAGAAGAGCTCGATCTGCCTTCCAATACAGACATCCACCTTCGCACTGGAGTTTACGATTTGAACTCAGGAAATGCCGGAACTCTGGGCGTGAGAGTGCGCACTCAGGCTGCGGGCTCAAACTAGCATGCGATGCCCGCACAGTCTCGATTGGGAGCAGATGGCTTCAATGGCCGTGCTTGTCGGGGAAATTGGCTACATGAACTGGGTCTGGCACACGTGCGAGCCGAAGGGTCGGCGGCACAAATTAGCAACGCACAAAGCACCTTCTGGAAACGGAAAGTGAGGCGAACTTGCATTCGGTAATCTTGCGCGCCATCGTCTATCCCGTACTCGCATTGACTGCATTTGGATATGCGCAACAAAAGGACTCATGCAGCCGTCTGATCGACTACAAGGCCCCGGGTGCGGAAATCACCAAGGCTGTTCACGTAGAGGCGGGAAGCACGGAGCCGAATCCTTACGGACCGGGCCACAGTGATCCAATTCCTGCGTACTGCCGGGTCGAAGGCGTCATCAATCGCCGGACCGGCGTAGGCGGCGAAGAGTTCGGGATCCACTTTGCGCTCGCCATGCCTGATCAGTGGATTGGCGATTTCCTGATGCAGGGAGGAGGCGGCGGAAATGGAGTTGTAATGCCGCCGCTCGGTCTGGTTGCCGCCGGAAAGACTCCCGCGCTCATGCGTGGAATCGCGGTTGTGAGCACGGATACCGGCCACAAGAGCCATGGAGGCGGTTTCGATTTCGGCTTCATGAAGGACCAGCAAGCCTACCTGGACTTCGCGTATGCGGCAAATATCCAGGTGGCGGCGCTTGCAAAGCAACTCATCGCGCAACATTACGGAAAGCCGGCAGCTTTCTCGTATTTCGCCGGATGCTCCACGGGGGGCCGCGAAGGTATGATTCTTTCGCAGCGCTACCCAACGGCCTTCAACGGAATTATCTCCGGAG
>CAWCMJ010000003.1:0-501151 GCA_963796615.1 uncultured Acidobacteriaceae bacterium
ACTTAACTCGCCTTGCGCTCTGCTTGCGCTCCGTTTAATGCAAGATGCACAACCTTGCCGCGAGCTTCCGCCATATCATCGGTGAAGGCTTCGCCATATTGCATCGTGGTGCGAACGTCCGCGTGCCTCATTAGCTTCTGTTGCACACCGACCGGCGTGCCCACGGAGTCAACCAGCTGCGGTACGTGTGCCGGAGAGCGTGAGTGCCGATGCCGCCGATGCCCGCCGCCGTTGCCGCCTTTTGATAGACGCGCCACACTTGGTCATATGACCATGGCAGCCGTCCGAGCTGGACCGGAGAAGCAAATATCCAATCCTCCGGCGCGGAGAATTGGGTCGTCTGCTTCCAACTCTGCAAGGCGGTGACGATCGCGCCGGCAATGACCATCTGCTTGCGGGATCCGTCCGTCTTCACGTCATCAACGTTTTGACAAACGATGCCGCGCTCAACCAGCAGCTTGCCATTGAGCCAGTCGACGTCTGACCACTTCAAAGCAAGACACTCACTAATGCGGAGTCCCAAGCAACAGCACAACAACGCCATAGTGCGGAATGGCTCTTCAAGCTGATGCGCGAACTTCTGGAACTCCTCAACCGTGAGGCTTCTTGGTTGTCGGGTCCGCATTGTCGCACCTTTCACCGTGACCAGTTCCATGGGGTTACGTTGTGTGGGCACGTCTCCGCGCCACATGGCGTAATCCCAAACGACGCTGAGCAAACCACGTATGTGCGCCTTGCTCTTCGGTGATAGCGCGAGAGAAGCAAGCCACAGTTCCGCCGGTCGCGCCTGCAAGTCAGTCAATGAGCAGTCGCCCCACTTCGGCAGGATGTGATTCCGAAGCCACACTTCATACGATCGTCTTGTGTCAGTGCGCTTCGGCATCTTCTCTTCCCGGTAATGGTTTACAAGCGTGTTCACCGTAAGCACGTGGTTAGCTTCACGCCTCTTCTCAAGAGTGGCGATGAACGTTCTGACGGCCTCCCAAGCGCCCGCCTTGGTCGGATATTCCTGCTTGGTTCCGATTAACTTTGACCGGCGACTTCCGCCGTCATACCAAAGATAGTTCCAAGTCTTGCGGCGTCGGTCGTAACGCACAGACCCAACTGCGTGTCGCTGAACTCGTTTCAATTGCTGCCTCCTTCAGCAGGCCCAGCGGATGACACTCCCAAGATAGCATCCAGTTCGTGCCTCAAGAACCGCCAAACGCAACGGCGGATGCCGGACAACCGGTGTCCGGGAACTTTGCCTTGGCGGGCCCAGAGAAGGAGGGTGCGCGGACGGATCTTCAGGTATTCGGCCGCCTCTTTTGCGGTAAGCCACTCGATGTCCACTTTTTAAGCTCCATTTTGAGAGGCCTCTCCCTGCCCCGGATCAATTTTTCGTCATTTAGAATTAACAACATACAAGGAGTCTGTAGCTCCTTTATTTGCAACAAAAGTTCGGGTTGTGTAATTTTTACATTGTATGGCAAAATGATCGGCGGCGACCTTTTTCGGAATGGTCGTCAAGATTTTGCCTCCCACCCCCTCCTTTCGCTGGCCCCAGACCCGAACAGCGAGTTTGCAACCCGTGCAACCCGGTCCCCAGACACTTTTCTATACGTAGGCATTTACCATCCTTTCCAAGTTTTTAAAAAAGTTCGGGGAATAGGGTTGCACCGGTTGCAAAACCCAGGGTCATTTTCCTATCTGGACGACCGGGTCGCTCGGGGCCAACCGAACGCGCCGCCAGCCCTCCTTCCGCTGTCCGTCGCGCATGATATTGAACGCCGGTTTCCCCACTTTCTCGGCCAGCAACGCCGTCAATTTACCCATGTCCAACGACCGGGTGTCACGTCCGTTCTCCCGGAAGTACGATTCCCCGAATGCCAGCAGCTCTCCCTTGGTGACATCAAACGATTCATCACCAAACTGGAGCCGCTCAAGCAGGCGGCCGTTAAGGTCAGCCTCGTGGAACATGTCAGCCGTGGCCTCGCGGACCGAAGAAGGCATATTGCCAAGCTCTTCGCCGTTGCTAATGAACCTCTGTGCAGCCTGAATCCACCGGTAAGAATTCCCGGCCGCTCTTCCCGCAGCATCGTGGACAGACGGTGCGGAGACTCACGCAGGCAGGAGGCGCGTTCTTCCGCTCCATGGCCAATTCAATGCACCCCGGATTAGCCACCTCATCAAACCGGGCACGAAACGGAAACACTTGCACGCGCCGTTTGAATGCCGCGTCCGGCTCGATATGAGGGGCCTCGTTCATCAGGGACACGAGCTTGAACTTCACTTCGCCATGGACTTCGGAACGATACAAATCCGCCCCGATAATTTCGCCCCCGCCAGTGAGTTGCTTGATGGTGCTGGTTTCCAGTACCCGGTTGATCCCGCTCGTCTGCCCCATCTCCTCAACCAGCGCGACACGGCTCTGCAGCAGTTTGAAATTGAGCCGCTTGGTGGTGTTGTCGCCACCGCGTTCATCGTGAGTCAATTCCGACCAGCGGACTACGGCGCAGAAGTCACCCAACGTACTTTTGATCAGCCGTGCATTCTCGGACTTGCCATTGCCGCCGACGCCCGTCCAGATAGGCCAGATGTGGAAGTTGTAGTGGCCGATCAAGAAGTATCCGTGCAGCAGTTCGAAATGGCTCATCCACTCCAGATCCGCCGGCTGGTCATTTGCGCTGCTGATCGACCGCAGAAAGTAGTCGTAAACGGGAGTCGGTGTGTTGGTCGCCACAATGCGCAACCGCTTGGTCAGGAAATCAGCGCGCTCCATTTTCCGCAGATGCCCCAGTGCGCAGATCCGCGACCATGCCTCCCGGCATCCCGATGAGATAAGGACTCGCATCCAGCTGGTCAAAACGGACAACTCCCGATTGGGGCTTCAGTTGTCCCACCACGGCGGTGCGAAACGGATGACTTTCCAGAGTGCGGCGGTAATCGTCGTGGGGCACGACCATGTCTCCGGGAGGAAACATGTCGTAGCGATTTATCCGGTTACAGCGGAAGGCATGATGATTCATTCGGTTTATCAGGCTGATGCGAGTGCTATCAGCGAGGTAAGACCCAGTACGATGAGCCAGAACAACATCGATCAGATGAATTCGGAATTGCAGAATGTTTCTTCGACACGTCTTACGGCGGAATCATTGGCGAAGAGCACGGGAGGGCAGGCGTTCTTTAATTCGAACGGCATAACAGACATTCTGACTCGGGTCACAAACCAGGGCATGCACTATTACACGATGAGTTACAGTCCAACGAACACCAAGAACGACAATCGTTTTCGTCACACACGCGTCGAATTGACGAACCCAAAATACATACTCTCCTATCGCCACGGTTACTACGCCACTGACAGCAAAACTAGTTTGGGAGCAGCCGATGGGCAAGATCCCCTGCTGCCCCTGATGGGCTTTGGCCTGCCTGACATGGCGCAAATCATCTACAAGTTGAGCGTCACGCCCTCGAGTGCAAGAACCTCGGCGAGCTTCCGGTAATGCTGGCAGCAACCCGAAGGGACCGACTACACACTACACGCTGGATTTCGCTGTCTCGCTCAACCAGATTAGGCTGGACGTCCAACCGGATGGGAGTCGTCGTGCTCAACTTGAAGTAAAGGCTGTGGCCTACGATGACGCTGGAAAACCAATCAACATGGCGGGGCAGCGTGGGCTGCTGAACATCACGCCCGAAGGTTTCCCGGAGGCGCGAGAATCCGGTGTTCACTTCCAAGAAGAGCTCGATCTGCCTTTCAATACAGACATCCACCTTCGCACTGGGGTTTACGATTTGAACTCAGGAAATGCCGGAACTCTTGGCGTGAGAGTGCGCACTCAGGCTGCGGGCTCAAACTAGCCTGCGATGCCCGCACAGTCTCGATTGGGAGCAGATGGCTTCAATGGCCGTGCTTGTCGGCGAAATTGGCTACATGAACTGGCTCTGGCACACGTGCGGGCCGAAGGGTCGGCGGCACAAATTAGCAACGCACAAAGAACCATCTGGAAACGGAAAGTGAGGCGAACTTGCATTCGGTAATCTTGCGCGCCATCGTCTATCCCGTACTCGCATTGACTGCATTTGGATACGCGCAACAAAAGGACTCATGCAGCCGTCTGATCGACTACAAGGCCCCGGGTGTCGAAATCACCAAGGCTGTTCACGTAGAGGCGGGAAGCACGGAGCCGAATCCTTATGGACCGGGCCACAGTGATCCAATTCCTGCGTACTGCCGGGTCGAAGGCGTCATCAATCGCCGGACCGGCGTAGGCGGCGAAGAGTTCGGGATCCACTTTGCGCTCGCCATGCCTGATCAGTGGATTGGCGATTTCCTGATGCAGGGAGGAGGCGGCGGAAATGGATTTGTAATGCCGCCGCTCGGTCTGGTTGCCGCCGGAAAGATACTCCCGCGCTCATGCGTGGATTCGCGGTTGTGAGCACGGATACCGGCCACAAGAGCCATGGAGGCGGTTTCGATTTCGGCTTCATGAAGGACCAGCAGGCCTACCTGGACTTCGCGTATGCGGCGAATATCCAGGTGGCGGCGCTTGCAAAGCAACTCATCGCGCAGCATTACGGAAAGCCGGCAGCTTTCTCGTATTTCGCCGGATGCTCCACGGGGGGCCGCGAAGGTATGATTCTTTCGCAGCGCTATCCAACGGCCTTCAACGGAATTATCTCCGGAGATCCGGCCATGCGCACTGGGCTTTCCAACCTGACAATCGGCAGATGGATTCCCATCGCGTTCAACCAGATTGCGCCGAAGGATGCGAATGGAAAGCCAGTCATCGAGCAGGCCATCAGTGACAATGATCGCAAGCTAGTCATGGACGGGCTGATGAACCGGTGCGACGCGAAAGACGGAATAGCCGACGGCATGATCTCCGATCCACTGGGGTGCGACTTCGATCCGGAAATGCTGGCGTGCAAGGGCAAGATAGACGACTCCTGCCTGGCTCCCGATAAAGCTTCTGCCATCAAGAAGGCACTTGCCGGCCCAAAGACCTCAGGAGGAACGCAAGTCTATCCTGGGTTCCTTTACGACACAGGTATCACGGCCGGTGCGCCGTTTCGAGGATTGCTCTCGCCTGGCCCCGGCCTTTTCGGACCCGCTCCGACAGACATGACCATGGATGTCGCGAAGGAATCGCTGGCAGCCATTCAGCCGCTCACGGACTCGATGTCCACTAACTTGACGACGTTCTCTGCGAACGGAGGAAAGCTGATTTTCTATCACGGTGACAGCGACGCCTGGTTCTCGCCGCTCGATACGTTTGGCTACTACAAGGAGATGGCGGCCGCTAACGGAGGACTCGATACCGTGTCCAAGTGGAGCCAGTTCTATTTTGTTCCGGGGATGGGCCACTGTGGAGGAGGCCGGTCGCTTGATCAGTTTGATCTGTTAGGCGCGATGGTCAACTGGGTTGAGAAAGGGACGGTACCCGTATCAGTGACCGCGACCGGCAAGGCATTCCCAGGACGGCAGCGCCCGCTGTGCGCCTATCCCAAGCATGCCCAATACAAGGGAGAGGGGGACCCGCAAGACGCGAACAGTTTCGAGTGCCGTTGATTCCAGGAGGCTTGAGTTTACCCGCCTAACGGCAGCCTGGCTGAGAGCAGAGATTCTTGCTGAAAAACGGCATGACGTGGTTCTGGAAACGGTCGGCTACCTTGCTGGTATGAGTGCCAGGATAAATTTCGAAGCTGTTTACAATTCCGTACTTGTCGAGAACGTCATGCAGCTTGCCGGCGTCCACCCGTAGACCGTCCTGGTCACCCACGTCCATCGCAATTGCGCGATATTGGCGGAGGGCGCCGATGTACTGGTCCACAAATGCGAGCGGCGCATTTGCCGTCCATTTCGCCAGGACTTCGGGTTGCGGTTGGCCGTCCTTCGTAGGCAGATCAAGGTAGAGCGGAGGGTTCTTGGGGTCAGGTGACCAAGCAGCCGCGGTGGCAAGCGTAGCACGCGGGAAGAACGGCAGTTTCGCCGAGTCTTCGGGAGTCTTTACCGCCTCCAGAGCCGTTTCAACATCCAGGGTTGGGGCGGCCCGCGGCGACAGGCAACACGGGCTCATGATGTACAGGCTGCCGAACACATCGGAATGCTTCATTCCAATGCGAGTTGCACCATAGCCTCCCATGGAGTGGCCCACCAGCCCGCGGCTGGTTCGCTCTGGAATCGTACGGTAGTGAGCGTCAATGTACGCCACCAGATCGTGCGAAACGAAGCGTTCGAAGTCTCCGGTAGTGACTGAACTCGAGTACATCGAGCCGTTGTGCAACGTCTTCGAATCGGGCAGCACGACGATCATTTCTTTCGCGCCCTGCGCAAACGCGCCTTCTATGGTCTGCGGTACATGGATTTCGTGGGTCCACTGTTCGGCTCCGATCGAATAACCGTGCAACGCATACAGAACAGGGTAGCGGCGAGATTTTTCATGGGCGTAGCTGGGAGGCAGGAACACGAACACGTCGCGGTCGACCGCATTCCCTTCCAGGTTGCCTTCGAGCGCCGTTCCGTGGACTTTTATGTGTTCCAAAGTTACAGGCTTTGCGCCCGGGACGGGGGCAGGCACGTCAGTTTGCACCTGGGCAGCGAGCCGAGGCAACGGAGCAAGAACCATCGCGAGCGCTACGAGGCAAAGCAATTTCGTCTTAATCATTTTGATCCTCTCTCGTCGTCTCCGGCTTGGGACATTGCAGTCTTGCCAGGCGTCTCAAGGGGCTGGATTGAGACTGCCTTGCCACTGTACTCAATGGTCTTGTCAGGGGTCGCTACCGGCGCAAGCCCCGAGCCGTGCCCGGCGGATACCCAAACAATATTGATCTGAATACGCGCAGGCATTTCAGAGTAGGCGCCTTGCCGGTCTCCAATCGTCAGGGTTCGAGTGGATTCTGACCAGCGAAAGGGGATGACCGTGTGCGCACCTTTCTCATAGTCGTAGCTGTCGCCGGAATCCTGGTAAAGATTGAAGGTGCCATCCGCTCCCCGATAAATCCGGAGTTCAATCGGTCCGGCCGGTTTCTCACTGGCGTACTGAATCTCGGGCCCTAAGGGAATGATTGAACCGGCGCGTACGTAGAGAGGAATGCGATCGAGAGGCGCGACGGCGTCAATTTCCTGCCCGCCCGGCTGCGATGCTCCAGTCCAGAAGTCGTACCATGCTGGCGACTCGGGCAGATACACGGTTCTGCGAGTTGCATTGGGAGCAAGCACCGGATTCACCAGGATGGATGGTCCGAACATGAACTGATCCCCAATATCGCGGGTTTTCGAGTCGGTGCGCCAATCCATCAGCAGCGGGCGTTGAATCGTGTAGTCTTCGTTGGTCACGCGCCAAGCCAGTGAGTAGATGTAAGGCATGAGCCGGTAACGAAGCCTGTCGTAGCTGATCAGGATTGGCTCGACTTTGTCGAATGCCCAAATCTCGTTTTGCGGTCTGTGCCCGTGGGTGCGGAAGATCGGACAGAAGACTCCGTACTCAAACCAGCGGGCGTAAAGCTCCTGGAATTTCGGATCGGCGATAGGGTCGTCATGAGGCGGCCAATATCCGCCGATATCAGTTGTCCAATAAGGGTATCCGGAGAGCGCAAAGTTCAACCCGGCTGCGACTTGATGTCTCAAACCCCAGTACGAGCCGTAGACATCGCCGGACCAGACGGTTGCTCCAACTCTCTGCTGCCCAAGGAAGGCGGACCGAGTCAGCAGAAACACACGCTTGCGGTCCGTCGCTGCCTTCCAGTGCTCCTGGATACCAAGCGTGTGCATCAGCGGGAATACGTTGGTGTACTCGGCACCGTTGCCGATGTGAATTTGCTTGTTGCGAAGAATTCCGTCGCCCATGTGCGGCCAGAATTCTTCGGGCTCCGCACTGTCGAGCCAGAATGCGTCCCAGCCCTGCGCGAACAGCTTGCCTGCCAAATTGTTCCAGAAGAACTCCCGCGCTTTCGGGTTGGTTGCGTCATAGACGTGAGCATTGGGGACGTCGAGATGCTGCTCGGCCATTTTCTGAAAGTTCTCAGACTTTGTGTCAAACAGGCCCCACACGGACAGCATGGCGTGGATATGCTCATCGTGGAGAAGCCTGAGTTCAGCAGGCACGTCGGGGAAATTCGGATTGAAGACCGGATCGCCTTCCGCTTTCCACCAAAACCAGTCTTGAACGATAGCGTCCAGCGGTATGCGCTGTTCGCGATAGCGATGCGCGATTCCAAGAACTTCATCCTGCGAGAGGTAGCGGTCCTTGGATTGAAAGAACCCATACGACCACAGCGGGAGCATGGGGGTATGTCCGGTAAGATTGCGATACTGATGGATGATCTGGTCCATTTCCGGACCAAAAATGAAGTAGTAATCGATGGAGCGCCCGGCCAAAGAACTCATGTTCAATTCGAGCGGGAAGCGATTATCTACATAGGTCAACGACGCGGTGCTCCACATCAATCCATAGCCCTTTGACGACAGCAGCAGTGGAATCGCGACATCGGTGTTGTTCTGCGCGAGTTCAACTGTCGCCCCGCGGTAGTTGAACATGCCGCTTTGATGTTGCCCTAGTCCGTAGAAGCCCTCGGTCATATCCGGCGCAAACCGGTCTTCGATGTGGAACGTCTTCTCGCTATTCAGTTCGACCGGATCGTAAGTGCGTGGAATGGAGTCGCGCTCGCGCAGAAGAGCTTCACCGTTTGTGGTGCTGTATTGGACATTTCCCCTCTTGAGGGATAGTTCAATTTTCAGCGCATCCGTGGTGAGGATTGCGGCGTCGGATGTTTGTGACAACTGGAACTTAGCGCCTGGACACGACTCCTTCGAATCGAGCATCCATGGCTGGTTCGGCTTGACCTTATCGGGTGGTCCAGGGATGGCCACGAAATGAATGACCGTAGCGCGACAAACCGCGATATGAAGGTTCTCGGTCCCCACGGTCGCAGTCATGCCATCCGGAGCGGGCGCGACCCTGACAGTGGGCAGTGGAGGCACTTCCCACAGCTGTGCACTTGCACTCGTTGCGCTAAAAACGGAGCAGCACATTCCGAGAAGCGTAGCCCAGGCATTCGACTTTGATTTCACAAGACGCCATCGTTTCGTCGTCATCGTTATTGTGTCCCGAAATAGTTGCCTGTCTCAGCCTGAGTGAAACCAAATCATGAAATGCTCCCGCGGAGACTGCCGTCGAAAACCACCCTGTCGCCCGCAGCCCGACTACTCCGGCAGCATCTTGGTATTCTTCACCTGGAACGTTCCGGCAACGGTTGGCGCTCCTGTATTCGGCTGCCCGCCGCCGACCGAGACTGAATACTTTCCCTCGGCGATGATCGGCTCACCCGCTTCGCTAACCATGCTCAGATCGCGCTCTTTCAGCTCGAAGGTCACTTTCTGCGCTTCGCCTGGTTTCAGATGAACGCGCTTAAACCCGCGCAAGGCACGGAGTGGCGCTCCCGGAACATCAGGGAAACTGACGTAAAGTTGGGCAACCTCGTCTCCCTCGCTCCTACCAGTGTTGGTGACAGTCACTTCCGCGGTGAGCGGATCGCCTGCCGTGATGGCGCTCTTGGGGAGCGTCAAACCGCTGTACGAAAAGGTTGTGTAGCTCAGGCCATATCCAAACGGGTAAAGGGGCTTACCCTCGAAATATCGATAGGTTCGGCCTTTCATCGCGTAGTCTTCAAACGGCGGCAGTTGCTCAATGCCGGTGTAGAACGTGACGGGAAGGCGTCCGGCGGGATTGTTCTTGCCAGACAGCGTTTCCGCAATGGCCGCGCCGCCTTCCTCGCCTGGATACCAGGATTCGAGAATTGCGTTTACGTGTTCCTTGGCCCAGTTCACAGCCAGGGCGCTTCCATTGGCAAGTACGAGCACCACAGGTTTGCCGACAGCCGTCACGGCTTCGAGCAACTCCTCTTCCGGCTTCGGAAGGTTCAGACTAGTGCGGTCACCGCCTTTGAATCCGTCCTCGTCCACCGGCATTTCTTCGCCTTCGAGCTCACTGGTAATGCCGAGAACCGCAATCACGACGTCGGCGTTTTTTGCGGCTGCAATCGCCTCTGGACTCGGCTGAGTGTCATATTTGCTCCAGATCAACTGCGCACTGACCGGGCCGGAAGTCCTCTGCGAGTACTCGACCTTGAGGGCGACTTTTTTCCCCTGCTCCAGACGGACATGCGCCGTCTTCGCCCGCACTCCGTCGTCGGCACCGCCCCACTCCTGGACAACTTGCTTGCCATCTAGAAAGACCCTCACGGACCCGCCTTGGAAGCGTAAGCCGACGCTGAAATTACCGCTCTGCGCAGGCGTGAGAAAACCAGTCCACCGCACCAGGAGCGGATACTTGCCGATGGCCTGAGAGGGGATGTCCGCTGCCTTCAAATCAAGCGTGGTGGCGGGAACAGTCGCAAGTACAGTCGGCGCGCCGCTGCCAAAAAACTCGCCCGTCGCGAACTCTTCTGTCAGACCTGGCTTCCCGTCACTAGTAGTAAATATCGACGCGGGAACTGGTTCGCCGTCGTTGCGGAGGAATTGCGTCCCCGGAACGAAGCTGAGCTGCGCTTGAGGGAACTCTGCCTTTAGGCCTTCCAGCACTGACACGGTGTGCGTAGGAGTGCCGGTATAGTTGCCGAGCAGATATCTCGTCTGATCGGCGAGCGGTCCGATCACCGCAAGTTTGATCGCGCCTTTCTTCAGAGGCAGGGTGCCATCGTTCTTCAGCAGGACCATGGCCTCGTTTGCCATGGCACGCGCCATCGCGCGATGTTCCGTGCTGTCGAGCAGTTTCGGGTCAATCTTTGAATACGGATCCATTCCCGGCGGATCGAACATGCCCAACTTGATTCGCGCCGTGTACAGGCGGACCAGGGCAGTGTCGATCTGCTTCTCGGTCAAGATTCCCTGCTTGTAGGCGTCGAGGTAGGGCTTGTAGTCGTGGTTGTCTTTCACCTTGGATACAAAATCGACGCACTCATTATCCATGCCGCGTTGCAAGGCCAGTGCCGAAGCCTCAGCCTGGGTCTTGGTGTAGTGATGGTCACGGTAGATATTGATGATCGCCTCGCAGTCGGAGACGACATACCCTTGAAAATTCCATTTCCCTCGCAACTGGTCCTGCAGAAGGAACTCGTTGGCGCAGGCGGGCTGCCCATTGACGCTGTTGTAGGCGCACATGACGGAGCCGGCTTTCCCTTCGGTTACGGTGGCGCGGAATGCGGGAAGGTACGTGTCCAACTCATCATGCTTGCTCACTTTGACGTCAACCGTGTGGCGGGTTGGCTCGGGCCCGCTGTGCACTGCGAAATGCTTGGGCGTCGAAATGACGCGATAGTATTTCGGGTCGTCACCCTGCATGCCGGTGACAAATGAAACGCCCAGACGAGCCGTCAGGAAGGGGTCCTCTCCAAAGGTTTCCTGGCCACGTCCCCAGCGAGGATCGCGGAAAATGTTGATATTCGGGGCCCAGAAATCGAGGCCCTCGAATATGTTGCTGTTCCCGTCATGCAGACTCTGGACGTGCTTGATCCGTCCTTCGGTACCGATCACAACGGCCATGCGGTGAATGGCATCGGCATCAAAGGTCGAAGCCAACGCAGTTGGCCCGGGAAACTCGGTGGTGCCAGCCGAGGCAATGCCGTGCGAGGCCTCGCTCCACCAGTCGTAGCCGGGAATGTTCAGTCGCTCGATAGCGCGCGACTGGTTCACGAGTTGCGTTACCTTCTCGTCCACCGTCATACGGTGGACCAGGTCCTCAGCCCTTTGCTGCGGGGGTAAGGCAGTGTTCAGATAAGCAGGCTGCTGGGCTGTTTGTGCTGACAAACTGCAGGCTGCTAATAAGGCCACCGCAGCGATGAGAACTCCGAAGTTGGAAGGCCGCATTCTTTCTCCTTGATGACGACGTTTTATAACAGTGCTTGGTCAGAACATTGGATCGCTGGATCGCTAATTTCGCAATTGCTTAGTGGCTTTGTCAGAAAAGCCTCGGCGCGAATTCCTTGAGATCGCGACGCCAGGTCTGCCATTCGTGATCGGTTCCTTGTGACTCGTAGAATACGTGCTGAATATTGGCCTCTTGCAGCGAGGTATTTAGCCTCAAAAGCCCCGCACGCATTCTTTCGGGCTCATTCGTTCCCACGCCAATCCACAGCAGATGGACTTTCTTGTTGAATGCAGCGGGATCGGCGAACACGCCGTTGTAATCCGTCTTGGGATCGAGTTTTCGGTCGCCAAGCACGAGCATCCCACCTGCGCCGCTAAATCCGCCAATGTAGGAAAAGAGATCCAGATGGTTCAGCGTGATCTGGAAGGTCTGCATTCCTCCCATGGAAAGGCCGGCCATCGCGCGATGATCGCGATCCGAAAGGGTCCGGAAGGTCGAGTCGATGTAGGGGATCAAGACCTGGGTCACATCATCCTCGAACGCATTTGACATGTCTTGCATGGCCTTCAACATTTCGGGAGAACCGAAGGGCTTTCCGGTCAAATCGGGTGGAGGCTGACCCGCACGGCGGGCATAGCCATACGCCATTACGATGATCATCGGCTTAGCGCTTCCTGCCGCGAGAAGATTGTCGAGGATGAAGTTGGCGTTACCCTGTCGAATCCATCCCGTCTCATCCTCGCCGCCACCGTGTTGCAGATAGAGCACGGGATAGCGCTTCTTCGTTTGCGTGTCGTAGTCAGGCGGCAGATAAACCAGAGCATGCCGCCAACCGCCTGTCACCTTCGAGTTGTACCAAACCTCACGCACCTGTCCGTGCGGTACATCCTGAATCGAATAGAACGTTACCCCCGGGTCGGGGACCTCAACCGCACTTACCGGCCTACCCCCACCGAAATACGCATGGGTACTGGGGTCGCTGATGTCCGCGCCGTCGATTATCAACGTGTAGTAGTGGAAGCCAGGAACAAGAGGCGGCGTGGTCACGGTCCAAAAACCGTCGGACTGCTTGACCATATCGATTTTCGGCCCACTCCAAAAATTCAGCTTCACTTTGGTAGCATCGGGAGCTTTGACGCGAACTTCGACTCTCCCGGCGTTATCAACCCGGGGATAGTCTGCTCCCCACACATTGGTAGCAGATGGTCGAAAATCGCCAGGTTGTTGCGCCCAACAGAGACTCGCAAAAAGGATCATTGCCATTCCAATGCGCTTCATGTCTTCGCTCCATCATTCACGATTTCGCACGGCAATACCGAGACCTTACGAATCTTCGTCGGCGCATTTGGCCCATGTTCGTGTCTCTCATTAGGGCAACCGGGACACGAAAAGCCTCGCAGATGTCGGTTTTCAATACCGTTAACTGTAACGAAGCGAAGGGCAAAAAGCCAGATATTCTTAAAAGGTCTACGGCAGGCTGCAGCGCCGAATCGCCGACGGATTGAGCGGTTCTGACGGGCGCGAAACTCAGATTGCGGCAATGAGTCTCGGCAAACTTACGGCTTGTTGCCGCACCGAAATCGGGGCAGTAGCCGGCTGCGCCAGCCAGGGACCGCTATCGTAGTTTTGTTGGGGTTGCTCTCGCATTCGCTTTTTTCGTGGGGTGCCGTCGCGAAGAACCGCGCACGACCAGTTGTGGTTGCAAAACCACTGTTTCAGGTTTGGGTGGTATTTTCGAGTTCAGAATTGCGAGCGTGAGACGCGCAGCTTGCTCCCCAATCTGCCGGCTGTGCTGATCGATACTCGAAAGTGGAACCCGCAAAGAATCGTCATAGTGAAGGTTCCCGCAACCGATCACCGCAAGGTCCTCTGGGATGCGTATGCCCTGATCCAATGCATAATTCATGGCGCCCATTGCCAAGGGATCGTTAAAACAGAATAGTCCGTCGGGCCGAGGCTTGAGACTCAGTAGTTGGCGCATGGCTTCCGCGCCCCGCTGTTTTGTTTCAACATCTCCTTTGCGTTCGCTGATGATATAAGCATCAACGATTGCCAGTCCGGCGTGCGTAAGTGCTTGCTTAAATCCGTCCATGCGGCGCACGCCGGTACTGGTTTCTGGCCCCCGAATGTGGGCAATTCTCTTACAACCGATATCGATGAGGTGTTTGGTGGCCAGCCTTCCCACGGCTTCATCGTCCACCCCGACGAAGTTCGCCGTGAGTCCAGGAAAGGTACGATCAATCAAAACATAAGGGGTCTTTCGTCGTTCAATTCGGAAGAAGAGATCTACGGTCGAGCGGCACGAGGCGATGATCAACGCGTCGAGACGGCGTGCCAACAGTTGATTAATCTCCTGTTCCTCAATATCAGGGTCTTCTTCCGAGGAAGAGAGGATCAGGGAGAATCCGCTCCCTCTCAAGACATCCGAAAGAGATTTGGCTACTTCTGCGAAAAAGGGATGGAGCAAGTCTGGAACAACCAGGCCAACCAGATACGTTCGACCGGTGACGAGGCTACGCGCCGCCAGATTAGGCTGATAGTCAAGCTCTTTTACGCGCGCCAGAACTCGTTCGCGAGTTTCGTCTCCCACATCGGGATGATTCCGAAGAACCTTGGAAACGGTCATAACAGAGACTCCAAGGTCTTTCGCAATGTCCTTCATTCGTGTGGTCATAACTTGTCAGCCAGTATACAAAACGCATATTTCCGCAATTTCCATCCCCGATCCTTGACCATCAGGCACGATGTCGCCGTGAGGGAACCGCAGACGACGGAAAAGTCTTGCTGTGGTCCGCAGTTGTTGACATCGCTAACTTGAACGATTATCGTACATCGTGCACAGGCTCCGTTGTGCACCCTCGTATCGACTAAATCTCCATCGATTGGTCTGATCAACGGGCGATGAGGAATTCGGGATGAAGAGTCGGCGCGCGTCCCAACGGCTGATTAACGGGAGTGTTGATCTTGCACTTGTGCCCCGGAGAGTTCTGTACACCGGCGCCAAAATGCCGGCGATTGGCTTGGTAACCTTCGGTTCGGAACGCGTGGCGGCTGTCGAAGTTGCGGCAGCGGTCGAAGCTGCGGCGGAAGTTGGGTATCGGCATTTCGATTGTGCGTCCGTCTATGGCAATGAACCCGAAATTGGCTACGCGCCGCAGCACGTCTTACTCCGACAGCCCAAGCGAGAACGGCTGTGGATCACCATGGCTTTCATCGCAGTTGCTTCGCATACTTGGCGCCATCGTGCTGGCCCTTTCCGCGACATCCACCCTGCACGCCCAGAGCGCCACCTCTCCCACCGATTTCGAGGATCCAGCCAGCATTGATCAGATTTGGCAGCGAGCCAGCAGCAAGTATGACGGCGCTCGCGCCGCCCTCCTGAAGGAGGTCGATAGCGCTGACCAGCAGGGCCCGTTTCGCCCTGACTGGGAATCCCTTCAGAAGTATGAGGTTCCCGAATGGTACAGGGACGCAAAATTCGGGATCTTCATTCATTGGGGCGTCTATTCCGTGCCAGCTTTCGGCAATGAGTGGTATCCGCGAATGATGTATCAGAAGGGCTCGTCTGAATACAAACACCACATCGCTACCTACGGCCCCCAGGACAAGTTCGGCTATAAAGATTTCATTCCGATGTTCAAAGCCGAGCACTTCGATGCTGTCGCCTGGGCACAGCTATTCAAGAAAGCGGGAGCGAAATATGTGGTGCCCGTGGCGGAGCATCATGACGGTTTCGCGATGTACGACAGTGGCCTGAGCGACTGGACCGTGGCGAAGATGGGCCCCCAACGCGACACCACTGGAGAATTGGCGAAGGCAGTCCGGGCGGAAGGGTTGCATTTTGGCGTGTCATCGCATCGTGCAGAGCACGATTTCTTTTTGAGTCCCGGCCGCACAATCGCTTCTGATGTGAACGACCCGCAATACGCCTCGCTCTACGGCCCAGCCCAAACCTGGCTGAACAACCAATGGGGCACTCCCGTCAACAATGATTTCACTTACGTCTCCTCCGCTTGGACCAACGATTGGCTGGCGCGGTCCGCGGAACTGGTGGCGAAATATCATCCAGATATCGTGTACTTTGATTGGTGGATTGGGCAGTCGTCTTTCCGCCCGAACCTCACGCGCTTTGCTGCGTTCTATTACAACAGCTCTCTCAAGTACGGTAATACCGCTGGAGTGATCAACTACAAGGACTACGCCATACCAGCGCATGCGGGTGTACTCGACTTGGAACGTGGCCAACTTGGCGACATTCGACCTCTCGTTTGGCAGACAGATACTTCCGTAAGCAACAAATCCTGGGGCTATATTGAAAATGACGCGTTCAAGTCGCCAGAATTCATCGTTCATCAACTCATCGATATCGTGAGCAAGAACGGCAACTTGTTGCTCAATGTAGGCCCACGCTCTGACGGCACGATCCCCGAAGAAGTACAGTCGGTGCTTCTCGATGTGGGCGCCTGGCTCAGCGTGAATGGTGAAGCAATCTACGGAACCCGTCCCTGGAGGACGTACGGAGAGGGCCCGACGAAAGTCGTCGCGGGCTTGTTTCACGACACTGACACCGAAGTCTATAAGCCCGAAGATTTTCGTTTTACGACGAAGGGCGATGTTCTTTACGCGATCGGGCTCTCCTGGCCGACGAATGGAGAAGCAGTGATTCGCTCGCTCACGCCGGCCGCCGGAAGTAAGACCGTGCAGGGTGTCGCTTTGTTGGGAAGCGATGCAAAGCTACGATTTGAGCAGCGTCCTGATGGTTTGCACGTCCAGCTGCCGGGCCAACCCCCAGCCAAGTACGCGTATGTGCTCCGCGTGACGTTCGGCGGTGGATCGCACTAGGACATCACCCGATTTGATTCACAAAGGCAGTTCACTTTATCGACGTTCTCGAGTGATTGGAGGAGTGCCAATGACGCAACCTGTAGCGTGCTGCAAGCGTTCCCTTCTTGTCGGACTGGCTTTGATCGGACTGGGCCTGATTCCGTCTGCGACCGCCGCAGAAAAAGTCGCGGTCTCGATTGACGCGTCCAAGGCTGGCGCAAAAATTGACCGCAACATTTTCGGCCAGTTCGCTGAACATCTCGGGCATGGCATTGATGGCGGTATATGGGTGGGGCGCGATTCCACCATCCCGAACACACGTGGCATTCGTAATGACGTCGTTACCGCGCTAAAGGCGCTAAAAGTGCCGAACGTTCGCTGGCCTGGTGGCTGCTTTGCCGACGAATACCACTGGCGCAAAGGCATAGGCCCTCAGCGAGCCGTAAGCCTCAATCCAAACTGGGGTGGTGTCATCGAACCCAACACCTTCGGAACCGACGAATTCATGGACTTTCTCGGCCAGATTGGTTCCGATGCGTACGTCTCCGTCAATGTCGGCTCGGGCACACCGCAGGAGGCGGCGGAATGGCTGGAATACATGACCACGGCGCAGCCAACGACACTGGAAAAGGAGCGCGCCGCCAACGGGCATCCTGCTCCTTACAAAATCGCCTTCCTTGGCATCGGCAACGAAAGCTGGGACTGCGGCGGCAACATGACGCCCGACTACTACGTGAGCCAGATGAAGATCTACAGCCGCTTTGTCCGCAACTTTAATCCTGCCCAGCAGGATAAGGACCAGATGCAGAAGATCGCCGTCGGTCCCGGTGGCGGTGAACCCCGCTGGACCGAATGGACGGAAACCGTCATGAAGGCCTACCAGCAACACACCTGGAGTTGGGACATCAACGGTCTATCCATGCATTCCTACACGGTCGGTCACTGGCCCCCTTCGTATGCGTCGTCTGGCTTTGGAGAGACCGAATACAGTCAGATCCTCAAGTTCACGTTGGAGATGGACGATTTGATCAGCAAGCACTCGGCCATCATGGACAAGTACGACCCGCAGAAGAAGGTTGCGCTGGTGGTCGATGAATGGGGCGCCTGGTATGCACCCTTACCCGGCAGCAACCCAGGCTTCCTCGTCCAGCAAAACAGCCTGCGTGACGCGGTTCTCGCCGCGCTCAACCTGAACATCTTTGCGCGACACGCCGACCGGGTCCGAGGGGCCAATATCGCTCAAATGATCAATGTGCTGCAGGCCATGATCATGACCGACAAGGAAAAGATGGTACTGACCCCAACCTATTATGTCTTCAAAATGTACGTGCCGTTCCAAGATTCAACGTTCGTGCCCGTGACATTCAATTCGGGCACCTACACCCACGGCGACGTCAGCTTGCCGCGGACGGATGCCATCGCGGCTAGAGGCAAAGATGGCAAGCTGTGGGTCGAGATCACAAATCTTGATCCCAATGAGAGCGTCGATGTCGAGTTGAACCTGGCTGGTACCAGTGCAAAGTCCGCATCCGGGGAGACCCTGACCGCCCCTAAGGTGGACAGCATAAATACGTTTGAAGCGCCCAACACAGTCGTGCCGAAGCCTATCTCAGCGAAGGCTCAAGGCGGCAAGCTGACCTTGAAACTTGAACCCAAGTCGGTGAGTGTTATCTCGATAGAGCAATGACCGAGAATCATCTTGATTTGTTAGCGCAATGGCTTCCATGGATCCTCGATCTCGCCAAAACCAACCTCCAGTGTGTCTCAGAAAATAGGGAGCCGCTCGGGAAAAGATGTAGAATTTCAGGTCATAAACTCCGGGGAGAGGATTTCCCAAGCCTTCGAGGCATCCTGGCAGGTCCTCCCATCATTCTTTGCGGCAAGATGATTGGTTTTCGCTTGTGCCATGTTAACGTCGCGTCGGATTCGGTGGCGGTAACTGGAGTCGTATCGCGCATGCGCACCGTCGAGGTTTAGTTGAAATCATTGGAGCCGGCCATGTCTCGCTTCGCGATTATGGTTCTGCCTGTGTTGTTGTCTATATCTGTTTGGCCGCAACAAGGGTCCATCGACCTCTGCCAACTTACGATTCACGTGCGCACGGCAGACGATCGCGAGGCTGCCGGTTATCTTCAGGTGCAACTTCTGTCTCCGGTGGGAACAATGGTCGCTGTCGGAACAACCAACGCCGACGGGACTACATTTTTCCAGGTGCCGAGTAACGTGACTTACAAGGCACGGGTTTCCGGCCGCGGTATCGAGACCGCCGAATCGGAATTTTTTATCATGGGCGGCCAGTATAGTTACACCGAGAACCTCAACGTAAAACCCATTTCAGTGGCGACGCAAGAGACTACCTCTCCGTCAATCTCCGTGGCTGAAATGCAAGTGCCCATGAAAGCCAAGGAGGAGATGCAAAAGGGCATCGAGGCATACGACAAAGGAGACGCCACGAAGGCCAGCCAGAGGTTTGAGAAAGCGATTTCGATCTACCCGCAGTACGCAAGAGCCTACGAGAATCTGGGTGTGATCGCGGCGAAATCGGGCGATCGAGCCAAGGCGAAAAGCCTCTATACGAAGGCCATCGAAGTAGACGAGAGATTCGTCCCCGCGTATGTGCAATTGGGACGCCTGGAGATTCAGGAGAAGAACTACACGCAAGCGGAAACGCTGCTCCATAAGGCGATGTTGCTTTATCCTGAGATGCCCGACCTTATCGCATTGCTTGCCGGCGCCGAATACGGAAACAAGGAATACGCCAATGCGCTCGCCGATGCGCAGAGAGTTCATACCCTGCCGCATCACGAAAAGGTTGCAGATGTACACCTGCTGGCTGCAGAAATTCTTGAGATGAAGAATCGTAACCAGGAAGCTGTGGCAGAATATCGGTTGTACTTAACAGAAGCGCCCAACAGTCCCCAGGCCAAGGCGGTGCAACAGGCCATAACCGACCTGGAAGCGTCGAAGCACTGATTGAAGTGACTCTACGGTTGCAGCGCAGGAGGAGCGCTGGACATTTTGGGCGTAAGCCTGGTATCGAGTTCCTGGCGTAGCTGTTGCACGCGTTTAAATTCCTTCTCCGCCTCGTTCGACTCACCCAAGGCCTGGTAGGCGCGCGCGAGCCGATAATGTGCATCTGGCTGCCCCGGATCGAGCTCAATCGCCTTGCGAAAATCAGCGATCGCATCCTTGTGCTTGTTCTCTTCCGACAGCATTATTCCGCGGTCGATATAAGCCAGACGAATATCGCTTTGCAGTTGAATAGCCTTATTGAGATCGGAAGCGGCCCCTTCGCGATTGCCGAGTTTCATCTCGGTATCACCGAGGTAAGCCCATGCCTGCGCGTTGTCCCCATCGTTGGCCAATTCGGCCCGGAATTCGGCTTTCGCTTTCTCATAGTCCTGCGATTTCCAGTAGAGAAACCCCAATCCAAAGTGAACGTTTGGCTCGTGCGGAGAAACCTGCGCCGCTTGCTGGAACTCGGCAATGGCTTCCGGCGTCTTTCCCAGCCCATCCAAAGCTTCTCCAATCAGCACGTGGGCGGCCGCCGAGTTGGGCTGCGTCATCAGTATTTGGCGAAAGCCATCCAGCGCACACTGGTACTGGCCGGCCCACAGACAGCTTTGGGCCAAGATCCGCTGCAACTCGACATTGGCGGGATCTACTTGCATCGCCACCTTGAGGGCTTCGATTGCCTTTTCATATTGCTTATCACCGTAGTAACTCAGTCCAAGAAGAGTATGTGCCTGGAAGTTGCCGACGTCTCTCGCCGCTGCGGCCTTCAACGGCACAATTGCGGCGTGAAAATGACCTTGTTTGAACTCGGCCAGTCCCAGGTTCACTTCAATGCCGGGCAGCCTCGGATCCAGCGAGAGCGCTTTCTTGTAGGCCGCGACGGCTTCGGGATATTTCTGCTGTTTCGCCAGCACCACACCAAGACTTGCGTATGCACCTGCGTCTCGCGGATGTGCGGCAATAAATGAGCGCCAGGCCTGTGCAGCCTGTGGCAAATCGCCTTTCTGCTCAAGCGCAACGGCGACGGTCGGCGTGCTTGATTGTGCCCAGGAAGCCGCCATCAGCGCGAGGAAGATTACGGCGAGCTTTGACAAGCAGTGGGTAGACATGCAGCAGGCACTACGCTGGATCTTATGCTAGCAGAGGCTGAGCGCAACAAAAAACCCCGTTTGCATACTGGTGGGAGATGCAAACGGGGCCCTAGACCGCGTTAGCGGGGCGGCTAGAAGACTAGCTTCGCTCCAAGTTGGATGGTTCTTGGATCGTAAGCAGCAGTGATTACGCCGAAGTTAGAACCGCCCAGCTGCGTGCCGATTCCACCGGTCTGAACCGAACCTTTGAATTGGGTGTGGTTCCAGATGTTGAAAAAGTCGGCACGAAACTGGAATTGACTCCTCTCAGTGATCGCGAAGGTCTTGAAGAACGACGCATTCCAATTGTCACGACCGGGGCCACGTACCGCGTTGTTGCCCAGGTCGCCCCAAGTGCCCGCCGCGGGCGCAGCGAAGGAACTGGTGCTGAACCACTCATTGACCGTGTGCGGGTATGAAATCGATCCGATTACGTTGGGACGGTTGGTACAGTTGGGAACGACGTTGCAAACCGTATTCCCTCCAGTTGTTGTAATGTTCATCGGCGCTCCCGAAGCGGCCTGAACGATACCCGAAATCTGCCAGCCGCCAACAACCGTCTTCATAAACCGATTGGGTGAGTTGCGCAGCCACGGTATGTCGTACACAAAGTTGACAAAGAAGATGTTGGTACGGTCGAAGAGCGACGGCCCGTAATCGTACCTCCATCCGACGTACGGATTCGACACGGCAGCTAAGTCGTTGCCGCTGCCGGTGCCAACGACCGAATCAAGCGCTTTCGACCAGGTATAACCCGCGTTCACCTGCAGGTCGTTCGTCAAATTCCCGCTAAAGCTCGTCTGCAGGGAGTTGTAGTTACCGTTGGCGTTGTTTTGAGACATTTTGAGCGAGTGATATCCCGCATAAGGAACTTCCAGGTTGTACTGGCCCGAACTACCGCTGGCGATCAAGTTGGGCAGCTGGCTGTACGGGGCAAGCTCGAACTCCTGATAGTTATTCTGATGCCGGCTCAAGCTGCCGACATAGGTTAAGTTGAATACCGTTCTGTTCGTGACCGCCCGCTGGATGCCGAAGCTGAACTGGTCCACGTACGGTGGCGAGTAGTTGTTGTACAACAGACCGGTGATGTTACCGACCGTAATGGGAACAGTCGTCGTCGGCAGGGTCATCCCAGTGGCAAGATTCGTGTTGGGATTGGACAGTGACACATTGTTCTGAGTGAGAGAAGCGCTGAACGGCTGGTTGGGGCCGGCATTATACATGTCGTTGCCCTGAACGCGTTCATACATGATTCCGAATCCACCACGCAGCACGGTTTTTCCATCGCCGAATATGTCATAGGCGAAGCCAACACGCGGACCGAAAATACCCCAGTGGTTGGCAACCAGACCACTCGGGACTCCGTTCTGGCCAGCAATGCCTATGCCGTTCAAGTAGAACAGCTGGCCCTGCAGCGCTGGGAGGGTGCTGGGGCCAACACCCGGACTGGTGGGGCTGATGACAGAGCCCGGGACGAGGTAGACCGGCTGGGCGGCCGGGTCGTACCGGTTCGCATAGAAGTTCGACACTTCATTTTGTGGGTTGGTCGTGTGGGGAATTCCATCCCACCGTAGACCGAGGTTCAGCGTCAGCCTACGGGTGGCGCGCCAAGTGTCCTGGATATACAGAGCGTACGAATTTGCGTTCCAGTTTTGGCTGTCTTGCAGCGCGTTTTCGCCGTACGAGTTGGAAACCCCAAGGAGGTAGTCAGCAAAATCGTTTCCCGTGTACTGCCCGTTGAAGGTGAACGCGCCCTGCGTAGGCGCGAAAAGGTCCTGATATTTCCGGTACGTCTGGAAGCTGCCGCCCATCCTCAGCTGGTGGGCGCCTTTGCTCCATGAAACCGCATCGAGGATTTGATATGCGTTGTACCCGTTGTTCCAAGGCACCCAGTTCGAGGTGTAGTTCGTGCCCGTACTACCCGACAGTTGGATCGACGGGATGCGGTTCAGGTCGTTCGTGCCGTTGAAGATTCGGTTAAAGGTAAAGTCCGATGGCGCCTGATAAATCCCCACCGGTGTGATGTTGATGCGGTTGCCGCTGTAATTGAAAGTGAGTTCGTTCAGCAGCGTGGGGCTGATTGTTCTTGTCCACGTGGCGACCGCGCTGTACGACGGATTGCCAAAGGTGTTACCTACCGTAGGAACGTTGTCACCACTCCACATCGTGGTTCCGAAGCCCTGAGAGATTTGTTCCGCGACAAAGTGCCCAAAGATCGTGTTCTTGCTGTTGAATTCGTGGTCGATTCGGACGATCTCTTCCCGGACGTTGGTCGGCGTGCTGGGAGTACCCTGGAACTGCGCGCCATTGGTCGGAGCAGGGAAAATGCCGGCACTGAGAAGCGCCTGTGCGTTTGAATTCAACATGCATGTCGGTATGGTGTTATTGGGGAACGGCTGGCCCTGTACGATTCCCGGAGGTGCGACCCCGCCGGGGCAGTTGGCGAAAAGAACCGACGGAGCCACGTTGGGCTGGGTCGTGCTATTGCTAGTCGGGACCATAATTGGTGTGCTGCTTCCGCTGAAGTTTCCGCCATATTCGCTCGGCAGCGGCACTTGCTGATTATAGTTCCCGCCTTGAACCAAGTAGCGCCATTCCATGTTGTAGAAGAAGAATGTTTTGGGATGCGAGCTGCGCCACTGTACCGGCCCGCCAACATTAAAGCCAAACGTGTTGAAATTCAGTTTGGCCACCGGGTTGGGAGCGGGGTTGAAGTAGTTTCGAGCATCAAACACGTTGTTGCGGTTGTACTCCCACGCAGACGCATGAAAGGTCTTGGTTCCCGACTTGATAACGGTGCTCAAGGTGGCTGCGGAGGACAGGCCGTAGTCGGCACTGTAATTGGAAGTTAACGCGCGAAATTCGGAGATCGATTCGAGCGAAGGCATTACGGCGAACGTTCCCGAACCGCCGCGGTCCAAGGCCTCACCGCCATCGAGCAGGTAAATATTGTGCCCCATTCGCTGGCCGTTGAAGCTGACGTTGGCGTCTCCGCCGACCGGCGTTGGAGTCTGGAAGTCGCCTTGAAGGCTGGACGCACCCGTAGTTTGATTGATAAGCGTATAGATGCTGCGACCGTTTGTAGCGAGTCCCTCGACTTGTTTTCCAGTGATGACCTCGCTCACTTCGCCGGACTCAGTTTGGACGCCAACCGCGGTCCCTTCCACGGTGACTTGATCCGAAGCCGTGCCGACTTCCAGTCTGAAGTCGTAGCGGTCCCGGGCGGCCACGTCAAGTACGATGTTATTCTGCTCAACACGCTTAAACCCGGCGACATTGACCAAAATGTTGTAATGGCCGACGGGAAGATTAGACGCGATGTAATTACCGTCGTTGTTGGTTACGTATTGATGAACCGTAGCCGTTTCGACGTTTGTAATCGTGATCTTGGCATTAGGAACGAGGGCGCCGGACGGATCAAATACCGTGCCGACAATCGCTCCTTGCTGAGCGAATGCCTGGGGAACAACGAGTCCCAGGAAAAGCAGCAACAAGGAAAGCTGAAGCGCCCAGCGACGTTGTTCTGCGAAAAGGCTGCACGCAGCGGGTGTGTAAGATTTTTTACTCGGCGTTCTACCAAATCGATTCATATGCCCCCCACCTGAAACAAATTGTGATACGTCAAGACAGCGCGCGCTACCCTGCTGAAACCAGGACTTGCGCGATGAAGCAACCCCGAGCTGTGAGATTCGATCAAACATGACCCCGACGAATCGACTCTCCAGATCGCTAGAGAACCCATTGTGCTGACAGCCTCGCTACTCAGTGATCGACTATGCCAACCGTGTGCAATGGTCGAATGCCCCAGCCTTCGCCAGCGAAGCAGCACCGTTAACGTTAACGAAAGCTCCGTTAACGTTAACGGTGTTAGGTTATAATTCGTTGCTCGGCAAATGTCAAGCGGAAATTAGGGGCAAAATTCAACGTGCATCTCAGTGGTCCAAAAATCGGCTCTACAGGTGGCCCGATGCATCTTCGGTTACTGATGAATCGACGGTGCGATGCTAGGAATTGGTACCGAGTTCTCGCGAAGACTATCCTCCTTCTAGTAGGGCTCTGGTTCGGCTGCCCCGATGCACATTCCGCCGACGCCAAGCCGGCGACAAAGGCAATCGCCGGGCAAGAGCATGCGAAGCCAGCCGAGATCGTGTTTTCCTTTGAACCTATCGACTTTCAGCTAGACAGTTCGGAGACGCCGGAACGTCACGCTCCGGAAACAATGGCTGGCGGGGTCGCCGTTTTCGACTACAACAACAACGGAAAACTCGACATCTTCTTCGCGAACGGAGCTGATATCAACACTCTCCGCAAGGACTCGCCAAAGTATTACAACCGGTTGTTTGAAAACGACGGCAAAGGACATTTCACGGATGTCACTGAAAAAGCCGGATTGCGAGGGACAGGCTTCGATACAGGCGTTGCGATTGCTGATTACGACAATGACGGATTCGAAGATATCTTCGTGGGCGGCGTATATCGAAACACGCTCTATCACAACAATGGCGATGGCACTTTCACGGATGTAACCGCCAAATCCGGACTCAGCAAGCCGGATCCGGAGTTTGGTCCACTTTGGGCCGTCGGTGGCGTTTGGGTTGACGTTAACAACGACGGGCTGCTCGATCTCGTGGTCATCAACTACCTGAAGTGGGACGGCCGGCACGAACCCCTGTGCGGAACCGCCGACCACCGTGACTACTGCCACCCGAAGATGTACGAGCCGACTCCCAATCAGCTCTTCCTGAACAACGGGGACGGGACATTTCGGGACGCTTCCGCGGAGTGGGGCTTGCGCTCGCATCCGGGCAAAGGCATGGGTGCCGCGACTGCCGACTTCGATCTCGATGGCAAGATGGACATCTTCGTCGCTAATGACAAATTGGTTAACTGGCTGTTCCGCAACGATGGCAAGAAGTTCGACGAAGTCGGTTTCCAAGCCAATGTGTCGTTGCGCGAGGACGGCGTCTTCATCTCCGGGATGGGCGTCGATTTCCGCGACCTCGACAACGATGGCTACCCAGACATCTGCCTCGTGGCGCTCGATAACGAGACGTTTCCGATCTATCGAAATACGGGTCAAGGCACGTTCCTCGAAGTCACTCAGTCAAGTGGTATGGCGCGCCTGAGTTCGCTCATGGCGGGATACTCCCCAACCATCGCTGATTTCGACAATGACGGCTGGAAAGACATCTTCGTGACGCGCGGCCACGTGCAGTCGTTGCTCTCGGCCCCCCGCATCGCAGTGGAACAGCCCAACACCGTGTTTCGCAATCTTGGTGGGATGAAGTTTGCCGCACTTACAGAAGCGGCGGGCCTGACATCGCAGCCACCAGCGCGGCACCGAGGTTCAGCGATCGGGGACCTCAATGGCGACGGCAAGTTGGACGTAGTCGTGAGCGCGATCAGCGCGCCTGCCGAGATCTGGATGAATGCGAGCCCCGGCAATAACCATTGGCTGGAGATCAAACTCGAGGGAACCAAGAGCAATCGGGACGGAATCGGCGCGCGGATCAAAATTGTGGCTGGCGGCGAGGCCCAGTACAACCACATGACCACTGCGGCTGGATACGCATCGTCCAGCGCCGGTCCAGTACATTTCGGTCTGGGCAAGAATGCCGTCGCGGAATCGGTCGAGATTCGCTGGCCTTCGGAAACTGTTCAGCGGTTGCGGAACGTGGCCGGCGACCGCATCCTTTTGGTCAAGGAACAGCCGTAGCCGTGAACTCGTAGCTTCAATATTGCGATTCGTCACTGCGACCCGCCTGAACCCAACCGATTCCTACTGAATGACGTTGCAGTTATGTGATCTTTAACGGGATGGTCTATTAAGCACCCTCCAACCCGGGAGTGAATGTTGAAACGAGTCGGTCTTCACGAAATTGCGCGCCAGGCACAGGTCTCGATCGGTACGGTGGATCGTGCTCTCCATTCCCGTCCCGGCATCAGCGAAGCCACCCGCAACAAAGTGCTCGAAACCGCCGAGAAGCTTGGGTACACGCCCAACCTAGCGGCCCGGGCGCTTGCTGTCGGCCGCTCGGGGTTTCTTATCGGCGTCTGCATCCCCGAGGAGATCCATCATTTTTTTGACCAGATGCGGGCCGGAATCTTAGACGAAGCGCGCCGGGCTGCACGGGTCGGCATGGAACTTCTCTACCGTCCCGTGCCAAGTCTCGGCAAATTTGAGCAAAGGGAGCTTTCGAGCCTCCTCAATGAGGACCTTCGCGGCCTCATTGTTATGCCCGGAAATCCCCGCGTTGTCGCTCCAATCATTGACGCGGCGGAGGCGCGAGGCATCCGGGTGGTCTGTATCTGTAGCGATGCGCCGGACAGCCGGCGCACGGCAGTCGTATACGCGAACCCGAATCTTCAGGGACGTCTCGCAGCAGAGCTTCTCTCGAAGTTTATCCCCGGCGACTCTGAAGTCGCCGCCATCACAGGGATGCTTCGAACCGAAGAACACCGTCAGAAGGTTGAGGGTTTTCAGTCGCGACTTGCCCAGTGTTCCGAGATGACCTTGGCTTGCGTGCTCGAGGCGCACGAATCGGAAGAAGAGAGCTATCAGAAGACCATGGACCTGCTCAGCGACAATGCCAACCTTCACGGCATTTACGTAACCACGGTCAACTGCTTACCTGTCTGCCTCGCTCTTCGCGAGCACAGAAGGACGGACGTTCGGCTGATTACCACCGACCTTTTCCCGCAGATGGTTCCCTACTTCGAAAGCGGAATCATTGGCGCTTCGATCTATCAAGACCCATACACCCAGGGCCAGACCGCATTAAAAGTTCTCGTCGATCATGTCATTGAGAGAGTTCCCATCGCGTCGAGCAATAGCCTGAACCCGGGAATTGTGCTTCAGTCGAACCTACAGTTCTTCCGGGAGGTGTACTTAGCCGGAATCGGAGCGCGCGATGAGACGACGATGCAAACAGGGGAGGCAGTCTCATTGTCCCTGGGCTAAAGACCGACGGGCACGCCCCGGTGTCGCAAGCTTTTATCGTCAGCATCATTCATATGCGAATTGTTCGTTCGCAGTAGAGGAGCTTATGTTGCGCAAGATCAGCCGCCGCACGTTCGTCGCGACCGCCGCTGTTGCAGGAGCCAGTGCTGTGCTTCGTGCACCGGCGTTCGCATTTGAGAATCAGAGTCCAGGTACAGCGGTCGCGACCGGAGCAAAGCTGAAGGGCCGCGAGGTTGTACCCCTGCAAGCGGTTCCCTTTGGTATGAGCAACGTCCGGCTAGGACCGGGCACGTTCAGCACGGCAGCGGAGGCCAATCGCCGCTACTTGAAGACACTGCCTCCCGACCGCCTGCTCCATACCTTTCGCCTGACGGCGGGACTGCCCACTTCCGCCGAGCCACTGGGTGATTGGGAAAAGCCCGATTGTGAGTTGCGGGGTCACTTCGCGGGCGGCCATTATCTGTCCGCTTGCGCGCTTTCGTTCGCCAGTTCGGGCGACGAAGAACTCAAGCGCAATGGCGACATCATGGTTGCGGAGCTTGCAAAATGCCAGGCGCAGCTCAAGAGCGGGTATCTAAGCGCCTTTCCGCAAGAACTCTTCGACCGCCTGCGCGACGGCGTCACCGTCTGGGCGCCGTTCTACACCATCCACAAGATCATGGCAGGGCATCTTGACATGTACCTGCATGCCGGCAACCAGCAGGCACTGGAAACCCTGGAGAAGATGGCACGATGGGTGCGGAGTTGGTCTGATCCCTTGAGCGAGCAACAAATGCAGCGTGTCCTCCAGGTGGAATATGGTGGAATGGGCGAGGTGCTCGCCAATCTCTACGCTGTAACAGGCACCCGCGAGTATCTCAGTCTCGCGCAGCGCTTCAGCAAAAATTCGTTTTTCGATCCTCTGGCGGCACACCGTGACGAACTGAAGGGTTTGCATGTTAACACCCATATTCCGCAGGTGATCGCCGCGGCTCGCCTGTACGAACTAACTGGCGACAAGAGGTACTGGAGCATCTCCGACTACTTCTGGGACGAGGTCACCAGCGAGCGTTGCTATTCCACGGGAGGTACCAGCAATTTCGAACTGTGGAGGTCCGATCCAGGAATTCTCTCGACACAACTGAGCTCGGAAACGTCCGAAGACTGTTGCGCTTACAACATGATGAAGTTGACGCGGCACTTGTTCGAGTGGTCGCCGCAGGCACGCTACATGGACTATTACGAGCGAGTACTCTTCAATCACCGCATGGGCACGATCGATCCCGAGACCGGCACCACGGTTTATTACCTGACGCTTGGTAACGGCTATTCCAAGATTTACGCCGAGCCTTTTGACTCGTTCTGGTGTTGCAACGGCACGGGCGCCGAGGAGTTCGCGAAGTTGACGGACACCATCTACTTCCACGACGGCGATTCCATCTACGTCAATCTTTTTATCGCGTCGGAAGTTAACTGGCCGGAAAAGAGCGTCCGCATAACCCAGCAGACTTCATTTCCCGAGGAACAAGGAACGAGACTGCTGATTACGGCGGCTAACCCTGTTAATGTCGACTTGAAATTGCGGATCCCCTACTGGGCGAAGACGGGCACAGTGAAAGTAAATGGCCGGGTCGTCCCCGCGTTCGCCGCTCCGGGCAGCTACTTCGTTCTGCGTGGTCCCTGGAAGGATGGCGACCGCGTGGAATTAAGTCTCCCCATGCATTTGCATGCCGCTCCCACGCCGGACAAGAACACGGTGCAAGCCGCGATGTATGGTCCTCTGGTAATGGCGGCACGATTCAACGAGGAGCCTGCCGATAAGTGGTATCGGCACTTTGCCGCCGAGGAGAAACAGGAGCCCGCTCCAACGCAACAGTTCAAAGGGAAGTTAGACGATCCCGCGAGTTGGCTCGAACCGGCTAGCGGAACACTGACCTTTCGAACCGTTGCACAAACTCAGAGTGCAACGTTTGTCCCTTTATCACGCATTGTGCACGAACGGTATTCCGTATACCACGAGGTCGAAGAGACAGCTTAGCTGACAAGTGTAGATGAGACCGCTTCGCGACGCGCGGATTCGGCTGTCCGGATCAATGTCGGTAGCACGTCGCCCATGGGCTCGCTGGGAGTGCCGAAGGCGAAATAAAGTTTGCGATAGGCCGCGTACAGACCTTCGTATGTCTTCTGCTCGTGTGAATCCGGCAAGTACGTCTTGTGCGGAGAACACATCTTGGCTTGCGCTTCTTCCACGGTCTTGAATGTGCCGGCTGCGAGGAATGCAAAAATCGCCGAACCCAAACTCACGACACTCTTGCTCGGCACCAGAACCGGCCGCCCTAATACATTGGCGTAAACCTGGTTGAGCACGTTGTTCTTCTGCGGAATGCCTCCGGCATTGATCACACGCTTGATGTGGACACCGTGCTCTGCCATCCGCTCCAGAATTACCCGCGTGTGCAGTGCGGTTCCCTCGATCGCCGCGAACAGCTCATCCTGCGCCGTGCTCTGCAGGTTCCAGCCCAGCGTGATGCCCCGCAAATTGGGGTTCACCAGCACTGTCCGGTCGCCGTTGTCCCACGTCATTCGCAAAAGCCCGGTTTGCCCCGCGCGATACCGTTCCAATCCCTTGGAAAGCGTCGCAACATCGGTGCCGGCGCGCGTCGCTATGGCGCTGAAGATGTCGCCGACCGCCGAGAGTCCTGCCTCGATTCCTGTCCGTCCTGGATGCACGCTTCCCGGCACTACGCCGCAAACTCCCGGCACCAAGTTCGGCGACTCCGTGATTCCGATGATGCAAGTCGACGTGCCTACTACATTGACGACGTCGTCGGTCCCGCAACCAGCACCGATGGCGTCCCAGTGCGCGTCGAACGCGCCCACCGGAATCGGGATTCCCGGCTTCAGACCCAGCTTCTCCGCCCATTCCGCAGACAGCGTTCCCGCCACCTGCTCTGAGGTAGCGTACTCACCCTGCAACTTCTCGCGAATACCTGCCAGCAGCGGATCGACGCCAGCCAGAAATTCCTCCGGTGGCAGGCCGCCGAGGGACGCATTCCACATCCACTTGTGACCCATCGCGCAGATGCTGCGCTTTGCCTCTTGCTCGTCGGTGATGCCGCACAAGGTGGCGGCGACAAAGTCGCAATGCTCAAACGCCGTGACGAACTCGCCGCGTTTCTCTGGGTTGTGACGCAGCCAATGGAGCAGCTTTGAAAATCCCCACTCCGACGAATACACGCCGCCGCACCACTGGATCGCTTCCAGCCCCTCGCGGCGTGCCGCCTCGGTGATCTCCGCTGCTTCGCCTTTGGCCCGGTGGTCGCACCACAGGTAGTACTCGCCCAGCGGAGCCATACCTTTGCCGACCGGAATCACCGACGATCCCGTCGTGTCGATCGCAATCGCCTCGACGGCTTCGCCCGCCACACCTGATTTCTTCAGCGCTGCGTGTGTCGCTTCCGCCAGCGCGCGCATGTGGTCTTCGTGCGATTGTGTGGCATACTCCGGGTCTTCCTGCTTGCGATGCAGCGGATAATTGGCGACTGCTGAATCCAGCAGCCCGCGTTCGCTGTCCACGATCGAGACTCGCACGCTCAGCGTTCCGAAATCTACCCCCGCAACGATTGCCATGTGCGCCCCATTTAACGCGGTTCGTGGAAGTACATGTCCCAGCCCAGGTACCGGGTGGTCGCCTCATGGATAGCCGGCGCAACCGAGGAAAGGTTCGCCGCCACGTGATGCTCGAATCCGTTCTCGCAGATGTAGCGCAGCAGCTTCTGCATTTCCGCGATCTCCACCACGCCGGCGCCGCCAAACGTATTCAGCGAATCGTCGGTGAAAGCGCCTTCGCCCACGTAACCGCGCAACCGCCCCGAAGTGTCGTCGGTTGAGAATCGAGCATAGCTCATCGGCGACGCCTTTACCTTGCCCACGCACGTCCCGTACGTGTTCTCAATGCCAACCGTGCCGGCAATGATGGCTTGGTAGTCCATCTTCACGTCGCCGAAAAAGTGCTTCGGCAGGTTCGAGCAGTGGAAGCAGACCGCCTTGTTGGGATCGTCGCCGTAGTTGTTGTTCCAATCGAGCAGCGCCGATGGCGTGCCTGACGCCAATTGCAGCGCATGCATGGCGAGGACACCGCAGATGTCCACCTCACATGCGCTCGACATCAGGTCATTGCTCATCATGCTCATCACCGTGCACGGGACCACGCCCAGATTTTCTTCAATCGACGTCCAGCACTGCACCGCGCTGACCGCCACATCTGTGGCCTTCATCCAGTCATCGACGACCGCCGCGAGTTTCGCCATCTTCAGCAGCGCTTCCGCTGGCACTCCGCTGGTCGAAACATATTTCTTGATGCCTTCCAGCTTCCCCTGCGCCCGCTCGTCGTTGTCCTTCATGCGCTGAATGCGCCCAAGCACTTCCGACAAGTCCAGCGTCTCCACCGAAATGCCATGCGACTCCAGCAGCTTCTCGCTGTAGCGGACGGTATTGAATGCCGTCGGACGCGCGCCGATACTGCCGATCCGCAAGTTCTTCAGTCCCTTTCTGACCCGGCATACTGCGGCAAAGTTTGCGAGGTCCTCTCGGAACTCGTCCGAATCAGGCCTTACCGTGTGGGACTTCGTCAGAGAGTACGGGATTCCGTACTGGCGCAGGTTGTTGCATGCCGACATCTTCCCGCAGAAGCTATCGCGCCGATGGGCAATTGTCATCTTCTCCGGCGAATCAGGCGTGGCTTGTACGAGCACAGGAACGTCGAGATTGGCGAGTCGGAGGGTGTCCGCAATGGCGCGCTCATCGCCGAAGTTCGGCAGCGTCACGATCACGCCGTCGATGCGCCCGCCCTGGGCCCGGAATAGCTCCGCGCACCGCTTGGCTTCGTCGCGCGTCTCCACCGCTCCGTACTTGCTTTGCGACGGATCGAGCACCACCGCGTCCATGCCCGCCTTCTTTAGCGCCTGGATCATCTCTTCGCGGCCTGTTTCCGCCAGTTGACCGGGAAAGAATCCGCGGTTTCCGACGATAATTCCCATCGTCATTTTCGTACCCATACTCATGATTGCATCCTTTACGTACGACTACTTATTCTCTTGCCCGTAGTAGGCTTTCGCGCCGTGCTTGCGAAAGAAATGCTTGTCTTGCAAATCGCCCGAAATCTCTCGAGCGTCGTGGCTAATTGCAATCGTACGGTAGGCGGCGCGCGCTACGTGTTCCAGGATTACCGCGTTGTATGCCGCCGCGTTTGCGTCGCGTCCCCAAGTAAACGGACCATGATTGGCGACCAGCACTCCCGGCACTTTCTCGTAATCGAGGTCGTCGAAGGCCCGAATGATGGCTGTGCCCGTGTTCTTCTCGTAATCACCGGCGATGGCCTCGGAACTCATCGCATCCGTTACCGGCACAGGGCCATGAAAGTAATCCGCGTGGGTTGTGCCAAAACATGGAATCGGCTTGCGTGCCTGCGCCCACGAAGTCGCAAACTCAGAATGTGTGTGCGAAACTCCGCCAATGCTGGGAAACGCTTTATACAATTCCAGGTGCGTTTCCAGGTCTGACGACGGCCGCAAACTCCCCTCGATGATGTTCCCCTTAAGGTCGGTGATTACGATATCGCCGGCCTTCATGCTCTCGTACGGAACGCCGCTCGGCTTAATCGCCACCAGTCCGTCAGATCGCGAAATACCGCTTACATTCCCGAACGTGTAAAGCACCAATCCGCGTCTCACGAGTTCGAGGTTGGCCTCGAGAACTTCCTTTCGCAGTTTTTCGAGTCGCATCAGGCTCCTTGGTCGCCCTGCACTTCGGCGAAACCATAATACAAGACGATTGTCGGCGTACCCGTCTCAGCACCGGTGCCCTGAGTCTCCCCTACCTTCCTGACGAAGTGGAAGCAGCTTGTCGAACGAGTATGCTTCGAGTTGATCCAGTGAGTTCACGACGATGTCTGCGACAAGGCGGGGACCGCTGCGACTGACGCCGATGCTGAACATGCCCGCTCTACGCGCTCCTTCAAGACCGGCAGCCGCATCTTCAACGACGATGCACCTGTCGGGTACGGCTCCCAATCGCGAAGCAGCCAGTAGATACACTTCAGGGTCCGGCTTGCCTCGGCGCACATCTTCAGCAGAAACGATGGCCTGAAAATAGCTCGCGGCTCCCATCTCCCGCAGAACCGCCTCGATATTCGCGCGTGGTGCCGACGAGGCAACTGCCTGAAGCCAACCGCTCTCGCTGAGTCGCTTGACCAACGCTACCGCCCCCGGTAGCGGCAATACTCCGGCGTCGCGAACGATCCGACGAAATCGGTCCTCCTTGGCTTTTTCGATCTTCCTGACCCGCTCGGGAGCGGCATCGTCACCCAGCCATAACGGTATGATGGAATCATTGCGTTGACCAAATGAGGACAGAAACTGATCGTGGGTGATAGAAATGCCCTCATCCGCCATCGTCTCGCGCCACGCGCGCCAATGAAGTTCCTCTGAATCGACTAGAGTTCCATCCATGTCCCAAAGCACTGCGCGAACAACGCTCACGTGTCGTTCTCCATCACCTGGACGATCTCTTTCCAGTCTTCCTCGCTTAGAACAGACCGCTGATTGATGATACTTTCTTGGGTGCGGCCAGTGGCAAAGATCTTTCGCGCGACCGATACCGCTCACGTGAAGTGGCAGACGGAAGGAAGCTCCGACTGGGCATGTCGCGACCAAATCGTGTCGGGGGAAGGCAAGGCTAGCCGCTACTATCCGCGCATCATTACCAGCGCGCTTTGGATGGATTAGGCCATCACATTAAGCGGCAGAACAACTGGGCACTCCCTGCATGCCAGGGTATGCCCTGTGTACTTTCCGCATGATCTACTTGGGAAGCTCAGCCTTTCCCGTGACCGTAAACTTCGCGGTTTGAATCGACGCCGACTCGCCTGGTTGCGAACCACCTAACGACACGACGTAGTCTCCAGGAACAATCACACGGTTCCCCTTCGCATCGACTTGCCCCAGTGAGCGCGGCCCAACGGTGAGGCTAACGTGCGCCGTCTGGCCCGGCTCCAGGTGGATTCGCTGGAACGATGCCAGCACTCGGATCGGCGTCTGGAACTGTTTCGGCTGACTGAGATAAAGTTCAACGACCTCATCTCCCGCCCTGCTACCGGTGTTCTTCACATCTCCAGTCACGGTAAGGGCTTCACCTGCCGTTAGCTCCGACGAGACTTTGACATTGCTGTACGCAAATGTCGTGTAGCTGAGTCCGTATCCGAAACCATAGAGCGGCTTGCCGGCAAAATACTTGTACGTTCGGGCGCTCATCGAGTAGTCCTCAAACTTCGGCACCTGGTTGAGGGACGAATAGAAGGTCAATGGAAGGCGCCCCGCTGGATTATTGTCGCCAGCCAGCGTCTCTGCGATCGCCCTTCCACCCTCTTCGCCCGGATACCAGGCTTCGAGGATCGCGTTGGCATGCTCCTGCGCCCAATTCATCGCCAGCGCGCTGCCGTTCTGCAGCACAACGATCAGCGGCTTGCCAGTAGCGGCCAGCGCCTTCAGCAGATCTTCCTGCACTGTCGGCAGATCAATGCTGGTCCGATCACCTCCGCTGAAGCCCTCCAGCTTCACCGGCATCTCTTCGCCTTCGAGGGAAGGCGAGAGACCTACCGTCGCGATGATTACATCCGACTGACGCGCAGCTTTCACTGCTTCATCCCGCAACACCGCCGCCGGTGCCTGCCAGGTAAGGTCAATGCCGGCGCTGCCGGTGCCGTGGAGGTACTCCAGGCGAATTTGATGTGGCTGCGCATCACTGAAGTAGACCGCTTTATCGGTCACCGAACCCCTTTCAGGAGTGCCTTTCTCGTCGCTGACGACAATCAGTTTGCCGTCCAGGTAAAGCCGGAACCCCTCCGCATTTTCGCAGGCGTAGCAGTAATTGATGCGAACTCCGAGCTTGTACTCTCCGGGCGCCGGCGGAGTAAACGTGCCACTCCATCGCACGGAGTAGTTATTGCGCCGCAGGCCCGCCACCGGAACGACCTTGTCCCAGTTGAAGTTGATGCTGCGGTCGGTGCGTGTAAGCACCGGCGTGCCGTTGAGATCTTTGTTGCTGAAGTATTCACCCGTCAGTCCGTAGCCAGTGCCGCTGGCAGGATGCAACGCCGTGTGCTCAATCGGCATGGCAAAACCTTCTACCAGACTCGCCCCCTGGGCATATCCAATGCGGGCCGACGGAAAGCGCTTTTCGATTCCCGCCAGCGGGGAGACAGGCGACGGTGGAGGCCCGTTGTAATTGCCTTGCAGTGACTGCACCAGTTCGGCCGTCGGGCCGACCACGGCAATGCTCGCAATTCCGGCTTTCAGGGGAAGCGCATGGTCGGCATTCTTCAGCAGAACCATCGACTCCCGCGCTGCCTTAAGCGAAAGCTGCCGATGCTCCGGTGAATTGACCTCGCTGAAAGGAATCCGGCCGTAAGCGTAACTTGACGGCGGATCGAACATCCCTAGTTCGAAACGCGCGCGAAAAAGGCGAGTCAGCGCGATGTCGAGCTCAGCTTCGGTGATCAACTTTTGCTGTACCGCCTGCACCAGCGCAGGATAAGCCTGGCCTTTACCGTATCCGCACTCCAGATCGGTCCCGGCCTTTACCGCGTCCGCAGCCGCGTGGGCCATGTCAGGCGCGTAGTGATGACCGGTGTACACGTCGGCAACGGCGGCGCAATCGCTGACCACGTAGCCATCGAAGTGCCATGCATCGCGCAGGTGCTCCTGCAGAAGCATGGTGTTAGCGCACGCCGGGGCGCCGTCAATCGCGTTATAAGCGCACATTACCGACTGGGCATGTGCTCCAGTTACAGCCGCACGGAACGCTGGCAAATACGTGTCTTCCAGATCATGCGGCGAGACATCAACATTGAATCCGTGGCGCAGGGGCTCTGGGCCGCTGTGTACCGCATAGTGCTTCGGAGTGGAAACTACTCTTAAATATTTCGGATCGTCGCCCTGCATTCCGGAGACAAAGGCAACCGCCATTTGTCCGGTAAGAAACGGGTCCTCGCCATAGGTCTCTTGGCCACGACCCCACCGGGGATCGCGGAAGATATTGACGTTGGGTGCCCAGAACGTGAGGCCGAAAAACATCTCGTGGTCATCGTCGCGCATGGCCTGGTTGTACTTGGCGCGCGCCTCAGTCGAGGTCGTCTGCGCCATCTTATGCACGAGGTCTGTGTCCCAGGTCGCCGCCATTCCGATCACCTGCGGAAAGTTCGTGGCGTACCCGGCGAATGCGACTCCATGCAGACCCTCGTTCCACCAGTCATACTTCGGCACACCAAGCCGCGGTATAGCGGGCGCGTGGTCCCGCATTTGCGAAACCTTTTCTTCCAGGGTCATGCGGCCGATCAGGTCCTTCACGCGCTGGTCCACCGTCAGCGACGGATTCATGTAAGGCAGCGTTTGGCCGCCAGCCTGTTGTTGGGCATGCGCGGTAGACGCGGCAAGGGCGAGCAGAGAAAAGAAAAAGACCACCGTGAACAAGGCACGGGTACGTAGGTATGGCATGGAGACACCACTCCTCTCGAGAACGTCTTAGAAAACGCGTCATTATACGGATCAGGGTGAGCGCCTGTACATCACGGCACGAATCCACTGCGAAACGGGATGGTCTGCTCCCCAGAATAATCTCCTGCAAACCGGTTCCGGGCCAATGTGACGAGCGAATGCTGCTCGACTCATTGGGCCCAGCTCAGTTAGGGTTACGAAATGTTCTCGACACCAATATGAACACGCCACTGATACGGCCTTGTCGGACTTGATTTAAGCTGGTTTGTCCTTACCATTACTTGCAAGAAGAGGCAATCAACATCATGGCGCCGCCACTCGAAGCGAATGGGTATGGTATACCGGTCGGCACTGGATCAACATCATCCCGGATATCGTCACGTTTACGGCGGAGTAGTTCGACTCCATCGGTGCAAACAGGGTCTTTTCAATTATGCTTATTCCGCAAGTCCCTCCGTGGCGGCAAACATGGACAACATAAGTGCAAAACACCCCGCCACCTTCACGGACGCGGACGGCACTGTGTTCGCGCTTTATGATCTTTATCCGCGGGCTTGACAAGGTAATGCAACGCAATATTCTGCTATTCGTAGCTTCCTTACTTGTTACCTGCCCCGGGTTCTCGGAGAGCGGTGGTGATGCGTGGCTTCGCTATGCGCGACTCGAGCCCATCGTGGCCAGCCGATATGCGTCGCTTCCGACTGCGGTGGTTACCCTCGATCACTCGGCGGTGTTGCAATCCGCGCAAATGGAACTGCTGCGCGGAGTTCGAGGAATGCTGGGGCGCACGTTACGTATCGAAGACAGTGCAATGGCGGAAGCCGCCATTATTCTAGGAACGGTCGAGCAGATCCGCACCCTCGATGCAGGATTTCATCCGCCCAGCGATGTAAAGGATGACGCCTATGCGCTGATTTCCACGCAGATCAAGGGACAGAATGCGCTGGTTATCACGGGTGCGTCCGATCGTGCCGTTCTATACGGCGCGTTTGTATTGCTGAGAAAGATCGCAGAGGGAGAAAGTATTTCTGCTCTCAACGAAGTGCAACGTCCGTCGGCGCCGATACGTTGGGTCAACCAGTGGGACAACCTGGATGGCTCGATCGAGCGTGGCTACGCAGGACGGTCGATCTTCTTCGAGAACCGCAGTGTGCGCGCGGACCTGACGCGTGCCACGGAGTACGCGAGGTTGCTGGCGTCGGTCGGCATCAATGGGTGCAACGTCAGCAACGTGAACGCTGACTTCCACATTCTCGACCCGGATTTCATTCCACAACTCGCACGTATTGCTGATGTGTTTCGACCATACGGCGTGCAGTTGGGGGTAGCGGTGAACGTCAGCATGCCAAAGCAGGTGGGTGGACTGGACACCTTCGATCCACTTGATCCCAAGGTGGCAGATTGGTGGAGAAAGAAGTTTGACGAGGTGTACCGGCAGATTCCGGATTTCGGCGGCGTGGTTGTGAAGGCCGACTCCGAGGGACAGTTGGGGCCATCGGTGTATGGGCGCAATGCCGCGGAAGCGGCGAATGTAATTGCGAGGGCGCTGAAGCCGCATGGAGGCATCGTCTTCTATCGCGCGTTTGTGTACGACCATCACCTCGACTGGAACAACCTGAAAGCCGACCGCGCGCGCGCCGCCTACGATATTTTCCATCCACTGGACGGACAGTTCGACGACAACGTGATCGTGCAGATCAAGTACGGCCCCATTGATTTTCAGGTGCGCGAGCCGGCGTCACCGTTGTTTGGAGGACTCGTAAGGACGAATCAAGCTATCGAACTGCAGATCACCCAGGAATACACCGGCCAGCAGCGCCATACGGTCTTCTTAGTGCCGATGTGGAAGGAAGTTCTTGACTTCGACATGGCAGTGGGTGGACAGCGCACGCCGGTGAAAGACATCGTGGCGGGACGGAGTTTTCATCGGCCGATGGGAGGATACGCCGGGGTTGCGAACATTGGGCTGAGTACCGACTGGTTGGCAAATCACCTAGCCATGGCAAATTTGTATGGATTCGGCCGGCTGGCTTGGAATCCAGACCTAAGTTCACAAACAATTGCCGAGGAATGGACGCGGCTGACGTTTGGCAATGATCCTGAAGTGGTAAAAACGGTGACGAATATTCTGCTGGACTCGTGGCCCGCGTACGAGAGCTACACAGGTCCGCTCGGGTTGCAGACGCTGACCAACATCACGGGACCGCATTATGGGCCGGCACCAGAATCTCAAGAGCACAATGGCTGGGGTCAGTGGATCCGGGCCGATCATGACGGGGTCGGCATGGACCGCACCGTGGCGACCGGTACGGGATTTGTCGGTCAGTATTCGCCGAGCGTCCAGAAGATCTATGAGCCGCTGGCCAATACACCGGATCATATCGTTCTATTTTTTCATCACGTGCCTTACACCTACAGGCTGCACTGGGGCAAGACTGTGATCCAGACCATCTACGACTCTCACTACGAGGGTGCCGAGAAGGCGGCCGACTTCGTGGAGAGATGGGAGTCGCTGAAGGGGCACGTCGATGATGAGCGCTATGAAGCTGTGCTGGCGCAACTGAAATATCAGGCAGGGCACGCAATCGTTTGGCGCGATGCGGTTGATGACTGGTTCCATCAGATGTCAGGAATCGATGACCAGGACGGGAGGGTGGGACACCATCCGAATCGTGTGGAAGCGGAGGCGATGGAGTTGCGGGGCTACCAGACCTTTGAACCAGCGTCGTGGGAAGGCGCATCGGGTGGAAAGGGAGTGGCTTGCGCACCAGAGGCGACAACGTGTTCCGCACGAACGAAGTTCAATGGGGTTCCCGGCCGGTACGAGATCGATATCGAATACTTCGACCTGAGTAATGGGACATCAGACTTTAAGATTTCAGTGAATGATCAGGTTGTCGATGAATGGCGGGCCGACATGCTGCTGCCGGGCAAAGAGCCAAGCGCGGATTCCTCAGTCCGGCATCGCACTAAAGGGTTAGTTCTGCGTACAGGTGATGTAATTCGTATCGAAGGGACGCCCGATGGCGACGAACGTGCGCCCCTGGACTACATCGAAGTGCTGCCGCTGAAGCACTGACAGAGATTGATTCGCAATGAACCTGGCAAGATGCTTGGTGGTGGTCTCAGTCACCGTGGCAGTTCGCAACCTATATCGATGCGGTAACCGCGAGGGGAAAGGTCGAGTATTCGCAGCGGATACTCCCGAATCTAGATGTTGATGAGACTTGCGAGAAGTATTCGACGACTGGTCGTTGTTTCCATCGTTCTTGGTGCTGCCGGCTCAGCAATCCAGGCGCAACAGCATTGGGTCGGTTCCTGGGCAGCATCGCAGCAACTGGTTGAACCCGGGAATTCCATTTCTGCGGAAGATCTTACCGACGCGACTCTGCGACAGATCGTTCATCTCACAATCGGTGGTGGGGAACTGCGGTTACACGTGTCCAATCGATACGGTTCGGCTCCGCTGCATATCACGTCCGTGCACATTGCTCGGCCAGTATCTCCCGATTCAAGCAAGATCAGACCGGGTTCGGACCAGGTTCTAGCTTTCTCCGGGCGCCGGGATGTCACCATTCCTGCAGGAGCAGACTACGTTTGCGATCCGGTGAAGTATTCGATGGCGCCTTTGTCTGATCTGACCATTACAATCCATCTTGAGACAGTGCCGGCCGACCAGACTGGGCACCCCGGCTCGCGCTCAACTTCGTACCTGGTTCACGGAGATCTGGTACAGGCTGTCGAACTGCAGGGCGCCAAACAAATTGAGCATTGGTATTTCATTGCGGGAATCGATGTTTTGGCGCCTTCCTCCGCGGTATCGACGGTCGTGTTGGGGGATTCAATCACTGACGGGCACGGTGCCACAACCAACGGGAACGATCGCTGGCCAGACCTTCTTGCCCGGAGATTGCAGGCGGTCCCGCAGGGTCGAACGATCGCGGTACTGAATCAGGGGATTGGCGGAAATCGCCTTTTGCTGGACGGCCTGGGACCCAATGCGTTGGCGCGCTTTAACGACGACGTGATAGCGCAGGCCGGAGTACGTTCCTTGATCGTTCTGGAAGGGACTAATGATATCGGTATGTTAGGTCAAACCGGAGAGACCACCCCGGCCGAACACCAGCAACTGGTCAATGACATGATCGGCGCGTATCAGCAGATCATCGAGCGTGCTCGCTCCAACGGCATAAGGGTGGCAGGCTGTACGATCTTGCCGTTTTTGGGCTCGAAGTTTTATCATCCTGGACCGGCAGAGGAAGCTGACCGCCAGATGGTCAATAAATGGATTCGCACACCGGGTCACTTTGATACCGTGATCGATTTCGACCAAGTTATGCGCGATCCAGCGAATCCCGATCACCTCCTGCCGAAGTTCGATTCCGGCGACCACTTGCATCCTTCTCCTGCCGGATACGCCGCAATGGCCAATGCGGTTCCACTCGCCTTCCTGATGCCGGCCGAGGTTCCGGGGCCAATACAACCGGCTTCTGCCCGAAGTGCCGCGAATCATCGGTGAGAAATGAACGAAGAGCTTCTGTGTTCTTTGTCGTCGCCACTTACTCGGCCAGTAAGTGTGCGATGGCTGTCACCGACAGCGAGTTTGTACCCGCCGCTCAAATTCTAGATATCTGATTTGGCGGTTGAGCTAAGCGGCCCTTGGACTTGTCGTTAGCTATCAATATTTCGTCCTGGCCGAGCCATTTGGCTTCGGCGCGCGTGCAACGACCCGCGAAGCATGCGCCTGCTGCAGGTCGTAAAACTTGCGCATGCATGCGCCCAGAATCCGGCCCCATGTCTGTCGCCCTTCTCGTAAATGCAATTGAAGGCCGCGCAGCAAAGGATTTCTCCAAAACAGAAAAACGCTCGGCACCCCTCGGGGCCGCCGGACGCTTCTAGCTGTGTCGCTATTTCGATTCCTTGGTGATCGCGTCCGCTGCGTTGCCGGCCACGACCCAGCTTGCCGACCCGGCCACGACGGCTTCATCCTCGAACCAGAGAAATCCGAAGTCGTCGATGCACTCCGGAAAGTCCGGCTTGATGATGATGTATCCCGGAATCACGGCGCCCGGAATGTAGGCGTTGTCGGCGCGGTTGTTGCTGTACGTCTTCGTCTTCGAGACCGTACCGACGCCGGCTACATACGAAGTGCTGGATACCGGGTGCGTGCCGAGAATGTAATTGACGGCGCGAAGCGTATATTCGGGGCTCACAAGATCCGGAAACGCCTTGTGCAGGAAGTACATCCGGATGGCCATGTCAACCACGGCGCCCGATCCGCCCCAGGTGCCCAGGCTCGGGGGCACGCCGAACGGGGTGGCGTCCAGTTGCTTGTCCAGACCCGCCATGTATGTCTTCACCGCTTCGCGCATTTGATCTTTCGCGCTCGCGTCCAGATAAGGCAAGCGCTCGGACTGCCGTCCAACCACGGAACTCCATCTGCTGCGGGGTGATCATCTGAGGGAACAACTCCTTCAGGCGGGACTTGTAGGGCTCGGCGCCATGCGTGGCAATGGTCAATTCCAGAGCCGCGGCCCAGTCCTGTCCAATGCCAGAACCGCCACGGCCGAAGCCAGCCGGCGGAGCTGTTGGTGCGCTCGTCGTGCCAGAACTTGTCGCAGCTCCCGGGACTGCCCCGCTTGTTACCACCGCTTTGAGCGCCAGACACCGCACCCTGAGACGCAGCCAGCACGCCGACTCCGGGGTCACCTGTCGGAGCAGCATCGTCGAAGCCGCGCCCCGCCTTACTCGGCGTCGGGTGAGCCTTCTCGTCGTTCCATGCTTTGATCGCGGTCTCGAGGCAGTCCTTCGCTAATGCATCGTCCCAGCCTTTCAGCACATCGGCCGCTGCAGCCAGCGCCGCGATGGCGTTCCACTGGAAATACGGGTTCGTCGTGGTGAAAATCCAGCGATCGTCCGGCTTGCCGGAGTAGTCGCCCTTCACTTCGTTCGGACCGAGCTTCGGGTCATAGATGCGGCCGTCGGTCTTCGATGCTCCATCGCCCAGGTGCGTGTATTGGCGCAGATCTGGTTCGTGAGTGCCGCGGATCGCGTGGCCGATATTGTGGAACTGCGCCAGGATGAGCAGTGCGCCGTGCTTGACTTGCTCCACCGTATCCGGCACGCCATCGGGACGGTGCATCTCAACCTCACGCGCGGCTTCATCCACCGTAAGCTCGTCGTACTTGAGATCGAATTCGCGATACGCCAGAGCCAGACTCTGAATCACGCTCAGTTGCGCAGGCTCCTCGAGATCGAAGTCGCCGGCATCATACCAGCCGCCCACGTTCATCCCAGGAATGTGATCGCCGCCTTTGTACTTCCCGTCCGTCGCCGTGGCCTGATTCCAGCCGTCGAATTGCTCCCCAACCACGGGCGCCATACGGCCATCATCCAGGTGCGAAGCGCCGTGCCACACGCGGTAGCCTTCGCGAACGGAAACGTGATCCATCTGCTCCGCAAGGTGATGGTCCAGGCTGTCCTGCCAGATGTTCGCGTAAGCGTCCTTGGAGATGGGGAAGGGCGCCGTACGCTGGTCTGCGTACTCGATCACATAAAGGCCGGGGTCTTTGACCGGGGTGAAGTCGAATTTCGAATAGACGTAGCGCAGCCAGGGCGTTGAAGGCGTGATCGGGCCCTCGAACACCTGCTTGTAAGATCCGTCCTCCATCAGGCGCAGCACTTTGGCCGTTTTCGGGCCGTTGTACTTCGGGTCGAGTTCGAGCACCGCCACCTTGGAGAAACCCGGCGCATAACCGACCTGGCTGTGCGCGATCATCGGCGGCCGCGTCCAGTTCGGAATCACGTCCGGCCTGATGTGCCACACGATGGCGCCGGTGGTCTTGCCGGAAGGGATCAGCGAACGCAACACGAACCAGCCGTTCTGCGCGCGGTCGCGTCCATCGAACAGCATGAGGTCGGCCGTATCCGACTTAACGTTGACTCGGGCCAGCGCGTCGTCGACCCCCAGGGTGATGCTCTTGCCCTCGGCGAACGGCAGCGGCTGAGTGTATCCCTTGGCCTTGTCCCAGTCCTCCAGGTAGTACGCCTTTTTCGGTTCATCGGCCAGCGGCAATACCTTGACCATCGGATCGTTAGGCGTTCGCGGGAAGATGCCGGCTTTGGTTCCGTCCACCAGGTAAGCCTTGCCCATGTAGATCGAGGGCAGGAACTCCAGGTTGAAGCCCGCGCGCCCGGCCAGTTTCTGCGGCAGCGGCTTGTCGAGATTGATGCTGACCTTCACGCCGCCTGGTTCCGCTGCAACTTCCAGTGTGTAGCTCAAATCGAAGGTCGGGAAAGCGAGGTCGGCGGTGAGCCGATTGTTCGCCTTATCGGCGTGGCGCCCTTTGAGGGTCGCCACCAGGTCCCACTGCTCGGGCGTCGGCATCAGGCGCACGTCGCCGTTGGTGGCGATGCGCTGGCCGTGGAGAATCATCTCCATGGCCGTGTTCTTCTGGTCTACGAAAACGGGATGGTACGTGCTGTCGTAGAGAAATACGCTAAAACCTTGAGTATCGAGGTAATTCTTGTCGTTCACCTTCATGGCGAAATCGGCGCCGAACAGACTTGGCCCGGAGATCAGGACTAAGAGGAGACACACTCTGTTTAGGGTGAGCATAGTTTGGGTTCGACCGCTCCTTTACCTCCACATCATATGACACGCACACCGTCGGGGCGACGTTGGTTCACAGGATTGCTCCCGATAAACGCCCCTTCGGGGAGTAGCGACTTGAGCTCAAGGTTCTGGTTGTGCCGATCTGACGTCGAAGCCGGAAGTTTGGGAGGAAATTATTTTCGTGGAATTCTTCCGGCCGGCATGACACTGACGATGCTTCGCACCGGCTGCATTCGTGCAGGCTAGACTTCCTTCATGGGAAGCTTCCGTGCCGGATCTGTGATTGCATCGATTTTAACGGCATAGCTTGAACGCGCGGCGATGTCCGCATCGGTGATCAGGTGAACGTCGAGCAGACCTTCCGTCCGATACCCGGTTCGCAGGAAGTTGATCTCGCTGAGGCAACGGCTCCAGCCTTCCAACCAGAGCAGTAATTCTCTCTTCTGGTCTTCTGTGCCATTTAAGTGCAACAGCAGATCGATGTCGCTATCCGGACCTGCGGTTGCGTTCTTAGTGCTGCCAATAAGGTAGAACGCCCTGACACCGAACAACTGCGGATCGACCTGCACCGCGATCCTCTGCGCCATCCGAAACCGCCAACGCCAGTGCTCCTCGTCGGTACGATCAACGACCTCGATGTCCGATTCCTCCCGTCCCTCGCGTCGTACGGGAGGGGAAAGGTAAGCCACCGCACGATCCGATTCCGCGTTCATCAGCACTCGCAAGATAAGGCCGTCGCACTCCATAGGGACATCGATTACGCGGAGCGTGCTTGACAGGTGAGCGAATTCTGGAAGCAGTTCCACGAGTACGCTGGGTGAACCGCGCAGAAACTCCTCCTTAAATGCTATCTGGGGGTCATCCGGATAAAGCGGCAGATAACGAATTGACGCTTCCACCAGGTCTTGAAAAAAATGGGTGCCGAACGAGAGGTCGGGCAGGTAGTTCCCTCGCTGCCGGGCGACTTCGATCAACATGGCAGTGTTGTTGATGTCGGAGTATGTGACCGGAACACCAAGCTTGATGTCCCCGCGGCTTCCCCAGCGTCCCGGACCGATCAAGATAAACTGCCGCTTGGGCAACAACTTGTTCAGTCGTCCGACCGCTCGTCCAACATCGCGCATGGCGGCCTGATCCGAAAGCTGGCTGTAGCCCTCCAGGTCCACATACACGATGTGAGTGATCTCCGGCACGTTTCCGTTCGAGACGAAGCGGTTTGCCGAAAATATCATCTTGTCCGCCGGCAGGTTTTGTGGGATCGAAACCGGGACCGCATCGCCGCTGTAACTCTGCGGACGACACTGCAGCAGGTAGAAGTCCTCGCCATCGTAGGCGAACTCAATGTCTACCGGAGTGCCCAGGTGGGCTTCCAGTAGAGTCAATAGCTCGCGGATTCTCGCTACGAACGGCGTCTTGCGGATCAGGCCTTCGAAGCTGAAAACCACGTCCCGCATGCTGAAGTCCGGGATCGGACCGACGAGCTGCTCAATGCGGTCATGCTCGATGATTGACACAAAATTGCGGATCTGCGGGTAGTTGGCGCCGCAATAACGGAGCAACTCGACGGAGTCCACGGTCTCGAAAGCATTGGTCTCAAGGTTGATCACATCGACGCGCTTAGGCGAGTACTTGAGCACCTCTTCCACAGTCACGTTGACGCGGAGGTTGGGCTGTCCTGGAGCGATCAGCACCGGATAGTCGTCGTTGACGCGGTCAACCGCGCGCGTTCCCAGGCCGGGCACCAAGCGGACTAATCCGTCACCGCGATTGATTCGGGAGGACCAACGGAACTCGTTGTTGCTGAATGCCACTCCCGAACAGGCGGGCAGAAAATATTTGCCGACTTTCTTTCCTACAACTTCCTGGATCATGATGCCCATTTCTTCATGAACATCCAGCAGGCCTCGTTCCGCACGATACTCGGTGGGATCGGGTCCGAAGATAGAGGCGTACACTTCGGCGACAGCGTCCATCAGCGCGGCGAGGCGATCTTCTCTGGTGCCCTGATTACCGAGAAACAGGCTCTTGTACTTACCGGAAAATGCTGCTCCGGCGCGGTCTTCGAGAAGACTCGAGCTGCGAACGATCAAAGGACGCTCACCCAACTCATCCAGGGCCAGAGAAAGTCCTTTAGCCAGCTCCGAGGGGAACGATGAACTCTTAAAGAGCGAAACCAGATGTGGGTATTCCTGCCGCACCTGGTCGATCTCCATGTACTTCCAGTTGAGTACGTCCTCCAACTCGTTGTGATGGACGAAGTTCAAAATCCAGTCCGAGGTGATATACCAAGTGCATGGCGTCTTCACCAGACGTGCCTGCGTACTCGCCTCCGGGACCTTCTCGATAATCTTCTTGGCCAGGAAGAGTCCGGCGCTCTTGCCTCCGAGCTTTCCATGACAATCCGGTGGGAAGATGATCCTCCCCAGCAGGTCGTAAAAGTCTTTGACCTCGATGAAGTTCTTGGCGATGTTGATGAACTCCAGGTTCTCGGAGAAGAACCGCCGGATCAGCGATACGCGCAGACCTTTTTGCGTCGAAAGCGAAAGCTCGCTCTCTTCAATTGCGGCATGCTGATATCGCTCGATCGCTTCGATTACTTCTCCCAGAGAGGTGGCCAGATTCTCCAGCGCGCGCACCAGGAAGCTACATTTCTCTTCTTTGATCCATGTGGTAACACAGCTCAGGATCTCGCTTTCGCTCAAGTGCCGGCTGGCGATGCCAAACGCCTCGGCGGTTACGTCGACCGATTTGTCGGCCACGTTCCGGCGCAGCGGCCGATTCTCATCCTCTGTGCCCGCAGTGTCTGCCGTAACCGGGGCAATGCCCCGAAGCAACAGCTCTTTGGCCTCCTGAACCCCGCACCAGCTCAGGTGATTGATCAGCTTGCGCGAAATTCGCCGCAGCAGGATCGGGTCGGTATCGCGCAGAAATTCGAGTACAACTTGCCATTCCCCTTTATCACTCGCCAAGCCGCCGGCGGCCGCCGACAGCCCCTCAAATGCAGTTTTCAACCGCCGTTGCATTACATGGTTAGCAATGCGGTCGGCGATGGTTTCGATTAGTTTCCGCTCCTCTTTGAGAAACGGTCCCTCGTCTGACTTGGGCATTGGCGCGCGATACGAGACCTCCACGTTGCCCACGATTTCGCCCTGCACGACGATGTTGGCGCGTTGTACGAACTGGGTGGGCAGGAAATCGGGCGGCTGAATTAATTGATCCTCGAAAAGGATTCGCGCTTGGCAGTCGTGCGGGTACTGCCAGCCGGGCGGCAGTACGGCGATCATCGCACGGAAGATCTCCTCCAGCGAAAGTTCGGGCCGATTGAGAAGCTCATCCACCTTGTAGAGGCAATTCAATTCCTTGGCGCGCTCCTGCAACTCGCGAAGGATTACGCCGACTTGGACTTCGTCTTTGATCATTTTTCTTTTCCGCTGGCTTGGGCGGATTCGCCCGACAGAATAACGCCGCGCCCATTGCGGCCATCGATACGAGCCGTCAACGCAGCCTGCGAGCGCACGTGTCGAACAAATTCGGTTTCCTGCACCATCGGCTGGCGGTTCAGCCACGGCCAATCAATGGCAAAGCGTCCATCGTGCCGCACCATGAAGTAACTCGCGCGAAAGCTAGACAGATTATGGAAGAAATGGGACCCCTGGCTTAGCTCGACGTTCATCTCCGGGAGTGTAGCCTCAACGATCACTCGCGCCCCCGAGATCTGGCTCCACACGACCGGAATCCCCAGCGAGGGATGGGAGCTGCCCCAGCGGCCAAAACCGATGAGCAAGAACGGCCGGTGCTGTTCCGAGAGCTGCCGATTGATGACATCCAATTGTTGCGCAATCGCAGGAGTTTGCATGACAGAGAAGTTTTCCGGCCGAACGAATACGATGTCATGGATATCGTCAATGACGCCGTTACCCATCACCATCTCGGACGCGACGATTGCATGCGGGTCTGCCAGGTCCTCGACTGTCACTTCCACGCTCTCTTCGGATACGACCATGGGGCGGACCTGAAGAAATCCCAGCCGCGCCCGCGGCGCTTCATCCCGATCTGCCCGAATGGTCACTGCAAATTCAATCTCTACATTGGCACCCATCGTTTCGTCGGCTGCCTTGAGCAGCGTCTTGATTACTCCGTTGAGCGAAAACTGCTCCCACACCAGGAGCGGCGCGAAGTCGAGGATACGGGGCCCATTTGTGCCTAAGCCGGGAACAACGCGATCACGTGACGGGTCAAATGTCGACGCCAGGAAACGCAGCACGCCGTCAGCCTCAGCATCTTTCAGTCGAGCCTTCACCAAATACTCGGTCTCGCTGACCGGATCGTACGCGGGTGGCTTGCCCATGTTGACGGCCCAGAAATCCGTCTGCGTGCCGCGCAGTATTTCCGATACTGAACCGAACGGTGGCGGCTTTTTCGGGTAGGCGGGCGAAAATGTCCAGGATATTCCGCCGTCCACAATCGTCTTGCCCAGACCGAGCGCCAGGCTCGCCACACCTTCCTCCGGACGAGCCGGCCCGGCCGGATAGAAGTTATAGGAGCGCGCCACGCCAGAGATGTCAGGATAAAAGCGATCACCGTGCCGCTCTCCCACAACTTCCTGGAGAATGACGGCCATCTTCTCTTCGCTGGGATCGTGACCCGTGGTCTTGATGTAATCGCGTGCTTCCCCGAAATACGTGGAAGCGTAAACAAACTTGATGGCCTCAGTCAGTCGCCGGAAACGGGTGTCTGGATCGAACTGATTGTTCGGGATCATTTTCGTCCCGTAAACCCCCGCAAATGGCCGGTCGAGCGCGTCCTCTAGCAGGCTGGACGAACGGATGGCCAACGGTGTCTTGACTTGCGCGATCAGCGCCCGCAGATCTCCAAGTAGCTCAACCGGCAGATCGGCCTGTTGGAAGGCATGTCCGATTCGGTCGTCTGGCAACTCTTCGACGGGCAACTCTCCCAGCCGGTTGCGTGCGATGAACTCGTCAAAGCAGTCCGTCGCAATCACGGCCATGGTGGGAACGTTGACCTCAATATCCGGGAAGGCGGAAGCATCGATCGTTTCTTCCAGCAGGTTTTTGGCAAGCACCAATCCGCCGGCCTTCCCGCCCAAGGCGCCCGTTCCGATCCGTGTGAAGCGAAAAGTGCCATCCCAGAAGTGCCGGTCGAACGCGGGAAGGTCCGCAACCACGGTCGTAAGATCGGTCATTGCTGCCTCCCCGCCATCATAGCCGACGCGACTGGCCGCGTCGTGGAGAGATGGCGTGACCCGAAGACCGAAGCGCTACACCCACCCGCGGTCGTGGCAAGCTTTGGCCACCCGACCAATGGCAATCGCATAGGCGGCGTCTCGCATCGACAGCTTCTCGCGGCGCGCCAAATCGGAAACCGCAAAATACGCCGAGGTCATCTTGAGGTCGAGTTTTCCCAGGACCTCGTCCTTTTCCCAGAAGTAATTCATATTGCTTTGCACCTGCTCGAAATAGCTGCAGGTCACGCCGCCCGCATTGGCCAGAAAATCGGGAATGAGCAGGATGCCGCGTTCTTTGATCTGCACATCGGCTTCCGGTGTCGTCGGGCCGTTGGCTCCTTCCGCAATGATCCGCACCCGCCGGCTGATCTTTCCGACATTGTCCCCGGTAATTTGGTTCTCCATTGCCGCCGGAATCAGGATCTCCACATCCTGTTCGAGCCATGCGTCGCCGGGCAACATTTCGTATCCCAGGCCCTTTGCCTTCTGCTTGTTGATCCCACCAAAATGATCCGTGATTGACAAAACCTGGTTGAGGTCGATTCCGTCAAGCTTGCGATAGGTGTACGAGCACTGGTCCTCTTGGTCCCAGCACGAGACGGCAATCACCTTGCCTCCCAATCGCTGGTAAAGTTCGATGGCATATTGGGCCACGTTGCCGAAACCTTGAACGCTGGCGGTGGTGTCTTCTGGGCGAATGCCCAATTCTTTAAGCGCTTCCCGAAGAGTGAAGACCACGCCATAGCCGGTCGCCTCGGTCCGGCCCAGAGATCCCCCCATTCCGACAGGTTTGCCAGTGATAAATCCGGGATAACGTCCGCCGTGGATTTGCTCGAACTCGTCAAGTATCCACAGCATGTGCTGCGCGTTGGTCATGACGTCGGGTGCCGGCACATCCAAGAGCGGTCCCACGTTCCTTGCTACCTGGCGTACCCAGCCCCGGCAGATCTGCTCCTGCTCACGCAGACTCAGGTTGTGGGGATCGCAAATGACACCGCCCTTGGCCCCTCCCAACGGGATATCCACGACCGCGCATTTCCAAGTCATCCACATCGACAGCGCACGGACCGTGTCGATGGTCTCTTGCGGATGGAATCGAATACCGCCTTTGCCTGGGCCGCGCGCATCGTTGTGCTGTACGCGGAAACCACGAAAAATCTTCACCGAGCCGTCGTCCATTCGCACGGGGATGGCAAAGTGGAACTCCCGTAAGGGATAACGCAGGAGGTCGCGCGTGGCCGGATCCAGGCCTAGATATTCGGCTACCTTGTCGAATTGCGCTTGTGCGATCTGAAACGAATTGAAAGCTTTGGTCGATTTCTTCGGCGGTTGTCCGGGAGCCGATTGGCGCACTTCCTTCTTTGCGATCTCGATCGGTTCACTCACTAAGCTCTCCGGCATGGTTTTCTCCTTAACTTCTTGATAAATAGTCGACCCTCCATGTTCCACTAATGTCGTCCCATTGAACAGTGACCGCCCTCACAGGGTAGGGTGACCGCTGGATTCTGCTCTTATTAAAATAGCCCGCGGAAAACCTTGTGAGCCTGGTTCCCCTCGAATCGCGGCCAAGCCGGAAGCGTGGTGAAAGCTGGAATGGGATTGCACAGTTGCTTGCGATCGCAAAGCCGACGCCGGAGTAATCTTTCATTTGCCGACGATCGACGAGTTATCGTTATGGTCGGTAAACAGAGCCACGGGCGAGTCTCGCTGGAAGCGGTGGTAGAGAGTGGCAATCTGGACTTAGCGGTATTTCATCCCGGTGGATTGGAAAGTACCCGTGAGCTGGCGGAGATGTGCCACATCGGTTCCGGACAACAGCTACTCGACGTTGCGTCCGGAACGGGAGCAAGCGCGTGTTACTTGGCAGAGACATTTGGCTGCCAAGCCACCGGTATCGACCACTCGAGCTACATGGTGGACACCGCGAAGCGGAAGGCAGAAGAACGTGGGCTGGCGGTTGATTTCAAGCAGGGAGATGCCCATGATTTGCCGTTTGATGCCTAGACCTTCGGTAATGATGAGCGATGTGAAGAGAGAGTTAGGAATTCCAGGCCAGATCAGACTCTTCCTGAAGATCTTCAGTCGGTGGGGTGTTTGGTCGCTCGGAAGGGTGATGGCAGCCGAGCGGGTCTTCCGTAGCGAACAATTGGATATGCCATCGTAGTTGGCCGCAAAGCCTAATCTGGACTTGGCACTTTCCGAGCGGAAACGCACTTGCAGGCCGGCGGTTGCGACACGGAACTCACGCCGCTTTGTGATAGGAGTCCCTTGCTCTCGGTACATGGCAGGTCAGGTGAGGACCCGTTTCCTGCTGCAGATGTCTTACTTGCGCGGCACCCCGATTTAGCCGCTTCCGCACCCGCCCTCACTCTAGTGGACATCGAGAAGATGGTGCTGGTCAGCAACCCTGAAATCCGGGTAGCGGCGCGGCGGGCTTCCCGCAATGGTGGCGGATTAACGCCCGGAAATCCCCATATCACTCGTAATCCAAATATTCGCCGGTCACGTCAGCGTCTCACACCGTCGCATTATGCGATAACAATCTTCGATAAGTGATTCATTCTGCATTCCAGCTACAATCCATTACGCCAAATCACTGGCGCCTTCCGTGTACTTTAGTTGCCGTCGGTGCACTGTAAGTACTTGAACTTAAGTGTTTTTGCGGGTTCGATTCCTTCCGCGATCACCACCCTTCGCGGTATCGACAGCCGGGCTCAAGTGCGATTGCCCCAGCCGTTTCAGCCCGATGGCGACCATCAGTAATGCGCTAGGCAAGTTCCCGGCGTGCCGACTACAATCCTCCCTGCGAAGGAATTCACAGCCGCATGAGGCAGCGCGCATCGGCGTTTCTGGATGGGTGCGTCGGCGCAATACCACAGGTGGCGGGAGACGGCCCATGAACAAGATCCTGAAGTACGTGTTGATCGCGGTAGGGGCGCTGATTGTCCTGCTCCTCGCAATCCCTCTGTTCGTAAACGCCAACTCTTTCCGTCCCACGATTGAGCAGAGGCTTAGCGCGGCGCTTGGGCGCAAGGTGCAGGTGGGCAACCTGAGTCTATCGATCTTCTCTGGCGCGTTGTCGGCTGACGACTTCTCTGTAGCCGACGACCCCAAGTTCAGCAGTAAACCGTTTCTGACTGCCAAGTCCTTTAAGGTTGGCATCGAGGTCTGGCCGCTCGTTACCTCCAAGACCCTGAACATCACGGGAGTCACCATAGAGAAGCCCGAGCTCAATCTCGTTCGCAACAAAGAGGGCCAGTGGAACTTCTCCAGCTTGACCGGCAGTAGTGGCTCCGGAGGAGGCAGCGTTGCGAGCCAACCCGCTCCAGAGTGGCAGGTCGCTAAATTGGAGATGAAAGATGGTCGCGCGACCATCTCCTCACCCGGGTCGCCCAATCCGAGCGTTTACGACAATGTCGATCTCGAGGCCAGCAATGTCTCCGCCAAGTCGCAATGGCCCGCCGTTCTATCCGCGGACCTGCCGGGTGGTGGCAAGTTCAACTTCGACGGCAAGATCGGCCCCATCAATTCCGGCGATGCCACGCTGACGCCGCTTGACGCCAAAGTCACAATCAAGAGCCTTGATCTTGCGAAGTCCGGCTTCGTGGATCCCAGCACCGGCATCTCCGGTATCGTCGATATCGCAAACTCGCTGGTATCGAACCATGGTACGGCCCACTTGCAGGGCACAGCCACGGTCAACAAGCTGATGCTGGTCAAAGGAGGCGCGCCCTCCGGCGTTCCCTTCAACATCGACTTCGTCCTCGACTACACGCTGGCTAACAGCTCAGGAACCGTGAAGCAAGGCAACATCAAGATCGGAAAAGCCGTCGCCAGCCTGACTGGCACTTTCGAGAGTCGAGGCGACAGTACCGTGCTGAACATGAAGCTGGATGGCCAGAACATGCCCGTCACCGACCTCGAGGCGGCCTTGCCCGCCGTCGGCGTTATTCTGCCCAAAGGCTCTTCTCTGAAGAGCGGCACCGCCAGCGCGAACTTGAATATTCAGGGCCCCGCTGACAAAGCTACCGCCGCGGGCAACATTGGGTTGTTCAACGCGCAGCTTGCCGGCTTCGACATGAACTCGAAGATGTCGGCCATCACCAAGCTCACCGGCAGCCATGGTAGCAGCGACACCACCATCCAGAAGTTCACGGCTAACGTGCGAGTAAGCCCCTCGGGCACGGAGGCGAATGCCATTGATGCCGTGGTTCCTGCACTCGGAAGCGTAACCGGAGCCGGAACGGTCAGTCCTGCCGGCGCGATGAACTTCCGCATGGTGGCGACGGTCAGCGCTTCCGGCGCGTTGGGCGGCGCGATGGGAAGCATCCCCGGCCTGACGTCGACCAGCGGGGGCGGCCCTATGAAAATTCCGTTCGCCATCGAGGGCACGACTTCCGACCCGAAGTTCATCCCGGATACCAGCGCGATTGCGAAGTCCGCCATCACCGGTGCGGCGCAATCGCAACTGAAGGGAGTTATGCCACCGGAAGCCACTTCCGCCCTCGGCGGGATATTCGGCGGCAAGAAGACCAAAAAGAAATAACCGCAGGGCGCCGGTTGCCATCGCACTTTCCTCTTGTATTCTGCACGGGTTGCCGGTCGGCTACAGCAGCCGGCAATGAGGTGGGCAGAGGTGGCGGACAAACAGTGCCCGAATGGGTAGTCGCCTGTATATTGTTGAAAAGATGGGAGACAGGAAGAGGTAATGGCGGAGAGACAGGGATTCGAACCCTGGGTACCCTTTCGAGTACACACGCTTTCCAAGCGTGCGCCTTCAGCCACTCGGCCATCTCTCCACACACGAAAAGCGAGATTCGGCAATCCCGCTGCGTCTTTTCATTGTAGCGTATGGCGCGCCCGGCGAGGGGCGTTTGCCCAGGCGCGCCACACCAAAACGCGAACTACTCGTCGTTCTTCAATTGCTGTGCTAAGTAGTTCTGGTAGCCCATTTCGCCGATGGCGTGCAACTGTGCCTCTAGCCAGTCGATGTGGTGCTCCTCGTCGGAAAGGATCTTCTCGGCCAGTTCGCGCGAGCCACCGTCGTTGGCTGCGAGGCAAAGCTGGATACCGTCATTCAGGCGCTTCACAGCATCGTATTCCAGTTGCAAGTCATTCTTGTACTGCTGCTCGACGGTCTGCCCGATATTGATCTTGAAGTAGTCGCTCATGTTGGGGGCGCCATCGAGGTACAGAATCCGCTCCATCACCTTTTCCGCGTGCACCATCTCTTCGATGGACTCCTTGCGCATCATTTTCGACAGCCGCTCATAGCCCCAGTTTTCGCACATCTCAGCGTGCAGGAAATACTGATTGATGGCGGTTAGTTCTGCTTTCAGAACCTGGTTCAGGAAATCGATGACTTTCGCGTCGCCCTTCATAAGACCTCTCGATAAATCAGGAAGATAAGTGCAGTTGTTCCTGCCGCATCCGGGCGGCCGGCAACCAATCATTGTATCCCGGCCTGCCTTTACCCGTGATGCCTACTCGACCGCCGAAATCAGGAATTGCTCGAACTTTCCGTCCGGCATCTCGTAGATGTTGATTTGCAGCGTCTTTTGCGGATAAACAACCACGTAGCTGCGATGGGTCATTCCGCCTCGCAGTGACACCGACGCCGCCTCAAAGCGCTTTGGCTCTCCCAGCGAACTGATGCTGGAGGCGTAATCCGTCAGCGCCTGTTCGGTGAAATACGAATTGGCATTGGCAGTGAACTGGGTGCGGTTGATCTTACCCTGCCGCAGACTGTCGAAGGTTTGACGGACCAGCGCGTCTCGTTTGGGATCCTGCGCAGTCTGTGCTTTGACCAGCCAACTGACGATCTCCCGCCCGATGAGCGACGCGGCGCCCACGGCATCCTGATTGGTGAGAACGACTGCGGCAATCCCATCGTCGGGAAGAACAATATTCTCTGACGTAAAGCCTGAGACCTCGCCGCCGTGTTCCAGCCAGCGATGTCCGTTCTGGCTGAACGCAAATACGCCCAGTCCATACCTCGTGCCCACTCCGTTGTTGAGCAATATTTCCGTCTCCATCTGACGGTAGGAGGAAGGCTTGAGGATCGACTGCTTCATCACCGAGATGTCCCACTTCGCCAGGTCTTCCGCAGCCATGGCCAGCTCGCCCGCGGCGTACATCCATCCGGGGCCTTCTTTCGGCGCCTCACGCAGCGGACCCAGCGCATAGCGGAAGTAGCCGGAAGGGTCCGACAGCGGCAACTTCCTCAAATCCGTATTGGTGGCGCTGGTCATCTGTAGAGGCGTCAGCACCCGCTCCTGCAGCATGTCGTACAGTGGCTTTCCTCCAGCCTTCTCGACAATCACCCCGGCGATTACGAAGTTCGTATTACTGTACTGCCACTTGCTGCCGGGATCGAAATCCAGCGGAATCTTGGCCCAGCGATCCATGATTTGTTGGGCGGAGATGGGCTGCATCCAGTCCGGCACCATGTAGTCCTGCGGCGCGTAATCCTGGTAGCCGGAAGTGTGTGACAGCAGTTGTCGTATCGTGATCTCATCGCCTCGCGTCAGTCCCGGCACCCATTTCGAGACCTTGTCGTCGAGCGACAGCTTGCCCTGCTCTTGCAACATGAGGATCGCGGCGGCCGTGAACTGCTTGCTGATGGAACCGATGCTGTAGCGCATGGCTGGCGTCGCAGCGGTCTTCGGATCGAGCCGTGCCTCACCATAGGCCTGCACATAAACAATGGCTCCGTCCTTAACAACAGCCAGGGACGCACTTGGCACACCGGTTGAAGCCAGCCCCTTCCTGGCAATCTCATCCACCTTGGCGCTTGCTTCCGGCCCCAGGCGAGCCGAATTCTGTGCCGCCAGGACGGCAGAGTGAATGCACAGCAACAAGGTGACAGGCACCAGAAGTCGCCTAAACATGCGGCGGGTCCGCGACATGGCTAACCTCCACGATGAAGTAGTGGCAGTTTCAAGCTAAGCACCTGCGCGCGATTACCCCAACTATCCCTACACAACTCAAGACGGGGGAGAGCGTGTAACGCAGAGGGAAAAAACCGGGGCACGACAGCGGGCTGTTCCTACGGCTTCTTGATCGCGCTATCAGTCGCCGGCGCACCATTCGCCGGAGGCGCATCCGGCCCCGCCGTTCCGCCATTCGGAACATGCGGTGCCGGGATTTCGCGGGAAGAGGGTGGAACATAGCCATCCAGCAGGCGGCGGTGCATGCTATACAGCGCGAGTTCAAGTCGATCGGACACACCCAGCTTGTCGTAAATCTTGCGCAGGTAATTCTTGACCACCTGTTCCGTGGTGCCGACTTCGATGGCGATGTCTTTGTTCTTCAGGCCCTGGGTCACACCGCCGATGATCAGCATCTCTTTTTCACTGAGCCGCAATTGCTGCTTGGCCGTGCCGCCGTGCTCAGCCTGGCTTCGGTAGGCTTCGATCACCCAGTTGACGCCTTGATTGTCGAGCCACGTCTCGCCCGATGACACCTTGCGCACGCAGCGCACCAGCAGGTCAGGAGAGATCGAACGAGTGAGAATTCCACGCACGCCGCGCCGCAGATAATCCACGGTTTCTTCTTCTCCGGTGAACTGGGCGATCACAATGACCCTGGTTCCCGGCTGCGCCCGCCGAATCACCTCCGACACCGATTCCGGAGGACTGGGCGACAAGCCCGCCTCAAACAGAATCACATCCGCTTCAGTGCTCGACACGACGTTGAATGTCTGCGGCAGGGTCTCGGTCTGGGCCACGACTTCGAGGTCTTTCTCGAGGGCGAAAATCTTGCCCATTCCCACCCGAAAGATCGCTTCGGAGTCGGCGACGATGATCCGAACCGGCGACCGCTTCGAATCGGCCGGCCCGGATTGTGCTGAGCCGCCAGGCCGCGTGGCCGATCGTTCAGAGACGCTCGAACTTGTACTCATCGATGACAACCGCTATGCTCCGTCCGGAGGGCTCCTCGGTACATCGCACCACGCGTCCCTGGCAGTTGACCAGAATGTCGCGGTCAGATCCCAGAACATCTCCGGGCATGGCTACCGTAAACTCAACCACCGAGCCGATGGCGACCTCGGTCTCGCTATGGAACAAGATTCCGCCGGCTGAGATGTCTATGGTTTCCGCGTGGTGCTCGTCCGTGTTCGTCTTCAGCGTCACCGGAAGATGCAGCGGAAACCGTATTGCATTGCGAAAATCGGGATGGGTATCAGGGTTCATAATCGTGCCAACCCTACAATACATCGAAACGCTCCCACTCCGAAGTTACTAAAGTACCATTAAGGTCACCTTGTAGGCTACGAAAAAATACTTGGAAGTCACACAATGATTCCCAATTTGGCACCTTGTTATCAGCAACTTACCCCCAAATATCAGATTCGCAGCACCGCTGGGGTAACCATTTCTGGCCGGCTTCCCCACCTGGAGTCACCATTTTCGTCGGCACGTTGGCTTCGGAAAACCGATACTTCAGAGGGATGTGCGATGTTTAGGTGGGCGGCGGCAATTCACAAAATCGAAATAGACTGCTGGTCGGAATGAGTCTCAAGATCAAGCTGTTCAACCTCGAAGACGGGATGCCTTCCGTCCTGCAGGCCCGCGCCCGACTCGCAAATGAACTTCGCGCTGCCCGGGCCAGCGGAGTGGAATCCCTGAAGATCATCCACGGCTACGGCTCATCGGGTGCGGGTGGGGACTTGCGAATTGCGGTGCAAGCTACCTTGCGGCAGATGCAGGATCGAGGCGAGATCCGCGAGTGCATCTTCGGCGAAAACTGGCGCAAGAGCGACGAGCGCACCTGGGCGTTGATGAAACGCTTCCCTGAGCTCAAAGACGATCGCGACCTGGGCAAAGGAAATAGGGGCATCACCATCGTCATGTTGTGATGCATCACGATTCAGGCTCTCGCACAAAGGACAAGGGGTGGCGCATCTGCCACCCCTCTAACCACTACCCACTATCCACTGAGAACTGCTCTTACGTTCCTTCCGACCAGCTCGCCAGGTACTCTTCCTGCTCCAGCGTCAGCCGGTCAATCTTGATGCCCATCGATTCCAGCTTCAGCTTGGCCACGCGCTTGTCGAGCTCTTCCGGAACCGCGAAGACCTTCTTCTCGAGCGAAGCGTGGTTCTTCACCAAATACTCAACCGATAGCGCCTGATCGGCGAAGCTCATGTCCATCACGGACGGCGGGTGGCCTTCGGCCGAAGCCAGATTGATGAGGCGGCCTTCGCCCAGCAGATTGATCTTGCGGCCGTCTTTGAGCGAGTACTCCTCGACGAAGTTCCGCGTGGTGCGCTTCGACGACGACATTTTCTCCAGCGCTGGGATATCGATCTCAACGTTGAAGTGGCCCGAGTTGGAAATGATCGCGCCGTCCTTCATCGCTTCAAAGTGCTCTTTGCGCAGGACGCTCTTGTTGCCGGTGACGGTGCAGAAAACGTCGCCAATCTTCGCGGCTTCTTCCATGCTCATCACGCGATAGCCGTCCATTACCGCTTCGATCGCCTTGGTTGGATCGATCTCGGTAACGATGACCTCTGCGCCAAGTCCGCGCGCCCGGCTCGCGAGACCGCGGCCGCACCAGCCATAGCCGGCAACTACGAATTTTGCGCCCGCCAGCAGGAAGTTCGTCGCGCGCACAATGCCGTCAATCGTGGACTGGCCGGTACCGTAGCGGTTGTCGAACAGGTGCTTGGTGTCGGCATCGTTCACGGCAATGATGGGGTAGTTCAGTACACCCTGCTTTGCCATGGCGCGCAGGCGGATGACGCCGGTGGTGGTTTCTTCCGTGCCCGCGATGATGCCTTCCAGAACTTCCTTGCGCTTGGTCAGCGCGATGGTCACCAGGTCGGCTCCATCGTCCATGGTGATGTGTGGCTTGTGGTCGAGCGCTGCCATGATGTGACCGTAGTAGGTGTCGTTGTCTTCGCCCTTGATGGCGTATACCGGAATGTTGTAATCGCGCACCAGGCAGGCGGCAACGTCATCCTGCGTGGACAGCGGATTGGATGCGCAAAGCACGACGTCGGCGCCGCCATCGCGCAGTGCGATCGCGAGGTTGGCTGTCTCTGCCGTGACGTGCAGGCAGGCTGAAATACGCATGCCCTTCAGCGGCTGGTTCTTGATGAATTCCTTGCGGATGATCTGCAACACCTTCATCGATTGGTTGGCCCAGTCAATGCGGTTTTTGCCGAGATCGGCCAGTTCAATGTTTGCGATGTCGCCTGCGGTTTGCGTAGTGGTCGTGGACATAGGCTCCCGTTCCTGCATAATTTTGCGGTTCGAAGCGTGCTCGTGTCGCATTTCCCGACGCGCCCACGCAGTTAAGAAAAAGGGGCAAACCGCTTCCGCGGCGCCCCAAAATTGATGCTACTTGGCGGCCTTGTGCTTTTCCGCAGCCAGCCCGGCCTGCTCGCGCAGCGCCGCAGCTTTGTCGACCTGTTCCCAGGTAAAGTCGGCGTCATTGCGTCCGAAGTGACCGTAGGCAGCCGTCTTGCGGTAAATGGGACGCCGCAAGTTGAGCGACTCGATAATGCCTTTCGGCGTCAGCTTGAAGTTCGCGCGCACCAGCTCGGAGATCTTCTGCTCATCGACCTTGGCCGTGCCAAAGGTGTCGATCAAGACGCTGACCGGATCGGCTACACCGATCGCATACGCCAACTGCACTTCGCAGCGCTCAGCCAGGCCGGCAGCCACGATGTTCTTGGCGATGTAGCGGGCCATGTAGCAGGCTGACCGATCCACCTTTGTCGGGTCCTTGCCGCTGAAGGCGCCGCCGCCGTGGCGTCCCATGCCGCCGTAGGTGTCAACTATGATCTTGCGGCCGGTCAGGCCAGTGTCGCCCATCGGCCCGCCGATGACGAAACGTCCGGTCGGGTTGATGTGGTACTTGGTGTCCTGATCCAGCATCGACGCCGGCAGTGCCGCCTGAATGACGTGCTTCAGGATGTCGGCCCGCAGTTCCTCGTTGGAGACGGTCTCGGCGTGCTGCGATGAAATGACCACCGCGTCGATCCGGACCGGCTTGTGGTTCTCATCGTATTCAACCGTCACCTGGGATTTGCCGTCAGGGCGGAGGTAAGGGAGGGTGCCGTTCTTGCGGACTTCGGTCAGGCGCTGGCACAATTTATGCGCCAGGTGGATCGCTGTCGGCATGTAGTCTTCGTTCTCGTTCGTGGCGTAGCCGAACATCATCCCCTGGTCGCCGGCGCCGCCGGTGTCCACGCCCATGGCAATGTCGCCAGACTGCTTGTTGATCGACGAAATCACTGCGCAGGTATTGGAATCGAATCCGTAGAGCGCGTTGTCATAGCCGATGGAGGCAACTACGCCGCGCACAAGGCTCTGGAAGTCGACATAGGCTTTGGTCGTGATCTCGCCTGCAATGACCACCAGGCCGGTCGCGGTAAGCGTCTCGCACGCCACCCGGCTGTACGCGTCTTGCTCCAGGCAGGCATCGAGGATCGCATCGGAAATTTGGTCGGCAATCTTGTCGGGGTGACCTTCTGTCACCGATTCAGACGTAAACAGGTAACGCTTCTTCGACAATGGAAAACTCCTATCGGTTTAATTGCGATATCTATGACTCAGAACACTTCGGCGGGACACAACACTCCCCTGTCGGTCTGGAGCCTTCCTAAGAATAACAACGAAGCAGCAGTTTCCCTATGTTTTTGGCCTGAAACGGCGGAATCGCACACTGAATGGCGCGAATTTGCAGCGAAATCTGCCACCCCGCCAGGCCACGCTTGCCGCTAACTGCATTTGGCTGCAAATAGATATACCTGGGCGAGGTAGCTCGGTGACATGACAACGGCCCTAGAGCAGCGCCGCGTGCACAGCCATCAACTGATCGAGTAGTCCGGAAAGTTTCTCCAACTCCAGCGCGTTCGCTCCGTCGGACTTCGCCCGTGCCGGATCGTCATGTACTTCGAGGAACATTCCATCCACCCCGGCGGCCACGGCCGCACGCGACAAGATTGGAATGAATTCCGGCTGCCCGCCGCTCTGGACCATGCCCGCCTCGCCATTTGCGCCGCCCGACGAAGGAAGCTGAACCGAGTGGGTGGCATCAAACACGACCGGCGCGAACCGTCGCATCACCGCAAGCGAGCGCATGTCTACCACCAGATTGTTGTAGCCGAACGACGCCCCACGCTCGGTTAGGAAGACCCTCTCGCCTCCCGCGTCCCGGACTTTTTCCACCGCATGCCGCATGTCCCAGGGGGACACAAACTGGCCTTTTTTGATGTTCACGGCTCGTCCTGTCTTCGCCGCGGCCACCAGTAAGTCGGTCTGGCGGCACAGGAAAGCCGGAATCTGTAGCACGTCCACCGCCTCTGCCACCTGCGCCACATCGTTCGCTTCGTGTACGTCAGTCAGCACAGGCACAGATACCTCGCTGCGGACCTTGCTGAGAATGCGCAGGCCATCTTCGATACCGGGTCCGCGAAAACTGCGGATGGAAGTGCGGTTCGCCTTATCGTAAGACGCTTTGAAGATGTATGGGATGTTCTTTTCCCGGGCGATTGCGGCGATGGCGCTGGCCATCATGAGGGCGTGCTCTTCGCTCTCAATCACACACGGACCGGCGATGAGGAACAGGCGGCCTCTACCCACCGGCACATCTCCAATTGAGAATCCCTCACCCATCACGGCTCCTTCTAGCGCGGCGCAACTTTCGCGGACCGAATCTTCACGCATCTCACATTGTACGCACGACAGCCATGGTACCCAGCCAACAGCCGCCGCTGTGCGTTGCTGGCATGACAGCACAGCCTGCTACCTTCGCGTCAAGGCTCGTGCGGCACACGCAGACAAAACAAAATCCCCGACATCTTGCGATGTCGGGGATTCGAACAGTAGGGGGCTCGGAAACTTTTTCCGAGTCAAAATACGATGACGCTTGTTACAGCAGCTTACGCCGCAATGCGCCGGCAGCAAGCAACAGGCCAGATCCCATCATGGCAATCGTGCCCGGCTCTGGAACCGGATCGGCGACGACCTCGCCAGCTGAAATCTTGCCTTTGTAAATCGTCAGGTCGGCATCGACCATAGCGCCGACCGGGAAACCTGAGTCGATGAATCCCTGGGTCGTGCCCGCGTCCACCGTAAAGGTTCCCGACAAGTCGGCCAGGTTCGAGTTAATGATCGTAATGGCGGTTATCGAAAAATTTCCCACCAATTGATCGCTTCCAATCCAAACCGAGATGTCCGGCATCAGGTTAGAAGAGTTAGAAATCGTGTAAGTTCCCACAGACTGGCCTTGATACGCAGTCCCGTGGACATTGCCGCTGAAGGTTACCGAATTTGAGCTTACCGTGACCGACCCACCCGTGCTCGTACCGAAAATCACATCGGTCGGAATTCCATTCGCGAAGCTGGCGGTGGTCAAAGCCAGTGCCAGTGCAAGTAGCGAAAGCGTAATGCTGAGTTTGCGAGCCATCTACTGTTGTTCCTCCTCAGAACGTGTTCAGCGCATCGGTTCCATGCGCCATCCCAAAATCTGTACCTGGTTGAGCGAAATATCTACTCGCCGAGTTATTGCCTGACAAATTACTCGGCTGTCGAGGTACTAACCATAATGGTTACCTACGCCACATGCAATAGCACAAAGGTGACTTTTTTCGACTTTTAATGAATGCCTGCAAAGTTTACCCGCGCCCAAACCTCGCCCCGAGCACGCGATCTAGCTTATCGGGCGCTCCGAGCGGTATTTCTTTTATCTCTATGATTTAAAAGCTACTTGCTTCAGACTAAGGCACTACTGCAAGCAACTTGCGAAGCAGAATTTGGCCGCAGATGACCCGCATCGGCGGGTTTCCATGCCGTCACTGCTTAACTCTCTCCGGGCGAAGATATTGTTCGACTGTTTCATTTCCGCGGTTTTTTTTGGAACGTACTCGCCGCTCATACGACGCCCGAACGAAGGCCGAGAACAACGGATGAGGCTCCAGAGGCTTGGACTTGAACTCCGGATGAAACTGGCAACCAAGAAAGAACGGATGCCCGGGTATCTCCACGATCTCGACATAGGTTCCATCGGGACTCGACCCGGTGATTCGCATCCCCCCGGCCGTCAGCGTGCTCTCGTATTCGCGATTGAACTCGTAACGGTGTCGGTGACGCTCGCTGATCTCGGTCTGGCCGTATGCCTGGTGGGCCAGCGAGCCGTTTTCCAGCCGGCATGCCCAGGCGCCCAAACGCATGGTTCCGCCCAGTTCTTCCACGCCGCGAAGTTCACGCAACTTGTAAATCACGCGATGAGGAGTAGCCGGATCGAACTCGCTGGAGTTCGCGCCTTCGAGCCCGCAAACATTCCGGGCAAACTCGATGCACGCCGTTTGCATGCCCAGGCATATCCCGAAATATGGCACATCGTTTTCGCGGGCGTACTGAATGCCCTTGAGCATGCCTTCGATTCCGCGCTTGCCGAAACCACCCGGAACCAGGATTCCGTCCACCGATTCCAACTGTGCCTGCACCGTCTGATCTTTCGACTCGAGACCCTCGGCTTCGATCCAGTCCACCCGGAGCTTCAGGTTATGGGCGAGGGCCCCGTGGACGAGCGCTTCCTTCAGCGACTTGTACGAATCCTCGTACTCCACGTATTTCCCCACGATGCCGATGGTCACTTCATCCTTCGGGTTGTAAACCCGATCGACCAGTTCCCGCCATTTTTCAAGTTTCGGCTCCGGGGCGTCCATCCGAAGATAGCGCAGTGCCATCTCATCCACTTTTTCGTGGGCAAACACCAGCGGCACTTCGTAGATGGAGGCGACGTCCTTGGCCGTCACCACCGCCTGTTCTTCCACGTTGCAGAACAGCGCAATTTTCGACTTGAGATCGTGCGATAGATAACGGTCCACCCGGCACAAGAGAATGTCGGGCTGAATCCCGACGCTGAGCAGTTCCTTGACCGAGTGCTGAGTAGGCTTGGTCTTGAGTTCGCCGGCTGCGGCGATATACGGCACCAGCGTCACGTGCACAAACAGAGTGTTGTCGCGCCCCAGTTCCTGGCGCATCTGGCGAATGGCCTCGATAAACGGCAGTGACTCGATGTCGCCGACGGTGCCGCCGATCTCAACGATCACCAGGTCCACGTCCTGCGCGACCTTCTTCATCGCGCTCTTGATTTCGTTGGTGACGTGCGGAATGACCTGCACGGTTTTGCCCAGATAGTCGCCGCGGCGTTCCTTGGCGATGATGTTTTCGTAGATGCGGCCGGTAGTCCAGTTGTTGTCGCGGCTGAGGCGGCAGTGGGTGAACCGCTCGTAGTGGCCGAGGTCGAGGTCGGTCTCCGCGCCGTCGTCGGTGACAAAGACTTCGCCGTGCTGGAACGGCGACATCGTTCCCGGATCGACGTTGAGGTAGGGATCGAACTTCTGGAGCGCCACCTTCAGGCCCCGGCTTTCCATGAGGCAGCCAATCGAAGCCGCTGCCAGTCCCTTGCCAAGTGAAGACACCACACCACCGGTTACAAAGATATACTTTGCCGCCATGCCATCCTCAGTCGTCTGGATTTGTGCCGCCGGGGGGACCGCTCCACCGGCTCCGGAAAACACGGAGCCCCTTGCGCTGGCTGCCCAGCGGAATCAAGGTGGAGATTGTAGGGGTGCACGATCAATTATGGCTGGATTTTGCCCGCCTGACAAGCCACAACGGCATCCGCTCTGTGAATATCTCTGGTTCCCTTTCGCCGCCCCCAAAGAACTACGCTTCGCGGCCGCCACAAGCTTTGGCAGTTCGAAATACCGACTCGAACATGGCGGCGGTGAGCCGGCCCGTGGCCGTGTTCTGGTTGGAAGGATGGTAGCTCGCCAGCAGGGTCACGCCATTGGGCAATTCGTACCGCTTACCGTGGCCAAAGGTCACTTCACTGCTCTTAGTGAAGGCCCCGGCGCGCTTGAGATGTCCCAGATACGCATCAAACGCAATCTTCCCCAGCGCAACCACGACCTTAACGTTCTTGAGAATCGCCAACTCGCGGTCGAGGTACCGAGCGCAGTTGGCCAACTCCGACGGCAGTGGCTTGTTGTCCGGAGGCGCACACCGTACCGCCGCCGTGATGTAGCAATCGCGCAAAGTCAGGCCGTCGTCTCGATGCTCGCCACTGGGCTGCGACGCAAACCCAACCTTATAGAGCACCGGAAACATGAACTTGCCCGATGCATCCCCGGTAAATGGACGCCCGGTGCGATTGGAACCATGCGCCCCCGGCGCCAGACCCAGAACCAGCACTCGAGCCATGGGATCGCCGAATCCCGGGACCGGCCTCGCCCAGTACTCTTGCTCGCGGTACGCGCGCCTCTTCTCGCGCCCAATCTGCTCGCGATATTCAACGAGGCGAGGACATTCACGACAGCAAATAATCTCGTCGTTCAAAACCCGCAGCGCGTTGAGCATGGGCGGTATTGTAGCGGCATCCCCGCATGTTTCTATTCCGCGGTTTCCTGCCATGCAAAGGGTTCACGGCGAACCGACTTCCCCGCTTCCCCGCGTTTGACCGTCCCACGGCACTCTCATACACTGAAAGCAGCGCATTGTCTGGGCGTGCAACTCCCGGAGGCGCAACGGTAGCTGCCTGCGACAAAGCGTCGCCTGGCCGGCAATGACCACAGCGGCGGCTCCGCATCCAATTCAATTTCTCTGAAGGCATTCCGTTGACCACTGAGACCAGCACTCCTGAAACCAATCCGGTTGAAATCACCAATCCGTGCAAACGTGAGCTGACCATCGAGATCCCTGCTGACGTTGTCAACGGTGAACGCGAGAAGATCGTTGCGCGCTACGCCAAGCTTGCCCGCATTCCCGGCTTCCGCAAGGGGAAAGTGCCGGTCAGCGTCGTCCGGCAGCGCTTCGCCAGCGAAATCCAGAGCGATGTGGTCGAGGCGCTGGTGCCTCGTTATTTCCGCGAGGAAACCGGCAAACAGAACCTGCTCCCGGTGTCGCAGCCGCGGGTCACCGACCTCCACCTGCACGACAACGAGCCGCTGAAGTTTACTGCCGAATTTGAGATCTTCCTCGATTTCAAAGTCGCGCCCTATGACGACATCAAGCCCGACACTATCGACACTACCGTCACCGAGGAGAACGTCGAAGACGCGCTGAAGAACCTTCTCCTGCAGCACGCCACCTACGACGCCGTCGAAGAAGAGCGGCCTATCGCCGAAGGTGACTTCGCGGTCGTCGGTTTCCGCGGTACACCCAAAGACGGCGAGTCCGACGCCAAGCCGGTCGAAGTCGATGAGGTCATGGTGGAAGTCGGCGGCGACAACACTATCCCCGAATTCAGCGAGCATCTTCGCGGCGCGAAGGCCGGTGACCATCGCACTTTCGACGTGACCTACGCCGAGGACTTCTCCGACAAGCGCCTGGCCGGCAAGACCATGACCTACGAAGTCGAGATCAAGTCCATCAAGACCCGGACTGTTCCCGAACCAACCGACGACTTTGCCAAAGAACTGGGCGCCGATTTCGCCACCTATGAAGACTTGCGCAACCGGCTACGCGACAACATGAAAGCCGAGAAGGAACATGAGGCCGAGCACCAGGGCAAAGACAAAATCGTCGCCGCGCTTGTCGACCGCAATGACTTCCCCGTTCCCGAAGTCATGGTTGACCAGCAGATTGATCTCCGCCTCGAGCGCGGCCTGCGCGCCCTCGCCGCTCAGGGAATGAAGGCCGAAGATATCAAGCGGATGGACTTCGAACGTCTGCGCGCCGGACAGCGCGATGGCGCTCTGCGCGAAGTGCGGGCTTCGCTGATCCTGGAGCAGATTGCCGACCAGGAGAAAATTGAAGCCACCGACGAAGAACTTGAGCAGGAGATAGAGGCAATCGCGCTGCAGGCGAAACAGCCAGTAGAGCAAGTCCGTACGCGTTTGACGCAGGATGGTGGGCTGGATAGAATTCGGCATCGCATCCGCAACGAGAAAACACTGAATCACCTTTATCGCAGGTCCGCCTAGCGCGGCTGCATTCCACCTAATCCAACCAGTTGCCGCCATGTGGTGTGGCGACACTTCAGAAGGAGCTTCGAACAATGCTTGTACCGATGGTGGTTGAGCAGACCAGCCGGGGCGAGCGGGCCTACGACATTTATTCCCGCCTTTTGCGCGACAACATCATCTTTCTTGGCACTCCTATCGATGACAATGTCGCGAACCTGATCATCGCGCAACTGCTGTTTTTGGAAGCGGAAGACCCGGAGAAGGACATCCCGTCTACATCAATTCGCCCGGCGGTTCGATCACGGCCGGCATGGCGATTTACGACACCATGCAGTTCATCCGGCCCGATGTCACGACGATCTGTCATCGGCCAGGCCGCCAGCATGGGGGCGACGTTGCTCTCCGGCGGCGCCCCCAAGAAGCGCTTCGCCCTGCCCAACTCGCGCATTCTGATTCACCAGCCGCTGATGTCGGGCTTGTCCGGACAGGCCACCGACATCGACATTCATGCGCGCGAAATTCTGCGCATGCGCGAAATCACCAACCAGCTCCTCGCCAAACACACCGGCCAGTTATTGGAGAAGGTGGAGCGCGATGTCGAGCGTGATTTCATCATGAACGCTCAGCAGGGCAAGGAATACGGCATCATCGACGACATTATTTACAAGCACAAGTAACTGTCGTCCGGTGGACAAAGTTCCACGGGCCGTCTCTGCGCAAGAATTACCCGGTTGGTTCGAAAGTTGTATTTCAAATTTCGCTGCGGGCATGCGTGCTCGCACCAGTTGTGCTTCAATAGGCACAGCAGCATCCGACAGGTCGCGATGGCCCGCAGCGGAGGTGGCTCCGCATCGACAGTTTTGCAAGTACCGGCACCGCTCTTGTGAAACTGGCGCGACAGTTGGATGGCAATCCGGGATCCTAAAGTCCTGGCAAGGGGGCGCGTAGTGCCAAGGAGTGTCTTTCCGTGAGAACGAGAACTGGAAGCGACGAGGTTCTCCGTTGTTCGTTCTGCCACAAATCGCAGGACGCCGTTGCCAAGCTCATTTCGTCTCCCACCGATTACCCGCGCGCCTACATCTGCGATGAGTGCGTGGCGGTGTGCAATTCAATCCTCGAAGATGATCGCTCCGAGGCCCAGGCTGCGGCTCCGCCTCACCAGCTTCCCAAGCCGTCGGAAGTGAAGACCTTCCTCGACGAATACGTCATCGGCCAACACCAAACCAAGAAGAAGCTCGCGGTCGCGGTTTACAACCACTACAAGCGCGTGCACATGAACCGCCAGCGCGGCAGCGAAGTCGAGCTGGCGAAGTCCAACATCCTCTTGATCGGTCCCACCGGCACGGGCAAGACGCTCCTGGCCCAGACCCTGGCCAAGATGCTCGACGTACCGTTCGCCATCGTGGACGCGACCACTCTCACCGAGGCCGGCTACGTAGGCGAGGACGTCGAGAACATCATCCTCAAACTGCTACAGGCAGCCGACGGAGATGTCGCCCGCGCCCAGACCGGAATCATCTACATCGACGAGATCGACAAGATCGGCCGCAAGGACGAGAACCCCTCCATCACCCGCGACGTTTCGGGCGAGGGCGTTCAACAAGCGTTGCTCAAGATCCTCGAAGGCACCGTCGCCAACGTGCCTCCCCAGGGCGGTCGCAAGCATCCCCACCAGGAATTCACTCCGGTTGACACCACCAACATCCTCTTCATTTGCGGTGGAGCGTTCGTCGGCCTGGAGCGCACCATCGCCCGCCGCATGGGCAAGCGCTCCATGGGCTTCCGCACCGATGAATCGAAGGAAGCGGCCTTTTCTGAGGCGCACAAGCGCGATACGGAATTGCTCGCGAAAGCCGAGCCGCAGGACCTCATTAAGTTCGGCCTGATTCCTGAGTTCGTCGGTCGTTTGCCGGTGGTCGGCGTGCTCAACGACCTCGACGAAGACGCCCTCGTCGAGATCTTGACCAAGCCGAAGAACGCCATCGTCAAGCAATATCAGCGTCTCTTCGAGTTTGAGAACGTCAAGCTGCGCTTCACCGATGATGCGCTGCGTTGCATCTCGCGCGAAGCCATGACCCGCAAGGTCGGTGCCCGCGGTCTGCGCATGATCCTGGAAGAGTTGATGCTCGACCTCATGTACAGCTTGCCCAGTCAGAAGCGAGTGAAGGACTTCGAAGTCACCGAGGACATGGTGCGCAACCGCAACGTCAACCTCCCCATCATGGAGAAAGCCGGGTAGCGCTCGCTATTCAATCAAGCCTCGACCGCGGCGGAGCCGCGACGTGCTGCTAGCCATGGGCGTGAGCCCGCGGTAGACGCGCATGCAGCCCCCCGTTTTCTTTCACAGCCTTCCAATTTGCCCTGGGAAAACCCGTTACTGCGTGGCTTCACAGCCCGCTAGCCCACGTTGCGGTGCGTGTTATCCTAAGCAGGTCATAACGGTCTCCGGCACCGCGAGACCATGCAATTTCAGGCAGTTCCCGTTTACTTCTTTCCCAGGGCGGCGGCGCTCTGTACGACAAGGTGGTTTCTGTGACCCAGCGAGAAAAGTTCGAGACCAAAAAGCTCCCCATGATGCCCATCCGCGACGTCGTCATCTTTCCCTTCATGATGACGCCCTTCGTGGTTGGCCGGGAGTCCAGCGTCCGCGCCCTGGAAGAAGCCTTGGCCGGCGACAAGAAGATCTTTCTCGCCACCCAGCACGACGCCGGCATTGACGAGCCCAAGCCCAACGAAATCTATCAGGTCGGCACCATCGTCAACATCGTGCAGAGCCTCAAGCTCCCCGACGGCAACATCAAGGTCCTCGTCGAAGGCCTCGAGCGCGGCAAAATCCTGCAGGTGGTCGATACCGACGGCTACTTCGAAGCCACTGTGCGCACCGCGAAGTACGGCGCCGAGCCTTCGCCCCAGATGGAAGCCGCCATGCAGCGCGTGACCGGCCTATTCGAGCAGTACGTCAAGCTCTGCCAGTCGCTGAACTACGAGACTATGATCGCCGCCGTCCGCAACGACGATCCCTCCAAGCTCACCGACACCATTGCCGCCAATCTGCAGCTCTCCATCGAAGAGAAGCAGGAACTGCTGGAAATCTTCGACCCCGTCGAGCGCCTCAGCCGCATCGGCGACGTGCTCGACGTCGAGATCGAAAAGCTCAACATGGACCGCACCATCCAGTCGCGCGTCAAGCGCCAGATGGAGCGCGCCCAGAAAGAGTACTACCTCAACGAGAAGATCAAGGCCATCCAGAAGGAACTCGGCCGCGGCGAAAAGAGCGAATTTGATGAGCTGAAGAAGAAGATCGACGCCGCTGGGATGCCGCAAGCGAAACCCACGAGAAGGCCATCCAGGAACTCAAGAAGCTCGAAGCCATGCCGCCCATGTCGGCCGAGTCCACCGTCTCGCGCAACTACCTCGACTGGCTGTTGGCCGTGCCGTGGAAGAAGCGCTCCAAGGAAATCCGCGACATCGAGATTGCCGAGAAAACGCTCAATGAAGATCACTATGGCCTGGAGAAAATCAAGGAGCGCATCCTCGAGTTCCTTGCCGTCCGCCAACTGGTCAAGAACCCGAAGGGCTCCATCCTCTGCTTCGTCGGGCCTCCGGGCGTCGGCAAGACCTCGCTCGGCATGAGCATCGCCAAGGCCACCGGACGCAAGTTCGTCCGCATGTCGCTGGGCGGCGTGCGCGACGAAGCCGAAGTCCGCGGCCATCGCCGCACTTACATCGGCGCCCTTCCCGGCCAGATCATCCAGATGATGAAGAAGGCAGGCACCAAGAATCCCGTCTTCATGCTCGACGAAGTCGACAAGATGTCGATGGACTTCCGCGGCGACCCCTCGGCGGCCCTGCTCGAAGTCCTCGACCCCGAGCAGAACTTCATGTTCGTCGATCACTACCTCGACGTCGAATACGACCTCTCGCAGGTTTTCTTCATCGCCACGGCCAACGTGCTGCACACGATTCCTCCGGCCTTGCAAGACCGCATGGAGGTCCTCCGCCTCCAGGGCTACACCGAGCCGGAGAAGGTCGAGATCGCCAAGCAGTATCTCGTGCGCAAGCAGCGCGAGCAGACCGGCCTCACCGATAAGAACATCACCTTCACCGACGACGGCATTCAGACGGTCATTCGCAATTACACACGCGAAGCCGGGGTCCGCAACCTCGAGCGCGAAATCGGCAACATCTGCCGCAAGGTCGCGCGCAAGGTCGTCAAGGAAGGCGAAAAGTATTCGGTCACTCTGACCGCTGAGAATGTCAACGACTACCTCGGCGTCCTCAAGTTCCGCGACACCGAGGCCCACGAGCGCAGCGAAGTCGGCCTGGTCACGGGCTTGGCTTGGACCGAAGTCGGCGGCTCCATCCTCACCACCGAAGTCGCTACCGTTGATGGCAAGGGCAAGCTCACTCTCACCGGCAAGCTCGGCGACGTGATGCAGGAGTCGGCACAAGCCGCCATGTCGTACGTTCGCTCACGCGCGCACCGGCTAGGCCTGCCCCGCGACTTCTACCGCAACCTCGACATTCACGTGCACGTGCCCGAGGGCGCTATTCCCAAGGACGGCCCCTCCGCCGGCATCACCATGGCGACGGCCATCGCCAGCGCCCTGAGCCACATCCCCGTTCGTCGCGACATAGCCATGACCGGCGAAATCACGTTGCGCGGCAAGGTCCTCGCCATCGGAGGCCTGAAAGAAAAGCTGCTCGCCGCCCACCGCGCCGGCATCTTCGAAGTCCTGCTACCCGCCGACAACGAGAAAGACCTGGCCGAGGTTCCAGAGAACCTGCGTTCGGCGATGAAGCTCCACTTCGTCAAGACCATGGACGACGTGCTGGCCCTCGCCTTGGAGAGTCCGTTGCCTGACGTACCGGACGAGGCGCCCGGTATCGGCGCGCTTCCGCCTACGCCGGAACCTCCCGCCGCGCATCAGTAGGCAGGCTTCTTAGTTCTAGCGCGGGAATCACACACCCCGTGCCGGGTGCCCCAGGTTCGCGCCCGTCTTTTGGGCGCTAACCTGGGTTCTGAGACTGTCTCACACGACGGGTGCCACCACAGACTGTCTTGAGCGGCGGAGCCGCGGCGAGATTTTAGGCGTGCGCGTAAGCGCGCGCAAAAACACCGCAAGACAAGCCCAGCCGCGGAGCGGCGTATTCCCGTGGGCTCGCACAACACATGGGTGGCCCACAATTGCCCTCTGTTGGCAATTGTGGGGGTCGCCGCCCCCACTTCAAATGTGCTCCCGAGCGCACTACAATAGCCCCGGATATGCCCGATCTCCCACAACCCGGCTCCTGGCGCAAAGGCACCGCCGCCCTCGTTGCCGCCATCGCCGTCGTAGCGGTTCTGCTCGTCGCGTTTCCCGTCTATCGCGTCTTCTTTGCCATCAGCTTGGGCATCGCCGTCATCGTCGCCGTCATCCTCCAACTCTGGCACAAGCTACGCCCCGTCCGCCTCGACGACGCCGACGACAAGCGCCCGCTAAAACTGTCCTAAGCGGCGGAGCCGCGATGAGCTTCTAGGCGTGCGCGTCAGCGCGCTTGGCTACCGCGTAAACTCCCAGCCGCGGAGCGCAATCTTTAGAGTGTTCCCTGCCTGCCGCGCGCCGCACGGGCCTTTTCGATCCACTACCCACTAACCACTATCCACTCCCCTTGCTCTTTCCCGCCGTTCCCGCCACACTGAAGACGTGAAGGTTCAGACCAAGTTCATCACCAGCGCCGCCGACCCCAAGCAGTTCCCTGCCCCAAGCGCACCGGAGATTGCGTTCCTCGGCCGTTCCAACGTCGGCAAGTCGAGCCTGATTAACGCCCTCGTCGGCGACAAGATCGCCAAGACCAGCAACACCCCCGGCCGCACCCAGACCATCAACTTCTTCGACCTGCGCCGCCCCGGCAAGCCCCACCCCGAGTTCTTTTTCGTGGACCTGCCCGGCTACGGCTACGCCCGCGTCCCCAAGGCCATCACCACGCTCTGGTCGCAATTCATCGATCCCTACCTCGCCTCGCGCCCTTCGCTGGCTCTCTGCCTATCGTTGGTTGACGTATCAGTTCCGCCGCAGCAATCGGATATCCAGCTACATGAGTGGCTGCGCCACCACGACCGGCCCTATCTCGTCGTCGCCACAAAGGCCGACCGGATCTCGAACAACGTCTTGCGAAAATCAGTCGCCACTTTATCCGAGGCGCTCGCCCTTCCCGCCGGCGCGATTATTCCCTTCTCGTCTAAGTCCCAGGTCGGACATACGGCGTTGTGGCGGGCCATCCTCGATGCCGCCGGAATAGCCGCCCCAAGTGCCGCCCCAAAATAAGTGGTTACGAACGATTCGCCCGGTGGTTACTTTCGTTTCTTGACCTGCAAGTTTTCTCTAGCCCCAACCCGTCTCCTCCGGCTAAAAAGGGCGTGTAGGGTGGTCAGGGGCTTAGTGTCTCTGGCCCGGCCGCGCCCGTCGCGCAGCCAAAGGGCTCTTTGACAATCCCGGATCGGCTGGTGGAGCTGTCATACAAATCATATTTGTATGACGTTTGCGGCTCATACTTGTATGACTTGTATGGCGTTTTTGACTCATACTTGTATGGCTTGTATGACAAAAACAGGCGCGAAAACACTCCATTTTCGCCCCTAAGTCCCACGGGCACACATGGATACGTGTAACTTGTTTAAGAATCAATGGGTTGCGAATAAATTTGCCGTAAGTCGCTGATTCTAAACAACTGCATATAAAAACTGCGTTATTGCGTAGTAGCCCACTAATACAGGTCTACCGCGAAGGAATCACGCCGGCCAGATTTCCAGCGCCGTTTGCGAAAGGATTTGGTGCTTGGCGGCTTCCGTCAGTGGAAGCTTGCGGAACTCCGCAAGATTCTGCGCGATTTCCGGCACCCCCGGCCCCGGCCAGTCGGTTCCGAAAAGCGTCTTCTGCGCGATCTCTTCCAGCCGCGGAAAATAGCTGAGCAGCGTCTTCGGCGGAATCCCGCTGATGTCGAGATAGACGCTCTGATGCCGCCGCACCAGGAAGAACGCCTTGTCCATCCACAGCGGCCGCCCGCCGTGCGCCAGCAGGATTTTCAGATTCGGAAAATCCACCGCGACATCATCCACGTAAATCGGATCGCCGAACTTGTTGCGCGCGCCCGGAAAAATCGACGTTCCCGTGTGCACCATGATCGGAATTCCGTTGGCCTCGGCGGCGCGATAAATGATCTCCAGTTCTTTCACGCCGCTCAGATAATCGTTCGGATAGAGCAACTGGTGCGGCGGGTGGATCTTGATCAGCCTGATCCCGAGCCGCACGATCTGCTCCATGTCAGCCAACACGTTCTTCGTGTGGCGCGGATGCACGCTGCCGCAGGGAATCAGCCGCTTCGGATCGGCCTTCACGTAGTTCGCGACCCACTCGTTGACTTCCGGCGTGAAGCCGATGACTTCGGGCGCGACATAGTTAATCAGAACGGCGCGATCGATGCCGATCTCGTCCATGTGTTTCAGAAACGCCGAAGGCGACTGGCAGAAGCGCTCGATCTGCTCGAAGTCCTTGCGTTTGGCCTTGATGAGCGCCAGCGCTTCTGGCTTGAACATGTGCATCGGCGCGATGTGAACATGGCAGTCGGTGATCATGCTAGTTGGCCGCGGCCTCCAGCAGTGCCCGCTTGGCAAAGACCTTCACCATCTCGCGCCGATACTCCGGTGTCAGTGCCGAAGTGGTCAGCGGCTTCGCCGTTCGCGCCGCCATCTCGCCAATCGCCTCGGCCAGCTCAGCGCTAACTTCCGATGCCGGCCAACGCGCATCGACGTCCTTCACCAGATGCGGCGCGGGATTCACCGCCGTAATCGCCATGCGCGCATCGACGACACGCGCCCGCGCTCCATCTTCAGCGCGACCGCCACTCCCGCCAGCGGATAATCGATACTCCCGCGCACGCGCAGCTTCTGATAACTCCCGCGCCATCCTTCTAGCCGATGCCGGAGGAAGACGCGCGTCACGATTTCACCTGGCGCAAGAAGCAGCCGCACGATGCCGTCGTTCACGTAGAACTCCGCCAGCGGAACGCGCCTCGCGCCACTCGCTGCCAGCGATCTCGACCTCTGCGTCGAGACACAGCAGCGCCGGCGGCTGTGTCGCCCGAGAACGCCGCCCAGCAGGTCTTGCTGCCGGGAGCCACATGGCAAAGGTCGCCGTCTTTCTTCAGGCAGAAACCGCAGCTCTTGCGCCACAGCAGCGACTGGTTGTACCACAAGCAACGCGTGTCAAGGCAGACGTTGCCGCCCAACGTTCCCATATTGCGCAGCACTGGCGAAGCGACAGTCTTCGTGGCCTCGTACAGCACCGGATAATCCCGGCGCATCAGCGGCGAATTCTCGATGGTCTGCCAGCGCCGTCAGCGCGCCGATGCTCGACGCCGCCATCGGCCGCCAGCGTGAATTCCGCGCAACTCGCTCACGCCGCGCAAATCGAGAACATACTCAGGCGTAAACAGCTTCTGCTTCATCGACGGCAACAGATCGGTTCCGCCAGCAATGACCTTTACATCGATCAGCATGCTGTCGCCAGCATGTCGACGGCTTCATCAAGCGTCCGCGGCCGCAACAACTGGAAGGAAGGCAAGCTCACCGCGCACCTCCAGCTGCTGCTCGCGCGCGGATCATCCGCATGCCGCTCGGGCCCCTTGCCGCGATACCACAGCGAACCGCCATGCTCGCGAAACGTCTTCGGCTGCGGTCGGGTCCACGCCCTCGGTCATCTCGATCTTCTTGGCGCCGCGCTTGGCCCGCAAAGCCGCCAGCACCCGCTCCGGCGTAAACGGCGCTTCCCGCAGACGAACTCCGACAGCGTCATATATTGCATTCGAGATCGCCGGAATCGTCGCCGCCAGCGAACCTTCCCCCGCTTCCTTCGCGCCGAACGGCCCCTCGGGATCGATGCTCTCGACGATGATGCACTCAATCTCCGGCGACTCCACCGACGACGGGCTGCGATACTCCAGCAGTCCCGGATTCATCAGCAGCCCGTCCTTCCACAACATCTCTTCCTGCAAAGCTTGCCCGAGTCCCATCCACACCGAGCCGATTACCTGTCCCTCCACCGCCACCGGGTTCAGCGCTCGCCCGCAATCATGCGCCGCCCAAATTTTATGCACGGTGACCACGCCGGTCTCTTCATCCACGCTGACTTCGGCCACTTGCGCCGAATACGAATACGCCGGCGACGGCCCCACTCCCGCGCCCTTGTGTTTCCCGCCGCGCGCTTCCGCCGGAGGCGAGTACGCTCCCGTACCCGTGAGTCCACCATGAACGTCGATGGCAGCGACCACCGCCTCTTCAAAGCTCATGTGATTCGGGACAGCCGCTTCCTTCCGGCTCTGCAGCACCGAACCCGCGCAGAATCTGGCCTTCCACGTGACCGCTCGCCGCCACTTCGATCCGTGCCTGACAACAATGCCCCACGCTTCCACAGCCGGTCGTCCGCCATCACTACGTCTTCGGGCGCGCAATCCATGCGCCTGGCCGCCGCGCTCACGATGCTCGTCTTCACATCCTCGGCGGCGCGCAACGCGGCGTTCCCCGCCATGAACGTCACGCGACTGGAGTACGAGCCCAAGTCAATCGGCGTAAGGTCGGTGTCGGCGGCGATCACCTTCACGCGACGCCAGACTGCATCCCAACACCTCGGCCACGACCTGCGCCGTCATGGTGTCAGAGCCCTGTCCGATCTCCGACGCTCCGGTGTACACCACCACGCCGCCATCGCGGTCGATCTTGATGTTCACCGTCGAGTGCGGCATGTCCGACCGAATGATGCTGTTGGCCGCGCCGCTCACGTAGTGGCTGCACGCCATGCCCAGACCGCGGCCCTTCGGCAGCTTGCCGCGCCGCTCACTCCATCCCGAGCGCGTAACGACCTGGTCGACGCATTCCGGCAGCCCATAGCTCAGCACCCGCAACCCGTTGACGGTAATCGTCGGAGGCTTCAGCAGGTTCACGCGCCGCATCTCGGCCGGGTCGAGGCCCATCGTCGCCGCGATTTCGTCCATCTGCGACTCGAACGCAAACCGCACATTCACCGTGCCGTGTCCGCGCATCGCTCCGCAGGCGGGCTTGTTGGTCAGCACCCTGTAGCCGTCGTAGCGAATGTTGGGAATGTCATACAGCGCGCCCAGCAGCGCGCCCGAATACAGAATCGTCACCACGCCGTAAGAGCAGTACGCCCCGCCGTCCTGAATGACCTTGCAGGCCACGGCAGTAATCCGGCCATCTTTCTTGACGCCGGTCTTCAGATCGATGATCGTGCGCGGTCTTCCCCGGTGCGCCCAGAACACCTCTTCCCGTGTATAAGTGATTTTCACTGGAGCCTTGGCCGCACGCGCAGTAACCGCCGCAATGATCTCCAGCGGGATGACCTCGCTCTTGCCGCCGAATCCGCCTCCGACCAGCGGCTTAATCACCCGGATCTGCGACATCGGCAACTCCAGCACCAGCGAAAGCTTGTGCTGCAGGTAATACGGCACCTGCGTCGACGACCACACCGTTAGCCGCCCTTGCTTGCCAGTCTGCGGATCGATCTCAAAGCTCGCCAGCGTGCAATGCGGCTCCATCGCCGCGTGCGTCACTTCGTTGGCGATGTAGCGGGCTTCGGCAACATAGTCGGCCTCCGCAAAGCCCCTCTCCGGGTCACCAAAGACATGGTGATAGTCCTTCTCAATATTGTTGGGCCGGTTCTCGTGAATCAAGTTGCGCTCGGCCTTCATCGATTGTTCAGGATCGAAGTACGCCGGCAGCGGCTCGTATTCGACATCGATCAATTCGAGCGCCTGCTCGGCAATCTCTTCGCTGATCGCCGCCACGCAAGCGACGTTGTCTCCGACATAGCGAACCTTCCCCACCGCCAGCGCAGTCTCGTCATGTCCAACCGGCAAAATGCCGTATGGATTCGGCGCGTCTTCGCCCGTAACCACCGCCACCACGCCATCCAAAGCCCGCGCCCGAGTGGTATCGATCCGCTTGATCAGCGCATGAGGGTATGGCGAATGCAGAATCTTCCCCACGAGCATCCCCGGCAGGATGAAGTCGTCGGTGTACTTGCCGGCGCCGGTGGTCTTGCCGGCGGCGTCCACCATCGCAATCGACTTGCCGATCACGGAAAACTCGCTCATCGCCCCACCGCTTCTTCCTGCCGATCTGCGCGCTCGGCTTCGATGACCGCCCTGATCGCCTCGTACATCTGCGAATAGCCCGTACAGCGGCACAGGTTGCTGCTCAAAGCCTCGCGAATTTGCTGCTTCGTTAGGGATCGGGATTGCCGGCCAGCAACCCGCGCACCGTCATCATGAATCCCGGCGTACAGTAGCCGCACTGCGACCCGCCGAAATCTCCGTACGCCTTTTGCAGCGCTGCCAGTCCTCCGCCGTCGGAGATGCCTTCCACCGTCGTGATCTCGCAGCCCTGGTAGCTCGCGGCCAGCATGGTGCACGCCAGCATCGGAACGTCGTCCACCTGCACCATGCAGGCCCCGCAGGAAGAATCGTCACAGCCCTTCTTCGAGCCGGTGAGGTTCAGGTCCTGCCGCAGCACGTCGAGCAACACAGCGTTGGGCTGGACCGCCAGTTCGTGCGTGCGCCCGTTCACCCGTAGTTCAATGAGTTCTTTTTTCATGAATGAATTTCCTAGTACAGCGGCACCGAGGGGTCGATCTCTCGCGACCACCGATCGATGCCGCCTCGCAACGATTGCACCTTTTCAAAGCCCTGTTGCCGCAGCCAAGCTGTCACATTCATCGACCTCACCCCATGATGGCAAACCACAACGATATGATCTTCCGGGTCGAGTTCCTGTTGAAACCGCGCCGGCACTCGCCCATCGGGATGTGCTTGGCTTCCCGCAATTTGCGAAGTCTGGACCTCCCACGGCTCGCGCACATCGAGCAGCGTGACCGCACCGCCCGCATCCTGCATCGCCTTCAACTCAGCCACCGATATCTCGTAATCCAGGGACATTCCTCCTCCGCTGCTCTGCTACTTCCCCGTCCATTGTGGACGCCGCCGCTCCAAGTGCGCCCGAATCCCCTCGTGCGCGTCACTGGTTGTCATCAATTCGTCGAGGTAAATCTGCTCTGCCCGCGCCAACCCCTTCTCAAAGTGCATGGCATCCCACGCATAAAACGCCTTCTTGGCCACCGCCAGCGCCGCCGGACTCAACTGCGACACCCGCGCCAGACACTCGCTGACCAGCGCCTCCGGATCGTCCGCCAACCCGTTCACCATTCCTGCCGCCAGCGCCTCCTGCCCGGTCAACGTGCGTCCGGTCAGGATCATCTCCGCCGCCAACTTTTGTCCGCACCACCGCCGCCAGCGCAGCGCTCGCCACCGGCGGAAAGCAGGCTAGTTTGATCTCCGGAAAGCCAAACACGGAGTCCGGTGCTGCGTAAACCAGATCGCACACCAGTGCCAGTTCCGCGCCGCCGCCCAGGCAATGCCGCCGCACCACGGCAATGGTCAGCTTTCGGCTCTTCACCAGCATTCGGATCACTCCGTGAAACGCGCCCAGCATGACCCGAACGTTCTCAGCTGAGTGCGCCGCAATGTCAACGCCCGAGGAAAAAGCTCGCTCCCCGCCGGCAAGCACGATGGCCGCGATCTGCGGGATCGCTTCCGCCTGCTCTAACGCTGCCTGCAGCTCCCCCATCATCTCCAGATCGATCACGTTCAGCGGCGGATGGTTCAGCGTGATCCGCAGCACCGGCAACTGCAGGTCAACCACGATGCGGCGAAACGCAGGTTTGGCGGCAAGCGTCATCATGGGGCTATTGACTTCTTTCTGCCGCGCCGGCCGGCAACGCTTGGGCTGGCCTCGGCGGCGACGGTTTCCACATTCAATCGTTCCGGCCGCCAGCTTGAGCTCTGCCTGCCTCGCACGCCCTGCAAGAAGATGTCGCTGATCTCGCGCGCGATGATCTCCGCACCCGGGTCCACATTCGGCTTGTACCAGGTGTAGAGCCAGTTCATCATGCCGAACAGTCCCATCACGGCGGTCCGCGTCGATACCCCGCCCCTTTTTGCCGCCTTGGGACCGAGCCGCGGCAGCTTTTCGGCCTTGGCCAGATCGCCCACCAGTTCGACACAGATCTTGTAGTACTCCTTCTTCAGCGCCGCCACTTCCGCGCCGTGCTCGTCTCGCAGCACGTCATCTTCATGCGACAGCACCTTCATCGCTTTCTGCCGGGCCACCGCGTAGTCCACATGATTGTGCACGAAGATGCGAATCCGCTCCTCGGCATCGCTGCTGGCCTCAAGGCGCTCGCGCAACCGGGCAACGATCGTCGTGAACGTATGCTTCTGAATGAGGTAGAGCAGCTTTTCTTTGGAGTCGAAGTAGTAGTAAAGTCCGGCCAGCGACATGCCGCTCAAGCGCGACAGGTCGCGCATGGAAGCGCCTTCGTAGCCTTTCTCGGCAAAAACTTCGGTCGCAAAGTCGAGAATTTCCGCAAAGCGCCGGTCATAGCGCGTATCGGGTGCGGCGCTGTTAGGAAGAGAACCTTGGGGACTTGCCGTGGGCGCGGCCATACATCTCCGGAGAACGAATCTGAAATTGAGTCTCAATTACGTACGAACGTTCGTTCTAAGCATAGTACGTCGCCTCGCGGCGGGCAATCCCATCCGCACCGCCCCGTACCAAGCGAAGTCTCTCCTTCCCTGCCTTCAAATCCCTCACCCAATCTTCGCATTGACAACTCTCTCCCCAACAAGGCAAACTGCAGAATCTTGACGATTCGGCTCCACTGACGGTTTCTGCACTCAACCGTCTGGCACTAGCCAACTCATGACTGCGCAATCAAAGGTCTCTTACCGGATGGAGTCCACGCTGGAAAGCGTGAACAAGGCCGAGGAAATGGTCGGCCAGCTCGCCAAGCAGGCTGGTTTTGATGACGACGTGCGTGACGGCATCGCGATGGCGGTTCGCGAGGCCATGATTAACGCCGTTCTGCACGGCAATGCCTATGACCCCGGTAAGCGTGTAAACTTGACGTTGGAACAAAACGGTCGCGAGTTGATTGTCACCATTGGGGACGAAGGCAAGGGTCTCGAGCCCGAAGAAGTGCCCGACCCCCTCGCGCCGGAAAATCTGATGAAACAGTCCGGGCGCGGTATTTTCCTCATCCGGGCATTTATGGACGAAGTTCGGTTCCGCAAACTGGAACCCGGCACCGAAATTACTTTGATCAAGCGGATCCCAGGCTCCGAACTGGGCCGCCAGGAGGCTTCCACGTGAGCATGAAAGCAAGCACCCGGCAAGTGGATGGCGTCACCATCGTTGACTTGAGCGGGCGAATCACTCTGGGCGAAGGCAGCGTGGTTTTGCGCGACACCATCAAGGACCTGCTCGGCAAGGGCGCGAAGAACATTCTTCTGAATCTCGGCGATGTCAGCTACATCGACAGCTCCGGCATCGGCGAACTGGTCAGCGCCTTCACCTCCGTGCAGCGTCAGGGCGGCGAACTCAAGCTGCTCAACCTGACCAAGAAGGTGCACGACCTGCTGCAGATCACCAAGCTCTACACCGTCTTCGATGTGCAGGAAGAAGAAGCAACCGCCATCAAGGCCTTCAACAAGTAGACTGCCGCTTCCCTCCAGTCTCTTGCGATAACGCCGGACGCCCTCTCGCCTGACGTGGGAGGGTGTTCGCATTTTTTGCGCGACCGCGCTGGTCGCAGCGCTGCCGTACAATTCCCTCATGGCGCGAATTCCACGTCTCGAGAAGGACCAGGTCGACCCCGAAACCGCGAAGATTTTCGACGTTTACCTGCACGAGCGGGGCAACGTTCCCAATATGTTCCGCACGGCGGCCCACCGGCCGGAGATTCTACGTACCATGATCGCCCACTTCCGGGCAGTCATGAACACTGGGACACTGTCTGCGAAGCTGAAGGAGTTGGTCATCGTCCGCACCTCGCAGATCAACCGCTGCGAGTATTGACTCTCCTCCCACACCGCCTTGGCAAGGCGGCACGGATGGTCCGACGATCAGATCACGAACCTCGCCGATTTTCGCAATCGCAGCGATTTCACCGACGCCGAGAAGGCCGCTCTGGAACTCGCCGAGCGCGTCACCCGCGATCCCCACGAAGTCGACGACGCCTTCTGGGCTGAGCTGCGCCGTCATTACGACGAGGGCGAGATCATCGAGCTGCTCGCCGCCATCGGCCTGTTCAACTACTTCAACCGCTTCAACGATGCCCTGCGCATGGAGCCCACGAAGTAGCTGCGAGTCCCACTTCTCCCTGCCTTTGGGATATGTGGGACGCCTCAACCGTCACAACCAACTCCACCGCGGCTGGCTGCTCTCAAACTCCCGCAGTTCGTCCAGCGAATAGAACGTGCCGCGCCACTCCACTCCACCCCGTGCCAGCGTCAGCACCGCCGACCGCGCCAGCGCATAGCAAAACACCACTGCCCCGATGGGATGCAGCACGACGTATACCGGCGAGATATCGCTGTGCCACGACATGCCCACATAGATCAGCCCAATCGCGGCCAACGCGGCGATAAATCCCACCTTCGCCCAACCCACAGCGACGACGGCACCAACGAACGGGCCCGCATTCACCAATAGGTTGCCGCACACCGCCAGCACGTGCGAACCACGCATTAAATTTCAGAATGGCGAATCCATTCTTGGTGAGGTTCTGCACCATGCCGCGCGCCCCAAACACCCAGCGCAATCGCAACAAGTCGCGCCCGAACGCCACCCGCTGGCGAAAGCCTTCCTGCTTCACCAGTTCACCCAGCCGCATGTCGTCCAGAATTTCCAACCGCATCCGCTCGTACGTGCCAATCTGCTCGTACACTTCGCGACGGATCAAATTAAACGCCCCCACCCCGATGGCGTCGCGCGACTTCGGATCGGCCACCTTCCACGGTCTCCGCGCAAACACAAATTGCGATTGGAAGAACGCCGATCATCATGCGCTCTCCCGGCGAACGCATCACCATGGTCGGAAACAGCACGCAGTGGTCGGCCCGCTCGCGCTCGGCGAAAACCACCGCCCGCCGCAGCGCATCCGCGCGATAGACCACATCGGCATCGGTAAACAGGATCCAGTCGCCGGTCGCCTGCTTCCCCGCCGCCCACATGGCATGCGTTTTACCCAGCCATCCTGGCGGCAGTTCGCGTATGTGCAGCACCTTCAGTCGATGATGCAGCTCCTCCCCGCGCTCGCGCCACTCCTCCTGCAATCGATCGAGAATCTCGCCGGTCGCATCGTCCGAGCGGTCATCCACCGCGATAACTTCATAATCTGGATAGTCGAGCTGCAGCAGCGACGTCAGCGCCGCCCGAATGTGTTCCGCCTCATTGCGGGCCGGAACCACGATGCTGACCCGCGGCACCCTCCCCGCGGCATCCGTCGGCGGCACATCGTACTCAGCGCGCGTGATATCCGCCACCGTGTGCATGTTTAACGCGACGGCGAAGAGCCGCGACAGCCACGCGACACCGAGAAAGATGCCCAGCGTCCATGCAACCGGGTGCTGCATCAGCGCTGTCACCATCAAGCGGGTTCGCCCTCTGCAATAACGCGATTTTCGAGGTTGGGCGGCAATTTGGGGGCGAACCGCATGCCGTACGCCAGAATCAGCCCCGACAGCGCTACCGCTACAATCATGGCCACCATGCCCATTTGCAGATTCGTCCGGTCGGAGATGTATCCAATCAGCGTCGGAGAGAACGCATCGCCGAGCAGATGGATAGTGAACAAGTTCACGGCGATCGCGGTGGCCCGGATCGGCGCTGACACCGAGTTCACCAGCGCGGCGTTCAGCGGCGCGGTGTTGAGCAGGATGAAGAACTCTCCCACCATGATGGCGGCGTACATCGGCGACCCCGTTAGATAGATCGCGCCCACCACGGCCGGAATCGACAGCAGCATCCCCGCCGCCGACACCAGTTGATACGCCGCCGGAGTCCGCTTCAGAAGCCGGTCCCCCAGCCAACCTCCAAACAGCGTAGCGACCGTTCCGGCGATGACCGTCATTCCGCCGAATATCAGGTTCGCCCGGTCCAGCGGCACGCCCCGCACTCGCGTGAGGAACGTTGGCATCCACACCTGCATGCCACCCACCGCGAACGTCATCATCGCCATGCCCAGGCTGACCGTCCAATAGCCCTTGTTGCGCAACAGCCCCAGGATCGTGCCGCGCTCCACCGTATCCGGCAGGTGGTCGCTGGCCCCGCGTGCCGGCTCCCGAACGTAAAACATACCCACCGCCAGCAGCAGTCCGGGGATCGCGCCCACCAGAAACGGCATGCGCCATCCAAAGTGGTGGCCCAGCACCCCGCCCACCACATATCCGACCGCCGAGCCCACCGGCAGCGACAAGTAGAAAAGCCCCATCACGCGCCCGCGAATCGTTTCCGGAAACATGTCTGCCAGAAACGCCGGCGCGATCACGACGAACGTCGCCTCGCCGATGCCGACCACCAGATGCCGCAACAGCAGTTCGTTGTAGGTGTACGTCACCGCCGATAGCAGCGTTGCCACGCTCCACACCACGGCGCCGGCTCCCATAATCCACTTGCGGGGATAGCGGTCTGCCAGCGGCGCAATCAGCGGCGCCGCCACCATGTAGCAGATGAAGAACGCCGAGGTGAGAAACCCAATCTGCGCATCGTCTATCTTGAATTCGTGCTGGATGAGTGGCTGCACCGCGAACAACACGTTTCGGTCAACGTAGTTAAAGAAATTCAGCAGGGTCAGCAGCAGGAGCGCAAATCGGGCATTGGTCTGCTCAGTCATCGGTTGGCGGAGAATATCACGTCAGCGTTAGCCGCGAGTGTAACCTCTTCACAAAGTCCGAACGCCAGGCACTAAGTGCTAATTGCTAGCTGCTAGTTGCTGCCTTTCTTCGCTCTCGGATATCGCGCCACCACCACCGTTCCAATCCCGCCGCGCGGCCGAAACTCGCCCTTCACCTCGGCCCATTTCGGCTTGGTCGCCCGCACCACGTCCTCCAGCACCCGGTTCACGATGTTCTCCTGGAAGATGCCCAGGTTGCGGTACGAAGTCAGGTACTCCTTCAGCGACTTCAGTTCCAGGCATTCGCGGTCGGGCTCATAGCGGATCCACAAAATCCCGAAGTCCGGCAGCCCGTCTTGGGGCAGACCGACGTGAATTCCGGCACATCAATCACGATTTCATAGCCCGGAAACTGGTTGGGCCAGGTTTCGATTTCCGGCAGCTTTGCGTTCAGCCCCGATTCCGCGTGCTCGTCGGTGTAGCGTTTGCTCTTCGCCATGCGGATATTGTAACTGCCCACGATCGCTCGCCCTCCGTCCTCGGCTGCATCGCGGCAGCCTCTGCCCAGGCACTCTCCGCGCTCCCATCGCCTAAGCTATACTTGTCACTTTAGACACCGATGCCCGACCCAATTGATAGCGGCCGAACCCGATTTCGCTGGAAACCGCGCTGGATCATCCTCATCGGTGTCGTTTGGCGGTGCTGCTCGCCGTAGTACTTTGGCTGTCCTTCCGCCGCACCGAGGTTCAGGTCCGCTCCGCCCTTGCCTATCGCGAGACCATCACCTCCAGCATCGCCACCAACGGCCGCATCGAGCCTATCAACAACTTCGAGGCCCACGCCCCGCTGGCAACGACCGTAAAGCGCGTCAACATCTTGCAGGGAGCCTCGGTCAAGGCCGGACCAGTTGTTGCTCCAACTCGACGACGCCGACGCCCGCGCCCAGCTCGCCCGCGCCCAGGCCCAACTCAAGGGCGCTCAAACCGCCTTACAGGCCGTCTCCGGCGGCGGAACTCAGGAAGAGGTCCTCACCAGCCAGAATGCTCTGATCAAGGCCCGCGCCGACCGTGATGCCGCCCAGCGAAACTTGCAGGCCATGCAGCGCCTCCTGCAAACCGGCGCCGCTTCCCAGGCCGAGCTCGAAGCCGCCCAGGCCCAGGCGAAGGTCGCTGACGCCAACGTCCATATGCTGGAGCAGAAAGCTCCACGACCGCTTCTCCAAGAACGAAGTCGCCCACGCCCAGTCCCAGGTCGCCGAGGCCCAGGCCGCCGTCTCCGCCGCCTCCGATCTGCTGCGTAACATGAATGTCGCTTCGCCCTTCGCCGGCATGGCTTACAACCTTCCCGTCCGCCCAGATACCTTCGTCGCCGCTGGCGATCTTCTCGTGCAGGTAGCCGACCTGCACCGCGTCCGGGTGCGTGCCTTTGTCGACGAACCCGAGATCGGCCGCCTGCAGGTCGGCCAGCAGGTGGAGGTGAACTGGGACGCACTGCCCGGCCGCTCCTGGAAGGGCACCGTCGAGTACCTGCCCACCAACATCGTTCAGCACGGCACCCGCATGGTGGGCGAAGTCACCTGCCTGCTCGACAACGAGGACCTCCGGCTCCTGCCCAACACCAACGTCGCCGTGGCCATCATTCAGGCGCGTCACGACAATGCCCTTACCGTTCCTCGCGAGGCTGTGCGCCAGGACGCCGAGGGCAAATACGTCTTTCAGATCGTGGACGGCAAGCTCAAGCGCCGCAATGTGCAAACCTCGATTTCGAATCTCACCCGTGTCGAGATCACCAGCGGCATTCCGGACGGCGCCGTCCTGGCGCTGGGCGCGGTCAACATGCAACCTCTGCGCGACGGGACCCCTGTCAAGAACCCCAACTGATGCGCCATCGCAGACTCATCTTCGCAACCCTGATGCTGGCAGTGTTCGGCGCACTGCCGGTGGCTCGGGCCGCCGCCTCGCCCGAACAGACTTATCGCCTCAGGCAGCGTTGACGAGGCTATCCGCACGCTCTCCGGCCATAACGACGCAGCCTCGCTGAACCTGCTCTCGCGCGCCTATTACGCCATCGAGCAATGGGACAACGCCGTGACCAACGGCGAAAAGGCCGTCACTCAAAGTCCTGATAACGCCATGTACCACCTCTGGCTCGGCCGCGAATACGGACAGAAGGCCTCCTCGGTAAATCCGCTGTCGGCCGCCTCGTTGGCCAAGAAGACAAAGAACGAGTTCGAGCAGGCGGTGAAGCTCGATCCCGCCAACGTTCAGGCCCGCGCCGACCTCTCCGAGTACTACACCGACGCTCCCTCGTTCATGGGTGGAGGTCTCGACAAGGCCCGCGATCAGGCCGCTCAGGTCGCCAAGTACGACGAGGCCACCTCGCACTGGATCCTCGCCATCGTCGCCGAGAAGGAAAAGAACTACACCGAAGCCGAAAACCGAACTCCAGCAAGCCATCAAGGTCGCAAAGAACCCGGCGCAATACTGGATGAACCTCGCCTCGTTCTATCGCCGCCGCTCGCGCCTCGACGACATGCAGAAGGCGATTTCTCAGGCCCTCGCGCAACCCAACAAGATCCGCCGAGGTTTACTACAATGCAGCCAGCGAATTATTTCAGTCGGGCAGAGACTTCCAGTCCGCGGTCCAGTATCTGAAGAAGTACCTCAGCTCCGGCGCGATGGTGGAAGACGCTCCCGCCTTTCGCGCCCATTACCTGCTTGGGACAGATTTACGAGAAGATGGGCAACAAGCCGGAAGCCGCCGCCGAGTACAAAGCTTCGCTCGCGTCTGGCTTCTGGTTTCGCTCCCGCCTCAAAGGCTTTGGGCCGGGTGTAAGTAACGGAATGCGCGCATGACATCTTCCACGGCCCACAACAACTCGCTGATTCACCCGCCGGGCCCTGGCCGTCTGCGCCATTGTTGTCCTTGCCTCCTCCCTGCTGTCCGCCTCCGACGATCCGCCCGCCGACCCGCTTCGCTTCCGCCGCGCCATTGACCTTGCGCTGCAGCATAGCGGCGTCATGAGCATCGCCGCAGCCAATCAGTTGCATTCGCGCAAGGCCTACGAAGAAGTCCGCAATCACTACCTGCCGCAACTCACGGCCGGCTCCGGACTCGGCTACTCCTACGGCTTTCCGCTGACTCTCGAAGGTTCCGCTCCGGCCATCGCAAACTTCACCTCGCAGCAGTCACTCTTCAACCTCTCGCTTCGCCAATTCCTCAAGGCCGCCAAGATCGACTGGCAAGCGGCTTCCTTCGACGTGCAGGACAAGCGCGCCGAAGTCATTCTCGACACCGCTCTCTCTTACGCCCAGTTGGTCAACCTGACCGGCAAGCTCACCACCCTGGCAGACGCCCAACGCGCCGCCGACAAAGCCCAATCCATCACCGAACAGCGTTTGACCGAAGGCGTCGACAGCAAGCTCGACCTCACCAAGAGCCAGCTTGCCGCCGCCCGCATTCGCCTCCGTATCGCCGACGCCCAGGGCCAATGCGACGTTCTGCGCGAGCACCTCGCCAAGCTCACCGGACTCACCCCCGCTGAAATCCAGCCCGACGCCGAATCCATGCCGCCGTTGCCGCTGATTTCGCAGGACGACAATCTGTCCGTCCGCGCCATCGAGAACAGTCCAGTCGTCAAGCTGGCCGACCAGAAAGCCGAGGCCGCCGCCGTGCGCGCCAAAGGTGAGCACAAGGCCAACATGCCTTCCGCCGACATCGCCTCGCAGTACGCTTACCTCGCGCGCTTCAACAATTACGAGCAGTACTTCCTCAACTACAACGCCAACAACCTCGCCGCCGGACTGGTCATCCGCTTCCCCTTCTTCAATCCGGTGCAGAAGGCGCGCGCTGCCCAAGCCGACGCCGACTCCGTCGTAGCCCACAAGCAGGCCGACCTCACTCGCAATCAGGTAAGCGAAGACACTCTCAAACTGCAACGTTCCATCCGCCAGCTGCAAGCCGCTCGTGACGTCGCCAAGCTCGATTGGCAGGTTTCTCAGGGAGAATTGGAAGCCGTAAACGCCCGCGTTCAGACTGGCAGCGCCAACCTCCGCGAGGCCAAAATGGCGCAGCTTGCGGTCAACGACAAGTACTCCGCCTACCTCGACGCAGAGTTCGAGCTCACCCGCTCCGAACTGCAACTACTTCGTCTTACCGGAGAACTCGAAAATTGGGCCATTCCGGCCCCGTAATTCGCCGTTCGCTGCACCTCGCGGAACCGACGTAACTAATACATTTTCAAGCGCTTCCACGTAGTCCCCTGCATCCAAAGAATGGTAAAATCAAAGACACCACTATGCCTTTGAAAACGCTTTTCCTGAACCCACCCTCGTTCGAGAATTATGACGGCGGAGCCAGCTCGCGTTGGCCCGCTACCCGCGAGATTGAGTCCTACTGGTACCCCGTGTGGCTGGCTTATCCCGCCGGAATGCTGGAGGGCTCCCGCATGCTCGACGCTCCTCCGCACCACATCTCTGCGGAAGAGACCATCGAAATCGGCAAGTCCTTCGACTTCCTCGTGCTGTTCACCAGCACCCCCGGCTTCCCCGGCGACATCAAGCTCGCCGCGCGCATGAAAGAAGCCAACCCCAATCTCAAGGTCTGCTTCGTCGGCCCTCACGTCACCACGCTGCCTGAGAAGTCTCTCGCCGACGGCCACGCCATCGACTTCATCGTGCGCCGCGAGTTCGACTACGCCACCGTGGAATACGCCAACGGCAAGCCGCTCAGCGAAATCCTGGGCGCGTCCTACCGTGGACCCAACGGCACTGTGATTCACAATCCCGACCGGCCCGCTGTGTCTGACCTCGACGCCCTGCCCGACGTGGTGGACGTTTACAAGCGCGACATCGATCCCCGCAAGTACAACGTGCCTTTTCTCCTTTATCCGTTCGTCGCGCTCTACACCACGCGCGGCTGCCCGGCGCAGTGTACCTTCTGCCTCTGGCCCCAGACCCTCAGCGGTCACCCCTGGCGCAAGCGCTCCTCCGACGCTGTTGCCGCCGAAATGAAGAAGGCCATGGAATACTGGCCCTGGGTGAAGGAATTCTTCTTCGACGACGACACCTTCAACATCCAGAAGGCGCGCACCATCGAACTGTGCGAGAAGCTCAAGCCCCTGAAAATGACGTGGTCCTGCACCTCGCGCGTCACCACCGACTACGAAACCCTCAAGGCCATGAAGGAAGCCGGCTGCCGCTTGCTCATCGTCGGCTACGAGTCGGGCGATCCGCAGATTCTGAAGAACGTGAAGAAAGGCGCAACCGTCGAACGCGCGCGCCAGTTCACCAAGGACTGCAAGAAGCTCGGGCTGCTCGTCCACGGCGACTTCATCCTCGGCCTGCCCGGCGAAACCAAGGAAACCATTCGCCGCACCATCGACTTTGCCAAGGAAATCGACTGCGAGACCATTCAGGTTTCCGTCGCCCACGCTTATCCCGGCACTGAACTTTACGACTACGCCAAGGCCAACGGCTTCATCCTCAGCGAAGGCGCTGCCATGGTCGATGAAGGCGGACACCAGGTCGCCATGATCGAGTACCCCGGCCTGCCCCGCGACTACGTCATGGAGATGGTGCACCGCTTCTACGACGAGTACTATTTCCGTCCCCAGGCCATCTTCCGCATCGTGCGCAAGGCAATCTTCAACAATGAGGAGCGCAAGCGCCTGTACGTGGAAGCCAAGCAGTTCATGACCCTGCGTGCTGCCCGCAACAAGGCCGTCAAGGAAGCCCGCAAGATTCAGGGCAATCTGACCACGGCCGCGTCGCAAGCCGGCGGCACCAGCGCCCACGACTAGATGGTAGAGCTGGCCTTTAGGCCAGCGTCTGCGTCGCCCATCATTCCGTTATGCGCGGCCTCCAGGCCGCGCATTGTTTTTACTAATTACTAATTGCTAATTGCTTCTCTTGACCCTCCGCAAATACTTCACGCTCGCCGCCGTCATCCTCTGCGCCGCCTGCGGAGACGTTTCTCTCGCCCGCGGCATGCGCGCATTTGGCGCGGTCACCCTCACCAACCTGCCGCACCTCTTCACCGCTATGTTGAATCCCTGGGTCGTCCTCGGCGTCCTCATGCTCATCGGATTCTTCGCCAGCTATCTCTCCGCTCTCTCCTGGGCCGACCTGACCTACGTTCTTCCCGCAACTTCCCTTAGCTACATCCTCATGGTGCTGCTGGCGAAGTTTTTCCTTCACGAACACGTGAGCATGTGGAGATGGCTCGGCGTTGCTCTGATCGTCACCGGCGTCGGCTTCGTCGCGGGAGGCCCGGAAGCTACCCCCGGTGCGCACCGCCATAACATCGAGACCGTGTACGGCCCGGTCGGCGCATTGGGCGAAGTCGCCGACCCTGAAGGCGATGTATGAGCCACCCTGCTGTCTGGAGTGGCATCGCCGCCGTCGTTGTCGCCTCGACTCTTGGTGATGTACTGCAGTCTCGCGCCATGAAGGAAATTGGCGACCTCGGACTGGTCCTCAAATCCAACGGCCTCGCTTCCGTTATCCGCCGCGTCGTTACCAACGGACGCTTCATGCTCGGCCTCGGCTTCATGGCCATCGGATTCTTCTGCCTGCTCATCACCCTGTCGTGGGGCGATGTCAGCATCATTGGCCCGGCTTCCGCTTCGCTGACCTTTCTCGCCAACGCCCTCGTCGCTCATCTCTACCTGAAAGAGAACGTCGACCGCCGCCGCTGGATCGCCGCCCTCTGCGTCGCCGGTGGCGTCGCCCTGCTGACCCGATGAAACGGCTTTCAGTCCCGCACGTGTCGGAAAAAACCTGCCGTCCTCGAAACTCGCCTAGCGGCGCCCCAGAAACGATTCCAGTTTCTCGACTTCGCGATTGGCAAGATCAAGATAGTGCCGTGCTCGCTCTGTATCCGAGGCATCCATCGCCTGCTTGGCTTTGGCAAGATCGGTCCGCATGTTCGCGCGGGCTGCGACCATGTCTCCGCGCAGGCCCATGCCGCTCTGGTGCATTTGCTGCTCCAGGGCGTCGAGGCTGCTCTCTACCGAGGCGGCGCGGCCGTCAAGGTGGTCAACCTCCGTTTCCATGGCGTCCAGCAGTTTCTTCTGCTCCATAGCGGCCTGCTGCTGCGCCTCGATCTCCGCGGCCGAAGGACCCGGCGCCGCATCGGGAATTGCCGCTTGTACCCTGGGCCTGTGGGTCGCGCCGGTCGGTTGTTGCGGCGCGGCGGACTCGGTTTCCGCCGGCGGCGCAGCCGCACTTTCAGGCTGTGATTGGTTTTGAGCAGTCGCATTGTCGGCCGAAGTTCCAGCGCTCGACGGCGGTGTCTGCGGCGGAGTGGGCGGCGGCGCAGGCGACTCAACCGTCTGCTCGATCTGCCGTTGACGATGCGCCTTATAAACCGCATCGCCGGCCAGGAGCGCGGCCACCAGCACGACTCCGACGAGTATCAGGAGACCCCGATTGACCCGCGATGCGGGCTCGTTGGAACGCGGAACAAACCCTGGGTCGAACGCGGGCTGCACCGCATTCGCAATCGGCTCTCCGCTAGTGGTCGCGCCCTGTCCCGCAACCGCCTGCGTAGCCGACGATGCAGCGACCTGCGACAATGCATTCCGAAACGCGTCCGCCGACTGAAATCGTTGCCCCGGCTCTTTCGCGATCGACATCATGATGATGTCATTCAGGGCCTTGGGAATCGTCGGCACCACCTCGATCGGCTGCCGCGGAATTTCCTTCACCTGCGCCTGCATGATCGAAAAGTTGCTGGTCGCGCTGAACATTCGCTGCCCGGTGACCATCTGGTAGAGCGACACGCCGACGGAGTACAGGTCAGAGCGCTCGTCCGTCGGTTGTGACTGCACCTGCTCCGGCGACGAGTAGTCGAGCGACCCGAGCGTCATGCCGGTCATAGTCAGTCCGATTTCATCGGCCGAACGCGCCAGCCCGAAGTCCATCAACTTCACCACGCCTTGCGGCGTCAGCATCATGTTCCCGGGCTTAATGTCGCGATGAATGACGTGCTTGCCGTGGGCGTAGCTCAATGCCGCCAATACCTGGCTGGTGTAATCGAGCGCTTCGTCAGTCGAGAACCGCCCCCGCTCTAAACGATCGGCGAGCGTGACGCCCTCAACGTATTCCATGATCATGGCGAACTGGTCGCCGGAGCTGAAGGCAGTACGAAGCGCAGCAATGTTGGGATGGTCGAGGCCGGCGAGGGTCTTGATTTCACGCATGAAGCGGGCCACAAACTCGCTGCGGTCGGCCAGGTCAGGTAGTAGCAGCTTCATGGCCTCGATACGGCCGGTGAGCACGTTGCGGACTTGGTAAACCTTGCCCATGCCCCCGCGACCCAACTCGCGGATCACTTCGTAGTCGCCGATGCGCTGAGGCGTGTTTTCGCTCATGACGAAACCTCCTTCCGACGGCAGAGGCGCACTTCCAGAACCCTGCAATTCAATGGAGCATACACCCAAATCCGCCCGTAACGCTGGGTCTAGGGAAATTAGGAGAACTCCGATTAAGTCCAGCCATGGAAGGCACGGCCTGCAGGCGATAGGTAGATCTATGACTGACCCTAAAGGCGACGCCCGTTAAGCTGTACGTAAATAGGGCAAACCCTTCGCGGCTTCACGGCTAGCGGCAAAACCCGCTTCGGTGACCGATTTGTATCAGGGTGCGGCTTCAGCCGCACCGGAAGCGATTAATAATACGTCTCGGGCTTTAGCCCCTGTTGCGCGCACCATCACTTAAAGCGACTTCCTTAGCAGCCTCTCTCGCCCCAGAGGCTGTTTGACGGCAACGAAAACGACACTTTCAGCGGCCTCTTCACTCGTGCCGATGAGTGCTTTATTCTTGACCCGCCGAGCGGGCTTTACCCGCGAGGCGCGCGCACGACCAACCCCCATCACGGACGTCACTGCATCCCCTGCGCCGCCGCCGTCCCATCCGACCATTTGCCAACCATGACCATCATTATGGTGACCCGCTCTTCCGGGTCATTTGCCGCAATAATCGGAGAGCCCGGCAGATCGGCTCCCCAGCTTTTCGCCGCGTCGCCCTGAACAAAGAACATCAGGTGCGGATGCCAGCTCTTGCCTCGATCGTTCAAGTACTGTTGCTTCGACATCATGTAGCACATCGCACCCGGCTCCAGCGCTGGCAGTTCCTTCTTATCCAGTGCCGACGCGGTCGCCGCGACGATCTCCGCCTTCGATTTTCCCGCCAGCACCAGTTTGGTTTTCATCAGGAAAATGGGCGCAAACGTCCTTGCGGCCGCCGGATTGAAGCAAATCGGCGCGCGCACTTTGGGATTCCAGAACTCCGGCTCGTCGGTTGCCGCTCCCCACGCTCGTTCCACGATGCACAGAAATCCATTCGTGCCCTTCACCGCGGTCGTGTAGCCCTTCGCTCCCAGCACCATTACTTCGGCTCCGTCCGAGATCGAGGCTGGAGCAGCCTGCGAGCCAGCGCAATTTCAGAATTCGCGTCCGGCATCAAATACTGATCGAGCGGAGCCATTGCGAGATAGGAAGCCTTCCCGGCCTGCGCTTCTGCCTGACCCGTTGCACCGGACAAGGCAACCTGCACAACGAATGCTAGAGCGATTAGTTTGATGATCTTCTGCTGCATCGAACTCTCCTTCCAGCGATCATACCCGTCGTGTACCCTACGCTTCGGCCTGCGTGATTTCCAGATGCCAGATCGAGGTTGATAACTCCGCTATCACTCACAATCGCGAAATGGATCGCAATCGCAGGTTGCGAGTGCCCGGTGCTCCAGGTTCCCGCCTCGGTTCTGGGCGCTAACCTGGGCCCAGCGGCCTCACCCATTCCATCCTCCCTACGCTCCGGGGCCGCCGGGGTAGCTCTTGCTTTTGACTCTTGAACGCTTCCTCTGTGTCTCTGTGCCTCTGTGGTGAAGTTGCCCTGTTCCCATTTCGGGAAAATCCGGTTACTTTCGTAACGTCGCAATGCATTTTCCCTCTAGCGTTCCGCAGGCCACTGACCCTACGCTGACCAAATGACCCTGCGGAGGTCGAAATGCATTCGAACCTGATCATCCGTCTCTGCCGCCACACGTTTTCCGACGGCCGCCACTGCCATGCCCCCGCCGTCCGCGGACGCGCCTGCTGCCGCCATCACCTCGACGCCCGCACCCGCCTCCACAATATGGCCCGCGCTCGCCGCCTCGCCTGCATTCCTCGGCTTCGCGTGCCCATGAACCGGAGCGACCTCGCTCTTAACCGCATCGAAATCATGCGCGTCGATTAACACCGGCAGCGTCGACTTCGCCACCGCCCGCTTGATGCTCTGGGCCATGGATCTCACCGCCGCCGCCCTCCCCGCCGAGCCGACGACCCGTCCGCACCGCACCCGTAACCCAAATGTTTTCTATTACGTACCCCTAAAGCCTTTGTTTTCCCAAAGCTGCGCCAAAAATCCCTCACAAGTGCCTGATAACACAGTGGGGAGAGGGGAGGGGGTACACCTTGACAACGCCTACTCTGCTTGCGCTTGCTTCCGCGCGAAGTAGGCGAACATCGGGATTCCCGAGAGGATCAGCACGCAACCCCAGATCGAATTGCGCAGGTTTTCCGTGAAGGTGAAGTACAACAGCACGGCCGCCACGATGCACAAACATCGCGGGTACCACCGGATATCCCCATGTCTTGTAGGGCCGAGGCGCGTTGGGTTCCTTCCAGCGCAAAACGAACACCGTGCTGGCGGCGATCATGTAGAACAGCCACTCGGCGAAGATGGTCAGGGAGAACAACTGGCGGAAGTTGCCGCCGAAAAGCAGCAGCACGATCGACAGCGCAAGCTGCACCAGGAGCGCGACCGAAGGCGTATGAAACCGCGGATGCACATCAGCCAGCGATCTTGAAGAAGTATCCGTCGCGGGCCATGGCGTAAGGAATTCGCGCGCCGCTCATGATCGTGCCGTTCAGCCCCACCAGCATCGACACGGCCATGCCGATCGACACAATCGCTGCGCCCCAAACCCCAACCGCAATCGCTGTTGCCTCCGACGAAGGCCGTTCGGTGACCGCAATCTGCGCAGCCGGCAAAACGTATTGCACGGCGGCGTTATTGAGCATGTACAGCACCCCCACGATGCTGACGCCGGCAATCAAGGCAATTGGAATGGTGCGTTCCGGATGCTTGATCTCTCCGCTGACCATGTTGAGGTCGTTCCAGCCGTCATACGCCCACAGCGCGGCCACCAGCGCCGCCATGAATCCCGCGATGCCGCCGGTTGCGCCGGCAAAGTGCGTGCCGAAGTTCTTCCAAGTTCCACTGGCTGCGGTGAATCCTACGACGCCTATGCCGACGATCATCGCGATTTTCAGGATGGTGAAGACCAATTGAAACTCACTGGCTTTTTTCACGCCCAGGTAGTTCAGCCAGGTGATGAGCACTGCGGCCAGAATGGCCACAAGTTGGCCATACGTAACCGTGAACGGCACTCGGATGGCCGCATCGCTGAAGAATGCCAGCGCCGGAAACGTCCCGAGGATGCGCACGATCCCAACTGCGATGGTTGCTATGGAGCCCGGTTTGGCAACGATGAACCAGGTCCATCCATACAGAAACGCCGGCAGCTCACCGTAGGCATCGCGAATGTAGATGTATTCGCCGCCGGCCTGCGGCTTCATGGCGCCCAGCTCGGCGTAGGTGATAGCGCCGGCGAGCGAGAGTATTCCGCCCACAATCCACGCCAGGTACACCAGCCGCGCCGAGCCGACCGCCTGCATCATTTCCGCGGGTACCAGGAAGATGCCGCTGCCAATGATGGTCCCGACCACGATGGCGCTGGCCTGGCTTACTCCCCAGCTCGCGCAGCAGCCCCGGTGCGTGAGATTGCGGCGGCAAAGTTTGCGACATGGTTCTCCGGACGACGAGAAATGCGACAGATTGGAACTATAAACGATGGGCTGGCGTAGCCAGTTCTGGCCGGCCCGGAGCTTCTCAACGCGGGCGACCAGTGTGTGTGATTTTTGTGTTACCGGCCGAGGTGGAACTTGTACAACCCGACACCGCTTCCTATAGTGTTTAGTAGCGAAGGCTGGTCGTCACGTCTGCTTGGGGTGAACCGGTTGTCTCCAGAACTCGAGTTCGTTCGGCGGAAAGCGAGCGACGTGACCCGTTCGGCGTCGGTGGACCAGCTTGCCCGCGCGACAGGCGGCAAGTGGAGTCCGCTGCAGGTGTTGGAACACCTTGTGCTCACCTACACAGCGACGACCAAGGGATTGCTGCGCGCCATGGAGGCGGGCCGGCCGCAGCGCGCCAGACGAACAATGGGCCATCGCCTTAAAAGCGTCTATCTCCTCGGCTTCGGCCGCTTTCCAGCGGGTGTCGAAGCGCCGAACCATACCGTGCCCCGAGATGGACTGGGGAGCGACCCGCTGCGCCGCTTTAACGATGCGCTGGTGGCCATGGATGCCTCGCTGGCCGACACGGAGAGACGGTTCGGACGCCGTACCCGGGTATTGGTCCATCCTGTCCTGGGGCCGCTGACGGCGCAGCAGTGGAGGCGTTTTCACCAAGTGCACGCCCGGCACCATTTCAAACAAATCGTGGAAAGGGTGAAGAGCGAAGTGTAGCGGCAGTTTCAGATCAGTGGAAGAAGCCGAGATACCAACGCCAGATACTTTCACCAGTAAAGAGTGCGATGAGCGCGCTGCCGCCTAAAAATACTCCGAACGGAATGGCCAGTGTCATGATTGATTGGTCGGTGAGATCGCTGCGATTTTCGCGGCGTGGATGTGTTATCAGCATTCCAACCGCATAAACCGTCGCGGAGACCGGCGCCAGAAACACCACAACTGCAGTCAGCTTCAATCCGAGGAATGCTGCCACCATAGCGATCAGCGCGATATCGCCGAAGCCCAAGCCGTCGCGCTTACGAACGAGATAGTAAACCGCCCATGCCAGGAAGAAAAAGCCGGCGGAGCACAGCACGGCGAGCGCGGCATCCAGAACCGAGAGCATGGCAGCCGACAGCACAACCTGCGAACCGATAGCGTGCAGCCACAACACGGCGCCCGACGAGTCCACGGGAACAAACCAGGCGAATACGAATCCCAGCACGATTCCGGAATACGTAAACTCCGCCGGAAGCAGCCCGGTCTCAGCATCCATGAAAATCAGGCCGACGACCAGAAAGCAGAAGACGCAAGCTTTCGCGGTCGTGCCACCGAGGCCGAAGGATGCGTAACAGGCTGCGAACAGGACGCCCGTGAGCAACTCAACTGCCGGATAACGCGAGGAAATCCGCGCATGGCACGCGCGGCAGCGGCCGCGCAAGAGAATCCAGCTAAGCACTGGAATGTTGTCGCGCCATGCGATGGAACCACGGCACGCGGGGCAATAGGAGCGCGGAGCAACGATGGAAAGCTCGCGCGGCAAGCGGCTGATGCAGACGTTCAGGAAGCTCCCGAAGGCCAGACCAGTTACAAAGACCGCGATGGCGAGAAGTGGCTCCAAGCCCTTCTAGAGTACGTCGCGGAAGGATGGGTTGGAAGTGCAAGCCAAGGCACGGCGCAGTTGCCTACGAACCGGACGCCAACCGCAAAGGCATAGCCCGGCTCAAGCTGCGCAATGAGGGGAAAAATACGATGCCTACTGCAGCGGAGTGCGTCCGGCGTTGCGATTGTTGGAGGGCTGCTGGGTCACGGTGACGGTGTCGGTCAGGAGGAAACTGAGCGAGGCTTCCGGCGCGAGCTTGATTTGCTCGCCCTTTTTGGTGGCAGCAACGCCGGTTCCAGCCCCCGCTCCCGCGACGGAACCGATCGCAGCGCCCTTGCCGCCACCGGCGAGACCTCCGATGATGGCGCCGAGTGCCGCTCCACCACCGGCCTTTACAGCTGTGTTCTTGCCCTCACCTTTGCCCTGGCGCGACCACTGGTTGGTCTGGATGTTGTAGGTCCGGCCATTGACGGAAAGCGAACTGAGTTCGAGTGTGAGTGCGGAATTGCCGGCAAATCGGCCCGCGCTCTTCACATCCACCACTCTGCCCACGATGTCGGCCCCTGATGGAATCACGGTCTCGTCGTCCATCACGATGGGAGCGCTCAAGGTGGCGTGGAATTGGTCGCCTACCTGATTGCGCTCGCTGTCGAGTCCGTCGTTGAGCCGCACCGTGAGTTGAGTACCGGAGGGGATTGCGAATTTCTTCGGCGGAGGCGGCGCTGGCGGAACGGCCTGCGCAGCGACTGGGTCAGCAGGCGGGACGGGCGGTTCATTCACAAGAGCGCCGGACGGATCGGTGGGCGCTTTTGGCAATCGGCCGACGTTCGGCTCGGCAGTCCCCGTCTGGTGGGGCGAAAGTCTGGAGGCAGGCGGCGAAGTTCGTTGGGAGAGGGAGGTGCCGTCGGGCCCGGCCGCGGCGGCCACATCGGCAGGCTGCACGACCATGTTGTTGATGACGGTCTTGACTCCGTCAACGGTGGCGGCATCGGCGGCAGCCAGGGTGCGTTCGCCGTCGGTGGCCACGTCGCCGGTCAGGGTAACCACGCCTTGTTCGGCCTGAACAGCGATTTCGCGGCTGTCGATTTTCGAATCGCGGACGATCCTGCCCTGAACCTCAGCCGCCACCTGCGCGTCGGTGCGAGCCGGCGCACGATTGCAGGCGGAGAATCCGGCCAACGCCGCTATCGCAATGACGCAGGCGCAGAAATGCTTCGACTTCATGAGCACTCCAGAAAACCCCCTGAGTGGTTAACCCTGGTTTCAGACGGTAGTCTCTGAGAAGCGGGCAGCAAAAAAGAGACCGGCGAAAACGCCAGTCTCCGTGGAGAGACAAACCGAACCCAAGGTCAGCCGGGCTGATCAGTAATGTGGTTATTGATAGCGAACAGCGCCAACTCCAAGCGGCTGCCGACTCCCACCTTATCGAAGATGTTGGTCAGGTGGTGCTTGACGGTGTCTTCGCTGAGGGAAAATTTGCGGGCGATCTCCTTGTTACTGAGGCCTGCAACGATTGTCGTGAGGATGTCCATTTCCCGTTTGGTGAGGCCGAAGTTCTTAGGCGGGCGATCGCCGGAAGCGTTGAGGCGCATGAACTCGACGATGTCGCCGACGGCTTCGCGCCCGATCCAGTATTCGCCTGCCATGACGGTGCGAATGGCTTTCATGAGCAACTGAGTGGCGGCTTCCTTCATGACCACGCCACGGGCGCCGAGTTGCAGCGCCTGCACAATCTGGATGCGCTCAATCGCCGCGGTGAGGACAATGATCCTGGTGTTCTTTCCTTCGCCAGCGGCGGAGAGCTCTCGCATCGCCTCCATACCGGGCAAGCGCGGCATATTGAGGTCGAGCAGCAGAATGTCGGGTTCGAGCTGCCTGGTCTGGGCCACGGCTTCGGTGCCGTCAGCGGCTTCGCCCACGACTTCGAGTGCGGCTTCGGCCTCGAGCAACCGGCGGAGTCCATCGCGAAAGATAGTGTGATCATCGGCGATGACGATACGAACTGTAGCTAGTTCGCTATCCATAGAATTCATATCCTTTCTGAGGAACTGTAATTTCCAAACGCGAACCGTGTCCCGGACTGGATTCGATCACCATGTCTCCACCAATAGCACGGACCCGTTCCTTAATGACCGCCGGGCCACGATGAAGACCGTCGAGTTCACCCAGCGTCAGACGGCCGCTGAAGGGGAACCCCTTTCCGTCATCGTCAATGACCAGACGCCAAAGACCGTTTTGAGCGCCAAAACGCACGTAGACCGATTTGGCGCCGCTGTGCTTTCGAACGTTCACCAGCCCTTCCTGAACCACCCGCACGAGTTCCCGGCAGGCGGAAGCTGGGAGGGAGACCTCTTCGAGCTCCGACAAGAACCTAGCATCGACACCAGTGTCGCTGCGAAAACGTTCTACGAGTTGGGCCATAAAGTCAAGAAATTGATTGGGGCCGATTTCCACGGGCCGCATACTCTGCATCAATTCTCGCAGATTAAGAACCTCTTCGCGCAACAACTGCTGGATGCGGTCCAACTCGGCGGCTTGGGGGCGTCCGTTCGAGCTTCGTCGCAGCACGTCGACCTGCATCTCGATACCGATAAGAGACTGGATGGCGGTGTCGTGCAATTCCCGGGCCACGCGAGCCCGTTCCATAGCACCGGCGCGCGAGCGCAAGCGCCGGAACAGGTAAATCGAATACAGCGCCGGAGCGACCTGGCGGCAGGCATTCTGGACAAATCGAAGCTCGCGCTCGCGGTTCCAGCCCAGCCTGCCCTCTTGGAGAACGAAACGTCCGGTCCATTCGCGGCCGACTTCGAGAGTAGTCACGATAAGCGAGTTTACTCCGCCAACCGGCATGGGCAAGTCGGCGGAATTGCCGGTCAATAGGCGTCGGCCCTCGTCGTCAATCGCCTCTATACGAGTGCGTCCATCAGCCAGCCGTTCGATGCAGAAGGTGTCGGGATAACCCTCCATCATCTCGGAAGCGTAATGCGCCGCCTTAATTTCTCGAATATCGTAACGGCGTTGCGGCTGGAGCGTGATTTCCCAACGAAATACCCGGCCGCTGCCAGTCTGGGCCACCACGGCGAACGCGCTCTGGGCGCCGAAGACCTGGGCCAGTTCCGCCGAGACCTCCGTGACCACCTCACTTAGGCGGTTGCCGACCCGCGTCAGCGACAGCAAGTGATTGGTCAAAGCAATCTCGGCGCGCAGTTCCTTCTCGCGCTCGGCGAGGTAGCCCAAAAGGAAACCAGACATAATCAGGAAGGCGCAACGCAGCGCCAAGCGGGAGAGGCTCAAGGGAATATAAATCAGTACTCCGAGAGCCTTGGGCCCGAGCGCCACCACGCTCTCTTGCAACACGAGGATGGCGCTACAAGCCACAGCCGTGAGCACGGTTTCCTTAAAGCCGAAGCGAAACGCGGTGGTCATTAAGGCAAACAAAAAGAATACGAAAACCAGAGTGCTGGGCGGGTCGGCGAAAAGGCTGAACGCCACTGGCCAGAACACGTCGCTGACCTGCATGATCTTCACGGACGCCGAGCCGGGATCGGGCTGCATCAACAGCCAGATAACAAACCCCAGATTTTGCACGCAGTAAACCAGCAACATCAAGATAAGCAACCGGTTGTATGGTTCAGGTGCAAGAGGACTGGCGAGATCGACGATCAGCGCGGTGGCGCCGAGGCACACCCGCGAGATGGCCAAAACCAGCTCCACTCGAGGGTTTTCGTAGCGCAGTCCGGTGGCCCGGAGACGAGCTAAAAACCGCGGAGCAAAGAGGGTCTGGCGCACAGAGACATCCATTCACGAGCGTGAAACCGATGCTGCAAGATTATGCACATGAAAGCGCTGATTCGCAAAACGATGCGAGTGGTGGTGGAAGCAGCCGAGACTTTGTTTCAAGTTGGATGATTTGCTGTAACATACTGCCATTGATACACTTAGCACTCATTAGATGGAAGGGACTTTGCCGTGAACTACTCCCGGATTGCAGCTCTCATCGTCGGCTTACCTCTGACATTACTACCCATGCTGGCCTTGGGACCACAGAAGCCGAACGATCAGGCGGCCGGAGCTACATCGGCAACCACGATCAACGGCTACCAGCCACGTTGGTGGAAGGAAGCGATCGTCTATCAGGTGTATCCGCGGTCATTCAAGGATTCGAACGGCGACGGCATCGGCGACCTGAAGGGCATCACCTCAAAACTAGACTACATTCAAGGGCTGGGCGTGAACGTAATTTGGCTGAGTCCGCACTACGATTCGCCCAACGCCGACAATGGCTATGACATCCGCGACTACCGCAAAGTGATGGCCGAGTTCGGCACGATGGCAGCCTTCGACGAGTTGCTCAAGGGCGTGAAGCGGCGCCACATGCGGATGATTCTCGACCTCGTCGTCAATCACACAAGCGACGAGCACGCGTGGTTCGTAGCGAGCCGCAAGTCAAAGGACAATCCTTATCGCGACTACTACATCTGGCGGCCCGCGAAAGACGGGAACGTCCCGAACAATTGGACGTCGTTCTTCTCTGGGTCGGCGTGGAAGCTGGATCCTGTAACCGGCGAGTATTACTTGCATCTGTTCGCGGAAAAACAGCCCGACCTTAACTGGGACAATCCCAAAGTGCGGCAGGAAGTGTATGACCTGATGAAGTTCTGGCTGGACAAGGGCGTGGACGGGTTCCGCATGGACGTGATTCCGTTTATCTCGAAGCGCGAGGGGCTTCCCGACCTGCCGCCGGAGTATATGTCGAAGCCACAGTATTTCTATGCCATGGGCCCGCACCTGCACGAATACATCCAGGAGATGAACCGCGAGGTACTTTCAAAGTACGACGTGATGACCGTAGGTGAGGCGTTCGGCGTGACCCAGGAGCAGACGCCCTCGCTGGTGGATGAGCGCCGCAATGAACTGAACATGATCTTCAACTTCGATGCGGTGCGGTTGAACCGCAACGGCGAACTGTGGCGCGCTTGGAAGCTGACCGAGTTGAAGGCCATCTACACCAAACAGGACCAGGCAACCGACGTCCATAGTTGGAACACGGTGTTTTTGTCGAACCACGACAACCCGCGCGTGGTGTCGGCGTTCGGCAACGACTCGCCGCAGTACCGTGTGGCCTCGGCCAAGGTGCTGGCGACCCTTCTGCTGACACTGAAGGGGACGCCGTTCATTTATCAGGGCGACGAGTTGGGGATGACGAATTTCCCATTCACCAGCATTGACCAGTTTGACGATATCGCGGTCAAGAACGCATGGAAGGCGTACGTGGAAACGAAGAAAGTTCCCGCGGCATACTTTCTAAGCGAGATGCGCAAGACCGGCCGCGACAATGCACGCACTCCGATGCAATGGGACGCCACAGCGAACGCCGGATTCACGACGGCGGCAAAGCCGTGGCTGGCGGTGAATCCGAATTACTTGGAAATCAACGCGGCGCAGGAACTGAGCGATAAGGGATCGATCTATCACTACTTTCGGGCGATGGCCGACCTGCGCCACAGCGCACCGGCGTTCACCTACGGGGACTACAAAGACATTGATCCGGGGAATCCGCAGATCTTCGCTTATACGCGGTCAATTGGCAGCGAGAGATACCTCGTAGTACTGAATTTCTCGACTGACGCCGTCACCTACCAGCTGCCTGGCGGATTGAAGGCAGGCCGCCTGTTGGTCTCAAACCTCGGCAAGACCACGGAAAGCGGCGAGGTCCTGCACCTGAACGCCTGGGAGGCGCGAGTCTACAAGCTGTAGGCAGCGCTCGATCTATTTTTCGACGCGAAGGAATGATCCGTTGGAAGCATCGACGGCGATGTTCAGCTTGTATTGCCTTGCATTGTCGCCGTAGAGCACATGCCAGACCAGTTGGTTCTTACTCCCATCCCAGTCGAGCAGGAAGATCACGGGTTGTTTCGGGTCTTTCTTCGTGAGCGTGTCGCCGCCGTTCTTCTGGGCAACCTCGTAGGCTTTGTCGCTGTCGACTTTAAGGAAGCCGATATCGAACGGTTGCGTGGAAGTATTGGTGGCGCTCCAAGTGTCTTCGGCCGAAAAACTGATTCCCGGCTCGGGCGCATTCGGCCCGACCAGCCCAGACCAGGAGAAGAGCTTCATCAGACGACGGGATGGCGACGCAAACGAGGCGCGCCATAAACCGGCTTTCCCGTCAGCGATAGGGGCATCTGCCGTGAACTGTGACTGCAGACGAAAGGGACGCGCGTCGGGCGCCCATGACCTTGCCGCCACGTACATCTTTTGAAACGCGGTGCGCCCGGATTCATATTGGGCTTCTTGGACGGCTGGTTTGGCCTGCGATTGCGAGGGAGATTCGGAGGCCGCCTTCTTTTCAGGAGAGCACGACACCAGGAGAGCCAGCGCGATACAACAGATCAGGGGCTTATGCATTATCTAAGATTCTAGCGAAGTTTCTGTAGCCGACGCGGCTAAAAAATGCAGCATCGAAAAACATCAAGATTCCGGAACCGTGATCACTACGGCACGATTGGTGTCAGCCTTCCCTGCTTGGCTCGTTCATAGACCTTGACGCATTCCTTTGCGGCGACGGACCAGGAGAAGTCCTGCAGCATGCCGTTGCGCATCAAGCGCTGCCACTTTTGTTGGTCGCGATAAGCCGCAACCGCAGCCTTCACGGTGTCGAGTAACGCCTCTCCGTTGTAATCCTTGAACTTGAAGCCCGTGCCTTTGCCCGTCGCGGAGTCGTATTGCTCGATGGTGTCGTCGAGTCCACCGGTAGCCCGCACGATGGGCACGGTGCCGTACTTGAGGCTGTAAAGCTGGTTCAGTCCGGCAGGCTCGTACTTCGATGGCATGAGGAACATGTCGGCGCCAGCCTCGATCTTGTGGGCCAGCCGATTGTTGAACTCAATCTTCACCGCGAACTTCTGGGGATACTGCTTGTTCAGGCGGCGGAACATATCTTCGTATTCGCGGTCGCCGGTGCCCAGAGCGATCACAATGAGATCCTCGCGCGCCATGCGGTCGGCAATGAACTGGAAGAGGTCGAAGCCCTTCTGTCCGGCGAAACGAGATACGATGCCAATGACCGGCAGTTCGGTTTCGGGGCCGAGGCCGAACTCTTTGAGCAGGTCTTGCTTGCACGTGGCTTTGCCGGTCAGGTCGTCGGCCGAGTAGTTGGCGGCGATCATTGCATCCGTCGCCGGGTTCCACTCGGAATAGTCGACGCCATTGAGAATGCCGGTCAGGGTCGCTCCCCGAGCACGCAGCACGCCTTCCAGGCCGAAGCCGTATTCGGCGGTTTGAATTTCCTGCGCATACTTGCGGCTCACAGTCGTCAGGTAATCGGCGGCGTCAATCGCGCCCTTGAGGAAATTGACTTTGCCGTAGAACTCCAGCTTCGCCATGCTGAAAAGGTCCCAAGGCAGCATCAGGAGAGGAAGAACTTCTGCCGGGAACAGGCCTTGATATCCCAGATTGTGAATGGTGAAGACGCACCACGTCTGGGAAAATGCCGGGTCTTCGCGATACAGCGTCTCCAGCAAGATCGGGATAAGGGCGGTTTGCCAGTCATGGCAATGAAAGATCTCGGGTACGCCGAGAACTTTGGTGGCCTCCAGGACCGCGCGGCAGAACAAGGCAAAGCGTTCCGCGTTGTCGTGATAATCGCCAAGCGGAGTTCCGTAGAGGGCGTCGCGATCGAAAAAGGGCGGATAGTCCACGAAGTAGTGCTGCACACCCGCACGAATGCCACCGTCCAGGACCGAACAAAAGCGGTAGCGGTCATCGAAGGGAACGGTGATACTGGGTATCGCCAATGCCGGGTTGTCCAGCCTGGTAGCCCGGTAGCGAGGCACGTAGACCGTGACGTGATGGCCGAGCACCGCCAGCGCCTGCGGCAACGATCCGACGACGTCAGCCAATCCGCCGGTCTTCGAATATGGAACGCATTCCGATGCCGCAAAGACGATACGCATGAATCCTCCCGGCGCGGTCGACCTTTTGCAGAAACCCCGGTGCGCGGCGCGTTACCTGCCGCGCGATTATGATAGTCGGGTCGAGTAAGACACTTGAGTCTAATCGCGGAATCGAAAGAGGGTCAACGTGGCCAAGTCGGGGTCGAAGGAAACGGACGCCAGCGGAGGAAGTAAGCGCAAGCCCAAGCTGGGACAAAACTTTCTGACCGACCACTCAGCGGCGCAGCGCATCGTTGATGCACTGGGTGACATCTCCGACCGGACGGTCATCGAGGTTGGGCCGGGACGCGGCATGCTCACGGACTTGCTGGTGCGGCGCGCGAAAAAAGTCATCGGCATCGAGCTCGACCACGTGCTGGCGGCACAGATGCGAATGAAGTATGCCACGCTCCGCAATGTTGACATCCTGGAATCGGACTTTGTGACGGTCGAGTGGCGATCGATGGTAGGAAGGCGGCCCGGCCCGCTGCACGACCTGCGGCCCACGCAGCCCGAAACCGTGGACCTGGTCGGCAATCTTCCGTACTACGTGACGACCGACATCGTGCTGCGTGTTCTGCGGGAATACCAAAATATTGGCCGGGCGGTCATCATGGTGCAGCGCGAGGTAGCGGAGCGCATCGCGGCCAGCCCCGGCAGCCGCGACTACGGCTTGCTTTCGGCGACGGTGCAGCTCTTTGCGCGCGCCGATCTGCTGTTTACACTGCCACCGGGCGCGTTTGATCCTCCACCGCAAGTACACTCGAGCGTGGTGCGACTAACGATGGCGCCGCGGCTGGAAGAGTTGCAGGTCGAGGCGGGGCCATTCCAGGAGATGCTGAAGCTGGCCTTCGCGCAAAAGCGAAAAACGCTGGCAAATAACCTCAAGTCGCGGTACGACCACAAATCGATTGCCGCCGCGTTCAAGTTAGCACAGGTGCAGCCGGCTGCACGCGCTGAGGCCCTGCCCCTGGAAAAGATGGCCGCCGTCTTTCGCGCGCTGCCAAAGGCGTAAAATCCACGGTGGAACCATCGGCGAGATGACCCGTCTGGGATGGTAGGAAGGGTGAGCCATGACCACCGCGATTCGCCGGCCAGCTGTTGCCGGCCGCTTCTACCCGGCCAACGCGCAGCGCCTACGCGCCGAAGTTGAGACTTTCATTACGCCACCGGCAACACAGGGACAAGGGGTTGCCGAAGCCAAAATCCCAGCCATAGGCTGCATCGCGCCGCACGCCGGATACGTTTACTCGGGAGCGGTCGCGGGAGCACTCTACGGGCGTCTGCAACTGCCCCGGCGCTGCGTGATCCTCTGCCCCAACCACACCGGCCAGGGAGAGCCATTGGCCATCATGAGCGAAGGCGCATGGCACACCCCGCTCGGGGATGCCCCCATCGACGAGCAAATTGCGGCCAGCCTCAAGGCAGCAACGTCGCTGCTCACTGAAGATCAGGAGGCCCACCAATATGAGCACGCTCTGGAGGTGCAGCTTCCCTTCCTGCAGGTTTTGCGGCCCGACTTCCGGTTTGTGCCCATCGCGGTGGGAACAACCAACTTCGAATCGCTGAGTGCGGTGGGGCATGCCGTGGCGGCGGTGCTGGCGGAGTTGCCAGAACCGGCGCTGATCATCGCCTCCAGTGACATGAACCACTACGAAAGCGATTCGATCACGCGCACCAAGGACCGCCGCGCGATCGAGCAGGTGCTCGCACTTGATCCGCGAGGACTGTACGAGACGGTACGCCAGGGGCAGATCAGCATGTGCGGTTTCGCTCCGGCGACCATCATGCTGACAGCCGCCTGCGAACTTGGGGCGACCAAGGCAGAGCTCATCCGGTATGCGACATCCGGTGACGTCTCGGGCGACCGCGATATCGTCGTGGGGTACGCGGGCATCGCGGTATATTGAGCCGGGTTTGGAGCGACAAAAAAGGCGGCCTGCGGGCCGCCTTTTGATGAATCCAGCGTCGAACTACTTCGGGTGTGTCGAAGCAGTTCCGCGACCAGCGGTTGTTCCTCCGATGTGAGCTCCACCGCCGGCGCTGCGTGTCGAAGCGGCCCACGAATGGCCCGAACTGCCCGAACCATGTCCTCCCCACCCGGGTGACCCGAAGCCGTTGTCCATCATGCCTGGCATCATCCGTGGGCCCGGCGGAGTCGCAAAGACGTGGCCATTCTGCATGGCACTAGCGCGGGCGGGGCTGATTGCCCTCGATGCAGGGGAGGCGAAGGACGAGCCTGAACTACCGCGGAAGGAGGAATTCGAATTTAACCCAGCCAGGCCGGAATGATCTTGAATCACACTGCGGAAATTGGGCGGAACCTGGCCATCCGGCAAGTAAGCCGGTGCATTGCCGATTCTCCCCACCATGATAGCGGGATGAGATCCACTAGGCGACGAGGTCGGGGGAACCGGCGCGCTGTAGCCGGCCGGAGACTTCACGACCGGGGCGGTTGCCTGCCAGTTCGTCACAACGCCACCGTTCTTGAGCGTGTTGCCCGGCACCCACACCCATCCGTAAGCGGGCACATTTGCCCAGGAGCCATAATGGTAGGGCATCCATCCCCAGGCGTAGGCTGAAGACCACACGTACCCCATGCCTCCCAGATAATTCCAAGTTCCGGATAGGTACGGGTTCCACCCAATCCAATTGGAAGCCCCGAAAGGCTGCCAAGCCATCCCGTATCCCGGAACATTCATGAATGCGCCGTAGTAGGCGAGATCGGAATATCCGTATCCCGACAGGGCCTTATTTCCGGAACCAACATTGTTGTACGCGTATGCGTCCTGATAGGAGTGCCGCTCCGTGCTCCAGCGGTCGAGTGGGAGGCTGTCCACTCCCTTCGCGAGGAGGTAGCCGGAGGGGTTGGCGGAATCCACCGTAAGGGTATCGTTCTTTTTCAAACGAACGAGTTGCCCACCGTTGTCCATGGTGACTTCGCCGGTGAACACCGCGGCTTGCACCTGGTCGCCAATCATTTGAAAGCGAACCTGGGAGTCGCGTCGCATGAGAAAAGTTTGACCGGCGGCGATGACCCGATCAATTTCGCTCTTGTTGTTGCGGGTATCGAAGTATAGGCTGCCGCGGAGCAATGAAACTTCGTTGACTTTGTCGCCGGCATCGTTGATAAGCAACTGGCTGAACTTAATGTCGGTGGCTTCACCCAGACGCACGACTGAGTTGTCTTCGAACTCGACCTCAGCGAGTCCGTTGCTGCCGGTAAGAATGCGGGAGCCCTCGACCACCGGCGAATTGAGTACGGCGCGCTCCAGACCCTGCCCGTTGGCGCGGTCCATCTCCACCTTGCCGTCGACGTAGCTCAAGCGGACGATCCTGACGTGCGATGTTGCCTGCGCCGAAACGGCGACCAGCAACACCCCAGCCCAGCAGGCCAGCGAATAGATTTTGCGCCGTAACATAGTCGCTACTCCTTTTGAATCGGTGGACGCAGCCAGACTGCCCGGCTCCGGAACCGACTCATCCCCGTCCACCCCTATTAAACACCTGAATGGGTCGAAGTTGCCGTAAGTCAGGACTTTAAATGTCGTCCTGACCATACTGCGCTTTCCACTGGTGAAAAATCTGGCAAGAATTCCCCGGTCGCAACGCCTCAGATCTGCTCACTGCTGTGTAGCTGGCTGGCTGGGGGCCACTGTCGGGCCGACGGACTTCAACAACTGCTTTGCCGCCACGCGATTGATGTGCATCATGTTGGGGTCGTTAGCGATTTTCTGCAGGATGGGTTCGATGGCCTGTAGTTCTTCGGCGAAATGGCCGTCCTGCATCTGCTGCAGCGAATACAGCCGGGCGTCTAAACCGAGCTTGTCGAAGCGGTATTGGAAAGCCAGCTTACGGCCAAAATCGATGGTCGTCGCTATCGCCTGAAACAAACGCGTCAGCTCCTGAACCTCGGCGCTTGACGAGTAATTGTAGGTAGACGAGGAATTGATCGCTGCGCCGCCTCCCTGGGAGTTGCCGTGATATTGCAGCGTTTTCTGGCCGGTCCGAGCGATGTTCTTCGCCTTGGCTTCGAGGTCGCCCTGAAAGTAGTTGGCCTTCTTCGCGAGCTCAAAGATTTTCTGGCGATTCACATCAGAGATGGTGAACTCCTGGGCGTAGGAATCACCGTCACCGCTTTCGATCGGGTTGCCGACACCTTCAAAATGAGCATTGCCGGCGTCGTCCACGGAAATTGTGTACTTGAGCCACGGCCGCCCCTGGTCCCAGTCGAACTTGAAGGCAACATAAGCGCCGGCAGGCGGCGGCACTGGAACTGCCTGGTGGAGAACTTGCGCCGAAACGCAGGACGCCGCCAGTAGACTGGCGACGATACCCATCTTGATTAGCCAAAGGCGCATGGTCGGTTAGATTCTAATCGAAAGGCCCTGACGTCAGCGGGCAGGAGCGGCTTGGCGCTGCAGAGTCGCGGCGGTGTGCAGGTGACAAATCGCAATCGCAAGAGCATCGGCCACGTCCGGCGGCTGGGGCGGCTCGGGCAGGTCCAGCAGTCGGGCGACCATCAGCTGCACCTGGGATTTCTCTGCCCGCCCGTAACCGACGACCGCCGATTTGATAGACAGCGGCGAATAGGCCACGACTTCCAGCCCCGCTTGGGCCGCGGTCACCATGGCGACGCCGCGAACGTGACCGAGCTTCAGCGCCGATTTGGCGTTAACGGCATAGAAAACGTCTTCGATGGCGACGACCTCCGGCGCATGCGCGGCGATCACTTCGGTGAGGCCCTGACCAATCTTTAAAAGGCGCAGTTCGAGGGCCTGGCGGGGAGGCAGGCGGATGGCTCCGCTGCAGACGTGTCGGAGAGTACCGCGTTCGTCCTGCTCGACAACGCCGTAGCCGGTGTATTCGCCACCGCAATCGATGCCCAGGACTCGCATGTTCTTGCGCCGAGTTTAGCAGGTTGAGGCGTTCAGCAGGCGTGAGCGAACGCAGTGAGCGGGAGCCTGCTGCCGAAATCCTGAGCGAGGGGCGCAGCACCGAGCCGAAGGATCAAGGCGACGGGGAGTTACGGCTGAGGGGTCTGGGGCTTCATGCGGGCGGCCAGCCGGCCTGTGAACATCAGTCCCAACATTCGGAAGTCACTGATGAAAGACCAGAAGGGATGGCCAAAGGTGGCCGGCTTGTTCTTCTCCAGACCGAAGTGGCCGGTCCAGGCAAACCCGTATCCGACGGGGAAGAACAACAGAGCGTACCAAGGATGGCCGGACAGAAATGCCCAGACCACGATGGCGAGGCCAAGCGTGGTGCCGACGGCGTGTAGAAGGCGATTGCGCGGGTCACTGTGCTGCTGCAGGTAGAAGGTAAAGAACTCGTCGTAGGAATTGAATTTACGGTCTTCGGACATCGTGCCACGCTCCTCGAAATGCCTGCCCCATCTGGCCAGAAGTGTACTACGCTCGGGGAGCGTATTCGCATACGTTACTATCAGTAGCAACGACACCACGGAAGGATGGCTCAAGGTCATGAGAATTGGCATTTTGACGGGCGGAGGCGACTGTCCCGGTCTCAATGCGGTGATCCGCGCAGTGGTCCGCAAGGGCATTCTCCATTACGAGGACGAGTTCGTGGGCTTCTTGGAAGGCTGGCGCGGCGTGCTCGAAAACAAGACGATGGTGCTGGATTACGACTCCATTTCCGGCATTCTGCCGCGGGGTGGAACCATCTTGCGTACCTCCCGTACGAATCCGTCGAAGCGCGAGGGCGGACTGGAGCGCTGCATCGAGACCTTGAAGCAAAACAACATCGACGCTTTGATTGCCATCGGCGGCGACGATACGAACAGCGTCGGGCAAAAACTGTTCGAACAGGGCATCAATGTGGTCGGTGTGCCGAAGACCATCGACAACGACCTGAGCGGCACGGATTTCTGCTTCGGCTTTGACACGGCGGTCAACACCGCGATGGAAGCTATCGACCGCGTCCACACGACCGCCGAGGCACATCAGCGCGTGATGGTGGTCGAGGTCATGGGCCGCGATGCGGGATGGATCGCGATGTACAGCGGCATCGCGGGCGGCGCAGATGTCATCCTGATCCCGGAGAAGCCGTTCGACATCGAGGAGGTCGCCGAGCGCATCCGCTTGCGGCATGCCCGCGGACGCTATTTCAGCATCATCGTGGTGGCTGAAGGCGCCAAGTTCGCCAGCGACGTTGACCCGCACGGCGCCCCGGTGGTCACCGAGATGGGCAAGGACGAGTTCGGGCACGTGCGACTCGGAGGTGTGGGTCAGATTTTGGCGCGCGAAGTAGAACGTCGCACGGGGCTGGAAACCCGCTATGTGGTGCTGGGGCACATTCAACGCGGGGGATCCCCCAGCGCGTTTGATCGAGTGTTGGCCTCGCGCTATGGCATTGGAGCCATCGACATGGTGCATCGCGGGGAGTTCGGCTGTATGGTCGCGCTGCGCGGCAATGCAATCGTCTCGGTCCCGCTCACTGAAGCCATCAACAAGAACCGGCTGGTCGATCCGACGCTGGTGGATGTGGCCTTAGGTTTGAGCGAGCCGCTCAAGAGCGAAAAGAAGTAGCACGGAAGAAGATTTGTGGCATTCAGGAAAGACGGTGATGAGGAGTAGATTCGCCGCAACCTCAGGTGGCCGTATCACGTCAGCCCGTGACACTTGCCCTTCCGTCGCATGGTCGGCATCGGTAAAATCCATGCGCGAGGATCGAGGAGACTTGTACCCAATCGGCGTTGCTAGGGTCTTCGGCTCTTCATTTGCTGGGCGCCACGGATGCCAACCCCATCCGGCAAGCGACAGCCTCAATCTGGCAATGTCGCGTCTAAGTCCTTTAGATACTATTAAGTACGAACAACTTAGGCATTATCCCAAACTTGCATCGAATATGCCGCATAACTAATTGATTCTAATAGGCCAGGGGGTAGGGGGGTATGGCAAATCACACGGCTTTGCACAGTCTGGAAAGTGAGGAATGGCATGGCTCGAAGCAATAATGTAGGCGCGGCAGCACCGGGCAGGGTCGGCAGCCGTGTGCTTTGCGTGATTATGGCCAGCGTGGCTCTACTGGCTCCGCTTCACGCCCAGAGCCCGTTCGCGCCCTTGGTGAAAGGCCCGCTGTCGCAGCGGGTGGTGGCCTACCAGATTGATGCCACATATAACCCCGACAAACACACGGTCGAAGCCACCGAGACCCTGACCTACCACAATCTCACCGGACAGCCGCTGGACCACTTCCCGTTCCATCTCTACCTGAACGGCTTTCAGCCGGAGGCCACGTGGGTGCGCGAAGCCCACCGGGATGGGAACTTCCGCACCAGCAAGTTTGATGAGGGATGGGACCCGAAGGAAAGTGGTTCCAACGAAATCTTGTCGCTGGAAGCGGTCGGCATGGGCGATTTGACTAAAGCACTTAAGTTCATCGCGCCGGATGACGGCAACGCGAACGACAAGACCGTTTTCGACATCGCCTTACCGCGGCCGATCGAGGCCGGCCAAGATGTGGTGTTCAAAATCAAGTTCAAGGCGACGTTCCCGGAGGTCATCGCCCGCACCGGCTACAAGCGTACGTTCCTGCTGGCCGGGCAATGGTTTCCCAAGGTTGGGGTCTTCTGGAATGGCGCATGGAATTGCCACCAGTTTCACGCCATGACCGAGTTCTTCGCCGACTTCGGCACCTACGACGTGAAGATCACGCTGCCGAAGAACTACATCATCGGTGCGACCGGCGTGCAGACCGGCGAAACCGATAACGGCAATGGAACGAAGACTGTTGTTTTCCACGCGGAAGACGTTCACGATTTCGCATGGACGGCTGATCCGAACTTTAAGGTACTGGAAGAAACATTCACTGGGAGTGTCGGTCCGGTGAAGATTCGCCTGCTCACCTATGACAGCTACCGCAGCAGTTGGCAGCGCTACCTCGACGTAATGCAGGGCAGCATGAAGCGCTTCGACGAATGGTACGGGCCCTATCCCTATGCCCAGATCACGGTGGTAGATCCGCCGCACGGCGCCACGGAAGCCGGTGGAATGGAGTACCCGACATTTATCACGGGCGACACTGTCTGGTGGGCGCCGAAAGGGCAGAAGCTTTTGCCGGAAGGCGTGACGGAGCACGAGTTCGGGCACCAGTACTGGTACGCCATGGTCGCCACCAACGAGTTCGAGAACGCGTGGCTGGACGAAGGCATCAACAGCTACACAGAAGTCAAGGTGACCGACAGCCTCTATGGCAAGAACACAAGCATGCTGAACTGGATGGGCGCACAGATGGGCGATGCCGCGGAACAGCGTTTGTCCTACCTCGGAGTCGCCGAGACTGACCCGCTCTCGCGACCCAGCTATCAGGACATGAGCATAGGAGCTTATGGCGGCATAACCTATGGCAAGACCGCCACGATGCTGCTAACTCTGGAGGCGGTCGTCGGCCAGGAGACGCTGCAAAAAGCGCTCCACGCCTACTTCATGAAGTATCGGTTCACGCATCCCACGCAGGAGGATTTCCTGCGGACGGTAAACGAAGTCGCCGGGCAGGACCTGGGCTGGTATTGGCAGCAGGCGGTATACGGGACGCAGGTGCTGGACTACAAGGTCCGCAAGGCGGAATCGACCCGAGTGGATTGGGCGAAGAAAGACGCACCCGACGAAAAGAAGGGCGAGACCCTTTACTCCACGGATATTCTGCTGCAGCGGCTGGGAGATTTTGTCTTTCCGGTCACGGCGCAAATCAAGTTCGATAACGGCGAGACGATCCGCGAGACGTGGGACGGCCGGGACCGCTGGAAACGCTTCGTGTACGTGAAGAAGGCCAAAGTGCTCTCGGTGGAGATCGATCCTGGCCACCAGATCACCATGGATCGCGACTACCTGAACAACAGCATCGCGACCGAACCCCAGCGCGGCGCCACCGTGAAGATTGCGACCTACTGGACCTTTTTGACGCAGTTCCTGGCCCAGATGTTGAGCTGGTTAACCTAACCGAGGAGACGACAATGGCAGACGAAAACAAAGGATTGGTAGCTGCCGGTGCCGCCCTGGTGTGGCGCCGCCAGCGTGTGTTGTGGTGGGTGTATCGCGGTCAACCTCGTGCTCGGACTCCTGGGGGCCGCAGGGGCGCGCGCGCAACTGGACAAGCTGCTGAAGTTCAGCCTGGCCGGCGAGGGCCTCACCAAAGGCTTCGACTTCGGCATGTTTCTTGAGTTGGTGACATCGGCCCGAGGCAAACCTGATGCGCTCGGCCGGAAGTTCGTTCCTGTTTGCATGCCTGTTTCCGCTGTTCATGATCTTCGTGACCGGCGGCATCCTGGCGGTGTATCGGGAAGACCGCAAGATTCACGGCGGGAGACTTTTTCGCGGCATCGGGCGCGTTCTTCTGGCGGTTTGTGCGGCTGGCACTGTTCTCCGCTGGTTCCGTTCGGCATTTTGTTCGGAATACTCGCTGGCGTGAACAAGCTGTCGGACTACGTGGGTGACCGAGCGGTAGCAGCCCGGACAGGCTTCTACATCCTGCTGGCGGGCGCGATCGTCGATCACACTGCTGGTGTTGTTCGTCAGGCTGTGGTTCGACATCGCGCAAGTGCGCGCCGTGGTGCAGAACGAACCCAAAATGTGGTCGAACCTGTGGAAGGCATTGGGCATCAGCTTGGCGCCAGGTTGGCACGTTGTTTCGCGTGTACCTGTGTATCAGCGGTGTTGCGTGGGTAACGTTGGCTGTCGGGTTATGGTTGTGGGCGAAGTTGCCGCCGACGGCGACTCCGGTGACCTTTCTGCTGCTGGAGTTCATCATCTTGATGCAGCTGCTGACGCGGCTGTGGCAGCGCGCCAGTGCTGTCACGTGGTATCAGCGGCACGCGGCGATGGTTCCGGCGGATGCGGTGGACTTCACCACGCCGGTGCCGGTGGAGTTGGTCGAAACTGGGTCAATTTCAGCGGAGCAGGCAGCGATTGAGCCAACCGATGCTCCGCAGGATGGGCAAGCGCAGCGAACCAGCCGAATCCGGCGCATAAAAAATCGGGACGCGCTCGAGGCGCCCCGATTCATATTTCAGCCTGCACAACAGCTTCGTGCCACTGAGCTCAGCCTTTAATCCACTGATCCAAACGACTTCAGGTCTTCCGGTCCTTCTTGCAGTGCTACCTTCTCCTTGCCCTGAACCATGACCCGAACCGATTCCACCACATCCGGATTGGCCAACGTCGTGATGTCTCCGGTGTTCATGTTGTTGGAGAGGGCCGCCAGAACACGCCGCATGAGTTTGCCGGACCGTGTTTTCGGCATGTCCGGAACAATGAGAATCCTCCGCGGGCGGGCAATCTTGCCAATCATCGTCTCAATGACGTGATTGACCTTGGTCAGGATCTCCTGATGCTGAGTCGGCAGTACATCAGGCTGCAAGACGATATAGACCTCGGGCACGCGGCCTTTGATCTCATCCACCACCGGCACCACCGCCGCCTCTGCCACCTCGGGAACCGTCAGGCACGCAGACTCGATTTCCTTGGTGCCCAGGCGGTGGCCGGCGACGTTAATGACGTCATCCACGCGTCCCAGGATTCGGAAATACCCGTCCACGGCCAGCACGGCTCCGTCCGCCGCAAAATATGGCCAGTCACGCCAATCCTTGCTGTTGGGATCCTTGCAGTACTTCGCGTAGTACTGGTCGACGAAGCGCTGACGATCACCCCAAATGGTCTGCATGATTCCTGGCCACGGATTCCGAATGCAGATGTTCCCTGCCTTCCCCGAACCGGCGGGCACATCCTCTCCCATTTCGTCGATGATCGTGGGGATAGATGCCCGGCATACCTGGGCCTGCGCTTCCCGGCTTCATGGGATTCAGCGCCGGTTTGGTGGTACACAGGAAGCCGCCGTTTTCGGTTTGCCACCAGGTGTCGACGATCACGGCCTCACCTTTGCCCACGGTTTCGTAGTACCAGCGCCAAACCTCGGGCTCGATGGGCTCTCCCACCGTGGTCATGTGCTTGAAGTGATAGTTGTACTTGGTGGGTTCATCGTGACCGGCCTTGCGCAACATGCGGATGGCCGTGGGCGAAGTGTGGAAGATGTTCACATCCAGGCGCTCGGCGATTCTCCAAACTCTGCCGGGATCGGGATAAGTCGGAACACCTTCGTAGATGACGCTGGTGGCGGCCAGGGCCAGAGGTCCATAGACAATAAACGAGTGACCGGTAATCCAACCGATGTCGGCCATGCACCAGTACACATCTTCGGGATGGATGTCCTGAATGTATTTTGAGCAGCCCGTCACATAGGCGAGGTAGCCGCCGGTGCGGTGCTGACATCCTTTCGGCTTTCCCGTGCTGCCGCTGGTGTACATAAGGAACAGCGGCGCTTCCGCGTCCATGGGAACCGGTGCGACGATCACTCCCGAGTAGTTCGGCAGGATTTCGTCAACCCAGTGATCGCGCCCTTCCACAAACGGGGATGCGGACGCATTCTGGCCGGGGTGACGCCGCCAGACCAGGACCTTCTCGATGGTCTGGCCTTCCTGCTTGGCAATGTCGATCGCAATATCGGCGCCCGCTTTGTGGTCCAGCAGCTTGCCGTTGCGGTAATAACCATCCATCGTGATCAGGATGTGGCTGCCGGAATCGGCGACGCGCCGGCCGCAAGCCTCCCCGCTGAAGCCTCCAAACACAACGGAGTGAATCACGCCCAAGCGGGCGCATGCCAGCATGGTAATCGGCAGCTCGGGAACCATCGGCATATGTATGGTGACGCGATCTCCACTCTTCAGGCCGCAGAAATCGCGCAGCAGCGCCGCGAATTCATTCACTCTCACGTAGAGTTCGCGGTAGGTGACGGATACCGGCGCCTCGGATTCCGGCTCTGGAACAAAGATGAGCGCCGCCTTGTTCTTGTACTTGTCGAGGTGCCGGTCCACACAGTTGTACGAGGCATTGAGCTTGCCGCCTACGAACCACTTCCAGAATGGCGGGTCACTGGTGTCGAGGGTGGTGTCCCAGTACTTGTCCCAAGTCAGCAGGTCGGCGTACTCCCGAAAGCATTCCGGGAAGTTCTTCTCGCTGAAGCGTTCGTTGATACTGGGATCGGTCAGATTTGCCTGGCCGATAAATTTTGCGGAAGGATAATAGTATTCTTCCTCCCGCCAATGGACCGCGATCTGAGCCGCGCTGGTCTCGACTACCGCATTCTGTTCAGGAAGAGTTCGAGGCATATCATTCACTCCTTATTTTTCTGAATTTGAAATGCAATCCCGGCAGTTCTTCGCCGGTGTTTCCTGGGTTGACGCAGCGCTTCCTCGCGCTTCGTTCAGGCCCATATGGTGGAACATTCTATACACCACCGCAATGCCGTTGCTCGCACTAGGGCGTTACAGGCAGATCCTTAAGTGTCGCGGGCCGCCTCGGCAGCGGGCCGAATGGTTCCAGTTGACTTACTGTTCCAGCGTTGAAAGATCGCCAATCTCCGCGCCGGTTTCCTGCGCCTTCAACAGACGGCGCATGATTTTGCCCGACCGGGTCTTGGGCAGCGCGGCAACAAATTTTATCGCTGAAGGTGTTGCAATCGGCCCCATTTCGCGCCGCACGTGGTCAATCAAACCCGCTAGCAGCGCGTCCGACGCTGTATGGCCCGACCGTAATTGCACAAAGGCCACAATCGCTTCGCCCTTCAGCGCGTCGGGAATTCCGATGGCTGCTGCCTCCGCTACCGCGGGATGCGACACCAGGGCGCTTTCCACTTCGGCCGTTCCGATGCGATGGCCAGCAACGTTTAATACATCGTCGGCGCGCCCAATCACGGAGATGTACCCGTCCGAATCTTTTAACGCCAGGTCTCCCGTGATGTAGGTATTGGGAATCTCCAGCCAGTCCTTCTCGTATCGGGCCGGATTACCCCACACGGTTCGCATCATCATGGGAGCCGGGCGTTTCAGGACGAGCCGGCCGTTCACTCCCGGAGCGACAGGCTTGCCGTCGATGTCCACCACGTCGGCGTCCCAACCAGGCAGCGCCAATCCAGCCTTACCTCCACGCATGGGCATGGTGGGGGGAGTTCCCAGCGCCGGCCCCCCCAACTCGGTCTGCCACCAGTTGTCCACCACATAGCCCCACTTACCGTCACCGGCAAGATAGGTCTGCGCCCAGCGCCAGGCTTCGGGATTCAGCGGCTCGCCGGCGCAGGCAATTACGCGCAAACTGGTGATGTCGTGCGCTTGCGGGTATTTCTCGCCGTAGCGCATGAACATGCGCAACGCCGTCGGTGCGGTAAACATCTTGGTAACGCCATAGTGCTCGACGATCTTCCATGCAATCGACGGATCTGGATAATCGATTGCGCCTTCACGAAACAGCGTGGTAACCCCGGCGCATAACGGCCCGTAAACGATGTAGGAGTGCCCCACGATCCAGCCGATGTCTGAGGTGCACCAGAAAATGTCTTTCGGGCCGACGTCGAAGAACGACGACAGGTAGTAAGTGATGCCGACCATATAGCCGCCATGCACGTGCACCACGCCCTTTGGCTTACCGGTCGTGCCCGAGGTGTACAGGATGAACAGCGGGTCTTCGGCATCCATGTCCTCTGCCGGGCAGTCAGACGGGAAACTTCATTAGCTCGCGGAAGTCCACTTCGCGATGGCTGCTCGGGCTGAACGCATTCGGGATCGCGCGTAAACACGACCACCTTCTGCACAATCTCGACGCCGTCCAACGCTTCATCAACGATGGGCTTCAGTGGCACCGGCTTTCCGCGACGAAAGCCCTGGTCGCCGACAATCACTACTTTGGCTTGTGCGTCTTCCACGCGGTCGCGCAGCGAAGTATGCCCGAGTCCGGCATACACCACGGAGTGGATGGCCCCGATGCGCGCGCACGCCAGCATGGAGATTGTGCCTTCCAGCGTCAACGGCATGTAAATGACAACGCGGTCACCTTTCTTCACGCCCAGTGACTTCAGTCCGTTGGCAAACCTGCAGACATCGCGGAAAAGTTGTCCGTAGGTGACAATTTTCTCGGTGCCGTCCTCGCCCAGCCAGATGAACGCGGCCTTGTTGCGGTTGTCCGAATTGGCGTGCCGGTCAAGCGCGTTCACCGTGATGTTGGTGCGGGCCCCGCGGAACCATTTGTGATGGATGCCGTCCCATTCGCATACCTTGTCCCACGGTTTCGTCCAGACGAACTGTTTCGCAACTTCCTCCCAGAACTTGTCGGGGTCGTCGTGGAAGCGTCGGTTTTCCGCCGGCCAGTCCTGCAGCAGTGCCTGCTGGCGCACGATGTCGGGGGACGGATATTCCTCGATCGCCGACTTGATTGCTTGCTGCGGTTCTGACACCTTGGTTGCGGTGCCCATATTCGTACTCCTTATGATGAATGAATTCGTTGATTCCTTTGGCCCCTGAACTCCCCATGCTGATGGCGTGGATGCGCTTCCGCGCATCCCGCCTTGAGGACCATGCAAAAGTTCCGTGCCGGCAGCCGACCTAAACGTGCTTTGGCCGGCGCGCCAGCATTTCAGCGATCAGCGCAACCAGGGCCAGGACTGCAGCCGTATAGAACGCCATCTGGTAGTTGTGATACTTGTCGTACAACTTACCGCCGATGCGGCCGCCAAGAAGTCCGGCTACACCCCACGCGGTGAACAGCAGCCCGTAGTTAATGCCCACGTTCTTGGTTCCCCAGAAGTCCGCTGCGGTCGCCGCGTTAACGGAAAGCTGAGTGCCGTAGCACCAGTAAACGATGAACAGCATCACGAACAGCGCCACCACATTGCCGCCCACCTGATACAGAATCGGCATAGCCACCATGGAGATGCCGATCATCAGGCGCAGCACGTTGATGCGGCCCAGGTGGTCCGACATCCATCCCGACAGGATGCGGCCCGAGGCGTTACCGGTGGCACCGACCACCAAGCCGAGGGAAGCCAGCGTGATACTGGGTATGCCGACGCTCTTGGCAAAGGGCACCAACTGGCTGATGACCATGAGACCCGCCGCGCAGCCGAACGCATAGGCAATCCACATAAAGTAGAAGGTCGGCGTGCGCAGCATTTCACCTGGGGAGAAGTCGTAGGTGCTCGCCGCAGCCTTGGAGGTCGCGGCCGGCACCCAGCCCGCAGGCTTATATCCGGCCGGAGGATTCTTAAGCAGGAACGCACCGATGACGGTCATCACCAGGAAGATCGCGCCCAGGACCTGGAAGGTGGTGCGCCAGCCAAAGGTCGGAATCAGGTAACTGGCCGCCAACGGGCCAAAGATCGCCGATCCGGCGCCATATCCGCCCACCGCTAAGCCTACAGCCAAGCCGCGCTTATCGGGGAACCACTTGGCCATGACCGGAATGGGCGTGGCATAACCAAAACCGTTACCCAATCCTCCAATCACGCCGAAGCAAATGAACAGGTATGTCAGGCTACTGGTGTAAGAGCATAGAAAAAAGCCCAGACTGACCAGAATTGCGCCGGTGAGCGAGACCCAGAAGGGCCCGAATTTGTCCTGCAGCCGCCCGCCAAGGATAAACGTGAGTGCGAACACCACGACCGCGATGGTGAACACCGTCGAGGTATCGGCCCGCTTCCAACCAAATTCTTTTTCCAGCGGGGCAACGAAAACGCTCCACGCATAAAGCGTGCCCAAAGCGATGTTCATCATAAGTCCGCCGACGACACGCCACCAGCGGTTGAGCCCGGTGCTCCCGACTTCGATTGAGTCAACCTTACCTGCCATTGCTGTGCTCATCTCATCTCTCCCTTCCAACAGCGCGAGAAACATACCATCCCGCGCACGCGGCAACAACTCTAAATTTGTGAATGCTTAAGGACCCGGAAAGCAGGCATCTGACTGCTGGAGGGTCGGGCTGTCCACGGGGTCTGTTGGCCATTCTCAAAATCACCTCTCAAACTCAGTTTTTGGCTACCGCAACTGCCGCTTGCCCTGGAACGCAACGACTCCCTTGAAAACCAGGGGCGGGAGGCGCTTGGGGTAGAGGAGAGTGGTCGTTGTCCGCAAACCGTCTGTTGCCTGATGCAAACCGGAACCAGAATTCCGGACGCCCTGCCGCGGTCGGAAGAACCTCGGCCGGGCCCAACGATGTTGCGGCGATTAGACCGGATCGCCTCCCGCCTTTGTATTGAGCCGTTGTGGGCGGGATTTTCTGTCACGGCTTGGCCGAGGGTCTGTGACGCAAGATACGGATTCATGTGATATACATCACTTGCACGCTGGAATTCGAAGTCCGGAGGAAGGAATGTCTGCGGGACATCGGAGCCTTACCGCATCCGGCTGTTCGGGGAACGGGTTTCGCAGGTTGCAATCCCGGCCTCGCAGAGAAGGCTCGCTCGCAACTGGATGACTGTCCTAGGACTTTCGGGTAGGCGGTGATAACATGTTAAGTAATCGTTACGGAGGCACCTGTGGGGTCACCATACGGTTTTGAGCTGGTGGAGAATTGCGTAATTTGTAAGCTGCGGAGCGATAGCTTTTTCTGCACGCTGCCAAAGGGTGCTCTCGAAGCCTTCGACAAAATCAAGTACACAGCTTCTTATCCGGCCGGAGCGGTACTGTTCGTGGAAGGCCAGTCGCCCCGCGGCATCTACATGCTGTGCAAGGGCCGGGTCAAGCTTTCAACCACCTCCGCCGAAGGCAAGACGCTAATTCTCAAGATCGCGCAGCCGGGCGAAGTGCTCGGGATGCACGCCACGGTATCAGGCACTCCTTACGAAATCACCGCGGAGACCGGACAACCCTGCCAGCTCAATTTCATCAAGCGCGAAGATTTTCTGAAGTTCCTGCAGAATCACGGCGATGCCTGCCTGAAGGCCGCGCAGCATCTCAGCAAGGATTGCCAAAGCGCTTACCAGCAGATCCGCAGCCTGGGACTTTCGCACTCCGCGCCGGAACGTCTGGCGCGCCTTTTGTTGGAATGGACGGCGACCAGCGCCGACAAGTCGGAGCCTAAGGTGAAACTGGCCTTGACGCATGAAGAGATCGCGCAAATCATCGGCACCTCGCGCGAAACCGTCACACGGGTTTTGGCCGACTTCCGCAAGCGCCAGATCGCAGTGCTGAAAGGATCGACGCTGACCATCCGCAACAAGGCAATCCTCGAGAAGCTGGTCGGCGCCTAGCAGATTCGCGGCAGTTGTTCACCGCTCAGCATATCGAGCACGCGCTCGGTACCCAGCCGGCTCTTCATCGTCACCATTCCCGCCGGCCGTTCCGACACTTCCCCAATCTTTGTCGCGCCGCTCTGACGACGTGCTGGCTCAGAATGTCCAGCGCTTGTGCTGTTTCGTGCTCCGGCACAATCGCGATAAACCGTCCTTCGTTGGCAAGGTAGAGCGGATCGAGCCCCAGGATTTCGCAGGCCCCGGCCACGTCTTCGCGTACCGGCACCGATAATTCGTCAATGCTGATGCGGACCTTCGCGGTCTCGGCGATTTCGATCAAACCGCTGCTCGAGTCCGCCGCGCGTCAGGTCACGCAGGCAGTGAATTTCGATTCCGGCTTGCAGCAAGGCTGCGACCGGCTCCCACAGCGGCGCGCAATCGGATTCGATTTCCGTCTCAAATGACAGTCCCTCGCGCGTCGCCATAATGGCGATGCCATGCCGCCCCACGTCGCCGCTCAGCAGAATCACGTCTCCCGGACGCACTGCTGATGGCGCGATGGTCAGACCGTGCTCCACCACGCCGATTCCAGCAGTGTTGACGAAGATGCCGTCGCCTTTGCCCTTGTCCACGACCTTGGTGTCGCCCGTTACCAACTGGACCTGCGCTTCAGCGGCTGCGATTCGCATGGACTCCACCACCCGCCGCAACGATTCCATGGAGAATCCTTCTTCCAGAATGAACGCCGAGCTCAGGTAGAGCGGACGCGCTCCGCACATCGCCAAATCATTGACTGTCCCATTGATGGCGAGGGTACCAATGTCGCCTCCAGGAAAGAACAGCGGCTTGACCACATAGGAGTCGGTAGTGAAGGCCAGTCGCGCTCCCGCGATGTTCAGGGTTGCCCCATCATGGCGTTCCAGCAGTTGCTGGCTGCCGAAGTTGGGCAGCAGCAACCCTTCCAGCAGCTCGTGCATGCGACGGCCGCCGCCGCCGTGTGCAAGTTGCACATGCTCGCTGTCGTTGAGCGGAACAGGACACTGCAACTGGAAATTCTTCGGATCAGCCACGGTTCGTGCTCTCCAAGTTCATCAGCTCGGGTTCGCGCAAGCGCCGGTAGCGGTAATAGGCCGCACATGCGCCCTCGGATGACACCATAGGCGCTCCCAGCGGATGGTCGGGCGTGCAGCGCTTGCCATAGGCCGTACACTCCTCCGGCTTCTTCGCCCCCTGCATCACCAGCCCGCTGATGCACTCGGGATCTTCTTCTGCGGTATAGGCTGCGACGCCAAAGCGGGTTTCGGCGTCGAACTCCGCATACTCCGGCGCTAATCCCAAACCGCTCTGCGGGATCTCGCCGATCCCGCGCCACTTGCGGGGTACTACCCGGAATACTTTTGCCACCAGTTCTTGTGCCGTACGGTTCCCTTCCCGCCGGACCGCCCTGGCGTACTGGTTCTCTACTTCGTGGCGTCTTTGTTCGAGCTGCGACACGCACATGAAAATGCCTTGCAGCAAATCGAGCGGTTCGAAGCCGGTCACCACAATCGGCACCTTGTATTTCCTGCAGATGGGCTCGTACTCCTCGAAGCCCATCACCGTGCATACGTGGCCGGCAGCAAGAAAGCCCTGGACGTGATTCTGCGGAGAACCCAGGATGGCTTCCATGGCCGGCGGCACAAGCACGTGCGACACCAGGATGGAATAGTTCGCCAGGCCCAACTGTTTTGCCTGGTACACCGACATGGCATTCGCCGGAGCAGTGGTTTCGAAACCGACGGCAAAGAACACAACCTGCTTGTCAGGATTTTGCGCCGCAATCTTCACGGCATCGCTGGGTGAGTACACGATCCGAACATCGCCGCCCGCAGCTTTAACGCTGAACAGATCGCCCGAAGAGCCCGGAACCCGCAGCATGTCTCCGAATGAGCAGAAGATCACATTCGGTTGCGATGCGATTTGCAGGGCCTTGTCGATCAGTTCCAGCGGCGTCACGCACACCGGACATCCCGGCCCGTGCACCAGCGTAACTTGTCTGGGCAGCAATTCATCGATGCCGTACTTCACGATGGAATGTGTCTGCCCGCCGCAGATTTCCATCAATGTCCACGGGCGTGTCACGGTCCTGGCGATGGCCTCAGCAAACTGCTGCGCCGCAACCGGATCGCGGTACTCTTCGACGTACTTCACGCCTCACCCGCCTGCGGCTCGAGTTCCGCCAATTCGCCCATCTGCTTCAGGATTTCGAATGTCCGCATCGCTTCTGCCTCATCCACCACGCTGATTGCGAAACCGACATGCACCAGCACGTACTGCCCTTCGCACGCTTCGGGAACATAGGCCAGGCTGATTTCTTTGGTGATGCCGCCGAAACTTACCCGCGCCATGCGCGCAAAATCTTCTCCGCTGGTGCTCAATATCTTTCCCGGAACCGCTAGGCACATACTGTTTGCCTCTCTCCGTCTTTTGATTTCGCCTGCGCGCGCCCCACCGCGGCCACCTGCCCCAGCGCAATTCCGCCATCGTTAGGCGGCACCCGCTGGTGCCAGTAGGGGCGGAAACCTTCGCTACTCAGCCGCCTGACAGCGCGCTCCGTGAGATAGCGGTTCTGGAAGCAGCCGCCACTCAGCACAACCTTTTCCTCGCCGCACTCTTGGCGACGCGCGCACCATCATCTCCGCCAGCGTGTTGTGGAACTTCGCTGCGATGGTGCCGTTCGCCCGTAGCGGCACGCACATCATCGACGATGGCACGAATCATCGGCGCCCAATCGGCTACTGTAACGCCATCGCCCCGAACCAAGTCGAATGGATACGTTTGCTCCGTGGCGACCCCGTGGGTGAGAAACTCCAAGTTCCATCGCCGCCTGGCCCTCGAACCGGCAGACCTGCCGCAGCCCGATGATCGACGCCACCGCATCGAACAACCGCCCCGCGCTTGAAGTTCGCGGACTGCGCAACCCTCGCTCCAGCATCTCGTCCAGCAGTCGGCGCTCGTCGGCTGTGAATGCTTCCAGCGTCGGCAGTGTACCAAGCTCATTCAACTCGGCCCCGAAGGTCTCGCGCAAAATCGACAAAGCCACCCGCCGCGGCTCTTTCACTGCCTTGTCGCCACCGGGCAACTGAAACGTCCGCAAGATGGGCAAACCGTTCAAATCCTTCGGGAGTAATGCGCAGGAACTCGCCGCCCCATACTGTCCCGTCAGGGCCATTGCCGCTGCCATCCCAAGCGATACCCAGCGCGGGCGCGTCGATCTGGTTCTCGGCCATGCACGACAGCGCATGCGCGTAATGGTGCTGTACCGCGACCACCTCGACATCGTTCTGCTTTCGAGCATGTTGTGTCGAAAAATAGTCGGGATGCTGGTCGCAAGCCATCACCGCTGGATGAAGCTCATACAGGTCGGCGAAATCGGCCAGAACCTGCTGAAATGCGCCGTACGCGGGGACGGTCTCCAGATCGCCGATATGCTGGCTGATGAACACCTGCTCGTGGACGGAAGCCGCAATCGCATTCTTCTGGTGAGCACCTACAGCAATGACGCTCGGCGATGCTTGCCGCAGAAGGACCGGCAGCGGCGCAAACCCGCGAGCGCGGCGAAGGACCAGTTCCCGTCCCGCCATCACCCGCACCACGGAATCATCCACGTGCCGCACGATGGGCCGATTGTGCATCAGAAACAGGTCAGCGATGCCTCGTAGCCTGAGCAGCGCCTCCTGCTCTTGGGTGCAAATCGGCTCGTCTGAAATGTTTCCACTGGTGGCCACCACCGGTGCTCCCAACTCCTGCATCAGAAGGTGATGTAGCGGGGTGTACGGCATCATTACGCCGAAATAGGGATTCCCCGGCGCAATCGAGTCCGCCAGTCCCTCGCGATCGGCGCGTCGCACTATGACGATTGGCGCCTCAGGAGAGAGCAAGAGTCGCGCTTCCATCGGCTCGATCTGTGCAAATTCTGCAACGGCAGCGAGCGACGGAAACATGAGCGCAAACGGCTTCTCTTCGCGTCTCTTGCGCTGGCGCAGGCGGCGCACCGCCGGCTCGTTGCGCGCATCCACCATCAGGTGAAACCCGCCCAGCCCCTTGACCGCGACGATCATTCCGTCGCGGATCGCGCTCGCCGCATGCAGCAGCGCCGCATCATCCTTAACCAGGGCTTGTCCACTCGCATCCCACAGCTCAAGATGCGGCCCGCACTGCGGACAAGCGTTCGGTTGCGCGTGGAAACGCCGGTCGCGCGGATTGTGGTACTCCTCCGCGCACGCCGGACACATCTCGAATATCTTCATAGAGGTGCGCGGGCGGTCGTAAGGCAGTGCCTCGATGATGCTGAATCGTGGCCCGCAATTGGTGCAGTTGGTAAACGGATAACGGTAACGGCGATTGCCGGGATCGAGGATTTCCCGGCGACATTCATTGCAGGTTGCGATATCCGGCAGGATTAAAGCAGTCTTGGCTCCGCCCGTGCTCTCGCGAATTTCAAACTTGTCATAGCCGACCGGATCGAGGTAGCTGTGCTCGAAGCTTTGAATGAATGAGATCGCGGGCTTCTCCCGCTCGATGCGCAGCAGAAACTGCTGCAGCGCCCCCGGCTCGGCCTCGGCCTCGATGAACACGCCCTCCGCGTTGTTGATGACCCAACCCTTCAGCCCCATCTCTTCTGCGAGACGGTAGATGAACGGCCGGAACCCGACGCCCTGCACCGCGCCGCGGATGACCACACGGACCCGCTGAATGTGGCTGCTGCCCACAGGTCGAGGCTAACCTCCCCTGTCACACGTGTCTGTGACAGGTGACCACGTCTGAAGGTCACCCCGCCACCTGTTGTTAGCTTTCCTTCTTCTTGCCCGGCAGTGCCGCCGGGTTCTCGTGAGTTCTCTCCCGGAAACGGGCCTTCATCCCCGTAGCCAGCGACACCGCACTCTCTCCGAACCTCTCGCGCATACGGTCGGCGGCAGTCAGCGCCTGATTCCATTTGTCGTGAGCGGCCCGCCCTTCAAGGCTGAGTTGCTCACTCTCTTCATCGAAGTGCGCAGCGTGTACGCCCAGCAAACGAACTGCGCCCCGGTTCCAGTTGCTAATGAACAACTCGCGCATAACAGAGAATACCTCCGAATCCACCGCTGTTGGCACTCGCAATGTTCTCGCCCGAGTGATGGTGGTGAAGTCGGAATAGCGCAGCTTGAGTTGCACCGTTCGCGCGTACAGACTCTGCTCGCGCAGCCGTCGGCAGACCATCTCCGACAGTCGCGCCAGCATCGCCTCCAGCTTTTCTGAGTCCGCCGTGTCTTCGTTGAACGTGTGTTCATGGCTGATCGAGCGCGGCCCGGCGTCCTCCCCAATGTCATTGCCGAACCAAGCACCAGCGTCGAGCCCGCGCGATTTCCCGGCCAAGGCGACGCCTAGAGCGCCGAAGCTCTGCTCCAACCAGCGCTCATCGAGACCGGCAAGATCTCCCACCGTGCGGATACCACGGTCGTGCAGCCGCTTTTCCATCACTTTGCCGACACCGGGAATCTTGCGAACATCGAGAGGCGCGAGAAACGACATCTCTCCGCCCGGCAAAATGCACAACACGCCATTCGGTTTGGCCTGGTCGGAGCAGACCTTGGCAATCAACCGCGAAGTACCAATGCCAATCGAGCAGTTCAGGTTGGTTTCCGCCTTCATCGCTTCGTGCAGCTTGTGCGCCGCGCACAATGGCGGTCCATACAACCTATCAGTGCCTGTCATATCCACGTAGGCTTCATCGATGGAGACCATTTCCAGCTTGGGAGAGAACCTCCCCAACACCCCATACACCTTGGCGGAGTACTCGCGATAACGCTCAGGATGCCCGTTGACAAAGACCGCATTCGGGCAGAGCTTGGCCGCAGTGCGCAACGGCATCGCCGAGTGCACGCCGAACTTGCGCGCTGCGTACGAGGCCGCCGAGACCACTCCTCGTTCGTTGGCCTGTCCGCCCACAACCACGGGCTTTCCTTTCAGCGCGGGATCGAACAGCTCTTCGACGGAGACGAAGAACGCGTCCATGTCCACGTGAAAGATTGTGCGCTGTGGAGATGCCATCTTGACCGCGATTCTATTCCACTCCGCCGTGGAAAAACCCTGATGTTACGTGGCAAAAGATTTGCCTGCAAAACGGAAAGGCGCGGCTGGTTGGCCGTGCCCCTTCCACTTACTGCCTTTACAGAGACTACGTCACTTGAGTCGCCGAAACGATTGGTAAATCCGGGGTAAATTGTCCGTAAACATCCCTCGCACATCAAGCCGAGCAAGTAGGTTAGTTCTTCTGGTGCTGCGCTGACGATGTCCATTGCTCGGACTCGTAGACCACTTTACCGCCAACCATGGTGAGCATGACCTTCGTCTGGTCAATCTTGTGCGGATCAATCTGGAACAGGTCCTGGTCCACGATGATCATGTCGGCGAACTTGCCCTTCTCGATGGACCCTTCCGTCTTCTCGCGCTTGCCCGCGTAAGCCACGCCCATGGTGTAAGCCTCGATCGCCTGGTCCAACGTGATCCTCTGCGCCGGAACGAAGCCCCCAGCGGGCTTACCCTCGGACGTTTGTCGCGTCACCGCCGTCTGCACTCCCGGCCACGGACTGATGGTCACCACCGGCCAGTCGCTTCCGAACGCCAGCCTTCCACCGGCCTGCGCGATGCTGTGCCAGGCAAAGGCGCGTGGCTCACGCTCCGTCCCTGCGTTCTTCAGCCACACCTGCAGTGTGTCGGCATCTGGATAGGCATGCAGCGGCTGCATGCTGGGAATCACTCCCTGCTGTCCGAAGCGCGGAATGTCCTGCGCTGTAATTGTCTCGATATGCTCAATGCGCGGGCGCGAATCGTGTGTCCCATTGGTCTTGCTCATGTTTTCGTAAGAATCCAGCGCGAGCCGCACCGCGCCGTCGCCAATCGCATGCGTAAAGATCTGGTAACCGTTCTTGTCGAGCTCGGTGACGGTGGCTTGGTATTGCGCCGGATCCCAGAACATCTTCCCCTGGATAGCTGGTTTGTCGGCGTATGGCGAAAGCATCGCTGCCGTGTGAGACTCCACCACGCCGTCGAGCATCGTCTTTACAACACCTGCCGACAGCCAATCGTCGTGATACGTCGCGCGCGCACGCTCTAAGCTGCTGCGAATCTGCGGCGTCAGCCCCGGAGGATCGAGAAAGTATGAGATGTAAAAGCGCGCTGTCAGCTCGCCGTTCTTACGCAACTCGTCGTACAGATCGAAGTACTCGAAGTCACCTCCAGCGCTGTGAATGCGCGTCACACCCTGCCTGCGCGCCTCAGCCAAACCCGCCCGCAGCGCCTTCATCCGCTGCTCAAGCGTCGGTGGCGGCACCACCTTGCGTACCAACTCGCTGGCCGACTCCTTGAGCGCACCGGTGGGGTTACCATGGGCGTCGTGAACGATCTTTCCGTTGGCTGGATCGGGGGTGTTGCGGTCGATGCCCGCCAACCGCAGCGCCATGCTGTTGGCCCATGTCGTGTGCCCATCAAAACAGGTGAGAAACACCGGTCGGTCGCTCACAACTTCATCGAGGTACTTTTTATCGGGCAGCGCCGACTCGCCGAACGCGTCGTAAGACCAGCCCATGCCGAGAATCCAGCCCTCGCCGGGATGCGCAGCGGCATAGTCCTTCACGCTCTTCTGAATATCGGCAATGGTCTTCTTGTCGTCCAGCTTCACGCCCAGCAACGTCATGGAGCCTTCCATAAAGTGGACGTGCGCGTCGCCGAACCCCGGCATGACGAGCTGGCCCTTCACGTCAATTACCCGCGTGCCGGCGCCGCGAAGCTTGAGCACGTCCGAGTCTTTGCCGACGGCGATGATCTTGCCGTCCTTCACCGCCACCGCCGCCGCCCTAGGCTGTGCTGGGTTCACCGTGTACACTTTGCCGTGCGCGAGGATCATGTCCGCTGCCGTCGCACTCGCCTGCGCGTATGCTGTCGCCGAAATCGTCAACGCCAGAATTGCGGTAAACACCATCCACGCCGCCACGCGCAACCACCGCTGCGCACCTTGTTGCGGCCCTGGGACTCCCGTCATTTACTCACCTCGATGCGATTGCCCGCTAGAATGTCGGCGGGGTGTTCACCCACAGCACAACCGTTTCAGTCTTGCCGAAATTCCGCCACGTGTGCGGTGTATTGCTTTCGAAGTAGAAGCTGTCGCCTACACTCAACCGGTGAGTCTGGCCCTCCAGTTCGATAACCAGCGCCCCACGCAACACAAACAGGAATTCTTCGCCCTCGTGCGAATAAGACTCGCCGCTGCTCGCTCCGGGCGCCAGGGTGAACAGATGCGGCTCCATCACGGTGTTGCCCCACGCCAGCAGTTCCATCTCCACGCCCGGACCTGCGTGCAGTCGCTTCCGCTCTGCGGGACGAACCCGGTAAGGGTTCGCCTGCGCCGGCTCGAAGAAGTCGAGGATGTTCAGCTTGTAGTAGCGCGCCAGCTTTCGCAGTGTTCCCACCGACGCGCTCATGTGCGAGCGCTCGATGGCGCTCAGGAAGCCCACAGAAATCCCCACCGCTCCCGCCACTCCAGCCAGCGGCAAGTGGCGGCTTAACCGCAGCTGCCGCAGCCTCACTCCCATCGCGGCAGATCCGCTGCTGCGGCCAAGCTTCACCATGCCCTCCGACTTCAGTGTCTCGACGATGGCCGGCGCATTCAGGCCGCGCACTCGGCTCAAGTATCGCGCCCGCTTCAGCACTTTGACATCATCCTTCGAGTACAGGCGGTACCTGCTGTCGGTCCGGACTGGATGAATGATGCCCAGCCTCTCCCACGAGCGGATCACCGACGCAGAAATCCCCGTGAGGTCGGCCACCTCGCCGATTTTCAGGTGTCCCCCTGAAGTTGTAGCCATCGACTGCCTGGCGCCGTCATTTTGTCTGCTGTTTTTCAACGATTCGCTTGACAAGCGGGAATGGGTTTCTCTAACCTTGCGAGATTATAGCAAGGTTGCTTTCTGCGACAACCAATTTGGCACCCACGCGCCAGCGTACACCACTCCAGAGCTTCCTTTGAAGGAGGTCTATGACCAGGTTAGTTCCTAGTTTCTGCGCCCGTGTCTCTCTTGCCGCGCTGCTTGCCGTCACGGTGGCCACAAGTGCCCTGGCCCAAAGCACCGGCGGAAGAATCAACGGCCGCGTCACCGATCCCTCGGGCGCGGTTGTCCCCGATGCCACCATCACGCTCACCAACGACGCCACTCAGATCAGCGATCGCACCCAGTCCAATAAGAGCGGCGACTACTCTTTCCCCACCGTCGCAGTCGGCACCTATACCATCGATTTCGAAGCGGCAGGATTCAAGAAGTTGACGCGCAAGCAGGTCGCTCTCGATCTGAACCAGACCATTACGCTCAACGGCACCCTGGAACTCGGTTCCGCAACGGAAACCGTTGAGGTCACCTCCGAAGCTCCCCTCATCGACACAAGTTCAACGCAGCTTGGCGCCACTGTGAACTCTCTCATGGCGACGCAGTTGCCCCTCAACACGCGCGATACCTATCAGCTTCTGCAACTTCAGCCCGGCGTCATGTCCAACGTGGGGGGCAGCAACTCAATCGCCTACGGCAGTGACCAGCCCGGCGTGGTTTCGGTCAATGGCGGCCGCGGACGCTCTAACAATTTCAATGTCAATGGCGGCGACGCCAACGATCTTTTCGCCAACCTGCCCACCGTTCAGCCCAGCCCAGACAGCATCGCCGAGTTCCGCGTGCTCACCAACACCTTCGACGCTGAATACGGACGCAACTCCGGCGCGGTCATCAATGTCGTCACCAAGTCGGGCACCAACCAATTCCACGGCAATGCCTTCGAGTTTTTCCGCAACAGCGTGCTAAATGCTCAGGGCTACTTTAACGTCGTTAAACCACAGTTTCAGCAGAACCAGTTCGGCGGGACTTTCGGAGGCCCCATCAAGAAAGACCGCGCCTTCTTCTTCCTGTCGTATGAGGGACGCCGCATCAAGCAGGGCATCCCGAGCGCGCAGTTTTATGTGCCCGATCAGTCCCAGCGCAACGGGGACTTCAGCACTGTATCGGGCGGATTCTCGGGACAGATTCTCAACCAGGGAGTTGCCGACCTGTTCAACAATCGCCCCGGCTGCCTGGGCGCACTCGGCCTCGGATCTCCGCTATCCACCCAGGGCGACACAGTCCCGATTCCCTACGCCTCGATTTTCACGAATGGCCAGATCCCTACGCCGTGCATGGACCAGACGGCCGCCGCGTTGATGAAGCTTTACGTCCCGCTGCCTAACCAGCCAGGCAATCTCTATCAGTCGGTGCCCAACCAGATCGTGAACGGCGATCAGGGATCGGTAAAGTTCGATTATCGGCTCACGAACAATCAGAATCTGAACATTTATTACTACGTTAACGATTCGATCACGAATCAGGCGTTCTCGTTCTTCCAGGCAGCCGGCGCCAACGTGCCCGGGTTTGGCGCAAAAATTCCCACAGCGGTTCAGCAATTGAACGTCGCCCACATCTGGACCATCAACAATAGCCTGGTCAACGAAGCCCACTTCACCTACATGCGCGAGAACCAGATGGGATTTCAGCAGCCCGCCCAGACCAACCTCGTGCAAAACTCCTGCGGCAGCCTGGTGCCCGCCAGCCAGTGCTTCAGCGATCCCAACAACCCCAGTGCGGGGATCACGCCTGGACTCGGAAAGAATTACGAAGGCGTTCCCTTCATCGTCGTTCCCGGTTCGTTCTCCATCGGTAACAATTTTGAAGGCCAGCTTCCACAGATCGGCAACAGTTATGTCTGGACCGACAACATCAGCAAACAGCTCGGCGCGCATGCCCTGAAGTTTGGCGCCGACATCCGCTACATGCAGTTCAACCAGACGCTCTACTACAACGTCAACGGATACTTCCAGTACAGCAGCACCGATCCCAACAGCCCAGGCCTGCTGGCTGACGCTGCCAACGGCATTTACAACTATCTTCCGGACTACCTGCTGGGGCTACCCTACAGCTACTCACAAGGCTCTGCCCAGACTGAGCATGTCCGCAATAATGCCTACTACTTGTTTGGACAGGACAGTTGGCGAGTCAAGCCGAACGTGACCCTCAATTACGGCCTCCGGTGGGAGCTCGACACGCCGCTCGCCGACGTTCTCGGTCATGTGCAGACCTTCCGGCCCGGCCAAGCTACGACGGAATACCCCTGCCAGCTGAGTCCCGACAATCCGCTGGTGCAGGTTTACGGTTCCACCGACTGCAGCCCCACCGGCCCGGCAAACGCCGTGAATCCTCTCGGCCTGGTCGTGCCGGGTGACAAAGGCATCCCTCCCGGCATGACCCAGACGTACTACAACGCGTGGGCGCCGCGCATCGGCTTAGCCTGGAGTCCTGGCTCCAGCAAGGGATGGTTGCACAAGATCACCGGCGATCCCGGAACCCTCACCATCAAGGGCGGCTTTGGGCTTTTCTACAACCCCATCGAACAGTTGGTGCTCGAACAGTTCGGCGCCGAGCCTCCTTTCGGCGGCAGCAGCACGATTTACAACACCACTTTCAATACCCCATTTGTCGATCAGACGGGCACACAATATCCCAACCCGTTCAACGGCATCCTCTCGCCTGCGCGGGGTACACCGATTGACTGGTCCACTTATCGCCCCATACTGCTATACGGCGACATGCAGCCACACATTCGCACGCAGTATTCCGAGCAGTACAACCTCACCATCCAGCGAGCGATCGGCAAAGACATGATGTTGCAGGTCGGTTACGTCGGCTCCCAGGGACACCGCCTGCTGGTTTCGCACGACATCAATTACGGCAATGCGCAGTCGTGTCTTGACCTCATGAATCTGTCCACCGCAAACAACGACCCGAGCTACACGTGCGCGCAGAATTACGCTGACAGCTCGTTCTACATCCCGCCCAGCGCCGTGCTGCCGGCGAACTTCACTCTGCATCTTCCCTATGGAGCACCGAACGGTGGAGGGCCGTTTACGCTCAGTGGCGGCGCTAACGGAACCCCCGTCTCGACCCTCGCTCCCAATGGCATCAGCCTCGTCGGATTGCGGCGCTATTCTTCGCCACTCTGCCAGCCACTCACCGGGAACGGATGCCCGGCCGATGGCATTCCCGTCTTCTCTAGCATCTTTGCCGAAGACACCATCGGCAACTCCAACTACAACTCGTTCCAGGCCATGTTGCAGAGGAATTTCTCTCGCGGCCTGCAGTTTCAGGTCGCGTACACCTGGTCTAAGTCATTCGACCAGGGCTCCAGCTTCGAAGGCCAGCTCAACCCCGTTGATCCCCGCTTGAGCTACGGACTCTCTGAGTTCGACGCCCGCCAGCGCCTAGTCGTGAACGGTTACTGGCAGTTTCCCGTGCCACAGTATCAGGGTGCAAAGGGCGCTTTGCTCGACGGTTGGGCCATGTCCGGCATCCTCACCCTGCAATCCGGCTTCCCCATCCGAATCACCGCCGGCGGGCAGGACAACGAGCTCAACACCAGCTACTTCTTCGAGTCGGCGGGCGAGCCGAACCAGATGCAGCCCTTTAAGACGCTCTCACCCCAAAGCAACGGCGCTTATTACTTCAACCCCAACATCTTTTCTATCGATCCAAACTCCACCAACTACCTCACCGGTCAGCCGCTGCTGGGCACTTATGGCAACACCCCGCGTACTGTTTGCTGCGGCCCCGGTATCGCCAACTTTGATATGACTCTGGAAAAGTCCACCAAGCTCGGCGAGCGCGTCAACACGTTGTTTCGCGTCGATTTCTTCAACCTGTTCAATCACACCCAGTTCTACAACCCGGTCGGTGACGCCACCAGCTTGCAGTTCGGACAGATCACCACTGCCCGTGACCCCCGGCTGATCCAGTTCGCGTTGAAAGTATCGTTCTAACTCCGAGGCCCGGCCACGTGCTCGGCCCGCATTCTTTACGATTTTCAGGAGAGTTTTTATGCACGAGCAGTTGCGCGATGAAATCGAGATATTCGAGAAACGTACCCCCAAGTCCGCCCAAGCCCACAAGCACAACCTGCAACGCATCCCGCTTGGTGTGGCCAGCAACTACCGTGCTTATGATCCACATCCCATCTTTGTGAAGGAGGCCCGTGGCAGCCGTTTCCGCGATCTCGACGGTAACGAATATCTCGACCACAACCTTACCTTTGGCGCATTGATGGCCGGCCATTGCCATCCCTCAGTGATGAAAGCTGTCGAAAAGCGCCTCACCACCGGCACGATGTTCGGCATGCCGCACGACATGGAATGGGAACTCGCCGAAGAGATCTGCGCCCGCTACCCCATCGACATGATCCGCTTCGGCAACAGCGGCACTGAAGCGACCATGCACTCCGTGCGCATCGCCCGCGCCGCAACCGGACGCGACCGCATCATCAAGTTCGAAGGCGGCTACCACGGCCTGCACGACGCCGCGCTGGTGAGCGTGAAGCCCCATGCCGACGAAGTGGGCGACTTCAAAGCGCCGAACTCGGTCCCCGGCGGCCTCGGCGTGCCGAAGGCGAGCATCGCGAACGTGCTCATCGCAAGCTTCAACGACCTCGACTCCGTCGCCTACCGCTTCAAGCAATATCCCGGCGAGATCGCTGCCATCATCCTTGAGCCCATCATGATGAACGTCGGCCTCTGCATGCCCGAGCCGGGATTCCTCGAGGGCCTGCGCAAGCTGTGCGACGAAAATGGCGCGCTGCTCATCTTCGACGAAGTAAAGACCGGAGCCAAACTTTGCTGGGGAGGCGCCTCGGAATACTTCAGCGTGAAGCCCGACATCATCTGCCTCGCCAAGTCGATTGGCGGTGGCTTCCCGCTGGCCGCCTTCGGTGCCTCGAAAGCCGTCATGGACCTAATCTCCCAGCACAAGGTCTTCCACGGCGGCACCTACAACACCAACCCAGTCTCCATGGCCGCCGGACTGGCCACCTTCCACGAAGTGCTCACCCGCGAAAATTACGCGCACGTCGAAAAGCTTTCGCACAAGCTCGTCACCGGCTACCGCGAGACTGTCACCGAGGTCGGCCTTGACGCTTACGTCGTCTTCGCCGGGGCCAACGGCGCGCTGATGTTCGCGCCCAAGGAAATTCGCAACTACCGTGACTGGCTCAAGGTCGATACCGAACTCTGGAAACAGTACTGGTTCGCCATGGTCAACCGCGGCGTGATGCCCCAGCCCTATTGGTGGGATGAGCAGTGGACCATCTCGGTGCAGCACACCGAGCAGGACATCGACCAGCATCTCCAGGTCTTCGCTGAAATCGCTCCCGCATTGGCCGAAGCACAGAAGGAGAAGCCGGTCGCCGCCGCTTCGCATTAGGCGAGTTGATTTGAAGCGGCGCGGCATTGACCGAGCCGAATATCGCCCCGAAGGTTGATACCCGCACGCGAGTCTTAGCTCGCGCGGTACTTGCGAAATGTCCGCCAACTCACAACCCGAAGCTGCGCACCTCAAACGGGTACTTGGACGCTGGGACCTGGTATTGCTCTTTGTCGTCGCTATCGTCAACCTGAACGTCGTTCCGTCCATCTCCGCCTCCGGCGGCATGACCGTATGGCTTTGGCTCATCTCGCTGGTCTTCTTTTTCTGGCCGCAGGGCCTGGCCGTTATCGAACTCTCTCACCGCTATCCCGGAGAAGGCGGCGTTTATCTCTGGACCAAAAAAGTTTTCGGCGATTTCCACGGATTCCTCTCAGGCTGGTGCTACTGGACCAACAACATCTTCTACGTACCGACGGTAGTCCTGATCTTCCTCGGGATCGCCGTCTTCACCGCCGGGCCAAAGGCCGCCGGCCTTGCCAACAAACCGCTTTTCACCTTTCTCAGCGCCCTGATTCTCCTCGTTCTCCTTGCGTTCCTGAATGTCGTCGGCCTCGGCGTCGGCAAGTGGGTGAACAACATCGGAGGCATCGGAACCGCTATCGCCTCGCTCATCCTGATCGGCCTCGGCATCACCGTCACGCGTCGCTTTGGCATGAACCTCACGTTGCACGACATGCGTATCCCGTTCGATTTCAGACTGCTGTCCGCGTTCGGCGTCATCTGCTTCGCGCTGGTCGGCCTTGAGCTAGCTTCCGTCATGGGCGATGAAATTCAGGAGCCCCACAAGACTGTCCCCTTCGCCGTCGCCTGGGGTGGCCTGATCTCCGGCGTCCTCTACATCGGCTGCACGCTTACGCTACTCATCGCCGTTCCCCGATCGGAAATCTCTGCGCTACAAGGCATCCCCCAAGCTGTCACCAGCATGTCTGACAAAGTAGGACTACCCTGGCTCATCTCGCCCTTTGCTTTCGTGCTGGCCATCTCCATCGCCGGAATCGCCTCGGCCTGGCTGGCGGGCTCGGCTCGCATCCCGTTCGTCGCCGGCCTCGACTCTTATCTGCCCAGGGCACTCGGCAAGCTGCATCCAAAGTTCTCCACACCCTACGTGGCGCTGTATTTGCAAACCGGCATCTCCATCGCCTTTCTAGCCATGAGTTTCATCGGCGCGGAAGTCAGGGAGGCGTTTCAGACGCTCCTTGACCTCGCCGTCGTGCTGCAACTCGTTCCGTTTCTCTACATGTTTGCCGCCCTGATCCGGCTGGCATCCCGCGACTCGCGCAAAGGCGGCTATTACAGCCCCGCCGTGCTTCGCATCGCCGGAATCAGCGGCTTTATCGTCACCTGCCTCGGCATCGCTCTGGCCTTCTTCCCCCCACCCAACATCACTTCGAAGCTAGCCTTCGAAATCAAGATGTGGGTCGGCACCATCGTCTTGCTGTTTCTCGCAGGCTTCTTTTTCTTTGTGTACGGCAACCGTAAAACCGCCCCGCAAGTCGATCAGACTGGGGCCTGATTCTTCGGAGATTATATGAGCGTGCAGAAATACCAGATGTTCATCAATGGTGAGTGGATCTCCGGCGAGACCGGCAAGACCTTCCCGGTTTACGACCCTTCAAGCGAGCAGGTCATCGCCGAAGTTCCCGACGGCACCGCCAAAGACGTGGACCGCGCTGTCGCTGCTGCTAAGGACGCCTTCGAAAACGGCCCCTGGACCGCCAGCACGGCGCAGGAGCGCGGCCGCGTCCTCTTCAAGCTGGCCGACGCCGTTCGCCAGAACACTCCCGCTCTCGCCGAACTCGAAGCCCGCAACAGCGGCAAGCCCATCGTCGAAGCCGAATACGACATCGGTGACGTCGCCACTTGCTTCGAATACTACGGCGGCCTGGCCACCAAGGTTTCCGGCCACGTCAACCCCGTTCCCGACAACGCTCTCAGCCTCTCGCTGAAAGAACCCGTCGGCGTCGCTGGACAAATCATCCCCTGGAACTATCCGCTGCTGATGGCCGCCTGGAAGCTCGCTCCCGCTATCGCCGCCGGATGCACCTGCGTCATCAAGCCCGCCGAGCAAACGCCGCTCACCGTTCTCGAACTCGCCAAGCACTTCGAATCCTGCGGGCTCCCCGCCGGCGTCGTCAATATCGTCACCGGCTTCGGCGAGACAGCCGGCGCCCCGCTGGTTCAGCATCCCGACGTCAACAAGATCGCCTTCACCGGCAGCGCCGCCGTGGGCAAGCAGATCGTCAAGATGGCCGCCGACACCGTCAAGCGCGTCACCCTCGAACTCGGCGGCAAGTCACCCAACATTTTTTTCGCCGACGCCGACTTCGAGGCCGCCATCGACGGCGCGCTCTTCGGCGTCTTCATCAACCAGGGCGAAGTCTGTTCTGCCGGCAGCCGCATCCTCGTGCAGCGCCCCATCTACAACAAGTTTGTCGAAGCCATGGCGGAAAAGGCGAAGATCATCAAGCTCGGCCCGCCGCTCGAACGCGATACCAAGATGGGTCCGCTGGTCAGCAAAGAGCAGTACGATCGCGTGCGCTCCTACCTGGAGATCGGCAAGAAAGAAGCCAAGCTGGCCTCCGGCGGCGATCGCGCCTGCAGGCATTCGCCAAGGGCTACTACGTCTCGCCTACCATCTTCTACGACGTGGACAACTCCGCCCGCATCGCGCGCGAAGAAATCTTCGGCCCGGTCGCCAGCGTCATTCCCTTCGATGACGAAGCTGACGCCATCCGCATCGCCAACGACTCGCCCTACGGCTTGGCCGCCGCCGTCTGGACGCGCGACATCTTCAAGGCCTTCCGCGCCGTGAAGAAGATCCGCGCCGGCATCGTCTGGGTCAACCACATGCAGCCGACCTACGTCGAAGCGCCCTGGGGCGGCTACAAGCAATCCGGATTCGGTCGCGAGCTCGGCCCATGGGGCATCGAAGAGTACCTCGAGACCAAGCAGGTGCACGTCAACCTCAACGAATCGCCAATCGGGTGGTACTGAGATGGGCCGCGATTCGACTTAAGCACCGCAGTCCCGGGCCCGCGCTCGCAGGAACTCCACCGCCGCAGCGCGCAGGCCGTTCCCCGCGGCCTCTCGCACGCCACGCCCGTCTACGTCGCCAAGTCCGAAGGCGCACTCATCGAAGATGTCGACGGCAATACGTTCATCGATCTTGCCGGTGGCATCGGCTGCCTCAATGTGGGACATCGACATTCCACCGTAATCGGCGCGATTCACCAGCAGGTGGACCGCTTCCTCCACACCTGCGCTCAGGTCACGCCCTACGAAGAACTACGTCGCACTGGCCGAAGTGACTGAACCGCATCACGCCCGGCGACTTCGCCAAGAAGACTTTCTTCATCAATACCGGCGCCGAGGCCGTCGAGAACGCTGTAAAGATCGCCCGCGCCTACACCAAGCGCGCCGCGCATCGTGTGCTTCGAAGATGCCTTCCACGGCCGCACACTGCTCGGCATGGCGCTGACCAGCAAAACTCATCCTTACAAGGCCGGATTCGGGCCTTTTCCCAGCGACATTTACCGCATCCCGTACGCCTACTGTTATCCGCTGCTCGTACGGTAAGACCTATCCCGACTGCAAGATTCATTGCGGCTCGCAGGCCTTCGACGAATTCTTCCGCCGCCACGTCGCGCAGGAACAAGTCGCCGCCATCATCGTCGAACCAGTTCTGGGCGAGGGCGGATTCGTCGTCCCGCCGCCGGAGTTCTTCGCCGAACTTCGCGCAATATGCGACAAGCACGGCATCGTGCTGATCGCCGACGAAGTGCAAACCGGATTCGCCCGCACCGGCGCCATGTTTGCCTGCGAGCGCTTCGGACTCGTGCCTGACATCTGATCACGACGCAAAATCTCTCGGCGGCGGCCTGCCCCTCGCCGCGGTCACCGGGCAAGGCCGAAATCATGGACGCCGCCGGCCCTGGCGGACTGGGCGGTACCTTCGCCGGCAATCCTGTCTCCTGTGCCGCCGGACTCGCCGTCATCGACGCCATCGAGAGAGAACATCTCTGCGAACGTGCCGAACAACTTGGCGACCACTTCAAGCAACGGGCGCGCGATTGGCAGCGCCGATGGCCAATCGTCGCCGACGTTCGCGGTCTTGGCGGCATGTGCGCCATCGAACTGTGCCGAGCCCGGAACACGCCGAGCCTGCCGCCGAAGAAACCAACCAGATCACCCGGTACTGTTACGAGCACGGCGTGATCGCACTTTCGGCTGGGTCGTTCGGCAATGTCATTCGCGTGCTGATGCCACTGGTCATCACCGACACCCAGTTCGACGAGGCGCTCGACGTGCTGGAGAGTGCCATCGCATCCGTTGTTGGCGCGGTTTCGTATCAGGGCACGGCTTCAGCCGTGCCGTAGAGATGCAATACACCGGGCTTTAGCCCCTGAAAGGTGGAAGCCCCGGCCTTTAGGCCGGGAAAATCGAAATTAATAATGCCCGGGCTTTAGCCCTGGCCTGCGTGGATAACCCACATTTTCTTCTTCCATGAAATGTGGGTTTCAAGGACTGGTTTCGTATCAGGGCACAGCTTCAGCCGTGCCGTAGAGACGCAATAGACATCGGGCTTAAGCCCCTGTGCTTTGGGTAGCACAAGAGATCGAGGCACTATGGCCACCACTGCACCACCCAACATCGTCGACGCCCTGAACTACGTTAACGGCGAATGGCGCAAGAGCACCGCTCCCACTCAGAGCGTCATCAATCCCGCGACCAATGAAATCATCGCTCGCGTCCCTCTCTCTACCGCGAAAGAAGTTGATGAAGCGGTCGCTTCCGCTGACCGAGCGAAGTCCCAATGGCGCCGCACGCCTCCCGGTGACCGCGTACAGTACCTCTTCGCTCTGAAGCAACTGCTCGAAGGCCACATCGACGAACTCGCCCGCACCGTCGTCATGGAAAACGGCAAGACCTTCGCCGAAGCCAAGGGCGAAGTCCGCCGCGCCATCGAGAACGTCGAGGTCGCGTGCGGCATTCCTATGCTCATGCAGGGCTACAACCTCGAAGACATCTCGCCCGGTATTGACGAGACTATGATCCGCCAGCCCGTTGGCATCGTCGCCGCAATAACGCCTTTCAATTTCCCGGCGATGATTCCCTTCTGGTACTTGCCCTACGCCATCGCCTGCGGCAACTGCTTCCTGCTGAAGCCCTCGGAAAGAGTTCCGCTTACAATGCAACTCGCCTTCCGCCTGCTCGATCGCCTGAATTTGCCCAAGGGCGTCATCGGGCTCATCAATGGCGGACGCGAAGCCGTTGACGCCATCCTCGACCATCCCAAAATCCGCGCCATCAGCTTCGTGGGCTCCACCGCTGTCGCGAAGTACATCTACTCACGCGCTGCCGCCAGCGGCAAGCGCGTGCAGTGCCAGGGCGGAGCCAAGAATCACGCCATCGTTCTGCCCGATGCCAATCTCGACACCGCCACTTCTGTAGTAGGCGAGAGCGCCTTCGCTTGCGCTGGACAGCGCTGCCTCGCCGTTTCCGTTGCTGTGACCGTCGGTGAAGCGCAGAAGAAGTTCCGCGACTCCATCTGCGACCTCGCCGCCTCCATCAAGATGGGCTACGGCCTCGACGAAGGCGTCCGCATGGGTCCCGTTATCACCCCTGACAGCCGCGCCCGCATCGAAGGCCTCATCGCCAAAGGCGCGAGCGATGGCGCTACCATCGCCCACGATGGCCGCGGCGCGAAAGTCACTCACTATGAGTCCGGCAATTTCGTCGGTCCCACCGTCATCGACGGCGTTGCACCCGGCAGCGATCTCGCGGCGACCGAGGTCTTCGGCCCCGTGCTCAGCCTAGTACACGCCAACACGCTCGATGAGGCCATCCGCATCATCAGTCAAAGCGAGTACGGCAACGCCGCGTCGTTGTTCACAACCAACGGAGCCACTGCGCGCAAGTTCAAATACGAAGCTCCCGCAGGCAACATCGGCATCAACATTGGCGTTGCCGCGCCCATCGCCTATTTTCCGTTTAGCGGCTGGAAGGCCAGTTTCTTCGGCGACCTCCACGCGCAAGGCCGCGACGCCATCGAGTTCTACACCGAAAAGAAAGTAGTCATTGAGCGCTGGGCGTAGCCCACGGAGGTAATCATGACCGACACGATCGAGCAATACATAGACTTCGTCATCACCGGCTTCGTGAAGGCCGTGCAACCCGTCGTGGTGGCCAGCGCCGAAGGCTGCATCATCCACGACGCTTCCGGCAAAGACTACCTCGACTGCTTCGCCGGCATCTCCGTCGTCAATGCCGGTCACTGCAATCCCAAGGTCATAGCCGCCGCCAAAGCGCAAATGGACAAGCTGGTCCACTGCGCCTCCTACATTTATTACTCCCCCGCCACAGGCGAGCTGGCCGAAAAGCTCGCCGGCATCATGCCTTCGCCGCGTTTGCGTAAGTCGTTCTTCGCCAACAGCGGCGCCGAAGCCATCGAAGGCGCAATGAAGGTCGCGCGTCTCTACACCGGCAAGCATGAAATCATTTCGCTCCACGCCTCCTTCCACGGACGCACCTTGGCCACCCTCAGCATCACCGGCAACCAGGGACGCAAGAAGCGCGGCGGCCCGTACACTTCCGGCGTCTCCTTTACCAATGCTCCGTACGTCTATCGCTCTCCCTGGCCCGACGACCCGCGCCGCTGTGTTGATTTCTGGGCGCAGTCGCTCGAAGAGGTCATCCGTTTTTCCACCGCCGGAGACGTGGCCGCCTTCATCGCCGAGCCAGTCATGGGCGAAGGCGGCATCATCGTTCCTCCCGCCGACTACTTCCGCGAGATCAAGAAGGTCCTCGACCGCCACGGCATCCTGTTCATCTGCGACGAAGTCCAATCCGGCTTCGCCCGTACCGGCAAGATGTTCGCCATCGAGCACTACGGCGTTGAACCCGACGTCCTCGTCACTGCCAAGGGCATTGCCGACGGCTTCCCGCTCGCGGCCTTCACCACCCGCGACGAGATCGCCGCCAGCTTCAAGCCCGGCGACCACCTGTCCACCTTCGGCGGCAATCCCGTCTCGTGCGCGGCTTCGCTCGCCAACATCGAATACATGCTGGAAGAGCGTCTCTGCGAGCGGACCGCGGAAAACGGCGCGTACCTTCTTAACCGCCTCAACCAGCTCAAGCCCACCCGTCCGATGATCGGCGAAGTCCGCGGCCTCGGCCTGATGGTCGGCATCGAACTGGTCACCGACGGCAAGCGTACTCCCGCTGCCGCCGAAACTGAAGCCGTTCGCGACCTCTGCCTCGCCAATGGAGTGCTCGTCGGTGTCGGCGGCGTTTACGGCAATGTGCTTCGCGTGCAACCCCCGCTGGTCATCACTCAGTCTCAACTCGACCAGGCCGTGGACGCTATCGCCCACGCCCTAGAGCACGTGCAGGCGAAAACCGCGGCCGCATCGCGCTAAAATTTGGCTCTAGGCGCTTTGCAGGGGCACGGCTTTATCTGCATGCCAAATCGGGGCTGGATTTCCCCTTCCGTGCGGACGTTAGTCCATGCGGAGGGCGGTTGGATTCATCCTGAATCCGCCCGCGCCTTCACGGAATCTGCAACATCGTACGAGGTGCATCATGAGCCACACGACTTCCGCTCCCACCCGCAGTTTTGGCTTCTATCTCAACGGCAACTGGCACGTCCACGGCCGCGAGTCGGTCATTACGTCGCCCTTCGACCGCACCGTGGTCGCGGTCGTGAGCGAAGCAACTTCCGACGACGTCGAAACCGCCATCCTCTCTGCCGTCGAGGCCTTTGCCGTAACGCGCAAGTTGAGTTCGCACAAACGCGCATCGGTGCTGAGCAAGATCGCCACCGGCATCCGCATTCGCCACGAAGAATTCGCCCGCACCATCTGCCAGGAAGCCGGCAAGCCCATCAAAGTGGCGCGCCTCGAGGTTGATCGCGGCATCTACACCTTCGAAGTCGCCGCCGAGGAAGCCTCCCGCATCTACGGCGAGTACCTCCCGCTCGACACCCTTGAAGCCACCGCCGGCCGCTGGGGCCTGATGCGCCGCTTCCCCATTGGCCCGGTCTTCGCCATCACGCCATTTAACTTCCCGTTAAACCTCGTGGCCCACAAAGTCGCGCCCGCTATCGCCGCTGGATGCCCGCTCATCCTCAAGCCTGCCCCGCAAACCCCGGTCACCTCGCTCATGCTCTCGGAAGTCGTTCAAGAGTCCGGATGGCCGCAGGGCGCGCTCGCGGTCATGCCGCTTGCTAACGACGACGCCGCCCAGCTCGTCACCGATGACCGCATCAAGCTGCTGACCTTCACCGGCAGCGCTCCCGTCGGCTGGGCCCTCAAGGCCATGGCTGGTAAGAAGCGTGTCACCCTCGAACTCGGCGGCAATGCCGGAGTCATTATCCATAGCGACGCCGATCTCGCCTACGCCGCGCAGCGCTGTGTCGTCGGAAGCTTTGCCTACGGCGGACAAACCTGTATCTCGGTGCAGCGCATCCTGGTCGAGCGCTCCGTGTGCGAGAAGTTCACCAAGCTGCTGCTGGAGGGCGTGCACAAGCTCAAGTCCGGCGACCCCATGCTCGAAGATACTGACATTCCCCCGCTTATTCGCGAGTCCGACGCTGTCCGCGCCGTCCAGTGGATCGAAGAGGCCACTCAGGCTGGCGCCAAGCTGCTGGCTGGCGGTAAGCGTCACGGCGCCTTCGTTGAGCCCACGGTGCTCACCAACACATCATTCGACATGCGCGTGAACTGCGCCGAAGTATTTGCTCCAGTCGTGACCGTCGAGCCCTATGACAGCTTTCGCGAGGCTGTAAGCTCGATCAACAACTCCGTCTACGGATTGCAGGCCGGTATCATGACCTACGATGCGAGACTCATCCAGTTGGCGTTCGAGGAGCTTGAGGTCGGCGGAGTGATCGTTGGCGACGTGCCTAGCTTCCGCGTCGACCAGATGCCCTATGGAGGAATCAAGGACTCGGGCCTTGGCCGCGAGGGCCTGCGCTACTCCATCGAAGACATGACCGAACCGAAGTTAATGGTCATGGCCCTCCGCTGACCATTGCCCAGAAACACAAAAGGCGCGAAGGCTATCGCCCTCGCGCCCAAGCTCGCTGCTGGTCCGAAACTACGGCTGACTTCCCGCCAAACCTAGCAGATCCAGTTCGGTCGGCTCACTGGCCTCCGAGTTGCTGCTCGGCTGCAAGTACTTGCCTGAGTACTTCTCGAACACCACGATGTGCAGCACCGGCTGGCGCTCTTCAATCGGATCCACCATCCCGTTCTGCTGCAGAGGCTGCAGGTAACCGCGGATCCATTGGTACTGCGTCGCGGTAAGTCCACGCCGCGACAAGTCGACGGCCACTCCCGCCAGGTGCGTGGAAGCCGTATCCCCGGTTGCAGGTGCCGCAAAGCGGTTGTGCCGGCGCAACCACGCTTGCTGGTCGGCCGTGCGCACCAGCGAGTTCACCTGCAGCGGAGCGTGGAACGCCTGGAAAAACGCCTGGCTGAAGTCGTGCAGAAAATCGAGCGTCCACGGACGGCAGTAGCGCCGCGTGTCGAGCAGGTTGTCAGCGATCTTGAGGGCATCCGTTTCGTTGACCGGAACCAGGTCGTTCGCCAACTCCGACTGCACCAGTTCGTTCTCGTTATTCATGCGCGGAACCTGGTTGCGATCCAGTTCTGCATTTTGCTCGACCAGCTTGTCGTGCGACCCCGGAAACATCGGCACCCACTTCGCATAGCGCGAGCCGTGCTTGGACGTACGGTAGCTGCTACTTGAATAGGACTTCTTCGAGGTCTTGTGGTGGGTCTTGCTCGGCTGGGTGGACTGCACCGCGCCAAAGCAAGATGCGCTCAGTAGCAGTACTTCGAGCACCGACACCACCACCCGGCATGTCCGCTGCCAGCACGTGGCTGCCTCGAAACTTTCGGCTCGAGCCAGAAGATAAATTAATGTGTACAGTTCGTACGCTCATTGCTCACTCTAGATAGGGGATACGTACGTTCTTTATGACTCTCGCATTAAAACACATTCATCGCCCTGCCACCAAGCGCTTCGCCACGTAAAGGCTACCCCTAAAGTTGCACATGGCCAGAATCCCTATAAATTATCCATTTTCAGTGCCTTAAAGGCCCCTAAACGCCCCGGAAAAGGATCTCTGTCATGGTGCAGTCGTCGCTCAGCGGTGTGGCTCCCCGAAACGCTGTCACCGCCCGTTCAATTCCCTCAAACCCTCCCGGACAGCACTTCTCCAGCCTGTCGTTCCCGAAGAACTCTCCGCTGGAGTCTTCTGCTTCGGTCACGCCGTCAGTCACCACCACGATGCGGTCGCCGGGCTTCAATTGGTGCTTCGCCGACTGAAACTGGGCAAACGGAATCAGCCCCACCGGCAGGTTGCCGTCTTCCAGCTTCTTGACCACTTCTCCCGATACGATCACCGGCGGCACGTGGCCACAATTCATCAGCTCCATCTCTCCGCTGGGCGAGATCCGGGCAATTACCAGCGTCGCATATTTCTGCCCGCCGATCTTCTCGAACAGGAAGCGGTTGACCGTCCCGATCATCTCCGAAAGTTCCGCATCTTCAGCCAGATGTGAATACAGCATTCCCTGCAGAATCGACGCCACCACTGCCGCCGACACTCCCTTGCCCGACACGTCAGCCACGATCAGCGACAAACCTTTTTCCGTATGCACCAGGTCGAAGAAGTCCCCGCCGATGTCTTTGCAGGCGTAACTGACGGCATTGACCTTGGCGTAGGGCACTTCCGGCACGGTCACGGTCATCAAGCGCTGCTGAATCTCCGCCGCAATCTGCATCTCCTGTTGCACGCGCCGCGCGGCCTCTTCGGCTTCCACCAGGGCTGCATTCTCCACCAGTGCCGCCGCGCCGTTGGCGATGTTCCGCAGAATGTCCTGGCTCACCGACGTCAACTTCCCGGCCAGGAAGTGCGAATCCAGGTACATGACGCCCAACAGGTCGGCAGCGCTCGGCTTGGCCGTCTCCGCCGGCTTCCCCTGCATCCCGGTTCGCCTTAGTGGAATGCAAATAATGCTCTTCAGGTTCTGCGCCACCACGCTTTGGCGGTTCAGCATCTGCTCGGCCTGCTCGGTATCGGTCACCAGAAATTCGGAATTGCTACTGGCCGCATCCCGCAGTACCGACTTCGAGATCGTGCTGTCGTCGTAAATCTTTTCGCCGGCCTTGTCTCGTCCGGCGGTCATGATGAATTCCCCGCTGTTAACGTCGCGCAGGAACACGAAGCCCCGCTCCGCCTTGGTCAGCCCCAGTGAAAACTCCAAAAGCGTATGCAGAACGTCATCCAGCACGTTGGCCGTATTGAGTTTGCGCGCCGCATCCAGAAACTTGTTCAGCAACTCCAGGTCTGAGCCCGTGCCCGTCGACGGTTTCCACGACGATAACTGGCTCATGAACTGCTGCGCGATGCTGGAATCGCTGCGGTCGGGATTAAAGAGGGCGAATGACGCCCCTTGCACCCCGAACTCCAGACGGTCGTTGCGCATCAACCGGCGTCGCGTGGTCCGCTCGTTATTCACGAAAGTTCCCTGCCGGCTGTTGTTGTCCTGGAGGTAGATGCCATCCACCTCGCGCGTGAACACCGCATGCTCACGCGATACCCGCGGATCCGTCAACACCAAGTCCCGGTCCTTCAACCGCCCTACCGTGAACGGGAAGTGGTCCAGCACGACCCTGCGGCGGTCGGTCCCCTCCACCAGTACCAGCGTCAGCGGATCGCTGCCTGTCGTCAGGTCAACTTTCCGCACCCACATTCCAGTTGCACCCATAGCCGGGTCTTCCTCCTGCTCGCCACCAAGCAATCTTTACGAGATTCGTGCCAGAGACTATATTCCAAACGCAGTCAAATCATCTTAGTATAGCCGTCAACTTCCCCATGCCAATTCGCAATCGTTCCTCGGAACGACCGCCCCGCTCGATTCTCCAGTTCGGCCCGGCCAGCCCCACCTCTCTCGCTGCCCCATGTCGTACACTGTCAGGCGAATCGTTGTTCGCGGAACAGCGCTATATCTCAGCCAGGAGACCCATCGTGAAGCTCGTGCACCGAATCTTGCTCTTCGCTATCGTCTTGCTTGTCGTTCAATTTGCCGCCGCACAGGTCCCGCACTTCACTCCTTTCAGCGCCGACCTCCAAATGACCTCCACCAGCAACCGCGGCCCTAGCGACATGACCGGGCAACTTTTCGTCGGCAACGGTCACATGCGCATGAACATGGACATGCAGGGCCACCAGACCGCCATGATCACCGACTTTGCCACCAAGAAGGTCGACGTCCTCATGATCCAACCCAAAATGTACATGGAACACAACATGGGCCAATCGCCCCGCCGCGGGCCCGGCAGCGCCGCCGAAGACCTCAAGCCGTTCGATCCCGAGAACCCCTGCGCCAACCAGCCCGACATCACCTGTAAGAAGATCGGTGAAGAATCTGTCAGCGGCCGCAGCTGCGAGCACTGGGAGATCACTGACAAAAACGGCAAGGTCGCCAACGTTTGGATCGACTCCAAACTCCACTTCCCCGTGAAGACGGTTACGCAGGACGGTACGATCCTGCTCACCAATATCAAGGAAGGTGAACCCGACGCCAGCCTCTTCAAAATTCCCCCAGACTTTCAAAAAATGGATATGGGCGGCATGATGCCTCCGGGCATGGGTCGGCCTCCGCAAAACTAGACGGTCTCCCCGCACTGCTTTGCGGGCCCCACCCTTGATCGGCCACTCTTGCCGACGATCGGGTGGGGAATTTGCCCCATCGCGTTTCTTCGTCGCTTTCTTCCCATTTCGAGAAAAATCGATACCCTAAAGGAGTTACCGCCGCTTTTTCCCTTGCTACAGAATCGTTTTTATTGTCCCATAGCGGGTTACACAAATCGCGTAAGTTTCCTTCTCAGGAGTCCCCATGGACCGCAGAAAGTTCCTCGGCGTCTCGGCCACTGGCATGGCCTTCACGCTGTTGTCGAAGACGTCGCTTCACGGGTTTCCCCTCCCTCTCGATTCGGACACCAAGTTCCAACCCGACTATCTTGCTTTCGCACCCGGCGTTCCTCCCGAGCCTTACCAGTTTCCCAAGAACTTCTTGTGGGGCTCCGCCACCGCTGCCTATCAGGTCGAAGGCGCATGGCAGGCTGATGGTAAGGGCCCGTCCATTTGGGACACCTACGCCCACACTGTCGGCAAGATCAAGGGCGCAGCCACCGGCGACATCGCCTGCGACTCTTATCACCGCTACAAAGAGGACATAGCACTTTCGAAACAGCTGAACCTGGGCAGCTATCGCTTCTCCATCAGTTGGCCACGCATCCAGGCCAATGGCACCGGCCCCGCCAATCCCAAGGGGCTCGACTACTACAAGCGTGTGCTCGACGAATTGCATCAGGCCAACATCCGTCCCCTGGTGACCATGTATCACTGGGACCTGCCGCAGGCACTGGAAGACAAGGGTGGCTGGCCCAACCGCGACACCGCCGGATACTTTGCCGACTACGCCAACATTCTGGTGAAGGAGTTGGGCGACCGCATCAACGCGTGGTGCATTTTCAACGAGCCGAACATCTTCACGTGGCTGGGTTACGGCATCGGCATCCACGCCCCCGGGCGCACCAACTGGACGGACTTCATGAAGTCCACGCACGTAGTTTCACTGGCGCAGGGCCACGCCTTCCGCGCCATCAAGGCCGCGACGCCGAAGGCGGAAGCCAGTTCAGCCATCACCATGGCCGACTGCATTCCGCGCTCCAATTCCGACGCCGACAAGGCCGCCACCGCAGGCTACGAGGCCTACCGCAACTACTGGTTCCTCGATCCCGCGCTCAAGGGCGAATACCCCAAGCCGCTGGCGACGGAGAAGCTATTGGCATCGATGGACGTCCGTCCGGGCGACATGGACATCATCAAGGTGCCGTTGGACTACCTCGCCATCAACTACTACGACCGCGCCATCTGCTATGCCTCGCCGGAAGCGCCGGCGGGTTTCGACACGCAGCAGGGCGAACAGGGCCCCAAGACTGAAAATGGATGGGAGGTCTGGCCCGACGGTTATTACAACCTGCTCACCAAGGTCAATGCCCGGTACAAACCCAAAGCGATCGAAGTCACCGAAAACGGCTGCTCCTACGGCGACGTTCCTGACGAGAAAGGCGTGGTTCCCGACGATCGCCGCATCGCCTTCTTCCGCGGCTACATCGGGGCCGTGGCGCGCGCCCACAAGGACGGCGTACCCATCCGCGCATACCACGCCTGGAGTCTGATGGACAACTACGAGTGGTCAGAAGGCTACTCGCAGCGCTTCGGCTTCGTCTTCGTCGATTTCCGCACCCTGAAACGCACGGTCAAGGAATCCGGGAAGTGGTACGCCAAACTCGCCGCCTCCGGAAAATTGTCGTAGACCTCCTGATGCGTGGCTGAATGCTGCACGCCCCTCGCCCGCGGCGAGGGGCGTTTTTTCGCCAAGAGAGCGCTTTAGGGCTTCTTCGCGCTTGGCAATTTCAGCAGCCGCAGTTTCGGAACGCGCGAGAAGTGCTCGACGTCCGCCGTCACGAGAACATTCTGTTGTCCGGTAAGCGCAGCCGCGAAGGCATCTGCGTATGGCAGGTTATATTGCGCTTTCAGGCGCGCGGCTCGAACCGCCTCGTCCCGAGTCACTGCGATCACGCCTAGCGGGGCCTTCTCCAGCGTCTCGGCCATCGCTGCTTCGGTCCTGCTGATACCGATCCGCTTGACCAGACCGTAGTAGACTTCGCCCCAATTAACTGGCGACATGATGACGGATGTGCCGCTCGCAGCAGCCTGTTCCAGCACATCGGATACAAGCTGCGCGCCTTCTCCATCAGAAAGCAATCGGAACAACGCGCTTGCGTCCAAGACGTGCGTTCTCACTCAAACTCCCGATCGGGTTCCTTTTCGAGGTCCGGAGGCAGCCCAAGTCCAGCCAGGATTCCACGCAGGCTTTTGATGTCCTCGATCTGCTTGGGATACACGGCGATTCCGCCTTTAATGCGCTCGAAGCGCACGCGCGTGCCCTTGCCAATGCGCAGATCGCGCCGCAACTTGGCGGGAATCACTAGTTGCCCCTTCGACGTCACCGTGCCTTCCAGCTTCTCCATGTCTTACATTTTATGACAAAAGTAAGACGCCAGCAATCTGCCTCGAAATTCAAAAATCGCGCTTCTCTGCACACCCCTCCTGTGACCCCCGTCCTACCCAACCCTCCGCACCCGCGCTACTCTTGCCCCAGTTGGAGGTCTATCATGCCCGACTCTACCTTCCCGTTCTCTTTCGACGCCATCTACTACCACGTCAAAAATATGGACAAGGCCATCTCCTTCTACCGCGACATCCTCGGCTTCCCGCTCAAGTCGCGCGATTACGTTGCCCGCTTCGAAGTGGGCGGCGTCCTCTTCGAGCTCGTCCCCGCGCATGAGGGCGACATGATCGGTGGCCCCGGCAACGCGCGCCTCAGCCTTGGTGTCTCCAGTGTCCGAGCCGCCATCGACTACCTCGCGTCGAAAGGCGTCAAGGCCACGCCCGCCCGGCCCGAAGTCGGAGGCATTCTCTCCCTCTTCCACGATCCCGACGGCAACGAACTGTGTCTTTGGCAAAGCACTTAGACCCCGAGGATGCGTCCGCACAAAGCGTGTCAGGCGACGCCGCGTCGATCGCCACATATAATGTGGCAACGGCTAACGCGGCCGCCGAGGAGTAGAGCTGCGTGTTCGTGCCACACGGGATTCGCCTTGACTTTCAGCATTACTGCTCAAAACCACTGCCGAAAGATGGCGTTTGTCCCTGCACTTGTCTTCGCCGTGCTACTGGCGGGAATGCTTTCTGTAACCGCCATTGCCCAGCAGTCTCCGTCCGGCTCGATGCCCAACGCACCCTCCGCCAGTCAGTCCACGCCGGCAACTGCGCCGAAAGACGAAAACAAAGTTGACGCCCTCGCAGCGGTACCGGTGGCCAACCTTTTAGCAGGTAAATCCCGGGTCTTCCCCAATCTCGCTATCAACACCATCCCGCTCCGGCCCAAAGAAAAATTCATGCTTTCGGTGGAGAATTCGGTTTCCGCCTTCACCGTCCTGGGCACCGCCGCCGGTGCGGGACTGGGCCAGGCCATGGACACCAACTCCGGTTACGGTCAAGGCGCGGAAGGGTACTTCAAGCGCTGGGGCGCTGGCATGGCGTTCGCTTCCTCCAACCAGCTCCTCGGAACCTATGCCATCGCCTCCCTCACCCATCAGGATCCGCGCTACTTCGTCCAGAACTCCGGAAAATTTAAGCAATCTGTCCGCTACGCAGTGAGCCGAGTCTTTGTCGCCCGTTATGACGACGGTCACACTGGCCCCAACTGGGCCGGAATCCTCGGCCCCCTCGGCGCTGCCGGCCTGGCCAATACCTACCTGCCCTCCGACAATCGCACCGTGGCCCATACCTTCGAAAATTACGGGATTTCTATGGCCATCGCCGCCGGGGTCAACGTCGTGCGCGAGTACTGGCCTCACATCAACAAAAAGCTCGGCCTGCCATCCATGGGCGTTGACAGTTCGCCAAACACGATACAGCCCAGCGGACAGGCCCCTGCCAATCCCAAATAGCTGCCGTTTGAAGCCTTGAGACACGAGTCCGAAAGCCCCGGCTCCGACTTGCCTTTTCAATAACATAGCCAGTTTCGACGGTACCGTTCACTGGCCCATTCGCCCGCTAAACCGCCATTTCCTCCCGTTTGCTCTATCTTCGTTGGCCGCATCCCGCCCGCCCTTTAGTCTGTAACTGTCGCAAGATGTGTCGAGCGCCTGGCAACAGGTGAGGGCACGGGACTATTTCTCAGCGAGGCGTAAATGCATAAACCTATCAAGTATGTCGAGAAAGCTGTAACCATAGCTGCCAAGGGCGCATGGGCGGTATTCGACAAGCTGAACAGCATCAACCAGAATCCTTCGTTTACGCCCAAATGGTCTGACAAACCGCTGCTGAAGTCCTACCAGAAATCCAAGCCGCCGCTCGGCTGGCCCCGCAGCACCGACTCGCTCTGCCCCAAGTGCGTGCCTGACATCCGCCAGCAGATCATCGACGGCAAGCTCCCCGTCGAAGTCCTGATGAACGAGAAGGCTGGCGAAATCAAGGCCCAGATCATCGAGCGCGACGGCCAGATCCTCATGGTGAAAGACTGCCCCATCCACGGCCACTTCGAAGACGTCATGTCCATGGACACCGCCTTCTTCAAGCACCTCGAAGAGGTCTTCCCCGGCCGCGACATCCGCGCCCACAATGACGAAGGCGCTCCACCACCACGGCAGCAGCACGGTGCTGCACGGCCGCGGATCGGTGCTCACCATCGACCTCACCAACCGCTGCAACATGATGTGCGATCCCTGCTTCATGGATGCCAACCAGGTCGGCTTCGTCCACGAACTCACGTGGGAAGAAATCAAGACCATGTTGGACAACGCCATCACCATCAAGCCGCGGCGTCAGATGTCGGTCCAATTCTCCGGCGGCGAGCCCACGCTCTCCCCGTACTTCCTCGACGCCGTCGCTTACGCCCGCAAGGTTGGCTATAACAGCGTGCAGGCCGCAACCAACGGCATCGAGTTCGCCAAGAGCCCCGAGTTCGCCAAGCAGGCGTTTGAAGCCGGTCTTCGTTACGCCTACCTCCAGTTCGACGGCATCGGCAACGCTGCCAACTCGCACCGCCTCGTCGGCAATCTGTTCGACGTGAAGCTTGCAGGCCATCGAGAACCTGCACAACGCCGGCGTCGATATCGTCCCGGTCGTTACCATCGTCAATAACCTCAACAACGAGCAGGTTGGACGCATCATCCAGTTCGCGCTCGACAATCCGAAGCGCATCTCGTTCCTGTCGTTCCAGCCGGTTTCGTTCACCGGCCGCGACGAAGAGATCACTGACGAGCGCCGTCACGCGCAGCGCTACACGCTGTCGCATCTGGCGCACGACGTAAAGAACCAGACCGGACTGGGCGAGCCCACACGCGACTGGTTCCCTATCTCGTTCATGAGCACCTTCTCTGACTGGGCCGACCTGGTTCACGGGCCTGACAAAGATTGGGGCGCCCTGAGCTGCGGCTGCCATCCCAATTGCGGCGTCGGCATGGCCGTCATGATCGACAAGGAAACCAAGGAAGCCGTTCCCGTCACCGCGTTCCTTAATGGCGACACCATCGCAAAAGACATTGCGAAGGTGAACGACGCCGCCCGCGGCAAGTGGATGTCCATCGCTGGCATGACGCTCGCGCTCTTGAAGAACTACGATCCCTTCAAGTCGCCCAAGCACTTCCAGTTCACCGACCTGCTGAAGAAGTTCGACAAGACCTTCGGCGCCACTGGCAAAGACTACGGCAAGGTCAGCGGAGACCGCACCGAGACCGACATCGAAAAGCGCCGTCGCGATCGCTGGAACTTCCTGTTCATCGCCGGAATGTGGTTCCAGGACTTGTTCAATTACGACTTCCGCCGCACCGAGCAGTGCATCATCCCCTACGCCACGCAGGAAGGCGAGATCAGCTTCTGCGCGTACAACACCGGCGTGGGCTGGCGCAACATTGTCGAGAAGATGCACATGACCGCCACCCTCACCAAGTGGTACGAGGAGCACGGCCGCCACGAAATCTTCGCCGGCAACAAGAAGGTCGCCCTGGCCACCACCGACCACACGCTCAAACTGGTTGATGAGCACGTGGACGCCGAGGCCAATCACACGCTCGACGATCTCGGCATCGCTAAGAACGCCCGTCAGGAGAAGTTCAAGGCGCGCGACGAGAAGATCAAGCAGGATGCCGAAAACGCCCGCATGCTCGCGCTCTACAAGGAGCACGTGCTGGGCGAGAAGCTTCCCGAAGACAAGGGCGGATTCGTTCCGCTCGGCAGCATCGGCGGCATCAAGCCCGCGCCTGCCAAGGAAGTGGCTGAGCCCGCCTTCGGCGATTAGCAGTTAGCAATGAGTTGGGGCCCCATTCAAGGACGCGAAGCGGCCTTGAATGGGGTTTTTAGTTTCGCCTGACGATAATCCGGATACCCCATCCTATTGCCCGTTGTTGGCAATAGCGTGGGTTCCTACTCTCCACGTTTCTAAAGCATTGTCGTCAAAAGCCGCGCCGTGTTATTCCCCTCTCCTCACAACGTCGAGATCTGCGTCACCGGAATCTTTCGCAGCTTCGCCTGCTGCAGAAAATGATCCGTCACGTCGTCCGCTCCGCGCGACTGTTCGTTCCAGATGACCAGCGCCACCACCGTCGTACCCGACTGCTTGGCCACCGCCTGCGCGCGATCCAGAAGCTTCAGGTTGGTTTCCAGGTATCCTTCCTGGCCGTCCGGCACCTTCAGCACTTCCACCTCTGACGTCTTCATCGCCTGGTCGAACAGCTCTCCCCAATTCCCTGGACGGTCCGTCACCGACGATTTGCGAAACTCCACCGGCTCGGCTCCCAGCACCATGTAGCGTTTCATGTGACGCGCTTCCGCCACCTGAAGCGCCAGCAAGTCAGCACCGCACGCTCCCGAGCACACTAACTCGCTCGCCTTCTCGCGCGCAAAGAACTTTCCGATCTTCTGCCGTACCGCATCCACGTTCGACGCCGGAAATCGCGCCGTCTGCGCATCGGGAGCATCCACGCGCCGTCCCGCGGCAACCACCACCGGCCCTTTCGCCGACGCCTCCGCTTCCATGAGATTCCCCAGTTTCCACGCCAGCGCAAGTCCGCTTAGGGTAGATAGAAATCTTCGACGATCCATAAGATGAAAACCCCGATTTTACCGCTGCATGCTAGTCAAGCTCGAAATTTTAGCATTACCGGCAACCCTTGTTCCATGCATCCCGCAGACCGCATAGAATGGCACAACAGAAATTATCCTGGTGCTTGGAGGGCCCATCATGCAACCCAGCCTCGACCACGCCATCTCGCTCCTCGCCCACACTCCCGCCACACTCAACGCGCTCCTTCGCGACCTGCCCGACGAGTGGACTCACGCCAACGAAGGTGCCGACACCTGGACCTCCGTCGCCGTCGTCGGCCACCTGGTCCACGGCGAGCGAACCGACTGGCTCCCCCGCGCGCGCATCATCCTCCAGTACGGCGAATCGCGCACCTTCGACCCTTTCGACATGCAGGGTCATGTCCGTGAGATCGAAGGCAAGTCGCACAACCAGCTGCTCGATGAGTTCTCCCATCTCCGAACCAACAACCTCTTCGAATTGCGCGCCTGGAAGCTCCAACCCGCCGACCTCGACCGGCGCGGAGTGCATCCCACTCAGGGTGTTGTCACGCTCTCCCAGTTGCTCGCCACCTGGGCCGTCCACGACCTTACCCACCTGCACCAACTGTCCCGCATCCTCGCGTACCAGTATCGAGACGCCGTCGGCTCCTGGAGCAAGTACCTCGGCGTCCTCCACTGCGCTGGCCACAGCTCAACCTAAGGCATCCCGAAACCCTTTCAATGCGTTGGGATGTCCACTCCTCATCGGCAGGTCTCTCACGGAGATCGTCGACGCACGCGGTACCGCGATGCGGCCGCCCCCACTCACGCAGTCAGACACGCCGCTCTCTTCGTAAAATGTGAGCATCGCTCAAAAATCTCACGGCGCCTCTGCGAGGCTAGTAAAACTACTCCTATCAAGCTACGAATCTTTACACGATATTTGGAACGGCCGCCGCATCAGAAGGAAGTGGTAGTAAGAACACCCTGACAAAATCCTTTCGCGATCGGCATTGACGACTTAATACCCCTCGCAATTGGGTTGTAAGGGTTGGAGACTTCTGTTGCACAGGCAGTTGCTGCCGAGCTGTTTTGTGGTCCTGTTGTTAGTGCTTGCGGTTTGCGTACGTCTCAATAGTCAGACAACTACCTCTAAAGCTCCCCCAGCCCCACCCTCGAGTCCTCCTATGTTGGCAACCAAGCCTGCGTCCGTTGCCACGCCGCAATCGTCAACACCTACAACCAAACCCCGATGGCCCACGCCAGTGGTACCGCCACCGAAAACCTCATCGCCGGCAACTTCGTACACAAGAAGTCGGGTGTCGCCTACCGCATCTATCAGGAAAACGGAAAAGTTTGGCTGAGCTTCGACCGTGCCAGTGACCCTCTCATGCACGGCAAGCGTGAACTGCTCTATTACATCGGCCAGGGCCGCCGCGGCCGCACCTATCTATTCTCCGTCGATGGCTTCGTGTTCGAGTCGCCGGTCAATTGGTACACCGACCAGCAAATGTGGGACATGGCTCCCGCCTATCACGACGCCTCTGAAGCTCCCATGAATCTCCCCGCTGTCATGTCGTGTCTCGACTGTCACGTCAGCGGACTTCGCCCTCCCATCGAGGGCACCGAGAACCGTTACAAGGAACCTTTATTTTCGCAGTCGGGCGTCAGCTGTGAACGCTGTCACGGCCCCGGCGCGGCCCACCTCAACGGCGGCCCCATCGTCAACCCGGTCAAGCTTTCTCCTGACCGCCGCGACGCCGTCTGCATGCAGTGTCATCTCGAGGGCAACGCCGCCATCGAGCAGCCCGGCAAGCATCTTTATCAATACCGCCCCGGCGATGACCTCTCCGACTACGTGCGCTACTACGTCAAGGCCGACCAGCCCGCCACCCGGCTGCGCGCTGCCAGCCAGTTCGAGGCCCTCGCCCAGAGCGCCTGCAAGAAGAAGTCCGGCGACGCTATGTCGTGCACCAGTTGCCACGACCCGCATCAATCGCCGACGCCCGAAACTCGCGTCGCCTTCTATCGCGGTAAGTGCCTCGCCTGCCACGGCGCTGCCTTCGGCGAAAAACACCACGCCAATCAGCCTGACTGTACCTCGTGCCACATGCCGGCCAACCCCAGTTCCGATGTCGCGCACACCGAAGTGACCAACCACCGCATTCCCCGCCGGCCCACGACTGTGCCCGCGATGGAGGTGGCCCACACAGATTCCCTGCCCACCGCGCCGCACCTCGTTCCCTTTCCCGACTCGCCCGTCGCTGAAAGGGACTTACGTGACAAATCTCTGGCTTGGGAAACCATCGTCGAAACCGGAGACGACACTTCCTCCAAAACCGCCGAGCAACTCTTGCGCAAGGCGCTGGCCGAGTCACCCAATGACCCTGCGCTCCTGTCAGCGTTGGGATACGTCGAGCAGAAGCACGGTCATACTAACGAGTCGCTTGAGCTCTACCAGCGTGCCTTGGCGCGCGATCCCAATCTCATCGACGCCGCCACCAACCTCGGCGTTCTCGACGCCAAGTCCGGGCACATGCGCGAAGCCGTCGCGCTCTGGGAGGGCGCGTTTCATCGTGAACCGGGAAAGAGCAGCGTCGGCATGAACCTCGCCCACGCCTTCTGCGGCGCCGGACAGATCGACGCCGCCCGCGATTTCACGATGCGCGTTCTGGAGTTTAACCCCGACCTCGACTCCGCCAAGCGCCTCTTGCACGAACTAAACGAAACTCCGCCCAAGTGCGGCATATAGAAGGATGCAGAGTGCCCCACCCTAGTCGTCCCTCTTTTGGACGACAGGGTGGGCTGCACCTCACTCACCCGAACGGATTCTCGTCCGCACTGCGCCCGTAAATCACCGGCACCGGAATATCCAGCAACCGCAGGTATACCGAAAGCTGCCCGCGATGGTGATACCAGTGATTCAACATGATCGTCCGCACGATGCCGGCGCGCGGCATGGTGAAGATCACCTTGTCTCCGACACGCATCGTCCAGGTTCCCACGGCGGCTTCGTCGGTCATTGACCGCAACCGCTGTTCGCCTTCCACCACGCCGAGTTCGAAGGCGGACATCACTTCGGCGAGATCCTTCGGTTGCGGCGGCACGAAGTTCACTTGAGTCCCGTCGATGCCATCCATTTGCGCCAGCGCCGAAACCCGGTCCGGGATCGTCGCGATATGCAGCGCCAGTTGTCCCAGCGTCATTGATTTCCCATGCGGCTGCCACGTTAGCTTGTCGGCCGGAACCTTACTCAGAATCCGCCGCGTGATTTCGACCTCCGCCTGATACTCCCCAATCGTCGCTTCCATCATCTTTCGCGACTTCTCCGCACCGCCGGAGCAGCACGACGCCTTCTCGCCATCGGCGTAGCGGTCGTGGTGCCGCACCCATGCCATCGCGTGCGGCTTCATCTCTGCTTCGTCCCGCCCTTTCGGCGTCAGGTCGAGGTAGTTGTACGTCGTCAACAGGATGTCGAGCCCGCGGCCGTAGGTCGAGTACGTGTGATAAATCTGCCCCTCAGCATCCTTGTAGAACACACTCAGTCCTGGGCCTTCTTCCATCGGGAAATCAATCGAGCCGTAGTTGTACGGATGCTTCCCAGGCGTCATGTCCTCTTTAGTGAACGACACCTTATAGTCGTAATTGAAGTCCGTTCCGAACGACGACACCCACGGAAACTTCCATCCCATCCGTTTCTGGAAGGCCCCGATCTCCGGCAACGTTGCCCGTGAAACCGCCGCGAACGCCACATCCCGCTGCTCCAAGTGCACCCTCATCCCGTCGAAGTTGTCTGCCAGGAACGAGCAGCTCGGGCAGCCCTGCTCCCAGCCCGGCCCAAACATGAAGTGATACACAATTAACTGGCTCCGCCCTTTGAAGAGCTCCGCCAGCGCCACTTTCCCTGTCGGCCCTTCAAAGACGTATTCCTTCTCCACCTTCTCCCACGGCAGCTCCCGCCGCTCGCGGCTCAACTCGTCACGCAGGCGGGTGAATTCTTTCTCTTTCTTCAGCAGCTCCTTCCGCGCCGCCAGCCACTCCCCCGGTGAAACCACTTTCGCATTCATCGTTGCCGTCGCCATCGTCATCTCTCCTCGTTATGGATTGCGTGTTGTCCTTCGCGCGAAGTGCCCTCGCCACCAGAGATCCCGACCCGCCGGCCGAAATCGCGCCGCCTATCACCCACAAAGCCATTGCCGCGCACGCCGGACACATGGCTCTACTTCTTTCGAGCTTCCGCTCGCTGGCGGGCGCCTTCCAGCATGTGCCCCCATCCGCCGGTGACTCCCTTGCGGTGCTCTTCCTGGATCGCTCCAATCGCCCTGTGATGAAACCGGATCAGCGTCCCGCCATCCACCTCACTCAACCGGTACTGAACGTTCGATACCACAGCGTAAGACATGAACAGTGGCCCGCTGAATTCCAGCAGCGTCGGCTGTTTGATCGCCTGTACATGCGCCCAGAAATGCCCGTTGTTGTCGCCTAGGTCGCGGAACCATCGTCCCCCCGGCCACGCCTCCAGCTTCATCGGAAAGGCCGTGCCGTCGGGCGTGCTGTTTTCCGGCCCCAGTTGTTCCAACAGCGCGCGCGAACGTGTCTTCCAGACTCGCGTTCACATGAGTTTCCAGGGCCACGACCAATGTCAGACTCTCGATCCCGGCCGCCGTTTGCATCGTGCTCATACTTCCTCCTCCTTGCTTTTCGTTGCTTGATTCAGCTTTTCCAGGCTTGTGGCTTCGGCACGTTCTTTCACCCGAAGCAGTTGGTGACTCCAGAATTGTTCAAACGTCTTCGTCCATTCGTACAGGGGCCGTATTGCTTCGGCATTCGTCCGATACATCATGTGCCTGCCATTCCGCCGCACCCTCACCAGTCCCACGTTCCTCAGAACTTTCAGGTGCTTCGAAACCGAAGGCTGTTCCATCCTCAGTGCGATAACGATGTCGTTCACCGAGCATTCTGCGTCGGCGAGGTGAAGCAGAATTGCCCGCCGCCGAGGTTCCGCCACCGCATTGAACGTATCCGAGGTCGTCGCCGCTCGTGCCATGCCCGTGAATATATATTCCTATATAGGAATATGTCAAGCGATTCAATATCGACTTTGTCGGCGCCCTCTAACCCATTGAAATTACAGCTCACTCGCTCTAGCTCAGTCGTCACGTGCCCCTAGTTCGTGCACGTGACGGCCCGGAACCAGTCTGCGGCGGGCTCCGGACGAATCTCGCTCAACCTTCGCGCGAACCGGGCACTCTCATAGTTGTTTTCGTGAAACAGATGAGTTACCGGCGCACCTGGCGTCCAACAGAAAAATCCGGAGCGCTCGGCGGGCTCTGGGCGGGCGGAAAACCACTTCAACTTATTGATAATAATAAACTTACATGAGATTGTGGCCCATCCCGCCTTCATTTGGCGGGGTGGGGCTCGTCGCCTCTACCGCTTCGAACGTCCGGGTGATTCCCGTTCAAACACGGTCGGCGTTGTGGGCCTTTCGCTTTTCACTCGCAACTGACCACGGTTCTCGTTCACCCATCACATTCAACCGTGACAAACTCGCTTTGTGCTTGACTCCCACTTGCCGTACACTTCCCCCGGAAGGATGAGGAGGAGTTGTCGTCCCAAGAGGCGCCAACCGGACACCGATCCCATCCCCAGTAAGGTGGTTCGACCTGTGGTGGGTCGTGTTCGTTCTCGATTTTCTGTCCATCTCCACGCCGACGCCCTATTCCGACTCCACAAGGTCCCGCCTAACTCCTTTGTTAGGAATACTTTGTCCCTAACTCCCACGCGCTCAAGAATTTGCACGGGATTCCGCGTATCTTCAAGAAAACAAGGATTTTGCGATATGGGGGGGGAGTGGGGTACCCCGATTTCGGCATACCAAGTCTCACTTGCCATCGACCGGGCGCGTTTGGCTCGAGCTTTTGCTGTCTCTCGGGTGCGTCTGTTGCTGCAGGCGGTCGGGCTCGGTCGATATCCCACTCCGGAGATTTGTCCTTACCAGCCTGCAGCCGGGAGCGCCGGTTCTGCCTCGGCGGTTTTTTTCGCAGCTTCAGAAGGCGTGTTTCGCCCGTCGCCGAAGAACCCCGATTCAAAACTGCTCCAGGAAGATTTGGGCTACAACGGACGACGCCGCTGGCCTCCCGAAATCTCGATCTCGGGAAACCAGCGGCGCCGTTGGTCATCTGCCCTCTGTGTCGGTGGCTGCGGGCTACTTCAGTGCCGCGCTCTTGGACTTAATCACTCCCATCAGTTCATTCCACGAATTGACGAAGGACTTTGCCCCATCCACCTGCAGTTGCTCGCCCAATGCATCAAGGTCGACCCCGGCGTTGGCAATCTGCTGCAGCACTTGCTCACAGTCCCCGCCATCCGGAGGCATCACGCCGTCCACCACACCGTGATCGGCGAAAGCCTTCAGCGTGCCTTCAGGCATGGTGTTCACCGTGTCGGGAGCCGCCAAAGCCTTGATGTACAGGATGTCGGAAGCTTTCGGGTCTTTCGTTCCGGTGCTGGCCAGCAACAGGCGCTGCGGGACGTATCCAGCCTTGACGATGGCCTGCCAACGCGGCGTCGCCAGCAGGTCGCGGTAGGCTTTGTAGGTACGCTGGGCAATCGCGATGCCCAACTTGTCGCGCAGGTTCTCGGGCACTTGTGGGTTGGCGGCGACGTCCCAGCGGCTGATGAACACCGAGGCGACCGAACCGACGTTCGCGGGCAGTCCGGCGGCGATGCGGCGCTCCACGCCCTTCAGATACGCTTCGGCGGCTGCGACGTAGTGCTCGCGCGAAAACAACAGCGTGACGTTCACCGAGACACCGGCAAAGATCGCTTCTTCAATCGCCGGCAGTCCTTCGGGTGTTCCTGGAATTTTGATGAACAGGTTGGGACGGGCCGCACGAGCGCTCAGGTCCTTGGCAGCCGCCAGCGTGGTGGCGGTGTCGTAGGCCAGCAGCGGAGAAACTTCCAGCGACACCCAGCCATCGCCTCCCTTGGTCTGGTCGTGGATCGGGCGGAACAGGTCTGCGGCGCGCGTCAAGTCATCCAGCGCCAGCTCGAAGAACAGCGCCTCGCCGGAGAGGCCTTTGTCCAATGCCTGGTGAATCGCCGGATCGTACGACTCGCTCTTCTTGATGGCCTGGTCAAAAATCGTCGGGTTCGAAGTCAGGCCCGTCACCGACCATTCGTCGATGTAACGCTTCAGGGTGCCATTGTTCAGGATGTCGCGGGTGATGTTATCAAGCCATAGACTCTGCCCCAGGTCGTGGAGCTGGCGGGTCGGATTCATTCTGCCTCCTCATTCGTATCTTGCTGGCGCGCGGCTGGGCAGGCATTCCTGCGGACTGCTCACGCGAGCCAAACCTTCATTCATGATCCCACATAATGCTGCATCCAACACTGTATCGGATGCCCTGATTCGGGAGAAAGTTACGGCTGGAGAATTCACCGGGTCGTAACGTCGGCTGGCGCTGGTTTGCGAAAGCGGTTCGGGCCCAGGCAGGCACCCGAACGAATCCGCGCTTTCGTCCGATATCCTCCTTGTACAATCAGGCCTTAACCATGCTTGAGAACATCAATCTCAAGAAGAAACTCTCGCGCGAAGAATTCAAGCACGTGCTGCCGGGCCTGCAGACTCGCCTCTACGACCTGGAGAAAGCCTGCTGGGACAACGGCGTGCCCTCCGTCGTGGTGTTTGAAGGTTGGGACGCCTCCGGCAAAGGCACCACCATCGCCGCCCTGACCCAGAGGCTCGATCCGCGCGGCTTCAAGCTCTATCCCATCACCGGTCCGCGTACCTACGAACAGCAGCGCCCCTGGCTCTGGCGCTTCTGGCTCAAGGTCCCGAACCGCGGCGAAATGGTGATCTTCGACCACAGCTGGTATGGCCGCGTGCTGGAAGAGCGCGTGGAACAAACCATCCCGCAGAAGACCTGGAAGCAGGCCTACCGCGATATCGCGGAATTCGAGCGGATGCTGGCCGACGACGGCACAGCCATCCTGAAGTTCTTCCTGCACATCGGCCGGAAGGAGCAGAGGAAGCGCTTCGAGATCATCCAGTCCAATCCCCTCGAGGCGTGGCGCGTTACCCCGGAAGACTGGGCCCGCCATAAACGTTATGACGAGCACCTGGACGCCTACGAGGAAATGCTGGAGCTGACCGACTCGGAGTATGCTCCGTGGACGATCGTCGAGGCCACCTCCAAGTGGCACACCCGCAGGCAGGGTTTTTGAGACCATCATCGCCACCCTCGAGAAGCGGCTCGGCGACAAGGCGCCCCTGCACGAAGCTTCTCCTGACGACCGTTCCAAGGACGCCCAACTTCGTGACGCCATGGAATCCCTCAGCGGGGAGAAGGCCTGATGCTCGAAACCATTGACCTCACCCGCAAGCTCGACCGCGCTGCCTACGTCCGCGAGGTTTCGCGGCGGCAGATTCAGTTGCGGGAACTCGGCTACCAGGTTTACCTGCAGAAGCGCCCGGTCATCATCGTCTTCGAGGGTTGGGACGCCGCCGGCAAGGGCGGAGCGATCAAGCGGATCACAGAGAAACTCGACCCTCGTGGCTATGTCGTGTATCCCATCTCCGCGCCGCACGGTGAGGACAAGACCCGCCATTACCTCTACCGCTTCTGGCGGCGTCTCCCCGAAAACGGGCAGATCGCGGTCTTCGACCGCTCGTGGTACGGCCGTGTGCTGGTGGAGCGGGTCGAGGGCTTCGCCGCCGAGGGCGAATGGAAACGCGCCTACAAGGAGATCAACTCATTCGAGCGCCAGTTGCGCGACTTTGGCACCATTGTCGCCAAATTCTGGGTCCACATCTCACGCGAAGAGCAGCTTCGCCGTTTCGAGGAGCGCCAGGCCATCGGCTACAAGGCGTGGAAGCTTACCGACGAGGATTGGCGTAACCGCCAGAAATGGGAGATCCTACGAAGAAGCCGTGGAAGAAATGCTGGTCAAAACCAGCACCAGCTGGGTCGCCGTGGAGCCTGATCGAAGGCAATGACAAGTACTGGGCACGCACTCGCGTGCTGGCCAAGCTGGTAAAAATTCTCTCCACCGAATTGCGTATACGCGCCTTTCGACCCTCTCGGCGCCAAGCCCGGCGCGAAGAAATCGAAACCGGCCAAGTCCCGGCCGAAATCCCAGCATTCCGCCACAAAAAAAGTGCGGCCATAACGGCCGCACTTTGCTTTAGACTTCGATTTAAGCGATCAATCCATCTCGCGCATCGCCGTGGTCGCCGGTGTTTTGGGACCGCCGCCCTGGTGCTGCTTCTGCCAATCGGTTTCCGTCAACACCGCGATGGGCGGCTGCTTCTGCTTCTCGAGCCCCGCGTTAATGCCCGGCAACTGGCTGGCCGTGAGTTTCTGGAATTTCTGGATCACGTCCTCCAACTCCCGACCCAGCACTTCCGTACGCGCTACCTGGTCGTTCGTGGGACGGCCTTCGTAGGAGCTCACGTCGCCGTACACCGTCGCCACGTATTCGCGCAGCCGCTCTTCTCCGGTGATCGCGCCACCTTCCTTGGTCGCCACGATCTCGGACCGCAGTTTGTCGGCCGACGCTGCCAGTTCAACCAGTTGCTTATGCAGCGACTCGCTCGCCGGAACCTTGGCTGCACGTTGGTTCGCCCCATCCCGCACTCCCACGATCGCATCCACCGCCCAGCTCATGTGTCCCAGCATCGATGACAGTTTCGTTGTCAGGTCAAACTGCGCCTTACGGTCCTCATACGTATATTTGGCCCGCGGATCGGTGACGACCTCCAGTTTGGTGGTGTACGTCTGGTCGCCCTTGGTCATCTTCACTGTGTAGGTGCCCGGCAATACCAGAGGGCCGCGCGCTGCACCAAACGCCGCCGAAGCCGCTGGTGGCACGATCGGCGGGTCCAGGTGCATCGGCCACATGGCCCGATTGAGCCCGCGATGCTTGCTGCCGCTCAGAGTGTCGATTAACTTGCCCGACGGGTCGAAGATTTCGATCTTCAAGTCCCCGTAGATGTGCCGGCTCTTCTGGTAGTAGGTAATCAGCGCTTCCGTCGGCCGCGATGGCCCAACGAAGAACTCATCTCCCTCCGCCCATCCGCCGTCGGCCTCGATGTATTCCACCGCCGGACGCGCCGTGACGAACGCCGCGGTTTGTGTCATCAACTCAGGCGTCAGCTGTCGCAGCGGAGAAATGTCATCGATGATCCATATTCCGCGCCCATGGGTTCCCAGGACCAGGTCAGAGGCGCGGGCCTGCACCACGATGTCGCGCACCGCGACGTCGGGGAAGTCGCTGCCTTTGTACTGTGCCCAGCGCTCGCCGCCATCCACCGAGATCCACAGTCCGAACTCTGTACCCAGGAAAAGGATGTTCGGCTTGACCGTATCTTCCTTGATCACGTGGGCATAGCCGCGCACACCGTTTTCCTTTACGGGCAGCGCCGTCCACGTCTTGCCATAGTCCGTCGTCTTGTACAGGTAGGGCGTCAGGTCGCCATAAGTGTGGCGGTCGAAAGTCGCATAGGCCGTAGCAGCATCGAAGCGGCTGGCCTCCACTGCCGAAACCCATGAATTCTTGGGGACGCCTACAGCGCTTGTTACATTCGTCCAAGTTTTGGCGCCGTCAACCGTAACCTGGACGTTGCCATCGTCGGTGCCGACCCAGATCACCTGCCCGCTCTTAGGCGACTCGCTGATGGAGTAAATCGAGGTGTGCATCTCGGCCGCGGAGTTGTCCACGGTGATGCCGCCCGATTCTTCCTGCTTCTGCTTCTCCGGATCGTTGGTCGTCAGGTCCGGCGAAATTCTCTGCCACGATTGCCCGTGATCACGCGAACGGAACAGGAACTGCGCCCCGATGTAGAGGGTGCCCTTTTCATTCGGGCTCATGTGGATTGGCGTGTCCCAGTTGAAGCGCAACTTCTTCTCGCCGTATTCCGCATACGGCATGATGGACCGATGCTCGTGGGTATAGCGATTGACGCGGCCGATTTCCCCGCCCTGCGCTTCGGCGTAAATATAGGCCGGATCGGAAGGGTCTTCGAACATCCAGAAGCCGTCGCCACCGTACATGTTTTCCCAGCGCGAGTAGGTCACGCCGCCAGGATAGGAGGAATCGCCCACCCAGGCTGCGTTGTCCTGCAGGCCACCGTAAACGCGATACGGATCAGCATCGTCGACGCTCACGTGGTAGAACTGCGACACCGGCAGGTTGACCTGGTGCGACCACCGCGTGCCGCCGTCCTGGCTGCGCCACAAACCGCCGTCATCGCCGGCATAGACGATGTTCGAATTCGCCGGATCAATCCAAACCGCATGGAAATCGCCGTGCGCTCCCCCCGAAACCTGGCTGAAGCTCTTGCCGCCATTCACGCTCATCAGCAGCACCAAGTCGGGCTTGAAGAGTTTCTCCGGGTCTTTGGGATCGACGATGATGTTGGCGAAATAAAAGGGACGCCACACCATGAACTGGCTGGCATCGAGCTTGGTCCACGTCTTGCCTGCGTCGTTGGAGCGGTATAGCGCGCTGGCCTTCGACTCAATCATCGCGTACACGATCTGCGGGTTGGAGGGAGCTACGGCGATTGCGATTCGCCCATACGGCTTGGCCGGCAGGCCTTTGCTGTTCGCGTCCGTAAGTTCCGTCCAGTGGTCTCCGCCGTCGGTGGATTGAAAGATTCCGCTGCCCTCACCGCCCGAGCGGAAGGTCCAGCCCTGGCGCCGGAAGTCCCACATTGTGGCATAGATGGTTTTAGGCGCCAGCGGGCTCATACTCATCATCGCGCAACCTGTTGAGCCGTTCTTCCCGGCCAGCACTTTGTTCCATGACTTGCCGCCGTCGGTCGTCTTGTACACGCCGCGCTCGTCGTTGTCGTTCCACAGGTGGCCGGTGGCGCAGGCATACACAGTATTGCCGTCCTTCGGGTCCACCAGGATCCGCGCAATGTGCTCGGAATCCTTCAGCCCCATGTTGTTCCAGTTCTCGCCGCCGTCGGTGGACTTGTAGATTCCGTCGCCGACCGACACGCTGTTACGTACCCACGATTCGCCGGTACCGACCCAGACGGTTTTGGGGTTCGTGGGATCGATCGTCACCGCGCCGATGGATTGCACGTCAACCTTGTCGAAAACCGACTTGAATGTCGTGCCGCCGTTTACGGATTTCCACACCCCGCCACTTGCCGCCCCGGCAAACACCGTGAGTCGTCCCTGGTCGTTGACCACATCCACCGCCGCAATGCGGCCGCTCATCACCGCCGAGCCGATGTTGCGGGCCGGAAGGCCGGAAATCGTCGCCGAGTCAAACTTCACCGGTTGCTGCGCCATGGCGCTCACCGCAAAAGCAACCATCGCGAGGATGCACAGAGAGGTAGTCGAGCGCATACCTTTGTTGCTCACAAGTCTTGTAGCCATAATTCTTTTCCCTCGTAACTCGCTGCTAGTACGAAAAAATGGGCTTTTGGAGGCCGCTACCGCGCCTTACTTCTTCGCCGCCGGCATCTTGAAGTAGGAATCTTCAATCGGCACGTTCACCTGAATCGTGTCGATGGTGTAGCGCGCGTGATCGCCGCCTTTCGGTCCGGCTTCAATCGAGTAGGGGTAGTACACCCCAGCGACCTGCTTGTACGATCCCAGCAACTGCTCGCTATCTCGTACCGAGCCGCGGATGAACTGCTGTCTCTCCGTCTTGATCTCCAGGTAGGTATCGGGGTCGAGAAAGTAGTAGACGATATCGCCGTTTTTCAGCGTTACCTTCAGCTTGTAGACATCGTCTCCATCCACCTGGTCGTGCCCCAGGTACTCAACTTTGTTGCCCTTGGCCTGATAATCCACCAGTGGACCGTCGATGTCGGAGTCTTCCACCAGATCGCGCATGTCATCTTCGCCCAGGAGCTCGGCGTCCCGGCGTCCCTGGAAAGGAGAAATCTGCCACCCGACCGTGCCGTCGTAGGCCTCGATTTGCGTCATGCCCTGCACCGTAAAATCCTGGCGCAGCATGTTGGGCCGCTTCTGCTCCTGGCTGAAATCGGCATTGATGCCGACGTAGATTTTGCCCATCGTTTTCAGGGTGTTGACGGCCTTAATCTTGTCCACGCCGCCTCTGGCCTGCAGGTTCTTGGCGACCAGTTCCTCGGCGGTTTGGGCCGATGCCGCCGCCACCATGCAAAGCAGTCCCACGGCCAATGCCCGGGTCATACGCATACAGTTCGCTCCTTGTGATGTTTCCCCAGTCCGAAGTTGGATCCGTGCGATTCGCAGGTCCCAACGTGCTCAAGTAGCCCCAATTACTGTTCGCCTAGCTTCGAGTAGTCTATACGCAATTCCCCGTCCGCAAGTTCCGCGCCCACTCCAGCCAGTCCGAGGCACGGGCACAACCCCACTCGCGCATTACGCGGTCAAGGAGTAGACGGACGCCCTTGCAAAACGTCTTGCCTGTACGGGCAGGATTTGCCCAACAGGGGCGCCCCGGCAATTGACGCTACCAGACAGCGGAACCCAGAGTTAATTGATTGGATTTGCCGGTCGATTCGTGACCAAGCGGCGCTTCAGGACTTTTGCAGCAGCGCGGCCAGGCTGCGACGTATGGTCGGACGTTCAGTAACCGCGAAACCAGCCTTAGCCGCCGCGTCCAATTCGGCGTCGAATGAAGCTGCCTCCACGTGGCCTTTGGGCTCGGCCAGCAGTATCAGCGCTCCCGGCTTGCTCGCCTCCGCGACCTCGGCGAAAAACTCCTCGTAGTCCGGGAACTCGTGCACCACATAGAATGCGACGGTCAGGTCCACCGCTCCCCGCAAGTCGCCGATGCCCAAGGACTCTGGTGACGCAAGCCGCGCATCCAAGCGATCCGCGAGCCCGGCCTTGGCCATGCGCTGCGTCAGCTTGCCAATCATTTTTGCCTGGACGTCCACGGCGATGACGCGCCCGCCCGGCCCTACACGTCGTGCCAGGTCGAGGGTGAAGAACCCCATTCCCGGCCCGGGCTCGAGTACTGTCATGCCTTCGCGCACGTGCGGAGATAAAATCTTGCTCGGGTTCTGGCCAAGTTTCCGGAACGGATTCAGCAGCCAATATCCCAGCCACCAGGGACAGACGCGGTGCTTCACCGCCTACCGTCCCAGCCCGATGTCATCGACGTTTTCAAGGACATGGGCCACTTACGCCGACTTCATCCCGGCCTTTTTCAGAATCGTCATCATCGGGCACCAGTTGGTGAACGCCGACTGAAACAGGTTCAGACCCACGAACGCCGTAAACAGGTACCAGTACGGCGAGACATAATATCCGAGAGCGAGCGAGAGCACGACGAAAACTCCCGCTATCATACGCACTGCGCGTTCGACCGTCATGGATGCACCTCCGTAAGATCCGGCGCGCACTCCAGTGTCGTCGCCGGGGGTTCTTTGCGCTTTTCGACCATGTAATACAGCACGGGCACCGTCATACGTGACAAGAACGTCGAAGCGACTTCTCCTGCCATCAGCGAGAGCGCCAGGCCCTGGAAAATCGGGTCAAACAATATCACACTGGCGCCGACGACCACCGCCGCCGCGGTCAACAGCATCGGACGGAAGCGGACCGCGCCGGCATCCACTACCGCCTGCTCCAGCGGCTCCCCGTGGGCACGGCGCAGCTCAATAAAGTCCACCAGGATGATCGAGTTGCGCACGATGATGCCGGCGCCGGCGATGAAACCGATCATCGATGTCGCCGTGAAGAACGCGCCCATCAGCATGTGCGCCGGCAAAATGCCCACCAGCGTCAGCGGAATCGGCGCCATGATGACCAGCGGCGTCACGAACGAGCGGAACCATCCCACTACCAGCACGTAGATCAGAACCAGCACCGCCGCAAAGGCCAAGCCCAGGTCGCGAAATACCTCGATAGTGATGTGCCACTCGCCGTCCCACTTCATCGTCAACCGGTCGGTCTCGGTCGGCATCTCCGCGTTGTAGCGCTTAATGCCGTAGCCTTCCGGCGTCTTGAGCTTGTCGATCGCCTCATTCATTTTCATGATGGCGTACACCGGACTTTCGACCTGGCCCGCAACATCGCCCAGCACATACACCACCGGTCGCATGTTCTTTCCATACCGGCTTACGTCAATGGTTTCTTTTTTGACGTCCGACACCTCGGCAATCGACACCTGTCCGCCGCCCGCCGTCGGCAGCCGCATCGAGGTCAGCGACTCAATCGACGAACGTCCCGGCCGGTCGAGTTGCACCCGAATCGGCACGTCCTCGCGTGATTTCGGATCGTGCAGCAGTCCCGCGGTGGCGCCATTCAATCCCATCTGCACGGTCTGTGTGACCGCCGCGGCTGACACTCCGTTCAACGCCGCCTTGTCCAGATCGACCACCACGTCGTACTTGGTCTGCGGATCCTCCACGTACCAATCCACGTCAACCACGCCGGGCGTCGTTTCAAATACCTTTTTGATCTGCCGCGCCAGCTCCAACTGCTCCTTATAATCGGGCCCGTACACCTCGGCTACTAGCGTCTCCAGCACCGGAGGCCCGGGCGGAACCTCGGCTACCTTCAGGCGCGCGCCATATTTGTTTCCGATCGCCACCAATCCCGGACGCAGCCGCTTAGCTATCTCGTGGCTCTGGGTGCTGCGCTCGTGCCGGTTCAGCAGGTTCACCTGAATGTCAGCCTGATTGGCTCCGCGCCGCAGGAAGTAATGCCGCACCAGTCCGTTGAAGTTGTACGGCCCCGACGTGCCCGAATAAATCTGGTAGTTCGTCACTTCGGGCTGCTTGCCAAGGTATTGCCCCAACTCCTGCGCCACCCGCGTGGTCTGCTCCAGTGGGGTGCCGTTGGGCATGTCGATGATGACCTGGAATTCGCTCTTGTTGTCGAACGGAAGCATCTTGACCTTCACCAGCTTGAACGCCACCAGCGAACACGCCAGCAACAACATGACCACGACGCTGCCCAGAAATATCCAGCGTCGCGACACACTTTCTAGCAAAGGATTCATCACCTTGCGATAGAGTTTGGTTGTCCAGCCTTCCTTTTCGTGCTCTTCGCCCGCGCGATCCGCGTAGTGGTGCAGCAACCGCATTGCCGACCACGGCGACACCACGAACGCCACGACCAGCGAGAACAGCATCGCCGCCGACGCGCCTACGGGAATCGGCCGCATATACGGCCCCATCAAGCCGCGCACAAATGCCATCGGCAGAATGGCCGCGATTACCGTGAACGTCGCCAGAATCGTCGGGTTGCCGACCTCGTCCACGGCCTCAATCGCGATCGCGCTTAAGTCGCGCCCGCAATTCGATGGCATGCGGAAATGGCGCACGATGTTCTCGACCACGACAATCGCATCGTCCACCAATATGCCGATGGAAAAGATCAGCGCGAACAGCGTCACCCGGTTCAGCGTGTAGCCGAAAAGATAGAAGATGAAAAGGGTCAGGGCCAGTGTCACTGGAATCGCGATCAGCACAACGCCCGACTCGCGCCAGCCCAGCGCCAGCGCAATCAGCAGCGTCACCGACAAGGTCGCGATCAGCAGGTGCTCCAGCAACTCGTCCGACTTGTCTTTCGCAGTTTCGCCGTAGTTGCGGGTGACGGTGACATTCAGGTCCTCGGGCAGCAGATATCCCCGCATCGATTCGATCTTTGCCTCTGCAGCGCGCGTGATGTCGGTGGCGTTGGTTCCCTTGCGCTTGGCCAGCGTAATGGTCACCGCCGGATAATCGGCGCTCGCACCAGTTTTCGACGCCGCGCCGTTGGCGTAGAGGACGTAATCCTCCGGCTCCGACGGCCCGTCGGTGATGGACGAGGCAACGTTGCGCAGATATACCGGATGCCCGCCGTGCACTCCGACGACAATTTGCTGCAAGTCGGCGGCGGTGCCCAGAAACCGTCCAGCCTCGACCGCGAACTCCTGGTTGCCCTGCGAGAAGCTGCCAGAGTCACTGCGCGTATTCGCCTGCTGCAACTGCGCGACCACCGCGCCCGGCGTCATGCCGTATGCCGCCAGCTTAGCGCGTGTCGAGCGTTACCCGCACCTGCCGTGGCAAGCCGCCGATAATCTTCGTCTCCGACACGTCATCGATCTGTTTGAGCTGGTTGTTCAGCTCGCCGGCGATTTGCCGCAGTTGGTAGCTGTCGTAGTTCTTGCCCCAAAGCGTAACGGCAAAGATCGGCACATCGTCGATCGAACGAACTTTGATAAGCGGCGGAGACACGCCGGCGGGGACCCGGTCTGCGTTCGAGTACAGCTTGTTGTAGGTCTTGATGATGGCGTCTTCTTCTTTGGTCCCCACGTAGAAGCGCACCACCAGCATCGACATCCCGGGACGGGAGATCGAGTACACATACTCCACGCCGGGCACTTCGCGCAGCAGCCGCTCCATCGGGATGCTGGCGCGCTGCTCGACTTCGGCGGCCGACGCGCCCGGCATCTGCACGAACACGTCGAGCATGGGCACCACGATCTGCGGCTCTTCCTCGCGCGGCGTGCGCAGGATGGCGAATGCTCCCAGCAGCAGCGAGAACACGATGAACAGCGGCGTCAGCTTCGAGTTGATGAACTGCCCGGCCAGCGCGCCGGCGATGCGCATCGGGGTTTTCGGCTCGCTCATCACTGGGCCTCAACCTGTTTGCCGCTCAATTCGCGATCGTCCGGCTGGGTCACGATGCGGTCGCCACTCTGCAGTCCGGAGAGCACTTCCACCTGGTCGCCGGAAGCCGCGCCCAGCGTGACGTACCGCAGGCTTGCCAACTGGTCGCTGCCCATGACATATACCGCCTGCATCTGCCCGCGGCTCAACACCGCGGACCTGGGAATCGCGATGGCCTCGCGCTGTCCGCGCGGGAATCGTCGCCCGCCCAAACAGCCCGGTGCGCATTTGCGGGTTCGGCCGGCAAGTCGATCTTCACCGTGAATGTCCGGCTCGAAGGATCGGCCGCCGGAACAATCTGCGTCACTTTGCCCGCGATAGGTTGGTCGCCCAGAGAATCGATGACCACCGGGACGGCCTCGCCCAGCTTCACCGCGCCGATCTTGCTCTCATCCACCTGCGCTTCCAGGCGGAAGCGGCTGGGGTCTTCCACGACCAGCAGCGGAACTCCCGGCGCGGCCATCGCGCCCGGTTCCGCCAGCTTCGCAAATCACGATACCGTCAAACGGAGCCCGAACTTTCGTAAAGCTCATCACCGTGCCCGCCTGCGAGACTCCCGCCTCGGCCTGAGTGCGGCCGGCGTGCGCCGCATCGCGCCGCGCCTGTGCCGCTGCCAGCCTCGTCTTCACTTCGTCGTACTCCTGCGGGCTGACCGACTTCTTGTCGTAGAGCATCTGGTAGCGCTTCATGGTCGATTCCGCCAGCGCATAGTCGGCGTCGGCCGCGGCGATCGACTCCTGCGACGCCTGCAAACCCGCCTTGGCGCCGGCGTAGGCTGCCTGCTGCTGCGCTTCGTCGATTGAAACCAGCACCTCGCCCCGCCGCACGTGATCGCCTTCGTGGACGTTGACGCGTGTGATGGTGCCCATCACCTGGCTGGCGAGTTGCGCCGACAGCGCCGCCTGCACCGTGCCCGTGGCCTCGACCGCATCCGGCACGGTGGCCTTCTGCACCTGCAGGTAGCGATACCGTGAACTTTTTCCGGCGCCGCCTGGCACTGCCGGTTTCGATTCGCTGCAGCCCGCAAGTGAGCACAATCGCGAGCGCGGCCAGCCGCCAGAATCAGGCTGATCTTGGTAAGAGAATTGCTGCCCATCATTGCGTCACCGCCGGGGAATCAAGGGTCAACGTGCCGGTCGCTAGTTCCACTCCGGCATAGCTGGAGTTCATGCGATACACAGCCTGCCAATAATCGGCCTTGGCGCGATGCGCCGCCTCTTCCACTCGCAACATGTCGGTCACCGTGCTCAGCCCGCCTTCATATCGGTTTTGGTTAATGCGTAAGCTCTCGTCGGCCTGTGCAATCGCGCCGCGCGCCACTTTCACCTGCTGCTGTGCGGCGTCGAACTGGTAGTACGCGCTGCGCACCTCCAGCCGCACCGCATCCTGAAAGCCCGCATAACCCGCCGCCGCCTTCTCCTGCATGGCCTTCTCGCGCGCCAGCGCCGCGCGTTTGCTGCCGCCGGCAAACAAATCGAACTGCACTTCCGCGCCCGCCACCCAGTTGTTCGCGCCGGTCCATCCCACGCTGTGGGAGTCCTCTTCCCACGACCCAAAAGCATTCACGCCGCGGGCCGAACGCCGCCTTCGCGATGGCCACGCTCTTGTCCTGAGCGCTGCGCTCCCACTCCGAGCGCTTCAGGTCCGGACGTTTCTCGAGGGCCGTCTTCTCCAACTGGTTGACGTCAGCCGGGGGAAACGCCCGGTCCTCCAGCGCCTCCGTCGGCTGATACTGGGCATCGGCGGCGGCTCCCATCGCCAGCGCCAGCCGGGTCTGCGCCAGCGCCAGCTGATTGCGGCGCTCGATCAGCTCCTGCTGCCGCGCCGAATGCTGCACCTGTGCGCTCAGCAGGTCGGAATCCACTGCCAGGCCGCTCTCCACCCGCGCCCGGCTCTGCTGCTCGATGGCTTCGACCGTCTTCACCGCGTCCTCGGCCACCTGCACCTGCTTTTGTGCCAGCAGCACACCGTAATACGCCTGAACGGTTTGGTACACCAGCTCCTGGTCGGTGCGATTGAGTTGCTCGTTCGGCCGCGAAATTCATATACTTGGCGCGGTCCAAGCGCCTTCCAGCTCTGCGTGCTGTCGAACAGGTTCCATTGTCCCGAGAAGCGGCTGGCGTAGTTGCCAATGGGCGTCGGCCGGTTCAGCGAGTTCAGCGCGAAGTCTGCCGCCGTGAATTCCTGCTGCCGCAGCTTGGTTCCGAACACGAACACCGGATCGTTGCCGGCGGTGAAATTTTCCGCAAACATGATCCGCGGCAGCATCGGCGCCCGCGCCTCGCGCACGCCCGCCGAAGCCGCCTTGGTGTCGGCCAGCGCCGCCTTGTGCATGGGATTGTTGGCCAGCGTCATCTTCGCCGCTTCCGGGAGGGTGAGCGGAACGGGTTCTTCCGCTACCGCAGTCATCGCCAGCGCGAGAAACACCGCCAAAATCCAAGTATGTTTTCGTAGTCCGGCCATCTCGTCGAGTTCCTCAGGCGCCAATTGTAGCCGTCTGCATGGCCGGAACAATCTCGTAAGTGGTTTCGATCTCTGCGCTGAGCTGCAGCATGGCGCTGACCGAGCAATATTTGGATTCCGACAGGTGAATCGCGTCCTGCAATGCATCCTCGTTGATATCCACTCCGGTCACGACGTGCTGCACTCGAATCTTGGTAAAAATGTTCGGTGGATCCTGGCGCTGGTCAGCCTCGACTTGACCTCATAGCCGGTCACCTGCTGCCGCTTCTTGCGCAGGATGCCGATCACGTCGAACGCCGTGCATCCGGCCAGCCCAATGGCGATGAGCTCGATGGGCTTGGGGCCGGTGTTGCCCGCCGCATCATCGATAAGGAAGTGGTGCCCGCGGTTGTCACTGGCAACGAATTGCTTATGAGTGCTATCCGGTTGAGTAAGAGTAACACTGCCCGAAATCATGTTGTTCTCCGTGTTCAGGCGGGAGGGGCGTCCATCCTCGCCGTGCCCTCTGCGGGGTCACACGGATAAATGCAGTCCAGGGGTCAGGTGTTACAGGAAAGCGAGCATATTACGAAATCTAATTCCCGATCTGGTACTGCCTGCAAATCATGAAGAACACAAGGGCTTAAGCGCTCACGCTCGGCATGGCCGCAACCGCTGCCTGGTACTTTTCGACCAAGTCCTTGCGCAATTCTGCCGCGCGCGTGGTGTCGCACACAGGTTCATAGGTGCGGCACTGCTTTACTGCGGACTCCAAGCTGTCGAGGAAGGCGACGCACGGTTTGCAGTCTCCCAGGTGCTTTTCCATCTCGCGGCGGCGGGCGTCGGCCACCAGGCCGTCAAGATAGTCGGACAGTTCGGCGAACATCTTGCGGCAGCGCCGCGGACGGGCGGGCGGCTCTTCCTCCACCGAGGCGTGAATGCGCTTGATCCGGAAGCGGTCGCCTTCGGCCAGGCGATCGAGATACTTGCGAAGCATGAGCCGGGCGCGATGCAGCCGCACCCGCACCGTGCCTTCACGCACGCCGGTGACACGCGCCACCTCGGAAGTGCTCAACCCCTCCATGTCGTGCAGTACCAGGGTCATACGGTACAGGGGAGGCACCTTTTGCACCGCGTCACGCACCCGCTCGTCGCGTTCGCTGCGTAACAGGGCCTGCTCCGGATCGGGTTGCTCAACATTCATCAGGTGCTCAAGATCGCGCGGGCTGGGCATCAGGTCGTCGAGCGAGACATGCTTATTGGCGGCGTTCTTGGCGCCGCGCCGGTTCATCAGACAACGATTCCGCGCCACCTTGTACAACCACACCGACAGCGCCTCGGGGCTTTCAAACTTCGGCAGGTAGGGCAGCGCCTTGAAGAGCACATCCTGCATGGTGTCTTCGGCGTCCTGGGGATGGCCGCACACCTTCATGCTGAACGAGTAGATCGTGTTCTGCAGCAAACCGAGGGCCTCGTCGACGGCCTCGGGACGGTCCTCGTGGATCAGATCCAGCGCCTGCTCCAGCTTGGGTGACATGGTTATAGGTTATCTGATGCGCTGCCTGCGGCCAATGTGCGCGGAGGGTTCATTTTTCGAACGCCCAGCTGTCGCCGCCGAACGTCAAATTACCGCAGCATTGTGACCATTCTCACTGAATCGGCGGGCAAACCGTGGAATCGTAGTAGCGTCCGCTACTGCGCGAGCCTGGCATGGAGCCACGCAGCGTGGGCGGGCGCTCCCGGGCCAACTGGACTGGCAAGCAGCCTATTCAACAGGCGCGCAGTCTGATGACCGCCGGCAGAGGGGACACCATGTCATCATCCGACCGCACCCATCCGCTTTCGTGGGGCGACACATTTTTCCTGTATCTGGAGCGCGAAGGCCAACCCATCAACATCGCGTCTTGCTGCGAGTTCGAGGGCAAGATCACGAAGCAGGCCTGCGCCAAGTTTGTGGAATCGAAGCTCGAGCTGATTCCCCGTTACAAACAGCGGGCAGTGTTCCCGGCATTCAACCTTGGGTTGCCGCAATGGGAGCCGGACCCCGAATTCGACATCAGGAACCACGTGCATGAAGTGGTGCTGAAACAGGGCACCGACAGCGACCTGAAAGCCGAGACAGCAAAGGTGATCAGCTCGACGCTGGACCGGAACCATCCGCTGTGGGACATCACGCTGGTCCGCGGATTGAAGGGCAACCGCACGGGCTTCATCGTCCGCATCCATCACTGCATGGCCGACGGCGTATCGGGCGTCGGAATCATGCACGCGCTTCTGGACGCTAGTCCGACGCCGGAGAAACCGCAACGCGGCAAACCGCGACCCGCGCAAGCGCGGCCCACCGACTCGCTGGCCATGCTGCTCGACCAGATGCTGAAGTCGTACCAGTCGTTCATGCAAGGCGCTCTCACCGCGCAGAACGAAGTGCTGAACATCGCGCAAGAGGTGCTGGCCAGCGCACAGCAAGGCCACGCCGAGGAAATCGTCCAGCTCGTTCCCGAGCTGGTGACACCATCGGAGCGGTTACCGTTCAACAAGATTTGCCGGGGACCGCAGCACATCGCCTGGGGCGAGCTTCCCATGGAAGAGATCAAAGCCATTCGCGAGCGCTGCGGCGGCACCATGAACGATGTAGTGCTCACGGTGATCACGTCAACGGTGCGGCGCTATGCCAAGCTCCACGGAGTACATCTGGCCGGGCGGCACCTGCGACTTGTGATACCCGTCAATATCCGCAGCGACGGAGACGTCACCGAGCTCGGCAACCGCATTACCTTCATGCCGATTAACACTCCGCTGGACGTCACCGACCCACTCACACTGCTGGCGCGAATCAGCGAGCGCATTGGATTCCTGCGTAGCGTCGGAGTGCCCGAGCTGGTGGGAATGTTCGGAATGCTGGTGTCGAAGGTACCTCTGCCAGTGCAGGCGAAGCTGGTTCCGGTGTTAACGCAACTGCCACTCAGCCTGGCCAACATGATCTGCACCAACGTTCCTGGACCGCCGGTCCCTCTGTACCTCCTGGGCCGCAAGCTATTGCGCTGCTACCCCTACGTGCCAATTGGCGGCGAGATGGGAGTAAACGTCGCAATTCTCAGCTATAACGGCGTCGCCTATGTTGGATTTGGCGGCGACATCTCCGCGGTGCCCGACATCGAGCGCTTTGAGGAGTTGCTGCGGGAGAGCTTCGCCGAACTACGTTCCGCGGCGATGCAGGCTTCGCACGCAGAGGCCGATGCAAAGCCGGCCCGCAAGAAAGGGCGTCCACGTCCGATTCCGGAGAGCCCGGCCAGGCCTCGAGTGGCGAAACCGAGGGTGAAGACCATTCCGGTGGCTCCAGCTCCCGCAAAGCCCAAGCAGGCAACCCGGAAGGCAGTTCCCTTCCCGCCGAAAACGGCGAGGCCAACGTCGGTAGCGGAACCGGCCGGTCCGCTGGCAAAGACCGGAGATTGAGTTAACCCGCTCCGCTTAACGCCTGGCGCGTGGCTTTCAGGGTGTTAATGAGCGACTCGCGCGGCAGGTTCCTGATAATTGGCGCGATGAGGAAGCCGAGCCCCATCGGAACGTCGCGGGTGAGGGAGATGGCGCGGCACTCGACGATGACGCCGTCGCCTTCTTCCATGAATCTCCAGTACGAATACAGGCGCCATAGAAATCCATAGCCGGTGTCGGGAGGATGCACTTTTTCCTTCGGCGTACCGGCGTCATCCACCTCACAGGCGCGGGTGGTATAGGAACGGCAAAACCACTGTTTCTCACCGACGCGTTGGTAGTGCACATCGTGATAGGTGTCCATCACTACGGTGATGATCTTTTTCTTTAGCAAACGCAGAAAAATGGCGAAGTCGTCGCCGTGATGGCTGATGAGCCGCGAGTCCATCACCTCGGGTTGGTAGATGTTCTTGTGATTGTCATAGTCCTGCACGCGGGCGAGGGTCTTTTCGATATTAGTGCTACGAATCAAGGCCGCGCCGATCCAGTCGTGAATTAGACCGTTGGGAACGTGCACTGGCGAATCACCCGCCCATAGCCTCGCCGGAATGTCACCTTGACGCACACGGCGCGCGCGGTCAGGGTTCATGTCGGTCCACAGGAAAGGCGCGCTGCCCGCGAGGGATGGCTGCATGGCTGCCTCGGCATCGCGGATGTAGTCGAGAAACGCGTCGAGAGTCTCGGGCTTCAGTTGCACGACACTGACGGTTTCGGCCATGGCGGGGACCTTTTCGCATCGTGAACCGCGGGTCGGTCGGTGTCAAGCTGCGGTCCACGCGAGATTCATTCCCAAACTGGAACGGGATGGCCTTCGGCTGGTTCGATGGCAACCGCTTGAGCCAGCTTGAGTTGCACGGAATGAGGCGCACGGCGGTGGCGGCACCCCCGGTCAACCACTTCTGCTGCAGAGCACAATCAAAACATATTTCTTGACATGAGACCAGCATAATACTAGAGTTTACTTGAATGCTGCAATGCAGCAATCGAGGAGGCAATCATGAAGCAGGAATCTAAATCCGAGCCAATGGCCCGGGAGTCGTCCTTCATCAATCTGCTGTCGGGCTGGGTGCAGCAGGGAGTCGAGAACTTCTTTGCCACGCAGCGCATCCTGGTAGACCTGGCGATGCGCCAGAACGGCACTACCATTGACGTCATGCGCGGAAAGCTCACGGCGCCGGATTTCAAGCCGGTGGCTGTAGCGAAGGAGTTTGCGGGCGAGGGCCTGGCGAACTTCATCGAAGGCCAGAAGCTCCTGCTTGGGCTGGCGCAGAGCGAGAGCGAGATCCTGGCGACCGGCTTGAAGGAGCGGGTCGGGGGCTTCGCCGTCACCGATGCCCTGATGAACACCATGCATCGCAGCATCGATACCTATGTTGAGATGCAGTTGGAATACTTGAAGGCCGCCGGCAAGCAGGTGCATGAGCGCCTGACTGCGGTGAAGGCGGGCGAAGAGTACGAGGGTGACCCGCTGGTCGAACTGGCCCGCGGCGGCCTGGAGAACTTTGTGCAGGCGCAGAAGAAATTCCTGCACATCGTGGCCGAGGAAACCTCGAAGATGACCGCCGGCAAGGAAACCCCGGTTAGCAAAGCCAAGAAGACCGAGATGACGCATCTGGCGCAGGAAGCAGCTGACACCTTCATCGAAGCGCAGAAGAAATTGATGGACGTGGCGGCTCGGCAGATCCATGTCAGCCTGAAGGCCGCTGGAACCGCTGCAAAGATGCTGCCAACGGTCCCGTACCGCGAGATCCCGGACCTGACCCGCGAGGGCTTCCGTAGCTTCGTGGAGGCGGAGAAGGCCGTGATCGAGTCGGTGACCAGGCGTCCGGAGCCGAAGAAGACGGTGAAGCCCACGGCGCGCAAACGTCCGCGGGCGGCGAAGCCGCGGGTGATTCCAGTCAAGGCGTAACGCAAGAGCTGAGATGAATGGGTACTCAACCGACTGGGATCCGGTGGGTAACCCAAGCAGAGCTGGACGTTCCGCCGCAACCTCGGCGGGGCGTCCTCTCTACAAGTGGGGTCAACGGTCACAGCGCGGATGAGAACAGCGTCACATTCAAAGCGTACTCATCTATCGTAGAATCACCCCCGTGCCAGGGCCAGTACGAGAGGGGACAATGCCGGAAAATGCGCTCGGACTCGTGATGACGGGCGGCGGCGCCCGCGGCGCTTACCAGGCAGGAGTGCTGAAGCGGATCGGGGAGATCCGGCGCATTCAGGAAGAGGGCAACCCGTTTCCGATCATCGGAGGCTCCTCCGCCGGGGCGGTGAACGGCTGCGGGCTGGCTGTGGGCTGCGATGAGTTTTCCATCGTCACAAAGGTCCTGGCCAAGCTCTGGGCGGAACTGCGGCCCTCCGACATCTTTCGTTGCGACGTGATGGCCCAAGCCCGCAACTCGGTGACCTGGATCCTCGATCTCTCCTTTGGCGCCGTGCTCGGCGGTGGCAACGCGCGTTCGTTTTTGGACGCGACCCCGTTACGGCATTTTCTGGCTGCACACCTCGACACCAGCCGCATCCAAGACAATATCCGGCGCGGGTATCTCTATGCCCTCGCCATCTCCGCCACCAACTACAACTCGGGCAAGAGCTATCTCTTCATCCAGGGCATGAAGGGGCATCCGATGTGGAACCGTAGCCGCCGGGTCACGCTGGCGACGAAAATCACAACCGACCACATCTGCGCCTCGGCGGCGATTCCCCTGGTGTTTCAGCCAGTGCGGCTCAAGACGGCGAAAGGCGCGGCATATTTCGGCGACGGCTGCGTGCGGCTGCAACAACCGCTCAGTCCGATCATTCGTCTGGGCGCAGAACGAATTTTCGGGATTGGCGTCAGGGGCGAGAGCCTGGAGCACCAGGAAGAAGCATCAGACGACGTTGAGCCTTCGTTGGCGCAGGTCATGGGCGTGTTGTTTAATGTGATGTTCCTCGATCACCTGGCCACCGACATCGAGCACCTGGACCGCCTGAATAAACTCTTGCGCGAGGGACGCATCAGCCAGTTGGACACCGAGACTTGCGAAACCATGCGTCCGCTGGCCACGTTGCTGGTCACGCCTTCGGTGGACCTGTCGGAACTGGCACGCCGGTACCAAAAGGACATGCCGTACCTGATCCAGTACTTCGTAAACGGTCTGGGGCGGGATTCGGTGGCCTGCGCCGACCTGATGAGTTACCTGCTGTTTACGCCGAAGTACACGCGCGCGCTTATCGACATCGGCTACCACGACGCCGACAATCGTATCGACGAGATCGAAGACTTCATCTTCTCGCTGCCCAGCGGAAATGGGGCTGGTAATCCCAAGTCCGTCGTAGTGCCCGCCAAGCGGCCGGCAGGTTCTTCCCGTTCCAATAATTAGCCCAGTTCGCGGTGAGGCAGCGGAGCAGCGCGATCACCAGGCCTATTCGTGCCGCAAAGCCTCAATGGGATCAAGGCGGGCGGCCAACCGGGCGGGCAACGTCCCAAAGATAATTCCAACGGAACAGGAAACCAGGATGGCGATCACGGCGGCCAGCCACGGAACTGGAAGATACTTGTCGGTAAACAAGCGCATGGAAAACGGAATCGCCATGCCCAGGAGCGTCCCGATGATGCCTCCGACAAGGGAAATCAGCACCGCTTCGGTGAGGAATTGCAGCTCAATTTCCACGCGAGTGGCGCCAACCGCCTTGCGGATGCCGATCTCGCGGATGCGCGTACTCACCGTGGCCAGCATAATGTTCATGATGCCCACTCCGCCCACGATCAGCGTAATTACCGCAAACAGAAGAAGGATCATCGTGAAGGCATTGGCAGTGTTTTCCGCAACCTGCAACACGTCGGTGAGGTTATCGACGTTGTACTGCGACTCGGGACGGTGGCGAGACTTGATGACCCGCAGGATCTCCTTGGTGCCGGCCGGCACGCTCTCGGAGTTGTATAGCGTGAAGTAAATTTGATTGATGGCCTTGGTGCCGGTGAGGCGGCGGGCGACGGTGTAGGGGATGAGGATGGTGTCATCCTGGATTTCCGAGCGGCCGAACGTTTCCATGCTCTCGCGAAAAGCGCCGACGATCGTGAAGGGGATGCCCGAGATCTTAACGGTCTGCCCCAGTGCCAGGTCCGCTCCGCCATAGTGAGCCTCGGCATACTTCTGGGTGACCAGGCAGACCTTGTTGAATTGCTCGGAGTCGCCGTTGTCGAAGAAGCGCCCCGCGACCACGATCATGCGACGAACCTGCTCGTAAGCGGGGTCGACGCCGAGAATCAGGAGTTCCTTCTCCTTGCCGCCGCCAGTACTGATGCGTTCGTGCAGGTTCAGCACGGGAGTGGCGGCTTTTACTTCCGGCACCTCTTGCTCGACGGCGATCATGTCCTCGAAGGTGATGTAATCGCGGACGGAAGCGCTGGCGCCAGCGTTGACCAGGCCGCGGTATTCGACCCACACAAGGTTGGTGCCGATGTTCTCGATTTGAGCTAGAACGTACTGCTTGCCGGATAATGCGATGGTCACGACCAGGATCAGCGAGCTGGTCCCAATCACCATGCCGAGAGCGGTCATGGTGGCGCGCACCTTGTCAGCGCGGAAGGCTGCGAGCGCCTGCACCAGGAACTCGCCGAAGGCGATGGTGCGGCCTACGCCGGCAATGGTCTGGGGCATCGGCTTGGCCTCAGAGGACGCCATAGACGCTTATCCCTTTCCCAGAAACACCAGAGTGACTCCGATGCAAACCAGCGCAATGCCGGTCCAGCGGCTGAGAGTGATCCGCTCGCCGAGAAAGAAGCGGCCACCCAGGGCCCCCGCCACATAGCTTAACGCCGTGACCGGCACAACGAAGCTGACTTTTTCCACCGACAACACGGCGAGCAGCGAGAAGAAGGCCATGGTCAGCATGCCGATGCCGATCCACATCCACTTCACCCTTAGGGCGCGGCCGATGACTTTCACGATGGCCACAGGTCGAAAATCATGCACCTCGCCAACCTGCTTCATGGCGCGCGAAACGCAGAGTTCCCCCAGCGTTCCTGCCACCACAATCATGAAAAAGTAGATGAACTTCAACATGACTAGGGGTGCTCCGTAGTGCGCGGATGCGTTCGGCCCACGATGAAAACGCCGAGGCAGATGATGGCGATGCCGGTCCATCGCAGGGGCGTAATCGACTCGCCAAGCAGGAACATGGAGAGCAACGCAACCACACCGTAGGCCATGGAGGAAGCCGGCTGCACGAAGCTGTAATCAGCCCAAGACAGCACCAGAATATTGGCGATGAAGAACGTAAGCAATGAGGCGACCCCCATCCAGATGGATGGGCTGGCGAAGATACGCCCAACCACGTGAAACAGGCCCAAGGCGGAATCGATGGAGGCGGCGCCCACGCTTTGCATGCCCTTGCCGAGCATCACGTTGCCCAGCGGGCCAGCGATGATCATGATCAAAATCATGACGAAGGTCTTGAATTGGAGCCGGCGGTGAGAGTCCATCAGACTCCTGCACCCACAGAGTGCGGGAAGTGAAGAAAAACCATGCTTCCATGCTATAACAGGCGAGCGCGGCCAGAGGACAATCGTGGCGGTCGCCGTTATACTGGAGGTATCGCGTATAGCGCCCGTGGCATGTCGATAAGGCTCTCCGGCTCGTCATCCGCAGCAACTCTCTGATGCCGTCTTCCGAACAGACTCGCTCCCAATTCTCGATTCGCGCACACGCCGACCAAGCTGCGGCTGGGCGGCGCGGCGACCTATTGGGCCGAACCATCTTTCGCCCGGACCGCGGCAACTGGGGAGTGTACGTCGCCATCATCCTAATCGCGGCGGCGGTGTACCTGGCGTGCGCGGTTTCGCCGCCTTCTTTGCAGGACGACGTGGACGCCGTGCAGGCACAGATTGCACGCAACATGATCACCTCTGGCGACTGGGTCACGCCGCGACTCGACGGCGTGATTTACCTGGAGAAGCCGCCGCTGATTTACTGGCTGATTGCCCTCAGCTACAAGGTTTTCGGCGTGCACGACTGGGCAGCGCGCATGCCCATGGCACTGTCAGCCATTGCGTTGTGCTGGTTGACGGCAGCGTTCGGCATCTGGGCTTTCGGCAAGCGGGCGGGATTTTATGCCGGGCTGTGCATGGCGACCTGCGTCGGGCTATGGCTGTTCACGCGGGTGCTGATTCCCGATGTAATGCTGACGGCCACTATCGCGCTGGCGATGTGGGCACTGCTGCGCCTGTTGGACAATGAGGAACCACATCCGCAGGCTTGGGCGCACGTGCTGGCCGTTAGTCTCGGCGTCGGACTATTGTGGAAGAGCCTGATTGGCGTAGTGTTTCCAGTCGCCGCCGGGCTGATCTACCTGGCCCTTACGCATCAGCTGTTCGTGGCAAAGACCTGGAAGCGGCTGCGGCCCTTTTCGGGCACGCTGATCGTTTTGCTGATCGCAGTTCCGTGGCACGTGCTGGCCACTCTGCGCAATCCGCCGTATTTCGACTTCACGATGCATAGCGTTCCCGGCGAATACCACGGGTTCCTGTGGTTTTTCTTTATCAACGAGCAGTTGTTGCGCTTCCTGAACCTGCGCTATCCGCGCGACTACAACACTGTTCCACGACTGTACTTCTGGCTGTTTCACCTGGCGTGGTTGTTCCCCTGGAGCGTCTATTTCCCAGCGACCCTGAAGCTTTCGTATCGCCCTGACGACCGAGCCGGGCGCACCCGCCTGATGGCGCTGTGCTGGATCGGATTCATCCTGGTGTTCTTTACCTTCTCGACGACGCAGGAGTATTACTCGATGCCGGCCTACCCTGCCATGGCACTGCTGCTGGGCTCGGCGATCGCGGCGGACGGAAAATGGATCGAGCGGGGTACGAGATTCCTGACCATCTTTGCCGGTGTGGGTGCGGCGTTGGCGATAACGATCCTTGTGCTGGTGCGGAACGTGCCGGTGGTGGGAGACATTTCAACCGCCCTCAGCCAGCACCCCGAGGCCTACACTCTATCGCTGGGCCATATGGAAGACCTGACGCTGCGGTCTTTTGCCTATCTGCGCTTACCGCTGGCAGTGGCGGCCGCAGCGCTGGTGGTCGGGCTGGTCGGCACATTGCGCGCCAAACGCAAGGGAGCGCTGTTGGCAGTTGCGCTGATGATGGTGCTTTTCTTCCAGGCCGCGCGGCTGGCCATGGTGGACTTCGATCCTTTCCTTTCATCGCGTCCCATCGCCGAGATTCTGAACACCGCTCCGCAAGGCACATTGGTTGTGGACCACCACTATTACTGGTTCTCGTCGGTATTTTTTTATACGAACCGGCGTGCCCTGCTGCGAAATGGCAGATATAACAACCTGTTATACGGGTCTTACGCGCCTGGCGCACCGGATGTCTTTATCGACGATTCGCAATTCCGGGAACTTTGGGCCCAGCCCGGGGTAACCTATCTAGTGGCGCGGGACGAGGCGGCTCAACAGGTTACGGAAATCGTGGGGGCAGGAAAGCTGCACATCCTGTACTCGGGAGGCGGCAAGTTTCTGGCCTCCAACCAAGTGGTTTCTGATCCGAAAAGCCAACCGTGATTTTGGCACTTTGGGGTCGAATTTCGACGGTTTCAGTGCACTTCCTTGCCAGTCCGGCTAGAAATCAGGCACTCTAATTACACTGGAATTTTGCAGGCGGATTGTCGCGACTGCTCTCCGAGGAGATTGACTATGAGAATCGCCGTATTAGGTGGCGATGGATATTGCGGGTGGGCGACCGCCCTGTACTTGTCGCGCAAGGGTCACACGGTGGCGATCGTGGATAATTTTGTTCGCCGCCAGTGGGACTATGAGTTGGGTGCCCAGACCCTTACCCCGATCCGCCCGCTCAATGAGCGCCTGGCGGTTTGGGAGCGGCTGACGGGCAACGTGATCGAATCGTTTGTCGGTGACATTACCGACTACGACTTCCTGTCGTCCATGGTGAAGTCGTTTGGTCCGGAAGCGATCGTTCACTTTGCCGAACAACGTTCGGCCCCGTACTCGATGATCGACCGCAAGCATGCCGTTTACACACAAGTGGGAAACGTCACGGGAACGCTGAACGTTCTTTATGCTATGCGCGAACTGGCACCCGACTGCCACCTGGTCAAGCTGGGCACGATGGGCGAATACGGCACGCCCAACATTGACATTGAAGAAGGCTATATCGAGATCGAGCACAACGGCCGCAAGGACGTGCTGCCCTTCCCGAAGCAGCCCGGGTCGTTTTATCACCTGTCGAAGGTGCACGATAGCCACAACATCGCGTTTGCCTGCAAAATCTGGGGCATCCGCGCCACCGACCTGAACCAGGGCGTGGTTTACGGAACTGTCAGCGACGAGGTCGAGATGGACGAGGCCCTCGTCAACCGTTTCGACTACGACGAGGTATTCGGGACGGTACTCAACCGCTTTTGTGCGCAGGCCGCGCTGGGTTATCCGCTGACGGTGTACGGCAAAGGCGGACAGACACGCGGCTTCCTCGACATACGCGACACAGTGCGCTGCATCGAGATCGCGTGTTTGAGTCCTGCGAAGCGGGGCGAGTTCCGGGTGTTCAACCAGTTCACCGAGCAGTTCAACGTACTGGAACTGGCGATGATGGTGCAGGAGAGCGGCAAGGACCTCGGGCTGGAAGTGCAGATTGAACACCTGGCAGACCCGCGTGTCGAGGCGGAAAGCCACTACTACAACGCCAAGCACTCGAAGCTGATTGAACTCGGTCTGGAGCCCCACAGCCTCTCGGAATCGCTGCTGGACTCAATCATCAACATCGCCATCCGTTACAAGGACCGCATTGATCCAGTACAGTTCGTGCCGACCGTTAACTGGCGGAATGCGCGGAATGAGAAGCACCCGGAGAAGCAGCAATCTCAGCCGGTGCTGGCGAAGAGTTAGTCGTAAGGGTGACCTTGCGGGGCTCAAGCTGGCCAGTGTCAGCTTCTGAGCGGACGACCGGTACGAGTTGTCCGTCGCGGATGTAGTACTCCCTATCGCGCCAGCGGATGGTGCTGCGGGTGAAGCTCACCAACCAGATGCAGAACGCCATGGCGTCCCACAGCGGAATGAGCGCCAGGCTTTGGATGGGGACGGGTTGCTTCAGTCCCCACGACGCAACTTGCAGCGTCATTGCCGTCCGCAAGCCGACATAGGCCGCGAGGAAAGCCGCCGCTATCGCAGGCGATGGGGCCAGAACCATCGCGAATAGTGTCCACGGCAATCCGAAGGTGAAGATCAACCCGAGGTGGCCCATGGGGCGCATGTTCCGCATTACCACGATCCAGCGTAGCCGCTTCAGGAACAGGTCACGCAGGGAGTGGAAATCCGCCACCGTCTGGATCGTGTACGGTATCAGGCGAACTTCGTGGCCCTGCTCGGCAATGTAGCGTCCCACCAGCAGGTCGTCGGCGGGCAGGTTCTCGATGCGCTCATAGCCGCCGAATTCCGCCAGCCGGGTCCTCGTCGTGGCAATCGTAGGACCCAACGCAAACTTGATGCCGTCCAACTGCCACGCCACCACGATTCCGGGGTAGAAATCAGAGTACATTCCGATGGTTTGGAGCTTCTGCAGGGTGGTGTGCTCTTCGGTGGACACGTAGAAGCAGGTCACTGCCCCAACTCCCGGATCGGCCAGCGGTGCGACCACCTGCCGTAGGTAGTCGGGTTCAGCGCGGACATCGCTGTCGTTGATCACCAGGGTCTCGTACCTGGCTTCTTTCGACATCCGGGCGAGCTTCGCCACCTTGTCATTCGTGGCTACGCGGCCGGAGCCGTAGAGCACACGAATGGGTCGCTCAGGAAAGTCCGCGATCACACGCTCGATGACTGGCAGCACAGGGTCGGAGTGGTCGGTGACGCAGAAGACAATCTCGTATTCCGGGTAGTCCTGGCGGCAGAAGCTCGAGAAGTTCTCGTAGGCGTCGGGATCCAGCCCCCGCACGGGCTTCAAAATGCTTACCGGCGGAGTGTAGGAGGATGCAGCAGTGGCAGGCATCTGCTTTCGGGCAAAGAACCGCCACCCGCTAAAAATAGCGATGCCATAGTAAATGAAAGGGATGGCGGCAAAGCCAAGCAACGCATCCCGAATGAGCCACGAATCCATTCCACCTCTTTGATTGTGCCTGCTTCAATTATCTCTGGTTACACCGAATATGCAACGTAAAGGTGGAGTCCGTCCGGCTTTCAGGGTGCCGAGCCCTATCGGCACTCGGTAACGTACCCGGAAGCCGATCCACCAGTTAACGGCTTTGGGTGTTGTAACTATTTCTGAGGGCTGCACATCTTATTCACCAACTACCATGCAAAAGTTCCTGAAAGCACGCGGGCTGGCGCTGATTTGCCTGGGGCTGATGTGCGCCGCACAATTCGTGGTGGCGCAACAACCCATTGTGGTGGAACTGTTTACGTCGGAAGGTTGCTCAAGCTGTCCTCCCGCTGACGCTCTTCTGAGTTCCCTCGCCAGGCAGCGGACCGCCGTTCCGGGGATTGAGTTGATTCTCCTGGGCGAGCACGTGGAGTACTGGAACGGCTTGGGCTGGCGGGACCGATTCTCGGCTCCAACGTACACCCAGCGACAATCCGACTACGTTCGTCGACTCCATCTCGCCACGGCTTACACGCCACAGATCGTTATCGATGGACACCTGCAGACCGTGGGCAGCAACGCCGGTGCAGTGAAGCGCCTGATTGCAAATGCCGCCAAAACGCCAAAACCGGTGACCGTATCGCTGACCGTGGTCGCAACCGAAAAGGTCCGGGTCGAGGTGAGAAACACGAACGCTGCGAAACTCGATGTGATTCTGGTTGTGACGGAGGACAACCTCAGCACATCAGTGCAAGGCGGGGAGAATGGTGGACGGATCCTGAAGCACGACGCGGTGGTCCGCGAACTACAGTCCTTGGGCCGAACAAAGAATGGAGCGTTCGAGAAGACCGTTGCAGTTCCTCTTCAGGCCGGCTGGAAGCAGGAGGACTTGCGCGTGGCGCTGTTGGCGCAGGACGCAGACTCCGGCACGATTCTGGGTGCTGCCAGCATAGTTTTTCATGAAGTGAGTTCGACTGCGGCGCTACATTGAACCTCGGCCCGTCCCGCTGCAAATGTCAGCCGGCCTGAGCGTCAATCGAGCGCGTCGCGACCCCGCTGAGTGTTAGCCTAGATCAGTGGCGGTGGCTGTTCTCCCACGAGGTAAATACCATTGGTTCGCTTTTTTAAATTGTTCTTGCTGTTCGCGTTGGCGGCAGTGTGCCTTGCCGACAACCTCATTTACATGCGCGTGGACCGTTCTGTGATCGAGAAGCGGCTCGACCCAGTCCCGGCCACAGGCAAGGAGCGCCTCGACACTTTGCGCGCCCAGTTCAAGGCCGCCGGCTGCGCTGCGGACTTGCTGCAGGAGCAGGCCGTCCCCGACGAGGAGATGCCCAACGTGATCTGCATGGTACCCGGAGCCGATCCGGGCGCGATTGTCGTGGGCACGCGCATCGACTCCAAGGCAAAGGGCGACGAGTCCGAGGTGGATTGGGGTGGACCGGTAATGCTGCCCCTGCTGGTGGAGTCGCTGAATTCGGCGCCGCACCATCAGACGTTCATCTTCGTGGCATTCGCCGGGCACGATCACGGCATGGCCGGGGCCAATTTCTTCCTCAAGCAACTCAATGACGAGCAGCGCGCCCAGATCGATGCCATGATCCAGCTCGATCAAGTCGGTCGAACGGCTGCGACCTACGCATTCCCCGAACCGGACACATCCAGCGTTTCCACTGCCGGCAGACGGTCGCTCTCGTTGGCGAGTGGACATCCGCCCACCACGCTGAGCAAGGTGCTGCCCCTGGCTGCGGGCAGCCTCAAACTGCCCGAGGCACCCAAGTTGAACGACGACATTCCCGCCACCGAGGCGCGAGTTTTTGACGCCGCGGGGATTCCGTCCATCGTGATTCACTCGCCCTCTTACGCGGTCATCAATACTCCAGCGAAAATGGAGCCCGTACGTCTCTCGCGGACCTCGCTCGACCCTAAAGCCTACAGCGACACCTACAACCTCATGTGTGTGTACCTGCTGTATTTGGACAAGGTCTATTTCATGGCCCATTCCAAAGCGGCGGCGACGCAGACAGCGGCGGCGGGAACGGGCGGCAATAACGCCACCGTGGCGCAAGTGCCCGTGGGAACAACGGCAACCAACGCACCGGGGAGCTCGTCCAACGCGAAGTTGGCCTCCAACGCCGCGGATTCCCGTTCGGCCCAGTCGCCACCGGGCGCAGAAATCAATCCCAGCAATCCAGTCTTCCGCACCACGACCCGCTTGGTGCAGGTGGACGTCGTGGTCACTGACAAGCAGGGCAAGCCCATTCCCGGACTGAAAGAATCGGACTTCTCCGTCTCGCAGGATGGCAAGCCGCAGAAGATTCACGTATTCGAGCCGCACACAGGCACCGCGCTTGCCGCTCAGCAGCCCGCGGCCACGAGCACCCCGAAGCTGCCGCCCAACACCTACTCCAACCATCCCAACGACGCCACGGCAGACAGTTGGACAATCGTTCTGTTCGACATTTTGAACACACCTCCCACCGACCAGGCATACGCCCGCAAGCAACTGCTGGCATTGCTGGGGACCATCCCGAAGGGGAATCCCGTTGCGCTGTACCTGCTTACCAACCGGCTGATCATGGTACAGGGATTCACCGACGAGCCGGAAAAACTGCTAAAAGCAGCAGAGAGTTTGCAGCCCGGGCGGTCCCATGTGCTAACGACCGAAGCCGAGCGGCAACACGATGAAGGGCAAATCACCAATGCAACCAGCGAGTTGACTTCGAGCGCTCCGGCGGGCACTACCAACGATAATGACTTGATCCAGCAAATTAACTCCGGCCGCCAGCAGCAGCTGCGTGATGTCGAGAGCTTCCAGATCGCCGACCGCGCGAACTTTACCCTGGCAGCGATGGAGACGCTATCGCGGGCCGTGTCCGGCTACCCCGGCCGCAAGAACCTGATCTGGCTTTCCGCCGGGTTCCCCGTGCAGATACTGGCGGATCCAACCAACAGTTCGCAGCCATGGCGTAACTCCAAGAACTTCCAATCAGCGTTGGCGACTGCGGGTGCCCTACTCGCCAAGTCGCGCATCGCGGTGTATCCGACGGACGTTCGCGGACTGCAAAGCCGCGGCGTGGATATTTCCGACAGTGCCACGGATGCGGGCGAGTGGACCAAGGCGCAGAACTCGCAGAACTATGGCAATCTTTTGGGCCAACAGACCGCGGCCTATGCCGATGATCGCAAAACCATGAAGGACGTCGCTGACCAGACCGGAGGCGAGGCATTCATGGGAACGAATGACCTGAAGCGGGCCATGCAGCGCAGCCTCGATGATGGCTCCACCTATTACACACTCGCCTATACACCCGACAAGATCGATCCCGAAACTGCGTTCCATCGTATCGAAGTAAAGGTCGATCAACCCAACACGAAGCTGGCGTACCGGCGCGGCTACTACTCCACGGGTCAGAAAGCTCCGGCCGCCGAGGTCGGGGCCGCTGCGTTACGCGGCGCTTTGCAGCCGGGCATGCCGCCTTCCACCATGGTGTTCTTCACCGCGACGGTCGTGCCGCCCGATGCCAAAGACAAGGACGTGCGCATCGTATACATCGTGAATCCCAACTCGGTGACATTTGCGGACGTGGCCGACCAGAAAAAGCACGTCGTGCTCGACTGCATGGCCATCGCCTACGACAAGGAAGGCCGCGAAGTGGCCCATGCCTCCGACACTCTCGACGGCGCCATCAAGCAAGCGGCCTACGAGAGCGTGATGGCCCATGGAGTCCCGGCGCAACAGATCATCTCGCTCAAGCCTGGGACCTACAACCTGCGGCTGGGCGTGATGGACCGCGCTTCACAGCAGATTGGTACGCTGGACGTGCCGCTGGTGGTCCCATAATCGGCGGGAGCGGGACACGAATCACTTGCCGGCCGCAGCAAGGCTGTTGTAGTACTCCTGCAACACGAAGAAGGCCTTCTTCTTCTGTCCGTCGTCAGAGATGAGGCCCTTGCGGTTGTAGTAATCCTGGATGCCGGGAAGTTCGCGCCGTGGAGAGCGGAAATCCATCAGTACCCACGGGCTCAAACCGCGCAGGAAAGGAATCTGCTTGAGCATGGCAACCTGCTGGCGGTAGACGGCCTCCTGATATTCCTCGGTCCAGCGCTCCGTGGGCGCACCGTGTAACCCGGCTTTGGCGCCGGCACCAAGTTCGCTCATGATGAGCGGCTTGTTGTATTTCGATTGCCACTTGGTGCGGCTCGCCAGTTCCGGCGGGCCTTCGTACCACCCGATGTACTCGTTTACGCCCAGTACATCGAGGTACTGGCCCAGCGGATCGTCGATCACCTTGGTACGCGTTCCGTCCGGCGCATCCGGCGAAGTAGTGACCAGCAGCGCCGCCGTCACGGGGCGGCTGGGGTCTTCGATGTGCGCGGTATCGACAAGGTTCCGCAGAAACGTTAGCCGCGCCGGAGTGTTCGGCGTCTCGTTGGCCACCGACCACACTACAACCGAAGCTTTGTTGCGGTCGCGCCGAATCATCTCTCGCAGTTGATTGCTTGCGTTGGCCAGCGTCACCGGGTTGTCCCACTCGATCATCCAGTACACCGGCACCTCAGACCACACCATAATTCCCATGCGGTCAGCCAGGCGCGTCATGCGCTCGTCGTGCGGATAGTGCGCCAGCCGCACATAATTGGCGCCCAGTTCCTTGGCCCAGCCCAGCAGGGTTTCCGCGTCCTGTTCGCTCCAGGCGCGACCGGAACGGTACGGCGCTTCGGCATGAATCGACACCCCGCGCAGGAAGATCGGCTTGCCGTTGAGCAGGATATTGTCGCCCTGGATCTCAATGGTGCGGAAGCCGACCTGCTCCGTAAGATGGTCGCCGCCAGCGATGATCTCAACTTCGTAGAGCTTGGGATTCTGCGGCGACCAGCGCTGCAGATCGGGAGCAGCGATGTCGAGACGTCGCTTGTCCCTGCGCATCGGTGGCAGCCGTCAGCGATAGCCGCAACTCGGGGATGCGTACCGTGACTAGGGTATGCTCCGCGTGCGCCCGCTACGTGCGCCCAGAACGAGATGGTCGGAATCTTGCTGTTCTGCAACTGGAACGAGTAGTCGTCAATGAAAGCTTCTGGCAATTCGATTAACGAGACATCGCGCGTCAGTCCACCGTAATTCCACCAGTCAGTGTTGAGCGTGGGCGCGCCATCACGGGTGCGCTGGTTGTTCACGTAGATCACCACGAAGTTGCTGCCGTTGTGAAGAAGGCCCGTCACCTCGCAGTCGAAGGGCGTGAAGCCGCCCTCGTGATCGCAGGCCTTTTTGCCGTTTACCCACGCGTGCGAGATATAGTTGGCCGCGCCGATGTGCAGGAAAGTGCGAACGTGGGGCTTGATCTGGTATTGAAAATCCTTTTCGTACCAGACCGTGCCCTCGTAGAAGAAGAGCGTATCGAGTTGCGAGTTCCAGTCGCCGGGAACTTTCAGCGTGGGCGACTTGGAAAAGTCGTACTCCACCAGCTTGCTGCCGGCGTCGGGCTTTTCATTCAGAAAGTAGCCGTCGCTCCGCGGCTGCATGCGGAAGTCGTAGTACCCGTTGTTGTAGGGATCCACAATAAAGTGCCAGTCGCCGTCAAGGCTGATGGCAGGGCGGCGGTCGGCACCAACGAGAAGCGTCGGCTTGTCGCCGGCAGCCGCGAAGCAGAAAATAGCAGTGCGGTGCAGAGAACCAGCGCGGAAAGCAATCAGGCGGCGACAGTCCAAGCGGAGTCATTCGATTGTCCAGCACTGTTGCCCGCAGAAGGATGCGGGCGAGCTGCCGAAAATGAGAACTATTGTCAAGCGCAGCCGAAGCGCGCGGTTCAGACCTACAGCGATACCGTCACTTCTTGTGCACCAGCTCGCTGAGGTACTGGTAGCTGATTCGTAGACTCTCAAAAGGCGGAGTGCTACCGTTATCGCGCTCCACGAAGTAGTGCTTTACGCCCGTTTGCTCCGCGGTCTCGAGCACCGCTTTCCAGTCGATGGTGCCGCTGCCGACCTCAGTGATGTGCTCGGCCTCGGGGCCCAGCATCTGCGATGTTGGGAAGCCGGCCAGGCGGTCTTTCAAGTGGAGCAACTGGATGCGGCTGCCGTACTTCTTCAACATGGCGACCGGGTCCTGGCCCGCCTGCGTGATCCAGTAGCAGTCCATCTCGAGGCATACCAGCTTGGGATCGGTAGACGAGGTCAGGATGTCAAAGCCGGTGGTATTGCCAAACTTCTGGAACTCGTAGTTGTGATTGTGGAAGCCGAACTGCATTCCCATGCCCTGCACCTGCTCGCCCCACTTATTGAACTGGGCGGCGGCTTTCTTGAAGCCGTCGGCGGAGGTCCACATGTCCTTGGGAAGCATGGGGCACACTACGTATTGCACGCCCAATTCCTTGGCATATTCGAGTTTCGACTCCAGACCGTCGTAGTCGAAGTGGCCGCTGGGTACGGTCAGACCGTTATCCAGGATCATGCTGCGCAGCTTCTTTGCCGGATGCGTGTACACGTTCCAGTAAGTCTCGACCTCGTTGTAGCCAATCATGGCGATGTGGGCGAGCGTTCCGCCCAGATCTGTTTCTGCCTGGTCGCGCACAGTGTAGAGCTGCACACCGATTGGAAATGGCTTGAGTGCGGCAAAAGCCAGGTCAGAGAGTGCCAGCGTGCCCAGTCCAGCGGCAGAGAACTGCAGGAAGTCACGTCTTGTAATCATGAAGCTCCTCTCGTACTGCGAATTGATCTCGCGACTAATGCGGATGCGGCCCGGTGTACGGCGAGCAGCACGGCTGCTCCACTGGCGTAAACTCCATCAGCTCGACCCGTGTGCCGTCCGGATCATACAGGTTCAACTGCCACTTGCCGTCCTTGCCGATCTGTTCTTTCTCGTTTTCGCTGGGCTTCCAGCCGCGCGAACGCAAGATTTGCGCGGCCTCGCTCATCGAAGGGACGCCCAGGGCTATGTGATTTAACACGCCCAGCGTGCGCGGTGAAAGCTCCTCTCCCGGGCGCACCAACATGTACTCCAGCCATTGCGTCCCGTCAGGAACCTGCATGTCCACCCAGTCAGTCTGGTCATCTTTCATGCCTCCGTGCCAGTACACGTGGAAGCCGAGCAGGTCCTTGTAGAACTTGTCTTCCACCGCCTGGTCGTGCACCACAAACCCGGCGTGAATCATGACCTTCGACACCGGAACCTCGGCGTGGCGGCCGGCCAGCTCAGGGCGCTCCTGCACGAACTCGATGGGATTTCCCTCGGGATCTTTTAGCGCGAACCACACTGTGCCACGGCTCTCGGTGTTGACCTTGTCCGGTACGGCTACGCCGTGGGCGGCAAGATACTTGCGCACGCCCTCCGCGTCTGGAGTGGCGAAGGCAACATGTGCAATCAGATCGTGCCCGTGTCCGGCGGGCAGCGGTTCCAGCTCCACCGATTGCACCCCTACGTGATAGTTATTCATCCCGGGCGGCTCGACCGCGAGACCCAGAAGTCCGCCGTAAAACTTCTTGGCGGCTTCGAGGTTGCTGCTGTAAAAAGCTACGTGAGAAATGCCGGTGATCTGCGGCCTCGGCGGAGTGGGCTGGCCTGAGCACAGAACCGAAGCCGAAAGCAGAAACAATAGGCAGCGAATTCGCATGGAAGTGTCCGACGAGGTTAACTCGTTGGTAACCGGGATTATAATCCACCGGCCAGCCCAGATGCGGTGACCCGCCCGAATCCCTGCAAATGCATCTGCTGTCTTTTGGCCCGCCTATTCTGAGGGTCTATTGGCGAACAAAAAAGGTGGAGCAAATTGCCGCTTCTCGTGGGGTGGGGCCACTCCTCGCGGTAACTTGCTCCAGATAATCGCGAGGCCACTTCAACCTCGCAATCCCACGTTAGTCTCAGTGGCGGGTGGACACAATAGCCAAAAAACACTAATTTCCCCGCAATACCGGCCAAAGCAGAAATTGCGCAGCGCTAAGGAATATTCACCAATCCATTGCGAATGGCGTACACCACCAACTCAGCCGTCTTGTGGATGCCCAGCGCGTCCATGATGTTGGCGCGGTGCACCGCGACCGTGTTCGCGCTGAGATTGAGCTGGCTGGCGATTTCCTTATTCGATAGTCCGGCGACAATGAGCTGCAAAATCTCAAGTTCACGAACGGTCAGCCCGGTCTCCCGCTCTCCCTTCAGGTTGGTGCGGCGCGCAATCTGCGGGTCGAGCACCTCTTCGCCGGCGACCACCCGGCGAATGGCATCGACCAATTCCTGGTCGAGCGCGTTTTTCAACATGTAGCCGCGTGCGCCGGCCTCTAGCGACTGCCGCACCCAGGTATCTTCCGAATGCATGCTCAGCATCAGCACCAGGGCCTTCGGGTTGTGTTCGAGGATCTTGCGTGTCGCCGCCAGCCCATTGCTGCCGGGCAGGGCGCAATCCATCACGATGACATCCGGACGGAGATGGTTGGCGAGGCGGACCGCTTCGTCGCCGTCGCTGGCTTCGCCTTTGACGACGATGTCCGCTTCGTCCTCCAGAATGCGGCGAAAACCTCGGCGCACCAGCGCGTGATCGTCCACCAGCAAAACTGAAATTTTATCTGCCATGTGCTCCTAAAGGCCGACTTCGGCTACTTCCCTCGGCACCGCCAACCGCACCAGCGTTCCACCGCGCTGGGGATGAAGGAACTCCAGCGTACCACCCAGCAACTCCGCGCGCTCGCGCATGGCGACCAACCCGATGCCCCGCCGTCCGTTGGGGTGAAACCCGCGGCCGTGATCTTCCACATCCAACTCCAGTGCGTGATCCAGAAACCGCAGCCGCACCCAGAGTTCTTTCGTGCCGGAGTGCCGGTTGGCATTGTTCAGCGCCTCCTGCAGGATGCGATAAACATGTATGCCCGCGCGACTTTCCACCGGGAACGGCGTGCCTGTCTTGCTGTAGTGTATGACGATTGCGTTCTGGCGTTCCACCACGGGCAGGTACCAGTCCACCGTGCTCTCCAACCCAGCCTCTTCCAGCGTCACCGGATGCAGTGCCTGCGACAGGCTGCGCACCTTGTCGAGCGCCGACTGCGCGATCTCGGAAATCTCCACCAGATCCGCCCGCAGGGGCGAGCCTTCCGGCGCCTGTCGTCCGGCGCGGCGCAGCATCGAACCCAACGCTGTGAGGATCTGCCCAAACTCGTCATGCAGCTCGCGCGAGATGTGCAGCAGCGTGGACTCCTGCGTGGCAATCAGCTTCTGCGCCAAATCGCTGCGCTGCTCCGACAAATCCGACAGCCGCTGGAACAACAACCGGTTGGAGCGGATGAGATATAAGCTAGTCAGCACGATCGGCACCAGCGTGGCCGCCAGGAATAGCAGGACCTGCTTCTGCACCCGGAAGTAAATTTCCTGAATGCGCTCGCCCGCCTGCTGTTCGGCTTCGTTGTTGGCCACCAGTTGCCGCGACACAGCGATGCTCAACGCCGCCTGGTGCGCTTGCAAGGACACGCGTATCTCGTGGCGGGCCTCATCCTCGTTGCCCGCCGACGCCAGCGCGAACATGTGGTCGGCTGCGCCCCAGTACTGCGCCAGCGATTCCTCCATGTAATGCCGCTGCTCGGCGGTGCGGTAGGCCACCGAAAGGTCCGCCTCTTTCTGCATTGAGTCGCGCAAATCTTTCCGGATGCGCTCAAATTGCGGCGCCCATGCGCTGATGGGATACGGCTCAGTCGCATCGAGCATGTCGCGCATGGCGATGCCCAGCGAGTTGAGGTCATTCTGGATGCGCAACAGTTGCAGTGAATCTTTACGATTGCGGTCGATGATGTTGCTTTGCAGCTCGCGTAGTCCCTTGATCTGGTAGGTGATGTAGCCGGTGTAAGCCACCACCGCAGCCAGCGTGACCACCAGCCCGAAGAGCAGGCCGGGGGTCGGTGTGCGCCCTGATTTCATGGGACTCGCCACGCTTTGAGAATACAATGCGCGGCTTTTCGCGGCCAGCAAACTCGTCAATGCGACCGCAACCCCAGCGCCTGCTGCACTGCGTTATCCTCCGTGGTCTCGCCGCCCTTCTTGTACACCACGCCGAAGCCGCCCTGGTAGTCCCACATGGCCCAGCCGATGCCATTCTGCTCCAGCGCCGTGCGCGTCGCCGTCAGCCAGCGCATGCGATCGTCGGGGTTCGAGTAGTTGCGGTACACGCCAAACTCGTTGCAGGTAAGCGGCACGTGATGCGTCTTCCCCCACGCCGCCAGAAATCCTATCTCGCCCGCGATGTGCGCCGCATCCCAGTGCTCCAGGCCGTACTGCGTCAGCTTCCAGCGCGCCCAATCGTCGGTTTGTTTCGCCACCGCCGCGCTCACCAGGTCGGGCGTTCCGGGAAACGGCACCTGCCGCAGCGTCACCCAGTAGGCTTCGCCCCACGATGCCCCCTGATGCGTAAAGATGTGCGGCGAATAGAAATGAAAGTTCACGATGTAGTTGTTGTCGGCCACTTCGGGCATCCGCACCAAATCATCTGGGTTCGAGAATTCGCCGCAGGTCACGATGATGGTGTGCTCCGGGGCAGCTCGCCGGATGGCCTCCACTACGCTCTGCTGCAAGCCGGCCCAGCGATACCCGCCGACCTCTGGCTCGTTCAGCACCTCGAAGAACACCATCTCCGGGTTCTGCTTCGCGTAGTACGACGCAACCCGGCTCCAAAGCTGCGTAAACTTCTGTGCTGCAGCGTCGCTCGACGCCAACTGGCGCTTGTACTCATCACTGGGATGGATGTCGAGAATCACTGCCAAGTCCAGCGACAGCGCCTTCGCCACAACTTCGTCGAGCACCTGCACCCGCTCACACTGGGCGAGCGCAACCTCGCATTGAAAGATCGCGGGATCGATGCTCAGACGAACATGGTCAAAGCCCATGGCGTGCATCCGTGCAATGTCGTCCAGCGTGGTGAAGGTGCGCAGCCGCTGCGGGCTGTAATCGTGCGATTGCGCAAACCACTCACCGGCATTGATGCCGTGGCGCAGGTGCTGGACACGCTGGAACGCGGGCGAGTCAGTTTCAGCCGCGAGCGTGAGAGAAGTCACCAACAGGACCAGCACGATAAAGAAGCGGCGCATCATGGAAACGTGTCCTCGAAAGAGTTTGCGATTGAATGATTCGAACGCCCATGGTATCAAGCCCGCGCCTACACCGGCGCCTCGACGTCGTGCGTCCAGTAAACTAAATACGAATCTTCCTGCCGAGGCGGCAAAACACAATGATTGATGTCGGACTGATCGGCTTTGGTTTTGCAGGGCGCACCTTTCACGCGCCCGTGATCTCGGCCGTCGAAGGACTGCGCCTGGCCGCCATCCTGGAGCGCCACGGCGACGAGGCTGCGAAAGCGTACCCCGCCGCTCGCGTGGTACGCACGCTCGAAGAGTTGCTGGCCATCGAGAGCATGCGCCTGCTGGTCATCGCAACTCCGAACACCTCGCATTTTGAGTTGGCAAGGCAAGGCCTGCTGGCCGGACGCGACGTCGTCATTGACAAGCCATTCGCCCCGACCTATGCGGAAGCAGCGGAACTCGTTGCGCTCGCCGATAAGCAGGGCCGTCTGCTTTCCGTATACCAGAACCGTCGCTGGGACGGAGACTTCCAGACCATCCAGCGTTTGCTCGCCGACCGCGTGTTCGGACGCGTGGTTCTGTTCGAGTCGCGCTTCGACCGCTTCCGTCCGCAACTCAAGGAGAACGCCTGGCGCGAGCGCCCGGGTCCGGGCAGCGGCGTGCTCTTCGACCTCGGCCCCCACCTCATCGACCAGGCGATGGTCCTGTTCGGAGAACCTGAGGCCATCACCGCTGACGTCCGCATGCGAGCGCGACGGCGTCTCCACGGATGACGCTTTTGACGTTATGCTCCATTACAACGGTACCCGCGCTCTGCTCCGGGCGGGAATGCTGGTTAGCACCCAAACCCCGAGATTTGCCATCCAGGGCACGCAAGGTGGATACCTAAAGTACCACCTGGACCCTCAGGAAGATGCCCTGAAGCGCGGTGAGCGGCCCACGGGCGAATTCTGGGGCTACGAGCCTCCCGAACGCTGGGGAACGCTCCTGCGGGCACAGGGCGACGCCCTCGCCACCGAGAAATACCCTACCGCCCCCGGCGACTACCGCCAGTACTATGTCAACCTCCGCGATGCCATCCTGGGCACGGCTCCGCTGGCGGTAACCCCGCAGCAGGCCCTGCGGGTGATGCGCGCCCTGGAGCTGGCCCACCAAAGCAGCCGTGAGCGCCGGACGCTGTCGTGGGAGACTTAGCGCCGGCTACTGCTTGGGCTGGGGATTCTTCGTGTCCCGTTGCTGGTCTTTAATCTGGCGATAGACTGCCAGTTCCTTGTCGGCCTCGGCGGTCCGCCCTGCCTTGCGATAGGCTGCCTGCAACTGGTAGTGCACGTAATCGTGGTTGGGATCGTATTTCGCCGCAGCTTCCAGGTGCTCGATTGCCTGCTGGTACTGCCCCGCATCCAGCAGGGTCTTTCCCAGCTGGTACTGCGCCTGCGCATTGTCAGGGTGCTCGGACGTGATGGTCCGCAGCAGGGCCGTCGCCTCATCTTTGCGTGAGGTCTGCAGCAGCGCATACGCATAGTGATATTGCACATTCGGATCGTCGGGCGTGATCTTCATCTCCTGCTGGAACTGCGCAATGGCCTCGTCCGGCCGCCCCAGCTTGATCAGCATGTCGCCCGCATAATAATGCGCCCGCGGCAGCGTCGGGTCCTGTTGGATGACCTTCTGGTACACCTTCAATGCGTCGTCGTAGTCGAGCGTCACGTTGTACAGGTCGGCCACGCCCATCAGCATCTCTGACGGCAGCGGCTGCTGCACCATTTTGTTGAGTACTTCCACCGAACGTGTCGGGTCATTGGCGTGCGCCAGTGAAAAAGCGTACGCATACGCCACCCGCGGGTCACGATAAACGGCATCGCCCAGCCCGTCAAAGGCCTTGACGGCTTCGGGGAATTGCTGCGACGAGAATAAGGCCATGGCCAACATTCCGCGGGCGGCCTCATCCTGGGGATTACTCTGCACTTCCACCTGCAGGGCCCGCGCTGCCTCCCGGTTGTCGCCCTGGCGGAATGCCGCCAGCCCCAGGTTACGCATCAAGCCGGGAGTCGCCGGGTCCCATTGCTCGGCTTCGCGGAACAGGCCCAGGGCGCGCGCATAGCTCTTCTGCCGCGCCTCGGACGTTCCCCAGTCGTTGAACGCCGTGCCCAGCACGGTCCGCAGTTCCTTTTCTCGTTCTTCAATCGCCTTGGTCTGCTCGGGCGTCAGGTGCGGCTTCTCCGCTGCGGACGGTCCCGGTACTGTTGGCGCGTCCTTGTCATGCGGTAATCCGGCGGCGCGCAGGGCCGAGTCGGAAATCACAGCCGGCGACGACCCCTTTCCACCTTCGTTCATCTCGGCGGCGATCGCTGATGAACTGGCGGCCAGCGACTTATCGCTCAAGTCGCGGGCCTTCTTCATGTAGGCGTCTCCGCCCGGTTTGTCTCCGGTAGTGGCCAGAATCCTGCCCAGCGCGATGTAGGCACGCCGAATCTGATAGTTGGCCCGCGCCTGGTCGGTGCCGGTCAACTCCACCGCCTTCAGCAATGCCGCCTTGGCGTTGTCGTTGTCCTTCACCTTGAAATAATTGAGCCCCAGATACAGCCACGGATCGGGATTCTGGGCATCGGCTTCGATTGCCGCCTTCAGGTGCGGATTCCCCTCTTCCAGTTGCCCCTGCTGCGACAGCAGCACACCGAGGTAAAAGTGCCCAAAGTAGCCCTTGGGGTAAATCTTGACCTCTTCTGCGAACTCCTGCAGGATCTCTGGCGAAGGCGCCCAGTAGTTCTTTTCCAGCATGGTTTCGCCCAGAAACGCGTGAATGTGCGGCAGCTTGGGATCCATTTTCGCCGCCAGTTCGAACTCGCTCACGGCTTCGTCGAGGTACTTGGTCTCGCGATAAGCGCCGCCGAAAACATCGTGCCAGATGGCGCGGTCGCCGTAATCCTGCAGCATCTGCCGGAAGACGGCCTCAGCCTTCTCCTTCTCCTTGATCTTCAGCAGGGAGAAGGCCAGGGCGTACTGCGCGTTTACGTCGCGCTGCAGCGCGAGAAACCGCGTCAGAGCCGCCGCCGCTCCACGGTAATCTTCCTTTGCGGCGTAGGCCTTGCCCTTGATGTCCCAGGCGCGGGCGTTGTTTGGGTCGGTAATGACCACCTTTTCGGCTTCTTCGATGGCATTGTCGGGCTGGTCGGCCATAACGTAGGTCCAGGCCAGTTCCAAGTGGACATCGTTCACGTCGTCAAGATCTATGGACTGCCGGTACAGTTCGATTGCCTTCGTCCAGTCGCCCGTCGTCGAGCGCAAGCCCGCCATCTGGCGCAACGCCGCCGCCGTCAGCTTGCGGCTCGCCTGTTCGACGGCGGCGGGATCGCCACCTTGGATGGCCGCGCGCTGCGCGTTGATCCGATTCAGCAGTTCATCATTCGCAGATTGTGCGGCTGCGGGACCGGCGGGCTTCTTCTTTGACGGCGAAGCCGTCGCCGATTTTGGCTGCTGGCCGACTGCCGCCACACAAAGCCCGCTCAAGCACGCCAGGGCGGCAGCAACCAGAAAGGCCCGCCAGCGCTGAAGACAGCGAGGTGAGCTCTCAGAGACTATACGGAACGTCGAGGAAGACCAACAGAACACGGAGTACAAACCCAAAGGAAAACCGCGCAGCGCATCCAAAGGAAAACGGCAGCACCTGATTGTAACAGGCGCTGCCGTTCGAGGTTAGGACTCGGGAAGCAATCCGACTAGAAGATGATCTTCAAGCCGTACTGCATTTCGCGAGCGTTACGTGCCACGGTCGCCTGGCCGAGGTTTCCGGTAGGTGACTCGTGGGTGATGATGTTGTTGGTGGGGCTGCACACCTGGTACAGGCCGTTGGCATTCGGGGCGCCGCAATTCACGGAAGAAGCGATCGATCCGCCATTGATACCGTTGATGTTTCCACCGTTGAAGTTGGCATGGTTGAACAGGTTAAAGAAGTCAAAGCGGAACTGGATGCGCATACGCTCGCCCCAGACACGCCAGTTCTTGTCCACCGAGAAGTCCGTGTTGACCAGCCCCGGTCCGTGGCAGTAACCCATCGGCTCCAGATTGCTCGGAATGGTTCCGATCTGGTAACCGACCAGCGTCACCGCATTGGGGTTCAGTACCTGATCGCCACCGATGCCCGCCGTACAACTCTGCCCCGTTACCAGCGGACGCTGCACATTGGTGTAACCGCTGCCGAACAGCGAGCTGAGACCGCCGTTGGCCCCGCCGATCGTTCGGGTCGTGTCTTCCGATACTCCGTTCTGGAAGAACGACACCGACGTACCCGACGCATACTGGGTAATTGCACCGAGTTCCCAGCCTCCCGCCACGCTCTGAACGATTTCGTTCTGACCTTTCAGGTCGGGCAGGTAATACACCAGGTTCGCAATAAAGATTTGCGGACGGTTGATCTGAGTGTTGCCGCGATTCAACTGAGGCATTGGACCATACAAGTAGCTCTGGAATCCGATACCGCCTGAAGAATCGTTCAGAATCACGTCGCCGATCGAGTGCGAGTAGGTATAAGCAGCCTGCAACTGGAACTTCTGGACCTGGTACTTGAACAGCGCCTGCAGCGAGTTATAGCTGGCAGAGCCGTTGTGTTCCCATTCCGTCAGACTTCCCCAGTTGCCGGCACCGAACTGCCGCAGGGCATTCTGCCCGTTGTTGGAGTTAAGGAACGAGCTCGCCAGCCAATTCGACGGCTCTACGTAGTTCATGTCGTAGCTGTTGAGCACGTCGACCGCATGGTTGCCGACGTAGGCAACTTCAAACGTCATGGACTTGCTAAACGCGTGCTCCACCGCCATGTTCCACTGCAGCGAGTAGGGGACACGCGCGTCCGGAACGATGCCGCCAGACGGCGACGCATTACCTGTTGGCAAGCCGACATAAGTGTTCGGCCCGTCCAGGGTACGAGTTTCGTTCGCATTCAGCGCAAACGGCACGTTGTTGGTCATCGCATAACCGATGGCCGACGTGCGGTCGCGCTGGTAGAAGATGCCGAACCCGGCGCGAATCGCGGTATTGCCGTTGCCCTTGGGATCCCAAGAGATGCCGATACGCGGCGAGAACATGTTCTTCTTGGTCTGCTGCAGGTACTTGTTCGAATACGGAATTCCGGCAACGAAATTCGTGCCGTACACAGAGTTCGCCGCCGTGCAGTAGTCGGTTCCGGGAGCCACAACGACTCCGTTACAGCCGTTGCTGCCCAGCGCCGGATTGTACAGCGAGGGAATGAAGTTGCTTACCGCATTGTCCGGGTTGAACGGCGGGTTCAGTATCGAGTAACGCAAACCCAAGTCCAACGTCAGATTACGACGCACCTTCCAGTTGTCGGCCACATAGAACTCGTAGTCACGCCAACGGATGTGGTTGTAGAGGTTGGTGGACGGCTCCGACAGGCCCCACTTCGCTCCTGGTGCGAGCACGTTCGCCAGGTTGTTGCCGGTCGGCATGTTGGTGTCCCAATCTGCCGTGCCGAACGTCGGGTACTGGTTGCTGTTGGCGCTGTTCATTTCGTTCTTGCCGTTCCAGCCGAGGAAACCGCCGAACTTGAGAGTATGCGCGCCAATCACCTTGGAGAAGTCGTCACGGACGGTGTAAATATCCAGACTGTTCTTCCAGGGTGCGATCATCCACAGGTTGTTGTTGCTGCCGTAGTTGCCCAAACCACCCCAGATTTCGGGAATACCCACGGGGTAAGTCTTGAACGACAGAGGCCAAACCGGGGGAATGCCAGCCGTTGTGGCGGCCAGCAGTGCCGGATCGGTTCCGCCGGGCGTGATGTTGATGCGGTTGTCGGAGTATGCGAACTCGAGGTCGTTCACCATCGTGGTGCCGATCGTCGAGGTCAGGCGGCCCATGATCTGCTTGGAGGGCTGGGACCAATTCGATTCCAGCGCCGGCCACGGATCGTCGCCCCACAGATTGTTGTAAAGGTTGGGCGAGTTGTTGGTCCAGCTGTCCTGCGTCCAGCGGAACATCAGGGTCTGGGTGTGGCTGATGTTGTAGTCGAGGCGGATGTTGAACTCCGACCAGTCGATCGGAGAAGTCGGTGCCGCGAACCAGTTGTTACCGTTCACTGGCGTGGCCAGGTTCGGCAGCGGATACTCCTGCGCGAGCAGTACGCCGCCCGGATCTAGAGACGTCATCTTGTAGGGGTTCGCCGCGGTCGCAAGCCCGTAACTTACGAGGTTGGCCGGTTTGGGCTCACCGCAGCTCGGGTTGCTGAAGTCGCCGTTCCGCTCGGCCAGGGTAGGAACGCAAGCCTGACGAGGATTGCCGCGCCGCTCAATGTTCCATTCCTGGCTGTAGAAAACGAACAGCTTGTCTTTCTTGATTGGTCCGCCGAGGGAGAAGCCAAAGTCGTTGCGATTTTCCACCGGCTTAGTGATCAGGGGATTATTCGGAGCCGCGGCTTTCGCCTGGGCGGTGAAGTAGTCGTAAGCATCCAGCACAGTGTTGCGGCCGAAGTACAGCACATCGCCGTGCCACTGGTTGGTGCCACTCTTGGTCACAATGTTGATGACTGCGCCCGCCGCCTGGCCGTATTCCGCGCCGTAGGAGTTGCGCAGCATCTTGAATTCGCTGATGGCTTCGATCGAGGGATACAACAGGATCGTGCGGTTGGAACCCACGTCGTTGTTGTTGGCGCCGTCGATCAAAAACAGGTTGCTGGTGTAGGAGTTTCCGTTGACGGCAAAATCGACGCCCGAGAGCAGGCCCTTGTTCTGGCTGTCATAGCTGTTGGCCGCGGCAACGCCCGGCTGCAATTGCGTCAACTGTACGAAGCTGCGTCCATTCAGCGGCAGTTCGCGAACCTGCTCGCCTGTGACAACTTCGCCCAACCCTGCGTTATCGGTCTGCACCTGAATTTCGCTGGCGGCAACCGTAACCTGTTCGGAGGTGCTGCCAACCTGCAGCTGAATGTTCTGCACTTCCGTACTGGAGGTGTGCACCTCGACGTTGCTGGCAACCGCTTCCTTGAAGTTCGGAGCTTTTACCGACAAGTTATAGATGCCGGGGTTCAACTCCGGGGCGGCATATTCGCCCTGTGTATTCGTCGTGACGGTACGTTGTTGCCCCGTTGCGGCGCTTGTAATAACCACCGGAACATTGGCAACCACGGCGCCCGACGGGTCAGTAACAATGCCTCGGATTGTTCCCGCCGTTTTCTGCGCCAAGAGCGGCACAGCCAGCAACGAGACAACCGCGAGGAACAAGACAACCCATCTACCCAATCGATTCATTTGTTCCCCCACCAGAAACAGATTTCGTTACGAACAACTCGCCTGCGGCTCCCAAGTACAAACGGACCGCACACGTTGCAACAAACGCGTAATGCAAAAACCGGATCAAACGTCATCACTTCTTGCAATATCGATTCTCTAGATAGAAGAGAACCGATTTTCTTTACAACCCCGCGACTAGTCAATTTATGTTATCCACCCATACCGCTGTCAATAGAAAAAACAAGATTCTTTCACTTGATTTGTGCATCTGGGCGTTTTTTCCCATTTCGGGACCAGAAAAGTCGATTGCATTCCCGTTTCGGGACAAATTGCCCCCTTCCAGCAGCTCCGCCCAACCGATTTGCCGAATCCTGTTGCATACTTCATAAGCTCGTGGTTACATTCAAGCTTCTGTTGACCCCGGGCATGACAGACCGCTCCAAATCGCCACGTCGTGAAAACACCACTCTCAAGGACCTGGCCAAACACCTCGGATTGACCAAAGGCACGGTTTCGGCTGTGCTCAACGACTCGCCGTACGCCAAGGCCATTCCCCAACACACCAAGGACCGCATTTTTGCGGCGGCGAAGGAGTTGAATTACCAGCCCAATTTCTTTGCCCGCACCCTGCGCAAAAAGCGGACTTTTACCGTGGGCGTAATTTGCGCCGAAATCGGCGACGCGTATGGCAGCGTGGTAATCAGCGGCATCGAAGAAGTGCTCAGCGAGCGCAAGTATTTCTTTGTCACCGTGGTGCATCACCACGATGATCAGAAGCTGAGCCAGTATTCCGACATTCTGAAGAGCCGCGGTTCCGAAGGCTTCATCACCATCGACACGACGGTAAGCACCGCGCCTCCACTGCCCACCGTCGCCGTGTCCGGGCATCTCGAAATTGAAGGCGTCACCAACATCACCCTCGACCATGCCAAGGCGGCGACGATCGTGCTGGAGCACTTGCGCGAACTGGGGCACAGCGAGATTGCCGTCATCAAAGGACAGCCGCTCAGCATCGACTCGAACGCGCGCTGGGAGGCCCTCGCTGAAGTTGCACTGCAGATGGGCATCGAGCTGCGCGAAGACCTGATCACCCAGTTGCCGGGCGACGATCCATCGCCGCAAATGGGATATACCGTCACTAAGGGGCTGTTGGCGAGAAAGGTTCGCTTCACGGCCCTGATTGCCTACAACGACATTTCGGCGGTGGGCGCCATGCGCGCCGTCAAGGAAACCGGGCTGCGCGTTCCGGAAGACATCTCCGTGGTTGGCTTCGACGACATTCGCGAAGCGGCGTACCACCTGCCTAGCCTGACTACGGTGCGCCAGCCCATGCGCAAAATCGGCGCGATGGCGGCGGAAGCACTTATCGATCGCATCGAGGGCAGAAACGGCCACGAAGGCGGCATTCTTGTGGAGCCCGAACTTGTGGTCCGTGAATCCAGCGGCCCTGCACCGAAACCTTCCCTCCGCTAGCTGCGCCATCGAAAACGTGCCTCCCACAGGACAATTCCTGTCCGCCATTATAGCGATATTCGCTCATAAGTGAACAATATCGAACACATTTTTCGTTGAAAATTCGCCGTAAACGAAAACTTGTGGTTCATTTTGCTCGAAATAGCGACTACTGGGGTCGCGGCGGAGCTTCGCCTTCCGGCGACTGCGGGCGCTGGGGGCGCAGCTTCTGGTAGAGCTTGAGTTGTTCTTCGGCTTCGCCCTTCAGACCAAGCTTGTTGTAGACCCGTGCCAGCTCATAATGGTTCTGCGGCTCGTCAGGGGCCTGCGCGATGGCCGTTTCCAGCGCCGCGCGGGCCTTGGGCAGATCATTCTGCTGCAGGTACAGCTGTCCCAGCTGGCCGTAAGCCTTTGGATTATTCGCCCGACTGGCAACCGATTGCTCGAGCTGGGCAATAGCGCCAGAAAAGTCACCTTCCTGTTTGGCGATCAGGCCCAGGAAATAATGTGCGTTGGCGTCATCGGGGCCGCCGCCCAGAGCGGCAGTCAAATAATTCTTGGACAAGGCAAGGTCGCCGGCGTTGTACTGCACCACACCCATTGCCAATTGCGCCCGCTTGTCGTTGGGAGTCTTGGCGAGCACCTTTTCCAGCAGGGGCCGGGCTTCGCCCCAGTGGTTTCCCTCGACCAGCACGACGGCAAATGCCAGGGCGCTCGCGGTCTCCTCTGGGCGCAGGGTGTACCACCGTTGCGCAATGCCGTGTGCGGCCTGGAGGTCGTTCTTGCGAAGCTCGACGAATACTGCGCTCTGCAGCAGGTCGCTACGCGGCGGCCCCGCCGCCAAGGCAGCGTCAAGAAACTCCAGTGCCTTGTCCCACTGGGCCCAGCGAATCGCCAAGGCTGCCCCGGTCGCCAGCACATCCTGCGACTTGGGATCGAGGCGAATCGCCTTGTCGAAAGTCTGCCGCGCCTCCTGCGTCCTGCCGGCGGCGGCATGCACTTTGGCCAGCGTCGCTAGAAAGATCGGCGTCACGGTCTGAAGCGGTTGCGCGAGGCGTAACAAATGCGCGGCATCGTCGACCATGCCGTGATCGAGAAAACTATTGGCCAACGCGGGAACAATCGCCGGATCGGCAACGGCATGGTGCAGTACCTCGGCCACGGCGTCGTCGGCCTGCTTAGGCTTGTTAGTGGCCACGTAGTCGGCCGCAACCACCGGCAGCAGCCGTGTCGGGCGGGCGGCGGACGGAATCGCAGCTACCGTGGCCAATGACTTGGCGGCATCACCGTTTCTTTCGTATGCGGCTGCCAAGTCGGCCGCAACGGAAAAATTGCGTGGCGCCAGTTTGCGGCAGGACTCGTACTGCGCAACGGTTTCCGGCCAGCGCGCCTCATCGTGCAACAGCGCAGCCAGGTCTTGGCACGCATCAAGGGATTTCGGGTTGGCAGCGACGGCTCGCCGATACAGTGCTTCCGCTTCCGGCCAGTTTCCCTGCTGGCGGCGGACCGTTCCCAAGAGTGCGATGGCGCGGGCATTATTCGGCTGCTTTTGCAGAATCGACTGCAGTTGCCGGTCGGCGTCATCGAATTTCGACTGGCGGATGAGCGCTTGCACCGCGACCAGGTTGGAATCCTGCGCAGCCACTCCCAGAACCCATACCAGCGGCAGTACGCCAACCAGCAGGCAAGCAATCCACCAGCGGGATGGCCGTGATTTCATGGGGTAGAGGAGCGACGATTCGGTTAAAGACATTTCGACTGCTGACCGTGGAGGGAACCATTGGCAGGTTATTGGGCGCCCGGAATCGGTGTCAAGGCACGACCGGACCACCTGCTTGCGTAAGCTAGAATGAGACACGAACCTTGCATCCCTCGATCCATCCTATGCGCCTGGTTTCTGTCGCGCTTTTGAGCCTGGCATTGTCGTCCGCGTTCGGCCAGACCACTGCCATCCATTTCCACAACGCCAACAAAGAAGCCGGACTTCCCGTCCCTGGCAGCAAGCCGCCGGCAGAGATGAAGTACATCGTGCAGCAAATGGCAGGCGGGGTGGCGCTGTTTGACTGCGACAACGACGGCAAGCTTGATATCGCCGTGGTCACGCCCTCGACCATCGAAGGCTACAAGGCGGGCGGTGACCTAATGGTTGCGCTGTACCAGCAAGGCGAGGGATTCAAGTTCACTGACATCACCAAGTCCTCGGGCCTTACGCGAAAAGGCTGGGGCATGGGGCTGGCGGTGGCCGACTACGACAACGACGGCCGGCCCGATTTGTACGTCACCGGTTACGGCGGCAACGCGCTCTATCACAACCTTGGCAACTGCAAATTTGAAGACGTCACCGACAAGGCGGGCGTGGGCGCAGGAGGATTCAGTACCGGCGCGGCCTGGGGTGACTACGATCGCGACGGCCACGTCGATCTGTTTGTCTCGCGCTACATTCAGACTGACGCCAGGAACCTGCCGGCGATTCATACAGACTACAAAGGGCTGGTGGTCGAGGCTCCCTGGGGCATGTCGGGAGAGACCGACTTCCTGTTTCACAACCGCGGCGACGGTACATTTGAAGAGGTATCGAAGAAAGCCGGCGTGGGCGATCCCGAAAAGCGGCTCGGCCTTGGGGTGGTGTGGGGCGACTTCGACAATGATGGCTGGCCTGACCTATTTGTCGGCAACGACACCGAGCCCAGCTACCTCTACCGCAACAAGCACGATGGAACCTTCGAGGACCTGGCGCTGCTTTCGGGTGCAGCCGTGAGCGCCGAAGGCAAGGCCATGGGGTCGATGGGCGTGGACGCCGGCGACTTCGACCGCGATGGCAAGCTTGACATTACGGTGGCAACCTTCGCATATCAGCCTAGCAATCTTTTCCATAACCAGGGCGATGAGTTTAACGACATCACCTGGGCGGCGAAGCTGGGACAGGCGACCTTCCGCTGGGTGAAGTGGGGAACGGGCTTCGCCGACTTCGACAACGACGGCTGGCCCGACATCATGGTTGCCGCCGGCCACATCTACACCGCCATCGACACTCTGCCGGGCGAGCCGCAGTTCCACGAGCCCATGATGGTGTTCCGCAACACCGGCAAGTTGACGTTCGACAACATCAGCGACACCTCGGGCGTGAATGACGAGCCCATGCAGGCGCGGCGCGGCGTAGCCTACGGCGACCTGAATAACGACGGCAAGGTTGATGCTGTGGTGTTCAACGTGGGCGAACCGCCATCCATTTTGTTGAATGACTCGAAGAACGCGAACCATCGCGTGATGTTCAAGTTGGTGGGAACCAAGAGCAACAAGGCAGCCATCGGCGGGCGTGTGACGATTACGGCTGGCGGCGTCACGCAGATACGCGAGGTCAAGGGCGGCAACAGCTACATTTCGCAGAGCGACCTGCGGCTCCACTTTGGATTGGGACCTGAAACGGCAAAAATTGAGAAGATTGTGATCCGCTGGCCCAATGGCAACACCGAGGAACTGAAGAACGTGGCAGCCGACGCCATTTACACGGTGGTGGAAGGCTCGGGAATCACAGAATCGACGCCACTACCAGCGCTCGCCGTCGCGAAGAAATAGTCCTTATTTCTTCATTTCTTCTTCGGCACAATCTTGTCGCGATCGACGATGCCGCTGCCTTCGAGCACGGCGTAGAATTGGTCGGGCTTGAGGTCTTTGATCGTCTCGACTTTGCCGGACGGCCAATGGATTTCCAGCGAGTCGATCTTAGCGGCGTCGTTCAACCCGAAGTGCACGCGGAAATCGTGGTTCGACAGATAGCTGCCTCCGCTGAATATCTGGGCCGTTTGCGTCATGCCGCCGGCGACGAGCTTCAGGCGCGCGCCGATCGCCAGGCGATTGCTCTTGGTTCCTGCCAGTTCGAAACTGACCCAGTGCTTGCCCGGCAGTCCCTCGTTGTGAAGGATCATCGGTTCGCCATCGAGATCGGCGATGACCACATCCATCTTGCCGTCGTTATCGAGATCGGCAATGGCCAAGCCGCGACTCACACGCGGAATCTGCAGTGCTGGTCCGGCCTGCGACGCCGCATCACAGAAGTTGCCGTTGCGCAAATTCATAAACATGTTCTTCGGCTGGCGATAACGGGCGCCGGAGGGAAGTTGATCCACTTGCGGATAGACCTGCCCGTCAACCGAGATCAGGTCGAGCCAGCCATCGTTGTCGAGATCGATGAACGCAACACCCCACTTCACCCAGGGAAGCGAAGCCACGGCCACGCCCGAGTCATACGACACATCGCGAAAATCGTAGCCGCCCTGGTTGAGGTACAGGATGTTGTATTCGTCGGCAAAGTTGGTCACGTACAGCGACGGCAGCCCGTTGTGGTTGTAGTCTCCGAGTGCGATACCCATCGAGCCCTGCTCCGACCCGTCGGCGCTCACCGCGGTGCCCGACTCGAGTCCGATGTCGGTGAATTTGCCGTTTCCGTCATTGCGGTAGAGATACTTCGGGGTGGAGTCATCGGCGACGTAAATGTCGGGGCGGCCCTTGTTGTCGAAGTCTGCCCACAGCACACCCAGGCCGTAGTAGCCGCGCGCATCCTCGACGCCTGCCTGCTTGGAGACCTCCGTGAACGTTCCGTCGCCGTTGTTGTGATAGAGCGAATCGCCCGCGCCACGCAATCCGCGCGGCCCACACTGCACGTCGATGCCGCGGTACTTGCAGGTGGGGCTGCTGCCGAACTGCGGCAGGTCAGTCAACTGGAAGTCCACGTAGCGGGTCACCATGAGGTCGACAAAGCCGTCGTTATCGTAGTCGCCAAAGGATGCCCCAGTGGACCAGCGGGGATCGTCGATGCCCGCCTGCTTAGTAACGTCGGTAAACGTGCCATCGCCGTTGTTGCGGTAGAGAATCGTATGGCCGAGGCAAGTTATGACCATGTCGGGCCAGCCGTCGTTGTTGTAGTCGCCGACCGCTCCGCCCATAGCGAAGCAAGGGGTGGCGACCCCAGCCTTGGCGGTCACATCGGTAAACGTGCCATCGTGGTTATTGTGGTACAGCGCGCCGGGGGCCGGTTGGTTCTTCAGCGCCATGGCGACCGTGGGAGCGTTGGTGAAGTAAATGTCGGGCCAGCCGTCGCGGTCGTAGTCGAGAACGAGCACGCCGCCGCCCATCGACTCCACAATGTACTTCTTGTCGGGATCGGCGACGTGGGTGAATTTGATGCCGGTCTTTTCGGTAACGTCCACGAGTTGCGGGATGGGCCGGTCTTTGCACACGACGTTCTTGGCCCCCGGAGGAGGAGGAGGCGCAATCGAGTGAGCCTGTGAGAAAGCGTTGTCGGCCATCAGCACCGTCAGCAGTAGGGCCATGGCGGCGCGCAGGCGTACGGAAATTCCCATGATTCGCAAGTCCAGACTTTTATTATCGCAGGTCGCTTCAGGCAGACTTGGCAGCGCGGTCCCCTTCCCTCTTAGACGCGAGACTCGGCACAACAGCACAACTCATGAGTGAAGTGGCGGCAGATATCCGAAGGCGTCGTCGACCACCGATGCGACCTTCAGCACAACTTCATCCTCAAATGGGCGCCCGACGATCTGTACGCCGATAGGCAATCCCTCGGGCGAACGGCCCACCGGAACCACCGCCGCAGGCGCAGCCAGAAGGTTGAACCACTGCGTGTAGCGCATAGCGTCGAGATATTCGACCGGCTGCCCGTCAATCACCCAGTTTCGCTCATCATGCCGAAAGGCAGGAACCGATGCAGCCGGACACAGCAGCAACGGAAACTCCTGCATCTGGGTCAACAGCTTGCTGCGGATGATGTCAGCCTCGGCCCACGCCGTCAGTACGTCTTCAGCCGTCAGCGCCCCAGCGGCGTGCGCCCGCGCCAGAAAGTCGCGAAATACCGGGCTGAGGCTTTCCTCATGGCCGCGCACCAGGGGCTCTTCGAACATGGCGCCGCAGCGCAGGAAAAACAACTCCCACAGCTTTCGGGCGGGCTCGAGCGCGTTGGGACGAAACGGCCGAACATCGAAGCCGGCTTTGCTCAGCGCCTCTGCGGCATCGTGAATGGCTTTACGGGTTTCGGGCGTTACCGGCACCAGGCCATCGTCTTCGAAGTAGCCAACCGGCAGCCGTTTCACCTCGTCGAGGCTTGGGGTGCGCAACGTAACTGGCGGGCTCATGGGATCGATCGGATCCTGTCCTGACAGTGCTTGAAACAACAACGTCACATCGCCGATCGTGCGGGCCATTGGGCCGATCGCGCCGAGAAACGAAAATGGGCCGATGCACGGTGGCATATGGCCAATGCCGGGAATTCGCCCCGGTGTCGGCTTGAGCGAGCAGATGCCGGTAAAGTGCGCCGGCACGCGTACCGAGCCACCGCTGTCGCTGCCCAGCCCGCCTGCGGACATTCCCGCCGCGATGGCTGCCGATTCGCCGCCGCTGGAGCCACCTGGCGTGTAGTCGAGGTTCCAGGGATTATTGGTTCGCCCGTGGAGCAGGTTGTCAGTGACATAAGCCATCAAATATTCCGGGCAGTTGGTCGTGCCCAGAATCACCGCACCCGCCGCACGCAGCCGCGCCACTACCGTCGCATCTTTTGCCGGAATGCTGCCGCGATTGGTCAGGCTGCCAATCTCGCAGCGATAGCCCGCAGTAGAAATAGACGACTTCACCGTCACCGGAAGTCCAGCCAGCAGACCTTTCGGAGCGGACGAGTGGTCGCTCGCACTCGCTTGGCGCCTGACACGGTCCGGATCGAAATCCACCAGTGCGTTGATCTTGGGATTCAGGCGTTCAATCTGCCGGATGTACTCCTCCGCCAATTCCGACGCCGAAATCTTGTTCGTGCGCAAAAGCATCAGCAGTTCGCAAGCTGACTGCTGCGTAACAGGCTTCATCGCTTGGCCGTGTGTGGCGCGGCAGCGTGAGCAACCGGAGGCGGCGCTGCCCCAAATGCCCTCTGCTGCACAATGCCTGAACCTTCCTTGACGGTGATGGTTTGTCCAGCAGCGACCTTATAGAGTTTGTCCACCTGTCCGCTGGGCCAGCGCAGCTCGATCTCGTCAGCCTGCCCGGCTTTGCCCAACCCAAAGGTCAGCACCAGGTCGCTCGACGACAGGTAACCCGAACCGCTGCGCAGGAGCTGTGTCTGCCGGTCGCCGTTGGCCTTAAGAATAGCCATCGTTCCGATACCATCACGGTTTGACCGCGTGCCCACGAGCTTAATGCGGAGGCTCCGGTTGCTGTTGCCTCCGTCATTGCGGAACAGCACGGCAGGACCGGCATTAGTCGTCATCAAAAGATCAAGGTCGCCGTCGTTGTCAATGTCGGCGTAGGCGGCGCCTCGCCCGACGCGCGGCGTCCCGAGGTCCGGCCCGACCGCCTGCGTCGCGTCGCCAAACTTTCCCTTGCCCAGGTTGTGAAACAGGTGCGGCGACTCGGCATAGTGCACACGCTTCTGGATGCGCTCAATCTCATTCTCAATGTGGCCGTTGGCAACGAAGATGTCGACCCAGCCATCGTTGTCGTAGTCAAGAAACAGGGTGGCAAAGCCCAGCGTCAGCAGGCTGCGGCGCCCGATCTCGGAGCGCGGCGCCTCGTCCACAAACAAGCCGTTGCCTTCGTTATGGTAAAGCGCCAGCATCTGGTTGGCGAAATTGCCGATGACGATGCTCGGACGCCCGGTGTGATCGTAGTCGGCCGCATCAACGCCCATGCCGGCGCGCGCCACGCCGTCTTCGCTAAAGGCGAGTCCGGCCGAGACGGCTGACTCGGTGAAGCCTCCCTTGGTGTTATTCACATAAAGCTTGTTGGGCTGGGTGTCGTTGGCGATCACGAGATCGGGCCAGCCGTCACTGTTCACGTCGAGCACGGCGACGCCCAGTGACTTCGACGAGTTGTCGAACAGCCCCGCTTTGGCGGTGGCGTCTTCGAACTTGCCGTTGCCGAGGTTGTGCCACAGACGCACCGACGCTCCCTTGTACGACTCCGGAGTGCAGTACGACTTGTGCGTGCCATCAAGCGTGCAGTAGATGTCGCCCTGCGGGGTCCATTGCACATAATTGACCACGATCAGGTCGAGTTTGCCGTCGCGGTCGTAGTCAAACCACGCCGCGCTGGTGCTGAATTCGTTGGGGCCCACCATGCCCGCGGATCGGGTGACATCCGTAAACGTGCCATTGCCGTTGTTGTGAAAAAGATGGCTCTGGCCCAGCGCTGAAATAAAAATATCGTCGAAGCCGTCGTTGTCGTAATCGGCCACGGCCACGCCCATTCCGTAAAGGGAGATCGCCAACCCGGCTTTCGCAGTCACATCCGTGAACGTGCCGTTGCGATTGTTGTGATAGAGCTTCAGTGTCGAAGACTTGCCCGACGAATTCCAGTCCTTGCCGTTGACCAGCACGATATCGGGGTAGCCGTCGTTGTCGTAATCGATGAACGCGCAACCGACTCCCATGGTTTCCGGCAGCCACTTCTTTCCCACTGCACCATTGTTGTGGACGAAGTTGATGCCCGCCTGCTTGGTGATGTCGCGGAAGGTGACCTGCGCCGGCGCAGCGGAGGCCAGCGCAGCGCACAACAGTAAAAACGACGATGACTTTCGTATGAGGTTCATGGCTTTTTTACTTGCCTCCTGCGGTCACGGCGGGTTTCTCCGCGATGTTCGCCCTCGCCTTGGCTGGCGTGAGCGGCGCGGAACCATGCTCGTGAATCAGTTGGCGTTCGTTGTTGTCGTCGGGATGCAGCCGCCGGTATGGCCCGGTAATGACTTGCGCAGACTCATCGGCCTTGAAGCGCAGGTAGAGCTTTTCATACTCCGCCGCCTTCGCCGCGTCGCCCATCCCCTTGTAGCAGAGCATCAGGTTGTAGTTGGCTTGCAGGTCTTCGGGGTCCACGGCAATTGCCTGCCGAATCTGCGCAGATCGCTTCGGGATACTTACGCGACAGAAACAACACGCGCCCGAGGTCATTGCGCGCGACCCGGTCGTGGGGATACTGCTCCAGAACCACTTGCAATTGCCGGGCTGCGCCGTCGTAATCGCCGTCGGAGCGCAGTACGCGAGCGTAAAAGTAATGCGCCCGCGCGAGGTTTGGACTCAGCGCCATCGCCTTCTGCAGCACGGTCCGCGCACGCTCCATGTCGCCTTCCTGCACGGCAACTCGGCCCAGGTTTACCCAGCCATCAGGATTGTTGGGATCGGCCTCGGTCACTTTCTCCCACGCCGCCGCCGCTCCCTTGAAATCGCCCTGGAAGAATAAGCCGATACCGTAATCGTTCCAGCGCTGCCAGTCAGCTTTCTCAACGATTGTCTTCGGAGCCTCTGCAGGCGCGCCCTTGGGCAACACCTTCAGCTCGATGGTGTCTTCGGCCATTACCACGATGGGCAAATCCGGAATCTGATGAAGTTTGCCTGAAACCTGACTGAGGTCGCCATCGAAGGTGAACTGGCGATCGTCATAGCCCTTCGCGCGTTTGCGGCCCGACCGGTGGCTGCTGCGACACGCCGGCGTAAGCGAAGTGCGTATTCCACCAGGAGAACTTGCGATAGCACAGCTTGGCGGTGAGTGTGATTTTGTTGCCCACGTTCTGCGGCACGTTCATTCGGTAGTGAATGGTGTCAGCGGCGCCCGGCGGAATCAGCCGCACATACACCACAGCGCGCGTGGCCCACGCATTGCGCTTGTTGATGGGGTTACCGTGCTCATCGATCTGCAGCGACCGGTAGAAATGTGCTCCGGGATCGACCGGGCCCTTGCCATCATCGCCCACCTTGCCGCTCCAGAAGATCACTTGGCCCTTGTCGTCCACGGCCTTCAACTCGACCCAGGTCTCGGGAGCATCGACGGTTCCGCCCGGGAAGAAGTGGCCGACTTTGCGAGTACGCACTACTACATCGATGCGTGGACTCTCGCCGCGACGCACCGTTCCCTGCACCTTGTCGAGGGGTGCGGTGACGGGCGCGACCACCCCCGCGGATTCGCCCGTGGTCTTCATCTCGGCCTCTTCGCCGACGGCAAACGTCGTCTGCAATTCGGTCTGTGGGCCTCCCGCCACACCGACCTTGGCCGACGCGTTCGACAACGCGAAGATGTCGATGCTTACGGTGCCGCTCTTCAGGAAGTTCTCCGTCATCTCCAACTGGTGTGCGTCCTCGTTGGCCGTGGGCAACGCAGTGTTGGCCGCCGGGAAGGAGTGCGAATGGATCATGCCCGCGATATTGCCCATGTCGTTCGACTTCGTCTCGGGCATGTGGCAATCCGGACAGCCCTGCGGTTTCGGCGGGTAATAGAAAGAGCGCGCACCAAAGCCGGAGACGCCGCTCGCCTGCCAGTTGTCGTACTCGTTGAAGCCACGCAGCCAGCGGTAATTGTTCACCGGCACGTCGAGGTGCACCTTATGGCATGAGGAGCAGAATTCCGGCGTCTGCGTCTGCATGAAGGGCTTGAGGAAGACGCGGCGATGCGGCTCGGGATTGAGCTTGATGCTGAAGTCGTGGATCCAGCGCAGCACCGGATTTTTCGTGGCCGCCAACTCGTGCAGCTCGGGGTATTCCAGCATGAAGTCGCCCTGTCCCATCGTGCTCTTCACCCGCACGATGGAGTGGCACATCATGCAGCCCATGCCTGCCTGCGCTTCGGGGCGGTGGACGATCTCCTTGATCGGCGTATCCATCAGTCCGCTGTACAGTAGCGCGGGGTCATGGCAACCGGCACACCACTTCGACGCCTTCACCCCATTCACATCCTGCATGTATTCGACGCTCTTGCGGTACCACTGATTGTTAAACGACGAGAAGTGATGGGCTGAACTTTGCCACTCCTTGTAAATGTCCTGGTGGCAGCGCTCGCAGGCGTCCGACTCCATGAAAAACTTCGCCGGAATCTTGCGGTTTCCGGCCACCTGTGACGAACTGGGGAAGAACGGACCTTCTGCGCCGCCGCCCTCGTCGTTCATCGACAATGGCGCCATCTCCGGGTTGCGGATGATGTAGTTCTTGCTCCACGATGAGCGGGCGTACTGCGCGCCCACGACGACCAGCACGGCGACTGCAACTGCACCCAGCACCGGCACCCAGGCGGTGCGGTTCGCCTCAGAGCGGCGGCTGAACCACCATCCCGCCAGCAACGCAACCGCCAGCGCCGACACTGCGCCATGCGAAAGTAGCAGCTTGGTGTACGGCCGCGATGAGCCTGTGTAGATCAGCGCCAGTCCCAACGCGGCGCCGACAATCAGCACCAGCGTCGCCAGCTTCACGATCAACGGCTGCCGCAGTGCCGTGGGCAGCATCCGCAGTCCGCCGATGCAGAACAGCACGCCCAGTCCGACGTGAGCCAGTACCACCGCAGCGTAAAACAAATTCGGCGCCGGCCATGCATACAAGTAGATGGCAGAAATCGTCAGCGCAGAAATCGAGAGAAAAGCCAATTTCTTCATTTCTTGTCCGCTGGCGCCTCCAGAGCGCCCGTCGTCATGTGAATCGTGTGCACTCCTGCGCGGGGTCAGTGGCTCGGGATCGATCGTCCGCTTGTCGTAAACAAAGCGATAGCCCCGCGCCTTGCTGGCGCCCGACTCGAAGCGGTCGTTCCAGTCGAAACGGTATCCATTGGCCTTTGCGTCGTCGGGATAGTGCTGCGTCGCCGGGTAGGGATATGTGCTCATACCATGGAACGGCATCTCAGCGACGGTGAATGGAATTGCCTCGTAAAAATCCATGTCCTTGACGAAACCGTTGGCGTAGAAGAAGTAGTCGCGCTTCCAGCCCTGAGGCAGCGCAGGCAGCGTCGCCGTATCGAACTCGGCGTCGATGTCTTCACCCGTGCCGAAGACGGCGAAGTGGTTGTCGATCGAAGAAAGCAGCGGCGTTACGTCGCCATATTGCGTGTAGCTGCCTCGGAAGCGGGAGAACGGCCCCGTTGTGCTTGCCTCCTGATAGCGATAGGTGAGGTCGCCGGGCGTCTCGCCGTCCACCTGTCGCGGATAGCCGCGGAAGCCAAGCGTCGCCGCCGCCAGCGGCAACTCGGTGGTTCGCACTTCCCTCTCGCGCGCCGGGCCGTTGTCCACCAGCACTTCGTCCCAGTAGATCTGCAGGTTTGAAGAGATGCGGATCTTCCGCGTTCCCTCCGGCAATTTGCCGGTCAGATCGACTGTGATGGTACGGGGCAACCCGGCCGGGAAGCCCATCTCATCGACCACCCGCTTCCAGGTGCCGTTGGGCATCTGCGCTTCAATGTAGGGCGAGATCGGCTTCAATCCCGCTTGCCATGCGGCGTACATCGACGTTGCGCTGAAATATTCGATAAACCCGCTGAAGAACAGCCGCAGTGGCTGCTGCGGCGTCCACGCGCCGAGGTCGAGCGTCAGCGAGTGGGTGTTCGCGAAACCCGCATAGGGCAAATTCGTAAAGTCGCGTACATACTTGTGATCCTGCGCGCTCACCAACTGCAGCACATCGACGCCGTTGTTGTCCCACGCGCCCGCCGGTGGATGCGGCCGCGACGTCGCCACCGTTTTGCCGCTGGCAAACGGCGGATCGTCGAGGAACCGCTCATCAGGATAGACATCCACATCCGCCGGATGGTCCACCGCGACCATGCGAAGCTGGTCGATGTAGTTCACTTCCTCCATCGGCTCGCCGAAGCGCACGCTCATGTAGCCGTCCTTGGCGCGCAGCTTCGAGCCGTCAATCTTCACCCACTCGTCGGGATCGGGCGTGTTCGTCGAGGTCGGCGAAATCCAGTGCCCGATCACACCCGCGCCAATTACATCGGTGATGAACTCGTACTTCTCGCCGTTCCACGCAAAAAGCGTCGGACACGAGCTTCCACGTCGGTCGAGCTCCATGAACGACGCCGGCTTGTTCACCGCCACATCGATCTCGTCCTGCAGCACGCCCGTCGGCCACAGCATGCGCACGATGTCGGCATTGGTATTCTGGCCCAGTCCCGCCAGAACTTCCGGCGGCCCCTGGCTCAAGTAACCAGCACCACCGTAGACTTCGAACTTCTGCCACGTGCCGTTGGAAAAGACTTCAACCTTCGTTCCCAACCCGGTCTTGTTGTCGGCCAGGCCCTTGAAATCAATGCGGAGCGCGTGGTTCTTGTTACCACCCTGATTGTGCAGCACCACCGGGTCGCCGCCCGTCTGCGTGACTAAAAGGTCAGCAGCCAGATCGTTATCCAGGTCGGCGGCAATCAGCGCCCGCGGGGCGCGAAGCTTGAGCTTATCCAAGCCCAGCGCCACACTGACATCTTCGAAACCTTGCGTGCCTTTATTGCGGAAGGCGCGAACTTCTGTTCCCTTCGCGGTCTCGACAACCGCGGCCAGGTCGATCCAACCATCGTTGTCAAAATCGAGTGCCGTGACGCCCCACCCCTTGGTTGCATCCGTAACCGGCAATGGCACGCGCTCAAAATGCTTGCCATCCACGCCCCGCCACAGGCTGATGCCGGGCGCGCCGTCATGCGTCAACGCCACATCCATCCAGCCATCTTTGTTGAAGTCGAGCACGTACACGCCGGTTGCCGGGGCCAATCCCACCGTGTCATACAGCGGCATCGCTTTAAAGGGCCCCTCACGCTGGTTGAGGTAAACCGTCGGAGCGCCGTTCGCGCCGGTCACCACCAGGTCCACCGCGCGGTCGTTGTTGATATCAGACAGCACCACGCTGGTCGTCGCGCCCTCTCCTGCAAATCCGGCTTCCTTCGTCCAGTTGGTAAATGTGTTGTTGCCGTTGTTACGCCAGATGACGTTGTCTGTCGAGTCCTTAACACCGCTCAGCCGTTTGCCGGTAACGATCAAATCGAGGTCGCTATCGTGGTCGTAATCCACAAAGGTCATGCCGGCAGGTTGGTTCAGCGCTGTGATGCCCACCTTGGCGGTGACATCGCTGAACTTGCCGCCCCCGTCGTTGTGGAACATCACCACACGATCGCTCAGCGCGACCGCCAGGTCGTTCTTGCCGTCGTTGTCGTAGTCGCCCACCGCGCAGGAGACGCCCTTGCCTTTGAGCGCCAGCCCGTACTTCGCGGCCGGCTCTTCTTTGAACCTGCCTTCGCCGAGAGCGCGCAAGACCTTCACCGCGGAGTCTCCTTCGGCCATCGAAATAACGTCCAGCCGGCCGTCGCCATCGACGTCAATCATGCACACTCCGGCCGAACCGTTTTTCTCCGCTCCCAGCGACTGCGCCATAAATGTCACCGGAATCATCGCCCCCACCGCCGGCTCAGTCGAAATCACGTCCTGCGCGACGGAATACCTTCCCTGCTCGCCATAGGTCAGCGTGATGGCCGAAGAAATCTTGTTATGCGTGAGGTATTCAAAGCGCTTGAGATGCACCCGCGCTTCGTCGGGCTGGCCCGAACGCTGCAGTGCGCGGCCCAACCCAAACTCCGCCGAGGCGTGCAGCGGATTGAGCTTCAGCGCCTGCTGAAATGCGTCGATGGCCTTGGCGTAGTCCTGTTGCTGGCTGTAGAACGTTCCGAGAAAGTAATACGCATCGGGATCGGTCGGATCGATCTTCAGCACCTTCTGGAAATCCTTGATCGCCTCTGTCGTGTTGCCCGACCCGCGATGCACCAGTCCGAGGTTGTACCATACGCGCGGATTGCCCGGGTCCTGGACGGCCGCCTTTTGAATCGCTTCCTCAGCCTCCGGCAGCCGCTGCTGATTCAGCAGCGCAATTCCTTTGTTCAGCGTCGCCACTGCCAGCGAGGGATCTAGTTTGTAGGCTTCGTCGAACTTGGCGGTCGCTTTTTCCATAAGCTGCTGGTTCATCATGGCGACGCCCAGGTTGTTGAGCTTGGCGGCCTCGGCCCTCACTTGGGGTGTGTCGGCCCATCCGGCTGAACTCAGCAGACAGCAGGCGATGACACCGGTGACGAACCGGCGTAGGGGTGCATGCATTCAGGCTTTCTCCTCAGGATCGATGGCGAGAGTACCCTTGATTATAAGGTTCGCCACCGCTCCCCATCTGGATCGCATGCTCCGTCACATCCTTCCCACCCTGGCGATTTTTCGCGCCAGTCAAATCAACGGCAACGAACCGTCTCTTGCGCGACCGTCCCAAACCGGCGCACTTCACGGCAGCACCGGGGCCGCATCCCTCGCGCTTGCGTTGCAATATCTGGCCTTCGAGTATTCGGCGGGAAGAGATCACCCTGACATGCACGGTTCCCAGCCGCGACGGCACCCCTACCGCCTCCGGAGCCCCGCGAACCCTCCAGCGGTGCACTCCAGTTCATCGATTACAAAGGTTTCAAAACCAGCGAACAATAATCCAAAACCACTAGGGATGTCGTGGCTGATACCTCACCCGCCCTACCCTGGAACTTCGCCGCTCCTCCGGGTGTCTGAGGACCATGGCAGCTGGAATAGAATGACGGACGACCACTGTCCTTTGGCCTTGGGTGAGGAGCGGCGCGATGAGCTTTGTCGACGGTTCGCGCACAACGCTCTGGCGTTGCCAGACGCTGGTCTGGATCTCTGCCTGGCTGGTCCCCCACACCGAGCGCGCCGAGTGGCGCTCCCAGCAGCAGCGGCGGTTCTGGCACTGGTGCCACTTTCTCGCTGAGTCAGGACAACTTACCCCGCAGAATCGAGTTCTGATCGCCCGCGCCTGTTGGCATCTGTTCTCTGAGGCATTTTGGCTGCGCTTCGACCGCGACGTCCTTCACGCAAGGTCGCGCAAGTCACTCGGCTCTCCGCTGGTGCTGCTCATCGCCTTGGGGACCGCGACGGCGTTGCTGACAGCGGTCAGCGGCGTCGTACCCGCCGCCCGGACCGCCTTCTCCGCGCCGGTTCCCGATGCCGATCGCGTTGTCACGATCAGGCTCGACGGCAGCGGCATCAACGGTAACTACAGCCGCACCCGCTCCGACACGCTCCTCGACCTTGCCGGCATCTGGGGAAAATCCAAGCTGGCGGAGGGATTGACGCCATTCTCTTGGGCGCCCGCGCACCTGCTGCTGTCCAGCCGTGACCTGCCAGTCGCCGCTGCCCGCGTCGGCGCCGACTTCTTTCGCACTCTTGGCGTGAAGGCTTCCGCCGGGCGTGTCTTTTCCCCAGGCGACTTGCGCGATTGTCCGGATTGCGTGGTGCTGAGCTTCCAACTCTGGCAACACGAGTTGCACGCCGATCCCAACATCCTCGGCAAAGCGGTTGTCGTAAACGGTTCGCCGCGGACCGTCATCGGAGTCCTGCCCTCCCGCTTCCGCCTGCTCTCGCCCGGTGTCTCCGTCTGGGGCCTCATCGATCCGGCGATGCTTTTCACGAACTTCCAGCGCCGGGTGGGCGCGGTTGCGCGTTTGCCCGGAAACACGACCACAGCCGACCTGCAACGCGACCTCTCCGACCTCACTGAAAGCGCAGGCTACGTCCATCCTGCATCGCAGCTGCAGGTTTTAACCGTAGCCACCCAGATGCATCGCAGTCTCATCAGCCTCGCGTGGTTCTTCCTGCTGGCTACGGCCAGTGGGGTGTTGGTCGTGGGTCTACGGTTGGCGTCGCGTCGCATGGGTCGCCTGCCGAACGGCACCGGTGCCCGCGCACTCTGGCTAAGCTTCTTCGCGGTTAAATCGGCTCTACTGGTAGCTCTGGTGGCGGTACTGGCGTGGGGCCTGGTGCATTGGATTACAACCTGGGCGGCCGGCTCGACATATCCAATGGCAGATGAATACTCGATTTGGCTCTATTTGCCGCTGGCCATTGTGGCGCTATCGTGGTCAGTGAGCGATCAGCGCAGCCGTTGTCGCACCTGCTTGCGCCGTCTGGAGCTGCCAGTCGAAATCGGCCGCACCGGCTCCGTCCTCTTGAACTGGGCGGGAACCGAATTGGTATGTCCGGACGGACACGGCATTCTTTACCTGCCCGACTCGCCGGAAAACGCGCTCGACCAGGACCGCTGGAACCAGCTCGACGAGTCTTGGACAAGCCTATTTCACTAGGGCTGATCCCGCCGTGACTACTTCGATCCAGAGTGCTTCAGCAGAGGCCTCGTGGGCCTGCGGAAGCCGGATTCCCCTCTCCACTGTTCTCAGCCGGTGGCAGCCCGTTTCCTCGCATTCAGCCCGAACTTTACGGCGCGCACCAAATCGGTGACAGTGTATGGCTTCTCGAGAAAAATCGTCTCTTCCTGCAACAGGCCTAGCCGCGTGGCGCCGTCCTCGGTATAACCCGACGTGTACAGCACTCCGACCGCTGGGAATCGCCGTGTCAGCTCCTGTGCCATTTCGTATCCGCTCATCCCCGGCATGACCAGGTCGGTGAACACCAGGTCGACCTTGCCTTTTACCTGCCGACAGATTTCCAGGGCAGCCTCGCCGCTGTCGGCATCGAGCACTTTGTAACCCAGGTGCTGCAGGCAGTCGCATACGTTGGCTCGGATCGCTCGATCGTCTTCCACCACGAGAATTGTCTCGCCATTGGGCCGCTCACCCATGTCCCTGCGCTGGGGATTGGCGCCGACGCTCAAGTGGGTCACGGGAAAGTACAGTTTGAACGTGGTGCCCAGCTCCGCTTCGCTGTACACCCAGATGTACCCGCCACTCTGCTTCACGATGCCATATACGATGGAGAGGCCCAGCCCCGTACCCTTGCCCATCTCCTTCGTGGTGAAAAACGGATCGAAAATGCGTGGCAGGTCCGCTTTGGAAATTCCCGTTCCCGTATCGCTCATGGCCAGCATGACGTAGCTGCCGGGTTGCACCGGAGGATGCGTCTTGGCGTAAGTCTCGTCGAGTTCCGCATTGGCAGTTTCGATTCGTAAAATGCCGCCCTCGGGCATGGCATCGCGCGCATTTACAGCCAGGTTGAAAACAATTTGCGTCAGTTGGTCGGGATCGAGCGAGGCATTGCCCAACTGCTCGGCCAATCGGGGCTCGAGCTGCACGTCCTCCCCGATGATTCGCCGCAGCATGTGGAGCGTATCGTTGACCACCGTGTTGATGTTCACCACCCGCGTCTGCATCACCTGGCGTCGGCTGAACGCGAGCATTTGCTTGGTCAGGGCGGTAGCGCGGTCAGCTGCTTGCGACACCTGCAAGAGCGGTCGCGTCAGCGGATTGTCAGGTGTAACCTGGCCCAGCATCATCTCGGTGGAGAGCTTGATCACCAGCAGAATGTTGTTGAAGTCGTGGGCCACCCCTCCGGCCAGCCTGCCCACGGCTTCGAGTTTTTGCACCGCGCGGATCTGCTGTTCCAGCGCGCTCTGTTCCGTCAGGTCTTCGACATAGGCTTCGACCTGGTCGAGTTCCGCGCCGTCGGTCACGCTGGCATAGGCCGTGATCCTCACTCGGATCGGGTTCCCATCCTTGCGTCGCAAATAGGTCTCTTGGGCACGCACCCTGCGGTCCCGGTAGAACAGATCCAAGATCTCCGCGCGATTCGGCGCACCCACGTAAATCTGCTCACAGATCGACAGGCCCTTTATCTCGTCTTCCGCGTAGCCGAGCATCTCGTACAGCGCAGGATTGCACGAGAGAAATCGGTCGCTCGCCAGCGACAACCGGCAGATACCGAACGGCGCCCGTTCAATCAGAGTGGACACCGCAGCATCCGCTTCTCTAGATACGGGCGTCGCAGCACTATTCGGGTCGGTTTGGCGCATTGAACCTCCCCTTCCACAGCGTTCGCACCCTTGCATGGAACTCAGCACGCAACGGCCGCGACCGCTGAATTCAGACAGATGAAAGTAGCACTTTAGAGTTGAATATTCGGTGACTTACTACACACTTTTGTGTGATTATGCCGGACCGATGCCAATCCCAAAACCTGGCAACTGAGAGGAGTTGCCCGGACGCAGACTCTGAGGGAAATTACGGACCTGCTAATCGGTGGAGACAGCTACCAGCTAGCGCCGGTAAGCGACCGGTACGGATGCTGCCGGTCGACCACGCCGTAAAAGCCACACCACCAGCCAGACGATAAGGATGATAGGCAACAGCGGCACCACGACCAAACCGAGAACGAGCCCGACAAACACCGCAGGGTTGGCCTGGCTCACAACATCGCCCTTCACCACGGCGCTGGGATGGCGGCTGACCCCTCCGCCCAAGCCCACGGTGTCCCCGCCCACATTGGCGTCCTCACCCAGTTTGATGCTGCCGCCCACCGCGACCACATCCCCATTCGCGGTGCCGTCCACCGCGATGCTGCCCAGGATAGCCACGGTATCGCCGTAGGCGGTCCCGGACATGTGGATCGAGCAAAGCAGACACACCACGTCACCAACTTGCTCGTCGGGCGCGACGGTGATGCTCTGGAAAAACTGCACACGATCACTCTGCCCCGACTTGGCGAGCAGAAGGGTTGGAGCCGTCACCAAAAACGATAGGACGGAAACGAGTAGCATTCGTCTGCTCAGTTTCATGGCATTCCCCTTGTCCGCCAATCTTACTGCATCAGCAAACTATACGAAGGACAGCTAATTTTCGTTCCGCCTTTTGGAAGGAGCTCCCCGAAACGAATGGCTCTTTCGTGCTAGATTTCTGGAATGACACGACAGCTCCGGCTTGACTTACGCGAAAACTACCTGTCTTCCTCATGTATCAAAATCCAATCTTGCGAATCAATACGAATAACGAATAGAACGCTGCAAGCAATAAGGCAAGCGGGAGCCGTAGATGTTCATTAAGAAACCGTCTGACATCCCCTCGTCGGAGATCACCCCTAGGGGCCTTTATCTCACGCGCCGCAGGTTCCTCGGCGGAACGGGTGCGCTGGCCGGCGCCGTCGTCGCCGGTGGCGCGACTCGGCGAAATTCTCGCGCCTTCACAGGCTGCGTTAGCCGGAGTCAAATTGCAGTACACCCAGGGCCAGTTCAGCACCTCCGAAAAGCAAACCCCCTTCAATGACATCACGCACTACAACAACTACTACGAGTTCAGCACCGACAAGTACGAACCCGCGGAATTGGCCAAGAATTTCAATCCGCGCCCGTGGACCGTCAAGGTCGAAGGCCTCGCCAACAAGCCCAGGACCTTCGACATCGACGCCCTGCTGAAAATGCATTTGAGGAGCGCATTTATCGTATGCGATGTGTCGAGGGATGGTCCATGGTGATTCCCTGGATTGGCATCCCGCTCAGCTCGTTGCTCAACGAAGTGCAGCCCAATTCCAAGGCCAAGTTCGTCGAGTTCACCGCTTTGTACGACCCCAAGCGCTTTCCCGGCCAGCAGCGCAATGTGCTCGACTGGCCCTACGTCGAGGGATTGCGTATGGATGAAGCTATGCACCCGCTCACCATCCTGGCCGTCGGACTTTATGGCGAAACCTTCCCAACCAGGACGGCGCCCCCGATGCGTCTCGTCGTCCCGTGGAAATACGGCTTCAAGGGCATTAAGGCCATCGTCAAAATCAAGCTGGTGGATAAGCAGCCGACCTCGACCTGGACAAAGGCCGCGCCCAACGAGTACGGCTTCTACTCGAACGTGAATCCCAACGTCGATCATCCCCGCTGGAGCCAGGCCAAGGAACGCCGCATCGGCGAGTTCTCCAAGCGGCCGACGCTGATGTTCAACGGCTACGGCGACCAGGTCGCGTCGCTGTACACCGGGATGGACCTGAAGAAGAATTTCTGAGACGAGCGACGTGAAACCGAAATACCTCAAGCCGATCGTGTTTCTCGCCTGCCTCTTGCCTCTCGGCCGGCTGGCCTGGAAGGCCTACAACTCCGCTCTCGGAGCCAACCCGATTCAGGTCATCACCTGGTCCACCGGCACCTGGACGCTGGTCTTCCTGATGGTCACGCTCTCGGTCACGCCCCTGCGCAAGCTGACGCGGCAGTACTGGCTCATTCAGTTCCGCCGCATGCTGGGGCTGTTCGCGTTTTTCTACGGGTTGCTGCACTTCCTCACCTACATCTGGCTCGACCAGTTCTTCGACTGGCACAGCATGACAAAAGATGTGGTCAAACGCCCCTTCATCACCGTCGGGTTCACCGCCTTTGTGTTGATGGTTCCGCTCGCCCTCACCTCGACCCAGCGCTCCATCCGCTGGCTGGGCAAGAAATGGCAGGCGCTTCACCGACTGATCTACGCGATGGCTATCGCCGGAGTCATTCACTACATCTGGCTGGTGAAGAAGGACATCCGCAAGCCACTCATCTATGCCGGCGTCCTCGCCGTGCTCTTGTTGTACAGGCTGATTGTTTGGGCATGGCAACTGGTTCCAGCCCGCAGGCGATTGCTTCGCCCGCCACGTCCCGTCGATCGAAAAACTGTACCCGCCGATTAGCTGCTCTCGTAGCAGGACTTGGGTCTGCGATATCATCGGGGTACCCGGCCGGCGCATCCGACGGCCCATCCCATGGACGAACGCAGCTTCCAACGGCTTCTGCGCCGCACCGTGGCCATCCCCGTAGCCTTACTGGGAGTGCTCGCGATCATCCTGGCCTTTGAAATCCTCACCCTGACGCAGTCTTTGCGCATGGTCGACCACACCGACCAGGTGATTGCCAACGCCCGCCAGGCCATGCGGTACATGGCGGATATGGAGTCCAGCACCCGCGGATTCGAGCTCACAGGAGACGAGAAGTTCCTGGAGATCTTTCGAAATGCCGAGTCGCAACTGCCCGCCAGCATCGATGCATTAGCCGAAACTGACCAGCGACAACCCACTGCAACAGTCTCGCGTTCAGGACGTCCGTCGGGCTCGACGAGAACTGGACTCGATTGGGCGGAGCACGAAATTGCCACTCACGCCAAGAAGAGGCCGACTGAAGCCGAGTTACTGCAGGGCGACTTCCTGATGGAACAAATCCGCAAACGGCAACGAGAGATCGTCGGCGAGGAAGAGGGTCTGCTCCAGCTGCGCACCCGGAAAGCCACAAACTGGAGCCACGTAACGCTTCTTACTGCTGTCGGATTGTCGATCATGGTTGCGGGTCTGCTCTTTACCTTGACCCGCCGCGAGTTGCGACAGCTCGCCTCGACCTACGAGCAGCATTCTGAACGCGGAAGAGGAGAAAAGCCGGCAACTGGCGGAAAGCCGCGAGCGTTTTCAGATCACTCTCAACAGCCTTGGCGACGCGGTAATCGCGACCGACGCCGAAGGCAGCGTTCGCTACATCAATCCGGTGGCGCAGCAACTCACGGGTTGGACCGATTACCTGGAGGCCCGAGGCCGCCCCTTGCGCGAAGTCGCCCGCCTCCTCGAAGAAAGGACTGGCAGCGCCCTCACCGATCCCAGTCGAGATGGTGCGAGAGCAGGGCAGGGTCGTCAGCGTCTCGGACCCCGTGCTGCTCGTCAGCCGGTCGGGCCAGGAATATCCCATTGAAATGAACGGCGCTCCCATCATCGACGAAGCGGGACAACTCACCGGCGTAGTGGTGGTCTTCCGCGATGTGACCCAGCGCCGCCAAACCGAGCAGATCCTGCAAGCCAGCGACCGCCTTACTCAAGCAGGACGACTGGCCGCCACCATCGCCCACGAGATCCGCAACCCGCTCGACACCGTCTCCAACCTGCTTTATCTCCTGCGGCAGAAAATCTATCCCCAGCCCGAGACGAAACAGTATCTTGACCTCGCCAGCGAAGAACTGGCGCGCATCACCCAAATCACCGGTCAGCTCCTGACCTTTCATCGCGAGGCCCAAGCGCCCGTCCAGGTTGACATGGTCAAGGTTTTGGAAAGTGTACTGACCTTATATGCACCGCAAGTTCAGATGGCGGGTATTAGCGTTACCAAGCGCTTTGAAACCCATCGTGCCGTCCGGGGCTTTCCGGGAGAGTTGCGGCAGGTCTTCGCCAACCTCGTGTCCAACGCCATCCACAGCATGACGAACGGAGGCCAACTACTTCTGCATGTCTATGAATCCAGCCTCTCGTCCGATGAGACGCGGCGGGGCGTGCGCGTCACCGTGCTCGACAACGGCACGGGAATCCCGCCTGAAGTCCGCCGCAACCTGTTCGCGCCCTTCTACACCACCAAGGGTGAAAGCGGTACCGGACTCGGCCTGTGGGTGACCCGCGGCATCATCGAAAAACACGAGGGAACGATCCACTTCGTCAGCAGCGTGCGGCCTGGCCGGACACGGCACGGCATTTTCCGTTTTCCTGCCATTCGTGCAGGTTACCGGCAAGTCTCGACTCAGCCCAAGACTGCCGCCTACTTCCTGAAGTCCATAACAAAAGCCGGGCACTTGGCCCGGCTTCTTGTGGCTTCAAGATCCGCACTACTGGATGTCGAAGTTTTCCTGATGCAGCATCGGATCGCTCTTCACCAGCACCGTCTTGCCGACCAGCTCTTCCATTTCCGTGATCAGCTTCCCGTTGCCCGCCTTGAGCGCCTTGGCGACCTCGGGATTCACCCGCAACGTGACGTCGGTCCGGTCGTGCGCCTTGATCATCTTGCGCATCTCGATGTAGATCTCGTTGCACACGGTGGTCACCGACTTCACAAAGCCCGCGCCCGCGCAATACGGACAGGCTTCGCCCAACGTGCGTTCCAGCGACTGCTTCACCCGCTTGCGCGTGATCGCCACCAGTCCGAAATCGTTGAACTGCAGCACCTTCGACGGCGCGCGATCGGTGCGCAGCGCCTCTTCCAGCGCCTGCATCACCTTCTGCCGGTTCTTGCGCTCGTCCATGTCGATGAAGTCGATGACGATGATGCCGCCGAGATCCCGCAGCCGTATCTGCCGCACGATCTCCTTGATCGCATCCACGTTCGTCTTCACGATCGTGTCTTCCAGCCGCTGCGTCTTGCCCACGTACTTGCCGGTGTTGATGTCGATCGCGACCAGCGCTTCGGTCTGGTTGATCACGATGTATCCGCCGCTCTTCAGCCACACCTTCGACTTCAGCGCGTTGTTGATCTGCTCCTGAATCCCGAAGTGCTCATAGAGCGGAGTGGTCTTCGTGTACAGCTTGATGCGCCTTACCAGCGACGGCTGGAAGCGCTGCGCAAACCGCACCACGCGCTCGTACTCTTCCTCGGTGTCCACCCAGATCTGCGAGAAATCGGCACTGACCTGGTCGCGCAGAATGCGCTCCACCAGGTTCAGGTCGTGATAGATCAGCGCCGGCGACTTGCCGTTATCGGCGCGGTTCTTGATCTCGGCCCACAGGTGCTTCAGGAAGCGAATGTCGGCGCGAAGTTCGTCTTCCTTGATGTTGGCCGCCGCCGTCCGCACGATGAACCCGCCCAGCCCGTTTTCGCGCTCGCTGGTCACGATCCGCTTCAGCCGCTGCCGCTCTTCGTCGGAGTTGATCTTGCGCGACACGCCCATGTGGTTCACCGTCGGCATGTAAACCAGGAAACGTCCCGGCAAGCGCGATATGGCTGGTGATGCGCGCGCCCTTCTTGGCAATCGGCTCTTTCGCGATCTGGATCAGGATCTCCTGCCCTTCTTTCAGCAGGTCGGAGATCAGCGGCTGAGGGCGGTGCCCTTGTGCGCGAACGTTGTTGCGGCGTCCGCGGAAACCGCGCTGGCCGCCACGGCGATCGAAATCGCCTCCCCGGCGTGGCTGGCGCTGCTGATAAGCAGCGGTCGGCGCCGCCGACCGCAGTTCCGCGCGACCGTTCCCTGGCTCCTCGCCTTCCTCTTCTTCGTCCTCGAAGTCAGCATCGCCGCCGACCAGGCGGGTCTCGCCGCGCTCTTCGGCGGCAACCACTTCGTCCTCATCGACATCCGCAACCTTGGGAATCCACCGGTCCGAGTAATCGTTGTCGTCGTCGAGCGTCTGTTCCTCCAGCTCGAGGTCGAGATCGCCGGCCACTTCGCTCAGCGCCTCCAGGTTCTCCGGCATGGGATGGAATTCCATCTCATCGTCTTCGAGCGTTTCGTGCTCCAGCGTGCGACCCGCCGGCGCCTCCGATGGCGCGGTGTGATGTTGCGGGCTGGCCTGGAATCGGTCCGCCGCTTCTCCCTCCGTGTGTTCCAGCTCGGCTTCCTGACGTTCGGCGGTGGGCGCTTCGCTCGCGACCTCAATGCTTCCGAATTCGGTCGCTTCCTCGCGATCAAAGGTGGCCGGAGCTGCAACATGGGTTTCTTGCTCCACCTCGGCGTGCGCCTCGTGGCTCATTACTTCCATCGGCGCAACATCGAGACTCACTCGACGGCCGGCATGTTCCGCTTCAGGCTGCTCCGCAGAAACCTCGTGCACCGGAGCGGGCGCTTCCGCCTTCACCTCCGGAGCCGCGATAACTTCTTCTTCCACAACTTCGTAAACTTCCTCTTCCACAGCCGAGGCTGGCTCTCTCGACGGGAGAGAAGTCTTCCACCGGTGCGGGGGCCGCGACCTCTGCGGCCTCCGTCGTCTCTTCGACCGTTTCTTCGGTTGCGACCACGGGTTGTGGAGTTGGCGCCAGGTTGCGGTACTTCGAAATCGACTCGCCCGGCAGCACAATCGGTGCGTACCGCTGCGGCGGTGCAGGACGCCTTTCCGGCTCAGCCTCTACCACTTCAGGTTCGGCCGCAGGTGCAGCAGCTTCCGTGCGAACCTCGGTGGGCTGCGGACGCTCTTCACGACCCCCACGGCGTCCGCCGCGGCGGCGGCGGCCACGCCAGCGGCGTGCCCCTCCGTCTTCACTTGGCTCGCCAACGGTAGAAGCCCCTTCACGAACTTCGACCTCACCGTGGGAATCCCCGGCAGCAAAGTCCTCCACCGCCGCGATGAATTCCGATTGCTCGTCCGCGACTTCCGCGACCGGCTGATTGGCCGGCTCACCGTTGCCCGACGACGAGCGGCTCAGGTTGATCGTCGTCGCAGGCGTAGGTATATCGCCGAACTCCTCGGAGTCTTCGTCGTCTGTCAGTTCCAGAAAGTCCGAAACGTACAGGAACGCGTCGCGCTCCAGGCCGATATCGACAAATGCCGACTGCATGCCCGGAAGCACGCGGGTCACGCGGCCTTTGTAGATGGAACCTGCGAGGGTGTATTCGTTCTCGCGCTCGAAAAAAACTTCTGCGAGTTGATCGTCTTCCACCAGCGCCACTTTGGTTTCGTGGGGCGTGGAAGATACATAAAGTTCTTTGTTCATGGACGCTCCGCTGGACCGGAGCGCGTGTTCAGAGGACGGACAGGGAGAGCATAGACGGTGCCATCATGCCGAAAACACACACGGGACGGGCGCCCGAGTGTGCGGTGGGCCTGATGTTGGCTATAACCAGTTTTGGAATCGTCTGCACCGTAATTGGCAGCCGTCTGGAGGTTTGTGACCACACCTTCCGTCCACGGAAGGGGTCGTTACCCGCCATCCATTCGTCTGTTTTGCAATCCTGTCCGGCCCACTTTCCGTGCGGCCAGTCCATGCCCTCGTTCGTGAGGGCGTTCGTAATCTTTTTGTCACCCTTCGAAGGCCCGCATCCCTTTTTGGATGGCCTTCCCGGCGAGTGAACCCGGTGGCTTGCCGGTCCGCGTCCCTATTGGCGCGGCCTTTCTAACCGGCAAAAACTGATTTCCTCGTTAGTCTAATTCACAAACCGGCGCATTCGGACATTCATCACAATGCCCAGCGCCAGGAACATGAACAGTACCGACGATCCCCCGTAACTCATTAACGGCAGGGGGATTCCCGTGACCGGCATAAATCCAACCACCATCCCCACATTGACCAGAATGTGAAACGCCAGTACAGCGACCACACCCATCACAACGAAAGCTCCGGCCCGGTCAGGGGCCGTCTGAGCGTTCTGTATCAGACGCATCAGCACGATAAAGTATAGCAGCAAAAGGCCCATAGCGCCGATGAATCCATGTTCCTCGGCAAACGCCGCAAAAATAAAGTCCGTGTGCGGCACCGGCAGAAACTGTCCCTGGGTCTGGCTGCCCTGCGCCGTGCCCTTGCCGAAGATGCCGCCCGAACCCACCGCCACCAGCGACTGTATTAACTGGTACCCCTTGCGCTGCGGATCCGCTTCCGGCTCCATGAAACGTGGTCAGGCGGTCTTGCTGATAGGGCTTCAGAACATGCCATGCCACCGGCGCCAACAGCGCCGCAATCATCAGGATCACCAGCCCGTGCTTGGCCTTCATCCCACCCAGAAACAACCCCATCATCGCGATCGGCAGATAGGTCAGTGCGGTTCCCAGGTCGGGTTGCGCCAGCACCATGAGCATGGGAATACCCACCAGCGCACCGGCTTTCACGATGTCCTGCGCGTCGCACTCGCCTTTTCAGTCGGCAAAATACTTGGCCATCGCCAGAATGAGCACCAGCTTCACCCACTCCGACGGCTGAAAGTGGAACGAACCCAGCTTCACCCAGCGCCGCGCTCCTAGATACTTCTGCCCGAAAACCGCCACCGTCAGCAGCGACACGATCGAGGCCACGTAAAACACCGGCACCCGCTCGACCAGGGCCTGATAGCTCACCATGCTCATGGCAAACATCAGCGCCACTCCGGCGAGCACCCAGTAGATCTGCTTGACGTGTACGCCCATGAACTTGGTGTTGAGCGTCGCGCTGTAAATCTCCACAACGCCCAGGGCGCAAATCAGCAGCACCAGCGCCAGCAGCACCCAGTCAAAATCGCGATAGGACACATAGCGGCTCATGGGTCGGTCCTGGGCAGTATCGCCGCGGCTGGCGCAGCGGTGGGCTTGGTACCCGGATTTTTGGGACTCGGCTGGTTCGTCGCCGGTAACATCTGCTGAGTGCCAGGGCGCAGCGCCGGTTGCACGGGCTGGTCCTGCGCCTGCAGTCTCGCTTTCCGGATTGCGCCATCTCAGGATGCGACTCGGTCGCCTCCAACCGGGAGGGCGGCAGCGACGCTTCCCCTGCGCCACACCCGGCGCGGAGCTCACCGGCTTGGCCTTGCCATCGAGCGGCACGGTAAAGTGACCGCCCTGCAACTTGTTGTCGCCGGGCTGCGCGTCGCCGTCATGCCACACCGCCGCCACCTCGGCCTTGTCGCCTTCCGTGGCCTTCGCCACTTGCGTCTGCCTTGTGACGCTGCTTCTCCACGTACGCCTTGATCACCTTGGTCGCCACCGCCGCCGCCAGCGCGCCGTGCTCGCCGCCTTCGAAGAGGCACGCCACCACGATCTCCGGATTCCGTCGCGGCGTGACTCCCACAAACCAGCCGTTGTCCTTGTACAGGTTCTTTTCAGCAGCGCCCATCTTCTTCTTCAAATCGTTGGAGACGGTCTGCGCGCTGCCGGTCTTGCCGGCGATATCCACCCGGGAACCGCTGCGCTGCTCGCCGTGCCCATGGGCGAAACCACCTCTGCCATGGCGTCGGTGATGACCGTCCAGTTCTTCTCGTCGATGGGAATCTTGGTCTCGTCGTTGTAGTGGGCGACCTGCTTGAATTCCGGCGGAAACTGCTCGGGAAACGCAATGTGCGGTCGCCGCAGCGAGCCGTCGGTGGTAATCGCCCCGATGGCGCGCGCCAACTGAATCGGAGTCGTCGCCACCGCTCCCTGGCCAATGCCAACTGAGATCGTTTCGCCCGCATACCACTTCTGCTTGTAGTTCTTGATCTTCCACTCTTCCGACGGCATCACGCCGGAGGCTTCGTGCGGCAGATCGACACCCGTCTTCTGCCCCAGTCCCAGCATGGTCGCGTACTTAGCGATACGGCTGATGCCCAGCTTCTCCGCCAGAGTGTAAAAATACGAATCGCACGACTGGTAGATCGCCTTGCTGATGTTCACGCTGCCGTGCGAACCGTGGTTGGCGGCGATCCAGCACTTAAAGAAACGGCCATAAAACGTCTTGCCGCCGCCGCAATTCACCACCAGGTTCTGGGCGATACCTTCCTGCATTCCTGCAGTCGCCATGATGATCTTGAACACCGACCCCGGTGCAAGCTGCGCCTGGATCGCCTTATTCAGCAGCGGCTTCCCAGGGTCCGTGATCAGCTGGTTCCATTCCTCGCGGCTGATGCGCACCGCAAATGCATTGGGATCGAACGCCGGGCGGCTGACCATCGCCAGAATCTCGCCATTGCGTGGGTCCATCGCCACGATCGCTCCCGGCTTGCCTTCCAGCGCCTGTTCCGCCGCAATCTGCAGATCAAGATCAATGGTCAACTTGAGTTGCTTGCCCGGCACCGCCGGAACATCGTGCAGCGTCCCAACTTCCTTGCCGCGGCTGTTGACGATCACCTGTCGCGAGCCGTTCTGACCCATCAGAACATCGTTGTAATACTGCTCCACGCCTGACATGCCGACAATGTCGCCCGAGTTGTAGAGCTCCCACTGCGGCTGCGTGAGCATGTCTTCGCTCACCTGCCCCACGTAGCCGATCACGTGCGCCATGAATCCGTCCTTGGGATACAAGCGGCGGTGCACCGTAATGATGTCGAGCTCCGGCAGGTCGGCGCGATGCGACTCGATAAACGCCAGCTCGTCCGGCGTGATGTCGTCTTTCAGGAACAGCGGCTGGTAGCCCGGCACCGCCTTCATCTTGTTCAACCGCGCCCGCAGGTCTTCCGGCGGAATGTGCAGTCCGTCGGCAATCTTATCGGCATCGGCGTCAAGATCGCGGTTCTGGTCGCGCAGCAGTAGCACCGAAAACGACGGATAGTTATCGACGATGATGCGGCCTTCGCGGTCGAGAATCTTTCCGCGCGGCGCGAGAATTGGGACCTGCTTGATGCGGTTCTGCTCGGCCAGTGAGGTGTAGTAATCGCTGTGTGCGACCTGCAGCCGCCACAATCCGAAGGCCAGCAAAAGAAAAATCCCCAGCAGTACATACTGCACTGCGGTGAGGCGGAACGGAGATACTTTTTCCTCGCGACCAAACATGGGGCAGCTACCGGGCCGACGCCGTTACCGTCGATAATTTCGCAAACACGAAACTATATCTGTCCCTTCGCGCGAAACACCTACGCACGGGCGTTCCATGGCCCTGCCTGGGAGGAGAAGAGCGGCCTTCACGCGACTGGATGAACGGCGCAAACCTGTGTGTTTATTGTATTCCGAATCCCGGCACCCCGCTGCCCTGAACTTCGAGGATCGGCGCGACGCCTGGATAAATCGTTCACCACGCGGATACCCGGACGTTGGGATGTCCCATTTCTCCGTGTCTCATTTCCACTGTGCTAAAGAATCTCGCCGCAATGCGGAGCTCTAGCGCTGCTTGAACCGGTCTAGCAGATGGTAAACAAACACCCCGACCACGGCATTCGCCAGCCCGGCGATGGCCACATGGCTCCAGCTCCACTGCAGGGACTGGCGCAGCAAGCCGCGTCCCACACCGTAGTACACCGCCTCATGCACGATGAGAAATCCGTACGTGATGAGGAAGCGCGTGCCCGGATTCTCAACGTCGATCTTTACGCCCAGCGACGACGCCGCGTACCCGATGACGGTGTCGGTAATGCCGTACATGCCGATCGGATGCATCGGCCCGCCCAGCGCGTCCTGCAACAGGCCAATCACCGCGCCCGTGACGCAGCCAGTGACGGGATTTCGACGCGCTACGGCGAAAAATATCACCACCATCATCGGCAGGTCCAGCATCGCCAGCCAGCGCAGCTTCGCGGTGAAGAACGCCTGTAGAAAAATCGCAACCAGCGGCACCAGCACCAGCACCAGCCAGTTGAACTCGTACACCGAAACCTGCTCGCGCGAGGTCAGGCTGCCGCGAAATGGAGCTGCGCGTGTGCTCATTGCGGCGGCTCCCCTTGCGGTCTCGGCTTCGTCACCTGTGGCGCTTGGCCCGCATTCGCCGGTGTCGCACCGGCAGGCTTGTTCACAGTCTTCTGTGTCGATGAAACTGCCGCTGCATCGGGCTTCCCCGAATTCCGCGTCGGACTAGCCCCGCCCGGTAGCGCTGTGCCTCCGGGGGTGGTCGTCGTCCCCGCCGCTGTCCCGCCCGGCGCCGCATTCGCTGCTCCCGCGGCTGGTGTTGCCGCATTGCCTGCCTTATCCACGCCCTGCGGCGCTGGCACTCCGGGCAAGCGCTGGCTCAAAATGTCAGAGGCGCGAATCGGCCCGAGATCTGCCGTATCGGGCAGCTTGTCCTGGATCTTAGTAATGACCAGCACCTCCTCCAGGCGGTCCAGCCGTGCCGACGGAATCACGCGAATGTTGAGGAACAGGTCCTTGCCCGGCTCCACCGCGGCCACGGTGCCGATCTCCAGCCCCTTGGGAAAGATGCGGTCCCCCCGCTGGTAATCACCGGCTCTCCCGGCTTCACCGGTTCATCGCTCATGATGTACTGCAGCGTCGTCGTGCCGTTCGCCGCGCCCTTCAATATGCCTTGCAATCGCGAGTCCTTCAGCGCCGCGCCCACGCCGCTCAACTGGTCGTTGATGGGGAGTACCTGCGCCGAGCTCGCCGACACCTGCACGATCTTGCCCACGATGCCGGTCGGCGTAATCACAGCCATGTCGGGCTTGATGCCGTCGTCAGAACCCTTGTCGATGTAGAGCACGCGCGACTGGTCGCTGGCGCTGGTTCCGATGACCTGCGCCGCAACCGTGCTCTCGATGTACTGTTCTTTGAAAGCCAGCAGCGTCTGGATGCGCCGAGCCATGTTGGCGTCTTCCGCCAGCCGAGCTTGTTCCAGCTTCATGCGCTCGATGTCGCCCCGCAGTTGTTCGTTCTCGCGGCGAACGTTGCGCAGCCACACATAGCCCGCCCACTTGTCGCGGACGAACGTCTGCGAATGCACCACTGCCTTTTCAAACGGGGTGACCGCGCCGATGGCCCATACCCGGATCAGGCGCGTCTCCCCGTCCTGCGTGGGGCGCTTCACCTGCACGGCAAGCGCGATCAACTGGGCGAACAAGATGGCCGCCAGCACAATCAGGTTCTTATAGCGGCCGAGAATCGTTTCCATGCCAGGGCCGGCACCCGCGGGCCGGTCAAACTTAGTCGATCGAAATCTTTCGCAGCAGCTTGAAGTCGCTGAGCATCTTGCCCGTGCCCAGCACCACGCTGGCCAGCGGATCGTCCGCAATCGACACCGGCAGCCCGGTTTCTTCGCGGATGCGCTTGTCCAGGTTCTTCAGCATCGCTCCGCCGCCGGTCAACACGATGCCGCGGTCGCTAATGTCCGCCGATAGCTCCGGTGGCGTGCGCTCCAGCGCCACGCGGATCGCGTTCATGATCGTCGATACGCACTCCGCAACCGCTTCACGCACTTCGCTATCGTCGATGGTGATGGTCTTGGGCACGCCCTCGATAAGGTTGCGGCCCTTGATCTCCATCGTCATCGGCTTCTCCAGCGGATACGCCGAGCCAATCTCCACCTTGATCTGTTCCGCCGTGCGCTCGCCGATCAGCAGGTTGTACTTGCGCTTCATGAAATTCATGATGGCTTCGTCCATCTGGTTGCCCGCCATGCGGACCGACCGCGAATAGACGATGCCGCTAAGCGAGATCACCGCGATATCAGTCGTGCCGCCGCCGATATCGACCACCATGTTGCCGCTCGGCTCGGTGATGGGCAGACCCGCGCCAATCGCCGCCACCATCGCCTGCTCCACCAGATGCACTTCGCTCGCCTTCGCGCGATACGCGGAATCCATGACTGCGCGCTTTTCCACTTGCGTGATCTCCGAAGGCACGCCGATCACAATGCGCGGATGCACCAGCATCTTGCGGTTGTGCGCTTTCTGGATGAAGTAGTTCAGCATCTTCTCGGTGACTTTGAAGTCGGCAATAACGCCGTCTTTCATCGGCTTGATGGCCACGATATTGCCGGGCGTGCGGCCCAGCATCTCTTTGGCCTCTTTGCCGACGGCTTCGACTTCACCGGTGTTCTTGTTGATGGCGACAATGGAGGGCTCGTTGACTACGATTCCCTTGCCGCGCGCATAGACGAGAGTATTGGCGGTCCCCAGATCGATGGCGAGATCACTGGAGAACATGCTGAACAGCGACCGCAGATTGCCGAAGCGTGAGGGACGATTATGGAATCCGTTGGATGACATTACGACTGCTTCTTCTTTCTTATGAGTGCGTGGCAAACCGCGCAGGCCGTCTCAGGCGGACACTGGAACGCCCTCCACAACTGCTCCTCGCTACCAATAGAGGGTCTAAGTAGTTCAGGGTCTTGCAGTTCCGAGGATGCCGGCTGGCCAGTCCGCTATGCAAACGGGACCGCGGGGGTCGCTCCGTATGCACTATAGAGTAACACCGGAAGAGCACGGTGTGGAATAGCCTGATCCAGGCCGGGCGGGTTGAGCCCGCCACTTCGGGAAAAACTTCAGCATGCCCAAACTGGCACCGGCAGAAAAAATCCTGACAGCCTCGTCAGGCGGGCACACACACCGCAGGCTGAGGGTACAGCCCGTCAGGTGGGAGGGCGAGATTAACGTCATGGCCTCTGGTCTACCGTGCGCCAGCTCGGACCAAATCGAACTTTCGATTCTCACGTGCGACCAGGAATTCGAAGGTGCCTGAGTTGTAACACACAAAAATACCCTTGAGGTCATCCGGCGTTGTGTACGTCGCGATCTCCTCCCCGGTCCTACTGTTTACCACCTTTAGCCAAACCATGCCTGGGCCATCACCCTGCGATTTGTAGAAGTACACCGCTAGCCGTCCGCGGGACAACCCGAAGGTTGCTGCTGACGAACCGTCAACTGGCGAACTGACCGATACTGTCCGTACGACCTCACCCGCCGCGGAAATTACGAAAAAAAGCGCTCCCGAACCCGGCGTGCGCATTAAATAAGCGTAGCCGTCATCCCCAACCCAAGAGGGCCCGAATAGAGGCGTGTCTGGCTTCTCCTTCTTCTGGTCGACGTCGCCCTTTAGGAATATCTCCCGCTTGATCTGCCCGTCCCCGCCCATTATCCCTGTGAACTCGCGCACATGCTTATCCTGACCCCACATAGTGCCAGACGCTAGAAACACATCCGGCGAGAACGCCGACAAGTTTCGAACCACAAATTGCCCATATGGACTAACCACCTCGGTCAACGCCTTGACCTGGCCGCCCTTTTCAAATTCAACAAGGTAGCTCCTGCCACGGTTACGCATGACCCCATAGAGTATTCCATCAGTTCCAACCGCGAAATCCGTTATCTCGCTCCTCGAGTATTCACCCTTTGCAAACTCAAAGTGTGTCACTGTCGAACCGTCGGAACTAATCCGAACCAGCGGTGCACCCATTGGTAGTACCGACGCAGTCTGAAAGTAGATATTTCCATCCGCATCGCACTTTATCGGCTCTGGTATGCCGTGAGCTAACTCCTGAGTCGGCAGAGACTCTAATATCTCGAGCTTCGGCGGGACTTGGGCTACGCCAATAATTACTAGCAGACCCATAAGCCCCAATTGCTTGAATATCGACTTCGAAGTCTCGTTCACTGTAGTTCGCGCTCACTCAAACTCAGCTTCGCGGCGACGACATCTCGTGACTGCCCCATAATCCACCGGACAGGATTGACACCGCATCCCGCGATGTAAAAGCGCTCCTTGACAAACATCAGCTTAGGGTCGTTGACGATGTAGTTCGAATGGATTGGGGGCAAGTCTCCACAGCCGAAAGCGCCGTCATATGTGCCGTCTGTGCCAGCGCAACACGACACAAAGAGAACGGGCCTACACCCGGTGCACTCGTGTTGAATTGGGCAATCCTTGCATGCATGATAATGTACGATTTGTCCGCACGAGCACAGGTATTGCGTGGAGTTGCCCTGATAAAAATCAGTGCAATCTTGAGCATTGCAATTGCTAGATAACCCGAAAACGGCCAAGGCTAGAACACCCAGCAGGTTGCTCCATCTACACCACAGATATTCTTCATATAACCTCCTCTAAGTAATTTGTCGCCTCCGAGGCTCAACATTAGGTAGTAGGGATTTGGCCTATGCGCCGCAAAATACGCCGGGTATAGCAGAATGTCAATGATTATCTCGACATACTATTGACATCGTTTATCATTCTGCGTAAGTATTATGCCCCCACTTTGTTACTATCGTCCTTTCTCAATGCAAGGCCTGGCAGCCAGATCAGGAGCATACTTCCTTGTCCATAAGAATCACCCTTCGCGTCCTCACAATGGCATTCGTCTTCACCGGCAACTCTCTCGCAGCCACCACAATTACCCACAGACAAGGCCTGCCATTGAACTCCGGATGGGAGTTCCGCCAGCTCGTCTCCGGCCCCACGGTCGAGTCCGCCAACGCGGCCATTAAAGATGCCTCGCAATGGCATCCGGCCGTCGTTCCCGGCTGCGTGCATCTGGACCTGCTGCGCAACAAGCTCATTCCCGATCCCGTTCTATCGCGACAACGAAGCCAAGCTGCAATGGATCGAGAACGCCGACTGGGAATATCGCACCACCGTTCCAGGCCACCCCGGCACTGCTCGCGCAGAAGAACATCGACCTCGTCTTCGAAGGCCTCGATGCCTACGCCAAGGTCTATCTCAACGACAAGCTCGATCCTCACTGCCGACAACATGTTCCGCGAGTGGCGCGTCAACGTGAAGCCCGACCTCAAGGCGGGCGCCAATTCGTTGCGCATCGTCTTCCCCTCGCCCATCAAGATCGCCGCTGAAATCGCCGCCAACGATCCCTGGCAGCCCAAAGACCCACGTCGAGCCCAAGACCTACGTCCGCAAAGCCGCCTACGAATACGGATGGGACTGGGGACCGCGCTTCGTCACCAGCGGCATCTGGCGTCCGGTGCGCCTCGAGGCCTGGGATGAAGCTCGCATCTCCAACGTCCACATCCGCCAGCTTGACGTCAGCAGCGGCGTCGCGCATCTTCTCGCCGAAGTCGAGGTCACCGCCTCGACCGCGGGCAACGCCAACGTCGCGGTTGATTACGGCGTCGGCTCCGGCAAACGCTGCCGACGCGTCGCGCAATGTGCAACTGCAAGCCGGCGTAAATCACGTCGATGCTCCCCATTGACATCGCAAACCCGCAACTCTGGTATCCCGCCGGATACGGCGCCCAGCCCATCTACAAATTCAACACCCAACTGAAAATCGGCAAGCAGCTCCAGGACGAAGCCACCGCCAAGACCGGCCTCCGCTCCATCGTTCTTCGCCGCGAGCCCGACCAGTGGGGACGCTCGTTCGAGTTCATCGTCAACGGCATCCCCGTCTTCGGCAAGGGCGCCGACGTCATTCCCTTCGACAGCTTCCCCACCCGCGTGACCACACAGCAATATCGCCAGGTCTTGCAGTCTGCGGTCGACGCCAACATGAACATGATTCGCCACTGGGGCGGAGGCTATTACGAGACCGACGAGTTCTACGACATCTGCGACGAACTCGGCATCATGATCTGGCAGGACTTCATGTTCGGCAACGACTGGCAGCCCGGCACCTACGACTGGAAGCTCAACGTCGCCGCCGAGGCCGACGACCAGCTCCGCCGTCTGCGCAACCATCCCAGCATCGTCCTCTGGTGCGGCAATAACGAAACCGAAGTCGCCCTCGCCTGGAATGACCGCGACAAGCTTCCCGCCGACGTCCGCTTCCAGATGTGGCAGGACTACGTCTCCACCTTCAGCGGCATTCTGGCCGCCGCCGTCAATCGCCTCGCACCGGAAACACCCTACTGGCCCAGCTCGCCCAGCTCCGACTTCGAGCAAGTCAACGATAAGTACCAGTCCGGCGACATGCATGACTGGTCGGTATGGCACGGCCGTGTTCCCTTCACCGACTACGAGAAGCACAACCCGCGCTTCATGACCGAGTACGGCTTCCAGTCCTTCCCCGAGATGCGCACGGTCGAGACCTTCACCATGCCCGAGGACCGCATCAACATCTTCACGCCCGTCATGCTGGCCCACCAGAAGAACACCGCCGGCAATTCCATCATCCACGACTACATGCTCCGCGACTACCCGCAGCCCAAGGACTTCGCCTCGTTCCTCTACGCCAGCCAGGTGCTGCAGGCCGAAGGCATCAAGATCGGGGCCGAGCACCTCCGCCGCAATCGCCCGCGCACTATGGGTTCCATCTACTGGCAGTTGAACGACTGCTGGCCCGTCGCCTCGTGGTCGAGCCTCGACTACTACGGGCGCTGGAAGGCCCTGCACTACTACGCCCGCCGCTTCTACGCTCCGATTCTGGTCTCGCCCCATCATGAGGGAGGCAACGTTGCCGTTTACATCGTCTCCGACAAGACCTCGCCAACCGTGGCCACACTCCGCGTCCGCATCCTCAGTTTTGACGGCGCCACTCTCAGCGACAAGTCGCAGTCAGTGACCATCGCTCCGTTGTCGAGCAAGGCCTATCTGACCATTCCGATGCTCGACATCACCAACCTCCCCAACGCCGACCTCGGCAAAATTTTCGCCGTCACCGATCTGCTGGTCGACAACAAAGTCATCTCCAGCAACGAACTCTTCTTCGTGCCCAAGAAAGAAATGCAACTGCCGCAGGCCAAGATCGACAGCTCGCTTTCCGCGGGTGCCCCATCCTATCGGCCCGTGCAGCGGGACGATAGGGTGGGATCGACAACCTCCGCGCCAGAGTCGACCTACACCTTGCACCTCGCCTCTCCGGTGCTCGCCCGCAGCGTGTATATCAGCTTCGGCAACGTAAATTCCAAACTGTCCGACAATTACTTCGACCTTCTCCCCGGCCAGCCCGTCGACCTCACTATCACCAGCGCCGCGTCTTTGGATGACTTGAAGAAAAACATGCAGGTCATCTCGTTGACCGACGCCTTCGCTCCCCACGAGGCGGAGGTTTCGGCGGGTACAAACTAGCTCAGGAGCGCGGCGCTTCGGTGCCGCGTTACAACCTCTGTTGCCCAAATCGGGAAGAAGCCCATGATGGATCGCGCTTTTCGCGTCGGCACTCGACCGTTTCGCGCTAACCTGCCTGTGCGGAGGTGTCGATGCCCACCGCAGCCACGCAGAAATTGCGCTTTGGCGTTTTTGAACTCGATCGCCAGTCGGGCGAGCTCTTCAAGCTCGGCCACAAGCTCAACCTGCACGGACAGCCCATCGAAGTTCTGTCCATTTTGCTCGAGCGCCCCGGCGAAGTCATCACCCGCGAAGAGCTATGCAAGCGCCTCTGGCCCGAAGTCACCTTCGTTGACTTCGAACACAGGCAATCGCAACCGGCATTATCTTGGCCCTAGCTAAGCCCTCGACCTCGAGTACCAACAACAAAGCTCCCGTGCATGAACAAAGCCCGGATCGCTCCGGGCTCTTGCTGGGGAGGGCTTTGCCGATTCACTTCGCCACATTCATCGCCAGCTCGTAGCTCTTCTGCGGAGTGGTGCGGGCCACTTCGATCTCGCTGGCCGAGGTGAAGAACTCCTGCGGATGGTCCGACTTGGGCATCCAGGCGGCCGCCACGAAGTACGCATCGCCATACTTGTGGAAGACCAGCTTGGCGCGGCCATCCGACTTCGTGGACGAGCCATTGTTGGTCACCGTGGTCTTGACCTCAGGGCCACCCACACGCTGAAGGGTGACGACCCGCTCGCTGGTTGACGAGATGGTGTACTCGCCGGCGGGCATACGGACATCATCCACAGTAAAGGTGAACGGAATGTTGACGGTTGCGGCGGTCTTCTGCGCGTAGGCAGCCGACAGCGTCATGAGAACCAGCGCCGCGGTGATCAGGGTTGTACGAGCAATGTTCTTCATTTTCATCCTCACGGGAGCAGTGGCTCCGTCTTTCGTGAGTGAACATTGCGCCGAACGCAAGAAAGCTACAATGCACCGCGGGTGGAAGGCAGATGAATCCGAGGTGAAACGTGGAAGCCTATGAAACAAATAGGTTTACAAATCGAAGTGTGGGCCACGCACAGGGGAGAAGTCGGTTACGCCGGGACCTCGCCGTCACGACTCGCGATCACTACGACATAGCAATCGGGATCGCGAAGCCACATTTCCCGATGATTCGGTCTCGGGTTCACGTGAGGTTCCAGCAGGACCTGTGCAGCCAATTCGCGGGCCTGCTTCACGACCGCATCAAAATCATCCACCTCGAACCAGAGCAAAACACCGTGCCCGACGGGCGCTGCGTCGGCGTTCACAAGGTTGGGATGATCTTCCTCGTCCCAGGCATGGAGTTGAAGGACCAGCTCGCCGGAGCAGAGTATGCGGTCGTAGGTATCGCGATGAGGGTGATCCGGAAGAGAGTCGGCCCCGAGCAATTGGCTGTACCAGCGACTGCTGGCCCGCACATCGCGAACCGCGATCAGGGGCTGCGAGCGGACGCGAGACTTGGGTGGTTGCGAGTTCATCCTCGGAGCAATCCGACGTTGATTGTACCCAGTTCCAATCAACTTTGGAGCGAAAGGGCGAGCCAGCCGCCGCGCTGGGTTCTCGTCGGGGATTCGTGACGAAAATACCCATTCAAGCGGCCAAAACCTGGCCGCTTGAATGGGGCATCGGACTAGGTTTTGAGCTTTCTGCGCAACACGCCAGCAAGACCCAGAATTCCACTGCCGAGAAGCAAAACGGAACTCGGCTCTGGAGTCGGATTGTTGCCGCCGTCAAAAAGCAAATTGTCATAGGCAAGACCGCCTGGGTCGGCTGTCCAGATTGAGATGCCTGCGATCTCACTTCCTGCGGTGTCACTGAAGCCGAAGTCGGTGCCGAGCGAGTTGTCGACGGTCAACGAGCCGATAAACGATCCGTCCTGACGGAAAAACTGTACCGTCGTCGTGCCACCGTCGGCGAACAGCATCTGAATCCCAAATTGCGAAATCTGGTGTGGAAACATCATCGCGATCGAGCCCTCGCCATATCCGTCCGCATCCTGGCAGAGAAGGGCGCCGCATCCGATAAGGTTATTGGTTCCGTCATCGGTCCCGACCGAGAGATTGTTATTGGCACCGCCAACTTGCAGAGTGAGCGGGTTCGTGGCGGTACTGGTGAGCGTATCGTTATTTCCCAAACTTCCGACGGTTTGACCGGCGAAGTACTTTCCGAATTGAACGGTGCCTGATGTCAGGATTCCGTTGTAGACGACACCTGGGAAGGGTGCGCCAGCGACATCCTCGAAATCGACTAGGTTCGGTCCGACACTTGAGTACGACACCGAAACGATAGTGGCTGACGAGGGAATCGCCAGCAGCATCAAGCCGGTGACGACGAACGTTGCTATCAGAACTCGATTTCTCATGCAGTCTCTCCAGTCTGCCCGTTCCAAACTGCTCCTCATGGGGCTCGCTGTGGGCGCCTAATAGTGACCCACACCTATCGGCCTGTCAACTCGGATTTCACTCGGATTTCACGTTTGGGGGTGAGATTTGCGTTCGTCGGACAAGCGCCGAGAATTGTGACGAAAAGCCCCACCCCGCCAAAAGAAGGCGGGATGCGCCACTCGCGGTCTGCCCCCTCCCCCTCCATGAATGCAAAGTCTTGAAAAAACAGGAGATGCGCGCGCGATTCCGCGTAAAATATTCCATCCAAAGGAGTTACTGGTAACATCCTGCATCCATTGGAGTTACGCACGCCTAAATATGCCCGAACAAGGCCCGTTCGCGGGCTCTGGCGACGCGCAGGGCGATGATGGCACGAGCCCAAGCGGCCTTGAGGCGGCGGGAGTCGGGATCGAGGTGGAAGTAGCAGAGACGCTTGCCGCGAAGAGCCGGGGAGTTGCAGACGGCGCGGTCGGGCTTCAGATAGGAACAGGTAGCAACGGACATAAGGCCTCCAAAAACAGTTATCAGTTACCAGTTGTCGGTGGTCAGCCAAAACAACGAGTAAGCATCTCGTACAGTATCGTCGAGTGGATAGTGACACGCGTGCGGAGGCTGGTCAACTTACGAAAGTACCCATCGGGCGGAAACTTTGGTAACCACAAGAACATTTCAGCACAGGGATTGGATGGCACGGCAGCGACGAGGTTTTCAATGCCATCGAGGGTTTGGGATTCGGGACGAAAAGCCCCACACCGCCAAAGGAAGGGGCGCGAACCTGGCGCACCTGGCTGACATCGTCCCGGTTGACCCGACGCTCCTCGCCGCGTCTAAGGCGCGGGGGTGCTTCGTATGAGATCGAGTCTGTGGACGCTCAGAGTGGTCGTGCTCGCCTGTCTATGCGGCGGGTCCGTGAGCCAGGCGCAATCCGGGGTGCTGACGCTCGCCTACCAGCTGACTCACGTGGACCAGGGTGAGCCTTACTTCTCGCCCGACGGCAAGCAGCTCGTCTACGAGACCACGATCGCCGGCTTCCAGCAGATCTTCATCATGAACGCCGACGGCACCTCGCCCCGCCAAGTCACCCAGGAAACCGTCACCCACGACAGTCCCTCCTGGTCGCCCGACGGCCTCTGGATCGCGTTTGTCCGCGACGACGGCCAGCATGAGGTCATCTGTCTCATCCACCCCGACGGCTCCGGCCAGGAATGTCTCACCGACCCCCAGCACAAGTACATCCATCCCAACTGGTCGCCCGACTCCGCGCAACTCATCTTCTGCAGCGACGACGACCTCCAGCCGCCCCGCAAGAACGAATCCGAGATCTACACCTTTGACCTCAAGAGCCACCGCCAGGCACAGTTGATTGCCGGCGGCACCAACACGTATCCGGTCTGGTCGCCCGACGGACGGCACATTGCCTACCGCAAGATCCTCGGCGAGATGAACTCCGAGGTCTTCGTCGCCGACAGCGACGGCACCCACCCTCGCAACCTCACCAACCATCCCGCCTTCGACGGCTGGCCCTCGTGGTCACCTGACGGCAAGCAGCTGGTCTTCGCCTCCAACCGCCGCGCCAACTACCAGATTTTCGTCATGAACGCCGATGGCAGCGACGTGCACCTGGTCGCCAATACCGACGGCCGCGCCACCGAGCCCCGCTGGTCGCCCGATGGCAAGAGCATCTACTTCAGCAATTGCCGTCCTGTGGACTTCGGCTACGACTGCCAGATCATGGTCGCCGTCCTGGGCCAGGTTCCCAAGCCGGGCAAGTGACGCCGCCGCTGGCGCGGACTAGAGGGTAGGAAGTGGGCGAACCGTATTTGGGCTTCGGAGGAAAAGCCCCACACCGCGTCGAACCCACGTTAGGCCAAAAGATGGCCGAACGTGGGGCACGCATTCATTTTTTGATACCTGGGCCACGTGGCCGTATGACGCTCGGTATGTGTGGGATTGATCTCGGGGCGACCGCACCTGGGGCCAAAGCGGCGGAGCCGCGGCGGCATGAAAACCTAATTCTTCAGCGGCGGAGCCGCGGCGTGGTATTAGGCGTGCGCGTAAGCGCGCGCAATCGGGGCCGTCATAATACCCAGCCGCGGATGCGGCGTCGTACGCGCCCGTGAAGCTAAGAACGCCGCTCCGCGGCAGCGGTTCAAATGCGGACTATGGAGCGCGGCCTTACGGCCACGCCTAACACCGCGCCGCGGCTCCGCCGCTTTGGAGGAACCGCGAAAAGGCCAGTCAGGCGGTATTCGCGCGTCATCTGAATGTGCCCGTAAGTCAGGTGAGTCAATGGGAACGGGGCGAGAAGCGTCCTAGTGGATCGGCGCTGAAGCTGCTTGCGCTGGTGAAGAAGAAGAGGCTCGCTGCCATCGCACAAGACACGAGTCGCGTTTGATGAACAAGGCCGCCTGACCAGGCGGCCTTGTTCGTTTGGAAAAGCCCCCATGTCCCAAACGAAGGGATAGGTGGGCCACTGGCGAATATCACACGTACTGGAGTTTGTGGAGTTCGTCCACAATTAGGGAAGCTCGATGTCTCCAAAATGCTTCTGGGTCAGCCTCCGGAGATGCCAGTATCTTGAAACCGATGTCGTCGATGAATGCCTGCCGGAGTTGAACTTCGTGCGTCTCGAAGTCTAGCCCAAATTCCTGGATGGCCGTTGATGGTGACTTGGTCTTCCAAAGATTGTTGGAGCCGGCTTTCAGCGGAACCAAATTGGCGTACGCATTTGGTGCTGAGTCGTTGTTCTGCAGCACAATGTGGCTCGCTTGATTATTCTTGCACCAGTCTTTCGGATAGATATGGTGCAACTGGACCTTATCTGCCTGCTCTTCTGAATACCTATCGAGAGGCCTGCCGTCGCAAAGGTCCACCCCAACCTTGGCATACATGAAAAGTGCGACTGCCTGACGCGCAGCACCACGAAGTTCGCCTTCGAGCACAACGGCGGCCAAGTCCTCTTTGGTTCGACGGCGGTTTTGCGTCTTGAAAACCTGCTCATCAAGTAGCTCGTTGCACTTCTCGGCCCACTCGGAATCCGGAAGATCCTTTGTCTCGGTAAGAATCGATCGAAGAGTTTTGAGATCGGTTGAGAACAAGGTAAGAAAACCCTGGTCGTATCGAGCGGACAGTGAATTACTCCAGAAAAACGCACGATATAACCTGTTCAACTGGCTTACTGTGAATTGATCATCCTTGGGAATCGTCTTTTCTTGTGCCCACCGGAGCGATAGATAGTGGATTACGCTCACCGGATAGGGCAATTCCTTAAGATATGCTTCCGTTCCAAGAACTTCGGGTGAAAAAAGCGTCGAGCTGTAGCTATCTACTTTCGGCAGGTTCTTAGAGAACACTTCGTAGAAGGCTGTAGGCGTTTCCAGCAGATCGCCACCCTTTACGGTCTTAACGAGTTCGTCGCCAGGCCGTTTATCGCCGCCAACCGAGACAGCAATGCTTGTGCTCTTCGCTACGGCGTCACTCGCCTTCCGAGTTCTGGGCTCGGGTTCCGACAAGTAACACCCAGTCACCATTTGGCAGAAAAACTCCGGGCGTCCCGGGTCGCACAAAAGGGATAGATAGCTGTATTCCTCTTGGCAGGATTCGAACCTGCCTCTCAGGTCAAACGCCCCCTTCGTATTCGCGAAGTTCAAATTGTGGATCAAATCGAAGGTCGACACCTTTGTCCCTGTCGTATTCAACACGTCGAAAATCTCACAGACCTCTGCTAATGACACAGAGTCTGGGAGTTCTGCGACGGGCACTTGAAATCGAAGGAACCGCTCATGGTAATCGCCCAGTTGTTCTGCTCTACGTTCTCTGATTTCCTCGGGAGGGACGGAGTCGGTCGGATAGAAGTCTTTGTTATTTACGTTGCCGCTGTATTTCTTGAACTGCTCAAATTCGTCGAGAGGGATCAGTGCCTTAGCCAAACAAACAGGCATCGACTTCAATTGCCGGGTGCCCCAGGTTCGCCCTTCTTTTGGGCTAACCTGGGCAATCGATGCCATCAGTTTCCCCCTTGTCACACGCACCGGTGACCTGCGTCCTATCGTTCTCCCCGCCCCTTTCCCTACACTCCCTCGATAGGACTAGGGAGAGCTGTCTTCCCACGAGGCGACAGCCGGACATTTCCCTTCTCCCCAAGCACTGTGAGATTTGACCGTGACCGGTCCTGACGATTGCCCGATTTCCTCCGCTTTCCCCGCCCGCGCCTCCCTCTATCTTCAGAAAATCCTTCCTAACTCCTTATTTATGAGGATTTTGTCCGTAAGTCCCACGCGCAGAGGAATTTACGAGGATAAATCCCGCAACTTCAATGGAATGAGGATTTTGCAAAAACATGGGGGGGAGGGGGGGTACCCCCTTTGTCCAGATTTTGGACGCCCCGACCGCCTCCGCCTACCGGAGTCTTTTCCAATTGAAGAATGAGCCTGAAGTGAGCCCGAGGGGATGGCGGAGGAAAGCTCCTTTCCTGATTTGTATTGAACGAGTCTAGCAGCCGTCGGAGCGGTGGGAATGTGGGAATCGCGCAGCGATTTCCAAGGTGGGTGCGAAACCCGCAGGGTTTTGCATGCACCGTCATTTCCACGGCCCTTCCGCCGGCTGTCGCAACCGCTCGAAGAGTTTGGCCTTGGCTTGCTGCATGCGCTGGGCGGCTTCGGTATCGCTGACGGCAGCAGCGATGCGTTGGAGGACGGCGACGGTGAGTCCCTGGCGTAGAACGGGTGCGGGCTGGAGGGCCAGCAGGGTCTCCAGCGGGGTTTGATAGCGTCGGTAGTGGTGTTGTTGACGACCTTTCGCGTCGACTTCGATATCGGCTTGGGCGCAGGGGCGATGGTAGTTCAGATAGGGATTCAAGTGCGCGCTGTAGAACTGCTGGATGGGTTCGGCGTGTTCAGCCTGGATGTAGCCGTAGCCCATGTGCTTGCGGATGACCGCGCCATTTTTGGTTTCCACTAGCCCATTATCGTTGCTGTGCCGGGGGCGACTTTTGGTCTGCTCGATGAGCAACTTATTCAGCAGACGGGCCACGGTCTGGTTGATGAACTCGCTGCCGTTATCGGAGTGAAAGCCGAGGATGGGGAAGGGGAACTGGCGTAGCAGGGCAGCCAGCACGGGCTCCAGCCAAACTTCGCTGATGCGGGCGGTGGCGCTCAGGATCTCCCACTGGGTGACCTGATCGACGGCGTTGATGTGGTAGACGCCTTTGGCTCCCGGTCGATCGCCCTGATGCACGGTATCGACGCGCAAATAGCCGGCTCGGCCTTGCGGATTGGGCCGTCGGCGCTCGCCGATGCTGACCGCTGTGGGCCTGGTTTTGGTGTAGTTGAGGCGACGCTGCCGGTAGCGTTGGTGGTGGCGCAGGTTATACAGGTGAGCCACTGAGATCGAGGCCAGCCGCTGGTACTCGGGCTTACCGTAGTCCTGGAACTCGCGCTCGAGAATGCGTCGGGTGGCAGGTCCGCTCAAGGTTTCGTGGGCCTCATCGACGGTGGCCAGCAGTTCGATATCGGCGAAGGTAAAGCGTTGTGGGAAGCGGTGCCGTCGATAGGGGGCGGGCTGGAGCTCACCGATGGCCCGATAGCGGGCGATCAGCCGCGTCATCTGGGCCCGGCTCAGGCCGGTCATCTTCTCCAGGTAACGCCGCACCAAGCCGCGGGCTTTGCGGGATTGTTTCGGATATTGCTGGTGGCGCAGAACCTGCTCCACCCAGCCGTAAACCTGCTTGCGATTTTCGCCTTCGAAGCGGATCTCTTCGCTGGCGTTTAGAAAAGCCTCGATCTGATCCAGGCTTAGTTTCTCAGCTTCGTGCACACTGGTTGTCAATCCTCAGCATGCCACCCGCCCCAGGCTCATCTTGTATTGGAAACTGACTTCGCCTTCAGGCTCATCCTGTATTGGAAGAGACTACCGGTTGAACCTTTCTCCGCCGACAGCTACGATAGAGGGTTTGCACTTAAAAGTTTTGGAGGCATTCATGGCAACGGCAGAGCAGGCAGTGACGAAAGCGGCGGCGGGCAAGGCCACCGTGTACAAGAACTTCATCAACGGCGAGTGGGTGGAGAGCCACACTGGACGCACCTTCGAGAACCTGAACCCCGCCGACACGCGCGATGTGGTCGGCGTGTTTCAGCGCTCGGACGCGGAAGACGTGAACCGCGCCATCGACGCGGCCAGCGAAGCCTATAAGAAGTGGCGGCTGGTGCCGGCTCCGCGGCGGGCCGAGATGCTCTACAAGGCGTCGGAGATCCTGATTGGGCGCAAGGAAGAGTACGCGCAACTGATGACGCGCGAGATGGGCAAGGTCATCAAAGAAACGCGCGGCGATGTGCAGGAAGCCATTGACTGCGGCTACTACACGGCGGGCGAGGGGCGTCGGCTGTTTGGGCCGACGGTGCCGTCGGAGCTGCCCAACAAGTTCGCCATGGCCGTGCGCCAGCCGCTGGGCGTGTGCGCGATGATTACGCCGTGGAACTTCCCGATGGCGATTCCGTCGTGGAAGCTGTTCCCTGCCCTGGTCGCGGGCAACACGGCGGTGATCAAGCCGGCGCAGGACACTCCGCTGTCAACGTTTAATTTTGTGCAGGCGCTGACGGACGGCGGGATTCCGGCGGGCGTGGTGAACATCGTGAGCGGGTTTGGCAGCGAAGTGGGGACTCCGATGACGCAGCATGCGGCGGTGCGTGCGGTGTCGTTGACCGGCTCGACGGCCGTGGGCCGCGTGGTGGGGCAGGAGGCGGCAAAGACGTTCAAGCACTGCTCGCTGGAGCTGGGCGGGAAGAATCCGATGATCGTGCTGGACGACGCGAACCTTGAACTGGCGCTGGAAGGCGCGCTGTGGGGATCGTTCGGAACGACCGGGCAGCGGTGCACGGCGACGAGCCGCATCATCGTGCAGAAGGGCGTGTACCGGAAGTTTGTGGATGAGCTGGTGGCGCGGGCGCAGAAGCTGAAGGTCGGCAACGGGCTGGATGAGTCGGTGGACATGGGTCCGGCGGTGAACAAGTCGCAGATGGAGACGGACCTGAAGTACATCGAGATAGGCAAGGGAGAAGGCGCGAAGCTGATGACGGGCGGGCATCGCCTGGAAGGCGGCGCGTGGGAGCATGGCTGGTTCGTGGCTCCGACGGTGTTTGCCGATGTCGACCCGAAGATGCGGATTGCGCAGGAAGAAATTTTTGGGCCGGTAGTGTCGATCATTGCGTGCGACGGACTGGAGAACGCGATCGAGATTGCGAACGACATTGAGTACGGGCTGTCGTCGTCGATCTACACGAAGGACGTGAACAAGGCCTTCACGGCGATGCGCGACTTGTATGCGGGCATTACGTACATCAACGCTCCGACGATTGGCGCGGAGGTGCACCTGCCGTTCGGTGGAACGAAGGCCACGGGGAACGGCCACCGCGAGGGCGGCATCGGCGCGATCGATTTCTATACGGAGTGGAAGTCGGTGTACATCGATTACTCGGACAAGCTGCAGAAGGCGCAGATTGATCGGCCGGATTAGAGAAGAAGCAATTAGCAATTAGTTGGACGTTGGCACGGGTGGTTCCCGTGCCAACTTTTTGTTTATGCTGCGGGATTCGCGTTGGTTTTTTGCTCGCGCTTTAATTCTTCCGCTAGCAAAATCGCTTCGCCGATTTCTTTCATGGTTTTGCGGCGGCTGCGCGCTTGTTTCTTGATGATGCTGTAAGCCTCTTCTTCGCTTACGTTGAATTCTGCCTGCACGATTCCTTTGGCACGCTCGATGATCTTGCGCATCGCCAGCTTGTCCGACAGTTCCGCAATCTCGCCTTCCAGCCTCGCCAACTCAATTGCCGCTCCGACCAAATGTCCGATGGTCGAGATCGACTTAATCTCGCGGGGCGTGAATTGATACGGCTCCCGATGCTGCACGTTGATGACGCTCACTACGCGCCCGCGAGAAATCACAGGTATCGACAGGAAGGAATGATAGGAATCTTCCGGCAGTTCGGCGAAGCTGCGGAAACGCGGGTCCTGCGCGGCGTCGCGTTCGATCACCACCGGCTCGCGATGCTTGGCAACCCATCCTGTAATGCCTTCGCCGAGCGGCACGCGCAGACTGTCGACCACTTCCGGATGCGGATTCTTGGAGGCGCGCAACACGAGCGTGTCGCCTTCGAGCACGTAGATGAAGCAGGAATCGCAACTGACAAACTCGGTCACAAACTCGACAATCTCGTCGAGCACTTCGTGCAGAGGATCGGCGGCCGCAATGCGGCTGCTCACGCTATGGAGGAACTCGAGAGTAGGAATTGGTTCTGCTGTATCCATCATTTCATGCTACCGACGAATGCGCGCACTTCGCATCGATAGTTGCTATGGCGCGAATCGCAATTTTTCATGAATCGAAACTTGCATTCCGGAATCGCAAAAACGGGGACGGCCGACGGTGGGTGGGATGCGACCGTCCCCTACTGCAAACTCGAGTTAACGTCCCGCCATCACGGCTGGCGCGGGCGCCGCGCTGGCGACCGCTACCTTTGCCGCCGGAGCCGCGAAGTAGAGCGCGATTTGCGGACCGGAAAAGCAGATGGAGTTCACGCTCCACTGCGAGCCTTCACGGCTCATCTGGAGAGAAGACACCGTGCAAGCGGAAGTGTCGGCGCTCATGGGGAGCACGATCGCTGCCCTGCCGGTGCGGTCTTCCGGCACGATGAACAGCTTGGCGCTGCCCTGCAAGGACACGTTCGCAATGTAGGTTCCGGCGGGGAGAACCGCTTCGCCCAGCCGGGCGTCGTAGGGAAGGTTGAACGTCGCATGCGCGTCCTGAGCGTGAGCGGAAAGCGCAAGAGCAGCGGTCAGGGAAAGCATCAGGCTCATCTTCTTCGCGAATTTCATGTTTCGTCTCCAATCGAAAGTGCGAGTACCCGTCGCCCGCCGGCAAGGCACACCGGGGCGCAGAGCGGTCCGGGCGTCTCGTGGGTTGGGCTGGAAATCTTCGTCGCCGGACTGCCGCTCAACGGGGAGAGCTATGGCGATATCGCAAAGACTGCCGAAGCCGTGTAAGCCAGGTGTCTATCCAATACCTGACTTGGGGATACAGATCAGCTTGGATTGGAAGCGAATGCGCGTCGAGGAGCATTCACTGAGGAGAGAGTAGCTTGATTACGCGCGAATGGGAAATTCAAAATCGTTATGGGGGTTATAACGGAGAAGGCGCACAGAGTCATGAGGTTGTAAAGAGCAACGAGCAGGTAGCAATTAGCAACTAGCAGTTAGCGATTAGCAGTACGGACGCGGGGGAAGCGGTGCCCTTTCAAAGCGGCGCACAACAATAGATAATGGCCGGTTAGTAAGAATTGCCCGTTTTGAGGACGCAATTATGCCTACGAAAACTACAACTGAAGTAGTCGCCGCGCAGCGCATGGCGAATGTGCGCTATGCGATTCGCGATCTTGCCGTGGTCGCCGACGAGGTCGCCCGCGACGGACACAAGATCCTCTATCTCAACATTGGCGACCCGTGTAAGTTCGACTTCCCCACGCCGCCGCACATGATCGAGGCGGTACACAAGGCGATGCTCGACGGGCACAACAGCTACGGCGAATCGCTGGGCATCAAGCCCGCGGTGGACGCGATTCGGCACCAGGCTGAAGCCGCGGGCTTCAAGGACATTCAGAGCATTTTTGTCGGCTACGGCAGCGGAGAGGTCATTGATAGCTGCCTGACGGCGCTGGTCAATCCGGGCGAGAACGTGCTGACGCCGAGTCCGGAATATCCGCTGTATGGCGCGGTGCTAGCCAAGCTGGGTGCGGTTCCGAATGCTTACGACCTTGACGAGTCGAATGGCTGGGAGCCGGACCTTGCCGACATGGAACGCAAGATCAATCCGCAGACGCGGGCCATCCTGCTGATCAACCCGAGCAACCCCACGGGCGCGGTAATGTCACGGCAGACCCTGGAGAGGGTGCTGGAACTGGCGCGCGAACACAACCTGCTCATCCTGGCCGACGAGATTTACGACAAGCTGATCTACGAGCCGGGCGCGAGGCACATTTCGATTGCGACGCTGGCGCAAGACGTTCCCATCATCACGTTTAACGGGCTTTCGAAGGCGTATCTGGTTCCGGGATGGCGGATCGGATGGGCGATCGCGACCGGGCCGCGCGAGGCGCTGCACGATTATCTGGAGAGCGTGCATCGGCTGTTGCGGGCGCGCCTGTCGGCACCGCATCCGTTTCAGCACGCCATCAAGCCGGCGCTGGAAGGCCCGCAGGACCACATTCCGGCGATGCTGGAAAAGCTGCGCCGCCGCGCGCACATCACCGAGGACTGGGCTAAGCGCACGCCGCGGGTGAGCCTGGTCAAGCCTAAGGGCGCGTTCTACGCACATCCGTCGCTGGATATTCCCGAGGACGATTTGACGTTCGTGACGGACCTGCTAAAGCAGAAGCATGTTTTGGTGGTGCACGGTTCGGGGTTTGGACAGAAACCGGGGACAAAGCACATGCGGATTGTGTTTCTGCCGCCGGAGGATGTGCTACACGCGGCGTATGAGAAAATCGGCGACTTCATGCGGGAGCGGTACAAAGTCTAGTTGTCAGTGGTCAGTTGTCGGTTGTCAGAAAAGGGCACCCACGGATTGACACGCATAAGGGCGGATTCGTCCATGTCGCCTAGGAGCGGTTTCATACACGATGTGTCGGGGCATGCGATTCCCCTCAGGGGCTAAAGCCCTGAGACTTCGTGACTCTTATGGTACGGCTAAAGCCGTGCCCCTTCAAAACAGCGCGAAGGGAGCGAAGGTTTCTCCAGGCGTAGCAATATGGTCGATATTCACTGCCACATACTTCCGGGCATTGACGATGGGTCCGATACGTGGGCGACAACCACGCAGATGTGCAGCATGGCAGTGCGCGACGGAATCACGCACATCGTGGCCACACCGCACTGCGATGGGCACTACGAGTACGACCGGGCGCACTTTACCGACATGCTGGCGACGTTGAGTGAAGTATCCAGCGGCCGGCTAACATTCACGATTGGCTGCGACTTCCACCTTTCGCCGCGCAATATCGAGGCCGCCATGGACGATCCGCGGCCTTTCGCTTTGGGCGACACGCAGTACATCATGGTGGAGTTCGACCACCATGGGATTCCGTCGAACGCGGGCGAGTTGTTGCGGACGCTGCTGAGCCGAGGAATGGTGCCCATCATCACGCATCCTGAGCGTAACGCGCTTCTGATGAAGAAATTGGATGTGGTGCAGGAGTTCATTGAAATGGGCTGCTTGTCGCAGGTGACAGCCAACGCGTTCACCGGGTTCTGGGGACCGAAGTCAAAGAAGGCGGTGGAAAAGCTGCTGCAAAAGAGGGCGATCCACATTGTGGCGAGCGACGCGCACGACCTGAACGTACGTCCTCCGATACTTTCCGAGGCGCGCACGCGGGTGGCGGTGCTTGCCGGTACCGACATGGCCGAGGCGCTGTTCACGCACAACCCGGCGGCGGTGGTGGCGGGGCAGAGCGTGACGTAGCGGTCGCTCGGGCTTACGCCTTCGCAAGTCCATGGCGTCGGTTAAAACCGACTCCCCAGCGATGATACCGGACGATCTCCGCGGGCCCCCGCCCACGGCTCAAACAAATGTCACCCCTCGGGCTCAGTCGGCCTGGACCGTGAAGCTCAGTGGCGAACTGTGCGAGGCTCCGGTCTGATCCCCAATCAGTAATCCGGCGAAAGGGGTCCTTCGACTCCGGCAGTCCCGCTAAGCGGGCCCGCCTGCGCCCAAGATGACAAACCGAAGATTTTGACTGAGTGCAGACCTTACTGGCGGATGCGGGGGTTCAGAGCGGAGTACGCGAGGTCGGTCAAGAAATTCACCAGCACGTAGGTCAGACCGATGACCAAGATGCAGCCCTGTACCAGATAGTAGTCGCGGTTGGAGATGGCTTGAACGGTCAGCCGTCCGATGCCGGGCCAGGAAAAGATGGTCTCGGTGACGATGGCACCCGCGAGCATGGCGCCGAATTGCAATCCCACGACGGTGAGGACGGGAATCATGGCGTTGCGCAGGGCGTGGCGATAGACGACAGTGCGTTCCGGCAGACCCTTGGCACGAGCAGTGCGGATGTAGTCCTGACCTAGTTCCTCCAGCATTGATGTTCTCACCATGCGCGTGAGGATCGCCGCGAGCGCGCCGCCCATGGTAACGGCGGGCAGCACGAGATTTTGCCATGAACCGGAGCCGGACACGGGTAGCCAGCCCAGTCGGATGGCAAAGAGCAAGATGAGGATTGGCCCCAGGGCAAAGTTGGGGAATGACAGGCCAAGGAGCGAAGCGAAGCTAAGAGCGCGGTCGTCCCAGCGATTGCGATGCAGGGCGGAGCGCACGCCGGCGGGAATCGCCAGCAGCAGCGCAAAGCTGAGCGCGGCGACGGTCAATTGCAGAGTCCACGGATAAGCGTGGCTGATAATTTGTCCGACGTTCTGGTTGTAGCGCAGGGATTTGCCCATGTCGCCGTGAACGAGGCCGCGCCAGTAATTCACGTACTGGGTGCCGAGCGGGACATCGAGTCCATAGGCGTGTCTGGCGGCAGCGATGTCGGCGGCGGGAACGCCCTCACCCAGCATTTGCTGGATGGGATCGCCGGGCACGAGATGGATGAGCAGGAAGACGACCGATACCACCAGCCAGATGACGGGCAGCATGTAGGACAGGCGGGTCAACAGGTAACGGAGCACTAAGACACCGCCTGCGCAGGCGAAGGCGGCTGGGGCTGGAGGGCCTCGATTTTCACCGACTCAACGCGCAGGCCGTCCATGCCGACGACGGTGAAACGGCGGCCCTCGAACTCAAAGCTATCGCCATCGGCGGGAATGCGTTGCAACTTCGCGAGCACGAAGCCGGCCAGGGTCTCATAGCCCTCATCGCGAGGCACGCTGACGTGGTAGTCGGCCTCGAGGTCACGAATATTGGTGGCGCCGTCGAGCACCATGGAGGCGTCGTCCGGGGCAATCACAGGCTCGCTGACGTCGTATTCGTCTTCGATTTCGCCGACGAGTTGCTCTAGAATGTCTTCGACGGTCACCACGCCGGCGGTAGAGCCGAACTCGTCGACCACGACGGCGAGATGACGTTTGCGCTCTTTGAATTCGGTTAGAAGATCGGGTAGAGGTTTGGTTTCAGGGACGACCAGCACCTCGCGCATCAGGTGGCGCACTTTGAGGTCGCTGGACCAACTGGGAAGTTGCGCCGAGGCCCGGGGGACCCAACGATGCCGCAACCAGCGCATGAGGTCCTTGGCATAGAGCACGCCGATGATGTGCTCGGGCCCACGTTGGGGATCGTACACGGGCACACGGGAGTGCTGCTCGTCGGCGACTTTCTGGAAAGCTTCATCGAGGGGCATGTCGCCGGGCAGGGAGAAGATGTCAGGCCGCGGAACCATGACTTCGCGCACAAAGACGTTTTCCAAGTCGAGGGCGCGCTGGATCACCTGCTCCTGTGGCTCCTCGATAACGCCGATGCGGCGGCTGGCGGAGACGATGAGCTTCAACTCTTCGGGAGAATGGACGCCGCCTTCGCGGACCTGGCGGGCGCCGAAGGCCTTGAGCACCAGGCGTGACGATGCTGTCATAAGTGCCAGCAGGGGCGCCCCGAGGGTCATGAAGACGTCCATAGGCCCGGCCACGGCCAGGGCGACGGCCTCGGTGCGCTGCAGGGCGATGGATTTGGGCACGATCTCGCCCAGAATCACGTGCATGTAGGTAATGACCAGGAAGGCCACGACGATGCTGATGGCATGGGCGTAAACGTGAGCGTGGGGCAAGCTGGAGAACATCGGCTCCAAGAGGTGAGCCATGGCCGCTTCGCCGATCCAGCCCAAGGCCAAGCTGGAGAGAGTGACTCCGAATTGCACGGCCGCAATGAACTCGTCGAGCTTCTGGTGGAGCTTCTGGACGGTGCGGGCGCCAACGCGGTGGACGGCGATGAGCTGCTGCAGACGGGTTTCCCGGACGCTGACCATCGCGAACTCAGCCGCCACGAAAAAGGCGTTGGACGCGACGAGCAAGACGACTGCCGCGATGCGCAGCACCACGAACGTAACCATGAAGCTGAAATCTTACCATCCGAAAGCGGCGCCCCCGATGTTGGACCCCGACGAACAGCATTACGGGCGCGGGGCGTGGTTGGGAGACACCTCCTGAATTCTCCCGGGGAAAGGCATGGAGCCGGGCCTTTGTAAATCGCCCATTGGGTAATCAATTCATTTTCATCAGGTTACAGTCACAGCGCGACCCTGCTACCGATTCCTCCGGCGGTAAGGTCTAATAGGTTGGGAATGGGTTATTCTCGTCGGATTTTTCATCGCAAGGTACGGAACTTCTCTCCGCGCGGAAACGTAATAAGCAACAGAGCGAAAAGCTACCTAGAGTCGGGAGGCAGCAGTGGCCAACGGTAACGGCAACGGCAAGAAAAAGAAGAAGCGCCTGATCATTCTCTCCACCGTGGCAGTGGCGGTGGTCGCGCTGGTGATTGTGGCCGTAGCAGCCACGCGCGGCGGCACCAAGATCGATCCAACCAAGCTGGCGAAGGTGGAGAGGGGCGACCTCGCCAAGAGCGTGGTGGCGACGGGAAAAGTCACGCCCATCACCAAGGTTGAGATCAAATCGAAAGCCAGCGGCATCGTAACGAAGCTTTATGTGGACGCCGGCGACCGGGTGAAGCAGGGACAAGTACTGGCCGAGCTGGACCGGGTCGAGATTCAAGCAGCGGTGAACTCCCAGAAGGCGCAGTTGCTTTCGGCCCAAGCGAACCAGAAGGGCGCGGAAGCCGATATGAAACGCGCCGAAGTGGACGCCGAGGGAGTGGACATTCCGACGTTGCAGCGGGCGTATGAGCGCGCGAAGGACATGGCCAAGAGTGGGGTGGTGTCGGCGTCGGCACTTGACGACGCCCAGCGCGCCTACATTCTCGCGGTCAACAAGCGTGACGTGGCGAAGGCACAGTTGGTGGTGAGCCGGGCCAAGGTGGCCCAGGCGCAGGCTGATGTACAGAAAGCCAACGCCAGCCTGAACCAGTTGGAAGAACAGTTAAGCTACACCACAATCGTCGCGCCCATTGACGGCTTAGTGCTGTCGCGCGACGTGGAGATGGGTGACGCGGTCAGCTCAATCCTGGTGATGGGATCGGCGGCAACGCTGGTCATGACGATCGGCGACACCAGCGAGGTGTACGTCAAAGGCAAAGTGGATGAGAGCGACATCGGCAAGGTTTATTTGGGACAGCCGGCGCGCATCCGGGTGGAGACGTTCAAGGACAAGACCTTTACCGGCAAGGTGACGAAGATCTCGCCTATGGGTACGGAAAAGGACAACGTCACCACGTTTGAAGTGCGAGTGTCGATCAATAACCCGGGCGGCGAGTTGAAGGCGGAGATGACGGCCAACGCCGAGATCATCCTGGACGAGCACAAGAACGTGCTGATGATCCCCGAAGGCGCAATCCTCTACGATAAGGACAAGAAGGCTTCGACCGAGGTGCCGGATCCCAAGGGCAAAGACGGCATGCGGAAGGTGGCACTGACGATCGGAATCTCCAATGGGGCGAAAACGGAAGTTTTATCGGGCCTAAAAGAAGGCGATCAAGTGGTGTTACAGCAGTAGAATTCGTTCCTCCTCCTTGGGCTGCCAGCAACGGCAGCCCAGACTTTTGTTCCACGCAATTCTTCGAAATCGGGGCGAAGCTATGAAACTTTACGTCTCTTTCGTGCTTTCTATTCTCTTACTTGCGTCAACGTCGGCCTTTGCCCGCAGCGAGGGGCACTTCGAGCGGACGCTGACGGTGAACGGCGCCGTGAACCTGGACCTCACGACCGGCTCGGGTGAGGTCATGATCAAAACGGGCGGAGCAAGCCAAGTGGTGATCCGTGGCCACGTGACCAGCAGCGACTGGTTCGGCGGGAGTTCTGAGGGCGCGGTGAAGAGCGTCGAATCGAACCCGCCGATCGAGCAAAACGGCAGTTCGATTCGCATTGGCTATAACCTGCCAGAAGACGCCAAACATCACGTTGCCATCTCTTACGAGATCACTTTGCCGCCGGACACGACTCTGGCAATCAACACCGGCTCGGGCGACATATCCGTGGAAGGCGTGCGCGGCTCGGCGAAGCTTCACACCGGGTCGGGCAGCATACGGGCGCATGATTTGGGCCGTGATTCACGGCTAGAGACGGGCAGCGGCGACATCCACGCCGACGCTGTCGCCGCGCCGATGTTCGCCAGCACGGGCAGCGGGTCGATCCAAGCTGACCTTACCGGCAGCGGCGACGTGGACGTGCATACGGGATCGGGCAGCATCGACGTTCGCGGCATCAACGGAGGCCTGCGCGCGAGAACCGGCAGCGGCCACATTGGAGCAGACGGCACGGTAAAGGGCGCGTGGCAGGCGCACAGCGGCTCAGGCGACGTGAGGCTGGTGCTTGGCGCTAGCGGCGGTTTCGACATGAACCTCCATACCGGATCGGGAGCCATTCATTCCAACCTTCCGATCACCGTACAAGGCACGATGGGCAAACATGAGCTGAAGGGTTCCGTACGCGGCGGGGGACCGGAGGTGGAAGTCTCCACCGGCTCCGGCGATATAGATATCCGATAGGCGCTACCAGAAATGAAAGCAGCCGTCCTGTGGGGCGGCTGTTTTGTTGGGGCTTAATCCAGCAGCGTCACGGGGTCGCCAACGCGAATTATTCCCGGCTTCATCACCGAACAATCCAAGGCCATTGTTCCATCGAATTCCGCGACGATCCGGAACAAGACGTTGCGGTCCTGCTGCAGGGTATCGGGGTCATAGGTCGTCATGACGCAGCGGGCGCGCAATTGCGCGGCGTGGATCTCAACTTCGCCAAGGCGAAGGCGCTTCCCTTCCCAGTGGCGCTCGGCCAGCCCGTCGACTCCGCCGATGAGTATGTTGGGGCGAAAGCGACGGCGGTCGAATCCAGATGCCTGAATGGCGCCATCGGTGGCGACGAGCAGGGGCAACACGTCGAAGCGCTCGGTTCCGGCGAGGTGGAGCAACTCGACAGGTTCGCCGGCGGCCTTCTCCACTAATGAGTGGGCCACGGGATCGTCCCAAGGGAGGCCATTGATGGTCGCCTTGCCTGAGCCCGGCGCGATTCCTCCCTGCAGTCCAAGCAATCGATGATGGGTGCGCGAGGTGATGACCCTGTTGCGGGCAGCCGAAAGTACCACGATCTCGCGATCGCCGCGAATGCCCGTTTCCAGTACGTCGACGGCGGAAAGCATTTCGCCGCGCATGCTCTTTACCGGATAGCGCCAGAGTTCGGCGACATGCATGGACACGTCCTTTCGGGGTGTGCTTCAGGATGAGATGCGAGAAGGCAAGACTGGATTCTTCCGCTTGACTCGCGCAGCCATAGCGAATAGGTTGCAGGGGATGGTTGAGCCGCGCATCGTCACTTTTACGACCGATTTCGGATTGCAGGACCCGTTCGCGGGCATCATGCACGGGGTGGTGCTCAACATCCATCCGGAGACGCGGATCGTGGACATTTGCCACGCGGTACCTTCGTTTAGTGTGCTCGACGGCGCGTGGACCATCGCGCAGTCGTATCGGTTTTTCCCGGCGCGCACCGTGCACGTGGTGGTGGTCGACCCGGGAGTGGGGAGCCAGCGGAGGCCGATCCTTGCCGAAACCGACGATTACATCTTCGTGGCCCCTGACAACGGCGTTCTTTCACTGGTGGAAAAGCGCGAGCCGCGCTTCACGGTGCGGCACATCACCGCCGAGCGCTATTTTCTGCAGCCAGTGAGCCAGACGTTTCATGGGCGGGACATCTTTGCGCCGGTCTCGGGCTGGCTCAGCAAAGGCATTGCGCCCGAAGACTTCGGCCCGGAAATCACCGATTACATGCGATTGCCGCTACAGCCGGTGAAGCAAGTTGGGCCCGGCCGCCTGTGGGCATCGGTGCTGAAGGTAGACAAGTTCGGCAACCTGATCACCAACCTGACCGAACTCGACGTGCCAGCACTGTTCGCAGCAGCTGCGCCGAGCGTGAAACTGCTGATTGCGGGACGCGTGGTGACGCGAGTGTGCCGCTCGTACGCAGACGGCGGCGACGAGGAGTTTTTCGCGATCGTCGGCAGTTCGGGGTACCTGGAGATTGCGGCGCGGCAGGCCTCGGCAGCGGAGAAGTTATGCGTGGGCGTGGGCGAGCCGGTCAGCGTGATCCTGGGAGAAACGTAAGCACTACGGATTCTTGGGCCGCACCCGCGCGTAGCGTTCCATCTCGCCTGTCCATTTCAGGAAGCGCAGCAGCTCGCGCCGTTCACGCCAAGAAAAGCCGAAAAACTCCAGGAACCCGATGCTTTGCATCTTGATACCGGTGTAGGTTTCGATACGCCAGCGCAGATAGGGGCTGCGCCACGGCGTCAGATGGTGGCCGCGAGTGGCGTTCCAGATGAAACGAAGGATGTAGCCGATGTGCTTCAAGAATGCCTTGATCGGTGAATTCCGGAAACACCAGTATAGCGAGAGCACGTGCTAAACTCGCCTCGAATGTCCAGCGAACAACAAGCAGCGCGACAGACGGCGGAAGACCGCTACTATTCGGCGTTGGACCACTACGCCGAAGGACGGCTGAACGAGGCCATCGCCGACTACGAGGCCGCCATCGCGTGCGACCCAACGTTTCTGGACGCCATGCACGGGCTGGCGCGCGCTTACCAAGACAGCGAAGCCTACGATCAGGCGATCGCCGTAGCCACGCGCATCACCGAACTCGATCCCGACGACGTGCTTGCCCACACTAGCTTGTCGATCCTTTACCAGCGCAAGGGGATGGTCCCGGAAGCCGAGGCCGAAGCCGCCAAAGCCCGGGTGCTGGGCTGGAAGCAGCAACTGAAGCAAGGCAAGAACCAGCAGCCGTGAACTCCTCGCGCCGCAAAGCAACACCCGAACAGACCGTTCGCGACATCTACCGAAAGTTGTCGCGCGACTGGGGGCCGCAACACTGGTGGCCGGCGGAGTCTCCGTTTGAGGTCATCGTCGGATCCATTCTGACGCAGAACACGTCGTGGACAAACGTCGAAAAGGCGATAACGAACCTGCGCGCGGCCCATGTGCTGGACATCGCCGGGATTCGCGGCTTGGCATCCGTTGAACTCGAACAGATCATCCGGCCGTCAGGTTACTTTCGCCAGAAGGCGACGCGGCTGAAGGAGTTTGTCGCGTTCATCGACGGCCAATACTCAGGCTCCGTGGACGAGATGCTGGCAACGCTTACGCCACAACTCAGGGAAGAGTTGCTGGCACAAAAAGGCATCGGACCAGAAACAGCAGACTCGATCCTACTGTATGCCGGCCAACATCCGGTATTTGTGGTGGATGCCTATACGCGGCGTGTGTTGGAACGGCATGACGCGATCGCGAGCGGCGCGACCTACGACGAGGTGCGCGAGGTGGTGCAATCGGCCTTGGAGCGCGAGCCTCCGACTGCAATCGAGGTAAGCAAACGGCTACGGGCGGATCGTCCACGGGCACATCCGGCGTCGGCCATGAGCACGGCGGCGCGCCCCGCGTTGGCGCAGGCCTATAACGAGATGCATGGCCTGATCGTGCAACTGGGCAAGCACTATTGCGCCAAGCGCGCTCCCAAGTGTGAGGAATGCCCACTAGGAGACATGCTGCCGCACCCGGCAATGGAAATATCGCGAGCGCAGGGGCGATCTTCGGCACCGCGAGCGAGAGGGCAAGCATCCAAACGTGCGGCGAAACCGCGGGTATAATGAAGCGCGGCCCAAGAATTGTTGATGCTGCCGGCCTCGCGGGAGTTTGAGACGTCGCGGCCCGCGGTGACCCGGGACTCGATGCCATCCGCTGCACCCCCAACCCGCTCGGAGAAGAAGCGCAGCCGCACTCCCGCGATTGTTGCACTTTCGATCGCGATCTTCCTGCTGTTTGGCGTGATCTTCGCGCAGGCCACTTTCAAACTATCGCTCCTGCAACCCGATACCAGCGAAGAGACGCTGATCTTTGCCGCTCTGTCCGCGTTTATTTTTCTGCTATTTGTCGCGCTGACGTTCGTGCTGCTGCGCACGCTGGTGCGGCTGTATGTGGAGCGGAGAAGCGGGGTGATGGGATCGCGGCTGCGCAGCCGCATGGTGCTCGGCGCATTGTTGCTGTCGCTGGGACCGGTGATCTTTCTGTTCTTGTTCTCATACGGATTGATCAACCGCTCGATCGAGAAGTGGTTCTCGCGCCCGGTCGAGGAAGTGCAGTATCACACCGGAATCGTCGCCTCGCTGCTCTACGATTACGCCGCGGACAATGCACGGGCGGAGGCCGAGCGCATCGCCGCGTCGCCCGATGCGAAGAAGTCGTTTGCCACGGGGAATTTCACGTGGGTGCTGGAGGAGTTCCGAAGCAGCGAGCCCAGCCTGCAGGGAGGCTTCGCCTTCGCGGTCGAAGACGGCAGGGCGGAGGCCAGCTATCATGCTCCGCAAGCCTGGCCGCTGCTCCACGACCAACTGCCGTTGAATACGCCGCCAGACAAGAGGGCCAAGTCGTTTGAGCTACTCGGCCAGACCTATGTGCTAGGACAAGCCAAGGTCGGTCCAACTGGCCAAATTCTGGTCGCCATGCCGCTGCCCGCGAATTACACGGCCGCGATGCGCGACATCGAACAAGCCCAGCAGCAATATGAAGACCTCCGCAAGCAGCGACGGCGGTTGCGTCGAACTTATCTGGGGTATCTGCTACTGCTGACCGTGGGAGTGCTGTTCGCCTCGACCTGGCTGGCGCTTTACTTGTCGAAGATGGTGACGCGACCATTGCTGGCGCTGGCCGAGGCCACGCAGGAAATTTCCCGCGGCCGACTCGACACGCGCGTGGATGTGCAGGTGGGCAGCGAGATCGGCCAACTGGTGGACTCGTTCAACCGCATGGCTGCGGACCTCGAGAGCACCCGCGCCAATATCGAGGCCTCGCGCGCCGACCTGGCCGATATTAACGTGCAGTTGGAGCAGCGCAACCGGCACATTGAGACGATTCTCGAAAGCATCCCCACCGGCGTGCTCTCGCTGGATGCCAGCCGCCACGTGGTGCACATGAATAGCGCCATAAGCGCCTACTGCACCTCGACCCGGAGAGTTCGCCGCCGTTGCGGAAGCTGGGTGGGCTGTTCCCCGACGACGTTACCGCGGACCTCGAACACTTGCTGCGCAAGGCAGACCGCATGGGCATGACGGGAAGCCAGATGGAGATCGTGACGCCCCGCGTCAGCCTGAACGTGGCAGTGACCGTGGCGTCATTGGATTCCCCGGCACAAGCCAACGACCCGGCGGCGCAACCCATGGGCTACGTCGTAGTCCTGGAAGACATCACCGACCTGTTACGCGCCCAGAAGCAGACGGCTTGGAGCGAAGTAGCACGGCGGGTGGCGCACGAGATCAAGAACCCGCTGACTCCGATTGCGCTGTCGGCCGAGCGCATTCGCCGCCACCTGGAGCGGGGCACGCCGCCCGACGAAACTTCCCTGAAGATCATCCGTAACTGCGCCGACACCATCGGTTCTTCGGTGCAAACCGTACGGATGCTGGTGGACGAGTTCTCGACGCTGGCGCGCTTCCCGACCTCGCGTCCGGTGCCGTCTGACGTCAACCAGATTGTGGACAGCGCATTGCTGATGTTCGACGGCCGCCTCAGCGGTGTGCGCCTGAATAAGCTGTTGTCGCCTGACCTGCCAGCGGTGCAGGCCGACCCTGACGCCATCAAGCGCGCCATTGCCAACCTGGTGGACAACGCCGCCGAGGCCCTGCAGCAATCGCTGGTGAAGGAAATCTGCATCACAACCGCACTGGCCACGCCACGCGACATGGTGGAAATCACGGTGTCTGACACTGGCCACGGTGTGACTCCGGCGGTGAAAGAGAAACTGTTCCTGCCTTACTTTTCGACTAAGAAACGCGGCACGGGCCTGGGGCTGGCCATCGTCAGCCGCATCATTGAAGACCACCATGGCTCCATCCGCGTGGAAGAGAACGCTCCCATCGGAACGCGGTTTATCGTAGAGTTACCAATAGCTGCGGCCGTGAACGAGGCGGCTACCGTACAAAATGCACACCATCCTGATCGTGGATGACGAGTCGGAGATCCGCAGTTCGCTGCAGGGCGTTCTGGAGGATGAGGGATTCAAAGCGCTGCTGGCGGAGAGTGCCGAGGAGTGTCTGGGCACCGTCGCCCGCAAGCCTGTAGACGTGGTGCTGCTCGATATCTGGCTGCCCGGCATGGACGGACTGGAAGCACTGGAGCGCATCGTCGCCATGGAGAATCCGCCGGAGGTCATCATGATCTCAGGCCACGGCAACATCGAAACAGCCGTACGCGCCACCAAGCTGGGCGCGTTCGACTTCCTGGAAAAGCCGCTCTCCATCGAGCGCACGCTGATCGTGCTGAAGAACGCGATTGACGCCAAGCGCCTGCGCAGCGAAAACCTCGAGTACAAGAAGCAGTTCCAGGCGCGCAGCGTGATCGTAGGCGACAGCATCCCCATGAAGGCGCTGCGGCAGCAGATTTCGCTCATGGCGCCGACGAACGGACGCGTGCTCATCTACGGCGAGTCAGGCACGGGCAAGGAGCTGGTGGCGCGCGCCATCCACGCCCAGAGCCTGCGCAAAGATGAGATGTTCGTAGAAGTGAACTGCGCCGCAATTCCGGAAGACCTGATCGAGAGCGAGCTGTTCGGACATCGCGCGGGGTCGTTTCCGGGCGCGTGTCCGACAAGGAAGGCAAGTTCCAGAAGGCCGACGGTGGGACGCTGTTTCTCGACGAAGTGGGCGACATGAGCCTGAAGACGCAGTCGAAGGTGCTGCGGACGCTCGACGAGGGGCGCTTTGCACCGGTCGGCGAGGAGGAACCGGTCACAGCCGATGCACGCGTGATCGCCGCCACCAACAAGGACCTGGAAGAGGAAATCTCCAAGGGAAATTTCCGCGAAGACCTGTTCTACCGGCTGAATGTCATCCCGTTTTACGTTCCGCCGCTGCGCGAACGCAAAGAGGACATTCCATTGCTGGCCCGGCATTTCCTGCGGGAGTTTTCGCAGACGTACAACCGCCGTCCGAAGGAAATGGCCGAGGATGCGATAGATACGCTGGTCCGCTATACCTGGCCGGGCAATGTTCGCGAACTACGCAACCTGATCGAGCGCATCGTGATCATGAATCCGGGTGTACCGCGCCTGGAACGCAAACATCTGCCGAGCTTGATTTATCGCGATGGTGGACGCCGTAACCTGGGCGAGTTTTCCAGCCTGCACGAAGCGCGCGCCTCGTATGAGCGCGATTACATTCTGAAGAAGCTGGATGAGAACTCGGGAAATGTCGCTCGGACGGCCGAAGTCCTAGGCCTGGAGCGCAGCCACATGTATCGCAAGATGAAGGCGCTGGGGATTGCGGTTAAGGAGAGCAATTAGCAATTAGCAATTAGCCGACAGCTTTCGGCTAACGACCGCTGACGGCTAGCTTTTGGCCGAAGGACTTTGCCAAAAAGCTCTCATTCTTTTTCGCCGGTCCGCCGCGCGCCCGAGAGATGCTCTAACTGGCGTCGCCAGTCCAACTCCTCGACAAACGTTCGCGACTCGCGCCAACCCGGCTGCACTTTGACAAACATTTCCAGAAAGACCTTGGTACCGAGCAAGAGTTCGATCTGCTGTCGAGCGTGGGTACCGATCTTCTTCAAGTTGGCGCCCTGCTTGCCAATCAGAATCGCCTTCTGTCCTTCGCGCTCGCAAAACACCGTGGCCGCGATCTTGGTGAGCTTCGCGCCTTCTTCAAAGCTGTCGATCAAAACCGTAGTCGCGTGCGGTACCTCCTGTGAAGTAAACTGCAGGACTTGTTCGCGAATCAACTCAGCCACGAGAAAACGCTCGGGCTGATCGGTTATCTGGTCTGCCGGAAAATAGTGCGGACCTTCCGGCAGCGCCTTGACTATGACGTCCAGCAATGTGTCCAGCCCGTGCTGCTTCAAGGCAGAGATGGGGATCACCTCGGCAAACTTGTGCAGTTCCTGGTAGCGCGCAATCAGCGGCAGGAGCTTGTCTTTGTGCAGGGTGTCAATCTTGTTCAGCAGCAGGAAGCAGGGCAACTGGGTGCGCTTGGCGATGTCGAGCACAAACTGGTCGCCGGCGCCGAACTTGTCGCCGGCATCGACGATCAGCAATAAGAGGTCACATCCCTCCACTGCGTCGTACACCTCTTTCATCATGCGCCGGTTGAGGGAGTCAATCGGCTTGTGGATGCCCGGAGTATCGATCAACACAATTTGACCGGCCGGCTTCTTACCCTTTTTAGCGACGTTAACGATGCCCTGAATGCGATTGCGGGTGGTCTGCGGCTTGCGCGTCACGATGGCGAGCTTCTCGCCGACCAAGGCGTTCAGCAACGTGGACTTTCCAGCGTTAGGCCGGCCGATGATGGAGACAAACCCTGAGCGAAATGGCATGTCAGGCCTTCACCTGGTTCGGGTCGCCGACATTGTGCAGGCTCACCCGCACCCGCTCCACGCGGCGCGCGGTGGACTCCAGCACTTCGAAGCGAAGCCCATCTTCCTCGAACACTTCGCCCGCCTTCGGGATGTGACCGGCAACTTCGCTCACCAGCCCGGCAATCGTAGTTGCCTCTTTTTCGTCAGGACGGGAGCCGAGATATTTCTCCAGCAGGTCCAGGTCGGTATTGCCATTGAAGATGTATGACGTATCGCTCTCCTTCACCACGTCCGACTTTTCATGCTCGTCGCGGATCTCGCCCACGATTTCTTCCACCAGGTCTTCAATCGTCACCAGTCCGGCAACGCCGCCGTACTCGTCCACGACGATGGACAGGCGGATATTTTCCTGCTGCATCTCGCGGAGAAGTTCGCTGCCCAGCTTGGTTTCAGGGACGAAGTGAACATCAGGCTTCATCAGGTCTGCAACGGTCGTGGTGGCCGCGTCGGTGTCGGCCACCTGCAGCAGGTCCTTCGAGTACATGATGCCCGCGATGTGATCAATGTTGTCGCGGTAAACCGGGATGCGCGAGTACGGAGACTGGTTCAGCATCTCGGTGAACGCGGCAATTGTCATGGTAACCGGGACAGCTACGATCTCCGGACGCGGAGTCATCACCTCACGAACGGTCTTGTCGCCGAACTCCACCACAGACTGAATCAGGTCGCGGTCGCTTTCCTCGAGAATGCCCTCTTCCTGCCCGGCTTCGATCAACGCGTCCACGGCCTCGGACGGGTGCTCGGGTTCGGCTTCGGGGTGGTCTTTGGACAGCGACGCAACTGAGAGCGCGAACCCCAGAATCATCGTCGCCGGCATGGCCAGGTAAATCAAGATTCGCAGCAGGGGCACGAACTTCGCCAGCCACTCACCCTTGGTGCGGACGAAAAAGATGTGCGGCAGCAGCCGGTTGAAGATCACGATAATGAAGATGAGGCTCACCGCAATCTGGAACAGATCAAGCGCCACCCAGCGCTTGTCGCGGAAGATCATGTAGCCGACGAGCACTCCGATGGCTGCCATGCAGATCGAAGTCAGCATAGCCATGGAAACCGAGGTGCGTGCAGAGGTGAAGCCCAGCCGCGGCTCGACCAGTTGCTCGTAGGCAGTAATATTCTCCTCGAACTCTCGGGACAGGAACTTGCCCATCTCGTGGTACAGCTGGTCAACATAGGACACCAGCGTCAACAGCGCGAGAAGGAACAGCAGCAGAATGGATAACGGGAGGTTCATGCGCGGGGGGCTCCGCGTTTGGAAGCTTTTTCCCCGGTCTTTTGCGCGCGCTCGATCAGGCCAACCGGCAGCTTGAATTTCTTGCGCAATTCGGTTTCGCGCAGGTGCATCTCGCCGTCATCCATTTCGTGGTCATATCCGGCCAAATGTAACATGCCGTGCAGGATCAGAATTTTGACCTCATTGGCTAGCGAATGGCCAAGCTCGGCCGCATTGGCAGCAGCGATCTCCAGCGAAATTGCGATGTCGCCACCAACATCCTGGCTGGCTGACGGAAAGGTGAGCACATCGGTCGGCTGGTTCTTTCGGCGGAAGCGGCGGTTGAGAGCCTGCATCTCCCGGTTGGAGGTGACGCAGATATCGACCTCGCCCTCGATGCCAAGTTCGCGCTGGACGCGGGTGGCAAAACGGCTAAGGGTCTGGGCGCTTGAGGTGCTCGATGTTGTATCTTTACGCTTCACTTCGCCAAAGGAACAAATGGGAGGGCACAAGGCCCTCCCATACCATGGTAGCAAGTTCCTACTCGGAAATGCGATTACCAGCGGCCAAATCCTCCAGCGGCGGTACGTCCGCCAGAGACGCCTCGCGGTCAACTGGCGGAACCGTCGGGCCATTGACCGCGCGCGGCGGCGGCGAGGCCGCACTTCCCTTCAGGTCAAACGAGAGTTGCTCGTTGCGCCCCTTGTAATCCTCATAGGCACGGACGATGCGCTGCACCAAGTGATGGCGCACTACGTCGCCCTCATCGAAGTGGCAAAAGCGGATGCCCTCGACATCCCTTAGCACATCGATTGCCTCGACAAGTCCGCTGCGACTGGGGGTCGGCAAATCAATCTGCGTAATGTCACCTGTAATGACCGCCTTGGAGTTGAAGCCGAGGCGCGTAACGAACATCTTCATCTGCTCCGATGTAGTGTTCTGGGCTTCGTCGAGAATTACGAACGCGTCGTTCAGCGTGCGGCCGCGCATGAAGGCGATGGGGGCAATCTCGATGACGTTCTTCTCGAGGTAGCGGTCCACCTTGTCGGGGTCGAGCATATCGTAAAGTGCGTCATAGAGCGGGCGCAGGTAGGGATCGACCTTCTCCTGCAGCGTACCGGGCAGGAAGCCCAGGCGCTCGCCAGCCTCGACTGCCGGACGCGCGAGGATGATCCGGTTCACTCGCTTCGTCATCAGCGCGGAAATTGCCATCGCCACGGCCAGGTACGTCTTGCCTGTTCCCGCAGGGCCGATGCCGTACACCATGTCGTTCTTCTCGATGGCCTCGAGATAACGCCGCTGGTTGATGCTCTTGGGCTGCACCGTGCGCTTGCCGAACGAGCGCTGCCTGCCCGCCTCGGCGAGACTCCGCAGGGTGGCCGTGCTGTCGGAGGTGAGCACCTTCAGCATGGTTCCCAGGTCACCATTCACAAACGTGTGGCCGTTGCGCAGCAGGTGCTGGAAGTCGGAAAAGACCTGCTGGGTGCGGGCCACGTCGCCGGGCGCTCCGTCGATTTCGATGGAATCCGGGCGCATAACGATGTCCACATTGAGGCCCTGCTCCAGTAGCTGCAGGTTCTCATCGCGGGTTCCAAACAGTGTCTCGATGTTGGGCGTGATTTCGATTTGGGTCTTCATCTAGGGTCGGTGTGTTGCCTCCAGGAGCCGGGTGCGATAGTGCGTGACTGGCCGTTCCGTCCGCCTGCGGACGGAAAATTCGATGCGCAAGAAATTCTCAGGAGCGGAAGAGGACGTGCGACCGGGATGTTCGCCGTAGCGAAAATACCGCACATTGCTGGCTAGCGTACCGCCGAAATCCGCGGGAGTCAATCGCGCCGCCAAGCGCAGCCGTGACATCTCAGATTCTCTGCCGGGTATTTTGAAAATTCTCCTCGACCCGTTCAATTGGATGACTTGAGCGCGGAGAAGGATGGCGCCGGTTTGCCCCAGGGCGGGCTTTTCCAGTAGAATCAGTTATTCGGCTTACGTCGAGATTTCTACCTGAAGGAATAGAGCACAGTATGGCAAACCATTTTTCGGCGCTGAAGCGCGCCCGTCAAACCGAAACCAAGACGGCGGCTAACCGCGCCAACAAGTCCCGTCTGCGCAGTGCTTTGCGCTCCATGCGCGAGGCGATTGAAAAAGGCGATAAAGACGCCGCCAAGACGGCACTTAGCGCCGCCGCCTCAGCCGTGGACAAAGGGGTCCAGAAGGGCGTATTGCACAAGAACACCGCCAGCCGCTATAAGGCCCGCCTCAACAAGCGCGTTAAGGCCATCGCAGCGAAGTAACCCGATTTTATTCAATAGTTTAAGGCGGACCCGCTGGGCGGGGACCGCCTTTTCCATTTCGTGGCGCTCATCCGAATCAGGAAGCGGTCAGGTCCCGTCGCACCAAATAGGCATCGAGGAAGTAGCCTACGCCCAAGGCCAATGGAATAGCGCCGAAGGACATGGCCATCCGTGCATCTGGCTCAATCCGCGAGATCAGGGCAAACGTGATCATGTAGCCAACCGCACCGGCGGTTAGTAGAATGCCGTACCGGCGGGAACGGGCCACCTGCGAAAGCTCCGGCTCCATGGGAACGGCCACGCCGCGCGCCATGGCGGCAATGCGCTCGTCGGTGCGCAGCTTGCGAACCCTGTAAAAGGTATACAGCGCGGCAATCGGAATACCGAGCGCCATGGTTACTGCGACCAGTCCTATGATGTTTCCGTCCATTGTGGGGCTCCTTCCGGCACGCTGCCCGCGTACCGCTGATCTCACTGCTTTCAATGTGAGATACGAGGAGAAGCCTTGGGTGGTTCCATCGGAATTGGCCCATTAAGCTCGCCGCAAGAGGAAAAGGAGGAGCTTGGCTCCTCCCTCGTGTGGACTTAATTGGAGTGCGCTCTACGGCTTCCAGCGCAGTATCGGCTTGCGTGCGGCGGCGGTCTCGTCCAGGCGAGAGATCCGCGTGCGGTGCGGGGCCCCGGCGATGATCTCGGGCGAATTCTCGGCTTCGGCAGCGACCTGCTTCATGGCATCAACAAACTGGTCCAGTTCTTCCTTCGATTCGCTTTCAGTAGGCTCGATCATCAGGGCGCCCGGCACCACCAGCGGGAAGCTCACGGTGTAGGGATGGAAACCGTAATCGATAAGCCGCTTGGCGATATCGCCGGTCTTAATGCCCTTTTTCGACTGTAGCTTGTCGCTGAAGACGACCTCGTGCATAGTCGGCGTGTCGTAGGGCAGGTCATACACTCCTCGCAGGTGCTTGCGAATGTAGTTGGCGTTAAGCACCGCGTCTTCTGTGGTCTGACGCAGCCCTTCGGGGCCGTTGGCCATGATGTAAGCCAGTGCGCGGACGAACATTCCGAAGTTCCCGTAGAACATGCGGACGCGTCCGATGGACTGCGGCCGGTCGTAATCGAGCCCCAGCGTGCCGTCCGGCTTGGTAATGACCACCGGGGTTGGGAGAAACGGCTCCAGGATCTTCTTGCAGGCGACAGGGCCCGAGCCCGGGCCACCTCCGCCGTGGGGTGTCGAAAAAGTCTTGTGGAGGTTGAGGTGCATGACGTCGGCGCCAAAATCACCGGGACGCACCTTCGCGACCAGTGCATTCATGTTGGCGCCGTCCATGTAGAGCAGCGCGCCCTTGGCATGCAGCAGGTCGGCGATCTTGTGGATCTCCTGCTCGAAGACGCCGAGCGTGTTGGGGTTGGTGAGCATGAGCGCGGCAACGTCTTCGTTCACCTGCGCTTCCAGCGAGGCGATGTCTACCATGCCAGCCGCGTTGGACTTCAGGTTTTCTACCGCGTAGCCGCACATGGCGGCGGTCGCAGGGTTGGTTCCGTGCGCGGAGTCAGGAACCAGTATCTTCTTGCGGGGATTGCCCTGCGATTCCAGGTAGGCGCGCACGAGCAGGATGCCGGTCAGTTCGCCGTGCGCACCGGCTGCCGGTTGCAGCGTAATAGCGTCCATGCCAGTGATTTCGATGAGTTGGTCGCTGAGCATCTTCATGATGCGCAGCGCGCCTTGCGAAATGCGCGTCGGCTGATAGGGATGCGCCTCGGCCAGTCCGCCCAGGCGCGAAACATACTCGTTGACCCGCGCGTTGTACTTCATAGTGCACGAGCCCAGCGGGTACATGCCGTGATCCACGGCATAATTCCAGGTCGAGATGCGAGTGAAGTGGCGGATGATCTCGATCTCACTGACCTCGGGCATGTGGCCGAGGTCGTCGCGCATCGCTTCGCCCAGCAGTTGTTTGGCGTCCACGTCGGGCACGTCAAGCGGCGGCAGCTTGTAGGCCTTCTTGCCGGGCGAGGATTTCTCAAAGATCAGGCCCTCGTTCTGGCTGAGGTGTGTCGCAGCTTTCTTAAAATCGCCGTTCATCGTGCCACCTCCTTGACCGCCGCGTCAATTGAGGACTTGGTGGTTGTCTCAGTGCAACACCACACCGAAGCGTTTTCCAGTTCGGGATAGAACCTCTTCAGCGGAAATCCCCCGATGATCTTCTGTTCCAGCAGCCTGTCGTTGATGGCCCGTGGGTAAGTCTTGGTCTGGATGACAAACTCGTTAAAGAATGGCGCGCCTTCAAACACCAGACTGGCGCCACTCTTCTTAAACTGCTCGGCGGCGTAGTGCGCCTTGGCCAGGTTCTGCTGCGCCAACTCCTTCAGACCTTGCTTGCCGTAGATGGTCATGAAGATGTTGCACATGAGGGCCACCAACGCCTGGTTGGTGCAGATGTTCGAGGTGGCCTTCTCTCGCCGAATGTGCTGCTCGCGGGTGGAGAGCGTCAATACGAAGCCGCGCTTGCCGTTGCGGTCAACTGTCTCTCCGACCAAGCGGCCTGGAATCTGGCGGATGAATTTCTCGCGGGTGGCCATTACGCCACAGTAGGGACCGCCGAAGCCGAGCGGCACGCCAAATGACTGTGCTTCGAGGCTCACGATGTCGGCCTCCGCCGGAGGCTTCACGATGCCCAGCGAAACCGCCTCGGCGATGGAAACCACCAGGAGCGCGCCTTTCTTGTGAACAATCTCGGCGATTGCCGCGATGTCTTCTATCACCCCAAAAAAGTTGGGAGACTGGATCAGCACGCCTGCGGTTTCGTTATCCACCGCCTTGTCGAGCGCCTCCAGATCGACGCGACCGTCCTTGCCGTAGCCCAGGGTCGAAAGCGGCATGCCCTGGTGGCGTGCGTAGGTGGTGATGACCTCGCGATACTCGGGATGCACGCTCGTGGCGATGACCGACTTGTGGCGGCCAGTGACGCGGACCGCCATCATCAGCCCTTCGGCCGCCCCGGTCGAGCCGTCGTACATGGAGGCGTTGGCCACGTCCATGCCGGTCAGCTCGCAGATCATCGACTGGAACTCGAAGATCGCCTGTAGTGTTCCCTGCGCGATTTCCGGCTGGTATGGCGTGTAGGCGGTGAAGAACTCGCCGCGTGACACCAGCGAATCGATCACTACCGGGCGGTAGTGCGAGTACGCACCCGCGCCGAGGAACGTAGCGTAGCCTTGGCCGTTTTCGGCGGCACGGTCGCGGAAGAACTCTACGATCTCGCTCTCCGCATAGGAACGTGGAATGTTGAGGTCACGCGTAAGGCGGTATTCGACGGGAATGGCGGCGAACAGGTCGTCCACCGACTTCACACCGATGTCGCGTAACATGGCCTCGCGGTCTGATGGGGATTTCGGAAGATAGCGCATGGATATATAACCTTAGATGAGACGTAAAGCCGCACGTCGCAACGCGTGCGCGCGGCATGGCATATTCATTGCACGGGAGGAAATCGCTTTAGTGGCCGGCTTCTTCGCCCGCGAACTTTTCGTAATCGGCGGCTGAGAGCAAAGCGTTCGCCTCGGCCGGGTCCTTCAGCGTGACCTTGATCATCCAGGCCGAGTGAGCATCTTTGTTCACGTCTTCGGGCGTGGTGTTCAGAGCTTCGTTAATCTCCGTCACAGTGCCTGAGACAGGGGCGAACAAATCCGACACGGCCTTCACCGACTCAACCGAGCCAAACGTCTGCCCGGCGGTGATTTCTGCACCCACCTTCGGCAGATCGACATAAACGATGTCGCCCAGCGAATTCTGCGCATGATCGGTAATGCCGATGGTGCCGGTTGCGCCGTCCACCTTCAGCCACTCGTGCTCTTTGGTGTATTTGTATTCTGCGGGATAAGTCATCGAAAGTCCTTCCCAGCCCGGCCCCGTGGCCGCAGCGAGGTTCAAATAAATTCGAAACCCATGATTAACTACGACTGCTTCTTCGGACGTCTGTAAAACGGAATCGGGACCACTTTGCACTTCACCGGCTGACTGCGGATTTCGACTGCCACTTCCGTATCCAGTGCCGACAACTCCACCGGCACATATGCGAGTGCAATATTCTTTTTCAGAAACGGCGCATACGACCCGCTGGTCACGACACCGATTTCCTTTCCAGACAAGTCAAGAACCTTGTATCCATCGCGGGGAATGCCGCGCTCGACCGACTCCAGTGCCACCAGGGTGCGCTTGATTCCGTCGGCTTTCGCCTTTTCCAGCGCTGCGCGCCCGATGAATTCGCCTTTGTCCATTTTCAGGAAGCGGTCCAAATGCGCTTCCCACACATTGATGGACTCGGAAATCTCGTGTCCGTAGAGTGACAACGCCCCTTCCAGCCGCAGTGTGTTACGCGAACCCAGTCCGCAGGGCACAATGCCGAATCCCTCGCCCGCCTGCAAGACTTCGTTCCAGACGCGCGTGCTGGTCGCCTCGTCACTGGACACGTAAATTTCGAAGCCGTCCTCGGCAGTGTATCCAGTGCGGGCGATCAGCGTGTGGGGCAGGCCGCAAACCGTACCGTAGGTGAACCAGTAAAATTTGACCTTCGAGAGATCGGCATCGGTCAGCTTCTGCAGCGTGGCTGCGCCCTTGGGACCCTGAATCGCAATCTGCGTGTAGGCGTCACTCAGGTGCTCCACCCTGCAATCGAACGCCTTGGTATTCTCGGTGACCCAGTTGACGTCCTTCTCCCGCGTTCCGGCGTTAATGACCAGCAGGTAGTCGTCGTCGGCCATCTTGTGGACGATCACATCGTCGACAAAGGTCCCCTGGGGATAAAGCATGGCCGAGTACTGGCACTGGCCGACTGCCAGTTTGGAGGCATCGTTCATGGTGATGTGCTGCACGGCCGCCAGGGCCTGTGGTCCATGGACCCGGATGTCGCCCATGTGGCTGACGTCAAAGATCCCCACTCCTGAGCGGACGGCCAAGTGCTCTTTCATCAGGCCGCCGTGTTTTGGGTACTCGACGGGCATGTCCCACCCGCTGAAATCTACCATCTTCGCCCCTAACTGGCGATGGGCAGCGTTTAAGGCTGTTTTGCGGATGGCCGGGGCGGAGTCGTTCTGAGCAGACAAAATACGTCCCTTCGGCGCACGGTCGGCGCGATGCAGGATGGCCTAACAAAGTACGGTAACACGCGCATTTTCATAAGGTCAACGAGGGCAGGAACCGTCCTCTACGAGCGACGTAGTACCGGCCTACAACATTTTACGTATGGTCAAACCCGATCAGGATGGAGTACAAACTTAGCCTGCCTAGTTGTTTTGGCAGCGATATCCGCCATTTTTGTTAGCCGTACTTGGCGGCCATATTCTTATGTCAGCACCGCCTTTTTTGCAGTCCGAAATGGAAACCGAGCTGGTAACCCAGATGGAACCAAAGCGGCCCAAAACGGTATTGTGCGTGGACGACGAAAAGATCGGTCTGCGGGTGCGCAAGATCATGCTCGAAAGCCGAGGCTTTGCCGTACTCACCGCCAGCAACGGACCCGAAGGCCTCAAGCTTTTCGACGAAAACGACGTGGACGTCGTCGTCCTGGATTACTACATGCCCGACGTCAATGGAGGCGAGGTCGCTTCGGAGATACGGCGCCGCCGTCCCGGCGTGCCAATTGTCTTTCTTTCAGCCTACTTTTCCCTACCTCCCGAGGCCCTGGAAGTTGCCGACGCCTTCATCACCAAGGGCGACCCGCCTGATGTGCTGATCGAAAAGATCCAGAATCTGGTGTAGAACGGCGTAATAAGCAAAGCCGAAAAAAGACTCAGGGGCACACTCGGTGTGCCCCTGATGCGCTTCTGCTTGAATCTTAACGGCCGAAATATTGGGCGTTGCGCTCGGTGTATTCCTTCCATTTCTCCGGCAGGTCATCGAGCGCGAAAATCGCCGAAACCGGGCAAACCGGCACGCAGGCGCCACAGTCAATGCATTCCACTGGATCGATGTAGAGCATCTCTTCCGCAGCATACTTCTCGCTGTCCTTTTTGGGGTGAATGCAATCGACCGGACACGCATCCACGCAGGCGGTGTCTTTGGTGTTAATGCAGGGTTCAGCGATTACATAGGCCATAGAGCAAATTCTCCCTCAACTGTCTTGGTTCGACACTGTCCGGTCGGTGTACGTTGATAGTACCAAACCCAGCAATTCGGTTGAAGGGGCAATGCTCGAAAGGGGGCTACGCGCCCGCGAATGGGGCGCGTAGCTGGTTAAGCTGAGAAGGCGATTCAGCTCTTCGGAGACACCTTCATAGCAGACATGATGAACGCCATGATCTCCGGCTTGATCTGATGGGGTTGTTGCTCGGCCGGCCAGTTAGGGCTGTCGGAATACATCTGGTTCAGCCCCTTCTGAATTTCCGGGTTGCCGCCGGTAAATTCCCCAACGAGTTTCTTCCAACGTGCGACCAGGCATCGCGCTACCACGCCTGCCGGGTCTTCTCCGAGTGCCGCTTCTATGTCGCGAAACAGCTCGTTCCACTCGCGCGTAACCCGCTCTTGCAGCTCCGGCGACCACAAAGCCTTTCTCTCTTCCACCGCGCTTTGGGCTTCGCCGGTGAAATACTTGCTTGTCCATTGCGAATCGTTTTGCATTCCTATCCTCCGAATGATTTGTGTGATGAGCGTCCAATCGGGCTCGTGGTTTGACTTGAGCGCCGCCCGCGCCGCTGCGATCGCTTCGAGCGTGCGGTCGAGTTCACGGTGCTTATCAGTCAGCACGCGATGCTGACGTTCCAGCACGTCGGGCAGGCTAGCGGGCTCAACCTTGAGTAACTTCCCGATGGAGTTCAGAGGCAGTCCGAGAAATTTGAGAACGACAATCTGCTCCAGTTGCGCCAAGTCGCGCTGACTGTAAAGCCGGTAGCCCGCTTCGCTGCGATAACTGGGCTTCAGCAGACCTAGCCTATCGTAGTGATGAAGCGTGCGTACTGTCACGCCCGCCAGTTCCGCGAACTCTTGTACCCGGTAGAGCTTGTTGGTTCCCGGATTCACGTCCGCCTCCACCAACAGAGTCGGGCCTGACGTAGCGTCAGGGTCAAGAAGAAAACGTCATGTGGACCTGGAAATTCTTACTGAAATTAGGTTCGCGAATCGGCGGTCGCAGGCTGGCCTGCCGGTTTGTACTCGACGATATAACCAGCGACCGCGCTGGCCGCTACGGTCAGCGGGCTGGCCAGATACATCAGGCCGGGCCCGCTGCGTCCGGGGAAGTTGCGGTTCTGCGCGCTGATGACCACCTGGTCGGGACGTGTAGAAACGCCCGGGCCGGCGTTGATGCACGCCCCGCAACTGGGCTCGATGACGCGTGCGCCCGCCTTCTCGAAGATCGCCAGGTAGCCTTTGCGCACGCAGTACTCCCGGGTCTCCTGCGATCCGAACTGTATGTAGAACTTGCAGGAGTCGGCCACGCGATTACCTTGATGCAGAGCTTCGCCCAGCACATGGGCGTACATGTCCATGTCTTCGTTCTTGCCGGCAGTGCAGGTTCCGCCATAGGCGATCTCCACTGGTACAGGCGTATTCAACTCGCGCACGAACTTGCCGTTGCCGGGGTCGCCTGGCGTCGCCACCATGGGAAATATCTCCGCTGCATCCAATTCGATGACGTGGGCGTAGTGCGAGTCTGAATCGCTGTACAGGCCCTCGATCAGCGCCTGTGCCTTGTGGCGATTCATACCGCGGCGCTCTACCAGGAACTCGACAACCTTATCGTCGGGCGCCACGATGCCGGTAAAGCCGCCAATTTCAGCTGCCATGTTGGTCATGGTGGCGCGCTCATCCACGCCTAGCGCCGCAATGGCCTCGCCGCAGTACTCAATCACCTTGGCCAGCGCTTTGCCGCTGCGGATGTAATCCAGCGACAGTAACTTCAGAATGAAGTCTTTCGCTGTGACATTGTCGTGACGCTTGCCGTGAACGAGGACCTTGACCGACTCGGGAACCTTGACCCGCACGTCACGAGTGAACCATGAGTTGAAAACGTCTGTAGTGCCGATGCCGAAGGCAAGACAGCCCATCGCGCCGGCGTGGGGCGTGTGCGAATCAGAGCCCACATTCAACTGCCCTGGCAATGCGTAAGTTTCGGTGATGATGGAATGGCAAATTCCCTCCGAACCTTTGCGGTCGGGCAGTTCGCCATGGAGGCGAATGCCGCGCGACTTCGCGAAGCTCTCCTGCTTCAACTTCAACTGCGTCGCCAGGTCGAGCAGCCCCATCTTGCGCTTCTCTTCCGAAAGCACCTCGTCCAAGAACGTCAGGTGGTCACGGAAGAAGAGGATGCTGCCGGCGTCATTCACCGGCTCGTCTTTGCCCAAGTAATGTTCGTAGAAGATTGCCGCCATCGGGGTGACGTACTCGTGACTGAAACGCAGGTCGGTCCGGGCAAATCCGGTATCGCCAGGCTGCACGGCTGTAACGCCAACATCGCCGCTACCCACAAGCATGTGGTGGGCAAAGATCTTTTCCGCGATTGTCATTGGCCGCGCCTTCGTCTCAATGGGTGGCAGGAACACCTTGCCCTGCATACGCGCCACATTGAATGGGAACAGCCCGCCGTACTCGATGACCTGGCGTGTAATCTCGTCCTCGCCGGCGGTGAATTCGCCCAGCGCGACTTCTTCCCCGCGCCGAATCCTGTCAATCATTCCGAAGTCGGTCGAGGTCAGCACACCCAGATTCTGGCAGTTCTGCTTGTAGATGCGCTCAATGTTCTCGGCAATCACCAGCTTGATGCCCGCCGACATTTCAGCATAGGGCGACTGCTCGCGGCTCGATCCCTTGCCGCGGCGTTTGCCGCTGACGCACGCCACAAATCCACCACGCTTGACGTCACCGCGCTTGATCGGCGTTTCGTTGCCGCATTTCAGCCCGGTGTAGGGGAACTCGCCCAGGGTTTCGTCGAAAAAGAAGCAAATGTGCGCCGGAGTGATCTCGTCAGTCGAGATGTCATCGCGAAGTTTGGGATTGCGCTCGGGATGTGTCGTATCCCATGGCAGGTCTTCACCCGCCAATTGGCGTTTGATTAGTTCCGGATCTTGCGTGAGGAAGAGTATGCGCCCCGGCAGCTTGACCTGGGCGGGACGCTTGGCAATTTCACGGCTCAGCAACGAGTTCATCACCGTGAGAGTTTACCGCAGAACGCGAGTTCGCGAAGGGCATCAGACCGAAGCCGGCAGCGGTCCAGCCCGTCCACTCTATTTCTTGAGCGACTGGTTCACCTTTTCCGCGATCTTCTTGGTAGTTTCGATAATGGCGTTTTGCACAGAGCCGCGGTCCGATGCTTTGACGGAACCCTTGTTCAGTTCCGAAGCGTCGCTGACCTTGATCAGCTTGAATTCCACAGTGACGTAAAACGTCTGCATATTTACCCCGGCCAAGCCGCCGCTATAGCCCGAGTCCGCGTGCTCTTCGGTGACGTTGGTCGTCACCACGTACTCGCAGTTCTTTGTCTTGGCCTCGATGACAGCCTGACTCGGAACAGAAGTGTCGAGCGGTACGCCCACAGCCTGCGAGTTCTTCTGTTTGTCGAGATACTTGATCAGGTCATCCCTGACGACGGAAGGTGAAGCGATGGAGCCATTATTGTCCAGCTTGGCGACGCATACCTGCGTCTTCGCTCCCGACTGGGCCACAGCGACGACAACCGATACGCCTAGAGCGAACAGAAACACGACTGCGAGTTTGCGCATTACCTGCCTCCTTGCGGAACCCGGAGAAATTGTAGTGCATCGCCAGCGAGGACCGCAGTGAGAATCTTGTCGCGGGGCTGACTTTACTTGCTCCCGGCGGGCTCGTCGTCCCGGCGGGTTCTGGCGTGTTCCACCGGCGAAGGTAACGGTTCCAGGCCGCGTCCCGCGAAGATCTCACTGAAGTTCCCGATCAGTTCGTTGTGAATAATGCTGTTCGACGCCAGAACTTCCCGGCTGTCAAGACGGAAGGGCGTGCCATCAAAGCGTGTTACCGTGCCGCCAGCTTCCCGCACGATGAGCACCCCCGCCGCCGTGTCCCAGGGATTGAGGTGGAATTCCCAGAAGCCGTCGTAGCGACCAGAGGCAACGTTCGCCAGGTCTAGCGCCGCAGAGCCGGCGCGCCGGACGCCGTGCGAGCGCAGTGTGATCTGCTGGTAAAAGTGAATGTTCGGGTTCTTGTGCCGCTTGTGGCTGGGGAAACCAGTTCCCAGGATTGACTCGGCCAGCCGTGGTGTTTTTGACACATGAATCGGAACCCCATTGAGCGTGGCGCCGCCGCCGCGCTCGGCGGCAAACAGCTCATCGCGTGTGGGATCGTACAACACGCCAACTTCCAGTTGATCGTCGTGCCGCGCTAAGGCAATCGACACGCAGAATACAGGGTATCCGTGGGCAAAGTTCGTTGTGCCGTCCAGAGGATCGACAAACCAGCGGTACTCGGCGCCGATATCACTGCGCGTCCCTTCCTCACCCACGATGCCATGCTGCGGCCACTTGGCCTTCAGCCGCTCGACGATGAGCTTTTCCGAGGCACGGTCGGCGGCCGTCACAAGATCTACGTCGCCCTTGTACTCGATCTTGATCTGCGGGTTGAAGTAGGTCAGCAGCAGCGCGCCAGCTTCGCGCGCAATCGGCTCCAGCTCGAGCAGGTAGCGGCTCATCGCTTTTCCGCGCGCGGCTTGCGGACGGGATCTTCTGCTATATAAGCGATTTCGTGCTTAAAGATGAACAGGTTGGGTTCACCGTCGCGCGTCAGCCGCACCATGCGACGGTCGTAATACTCTATCCAGCCGCGCAGCGTTTGCCCGTCCATCAACTTGATGCTGACCGGCGTCTGTTTTTCGCCCAAAGCCTTCAGGTACGCAGCCTCCTGGCGGGTATCATCGGGTGGAGGAGTCTTGGTCTTGTGCGCACTCGAACTGTTGACGGGACCTTTAAACGCCATTCCTCGATTCTACACGCGCGACTCGACATCCCCGCGCACGCGATCGGGTTACCCCTGTGCCTTTTTGTACTGGTCAAACGCCGCCAGAAGGCGGTTAATGTCCTTCTTCTTCAGATAGTACGGCGTGGATAACCGCAGCTTTGACGGGTCGCCTCCGCGGATGCGGATTTTCTGAGTCTTCCACATCCAGCCCTTCAGCTTCATGCGTTGGACAGGCGGCACGTTGACCGTAACAATCGCGCAGCGCATGGCGGGATCCGGCGAAGTTCACGACTCGGCGCCGCGCTGCAGCATCTGCTCCAGGATGTAAGTGGCCAGATCGGGCAGCTTGGCAGGGACACTCGCCAGTTGCGCCAACAACGGAGGATCGGCGGCAACTGCGACGCCAAACCCTGTTGCATTGTGGGCGAGAAACTCGCGGCGGTCCAGCATGAGGACCTCCTAAACGGGAAGTCCGCTACCTTACGGCTTCAGTCTTAGCATGACAAGAAAGAAGCGCGGCGCCACCATGGGGAAGGGGGATGCAAATTGGATATGGTGCGAAAGGGGGGACTCGAACCCCCACGGTTTTACCCGCCAGATCCTAAGTTCCTATCGCACCTAGAATCAATAGTTTAGCGCGGTTTGCATAGAGTGGGATTCGCCAGTATTTACGCGGGTTTCCCACTCTGACCCTCCAAAGGAACCAAGCCTCTCCAAACCACCACTGGGCACAAAATTGGGCACAGTCCACTGGGGTGAGGAACAGCAGTTCTCGTTCTACTTTCGTCGCGGTTCTTCGAGGCGGAGGAAGTGAAGGTGGCCGCCGTCGTCGCCGGCGACGATGAGTTTGAGAGCGTCGGAAAATACGCAGCAAAGCGCAGCGTCATCGTAAGTAGAGGTGGCCAGGACTTCTCCGCTATCGAGGCCCGAAATGGACGTTTACGTTGCCGACTGGACCGCCAGTACCGCGCGCATGGGCAGCCCGCGCCGCCTTGCCCTCGATGATTCCGACGACTATCCGTTCGATTGGACGCCCGACGGCAAAGCCGTGCTATTCATCTCCAACCGCACAGGTGCGCGCAACACTTTCCGGCAAAACATCGACCAGACATCCGCTGAAATGCTTTCCTTAGGGCCCCATCCGAAGCTCATTGCCCGCCTCACGCGCGACGGCACCGATGTTTTGTACAACGTGTTCACCAACCCCAGCGACAACGCCACTCCGGTCCGGCTCATGCGTGTGCCGCTGACCGGCGGTCCGCCGCGCGTCGTTGTGGAAGCTGCCTCCATCAACAATCTTCAGTGTTCGCGTGCTCCTGCGAGAGTCTGCATCTTCAGCCAGCAAAAGCCGGCCCCGATGACGTTTTCGACATTCGATCCCATACAGGGCACGGTTCGCGAGCTGATGACTGCCGCAATTCCGGCCGGCGCGTTTTGCAACTGGAGCCTGTCTCCCGAGGGGAAATCGATCGCCGCCTCCGTCGTTGATTCCAGCGAACGCCTGACACGCGTTCTTTCGCTGTCTGGTGGGTCCGTCCGCCAGATCGCGCTGCCGGGTTGGACGTCGTTCACCTCGGTGGACTGGGCAGCGGACTCCAAAGGCCTGTTAGTCAGCGCCAATCTCACCGGACGCATGTCAAACTTGTTGTTTGTCGACCTCGCGGGTCGCGTGCATCCCGTGTGGGCCGTGCCGGGTTTCTCCCAGTTGTGGGCCATTCCTTCGCGAGACGGCCGCCGCCTCGCTATGCCCGCCCCGACCGTTGAAAGCAACGTGTCAATAGTCCAGAACTTCTGATCTATCTCGTGCTGCATTCTTGAGTTCTTACCCTTCTGATTGACCGCGTTCACAAGTTTGGACTCCGACCGGGTCACGCCCAACCCGTGTTGTTGAAGAACTCCACCAGGTCGCGGCCACAAGGACGGAACGGCGACAACACGTCCAAGTGACTTCCCGGACCAAGACTCCTGGGCAATCTTCGTGAAGGCGGACTCTCCGATCGGCTGTTGCTCAGGATTACTTACAACGACCTACAATTCAATTGGTCACGGCGAGGGCTAAGGAATACGGCAAAGCTATAAGCACAGGCCCGGACAATCAGTGCGGGCGGGACCGAGAAATACAGCCCCGGTAAAATGCCCCGAAATATCGGGGAATCCACGAACACCGGGCGGTGCGCCACGTCACTGACCCACAGATATCCTCTTGCATACTCTGCGTACGTGGCCCCTTTGGAGCTCTTATCCAACACGACGCCCGTCGATCGCGTCCAGTTCGAGACGCTGCTGTCGGACATCTCTGCACAGCTAATTGCCGTTGGCTCTGAGCATCTCGCCGAAACCGTCGAATCGGCCTTGGAGACCCTACGCGATTTCTTCCAGGCGGACCGCTGTGGCCTATTCGCCGTCAGCGACGGTCTCTCCAAGGTCAATGTTGATTTCGCCTCGTACGGAAGCGGTGTGCGTCCCATATCCGCTGAACTAGACATAGGGGTTAAGTACCCCTGGGCTACGCGTCGAGTCGTGTTCGACCGGGAGCCAGTCGCATTTTCGCGTCGATCCGACCTGCATCCAGAAGCGGTCGTGGATCTCGCCAGCTTCGAGGCAATAGGAACAAAGTCGTTGCTAGTGATACCGATCGAGGTGGGTCACAAAAGGCTGCATTTGATCATGATCAGCTCGGTCCGCCAGGAATGTGACTGGCCGGCGGAGTACGTCCCACGCCTGCGACTGCTCGGTGAGATGTTGGTGAATACGATCGAACGATGCCGCGCATCGGATGGAGCTCGCCGACAAGCAGTCCGGATTAAGGCCGCAGTCGATGCCGCCGAACTGGGATTCTCGGAGTGGAGCTCTGGGACAGAGCCGCCATTTCTGGACAGCCGTCTGCACGAGCTTCTCGGTATTGGCGTCGATGAGATGCCGAACGGCCTGGCATTGTGGTTTGCACGCATGGATCCGGAGAGCCGCCCCATCGTGGCCGAGCTCCGCCGGCGCTTGCTGGCGTGCGAGATCGAGCGGGCAGCGGTCGAGTATCGTTACGAGCATCCTCAACGCGGCACGATATTTCTGCGGCACTGCTCGCGCTACGTCGAAGGAGAGCCGGGTCAGGGCGTGCGGCTGGTCTCGGCCGTCGAGGATGTCACGGAACGAAGGCGGGCCCTCGAAGATGTGCAGCGCCTGCGCGACAGACTTGAGCGTGAAAACACCTATTTGCGGCAGGAAGCGAAGGTCCGGCTCGGGTCGGAGCGCATCATTGGCCGCAGTGCAGCTATCCGATATACGTTCGCGTTAGCAGATCAGGTGGCGGCCACGGATTCCACCGTCCTGCTCCTGGGCGAGACCGGCAGCGGCAAGGAGCGGTTCGCATCCTATATCCACGAATGCAGCCGGCGCCGCGATCGGCCCATGGTGAGGGTCAACTGCTCGGCCATTCCCGCTACGCTCATCGAGAGCGAGTTGTTTGGTCGTGAAAAGGGAGCGTTCACAGGGGCGTTCTCGAAGCAGGTCGGTCGCTTCGAACTGGCGCACGGCTCGACGCTCTTCCTCGACGAAATTGGAGAACTCCCTGTCGAGGTTCAGGTAAAGCTGCTTCGTGTGATCGAGGGACATACGATCGAAAGACTAGGCAACCCGAAGCCGATTCCGGTCGACGTGCGCATCATCGCGGCCACACACCGCGACATCACCGCTGCTGTTCGCGATGGCCGCTTCCGTGAGGACCTGTATTACCGGTTGAACGTATTTCCCATCACTGTGCCGCCGCTCCGCGAGCGGCGCGATGATATCCCGTTGCTGATCGAAGCCTTCGTTGATGAACTCTCCGCGACGATAGGCAAGCGCATCGAGAAAGTTTATCCCGCAAGCGTGGAGGCTTTGGTTGCCTACCGATGGCCCGGCAACGTGCGCGAACTCCGGAACTTGGTGGAGCGCGCAATGATCATGGCTACTGGACCTGTTCTGCGAATCGTCCCGCCGGAAACCGAATCATGCGCGAATAGTTCCCAGACGGATTTGGCCTCGTTCGAGCGGGCGCACATCCTGCAAGTGCTGCACGACACAGGATGGCGCATCCGGGGAGAGTACGGCGCGGCCGCTCGTCTAGGGCTCAAACCTTCCACGCTCGAGTCGCGCCTCAAGAAGCTCGGCCTAAGCCGTCCGGGGAGCCACCCGCAGCACTAAAGTTGCTTCTCTTGCCAGGTGGCGCATGCTTAGACAAATGACCTACGAACACCCCTCGACTTCAGTTTCGTGGATTCCCCGATGCTTCGGGTGCAGTCCCTTCCTCTCCCTGATTGCAAAGCCGAAGCCACTTCCCGCAAATCCAATGAACGCCCCACGTTAGAGCAGTTCCTCTCTGTGTTGGCCCAATCGGCATAACACGTGCTCCTTACGTCGACATGATCCAGCTACTGGTCAGGATGGTTGCGCATCCGAACGGTGGTCCGCAACTCGTGACGGCGCTGCGGTCTGTGATGCGGCCGGCGCAGCAAACTCGTGGTTGTTGCTTCGCAGAAATCTATCGGCGGGTGAATGACGACTGTCGGATCGAGTACGTCGAGGAGTGGGACGATCCCCGAGAGTTGCGTGAGCAATTTGGATCGGCGCGGTTTCTTCGTTTGCTTGAAGTGCTTGAGACCGCTGCCGAACAACCGCTGGTGGAGTTCAGGATCATCGGGAAGATGCATGGGCTCGAGTACCTCGCCGCAGAATCCGCGCCTTCGCAAAGCTCCGGTTAGCAGTAAGACGCAATGAGACTGGGGGGCGGTCGCCGCAAAGGGCGTTGCAAATGCGCGTCACGATCTCACAAGAAAGTAATTGACCGGTCCAATGAGCGTCGAATGCTGGAACTGAAGAGGAGTCAGCAATGAGTTTCCTGGAGAAAGGTCTGTCAAAGAAACTACAGTTTTTCGGCGGGGCGCTGCTGGTCGCAGCAACCCCAGCCATGGCGCAGCAGGTGACCGGAACTCCCGGGGCGCCGAATGCAACGACAACCGTTGATGGGCGCCAACTTCCCAATCCGCCTGGCCGCTTCGGTGGCGTGATCAATCGCAGCGCAGCCGACTCAAAGCCGTACTGGCAGCCCCAAATCGTGCCACCGCAAAACGCTCCCAACATCCTGCTAATCATCACCGACGACGTCGGTTATGGCGCGCCCAGCACCTTTGGCGGCGTAATTCCTACTCCGGCGCTTGACCGGATCGCCAAGATGGGGCTCCGCTACACCCAATTTCACACAGCCTCGCTCTGCTCGCCCACGCGGGCGTCCCTCATCACCGGTCGTAATCATCATTCGGTCGGGTTCGGTGTCATTGGCGAGATGGCGACGGGATATCCCGGCTATGACAGCGTAATTACAAGGGACCGGTCCACAATCGGTGAAATCCTCAAGCAGAACGGCTACGCTACCTCCTGGTTCGGCAAGAATCACAACACGGCTTCGTTTCAAACCAGTCAAGTCGGCCCCTTCGACCAATGGCCCATCGGAATGGGCTTTGAATATTTCTACGGATTTGTCGGGGGCGAAACCAATCAATGGCAGCCCGATCTCTACCGCAACACCACGCGGGTTTACCCCTACGTCGGCAAACCGGGATACAACCTCACCACCGATATGGCGGATGACGCCATCGCGTATCTCAATGAGATCAACAGCATCGACCCGAAGAAGCCCTTCTTCCTTTACTACGCGCCGGGCGGCACTCACGCTCCGCATCAGCCCACGCAGGAGTGGATCGACAAGTTTCATGGCAAGTTCCACATGGGCTGGAACAAGCTGCGTGACGAGATCTTCGCCAACCAGAAGAAGCTCGGAGTCATTCCGCAAGACGCCCAGCTGACGCCCTGGCCTGACGATCTCCTGAAGCGCTGGGACACCCTGTCGGCGGATGAACAAAAGCTCTTCGAGCGGCAGATGGAGGTCTATGCCGCCTACCTGGCCTACACCGACTATGAGATTGGCCGTGTGATTCAGGCCGTCGAAGATATGGGCAAGCTGGACGACACGCTCATCATCTACATCAGCGGCGACAATGGCGGCAGCGCAGAAGGTTCTCCTGTCGGCACCCCCAACGAAATGACTTTCTTCAACGGGGTGGACGTGCCCGTCCAGCTCCAGCTCGACAAGTATTACGACGTTTGGGGATCAGACAAGACGTTCCCGCATATGGCAGTAGGTTGGACCTGGGCAATGAACACGCCCTTCAAATGGACCAAGCAGGTGCCTTCCTATTTCGGTGGAACCCGCAACGGTGTCGCCATCGCCTGGCCGGGCCACATCGTGGACGCTGGCGGCATCCGCAACCAGTTCCATCACGTCATCGATATCGTTCCGACGATTCTCGAAGTTACCGGGATCCCGGCTCCGCAATCGGTGAACGGCATCCCTCAAACTCCGATCGAAGGCGTGAGCATGGCTTACACCTTCGATAAGGCGAACGCGTCCGCACCTTCCACACACACCACGCAGTACTTCGAGATGATGGGGCTTCGTGCCCTGTACCACGATGGCTGGATCGCATCCACCCTGCCTTACCGGGCTCCCTGGGACGCAACCAAACAACCGCCCGCCGACATCGTGAACGGTGTGACGTGGGAATTGTTCGATCTCACCAAAGACTGGACGCAAAACAACAATCTGGCAGCAGCCAAGCCGGCGAAACTGAAAGAATTGCAGGACCTGTTCTGGGTCGAAGCTCAGAAGTTTCAGGTACTTCCTCTCGATGCTTCCGCGCTGCAGCGATTCATCGTGCCAAGGCCAAGTGTCGTGGCGGGTCGAACGGAGTTCACCTATCCCGGCCCCATCGTCGGCATTCCACAGGGGACAGCGCCGAGCGTCCTCAATCGCTCCTTCACCATCACTGCGAATGTTGATGTGCCAAACAGCGGCGCAGATGGCATGGTCGCGACCGCCGGCGGACGCTTCGGCGGATGGGCTTTCTACGTGCTCAAGGGAAAGCCGGTGTTTACCTACAATGTGCTCGACCTGAGCACCGAGCGCGTCGAAAGCAAGCAACCGCTCTCGAGTGGAAAACACACGATCGTATTCGACTTCCATTACGACGGCCCCGGACTCGCGAAAGGCGGCACGGGCGTGATCACGATCGACGGCGTTGAGACTGCCAGACAGCAGATCAAACACACGATTCCCTTTGCCCTGCAGAGCAGCGAAACCTTCGACGTTGGCTCAGATACAGGAACCGGGGTCTACGACAATGATTACCAACCGCCGTTCCATTTCAACGGCAAGCTGAACAAAGTAAGCATCACGCTGGGCCCGTCGGGAATGACGGCGTCGCAACAGGCGGAGGCCCAGGAAAGGGCGGCCGCGATGCACGACTAGCCGCGCGCTTCAACACCGACGCCTGTCGCCGCGTGCTTTCGACTTCGCGTTTGGAGATTTCTGATGGCTGTAGCGCCTTTATGGCTGAACCGATTGATTCACCTATTTTTTCTTCAAAAGGATTCCATATGAAAACCAAATCCGGGCTTCTCTTCATCACGAGCATTGCTCTCTGCCTGACTCTCGTATTTTCAGTTGCTGCCTCAGCCCAGACTCCTCCTCCCATTCGAGGCGTTTACACCCCGGGCTTCAGTGCTACGAATTCCGGCGTGCTGCCGGCACCGGGACTGACCTACTCCAACACCTTCCTGGCCTATTCGTTTGACCAGGTGGTCGGCCCCAATGGCACAACCGTCACGCGAGCGCCCAGTGTCGGCATCCTCGTCGACATCAACGCCTTCTTCTACGTTTTCAAGAAGAAGATACTCGGTGGCAATTTCGCGATGGCTGCCGGCCTGCCCATCAGCAACTCGTCGATTAGTTCCGTGCATCTGGGTGCCGTAGGTGGCGGCGCAGGGTTCTCGGACTCGTTTTATCAGCCGGTCACTATGGGATGGCACCTGAAGCGGGCCGACATCATCGCGGCTTATGCGTTCTTCGCTCCGACCGGTCGATTCACTCCCGGAGCAACCAACAATGTCGGCACCGGGCACTGGACCAACGCGCCTACCGCGGGCGAGACTTTCTATCTGACCAAGAACAAAGGAACCGCTGTTTCCGCCTATCAGATGGTGGAATTCCACACCCCGCAAACCGGCACCAATATCCAGGCAGGATCAACCTTTGACCTCGATTACTCGCTGACGCAAATTCTGCCGTTGAAGAAGGACCACAGTGTTCTGCTCCAACCAGGGCTGATCGGCTACGGTCAGTGGCAGCTGTCCAGCAACAGTGGTCCGTCGATTGATCCTATTGTCGCGGCGTCCACCCACTATGTCGTCAATGCGATGGGAGTGGGCGCGAACGTCATCCTTCCAGCCCGTCACGTCTTTTTGGGCTTCAAGTGGTTCAACGAGTTTGCGAACAGGAATACGACAGAAGGGCACTCGTTCCAGATCAACGGCGCAATCACGTTTTGAACTCTGGAGCGGTATGAGTTCTCAAGCCAGGGTGGTGACGCCAGTCGGTCGGCTTGGAGGAGAGAAATCCTTTGGTCCACTCCAGGCAGTGATCATGCGAAACATTGCGACCAATGTTGAAGAGGCGGTCGTCGGTGGCTCCGGGCAATGGCTGATGGAAGAGCGCCCTGCGGAAACGGTGGCACTCATTCGCAAATTCCTCGACTCTCAGTAGGTTGCTGCAAGAACCGTCGAGGGCTGTTGTAGTGCAAATAAGGGGCGATCCCGAACTTGGGCTGTTCGACAATCAAGTTGACGTATAACGCCCATTTCGCCGAATTGGAACGCCTGACGCCCGCGAAGTCTTGTTGCGGGAAACGCCCACTCCCTGATCGTCCCATCTGCCAGTATTCCTCTGGAGGCCGCGTTACGTTACGCATGCAGATAGGCATAAAGTGTCTCTCGGCTGATGCCGAACTCTCGTGCTAGGCCCGCTTTCTTCTCACCAGCATCAACGCGCTTGCGGAGGTTATCTGCCTGCTCGGCAGTCAGGGATGGCTTTCGGCCCCGGTACACGCCCGCTTTCTTGGCAAGGGCGATTCCTTCGCGCTGGCGTTCCCTTATCAGCGACCGCTCAAACTCCGCGAAGCTCGCCAGCATGTTAAACATCAGCTTGCTCAGGGAAGTATCGCTGTCGTCGCCAGTGAAGATCAGATTCTCTTTCAGGAATTGCACGGTAATGCCGCGGCCATTCAGGTCAGTGACTAGCTTCCGAAGATCGTCCAAATTGCGCCCTAGCCGATCAAGCGAATGAACCAAGACGGTGTCGCCCTCACGCGCATAAGAAAGCAGTGCGGCAAGCTGTGGGCGCTTTGTGTCCTTGCCGCTGCATTTGTCAGTGAATATCTTGTCTGGGGATGCCGCGTTGATGATCTCAAGCTGTCTGTCGGTGTGTTGGTCTACGGACGAAACCCGGATGTATGCGATACGCTTGGCGGTCTTTCTTGCTGCTGCGGCCATCCTGCCTCCCAATATGAAGTGTCAAGATGGACTTTAGACCTCTATGTAATGAGTGTCAAGAATATAATAATCGAGCCTAGTTAGACACAAACCCGCGTCAGGGTTGACGCCAAGTTAGAGTATACTCCAACTTGACATAACTCTACGCGCGGTGTGCCCCATTCACAAAACACCTGCTTCTTGCTCCATAGAGTTCCGTGGGAACGGCACCGTGCTTCCTCAGCTCCTCGGAGAAAACCGCCAGCACGTCGGGATCACCCCTACTTCAGGGCCTCCACGCTCTCCCGCAAAATCCCGATTTGCCGCTCGAGCCCGTTTACCATTTTCCGGAGTTCGTCCAGTATCTTCCCGCTGTGTCCTTGGATAGTCTCTGTCCACGATTTGATCTGGCCAATACGATTGGCCTCCTTTTCGAGTGCCAAGATCGCCTGGTCCACGTCGTCCCAGTTTCCCTCCTCAGCCTCTCGTTCCCTCTGCTGCCGAACACATAGGGCCTTCGCCAAGGCGAGCCCTGCGCGCAGTATTACATCGGACTCAATCTTGTCGGCGTCCCAGACCAAGAAAACATCCTCGCCGTGCCGGACAAGCATATCCATCCCTTCGGGGGCGGTCTTCGCAGAAAACAGAAAGATCCCAACTCTTGCATCTCGGTTCTTTCTCGCAATGTCGATTTCAGTTCGAGCTTTCGCCAAAGTGAAGCTGGCATCCTCTTTTGCCTCGACCACAAATTTCTCGCCGGCCGCCGAGCAGTCGGCGCCAAGTTCGACGACCATATCGCCGACCTTGCAATTCTTGATCTGCCCCGTCGTTTTACCCGTCCTGCTGGCGATGTCGCCGGACTTTTGCGCTTCTTTTTCCACAAATTCACATGCAACATCCTCAAAGACGATTCCGTGCTGGGTCGAACGCGCCGCCTCTTGGCGCTGCGCCTTCATCGCCTCCAGAGCGGCCTGAACGTCGGTCTGGAACTTCTCTACCTTCTTCTCGTGCGTGTCCAAGATCGTCACAAGCTCGCGCTTCAGGCGAGATAAAGCGGACTTCTCGGTATCCAAGGTAAGATTGGCGTCAATCGATTCCTTGGCTCCGTTGATTACTGACGAGAGGCGGGATAATGCAGAGTCTTGCTCATCGAGCGAGAACTCCTTGGTGATGGTCTCCTCGGCAATCTCAACCCGCTTTACGAGCCTGCTCAGTGCGGAATCCTCTTTGTCCAGCGAGAACTCTTGCACGACATTTCCAATCTCTTCCGCCAATCCTTCCTTAAGCTTCCCGTTCTCCTCGGTCAACTCTTTAACGAGGCGGCTCAAAGCGCCCTGATCATTGTCAAGTGAGATTCTGTACGACAACACGAAACTGGCGGTGGCGCGGATTCTGGGCGACGGCACCCGGCAGAAGACGCGGGCATTTTCCGAGTTGCAGAGTCACTACCTGTTTGCCGAGAAGTTCGGACGACCGGCGAAGGGCAACGACAAAGGCAAGGTGGAAGGCTTGGTGGGGTACGCACGGCGGAACTTTATGGTGCCAATTCCGAGGGCAGCCAGTTGGGAGGAGCTAAACCAGCGGTTGCTGGAGGCGTGCCGGGAGCGGCGAGCACGGAAGCTACGCGGCCACCAGGAGACGATCGGCGCACGCTTTGAGCGGGACCGAGCGGCCTTCCTGCCGCTGCCAAACGGCGAGTACGAAGCCTGCGAGAAGCGGGTAGCGCGAGTCAATTCGATGTCGCTGGTGCGGTATCGCACCAACGACTACTCGGTGCCGACCGAGTATGGGCATCGCGACGTGCTGGTGAAGGGCTATGTGCACGAGGTGGTGATCGTCTGCGGCAGCCAGGTGATTGCCCGCCATCGCAGAAGCTATCAGCGTGAAGACATGGTCTTCGATCCGCTGCACTATCTGGCCTTGCTGGAACAGAAGGCACGGGCACTGGATCAAGCTGCGCCGCTGGTGGGCTGGGAGTTGCCGGAGTGCTTCGCCCGCCTGCGACGGCTGCTGGAAGCGCGACTGAGCAAAGGCGGCAAGCGGGAGTACGTGCAGGTGCTGCGTTTGCTGGAGACGTTCTCTATCCAGGAAGTCGAAGGGGCCATTCTCGATGCGCTGCATCTGGGCACGATCAGCTTCGATGCCGTCAAGCATCTGCTGCTGTGCCGCATCGAGCGGCGACCTCCGCGGCTGGACCTGGAGAACTATCCGCATCTGCCCTTGGCTGAAGTACAGACCACGCAGGCGGCGGACTACATGACGCTGCTTTCCACGTCGACCCTCGCGGGCTCGGAAACGTCTGTGGGCGAGGTGGCGCGATGAGCCGTGAAGCAAACCCTGCCACCGCCGACACGCCGCAGGTACTGCTGGAACATCACCTGAAGCAACTGCGGCTGCCGACCTTTCTGCGCGAGTACGACAAAGTGGCGCGGCAGTGCGCCGCCGAGCGGGTCGATTATCCGCGCTACCTGCTGCGTTTGACCGAACAGGAGCTGCTGGACCGCGAACGGCGAGCCACCGAACGCCGTATCCATCAGGCCCGCTTCCCGGTGGTCAAGAGCCTGGACACTTTCGAGTTCCTGGCCATCCCGGCAGTCAACAAGGCGCTGGTTCTGGAGCTGGCACGCTGCCAGTTCTTGCTGCAGCGCGAGAACGTGTTGTTGCTGGGCAACAGTGGAACGGGCAAGACGCATCTCGCGCTGGCCCTCGGACTATCGGCGTGCCAACACGGCCATCGGGTGCGTTTCACGACGGCAGCGGCGATGGTGCATGAACTGCTGGAAGCCCGCGATGAGAGACGGCTGCTGCGCTATCAGAAGCAGATGGCCAGCTACGAACTGCTGATCGTCGATGAACTGGGATTCGTGCCGCTGTCGAAGTCTGGCGCTGAGTTGCTCTTTGAGGTCTTCAGCCAGCGCTATGAACGAGGCTCGACGATGGTGACCAGCAATCTGCCGTTCCAGGAGTGGACGGAGGTTCTAGGCTCGGAACGGCTGACCGGGGCCCTACTGGACCGGCTCACCCACCACGTTCATATCCTGGAGATGAACGGCGAGAGCTATCGCCTGAAGCAGAGCAAACGGAAACGAGGCTCGCCGCCCAACTCCTGATCCGCCAACCGCTACGGTGAATACGCCTCGGGGAGGAGAACGTCTTCCGCTCCGGCCTAAACGCGCCGCCTTTCAGGCGGCGCAGGCCTTCGCTCCAGACGTCCTCCTCCCCGACAATCCCCGATCTCCTAACTGCTCAACTGGTCTACTTTTACCCCGCCGCACTGGTCTAGTTTTGCTCCGCCCTTGACATGGGAACCGTCGAATACTACACAGATGGCTCCACGATGGTGTGCGAGACAGACCTTGGTTCGTTGCGACTGGACGAAGTGAATGACCAGCATGCGCAACGGTTCGCAGCGCAGAAGTCGAAGCTCTCAGCCTCTCGCATCAATTGCGGCCTTCGGACTCTCCGCCGTGCCCTGAATCTGGCGTACCAGTGGGGGACTTTGGATAAACCCGCCAAGATCACACTCGCAAAAGGTAAGCGTCAGAGGGAGCGGGTACTCACGGACGCTGAGGTAACGGCATACCTCGCTGCGTGCCCTCAGCCGTGGAAGGACGCCGCCACGATCATTCGCGGTACGGGAATGCGCCCAGGTGAGGTTTTTACGCTTCGCTGGGAACGGGTGCTGCTGACGGGTGAGCGCGGCCTGTTGCAAGTCGCAGAGGGGAAATCCAAGGCAGCAAAGCGGATCCTGCCGCTCCTTCCCGAAGTTTACGCGGTTCTGGCCCATCGCAGAGAAGAACAAGGCAACCCGGAAGAGGGTTGGGTGTTCCCTTCCACGGCACGCGATGGACATCTAAACGGCGATACCACCAAAGACCAGCACGCAATTGCCTTGGAAAGGTCAAAGGTGACACGCTTCGAGCCTTACATCCTTCGGCACACGGCCCTGACGCGGTTTGCTGAGTCAGGGTGCGACGTGTTCACGCTGGCAAGGATTGCCGGGCACAGTTCGATCACGATTACGCAGCGATACGTGCATCCTCAGGCGGACGCGGTGGAAAGAGCCTTCGCAGCGTTCGGGAAATTGCGCACCGCGGGAAAGCCGAAAGAACTCGGAGTGGGCACAAAATTGGGCACAGTCGAAAATTGCGATTCTGGCGATGCCCTGCAAGTTGTTGGTGCGAAAGGGGGGACTCGAACCCCCACGGTTTTACCCGCCAGATCCTAAGTCTGGTGCGTCTGCCAATTCCGCCACTTTCGCACTTTGTTTTCAGTAATCTACAGCCATACTTTTGGGGGCTGAATTTACTGGAGGAGTTTTTGAAGGGACTGATTTGCTGGCAACAAGCCTGGTGTGTCCAGCCCCTCCTGGTGCTCCCTCCGCACCGTCAGCGGGACACAAGTGCATATCGGCGACGATACCGAAAACATCCGCTTCCTCCGGATGAACGTATTTCATCGTCGTCGCTGCTTAGCTGTGCCCCGTCAATAATTGTAGCGCTTTTACATGCTGAGTGAGCCTCCCAGCATAAGTCACAACTTGTGGCGCAGAGTTTGCAGACCCGCATCCTTCAGGAGTTCTAACTTGGGAGGGTGCGGCGGATCTGGCCTTTCAGGGTACTCGCCGACCTTGCCTTATATACGGAAGCTATTTATGACTCATGCGAATAGCATTCCGGATAGGAGAGCGCCGCGCCCCTTGCAGTTCATTTGTTTCTCGGAGATAGGAAAGATCAATCGCGCGAGATCATAGGGTGCACTTCGGTGGGCCTGTCATGCGAGAGTATTTATGGCGAACATCAGTTTTTTATACGGCCGTACTCGGACTGGGCCTGTTTGAGCAAGAGGAGATCGGGATCGGCCTTTTTCCAGGTCGAGAGGAGGTCCTGGTAGGCGACGCGGGCGGCGGATTTGTCGCCACTGACGGTGAGGGCACGGGCGAGTTGCAACTGCGCCAAGGATTCAATGGGTGAGGTCTGGGCTACACCGCGGTGGGACAAGATTTTCTTGAACTCGACGGCCGCTTCCGTTCCCTTACCAGCCTTCAAGTACGCCATGCCGCGCACGTAAATGGGGACCATGGAACCGATATTCTGCAGGCCGAATTCGTAGGGGGTAGCCACTTCCAGCAAGGCGATTGCGCGTTCGCTGTCGCCCTTGCGCAGGGCCATAGTGGCCCTGATGCTGGGCAGCCAATAGCTCTGGAGGATGGTGTCCAGGGGTGATTCGGTGTTCAACTTGTCGGCGATCTTCTCGGCTTGGGCGAGATTGCCGACTTCCGCAAAAGTCATGGCGGCGGCAATCTGGACATCACGACCAGGTGAAGCCGCGAGTGCGTGGCCGATCAGTTGACGAGCTTCTGCGGCGTTTCCGAAAAGCGCCTCGCGATAGGCGCCGTTGGCCAACCAGGTAGCGGCGGCCTCAGGGGAACCGTCGCGTTGGGCGGCGGCGGCGGCGCGCTGCGTGGTTTCGAGCGAGCGTTGCAGACGCCCGGCTTCGGCCTCGGCGTCGGCGTCAAGGCCGAGGATACCCGCTTCGGCGCCGGCGAGTTCCGAAGCAGACTGCATCTGCTGTTGCATCTCAGCGTCATTATCCTGAAGAAATGCGATGGTAAAACGCATTTCGCGCAGGTACTCGTTGTCGAGGCCCTGCTGCTTGGCCTTCTCGTAAATGGCCAGGGCTTCGTCGAACCGGCCCAACGCAATGTAGGCATCGATCAGATCGGCATAGCCTGTGACGGATGAAGGGGCCACGTCCATGGCAATCCGGGATTCCTCGGCCGCCTTATCAAAGTCGCCCATGACTTCATAGTTCAGGGCCAGGTTGACGTGAGGGGCCACCTCGTTCGGATATTCCTGAGACCACTGCCGGTACACCTGATTCGCTTTCTCCAGTTCACCAGTGGTGAAGCTGTAATAAGCGGCCTCGATGTAGAACTGTTCGCGTTCGCTGACGCGGTCGCGCAGCTCAAACGCCTTGCGGAAGTTTTCGGCTGCGGCTGAGGTCTCACGCAGATTGTACTGAGCCATCCCGAGCGAGGCATAGGCGCGGGCAAAATTCGGGTCGAGCTCAATCGCACGCTTGTGATAGGGGACCGATTCGGCATCGCCCTTCAAGGCTTGCATGGAGCGACCGGTGGAGTAAGCCTGCAGCGCGTCGAGCGAAGAAGTGGTTACCTGGTCGAGGGGCTTGTTAAAGCGTTTGACGGAAATCAGCGACTCGCCCAGCTTTTCGCGCAGTTCATCGCCTGCCTCTCCCAGGCGCTTGAGGACGTTGTCGCGGTTGGCGGCCTCGGCCTGCGCGCTGGCCAGGGTGTCGCCGGTCTGGCAGTTCACCGCTTTCAGACCGATCATATAGTGGCTGCCGACACTGCCGATGGAGCCTTCCAGCAGCGCCTTGCTGTTGCTCCGCAGACAGACTTCGTGCGCCAACTCGTGGGTCAGGCGAGCGTCGGGAGGCTGGTCCATCAACTTCAGCGTTGTGCTGACGCGCCGGTCCGAAAGTACGTTGAGAAAGGGTGATTGCTCCAACTGGATCGCAAGCGCCTGCTTCAAAGTCCCGTCAAAGACTGTGTCACCGGTGGTGTTGACGAAATCGGCGATGACGATGGTGTCTTTCTGGCCGAGCTTCGGCGTCTTGTGCGACTGCTGGTAGAGCCAAAACCCGACAGCGGCCGCGACCAGCAATACACCGGCGATAACGCTGCTAAGCAGCTTCCAGTTTCGAGCGGGCGGGAGAACCTCTGCTTCTTCCTCCTCGAGCGGCTCGGGGTAAACCGAGATTGGCCTAGAGCGTTCAACCGACTTGCCCGTAGGGTGCTTTGAGCGTTCGGCCGACATCCGTGAGGGCGGCTTGGTCACGTGCCGGGAAGACCTCGGCGCCGGGCGCACGCCCTCCTCGATCGGGAGAAAGTTCTGGGTGTCGGTCGTATCGCGTTTGATGCGTTTGAGGTCGGCGCAAATCTCCGACGAGTGCTGATAGCGGAGCTCGCGGTCTTTCTCCAGACACTTGGCGATGACGTCTTCGAGTTTGGGCGGAACGTCAGGATTCAAGCGCACGGGCGCGATCGGCTCGGCGTGGAACAGCGCGTCGAACATGTTGGCCGAGGTGCCGCCGCGAAATGGCAGCAGCCCGGTGACCATCTCGTACAAGACGATGCCGAAGGAGAACAGGTCGGTGCGGGCGTCAAGGTCCCATCCCCGGGCCTGCTCGGGTGACATGTAGGCCATGGTGCCCATCAGCTTGCCGGGATTGGTGAGGCGCGCGCCGTCCGGCTCGGTCATCATGGTGCTGCGCTGGGCGTCGATCAAAGGATTGGGCAGGACCTTGGCGAGACCGAAGTCGAGGACCTTGGCGTGTCCGCGGCCGGTGACGAAAATATTGGCCGGCTTGACGTCGCGATGAATGATTCCCTGCTTGTGGGCCGCGTCGAGTGCCTCGGCGACATCGAGCGCGATGCGCAGCGCCGGATCCAGCTTCATCGGTTGGCCATCGAGAATTTGGAAGAGCGTGTGCCCTTCCATGAACTCCATCACGATGTAGGGCTTGCCACCCTCCTGGCCGATTTCGTAAACCGTGCAGATGTTGGGATGGTTCAGGCCGGAGGCGGAGCGGGCCTCGCGGCGAAAACGCTCGAGTGCGGTGGGGTCGTCCACCATCTCGTCAGGCAGGAACTTCAGGGCCACGAAGCGGCCGAGATCGAGGTCCTCGGCCTTGTAGACAAGGCCCATACCTCCACCACCGAGCAACTCTACGATGCGGTAGTGAGAGATGACGGTGTCAATCATGATGGAAGAAAACGGCGCAAAGCCCTTAGATTCGCATGTTAGGGAGTGCCGCAAGGCAAGTCAAATGATAAGGATGCGGATACGGCTTTGGTTGCAGAGGGGGCTACCGGAAAGGGCCTGAAAATGACTGGCACTAACCGACGATAGGCGTGGATGCCACACCGGCTTTACCGTCGCCAATGAGATTCAGCGGAGGGTCCGAGGGGCGATTTAACTTCAGCGTAGTCAGTTTGCGGTGGACACCTGCAAGTCCTCAAAACGGATGTTCATGATGGGATACAGCTTCCAGTCTTTGTAGTCGAAGTGCCACCACTCGGCGGGATTGACGATGAAACCCTCCGCCTCCATCGCATTTCGTAGCAGAGCGCGGTTGGCGGTTTGCTGCGGGGTTCCGCCTGCGTAGTCAGAGTGGGCGCGCTCGGACATCTCGTCATAGCCGCTCGGCATGTCGATCGGCTGACCGGTACGCAACTCATACGCAGTGAGGTCGACGGCGCAGCCTCGATTGTGCTTGGAACCCTTCGAGGGATCGGCTACGTAGGGGTGTCCTGAGATTGGCGTGCCGTCCCAAAACATCTTGGTCACGTACCAGGGGCGGTAGCCGTCGAAGATGAGCAGTCCGTAGCCCTGGGCATGCAGCTTGCGATTGGCGCGCACCAGCGCCTCGGCCGCCGGACGTTGCAGGAAAGCGCGCGCCTGCGAATAGAACGGCGTGCCCATGAAGTTGTTGCTGGAGGCGTAGTGAATGTCGAGCTTGATGGTGGGGTCGAGCTTGGTGAGTTCGACCAGGTCAGGCTGACGGAACGGGCCTGCCTCTGCGGGAGGATGCGCCTGCAGGGCCTCGGCTCGCAGTTGCGGTACGGGCTTGAGAGGGGTGATCTTAAAGGCCTGAGTTTGTTGCTGCGCTAGCAGCGACGTACTGATGGCGAGAATGAACAGGAGTCGGCGGAGCATAGTGATTCAGGATAGCCTAACTTGGCAATGCGGTTGATTTGCGGCTGTCGGGGCTTGCTGTAACTTAGATTCAGGCGATTTGCTCAACAGGGCTTGATTCATATGCAAGGAAACGAGTCAGTCATCATCCGGCCAGCGCGCAACATTCTGGGCAGCATGAGGGTGCCGGGCGATAAATCCATTTCGCATCGCTACGCCATGCTGGCGGCACTGGCGCCCGGGCGCTCGCGGTTTGAGAACTATTCTCCGGGCGCGGACTGCAACAGCACGCTTGGCTGCGTGCAGGCGCTGGGTTGCGCGGTGGAGCGCGACGAAAAAGGCGCGGTCGTCATAGATGGTGTCGGGGCGCAGTTGAAAGCGCCTAGCGCCGTACTGGATTGCGGCAACTCGGGCTCGACGATGCGCATGATGAGCGGCATCGTGGCGGCGCAGCCGTTCAGCAGCGAATTGATCGGTGACGAGTCGCTGTCGCGGCGGCCGATGAAACGCATCATGGAGCCGCTGCGGAAGATGGGGGCGGAAATCACGGCGCACGACGATCATGCTCCGCTGATGATCGTGGGCACGCGGCTGAAGGGAATAGAGTATGCGCCTCCGGTGGCTAGCGCGCAGGTGAAGACGTGCCTGCTGTTCGCGGGGCTGTTGGCCGAGGGGACGACGGTGGTGAACGAGCCGACACGGACGCGCGATCACGGCGAGTTGGCGCTGCGGGCGTTCGGCGCCGAGGTGTCGCGCAATGCCAACGCGGTGAGCATCGTTGGAGGACAGGCGCTGCATCCACTGGAAGCGTACATTCCGGGCGACAGCTCGTCAGCGGCGTTCTTTCTTTGCGCTGCGGCGATTTTCCCGGAATCGAACCTGGTGATTGATGGCGTGCTGCTGAACCCGACGCGCTCTGCTTTGTTGGATGTGCTGGCGGCGATGGGATGCCGCGTGAACATGATGCGGGTAGAAGAACAGTTCGGCGAGTTGGTGGGAACGATTTCGCTGATTCCCAACGTGAACAAGCCGGTGGAGATTTCCGGCGCGCAGACCGCTCTTCTGATTGACGAACTGCCGGTGCTGGCAGCCATCGCGCCTTACACGGCAGGCATGGTGGTGCGCGATGCGGGCGAGTTGCGGGTGAAAGAGTCGGACCGCTTGTCGGCGGTGACGCGGAATCTGCAAGCGATGGGCGCTGAGGTCGAGCAAACGGCTGATGGATGGAAGATTCCCGGCGGCCAGAAGTTGCATGGCGCGGAGATCGAGAGTTTGGGCGATCACCGCATAGCCATGGCGTTCGCCATCGGGGCGCTAAAGGCCGAGGGTGAGACCGTCATCCGGAATTCGGAGTGCGTGGGGATTTCGTATCCGGAATTCTTCTCGGATCTTGAAAGGGTGCTGGAGCGGTAGAGACTGGGACCAAACAACGAAATGGAGCGGCTCCGTGTCGCTCCATTCTGTTGTGAAATTTACTCTACCTTTTAATATTCGCTATCGATGGGCTCGACTGGTTCCGGGCGTTCGCCGTCGTCGGGTTCAATGGCGAATTCCGCGCGCGGTTCCTCGGCTGCCGCCTCACCGTCTTTCTTCTTCAAGCGGACGACGGTAATCTTGGCAAACCCTTCTTCGAACTTAGGCGGGCGCAGCTTACCAGCCATGCGCAGCATGACGTCTTCAGGAACGTTACGCTCGCGGCGACGGTTGCGCTCGATGCACACCTCGGGTGGCACGTCGAAGAAAACGGCGTGGGCTTCGTAACCAAAATCGTTGGCCAGCTTAATCCAACTGCGGCGTTCATGAGGCGAGAGGTTGGTGGCATCCACGTAATTCCATGGGCGACGGGCCAGCAGGCGGGCGCGCAACATGGAACGCAGCGTGGAGAAGACCAAATCCTGGTAGCGCTGCTCGGTGACATCGTCGAAGAGCAGAATGCGCACCATGTCGCTGGAAAGCGGCAGGATGCTATGGCGCTTGAACCACGTGCTCTTGCCGGAGCCGGGCAGGCCGATCGAAAGCACGACCGCGCCTTTGGACTTCTGCGCTTCGTGCGGCGCAGGAGGCCGCGAAGCCATGGCGACGGCCGGTTCGGTCGCCTCTGGTTCGGAGTCGGCCTCGGCGGCTTCCCCGGTGGGACCGCCTGGCGCCGGCAGCGAAGGAACTTGCGTCGGAGCTGCGGTCTGCGGGCGTCCCCCGCGTCCACGGCGTCCGCGTCGGCGGTTGCGGTCACGGTCACGGCGCGGGCCCTGCGGCGGCTCATCACCACCACCGGTCGCTGTCGCGGGCTGGGTGTCCTCGACATCCGAATTCCCGGAAGGCTCGGCGTCGGCGTACTGGACTGGCTCGACGCGGTTGCCGATGTCGTCGGGAATCGGTTCGGGAAATCTGGGTTGAAGAGGAGCCGGCTGATCCTGGCCCTGTTTTTCGGGTTGCTCTTTGCGCCGCTTCGAACGGTCGCGCATCCATCTGCGCATGTTGCACTTGTAACACGGCTGAGGCGTCGGCGGCAATGCCGGGCGGGTTTCCGGCGGCGGGGAAACACACACTTATGTGACAACTGGCATACCCTTCTTGTGATGCCGGACATTTGCCGCACCTACTGCCGGATGCTAACCTTTTAGTTTCGGGCGCCGTGTCCGGATGGCAATCATAACCAAGCAGTATCGGTTTTTTGTTAATGCAGAACGACCTTACCTAGAGAGGTGTTATGGCGATCAAAGTCGGTATTAACGGATTTGGCCGTATCGGCCGCAACGTGCTTCGTACGGCACTCAATGACAAGGGAATTGACATCGTAGCTGTCAATGACCTCACCAGTCCCAAAACGCTGGCCCACTTGCTGAAGTACGACTCGGTGCTGGGCAACCTGTCGAACGACATTACGGCAGGCGACGACTTCATCAGTATCGACGGCAAGAAGATCAAGGTCTTCTCGGAGCGGGAACCGGCCAAGCTGGACTGGAGTTCGCTGGGCGTGCAGGTCGTGATCGAGTCGACCGGCAAGTTCACCAAGGCAGAGGCCGCCAAAGATCACCTGAAGGGCACGGTGAAGAAGGTCATCATCTCGGCCCCGGCAACGGGCGAAGACATCACGATCGTGATGGGAGTGAATGAAGGCAAGTACGATGCGGCGAAGGACAACATCATCTCCAACGCATCGTGCACCACGAATTGCCTGGCGCCCGTGGCCCTGGTGCTCAACGACAAGTTTAAGATCGTCAGCGGCACGATGACCACCATCCACTCCTATACCAATGATCAGGTGATCCTGGACTTCCCGCACAAGGACCTGCGGCGCGCACGCGCGGCGGCTTTGTCGATGATTCCGACCTCGACGGGCGCGGCGAAGGCGCTGGCGCTCGTGATCCCCAGCCTGAAAGGCAAGCTGGACGGATTCTCGATGCGCGTGCCCACGCCGAATGTCTCGGTGGTGGACCTGGTGGTGTTCGTAGAGAAGGCCACCACGGTTGAGGAAGTGAATGCAGCCCTGAAAGCGGCTGCGGATGCTGGGCCGCTGAAGGGATACCTGGGCTATGAGACGGCGGAACTGGTGTCATGTGACTACAAGGGCGACTCGCGTTCTTCGATCGTGGACGCGCCCATGACGCGCGTGGTGGCGGGCAACTGCGTGAAGGTGATCGCGTGGTACGACAACGAGTGGGGATACTCCTGCCGTGTGAAGGACCTGATCCACTACATCGCGGCCAAGGGCCTGTAAGACTTCCGGCCGGTTTCCGAGACTGACTTCCGTCGGTGGAGGAAAAAACCCACCCAAGCAAAACCAGCTTGGGTGGGGAACCCGGCCCCATCGCTTATCCGTTCGACTTCCCCATCGGACGCCTTACTCCTTCTCGGATCTGATGGGATGTCTGACTTTTCGGCCTAGCGGTTCAGACAACCACGCCACGAGCGTGCGGGGGTATTATGTCGAAGCTGTCGATCAAAGATCTTCCTCTTAGCGGCAAGCGGGTTTTCATGCGCGTGGACTTCAACGTTCCGCTGGACGACGGACGGGTGATGGACGACACTCGCATCCGCGAGACGCTGCCCAGCATCGAGTACGCACTGCGGCACGGCGCCCGTCTGATTCTCGCCTCGCACCTGGGCCGGCCCAAGGGCAAGGTCAATCCCAAGATGAGCCTCAAGCCGGTGGCTGAGCGGTTGCGCATCCTGCTGGATGACGTGCTGCGGCGGGGCGAAAACGTCGGCTTCTCGCCTGACTGCATCGGGCCGCAGGCGGAGGAGATGGCGACCAAGTTGGAGCAGGGCCAGACCCTGCTGCTTGAGAACCTGCGCTTCCACGCGGAGGAAGAGGCGAACGATCCCAAGTTTGCCAAGCAGTTGGCCAAGCTGTGCGACTACTACGTGAATGATGCGTTCGGGTCGGCGCATCGGGCCCATGCCTCCACGGAAGGAATCACGCACTATGTGGAGAAGAGCGCGGCTGGGCTGCTTATGGAGAAAGAACTCGAGTACTTGGGCAAGGCGCTCAGCCATCCGCAGAAGCCGTTTGTGGCGATTCTGGGCGGAGCCAAGGTCAGCGACAAGCTTGGAGTCATCCAGCACCTGATGTCGAAGGTGGACACGTTCATCATCGGCGGCGGCATGGCATACACGTTCCTGAAGGCACAGGGGCACGAGATCGGGAAGTCACTGCTGGAGGCCGACAAACTCGACCTGGCCAAGCAGACGCTGGCCGATGCCAAGGCGAAGCACGTCAAACTGCTGCTTCCGGTGGACCACGTAGTGGCGGACAAGGTTGCGGCGGATGCGCACATTAAACAAATCGGCGAAGGCCAGGCAATTCCAGCCGACATGATGGCTTTGGACATTGGGCCGAAGTCGGTGGAGTTGTTCACCGCGGAAATCAGCACCGCACGCACGATTGTGTGGAACGGGCCAATGGGCGTGTTTGAGATCGAAGCGTTCGCGAAGGGGACGAAGAAGATCGCCGAAGCCGTGGCTGACAATGGCGCGGCCACGACGATTGTGGGCGGAGGCGACAGCGTGGCGGCGGTGAAGGCTGCGGGTGTGGCCGACAAGATTTCGCACATCTCAACCGGAGGCGGAGCGTCGCTGGAATTTCTGGAAGGAAAGAAGCTTCCCGGGGTAGAAGCGCTGACCAACAAGTAGTAATATTGCGGCCACACTGGATCGGCACTTGGTGGGTAACTTCGAACCAACACCAACGTGTGCCACGAGAGAGGATGTCATGAGACAGCTGAAGTTGATTTCAGTTGTATTAGCCCTGCTCGTTCTGGCCGCATGCCCGAACAACCCCAAACCTCAAACCTTGCCGCCAGGGGCGCTCAACCAGTTTGACGCCACCAGCTACACTTCGCTCATGGGAGCACAAGCCGTGCTCAACTCGGTGAAGGCCGATATCAGCAAACTGCCACCGGGTGCCAAGCCCGCACTGAACAAGGCCATTGCATCCTACAACGTCGCGGAAGCAGCATGGCAGACTTACCACGCTGGAAAGAGCAACGACCAGGCGGCATTGACAGCGGCGCTTTCCCAAGCGACCGGTGACGTCGTCGCGCTACTTACGCAGATTAGTGGAGGCAAGAAATGACTCTCCAGCAATCCCTCGCACTCGTCTCGCTCGGCCTTGCCGGGATCAAGGCAACAGGAAAGATTGACCCGGTGATCATGGGGTATATCGAAACTGCGGAAGATGCGATCACAGCCGCCCTGAACGCAGTCCAGCAGTCGAAGACAGGCGTAGATCCTTCCCTGCTGAAGCCGATTGAGCCCGTGAAATAAGCACGCTAGCCGCCTTTGAAATGTCCGGGCGTGCCTCAGCGCAACCGGTTTTCGCACACGCATGAGCGAAGCAGTTCACCCGATGCAGGTCTTTCTGACGCCGGAGCGTTCGGTCGTCATCACAGGTCCCGGCGACATCACGCACGAGCCGTGCGATGCCATCGTCAATGCGGCGAACTCGTCGCTCATGGGCGGGGGCGGCGTGGACGGCGCAATTCATCGCGCTGGTGGGCCGGCGATCCTCGAAGCCTGCGAAGCCATCGTTGACCGCCAGGGCCGTCTGCCAGCGGGCAAAGCAGTGGCGACTACTGGAGGCCGCCTCCCGGCGAAATACGTAATTCATACGGTCGGTCCAGTATGGAACGGTGGAGGCAGTAACGAACCTTTAACGCTGGCCAGTTGCCACGCCGAGTCGATCCGCGTCGCCGACGAATTGGGGCTCAAGACAATCGCGTTTCCTGCCATCTCGACCGGCGTTTACGGTTATCCTGTAAGTCTGGCCGCGCTTGTCGCCGTTGCCAGCGCCGCGGAAGCACTGGCGCGCGCGGTGAACATCCGCGAAGTAAAGTTCGTATTGTTCGATATCGGCGCCCTGGGTTGGTTTCTTGACGCCGCGAAATCGTATGCTGAAAGCAAATCCCTAAGGATGGATTCATACCATGCCCCGTAAGAAAGTGATTGCCGCCAATTGGAAGATGTACAAGACACCGGAACAAACCGCAGCCTTTTTCGAGGAGTTTCTGCCGCTGGCCGCGGGCCACGACCGTGACGAAATCGTCGTATGCACGCCCTACATCGACCTGCATACCGCCGTCGCTGCCGCTGCCGGTTCTAACGTGTTCATTGGCGCGCAGAATATGCACTGGGAAAAGGAAGGTGCGTTCACCGGAGAAATCTCTGCGCCCATGCTGAACGCTATCGGCGTTACTCACGTCATTCTTGGACACTCAGAACGCCGCCAGTACTTCAACGAAACGGACGACACGGTCAATCGCAAGCTGGAGTATGCACTGGAGAGCGGAATGACGCCCATCGTGTGCGTTGGCGAAGTTCTCGAAGAACGCGAGGCGGGGCTGACCGAAGATGTGCTGCGGCGCCAATGCATGCGAGCGTTCAATGGGATCTCGGCGAAAAAGGCAGCGAAGATGAGTATCGCCTACGAGCCTGTGTGGGCCATTGGCACCGGAAAAACAGCCACTCCGGGCATGGCAGCGGATGCGCATGCGGTCATTCGCCACGAGGCCGCCAAGGCTTTCGGGGATGAGTTCGCGGCGGCGCTAAGAATTCTGTACGGGGGCAGCGTAAAGCCAGACAATGCCACGTCGCTGATGTCGGAGGAAGAGATCGACGGGGCGCTGGTGGGCGGAGCGAGCCTCGATCCGAAGAACTTCATCAAAATCGTGAAGTACTAGGAGCGGAAAGGAAGTTCTGATGTACTGCAATCAATGTGGCAAGGCGAACCCTGATGATGCGCGTATCTGCGCCTATTGCGGCGCATCGCTGACGAGTGCACCTGCCGAACGCCGGCTGGTGCGCCGGCGCGGGGAGCGCCGTATCGCTGGCGTCGCAGCCGGAGTTGCGAACTACTTTGGATGGAACGTTACCGCCGTGCGCCTGGTCTGGCTGTTGTTGTTGCTGTTCGCCGGAACCGGCGGACTGCTTTACCTCATCCTGTGGATCGTTATGCCACTCGAGGGATGAGGACACGGCAGCTCCTCATGCCCTAGGCTTGCCGGGCTTTCCACTCCGGGCCTTCATCACAACGACGACGGCGGCGGCAGCGGCAATGAATATGATCTGTGAGACTCCCATAGACTCGATTATCGAGATGGGGAGTGACAGAGGCCAGAAGAATCTAAGTTGAGCGCCAGGGTGCGTTCCAAATCGGCACGACGCCCAGGAATCCAGGATTCATGAGCGAACAGGAACACACCGGGTCTCGGATCAACATCCTCGACATACTGCGCAAGAAGCGTAACGGCGGGGAGTTATCGCGCGAGGAAATCGAACACCTTGTTAGCGGGTATACGCGGGGTGAGATTGGCGAACCTCAGGCAGCAGCGTGGCTGATGGCGGCGCACGTGCGCGGGCTGTCGCGCTCGGAGACAGCCTATCTCACCGAGGCCATGCTGTGCTCGGGCGAACAGATCGACCTGACCTCGCTGCGCGCTAAGAAAGTGGACAAGCACTCGACTGGCGGTGTCGGCGACAAGACATCTCTTATTCTCGCGCCGCTGGTGGCCGCAGGAGGACTGGTGGCACCGATGATCAGCGGCCGGGGCCTGGGCCACACCGGAGGGACGCTCGACAAACTGGAGTCGATTCCCGGCTTTCGGGTGAATCTCTCGGTCGATGAATTCAAACGGGTGCTGGCGGAGTGCGGTTGCTGCATCACCGGCCAGACGGCGGAGATCGCGCCCGCGGACCGGAAGCTCTACAACTTGCGGCACTTCACCAGCACCATCGACAGCCCGCCGCTCATCTGCGCGTCCATCATGAGCAAGAAGCTGGCAGAGGGCATCGATGCGCTGGTGCTGGACGTGAAGACCGGCTCAGGCGCCTTCATGAAGCGCGAAGAGGATGCCGCGCTGCTGGGCGAGTTGATGGTGGATACGGCCAAAAGGATGGGCGTCCGCGCGGTGGCGCTGGTTACCGGGATGGACCAGCCGCTGGGATGGAATATCGGGAACGCGTTGGAAGTGGAAGAGGTCATCAGCACACTACATGGTGAAGGACCGGCCGATCTGGTGGACTTGACGGTCACGCTGGCCGCCTGGATGTTTCACCTGGGAGAGCGCACAGCGACCGTCGAAGAGGGTGAGCGGCTGGCGCGGGATCTTCTGGCATCGGGTGCAGCGCGGGCACGATTCCGGCGAATGGTCGAACTGCAGGGCGGCGACGCGAGAGTAGTGGAAGAGCCGGATCGGCTACCGAAAGCCAGGTACACTGCGGCGATCACGAGCGATTCAGCCGGCCATGTCGCGGCGATGGACTGCGAACTCATCGGCACGGCAGGTGTGCTGCTGGGCGGCGGGCGTCAGAGTGAAAACGATGACGTTGACCCCGCGGTGGGAATTGTCATGCAGAAAAGGCTCGGCGACGCTGTGCGGCAAGATGAAGCACTCTGCACGGTACACTACAACTCAGGCGAGCAGATGGATGCCGCGCGATTGATTATTGAGCGAAACATCCAAGTAGAAGCGGTAGCGCCGACAGGGCAGGCGCCGCTAGTCCGGCGGATCATCCACGACAACTGACACCGACCAACACCGGCAACGTATTTGAAACCGCACCCTGGACGGTGCGCCGGGCATCAGCACCGTCGGCTCAGTAGCTTTCCGAATGAGACGCAGCGTCCGCCGCTCAAATCCTTTTCGCGGCTACTTCTCCAGATCGTTGATCTTCGCGTTCGCGTCGGTCGAGAGGACCAGTATCTTGCCGGAACTGCCTGACGCTCCGGTAACCACGTACGCGATACCGGCGGTGGTTCCGTTGTTGACGAGCGGTGCGCGACCTGTGCTATCGACGCTGTAGGTCAGGGCGGCGTTCAGGCCCTGCTGCGGACCTCCGGGACCGCTAGTGTCATAGGTGAGCGCCAGATTGCCGGCGCCGTCGGCGGCGGCCGAATCATCTTCCACCGTAACGGTGGGAAGCACGGCCTGCAACGTGGCCCCCTGATAGGAACCGTTGATCGAGGTGTTGGTGTAGGGCGAGCCAAACTGCGGAACAATAGTGCCCGCAGTTACGGCAGCATCGCCAACCAGCGTGAAAGCCGTGTTGCTGGAGAAGTACATCACAATCGGATTGTTTCCGAATCCCGTGACCGTGGCCCGACCGTTGGTGGCGATATTGTAGGTAGCAGTCGGGTATTTGTTAGAGCTCAGGGTGCCGCCGAGGTTTTCATCGGTGGAAACCGAAAGGCCACCGTTGCCGTCAAAGGTGGCGAACGCAAGCAGGCCGTAGGGCGAGCTGTTGCCGTTGGAAGTGCCGATTCCCTGCAACTGGACCACCGTTGTGGTAGCGAGAGTGCTGTTGGACCAGTTCGCGGGATTGGTGAGCAACGTGAAGAGTGAAAGCGGCGCCGAACCGGAAACGGGATCGAGGCTTAGCATCACGAGTTCGGTAGTGGAAACGACGTAGAAGCTGTAATTTGTCGTGACAGAGTTGACCGTCATGCTGGCGGTGCCGCGACGCGTCACCGAATCGACGGTGACGAAGTTTCCCGTACCCGCAGTGCTGTGGGCGAACGTACCGTTGTCGTTGGCGTCTTCCTCAAGACCGGTCCAGGCGCCAGTGGTGTCGGCGGTGAATGTGCCCGCCGCGGCGTAACGGCTGGCGGCGACATCCGCCCCGATCCCGCCAAAGGCCCAAGAGGCCGCCAGCTGAGCGATAGTGATTGTGTTGAGCGAGCTCACCTTGCGGAAATATCCTGAGCCCTGGTTGCCTTCGTTACCGTTCTGGATAAACCGGATCGTGCCTGAAGCAGGTGCGGCCACCTGATACGTAAACGTGCCCAGCGTAGCAATGTTCAGCGTCATGGGGCCGGTATCGTTGGCGCCAATTGAATAGGTCCCGGTAAATGTAAGGTTGGTTTTGACTCCAGCGGCGGAGTTGGAATCCATCAGTCCAGCGGAGATATTGCCCTGACCATCGGCGGTGAAACTTCCCGCCTGCTGCACCAGGTTCCCGCCGCTGTAGCCGGAAAATGAAAATACGTAATTGCCGTTTAGACGCGACGTCGGCCCGTCTACGGTAAGCGTGAGCGACGCCGAGGCGGTAGCGGCAGGCGACTCCGAATCGGTCGCCTGCACGGTGAAGGTCTGGGATTCCTGGTTGGTCGGAGTGCCGCTGATAAAGCCGGAGGTGCTAAGGGTCAATCCGGCGGGCAGTGTCCCCGACGTAATCGACCACGTATAGGGAGGTACGCCGCCAGTAGCCGAGAGCACCGCACTATATGACACCCCTACAGAACCGCTGGTGAGCGAACTGGTGGACACGGCCAGAGGCTGATTGACGGTGATGGACTTGGTGGCGATGTCCACGGCAGCGGTAGGGGTCTGTGAATCGGTGACCTGGACCTTAAAAGTAGTAGCGCCTAGCGTGGTCGGTGTACCGCTGATAACACCGGAGGCGCTAATCGACAGTCCGGGCGGTAGAGTGCCAGAAGCCATTGCCCAGGTGAACGGCCCCACTCCGCCGGTCGAAGTCAGCGTAGCCGAGTACGGAACGTTGATGACCGCAGCGGGCAGTGCCGCAGTGTCAATGACTAACGGCAGGACCGGCGTCGGAGGATGTCCGGTGGCGCAAGACAGTGCAAATACCAGTACCAGACTGCCAGTACAAAGCGAAAGAGTGCGCTTCAACGCTGTCATGAATGTCCTCTTGGCCCAAGTAACTTCCGTGCCGGAAGTAGCCCTGCGCCGCCATGCCTCGACAAGCGTCGCAAAGCAACTTAAGGTACTCCGCAGCCCGTGCGGCAAGCAAGCCGATTTCCCGTGCCGTAGCACTATGGTAACTGGAGTCGTGAGAGAGCGCACCGGGTATTGGGCCAGCAGCGGAAGTCAGGGTAATCGGCAGGGGCCGCGCATGCATATGATGTCCTTATGAACCACCGCAATCGAAAGGCACGCAAGCTGACTTGGCGAAGGTGGGCCACCGGTGTGCTGTGGGCGGCTTCACTGGCCGGCCAAGGCACGATAGCGATGGGGCAGACTCCCGCCGCTCCAGAAGTTCAACGTAAAACCAGCATTCCTTACACCGGCGACCTGACGATTTTCGACTATCCTGAGCGCGATCAAAAGCTGCATATCCAGCAGGTCATGGACTTGCTGGGCATCTCGCCGGGAGCCACCGTCGCCGATATCGGCGCGGGGTCGGGCTGGTTCACCGTCCGGGTAGCCAAACGGGTAACGCCGACCGGCAAGGTGTATGCGGTGGACATAAATCCGGAGGCTATCGCTTACGTGCGGCAGCGCGCACAGAAAGAAGGGTTGTTGAACATTACGACGGTCCTGGGATCATCCAGCGACCCGCGGTTGCCAACAGCGAGCATAGATGCTGTGCTGCTGCTCAAGACGTATCACGAGGTCGCTAAGCCGGTCGAACTCATGCGGAATCTGCGCGGCACGCTGCGGCCTGGGGGGCGAGTGGGGATCATCGACCGAAACGGCAATGGCGAAAACCACGGTGTATTGAGGACGGTGGTGGTGAGCGAAATGGAATCCGCCGGCTATCGCCTGGTGAACGAGCGCGATGAGCTGGTAAAGGATGATCGCATGGATTACTTCATGGTGTTTGCGTCAAAGCGAAGTGGGGAATAGATTAATGCTAGTGGCAACAGCAAATACTCCTTGACTGCGGGGAATTACTGAGAGATAACGGGGCACACCCTCCTGTTGGTGTGCCTGCCTGACGGTTCATCTTGTGCCGGGGCAGGAAATCAAAGCAAAAAGCAACAAGTCGCTAGGGACCGGGAATTGCGCGCTATTTTTGTTAGTTATCGTCGTCACGATGCTGAAGGAGAGGCTGGCCGCCTGTTCGACGACCTGGTCGAACAATTTGGCGAGCAATCCGTCTTCGTGGACGTCGCGGCGATCGAAGTTGGTCGCGACTTTCGCAAAGCCATTGATGAAAGCATTTCCACCTGCGGAGTGCTGTTGACGATCATTGGCACAGGGTGGCTGGAAGAAAAGAACGAGTCCGGATCGCGACGTCTGGAGGACCCTGGCGATTTCGTTCGGGCGGAAATTGCGTCCGCGCTCAGACGAGATATTCCTGTTGTGCCGGTGCTGGTCCGCGGCGCAAAGATGCCGCGCCCCGACCACCTTCCGGAAGACATCAGGGACCTGGCCTACCGTAATGCGGTGGAATTGACCCACGTCCGCTGGAAAACGGACATCAAGCTGCTGATCCGGTCGCTGCGTGCAATTCTGGGAGACGCTCGGGACATCGTGCCGGCCCGGGGGGTGGCGCCTTCACCGGAGTCAGTAAACTTCGACATGAAAAAATACTGGAACTTCGCCGACTCAGACGCCAGTCTGGGGGGAACCAAAGGATCGCCAAGAGCGGGACCGTATCCGCGAGCGAATGGCGCAGCGGGCCAACCTCCCGCGAGTTCCTCGAGTGCCACACGGCCAGCCGCCGATTCACCATGCGCCGCCAAGCTGGACCCCCAGGCCGTTGCACGCATCACCGAGGAACTGGCCGATTATATCGGTCCTATCGCGGAGGTGGTGGTTAAGCGCGCGGCAAAACAGTGCGCGACTGTGATTGAACTCCGTCGCGCGGTGGCGGACGAAATCGACACCAGCGCCGAGAGGACCAAGTTCCTAGACGCCTGCCGTGGCAGCTAGTCAGATCCTGAATCCAACATTTTTAGCGCCTTTGCCAGACTTGTCTGCATGCGGTTGAAAGCGGCGTTTACCTTCGCGATCTCGTCTTTTCCTTTCACGGACAGCGGTGGCACATTCTTCTCGCCCTTGCTGACGCGGTTGGCGGTGTTTGAGACAACCTCAAGCGGCCGAATCACGAAAAAGTAAACGGAGGCATCCAGCGCGGCCATCGTAATCAACAACGTTACGACCAGGTAGATCAAGAGGCCCCGATAAGCCTGGTTTGCGATCTGAACCGGCACGGTCATGGGGACGGTTACGATTTGTGCGCCTATGATATCTCCAAAATTCCATCCGAAACCGTTCGTAGCTCCGTAGCGGGCCACCAGGCTGGCGGGCGCTGCCTCCGGAGTGCTGTGACATACCATGCATTCCGCATCCATCTTGATAGGTCTGGCCATGTACATCACCGGTCCGGTGGCGGACTGGCGCTCACCCACAATCTCGGGCTGGCCCGGATGTTCTCGCAACCATCCGATGATGTCGGCTTCCCAGTCGGCGGCGCGATGTTCCAGATTCCTCGGATTCAGCGCTGTTTCCCGGTACACGTAATCGGGATAGTGCGATTTCATGATCTTGAAGGTGGTGATGGAGCTAAAGTTTGGTACCGATTCCGGGTGGAATGGCCCGTCGCCCCTCAACAGGGGCTCGACGTGAGTGGCGGTGTACTCTCTGACGGCGGCGGCGTTGGCCATCATCAATTCAGCTTGCTGCAAAACGACGCGGTGAGCGGCGTTATTGAGGAATCCGTGAGCGAGGTACGAGACCACCACACCGGTCATCCCGAATATCAGCAGTAGTATGACGTTGAACCTCATCATCAGTTTCATAATTGCCATTCCTCGTGATGCGCCTTTGGATGACGCAGATTATCGCACCGAACCGTCAGCGACGTTCGATAATTTCGACTGAGAAAACCGTCCGGAGCGTACACACGGCGTGGTGGCACGCATGGCGATGCCGGAGCCGTTCTAGGGCCCTGGGGTGACTACCGTTTCCCCAGTGCTAAATCCCACCCGGCCTTGGCGGATGAGTTTGGACCAGTCGGGACTGTCGTCGGCAGCAATCGCCGCGGCGTTGATGTGCGCCTGAGCCTTAAGTGCGGGCAGCGACAAACCGCCGGTGACGAGGCGGTTGTGTTCGTACAGCATCTCATCCATCTTGCCGTTCAGCAGCACGCGCCAGTCATATACGGTCCTTTTGTTCTGGGCCTGGGTTGCTGAAACATCAATGTTGGTGGTGCAGTTATTGGTGAGGGCGTTGTACCACTCAGGAGTGGCGTGCAGCTCGTTGACGCGCTCCAGATAGTCTAGAAAAATCTTTCGCGCGAATTCAGGCTTCACCGTGGTGCGAAAGAGGTAAACCTCCTCGTCCTTGCGGAAGTTGGTGCGCAGGCGGACCACGTCGCGTTCGTCGGTGACGATGTAGATGAGGGCGTATTGGCGGAAGAACCCGCGAACGGCGGAGTAGCTCTGGCCCACCACGTCACGAGTCTCAATGGAGATGGGCACGTGCCCCTGGCTGCCGAAATCGAAGCTGACGATGGGGTGGGCAATCAGCGTCGGGCCCCACCAAGTGATAAAGAGATCGATGCCGCTCAGGTTAGCCAGGTCGTAGGAGCGAGTTTCCCACTGACAGGTGTAGTCGTGAGTCGTGACGTAGCTACAATTGCGAACGTTATGAATGGTGATATGGTCGCCGCTGATTTCGGCCGAGGCGGTGTGCGCGTCGTCGGGCTGCCAGTCGCGATGTTGTAACGGCTTCAGAGTGAACCACCACAGTACGACGAGCACAAAACCAACATAAGCGACGAGTAGTCCCATGTGACGGCGGCGAAGGAATAGCAGGGCCGCAAGCACTGCCACGAGATACACAACAGCAGCCGGCACGCGCAACGCGGGAAACGGCGAGTCAAACAATAGCGCCGCGGCAGCCCAGAGGGTCAGCAGCAGAGCGACGATGATTGCCAGGGCGAAAGCGATACGACGGAGCCAGAGCAAAAGGCAGTTCCTCTCAAGAAATAGAAGCTAATTGGATGCCAGGAAGCATTAGAACAGAAAGGGCGGGAAAAACAGAGAAGCCGTGCGCGTTCAGGACACTCCCGCAGAAGAAAACTCCCGGGGATGTACTCGGAGGGCTGGCCCGATCGGCAGTTCCCGCGGGCGACCAGGTACGAACGCGGCCGAAGACTTCGTCGAGGTCCGCAGCCGTAATCACCACTGCACGCCAGGGTATAGGCTCGGCAAATGGATGGTCCGGTACGAGTTCTGACCGTCGATCTCCATTTGCCAGACGATTGCAGGCGTGGGGGTCTGGGTAACTTCGACAACGCGAGCGCTGGTTAGGTTCAGATCAGCAGGGGCTGTCTCGTCCACAAATATATTACCGTTGGGCAGCACACGGGTGTCGCCGCCCCACCATGAGTAGGGAGTCGCGAACGACCAAAACCGGCTCGTGGTGCGGGAGGCCTCATCGACCTCAAAGATCGCAGCCGTACTGTAACAGTACGGCGGTGTATCAGAATCCACGCAAGGAACACCGTCGGAGTCAGGGCGGCCATCCCCATTGTCAAACATAGCCAACTGAAAATCGCCTGTGGTGTTAGTGCTGGCAAAATTCACGTCATGCTGAGCGAAAAACCAGTCGGAGTCCACGTTCGAAGAGAGCGTGAAGTCTCCCTGATAACCGAGCTTCCAGATAACGTCACCGGAACCATTGCCATTCTGATAATCGATCTTCAGCACCCACGACTGGTGCCGGAGGGACAGCAACAAATTCCCGTCATCCTGGGAGTAGATGAGCGCATTGGCATGAGTCCAGTCAGGAAACAACGTGGGGTGGCGATTCACATCCAGGTGGTCAAAAGCGTCCCACACCCAAACGGGGTTGTAGTTCGGATCCAGATCAACGATGGCGTTGCCGGTGACCACTGTCTGTCCGGGATACCCGGGCAGGTCGGTGAAGGTCCGGGTATCGCTGACGAGCAAAAGGAGGTGACCATTCGGTAGTAGCACAAAATCGTGGTCAATGGAAAATATCTGCAGATTATAGCCGGCGTTGTGAAGGTTCTGGCTCAACTGGTTGTAGTCGAACTGATGGATAACATTGCCGGCAAGGTCGATTTCCCGGACCGTGCCTCCAGGCGATCCTTGCAAGTAAAGCACCATGAGCATGTGTCCATTGGGAAGGAGCTTGATCGGCTGCGGGATGCCCAGATTCGGGTCGTAGTCGTAATACCAGATCACGTTGCCAGCCGGATCCGTCGCCAACGCCAGAAACTGATTTCTAGCGCCGATGGTAAGACCCATCAACTCGACTCCTGGAGAGGGTGACGATCCGTTCGCGGTCGTGACTTTCATAGTGGGAATCCGGTCCGACGGAATTGTTCCGGTTTGAAAAACGTGGTCGCCGTCAAACTGCTGAGACCCGTCGCTGTAGGTCACGATGGCCCGCATGTGATACGGCGTGTCTTGTTGCATGCCTGCCACCAGGATTGTGGCTGTCCCGCCGGCAGCCGACGTCGTCTGTGGCGATGTACTAAGCGGGTACGACAGATCTCGCCCAAATTTCACCACGACGGAGGCGGGCGCAGGAGTCGATATTGTGTACTGAGCGACCAGCGGATTGCCGGTTGCAACGACAGTACCCTCGGTCAGCCGAACCCGGGACGCTTCAGAAGCGGGAGTGCTGCTTCCGCCGCAGCCAACAGTCATCAACAAACCAAGGAATATAAATACCGAGAGGGGATCGGTGAAACGCGTCTCCCATGCCATTTCAGGTCGGTGTTTAGTTCCCAACTCCAGCGTCTCCGAGGCAAAAATACCGAACCTACCGCAACCAGATCTGCAATAAGTGTTCGGTTAGAAGCGTCGGCCAGTTCCAGAGAAGGGCGGCTGGATGTGAAAATATTCCGCGATCCCCAACAGCGAGAAGAATTGTATCCGATTCTCTTGCCGACCGCGTCGAGCGATTTCCGAGCGATTTCCGGGGGAGTCGGCAAAAAATGGCCGCACTGAGTAAAGTGGGAATTTGCAGATTCGAGAAGCGACACTACTACATTCGGGAGGGAAAGGGAGTGGCGCGCCCGGAGAGATTCGAACTCCCGACCTATTGCTCCGGAGGCAATCGCTCTATCCAGCTGAGCTACGGGCGCGTACTCAAAATTATACACGCCGTGTGCGGGCTACTGATGACGTGCGCGGCCTCAAAATGTTGAAGATTTCAGGATCACGGATGGGAGCCATGATTCGGCTACAATGGTTTTCGATTCCGGGTCGGATCGAGGTGCACATGCAGAGCTGGAAGAAAGTTGCGATATTTAGTGCGGTGGGTGTGGGAGCGGCGTTATTAGTGACTGGACGGCGTCCGCTTGGACTGGCCTTTGCCGCGGGCGGGCTGGCGCTGCTGGCCAGCGAGTATCCCGAGAAGTTTGAAGGCCTGCTGGAAGACGCGCCGGACTACCTGAATAAAGGTATGGAAATCCTCGCTACGCTTAAAAAGGTTGGCGAGGGGTTTGCCGACAACGCCGGGCACCGCAGCCTGAACGCCTTGCGCGACATGGAAGCCCAGTTCGGCGATTAGCTTGGGCTGGAAGTAAGACACCAGGGGCCGCGACGCGGCCCTTTTTTTCTGGGAAAGTTAGTCGATGCCAAGCTGTTTGCGGGCTTCGGCACTAAGACGCTCAGGCGTCCACTGCGGATACCACACCAGCTCGACCTGCGCGTCCGCAACGCCGGGCAAACCCAGTAGCCTACGCTTGACGTCGCCGGTGATCTGTCCGGCAGATGGGCAGCCTTGGGCAGTAAGAGTCATCTCGACCGCAATGTCTTCGCCCAGCGCACCACTGGCAGCCGCAGGCTTGACGAACACATCGTAGATGAGCCCCAGGTCGACGATGTTGACCGGGATTTCCGGATCGTAGCAGTCCTTCAGAGCAGTGAGAACTTCGTCTTTGGTAATCGGCATTCCATCCTCTTTACAACGATTGTAGCTGCTTTGGTTCATTCCGTGAGGATGGGGAGCTTCCGGATGCGCTTCTTGGTGGCCGCAAAAATCGCATTGCACAGGGCCGGGGCCAGCGGCGGCACGGGAGGTTCGCCAATCCCGGTCGGCGCCTCATGACTCTGTACAAAATAGCCCTCGATCTCAGGAACCTGGTTGTTGCGCAGGATCGGGTAGGTGTCGAAATTGGCCTGCTGGATCTGGCCGTGTTCCACCGTGATTTGCCCGCGAAGAGCAGCGGAGAGACCGAAGATCACAGCGCTGTGCAACTGCTGCTCGAGGATGTTGGGGTTGATGACCTGTCCGCAATCCACCGCAACAACCACACGTTCGACGTGAGGCTCGCCGTCATTTATCGTGATCTCGACCACCTCAGCAGCGTAAGTTCCGAAACATCCGTGCGCTGCAATGCCGCGAAAACGCCCGGCCGGAAGGGGCTCGTCCCATCCCGATTTCTCGGCAACCAGTTGCAGCACGCCGCGCAGGCGAGCGGTCTGCCACTTGGTATCGAAATAGGTGATTCCCTTATCTTCTGCCAGCAAGTGCAGGCGGTACTGTAACGGGTCTTTGCCGGAGGCGTGTGCGAGTTCATCGAGAAAGCTTTCGTTGGCGAAGGCCACTTGCGCGGCATACACCGAACGCAACCACGCCAATGGCACCGCACACGACGGCGCAACGTATTCGACACTCAAGTTCGGGACGAGATACAGGAACGCCGCTTCGTCTTTAAGGTCGGGGTCAATGCCGCCTTCGATTGGATAGCCTTTCTGACCGGAGATGGTCGGTGAAATGAGGTGATGCGTATACGCCGTGGGCATACCCTGAGCATCCACGACCGCTCTGACGTGATGCAAGCTGGGCGGGCGATACGTGGAAAAACGCATGTCGTCTTCGCGCGTCCACATGACCTTTACTGGGGCGTTGATCGCTTTCGAAACCAGCGCGGCTTCTACGGCGTAATCGTGTTCGAGGCGGCGGCCAAAACCTCCGCCCAGCAGCGTCAGGTTGACGTGAACGTTTTCGGGCTTGAGGCCGACAGCGCTGGCCACGGCGTCGCGCACGTCTTGCGGCACCTGCGTCGGAGCCCAGATCTCGCAGGTCGAGCCGAGATAGTGGGCGAAGCAGTCTTCCGGCTCCATGGGAGCGTGGGCCAACATCGGGGTCTCGTATGCGGCCTCGATGCGGCGGCCTTTTGCAGCCGACAACATCGCCCGCACTCTGCAGAGGCGCTGCCTTGTCGTTCGCGGCTTTGTGCAAGACTTCGAAGACGGCGGCGGTATCGAGGTTGCGGTTGGCACTGTCATCCCAAGTGACTTTCAGCGCCTTGCGGCCCTGCAGGGCTGCAAATACCGAATCCGCGGCCACGGCCACCGCAGAGTCGCCCACCTTCACGACGTTGACCACACCTGCTACTTTGCGCGACTCACTGTCGTCGAAACCACTGACCTTGCCGCCGATCACCGGGCACCGCGACAGGAATGCGTACTTCATCCCAGGCACGCGGAAGTCGATGCCAAACTCAGCGGTGCCGTTGGTCTTGGACGGGGTATCAAGGCGGTGCATCGGCTTGCCAATCAGCTTGTACTGCGACGGATCTTTGAGCTTGGGTTGTTTCGGCACCGGCAGCTTGGCAGCGCGCTCCACCAGCTCGCCGTAACTGGCGCGGCGATCCGATGCGGGATGCAAAACGAATCCCTTGTCGGTAGTGCAGTCGGAGGCCGGAACGCTCCACTTCTCTGCGGCAGCAGCTACGAGCATTTCGCGAGCGGCGGCCCCGGCCTGGCGCATAGGATCCCAGGTTGTGCGCACGCTCGCGCTTCCACCCGTGGTCTGGTCGCCAAACAGCGTGCTGGCACCCGCCTGTTCGACGGCGATGTCGGCCCAGTTGGCATCGAGTTCCTCGGCGAGGATCATGGGCAGTGCGGTGCGAACACCCTGTCCCATCTCTGAGCGGGCTACGACTATTGTGACTTTGCCGTCGGGTGCGATGTGCAGGTAAGCGTTGGGGTCGAATTCCCTTTCGCCGGCTGGATGCATGCCGTGACGCGGCAGGTAAAAGGCCAGGACCAATCCCGTGCCAGCGACAGCGCCACCGATGAGAAACTGGCGCCGGGAGAATGGGCTCATCGAGCGCCTCCCGTGGATGCGGCGGCACGAGCGACCGCGCGGCGAATGCGATGGTACGTCCCACAGCGGCACAGATTGCCGGTCATGGCGTCAACGATTTCCTGCTCGGACGGATGCGGCGTCTTGGCCAGAAACGCGGCCGCCTGCATGATCTGGCCCGACTGGCAGTAACCGCATTGCGGCACGTCCTCGGCGATCCATGCCAACTGCACAGGATGAGAGCCGCTCGGCGACAGTCCCTCGATTGTGGTGATGGGTTTGCCGGCTACCAGTGATACCGGAGTGATGCAGGACCGGGTAGCCTCGCCGTCGAGATGCACGGTGCAGGCGCCGCACAACCCCGCGCCACAGCCGTATTTCGTGCCGGTCATTTCCAGAGTGTCGCGCAGGACCCAAAGCAGAGGAGTGTCGGGCGCGACGTCGATTTTGTGCTCAGTCCCGTTGATGCGCAGCGTGAATTCGGCCATAGATTTTTCGTGGGTCGAGGCCACCTGTCCTTACACAAGCACGGATGCGGGGAACTCGCCTTTGGCATCCGATGGTAAAGGAATTCGCGGGAAAGGCAAGAACCCACCGAGTCGGGATGGAGCGCTCACGACTACTGCGGGAGGAAAAGGCGATTCCGGTACGTTAAGATCGGAATCGATGCGGCTCGTCGAAGGATGCTAACCTGCCTTAAGAGAGTTCGACATCGCAAAGAACGCCGGAAGTCTGTGCAAAAGGAGAATACTAATGAGCCGGGAACTGGAAATCTTTCTGAATACGTGGGATGAAGAAGCAAAGACAACCATCGCGATGCTGCGGGCGCTTCCCGAAGGACAATACGACTTTCGCCCGGATGCCGGAGGCCGCTCCCTGGGAGAACTGGCCTGGCATCTGGCTGAAATTGAGGGGCTCTTGAGCTTCGGAATCGAGCGGGGCGCGTTTGAGATGGGAGTCCGGCCGCCGGGAATCGAACGGCCGGTTACAGTCGAAGAACTGGCGCCCGGCTATGAGCGTATCCATGCGCTGGCCGTGGAAAAAGTCCGTTCATTGGCGCCGGACCTCGACAGGAAGCTGATCTTCTTCACCGGCGAAGAGATGCCCATTCGCAATATTTTGTGGGTGGCCTTGCTGCATCACCATATCCACCATCGCGGCCAGCTATCGGTGCTATGCCGCTTGGCGGGCGGAGTCGCCCCGGCTCCTTACGGCCCGAATCGCGAGCAGATGGCTGCGATGCGCGCGAAGATGGCGGCCAAGGGCTGACCGGCGAAATTTAAGGAGAAACTCAAAGTTAACGTCCCCCGGCTCCGCGTCATCATGCGCGGGGCCTGTTCTATTGCCTTCGCTGACTTACTATGGAATGTTGCGCGAGGCGTTTCTCGACGGGAGGCAATCATGAAGGCAATCCGAGTGCATGAATTTGGCGGGCCCGACGTGCTGAAGCTGGAAGAAGTGCCTGACCTGCAGCCCGGGCCGGGGCAGGTTGTGGTGCGGGTACATGCCGCGGGAGTAAACCCTGTCGAGAACTATATCCGCACGGGTACGTACGTCATGAAGCCGACTCTTCCCTACACTCCGGGCGCTGATGCCGGAGGCGAGGTGGCGGCGGTCGGCCCGGGTGTGACTGGCGTAAAGGTCGGCGACCGCGTGTACACCTCCGGATCGCTGAGCGGAACCTACGCCGAGCAGACGCTATGCACCGAGGCGCAGGTGCATCCGCTCCCGGCGAACGTGAGTTTTGAGCAAGGCGCGGCTATGGGTGTCGCTTACGGCACGGCATATCGCGGGATGTTTCAGCGCGGCGGCGGCAGGCCCGGCGAGACGGTGTTGATTCACGGCGCCAGCGGCGGCGTGGGTACTGCGGCAGTGCAGATGGCCCGCGCAGCCGGGCTCGTCGTGATTGGCACTGCAGGCACCGAGGCTGGACTGAAGCTCGTCACAGGAGCAGGGCGCGCATCACGCGGTCAACCACTCAACGCAGGGCTATCTCGATGAACTGATGAAGCTCACGGGCGGAAGAGGCTTCGACCTGATCCTTGAGATGCTGGCCAACAAGAACCTCGCTGCTGATCTGGGGCTACTCGCCAAGAAAGGCCGGGTGGTCGTAATCGGCAACCGTGGAACGATCGAGATCAACCCGCGCGATGCGATGGCGCGTGAAGCCGACATACGGGGCCTTACGCTCTTTGCGACCAGCGAGGGGGAGTGGCGCGAAATTCACGCCGCCTTAGGGGCCGGGCTTGAGAATGGCACGCTGCGCCCGGTGATCGCACAGAAGATTCCTCTGGCGGAAGCGGCGCGGGCCCACGTTGAAATCATGAAGCCTTCCGGAGCACTGGGCAAGATCGTGCTGGTGGCGGGGTAGGTAAGATCAGCGGCGTGCTCCGCCTCTACAATCGAGTTATGCGGCGCGAGATTCGTCGACCGGCCCGGACCGCGACAGCAGCCTTCTGCCTGGCTGCCTGTCTTACCTTGTCGGAGTCGGCTCCGGCACAGGCTGGGCCGTCCACGAAGGACTCGGCCTTGCAGCAGGCGGTCACCCGCTCCATGAACGGCAAGTCCGGCACGGCGGTCGTGATCGAGATTGCGAGCGGCAAAGTCCTCGCCGCGTTTCACCCCGAAACGGCCGCCCGGCGGCTCGCGTTGCCCGGGTCCGCCATCAAGCCGTTCGCGCTACTGGCGCTGCTTGCAGGACAACAAAATTGATGGGCAAACCACCCTGATGTGCAAGCGAACACTGGTCGTCGACGGCCATAAGTTGGATTGCACGCATCCGGACGTCAAGCAACCGCTCGATGCGGCAACGGCGCTAGCCTACTCGTGCAATTCCTATTTCACCACGGTGGCTCTGCGCCTCACCCCCGCCGAGTTGCGCGAAAGCTTTCTCAAGGATGGCTTCGGCTCCCCCAGCGGACTCGTGGCCAACGATGCGGCAGGCACTGTGGTGTTGGCATCGACGCCGGCGGAGTTGCAACTGCAGGCGATTGGCGAGTGGGGCGTACGCGTCACGCCGCTTGAGCTACTGCGCGGTTACCAGCATCTAGCCCGGGTCTCACTGCAACACGACGCGAAGTTATCGCCGCTCTTCGAAGGACTGGCAGGGTCGGTGTCCTACGGCATGGGATATCTGGCGCAGCCCGATGCGGCAATCAAGGTCGCCGGCAAAACCGGCACGTCGCTGGTGGAGGAAGGTGCCTGGCGACACGGCTGGTTCGCCGGTTACGCGCCAGCCAGCCACCCGGAGATCGCGCTGGTGGTCTTCCTCGAGAAGGGACACGGGCCAACCGATGCCGCAAGCGTGGCGCAGCACATATTTGCCGCCTATGCGACCACGCACAAGCACCTTATATCTGACGGAGTGGGACATTGAGGCCCGTAGCGTTCTGCATGTTGCTCGTCCTGGTATTGGCGGCGACCGCCGGTACACTCCCGCAACGCGCTGGCACAGCTAATACGGGCTTTCCCAACACGGTTCGCGTTCGTCTCTGGTACCTGCATCCTGCCGCTGAAATAAGACTCAAGGCGGAGGCTGGCCAGGCCCGATTTCGCAAGTGCGCGGGTTGTCCGGAAAGCGCGCTGGGCGTGCTGACCCTGCGCGCGGCGGCATCCCGGATTCAGATCGTCGGCGAGAACACACCAGCAACCGAGATTCATGTGAGCGGCATGTACCAACTCGCCCAGTCCAGCTCTTCCCCGCTCAAGGCCGACTTCCCTGTCACCATTCGCGCCGGTGGCGGCAAACTGCTGGTCACCGCCGTCATGCCGATGGATGAGTACATCGGCGGCGTACTCGCGGGTGAAACCGGCAACTTCAAATCGGACGAAGCGCTTAAAGCGATGGCTGTTGCGGCCCGCACTTATGCTATGCACTTCGGCGCCCGGCATGCGCTCGACGGCTTCGACTTCTGCGATTCCACTCACTGCCAGAACCTGCGACTCGACCAGGTCACGCCACGGCTACGCAAACTCACCGAAGCCACAGCCGGCGAGGTGCTGTGGTACGACGGTGAACCCGCCGCCACCTATTACCACGCCAACTGCGGAGGCACTACCGAGGACGGGCGATACATCCTGGGCAACGACGAGCAGCGCGCGCCCTACCTCAAGCAACACTCCGACGTGTACTGCGTGCGCAACGGCTCCAACCAATGGCGCACGGAAGTGAGCAAGCAGGAGTTGCAACGCGCGTTGGCCGCCGAGGGCGTCGTCGTGCCGGGACGTCTGCGCGGCGTATCAGTGGCGCAACGCACCCCGAGCGGACGTGTCGAGTTCCTCACCGTAACCGGCAGCTCCAGCCTTACGGTCCCCGGCCTGACGTTTCGCGCCGCCGTCGGACGCAACATCGGATGGGACCGCCTGAAGAGCAACTGGTACGATGTGCGGGTCGAAGGCAGTCGTGTGGTGTTTCATGGGCGCGGCTCCGGCCACGGCGTCGGATTGTGCCAGGACGGCGCCGAAGTGATGGGCGAAGAAGGCCACTCGTACCGCGAAATTCTCAGCTATTACTACCCCGGTACGCGCCTCGGCGCGAGTGCGCAGGGTACGCAGTGGCAGCAGCTCACCAGCGAAGACGTCATCCTGTTCACTACCCGCCCGGAGCGCGACCGCCCGTTGCTGCCTCTTGCCACACGCATGCTGCACGAAGGCGAGGAGAACACCGGGTTGGTGTACAACGGTGATATCAAAATCAAGGTTTATGCCACCGTCACAGCGTTTCGTGACGCCACCGGCGAGCCGGGCTGGGTGGCGGCGTCCACCCGGGGGCGCACTATCCGCCTGCAGCCCACCGACGTGCTGCGCGATGCCGGCACGCTGGAGAGCACGCTGCGCCACGAGTTGCTGCACATTCTCGTGGAGTCGCACGCCAAGCCCGGAACACCGCTGTGGTACCGGGAGGGGCTGGTGCTCTACCTGTCACACTCCGGCAGTTTGTCAGAACCGATGGAAAAATCTGTTGGCGACGAAGCGCTCAATAAAGCACTGCGCGCCCCCGCAAACGAAGAACAATTGCGGCAAGCGTATGCCGATGCCGAAGCGAGGATAGCGATCCTGGCACAGAAACATGGCAAGGACAGCCTTGTGAATTGGCTCCAGTATGGACTGCCGGCACAATAGCAGGCGTCTCCTCCTGCGACCATCCTGAATCCGAAAATCAATGGTAGGATAGGGCACCCGGTCGTAAGGCCATCGGGTAAACCCTGGTTGGATGCCCCTCGTTGAGGTATCACACATGCTCAAATCCATCGCCGCTGTCGTCGGTAGCTACCTGCTCTCGATTGTCCTTGTCCTGGCAACGGATCCTTTGCTCTCGCGCCTGTTCCCCGGCGATTTCGCCAAGGGCCACGTTCCCTCCGACAACGCCCTGATCACCAGCACTGTACTGTTCGTGATCATCTCGATCTTGTGCGCCTGGCTCTGTGCCCGCTTTTCTCCGGGACGCGCCGCACGGCATGTGCTCTGGTTCTTTATCCTCGGTGAAGTGATGGGGATCGTCTCCATCATTCCCAACTGGGGCAAGGGCTGGCCGCACTGGTACTGGCTATCGTGGCTGCTGACGTGGCCGGTGAGTTGCTGGATCGGCCTGAAGCTTTCAGGGCGGCACGCGGAGTAGCGCCTGACGACCTGGCTGCAGGCAGAAGCAACTCTTTCGGCCCGGTCGTACTAGAGCGGGTCCTCGCGATCGGTATACACGCCCGCCATCCAGACCAGCGCGATGAACGCAGTAATTGCAACAAGGTAAGCCAGCAGAAATCGCCCAACCAGGCTCCACGTTTGCTGGTGAATGGTTTGCAGATCAGGAATCCACCAGACCAGTTTGTATGGCACGTAGACACCCAAACACAGCAGCAGGCACAGCCACAACCAGTAGAGCGGGCGCTTCCACACCCGGCGTGAACGCGCGAGATGCACGGGGTGCACGCCCGATGCCGCGACTGTCGTGGCGATCGGCACCCAAAGGCCGGGCAGCACGATGCCAACGATTGCAAGCAGCAGCCAATCCACGTCATTCATGATGTTGCGCGGCGACGGTCCGGCATTCATCTGTTGTCGAATCCACACCGCAAATTGCGGCACATACTCGCGCAGGCTCCACAGCATCCAAGCCACCAGCACAAACATCAACACCCAGAAGCCGAGAGAGGGAACATATCGCAGCGATCGCCGGTAAGCGGGCCAGATGCTGCTCTGTTTGCGAAACTCTGCCGTCCGGAACCAGGCCAGCGTTCCCGCCCGCAGCCACAAGACCAGCGCAACGCCCGTGACGGCAACCAGCGCAGTTGCGGCCACCTGCCAACCTCGCGCGTCCGGGAATCGTCAGCCAGAAATACGCGACGGCCAACAGCGCGGCGTTTGCCACGAAGTTCAGCAGCCAGAGCTTGATGACGCCGGTGCGGTTGGTAGTGGTCTCAGTCGTCGATCATTTCACCGTCACCGTGGCCGCGTCGCTCGTCGAGAGGTATTGCGGCTGATACATGGGCTCCACGCGGGTCGGGCTCACGCGGAAGACGCCCGGATTCACTACCTTGAGCAGGTAAACGTATTCCGACTGTCCGCGCGGGAACCAGTAGTTGAAGAATGTCGTCCGGTCATCACGCAGGTCGCGGTAACTTCGCCAGCGCGTCGTCCACCATGGCGGCTGCTGATCCAATTGATACAAATCGTCGCGCGCAATCGACTCCGTGCCCGACGGAATTGGGTCTTCAATCATCAGGTAGCGCCATTCACTTCCGCCCACGGTGATGCGCACCGCCAAGCGTGTCGCCCACCTGCACCGGCCCGGCAAGCTTGTCGAGGTGATACACCAGCTTGTCGCCTGATTGCATGCGGCGTGAGCTTGAAGTATTCGCGTACCGTGCTGAGCTGGAACGTTCCGGTATTCACCACGTTGGGCTGGGTGGAGTAGTACTGCCGCGTGCCGACCAGTACAGGCGGCCCTCGCCCGACTTCACCAGGCGAATCTGGTTCGCCCCTGGCGCAAGTTGGGTTTCCGGCAGCGTGATCGTCGTGGGCGGCGCGGTTGCGTCAGCAGCGGTGAACTTCCTGCTCGCCACCGTCTTGCCGTTCACCTGCACGTCAACGCTGAAGTTCGGCTTGAGTTCCTGCGAACGCTGCAGGTAATCGGTAAGGCCGTAAATGACCATCGCGGTCTGCTCGGTCGAGTCCCAGTAGTAGCCTTGAGCGCGATGACTCACGAGATACAACGCCGCCTTGGGCAAGCAGCGCACTCTGCGGATCGACCCGATTGAGCAGCTTGACCGCGTACGCCGTAGCTTGCGGCGTGGTGTCGCCGTAAAAGCCCATCAGGTAGTTGGTATCGGTGGGCCACCAGGCTTGCGCTGTCGTCCTGCTTCGCCTCAGACGACAATTGCTTCGCCAGATCGTTGGCGCGCGGGTCGTTGATCTGCGCCATCGCCAGTCCTAGCAGTGCTTTGCCATACGACGTCAGCGTTGCGCGCTGGTTCCACACCGAGTCCACGACGGTCAAATTCGAATCGCTGCCGCTCATCACCAACGCGTACGCCATGTAAGCGCGCAGGTCGGTCTTCACCTCAGTCGACTCGCTGAACTCAGCCAGCAACCACTTGCGCGCGCGAACGATGCGTGCCTCCTCCACGTCGTAACCCGTCGCTTTGGCCTGCACTAGTCCGGTCAGCACATAGGCAGTCATGAAGGGCTGCGAGTCATCGGTCTGCCACCATCCCCAGCCTCCGTCGGGATGCTGGAACTGGTAGAGCCGGTCCAGCCCGGCCTGCACCTGCTTGTTTCAGTGTCTGCGGATCAATGCTGGAGCCGACACCGAGCTTCTTCATCGCATCGGCCACCAGCACGTCGGGCAGGAAGCTCGACATCGTCTGCTCCGTGCATCCGTACGGATACGAAGTCAGGAAGTCGAGCGCACCGAAGATGGTGCCCGCAATGGACGGCGTCAGCTCAATCGTCAGCTTGCGCGTGTTGGGCTCGATGCCGGCGGGAAAGCTGATCTGCTCGTTGGCGCTGCTGTTGCCTGCTATCGAACCCGACTTCGCCACCGCCAGCTTTACGCCGAATGGCACAACCGGCAGTGTGAGTTCCATGGCATCGCTTTCGACGTCAGTTAGCGCCTTGCCCAGCACCTTGGCCGAATCCACATCCTGCACGCGCACGCGGTAGTCCACTTTCACCGTTCCGCGGCTTGGCACCGGCACATCGCGGGTCGCTCCGTCGAGCACCTGCAGGCCGGTGAATTCCATCGACACCCGCGCCGTCTTCTCCGTCGGCAGGTAGTTCTGCACGATGGTCGAGAGCACGATCTCATCCCCGCGCCGGAAGAACCGAGGCACCACCAGCCGCACCATCAGGTTCTTGCGGACGATAGTGTTCTCCACCGCGCTGCCGACCTTCGTGTCCTGCGTTACTCCCCGCGTGGTCGCGCGCCACGAGGTGATGGCGTCCGGGTAATCGAACTTTACGCTGGCCTGCCCATTGGCATCGGTGCGTACATCGGCCACCCAGTAGGCAGTATCGGGGAACGCCTTGCGAATCTTCGGCTGCACCAGTCGCTCAGGCTTGAGCTGGGCGAGCGCATGCGGCGCACGAACATTCGCCAATTGCATGGCGCGCTTGCCCGCCTGCCCGCTGAAGTAATAGCTGAGCGAGCTGTCAGTACTCACCTTGGAATACACCGTTCCGTAAAACGCCGAGAGTATGCTACCCACGCTTTCCGGCTCGATGGCGTAGATCGCCTCGTCAACCACTCCAAGGCTGAAGTCGGCACCCGCCACCGGCTTGCCGGAGGCGTCCGTGGCCTTGATCGTGTACGCGCCGGGCTGTCCCGGCTGATATTGCGGCTTCGAGGGCTGCAACTCCACCTTGAGTTCGTGCTGTGTCGGCGGCACCTTCAGAGCTCTTGTTGCCCGAGTAGAACTTGTTGTCGCGAATGAACGAAGCGCTCACATAGAAGTTGGGCGCGAATTCAGGCTGCACCGGCACGTCCACCGTAACGCTGCCGCCGCTGCTCTTCACCACCTGTTGGGAATAGAGTCCGTTGCCCTCCGCCGTAACCAGCACGACGGCAGGCTGTGCGCCGGTGACGATGAGCACGTGGGCCGTGTCGCCCGGCGCATACGTCTTCTTGTCCGCCACCATCTGGATGCGTTCCTGCTGCGTGCCCGCCCACAGCGGGCTTACGCCGGGCACCCACAGGTAGGCCGTGTCCTCCACTTCGCGGTCTTGCACCGAGATCGCCGTGACGCGCACACGGAACTCGCCAGCATCGGGAATGGTGAACTGCACCTGTCCTTTGCCGTCGGCGCCGGTCTGGCCCTGCGTGGTTGATACGACGCTGCCCGAGCGCTTCTGCCAGTTCCAATTCATCAGCTCGGCGCGAAACGAAGTCGCTACCGGCTTCTTGTCGTAGTCCTGCGCGGTGACGCTGATCGTCGCCGTGCTGCCCTTGCTGTACACATAAGAATTCGGCTGCGCGGTGAGGTAAAAGCTGCCATAGGTGGCCAGCGCGAATCCGCGGCCGGAAATCTCTCGATTGCCCTCGTCAGTGACACGCGCCTCAATTCGATAGATGACGTCCTGCTTCTTCGCGTTCACCTTCGTCGGAATCGTTATTTGCAGCTTGCCATCGGCGTCGAGCGTCCCGGACTGTTCGCTCTGCTGCTCGCCGCCATAGGTGTCACCCTCACCGACGTCAGCGTCGCCGCCCTCGTAACCCTCGTCGCCGGAATCCGAATCCGACTCATACCGCCCGTACGCCCAGTACGTCGAGGTATGCACCACCCACTTCACCTTGGCATTCGCCACCGGCTCGCCGAAGTAGTAGCGCGCGTCAATCGTGGCTTTGATGGGCTGGCCCTGCAGCACGCGCGGCGTCTGCGCCGTCACCTTCACGGCATATTCCGGCTTCTTGTAGTCCTGCACCGAGAAGCGCACTCCCTCCACGTAGCGCTCGCCCGATTTCATGTTGAGGTAGTAGAAGCCGAGATTCGCGTCAGTGGGAATCGCGAAGTCCCAGTGCGCCGTCCCCATGTCGGAGAGTGTCACCGTCTGCTGCCAGATGGGCTGAAAAGTGCGCGGATCGCGCAGTTCCAGGCTCAGATCCCGGTCTTTCGGAATCACATAACCACTCGGCGTCTCGTTGCGGACAATGGTCTTGAAGTGCACGGTGTCGCCCGGACGGTACACCGGCCTGTCCGTGTAGGTGTAGCCGCGAAGGTTGCGCGCTTCGCTGCCCAGGTTCCACGCGCCCGGAGCATTGACCGCGACCTCGTCCTTATAAGTGGCCAGCACGGCAACGTTCTCCGGTTTGGCCTGGGTGATCGCGAGATCGACAATTCCCTGCTGGTCGGTCGGCTTGTTGGCGATCTCCTGCTGTTCGACCCATACTCGGGTCGCAGCATTGGCGATGGGATCGCCCGTCACACGATCGACCACATAACACAGCAGTCGTCCGGGCGCAGCCTTGGTAATGATTGCGATGTCGGTCACGACGACGATGGTGTAGGCGCGCAGTGTGCCATTCGTGGCTTCGACAAGATAGACGCCCTTGTCGCGAAGCGGAACACCGACGCGCTGGCTCTCCCACCGGTCGCCCTTCGGAACCGCCCATTTCCACTCGGTCACCAATTGCTGTTGGTTCAGTACAGGTACCTGCGCGAACTCGGTGGATTGCGTTCCCTTTTGTGGCGCGCTTTCACCCATGCGCCACAGGCGAATCTGATGGCGTGACTCCGGCGAAAACTGCGCGCGAACAAAGTCGCGAAACCAGGCCCACAAACGGTGCTTCCAGGCGTGAAACCGCTCCAGCCAGCCTTTCTCCTGCTTCGGCAGCCGCGGAGCCTGGCCGCCGAAGCTGTGCATGTCCTGCAACTGGCTGAAAAACTTCGCTGCGTCGTTCACCCGGTAAACACGAAAATCCAGCGTTGTTACATGGTTGCTATACACGCCAATCTCAATCTTCTCTCCCGGCATGTACGTGCGCTCGCTGGTGATAGAGAAGTAGGCATGGGCCTCCGCCTCCTGCGCAACCATCGGCGCGTTCAGTGCAAGCACAAAAACAACAGCGAAAATGGCGCGAATCAAGCGCATCAATCAGTTCCTCGCAGGATGTTCCAACGATACACACCGAGAAAGCTCGGATTGGAAGGCACCGGCCGCCAGCGCGGGTCGGGAAAGTCCATCAGTTGCGCCAGCGTGGGACGACGAACCTCGCCCGCAGACCTGCCAATAGGGCCGGTGTGATAAATCACAAGCGCTTGCCCTCCGGCATCAATCTGGCTGGGGCCGAGATAAATCATCGCGTGGAAGGGCAGGTCATGCCCCTCCTGGCGGAAAAACAGCAGGTCTCCGGGACGGGCGCGCGCAATGTCGCGTCCCACAAAGTAGGAGTTGTAACGCCACAAGGTCTTGGCGTCGGCGAATTGGGCAAACGCTCCGTTGGTCAGATCGTCGGCCTTGAAGCTGCCGTCCCGCACCCGAAACAACCCGACGCCCAGCGGCGTGTAGGGATACTGATACTGCCGAATGTCGCCCGTCGCCGGAACAACTGGCAAAGCCACGGCTTTCGCCCATACCGAGTCATGCTGCCTGAGCGTCTCGCGATAGGCGTATCGCAGTAGCGCAGCGCAATCGTCGATCTCGCCGGGCAAAATCCGGCCTTCATAAAACTGCGCTTCCGCCAGTAGCGTAAACCACCGCCGAAAGGCCGCGCGGTCCGCAGCATCGTGCAGACGAAGAAAGTCAGGCGTGCCGTCTCCCACGCTGTCCGAGGTATCCAGTACGGTGCGTATCTTGACTACTGACGGCGGCATTCCAGTTGCAACCACATCAAGCGCGGTCTCACCCGGCACGACTCCAGTGCGGATCGAGACGATCGCCGAGTCCCCGCGTGTCGTAACCGCATCCACCACGGCACGGTGCGGGTCATCCGTCCTGACTTGGAGTCCGTGCAAGTCGCTGCCGCCGGAAGTATGAACCTTGAATTCCACCGTGGTGAAACCATCGGCGGGCAGAGCAGATGGAACTGCATCCATCAACAACGCAGCCGGCGTCAAAGCCCGGTGGATGGTAAAGGCCCCGAGCACGGCGACAATCGCCCCCACCGCCAGAACTGCCAACCAGCGAGGAACGCCGCGCATCTCCCAAGCCCTCCACGTAAGGGCGGATTATAGCGCAGTAGGGCCTTGTCATCACGTAGGTTGCGCTTTCGAGACGAGTGGCGTAACAGTTGAAAATGAGGGGATACATGATACGGCACCACCTTAGGGTGTTATTTCTGTGCCTGGCAGCGGCTAATGTATTTAGTCAAGTCGGCAATGGGCCCGCAACTCGATTGGCCGAACCTGTAGCTGGCGAGATCGTCTCGTGTGAAAGCAACGTGCTGTCGAGCAAGTCGCCGCTGGTAGTTTCGCCGCACGGATTGACTGCGCAAGCCTTAGTAGAGGGAAAGATTCTTCGCGGCGACAACAAATGGGATGACCGCTGCTACACGACTTGGAGTCTACGGGTTTGGCAAGGAAGAAATCTGCAGGTAGGTCCCATCTTCGGTCAGGTAGTGTACAAATCCGACGACCAAACTGCGGAACAGTTCATTTTCCAGATTGATGGATGGGATCGCGAAGGCAAGTATTTGGTGGCGTCCATGATTGACATGGCCGGGGAAGGCTCGTTGATCGGATTGGTGTTTTACGACTCCCAGCAGAACCGCGCCACTGAGGTCAATATCTCAGAATTGTTCAATCAAATGACGCCGGCTGACTGTTATCCCCAATTTGAGGCGAAAGGGTTTTCTTGCTCAAAAGCAGTGCTGATCGAAGCGAACGGCGGAGCTGAAGACCTTGCTCCTGGCCAAAGATCCTGTTTCCCCACCAGTTATTGGGAATATGAAGTTGGGAGCAATGCAATCCACCGCGCGCCACCCGGCGCAACCGGGCGGTTTTGGGGATCCGTCGTGAAGCCGTGAATGACCGTACCCGTCGTTTGTTCTTCCTGCCGCTGCTTCGCCCAGGCCTAGATCGGCTACTTCGCCAGAGCTCGCAACTCCGCCAGCAACCGTTCCACTTCTTCCGCCGTGTTGTAGTGTGCCAGGCCGATGCGCAGCATACCGCCGCTCTGCTGCACGCCCAATCGCTCTGCCAGGTTGATTGCGTAATAATTCCCGTCCCAGGTGAAGATGCCGCGCTCACCCAGTCGCATAGCTAGGTCGCGCGGAGTGTAACCCTCCAGCCGTATGGCGACGGTCGGCGTGCGATGCTCGAACTTCGCCGGTTCGGTGATGCCGTAGAAAGTCAGTCCTGGAATTTCAAGGAGCCCTCGAATCATCTGGCCCGTCAGCTCGCGCTCGTGCCGCTGGAACACTTCATAAGCGGCAACGATCGCTTCGCGCCTCGTGGTTATGTCGCTACCGTGATGTCGACCTACCTCAGCAATGTAGTCAATTGCGGCCGTCACGCCCGCCATGCATTCATGGTTCTGCGTGCCCGTCTCCCAGCGGTCGGGGAGCTTCTCGCTGCACACCCTTAGCTTGTACGGACGCAAACGCAGGAGTTGATCGCGCTTGCCGTAGAGAATTCCCTGGTGCGGCCCGAAAAACTTGTAGCTCGAGCAGGCGAGGAAATCCGTGTCCAGCTCCTTCACGTCAATCAGCCCGTGCGGCGCGTAATGCACCGCGTCGATAAACGTCATCGCGCCCACGTCGTGCGCCAGGCGCACAGCTTCCCGCACGTTGTTAATCGTACCAACGGCGTTCGCCGCCCAGCCCACCGCAACCAGTTTCGTGCTGCGGCGAATCTTGGCCTGCAAGTCAAACATGTCGAGCGTGCAGTCCGCGATCTTGATGTCGGCGGTGCGCACCTTTGCCCCGCGTTCCTCCAGGCACACCCACGGCGAAACGTTGGCGTCGTGGTCGAGGCACGTGACCAGCAGCTCGTCCCCGCTCTTCAGCTCGCGGCCGATGGCGCGGCTCAGCGCAAAAGTCAGCGTGGTCATGTTCGCGCCGAATACCACCTCATCGGGGGAGCAGTTGAAGAAATCGGCCATGGCCTCATGCGCTTGCTCCACGATGAGGTCGCTGCGCTGACTGGTGAGAAATGCGCCGCCGATGTTCGCGTTCCACTTCGACAGGTATTGCGAGATGGCATCAATCACCTGCTGCGGCACCTGCGTTCCGCCGGGCGCGTCGAAGAACACCGCGGGCTGGCCATTGACCTGCTGGCTCAGCGAAGGAAACTGCCGGCGCACCCATTCGACATCGAGCTTACTCAACTCGGGGGCAACTTTCGTACTGGAAGACATCCGTATCAACTCCTCACTGCGTTGACGAAATCCGAGAGCATCCCGTAGGCCGTAGCTTCCGGCCCGGGGTCGCGCTCGCTGATAATCAGTTCCTTAAAGATATCGGTTTCAAAAGCGATGAGCAGCGACGTTCCGTGCACTTGTGCCAGAGGATCGTCCAGCTTGAGCCGTTCCGGCGCCACCGACGCATGAATGCTTCCGTCAGGCTCACGCCGCGCCCGGCTCACCAGCTTCCAGGCTTCGCCGTTTTCTTGTGCTTTCTTCAACAGTCCTGGAGTAATGTCGCGAATGCCACGGCGCTCGACATCGCTAAGCTTGAGGCTTGCACCCATCAGAACATTGGCCACTTCCACGACCTTGACCGCCGCATCGATGCCGTCCACGTCCGCCGAAGGATCGGTTTCGGCAACCCCCAGCCGCTGCGCTTCCGCCACGGCATCGTCGAAGGTCTTCCCTGCCTGCATCGCTTCGAGTATTACGGTCGTTGTGGAGTTGATCACCCCGCGGAACCCACGGATCTCAATGGCGGGCAGCGCCGAGCGGAACAGCGAAAACACCGGCGCCCCGTCCATCATCGCCGACTCAAAATAGAACCGCAGGCCACGCGACTCGGCCAGCGCGCTCAACTCGCGATACGCATGCACCACCGGCCCCTTGTTGGCGCTGATGGCATGCGCCCCGATCATGAGCGCGGTCCGAATGTGGGTGATGGCCGGCTCGCCAGTCTCGGCATTCAGCGAACTGGCTTCGAAGACCACGTCGGGCTTTGCCGCGTGCATCCAACTGGCGACGTGGCCAACCGACCGGCCTTCCGAGAAATCCCCACCCAGCAATTTCTCAGGCGTGAAACCCTCATGATTGACCAGCCAACCCAGGCGGCGCGTAGACACGGCCGTAACGTGCCACCCGATGCCATAGTGCTCCGCTAGCTCCTGCCGCTTGCGCAGCAACAGCGCCACCAGGGCGGAACCGACATTTCCCAGCCCAACGATGCCGAGGTTGTAGGTGCGAATGCGGGCGTCTCCTGTGCAACGATTCTCGTTTCTCCATTGTAACCACGCGTCGCATCACTGACGATGACGGGCCGGCGAATTTAGAATCGACCCGAAACTTCTTATGAGCCCCGAACTCTCGTTGGTCTTGATCAAGACTGTGCATACCGCGATCTGGGCGGTGATGGCGATCGCCGTCCTATCGATCCCGGTTCTCGCGCTGCGCGGGCAATTTCGTCGCGTGGGATCGCTTACGGCCATGATTCTCGCCGAATGCGCTGTCCTCGCCTTGAATCACGGCCGCTGTCCCCTGACTGACATTGCGGCGCGATTCACCTCCGTACGTTCCGCAAATTTCGACATTTACCTGCCCCCATGGCTGGCGGAACATAACAAGACTATTTTTGGTGCATTGTTCGTTGCAGGCGAGTTGGTATGGTTGTGGCGGTGGGTTAATCTTCGCAATGCGCAAAAGATGGCGCCACCCCGCTGAGCGGGGTGACGCCATGCTGTGGTGCTCCTGCTCGCAGCTTACTTGCCGCCAAACGTAAAGTTCACGCCAGCAAAGTACTTGAAGTTGTTCTGGTTGCCGGTGTAGTTGGTCCCGTTCACGCCAAAGCGGGTGTACAGGTAATCCACCTCGACCGGGCGGATCTGGAAGTGCGGCGTGACGGCGTAGTCCAAACCGCCACCGAACTCCATCGCGAACGCATTGTTGTTGCTGCTGGCGCTCGTGAGCCCGTTGATCGAGTCGTAGATGTTACCGTACGCATTGCTGTGTGCCGCTCCGAACAAGGCCTGCCCGAAGGGCTGGAACTTGCCGGAGTGCTTCTTGATCTGCGGGCCGAACATGTAGGTGAACACGTTGCCCTGCACGTTGCCGGTAACGGGGTAACCGTTGTTGGTCAGCGTCTGCTTCACACCGCTGCCCTGAGTGTATCCCTGGAAGTCGGCCTTGATGCCGATCCACGGGGTCACGTTGTACACAAATCCGCCGCCGCCACCGAAGATGTTAAAGCTGGTGATGGGGCTCAAGCCCGGGTGGACGTTTACGAATGAGAATCCTAGCGGCACTTCGAACTTCGGAACATCCTGTGCAACCGCTGCCATTGTGCACATGAGTGCCACTGCCATAAGAACCAAAGACTTCTTCATTGCTCGTTGCTCTCCTCAAGCGTGTTGTGGCTCCGAACCTCACCTGGCTTTTCCACTCGGCCGCCATTCGACGAACTATCGTGGCGCATGGCCAAGGTTCCCGTTCGGAGTTCGATTGAGTTGCCGCCGGAACCAAGCCGGTTTTCGGCAACCCACGCCTATAGACGCGTGTGACAACATAAAGTTTCCCGCAACTTTGACTCCCAATTGGGGTTGTAGCCAGCCACCTGCATCTTTTCCACTGTGAGCTGCGATTTTTTCTGGCAAATTGTTTTCAGATTTTTCGCGAAATCCGCTGCGCGAACTAAGACTGGATCCGGCCCCACGGACCCGCACCCTTCTCGGTTATAATTCACAGTCAAGCTGAGTCCGTGATCTTCCACGATTTCGTTCAGAGTGCCACTACGACTTCGAGCGAAACCGTCGGCAGCCTGCAAGTGGCAAGGCAGCTTCTGACGTGTACCAAAATCCTCGAGCAATGTAAGGAGCGCCTCCATGGCAATCAAGGCAAGTGAACTCATCTGGCACAACGGCAAGCTGATTCCCTGGACTGACGCCAACCTGCACGTCATGTCGCACGTCGTCAATTACGGCTCGTCGGTGTTTGAAGGCATCCGCTGCTACCAGACCGAAAAAGGCCCGGCCGTGTTCCGCCTCCGTGACCACGTCGCTCGCCTGCTCGACTCCGCCAAGATTTACCGTATGGAGACCGACTACAGCATCGACCAATTGTTCCACGCCACCTTGGATCTGCTGCTCGCCAACAAGGTTTATCCCTGCTACATCCGGCCCATCATTCTCCGTGGATACGGTACCGTCGGCGTGGATCCCACCGGCTCGCCCATCGAGGTCTACGTCGTCAATTATGAGTGGGGTAAGTTCCTCGGCGGCGCCGACGAAGGCATCGATGTCTGTGTGTCCTCCTGGAACCGACTCGCCCCCAACACCATGCCTACCATGTCCAAGGCCGGAGCCAACTACATGAACTCCCAGCTCATTCGCATGGAGGCCTTGGTCAACGGCTACAGCGAGGGCATCGCCCTCGACGTCACTGGCTACGTCAGCGAAGGCCCCGGCGAGAACGTCTTCCTCGTCCACAAGGACCGCCTCTACACGCCGCCGCTGGCCAACAGCGTGTTGCCGGGCATCACCCGCAACTCGGTTTTGCACATCGCGCAAGACCTGGGCATCCCGATCCACGAGCAGGCCATCCCGCGCGAACTGTTGTATCTGTCGGAAGAAGTGTTCTTCACCGGAACCGCCGCCGAGGTCACGCCCATTCGTTCCGTCGACCGGATCACAGTTGGCGATGGCAAGATCGGCCCCATCACTCGTGCCATCCGCTCCGAGTTCTACGCGATCGCCAACGGTACGGTGCCTGACCGTCACGGCTGGCTCACGCCGGTGCCAGTCAAGCAACCAGTGGCCGTCTAAACGAAACTCGACAGCAGCAAAAAGGGCGCAGCGATTGCGCCCTTCTTTCTGGTCTTTTGCCGTGATGGCTGGCTACTTGACTTGGATTGACTCCAGATAGTTGGTCAGGTTGCGAATCCGCAACTGCACCTGCCCCTGGCTGTGCCCACCCATCGAGTGGAAGATTGGGCCCCACACCGGCATGTCCTTGCTGCCGTGGGCCGCCGTCACGCCGTCGCCCTGAATCACCGCTGCGACGTGCGCTGCCGGAAACGTCCCGCCATTCTTCACCGCCAGAGTCGTCAGGTTTGTGGCTGGCGCGTTCAGCGCGGCCGCCGCCGGACCGTCGCCCTTGCCGTCCAACCCGTGGCAGGAAGCGCAATATGCCTTGTACATTTCCATGCCGGATGTCGGATCGGTGTAGGCTGCGGGCACATGTTTGATTTCCGGCTTGGTGGCCTGCGCAGTCGCCATAGCGGGTGCGGTTTGCGCCACTACCGCGATAGCGCAAATCAGTAGAAGAATGACAGCAAGGCAAATCAGTCGGGAGCGCATAAATTCCTTCCTTCGAGAAACCCGGTGACGATTACACTCAACTATCTGCCCCGCACCGTAGTTGGTCAACGACCGTCGTCACACTCAGCCAGTGACAATCCGTCACAATTTCCCAATTTAGGAACCCTGAATCTGTTCACCAAGCAGCTTACTTTCGTTTCGTCCTGCGCTGGCCTTTTGTGCTGCCGTCGAATTTGCGGTAGATCCGTTCCATCTCCCTCGCCAGCTCCACGTCCAGTCGCGATGGCTTATGTCCGATGTCCCAGGTCGACAGCCACACCGTAACCGTGCGCCAGATATTTTCCCAGCGAGGATGATGTCGCGTCTTGACTACCGACTCACTCACTTCCCGCATGAACTCGATGGCCTGCCGAAACGACGCGAATTCAAACGACTTGCGCAGCTCGACTCGCTGCAGAGGTTCATGGCCGGGCAGGGGCGACGCCACCTCAGTCCATCCCGGAAGCGTGCGCAGAATCGACTTGAATTCCTTTCGCGGCATCTCCGTGATGGTCACCTGCGGCGTGGGATAACGAACACTACCTGTCGTCGCCCGCTGGAATCCCTGTCTTTCCAGCTCCCCTACTAGCAGGTTCAGGTCTGATTCCCAGCGGTCATCTCTCAGCTCGAACGGCTGCACGTCGGCGAGCTTTTCGATTTCGTCCGGGAGCGCCTCCTCCCTTGGCATGCCACCGGGAGCAAGCACGATCGGCAGGATGCGCTTGCGGTGTGCCAAGGCATGGGAAATTTCCGCCCGCACCCAGTCGTCGTCGCAATCGATTCGCCGGCGTCCATAATCGTCGGTTACACGCAGCCATTGCGGTCCAATGACAGCGATCACATGCGTGGCCTGTTGCAAGCCGCGTTGGATCGCTTTCGGCCACTCTGCCGAGACGCGGATCGCCTCAGTGTCCATGAAAACGCTGTTGGGACCAAACGTGCGCTGAATGGCATCGAAAAGCCAACGCGACGCCGCCGCGCTGTCGGCGCGGCGGTAGCTGATAAACACCATCGGTTTGCCCTTCGTAAAGGGCCGCTTCCGTTTCGCAGCGTTCTTCATCTTCGGCATAGTTTAACCGCGTAGCTGCGACACTAAGTCGCCATGGCCTTCAACCCCGGACTGACAAGCAGCGGCGCACCTGTCGCCTTCTGCACGTCCTCGACGCTCAGCCCCGGCGCAATCTCTTCCAGCACCAGTCCCGCCTGCGACACCCGGATGTATGCCATCTCGGTAGCGATGTTATGAACCACCCGCAGCCCGGTAATCGGCAGCGTGCACTTCCTCAAAATCTTCGGAGCCCCTTCGCGCGTCGTGTGCTCCATCGCCACGATCACCCGCCGCGCACTGGCCACCAGGTCCATCGCACCGCCCATGCCCTTCACCATCTTGCCCGGAATCATCCAGTTCGCGAGGTTGCCTTCCTCGTCCACCTCCATCGCGCCCAGCACGCTCAGATCGATATGCCCGCCGCGAATCATGGCAAACGACTCAGCGCTGGAGAAAAATGCGGTGCCGGGCAGTTCGCTAACGGTTTCTTTGCCGGCATTAATAAGGTCGGGATCTTCCTGACCGGGTATCGGATACGGCCCCACGCCCAGCATGCCGTTCTCGCTCTGGAGAATGACTTCCACGCCGGGAGGCACGCAGTTAGCCACCAGCGTCGGCATGCCGATGCCGAGGTTCACATAGAATCCGTCGCGCAACTCCTGCGCCACTCGCCGCACAATGCGATCACGCTTTTCCGTATCTTTCTGTTTGTCGGGCTTCGCCTCAGCCATGTGTCCGCCCCCTAACCATTCCTTCGAGTCCATGCGTCCGCAAGACTCAGGTTTTATGAATCGCCTTCCTCTGTGTCTCTGTGCCTCTGTGGTGAAATGGTCTTCCTCGGGAGCGAAAAACTCACGCTTTCCGCACCGTCCTCCGCTCAATCCGCTTCTCGTAATCCACGCCCTGAATAATTCGCTTCACGTATACGCTGGGCGTGTGAACTTGATCCGGTTCAATCTCTCCTGGCTCGACCAGATGCTCCACCTCAGCGATCGTCACCTTTGCCGCCGTCGCCATCATCGGATTGAAATTCCGCGCAGTCTTGCGATACACCAGATTGCCCCACTTGTCGCCCTTCCATGCCTTGATGAGCGCAAAGTCCGCCTTCAGCGCATGCTCCAGCACGTAAGGACGCCCATCGAACTCGCGCGTCTCCTTGCCCTCGGCCACCACCGTGCCGTAGCCAGCAGGCGTATAAAACGCAGGAATCCCCGCGCCACCCGCGCGAATGCGCTCGGCAAACGTGCCTTGCGGAATCAGTTCGAGGTCGATGCGGCCGCCGATTACCATTTCCTCCAGCAATCGGTTCTCACCCACGTAGCTGCCCTTGTGCGATCGAATCTGCCCGGCATAGAGCATGAGACCGAGGCCGAACTCGTCCACGCCAACGTTGTTGCTGATGGTGTTGAGGTTCTTGACGCCTTTCTTCACCAGCGCCTGAATGAGGTTCTCAGGAATCCCGCACAGCCCGAATCCGCCGACCATGATAGTCGCGCCGTCCTGGATGTCGGCAACAGCTTCGTCTGCATTCGCAAACACTTTGTTCATTGACATGAGAGTAAGTTCCGAACCGGCGATTGTACTGAGCGGAGGGGTGGTGTGGCAAAGCCCTTGCTATGGCTGGCCAAATTTGTTGGCGCTTTCAAACATCTCCCGCAACCCCGGCCCGCGCAGGTTTTCGCGCAAGTGCGTCATCTGCTGCTCGAAACGCAGGATGACGTCTTCGATGTTCTCGCTGTTGGTGAGCGCGTAGAGATCAACCGCCTTGGGTTATCGAATCGCGCTCAAGTCGAGATAGATCGGCGAATCAGGCAACCGAAAATCCGTGTTCTCAATCCAGCTCCCGCTGGAACAATCCCACCCTTTGCGAGTCGCCGGATCAATGACCCAGACGCCACGAATCCCCATGTCGATGTAGTCCCCGAGCCGTTCGTTGTAGTTCGCGATCCGGTCTTCCGGCGAGAGCACCTCGACCACGACCAGAGGAGCTGTGGTCACAACGCGCGTGTCGCTGTTGGGAGCAGCGCAGACACAGACATCCGGAATGCGAAAGCGCTCCGGTTTCACTTGCACGCGCACATCCGGCAGAGCCTCGAATTTGCCACTCCTGCCTATGGCCGATAAACCAAGTCAGTACAGCCGAATCATTCTCGCGTGCTCAATCTCTCCCACGTTCCTCTCCTGTAGCTCGCCGTCGATGTACTCAACATCCGGACGATAACTCGTGTTGAGATATTCTTCGAGGCTCACTTTCGTGGTCGCCATCTGCACCTCCGGCCCTAATCTTACCGCGATCGGGTAGAGAAGGGTGGCCTACAATTGCCTGTCTTCGGCAAATGTGGGCTTACAAAAGCCCCATCAATCGCTCTTTCGCCCAAACCGATTTGCGCTTTCAAACATCTCCCGCAACCCCGGCCCGCGCAGGTTCTCGCGCAGGTGCGTCATCTGCTGCTCGAAACGCAGGATGACGTCTTCGATGTTCTCGCTGTTGGTCAGCGCGATGTCGCGCCACATGGTGTACGGGCTGCTGCCAATGCGCGTCATCTCCCGCAGCGCGCGCCCGCCAATCTGCATCACTACTTCATCGTCGCCCAGTTCTTCATGCAGCACCGAAGTGAGTGCGGTCGAAATCATCTGCGGCAAGTGGCTGATCCACGCGCACAGCAGGTCGTGTCGCTCCGGATCGAGCGTGATAATCCGCGCGCCGATCGATGTAACCAACGAAGTGAATTCTTCTTGCAGCGGCGTGTATGGCTGGTCAGCAGTAATCGGCGTGATGAGCCAAACTGCCCCCTGAAACAAATTGGCATCGGCGTGCTCCACACCGCTGAATTCCTTGCCCGCCATGGGGTGCCCGGGCAGCACGCGCTTCCCTGCCTCTTCGCCAAACACCATGCGCGCGCGCTCGACCAGCTTACGTTTCGTGCTTCCTGTATCGGTGACGAGGGTTTTCGACGGCAAAGTTGGCGCAATGGCCTCAAACTGCGACAGGATAGTTCCTACCGGCGTGGCAAAAACAATCACGTCGCTGCCAATCACCGCGCGGACCAAATCGGCCTCGCCGCGGTCAATGACTTTGCGCTCAAGTGCTTTGTCGAGAACGGCTTGCCGGTCGCATCCAACGATCTTGCCCCCGAATCCGCTCTGCCGTAGCGCCAGCGCCAGCGACCCGCCGATCAGCCCCGTCCCGACAATCGTGATTTGCTGGATCGGCATGCTCAACTCAATAAGCTAAATCGTCCGTCCCACCGCCGGCGCAATCAGGCGCAACTTTCCCATCAGCTGCGCAAACTGTTCAGGATAAAGGGATTGCGCACCATCCGACAGCGCATGATCTGGATCGGGATGCACCTCAATCAACAACGCATCGGCCCCCGCCGCCAGCGACGCACATGCCATTGGCTCGACTTTGTCGCGCAAGCCTGTGCCGTGCGACGGGTCCGAGGTAATCGGCAGGTGCGAAAGCTTGTGAACAATGGGGATAGCCGAAATATCGAGCGTATTGCGGGTGTAGGTCTCAAATGTCCGGATGCCGCGCTCGCACAAAATCACGTCGTAGTTTCCACCAGACATGATGTATTCGGCCGAAAGCAGCATTTCTTCGATGGTGGCGGCGATGCCGCGCTTCATCAGGACCGGCTTGCGGACCTTGCCCAACTCGCGTAACAGGTTGAAATTCTGCATGTTACGGGCGCCCACCTGGAAAATATCCACGTAGGGCAGCATCAGGTCAATCTGCGAAATCTCCATGACTTCGCTGATGGCCAGCAGGCCGCGCGCGTCAGCGGCTTCGCGCAGGAGCTTAAGTCCTTCGAGGCCAAGGCCTTGGAAGGTATACGGTGAGCTGCGCGGCTTGAAGGCTCCGCCACGCAAAACCTTGGCGCCGGCTTTGGCGACTTGTTCTGCTGCTTTGAACAACTGTTCGCGCGACTCTACCGAACAAGGCCCTGCCATTACAATAACTTGCGGTCCTCCGATCTCGACACCCTTGCCCACCTGGATGACCGAGTCATGGGGATGGAACTGCCGCCCTACCAATTTGTACGGGGCGCTGATGCGGTGGGCTTTTTCGACGCCCGGCAGTACCTCTAAGTCCCTGATATCAAAGTCGATGCGCTTACCAACGGCGGCCAGCACTGACTGCCGCGCTCCGGTAGTCCGGTGCACCGCGAAGCCCATGCGCATCAGGTGGTCGGTCACGTTCTGGATTTGTTCTTCGCTGGCAGTTTCCAGCATCGCAACGATCATTCTAAATTACTCTCCTGCAAGTACTTAACCATCAGCACAGCCGGCTTGCTTAGTCCCTTGGCTCGATCTCGGTCAACTCGCCCTTGCGCTCGTCCGCCGACTGCGGGGCGACCTCGTCACTCTGGATCTGGCGCATCACGTCTACCAGGCGCTCATAGATTTGGCGCAGCTGCACTTCGGTCAGCGGGCCGTGGTTTTCGCGCTGTATGTTATTGAAAATAATACGCTCGCGGTCGGGCTCATAAATTGGCAGGCTCGAGTTCTGCTTGAGTTTGCCGATCTCCACGGCGCAGCGGGCGCGCTCGCTGATCAGCCGGACGAGTTGCCGGTCGATGTCGTCGATTTTGCGCCGCCACTCCGCGATGTCCATATTTTTCAATGGCTTGGAGGAACGCTCCGCAGCCCCTTGAGGAATTCTGACACAGCTTCGGCTTCATGTCCCGCATTATTTTCAATGAGTTGCACGATGGCCGAGCCAATGACTACAGCGTCCGCAAACTCCCCAACTTGTTGAAATTGCTCGGCATTGGAGACGCCGAAGCCGACGGCGATAGGCAGCTTCGTCAGTGCCCGGAGGCGCTGTACCAGCGACTGCGCGTCGCCCGCGACTTCCTGGCGGGTGCCGGTGATGCCTGTGCGGGAAATGGCGTAAACGAAGCCTTTTGAATGCCTTGCGACGGATTTCAGGCGCTCGTCGGGGCTCGTGGGCGCGGCCAAAAACACGGGCGCAAGATTGTGAGATTTCATTGCGCGGAGGAATTCGCCAGCTTCTTCGACGGGGAGGTCGGTGACCAGGGCACCGTCAACTCCAGCGTTTTTAGCAGTTTGGCAGAATTTATCCAATCCGAATTGGAGGATGGGATTGAGATAACTAAAGATGATGAGCCCCGCCCGGCTTTTCGCGAGCTCGCGAACCTGCCGCGCAACGTCGATAACTCCTGCCAAATCAGTGCCTTGCGCGAGGGCGCGCTCGCTGGCGCGCTGGATGACGGGGCCGTCGGCGACGGGATCGCTGAAGGGCACGCCCAGCTCAATGACGTCGGCGCCCGCCTCGATGGCCGCAAGTGCAACATCGCGTGAGACTTCGAGGCTGGGATCGCCGCAGGTGATGTAGGCGACCAGTCCGGGTTTGTGGGTGAACTTGATGGCCATGAAGCAATAGGGTAACAGGAGACGGGCGTCCGCGAGGAGCGATTTTTGGGGTCGCTGAAAATGGTGACTTATAACATCTATTATAATGATATTTTGACGGCCAATTTGCACAAGATCCGGTGCAGTTTCGGGAATTCACGACAGGGGGTGGCGGACATTTGAACTTGACCGATATGTATAGATGTGTATATACACGTTAATACATGCCAGCAACTCAGAAGAGATCGCGACGAGTGCGCGCTTCAGGCAGGAATGGCAGGCTGCTGAATGTTTGGGTCTCTGAAGACCAAAAAGTTCAGCTCGACGAACTTGCTGAAAAGACGCGAGTGACCCGCTCCGAATTAGTTCGTCAGGCGCTGGAATTGCTATTTGATCGAGCCGCAGGCGGGCAATTGCAAATTGGTTTTCCATCGCCGAAGTGACATGGCAGCGGTGCGGGAATCCAGTCGTTCCCGATTTGACTTCGGGGCCCATAACGGCTGGGCACCTATCTTGTCAACGGACTTTCGCTGGATTTTCGCCCTGCGCTGTAGTCGAATTGAAGTCGGAAGGTCGACAGAAACTGATGAAGAAGAATTTGGGTGCAGTGTACACGCCTATTTTGCTTGCGGACTGGGTAGCATCCGAACTTATCGCTAGGCTGCCACGAAACAAGCCCGTACTTGTGATCGATCCGGCGTGCGGAGACGGCGCTCTGCTCAAGAGCGTCCAAAAATTACTTCGCCATTCGTCAAGTTCGATCGCTGGCGTAGACATTGATCCCGCTGCAGTTCGGGAAGCCAAGGCGGGCCTTCCGCCGGGAACACTCCTCAAGCAAGCGGATGCGCTTGTGCCTGGGGGAACTCGCGCCGATGTTGAGGAAGCGTGGAAGAACCTTCTATTCGCGAAAGCAATTGCAGGAGTTATTTCGAACCCACCTTGGGGCAGCGAACTTGGGCAAAAACCCGATGAGTTGCGCAAGGCTGGGTATCGGTTAGCACAAGGGCAGTTCGACTCGTACGAATTGTTCATCGAGTTGTGTCTCAGGATAGTGCCAGAGCGTGCGGTTCTGGCGTTCATCATTCCGGACTCTCTTTTTTTGCCCGAACACAAAGCACTCCGAACAATGCTGTTGGAAAAGACGCAGCTCTATCTAATCGCTCGCTTAGGCGAAGGTTTCTTTGCTGACGTCTATCGAGGAACAGCGGTAGTCGTCTGCGAAAAAGCCAAACCCGCCCTGAGGCGTCCTATTGAGTGTTTCCGCCTTCGGAAAGAACTCCGAGACCGAGTGTTTTCAGGTCAGATGTCGCTCCAGGAGGCAAAGGCCGACGCGACGCATCTAGTCCCTCAGAAGCACTTTCAAGAGGATCCCGAAAAACGCTTCAGCATTGATGTCAGTGGTGACGATCTCGCTTTCTTTGAATCGATTCATCGCCACCGGAGCGATTGGGCGAACTGGCTGATCTCAGGGCGGGGAGTCGAGCTATCGAAGATGGGCATGATCATCTTCTGTCCCCAATGCGGCGTAGCACGACCTGAGCCACGCGAACGCACTACGCTGACTTGCGAACATTGTGGCGCTAAGTTTAGGGTCGAAGAAGCGCAACGAAAGAGCATCGTAAAGACCGGGACATCTGTTCCGAAGGGTTGGCGGCGATTGATCGTCGGCAAAGACGTCGATAGATATCGCTGTGTTTCCTCGCGAATCATCGAAGAAAACGTGCCCGGAATCAATTACAAGACCGCTGTCACTTTCCAAGGTAGCAAGTTGCTGGTGCGCAAGACTGGCATAGGAATCAAGGCTGCAATCGACGATTCGGAAGCATTTACGAATCAAGTGGTATTTCACTACAGGTCGAGGCCGATAGGTACGCCGTCATTTTTCTTGAATTACGTCCTAGGTGTTCTATGTTCACGCGTTATGCTTGCCTACCATTTGAAGCGGACGGGCGAAAGCGAATGGCGATCTCACCCTTACGTCACTCAGAAGACAATCGCCGAACTTCCAGTGCCGATCGTTTCGGAGGGGAAGTGGCAATGGAGGCAGGCACAGGCGATAGCCGATGCTGCTGCCAAGCGTCGAGCCAGCAACCTGCATGATGCGGCTGACGACCTCTATGTTGATTCCCTTGTCGCGGGTTTGTACGACTTGGACGAAAGGGGATGTGCTTGGGTGCTGGGCGTTTTGGATCAGGCACAGGGCCTGGAGGCAATCAAGACGATGCGGACAGATATTGCCAAGTTTCGCCCGGTGAGGGTCTGAGACCGTGTCATATAGATACATTGGTAATAAGACCCGGTTTCTTCGGCAGCTCATGTCCGCCATCGCAAAGTTGGCTCAACCGGGTCAGGTCGTAGCCGATCTGATGTGTGGCACCGCCAGCGTTTCGGCTGCCCTACGAGCATCAGGGTACAGGGTCATTGCGTCAGACCTTATGACGTTTGCAGCGCAGCACGCGACTGTGCGCCTGACACTCGATGCCCCACCTCAATTTACGAAACTCGGAACTTCTTACCTCGACGTTCTTGATCAACTCCAGTCACTCAGGCCCGTTCGAGGCCTAATGGTTCGTGAGTATAGCCCTGCCGGTAGTCCATCTGCCGGTTGCGCTCCCCGGATGTATCTTTCGGAGGCGAACGCAGGACATATCGACGCCATCAACCACCAACTGAACAGGTGGGAGTCGGAGGGTTTTCTCAGTCATCAAGAGCACTGCCTGCTACGTCACGACCTCGTGCTCGCAACTAACCGGGTTGCGAACATAGCTGGGACGTACGGCCATTTCAGATCAAAGTGGAGCAATGGGTCTCTGTCTAAACTCGCGTTACTCCCAACAGATTTTTTATGGGGATATTCGTGTGACCACAGAATCCTGCAAGGACCGGCCGAGACCGTCTCTCAGGACTTGACCGCCGATCTGTGCTATATCGACCCGCCGTATATGAAGCGCCAATATGCAGCGAATTATCACCTTATTGAAACGATTGCACGAGGGGATGAGCCCGAAGCAATTGGCATCAGTGGCCTTCGACCCTGGAGGGACCAATATTCCGACTTCTGCTCGAAGGTGCGCATCCGAGATGCATTCAGGAAGATCATTTGCGGAATGAATTGTTCTAAATTCTTGATTAGCTATAGCGAAGACGGCCTGCTGCAGCGGGGGGATATGCTCGACATGTTGGCCCAGTTTGGGGATGTCGAATTGCTCGAATACGGCGTCCCGCGCTTTCGCAGCAATGACAGCCCGTTGGGTCGCACTATGGTTGAGTATTTGTTTGTCTTGAATCGAACTGAAGCTAATTCTTCTTCGGAGCATTCGGCGCAGCTTCGTTCACAAGTGGCGCATGCTTCGGATGCCACGTGATTGTAAACGGCTCGCCATTAATCTTGATTTCGAGTTTGTTGTCGACGATTTTGCCTAGGTCTAGCCCAGACACGTTGGCATAGTGAAACATTCTGTGAATGAGCGGGCTCACTATGATCAAGTTATATGGAGAGTCCTCACCGCCGCTCCCTAGCGAAAGCAGATGGTGTGCCTCGCAATAAATTTGGCCGTCCGTTTTCTTGAACACGAACTTATCGCCCGTCAACTGACAATTTCCCTTGTAGAGCGCTTTAAGTGCACCTACGATTTTCTGGTCGCGTTTCAGCACGTTCACTAAGACTTGCTTCTTTTCGGGAACACTGTCGGATGCGAAGTCATCAGCGAATAAGTCCGCGATGATTTCTTCTTCCAACTTCGGACGGAACGGTGCCGGTGACTTTGTCGCCGGTCCCGTAACCATCTTCGCCTTCGCTGCTGAGGGTACGACAGGTGCCAACTTCTGAACCTCGCCACTCTTGGGGCTGGCGATACCGATCATCTTGAACGGCCAATTCCCATCGTCTTCGTCGAAATCAATCGCAGGTTCAAGATATATATTGCCGTCATTTTGGGCGAACATCGGGGCCAGGCTCTTGTCGACTTGCCAGCCTGGCTTTGGGCCCGCGGCTTCAAACCACCCTGCCCAATGCTCCCCCTCAATTGTTCGCACCAGATAAATCACAAGGTGACTCGGAACACCAGAACGGCTTGTCGGATCAGCCGGCGACGGGAATCCGGAATATTGGGGATGCCAAGCGAACAGGCGATTGGATGCCTTTGTGCCGAGCTTCTGAGCCCGAATATTGAAAGAAGCGTCGCGACGACGACCGATCTCCGCAGTCTGCGATTTTCCGAGACCCAGGCTATGAACCGTGAATCGCCAAAGCGGACCGCTAGAAGTCTGAATGGTCTTCTCGCCCGAGAAGAAATTCTCCCAGTCCACCAGCCGAACGGCTGAAGTCGGGAAATCAATGTAAGACTGACCGCCGCCCCGGGCCTCTGAACCCCTGGGTTTGTTTATGTTGAAGAAATCTGCAGCTGTGAGGCGCCGGAAAACGATTTGTGCGGCTTTCTTCATGGGAAAAGGGAAGGTGCATTCTAGCAGAACGGGAATCACGCGACGAGAAAAGGTAGGCCTCCGACTCGGACGCGCGTCTTTGTGCGCGCCCTCGCTCAGGATGACAATTTTGGTGGAGTACACGAGACGCGGGCCTGAAGTCCCGCTCTACCCTTCCCCATCTAGTCTACAGCGCGAGGTTTTCGCGCAGGATGCCTATGTCTTTGTCGCCGCGGCCGGAGATGTTGACGATCACTACATCGGAAGCGCTCATTTTGGGGGCGCGCTTGAGGCACTCGGCTACGGCGTGGGCGGATTCGAGCGCGCGAATAATTCCTTCCAAATGGGCGAACTGTTTGAAGGCGTCGAGGGCTTCCTGGTCGTCGGCGGAGACGTATTCGGCGCGGCCTTGATCGTGCAGCCAGGCGTGCTCGGGGCCGATGGCCGGGTAGTCGAGTCCGGCGGAGACGGAGTGGGTGAGGGCGACTTGTCCGGCGGAGTCTTGTAACAAATAAGAGTAGGTTCCCTGCAGGACGCCGGGGCTGCCTCCGCCTTCGGAGTTGAAGCGGGCGGCGTGCTCACCTAACGCATGCCCTCGTCCACCAGCCTCTACGCCGATGAGCGCGACGCCGGAATCCTCCAAAAACGCGTGGAAGATGCCAATTGCATTCGACCCTCCGCCGACACATGCGATGATCGCGCTCGGCAATCTCCCCTCCGCTTTCAGAATTTGCTTGCGCGCCTCTTCGCCGATGACGCGGTGAAAGTCGCGCACCATGGTGGGATACGGATGCGCGCCCAGCACGCTGCCGAGCAGGTAGTGCGTGGTGCGGACGTTGGTGACCCAGTCGCGCATGGCCTCGTTGATGGCGTCTTTCAGCGTCTTCGAGCCCGACTCCACGCTGCGGACTTCAGCTCCGAGCAGACGCATGCGGAAGACGTTGAGCTCCTGGCGGCGCATGTCTTCGGCGCCCATGTACACCACGCATTCGAGCCCGAAGAGAGCGCAGACGGTGGCGGTGGCGACGCCGTGCTGGCCGGCTCCGGTTTCGGCGATGATGCGGTGCTTGCCCATGCGGCGCGCCAGCAGCGCCTGCCCAATGCAGTTGTTGATCTTGTGGGCTCCGGTGTGGAGCAGGTCTTCGCGCTTGAGGTAGATCTTGGCGCCGCCGAGTTTCTCGGTGAGGCGGGCGGCGTGGAAGAGCGGCGTCGGGCGTCCGGCGTACGTCTGCAGCAGCCGCAGAAACTCCTGCTTGAACGATTTGTCGCGGCGCGCTTCGGCGTAGGCGGCTTCGAGTTCCTGCAACGCGGCCATGAGAGTTTCGGGAACGTAGCGTCCGCCGTAGGGGCCGAAGCGGCCTTTCGCTGACTTCTTCTTAGGCGTAGTCGTGGTCGGCATGGTGTGTCTTCTTATTATGCGGGATTTGCGGGCCCGGCGCAGCGAGACGCTTTGGCGATTTCATCGCGGTAAAAACAGGGCTGGCCCCACCCGTTCGCCAGAAGAAGGCGAAAGGATGGGACGCCCGATTCTTCTCTCCGTTCTGCTGCGCACGTCACTTAATAATGGTTGCGGGGTTGCTGTCAGAAACATTTTTGACCCGGTTCCAACCATCGAGGACCTTCGTCCCCATCGAACCATCTGCCTGTTGCTGCCAGTATTCGATGAGCACACCGCCATACTCGAAGGTCACGGTTTCGGTTTCCGAGCCGGCCGAGCCTGACCACGACATGGTCTTGACCGCCACCAGCTTGAAGGTGAACTTGAGAAATGCCGTGCCCGCGGACGTACCGCCCGTCGATTTGCGAAGCACAAGAGCGACGGTCTGAAAAGCCGTACCGCTGCACGCCATATGAAAAAGGATGGGAGTAGATTTGTCGGTCTTTCGCGTGATGCGAAATGGGTTGAATGTCACCTTGCCGGCTCCGGCGCCGGAGGATTGCGACCCTATATTGAGCGTTTGTTCGATATCGAAGGAATAGTCGTCGACCTCGAAAACGTTGGCGTTGGGCGGATAACTGACCGCGGATTTTTGCGGGTCCTTCGAGAGATCGACCTGGGATTCGCTCTCGAGGTACTGGCCGTTGTATTGCTGAAACCACATGTATGCGCTGATCGCCATGCTGTTGGATCTCCTTGGAAGCGTGCTAGCAGCGACGAAGCGGGCGCTGCATCACCCGAGTTTATGCCTGCAAAGCCCGCGAGTGCCAATGCAAGCGCGATTGCGATGGTTTCAAGAGTTTACCGCGCGGGCGGCGGCGATAAAGGCGCGGAGCCTGGCGGGGTCTTTGCGGCCGGTCGTGAGTTCGACGCCCGAGACGACATCGACGCCGCAGGGATCGAACAGGCGGATGGCGTCGGCGACGTTGGCGGGGGTGAGGCCTCCGGCGATGACAACGGGCACGTCCACGCGTTTGATGCGCTCCACCAGCGGGAGCGCGGCCGACCAGTCGAAGGTTTGGCCGGTGCCTCCGCGGGCGGCGGGCGAGCCGGAGTCGAGCAGGATGCCGTCGATCGACGCTGCTGCGGCCAGGTAGGCGTCGAGCTTGCTGGGGTCGGCGAGCAGCTCCCGGGCCTGCAGCGTCTTGATCAGCTTGCGCAGCCCGAGCGCGCGGCGGAATTCGGCAAGCTGCGACGCCGGCTCGTCGCCGTGCAGTTGCACGCCGGTGAGGCCGGTGGTTTCGGCCAGGCGCTTCAGCGATTCGGGTGATTCATTGACCACGACGCCGATTTTTTCGACCGACGGCGGAAGGGCTTGGATAATCGCAGCCGCGGCCTCGGGCGCGATCTGGCGCTTGCTGGCGGTGAGGATGAAACCGAGGGCGTTGGCTCCGGCGGCGATGGAGGCGAGGGCGTCATCGAGGTTGGTGGTGGCGCAGATCTTGATCCAGAGCACGACGATAGTTTCGAGCTTACGCGGTCGAGTTGCAAGTTGCCTGAAGTACGCCATGGACTTCAACGGCCTGTACGGAAGCCCCCCTCGCCTCCCCCTGAATGGGAACCAGAAAGCTGGGGTGGAGAAGCTGCTGGAAAACATTCGGAACTAGCGCGTCACTCTGATTTTGGACTGTCATCACGAGGTCGCACCCCAACACCTGTCATCCCGAGCCCGCCCCTCCCACGACTGTCATCACGAGGTCGTCCCGCTCTGCGGGACGACCGAGGGATCTGCTTTTCGTTCGCATCACGAAGAAAGCGCGTTGCCATCACGCCGCCGCCCACCCCTCACGTCTGTCATCCCGAGCCCGCCCCCCCACGACTGTCATCACGAGGTCGTCCCGCTCTGCGGGACGACCGAGGGATCTGCTTTCGTTGCCACCACGACAGGCTTGAGGAGCTCGATGGGTTTGCCCCAGTCTTCCGCCAGGTCGTCCCAGGTTGGGTTTTCGCGTTCGATCAGCGCGACACGCTTGGCACGGTTCCAGCCTTTAATTTCCTTCTCGCGTCGGATGGCGGCCCTGACGTACTGAAACGTCTCGTAGTGAACCAGCCGGTTGATCTTGTAACGTTTGGTGAAGCCCTCAATTTCGCCCGCTTTGTGCTGCCTGACGCGCCGCTCGATGCTGTTGGTCACGCCGGTGTAAATGCGGCGCGACTTGCTGGACATGATGTACACGTAGAAGCGGTATTCGCGGGGCATAGGTCTTTAGCGGTTGAAGGGAAAGCAGATCCCTCGCCCGCCGCGGCGGGCTCGTGATGACAGCTCATAAAGATTACATCTGGGGAGCGGGAGAGTCTGTGATTGAGAGCGCGCGCAAGTTACGAACGTAACCAACCCCTGTTTTCATTGCCCTCACGAGGTCGCACCCCAACGGCCGTCATCCCGAACCCGCCCCTCCCCACGACTGTCATCACGAGGTCGTCCCGCTCTGCGGGACGGCCGAGGGATCTGCTTTTCGTTCGCATCACGACGAAAGCGCGTTGCCATCACGCCGCCGCCCACCCCAACGACTGTCATCCCGAGCCCGCCCCTCCCCACGACTGTCATCACGAGGTCGTCCCGCTCTGCGGGACGGCCGAGGGATCTGCTTTTCGTTCGCATCACGACGAAAGCGCGTTGCCATTACGCCGTCGCCCACCCCAACGTCTGTCAACCCGAGCCCGCCCCTCCCACGACTGTCATCACGAGGTCGTCCCGCTCTGCGGGACGGCCGAGGGATCTGCTTTTCGTCTGCATCACGAAGAGAGTTCTGTGTCATTCTTTCCTGTACGTCTGTCATCCCGAGCCCGCCCCGGCGGGCGAGGGATCGGCTCTTCCTCCCCACCGCTCAATCGCCCGCCATCGCCCAGGCTTAACCCCTCGCGGACGAATGCCGTGGGCTCTCTTCTTCCGTCCCGCAGAGCGGGACTGCCTAGTGGGGAGCGCCAGGATTTTTGGCACAGGGGAGGACGGCACCAGCCCCACATCTGCCAACGTCAGGCGAATGCAGGCGACCCGCGAGGCCGCTCTCCGCCACGGCTGTCATCGCGGTGCGCCCCCCAGCGTCTGTCATCACGAGCCCGCCGCGGCGGGCGAGGGATCTGCTTTCCCCACCCCCCGCCCGCTCCCCCGCCATCGCCCAGGCTGAACCCCTCGCGGAAGAGTGTCGTCGGCTGAAGCCGTGGGCTCTCTTCTTCCGTCCGCCTGAGGCGGACTGGATTGTGGGGAGCGCTGGGATTTTTGGTGCGGGGGAGCATGGCAGCAGCCCCGAGCGGTTGTCAGTTGCCGGTTGCAAGTTGTCAGTGAAAGTCAAGAGACCCACCCGGCCAAAATCAGGCCGGATTTGCCACCCTCGCCGCCGCGAGCGAATTGAATCACATCCGTGGCGAGCTGCCAGCCTTTCGGAGCACGAGTTCAAATCCGTCGCCAGCCGGTCCCGATTGCCTTGTGGACACGCCATTTTTCTCCGCCACGATGGTCACCTGCTGCCCATTTGCGTAGTGAGAAGCTACTTGAAAGTTACCCATCTCGTTCGTGCTGGCCACTTCCGAGTAGCCTTCAACCGCAACTCTCGCACCTGATACCGGACTGCCGTGTTCGTCCAGTACCACACCCCGCACGGTGACGGAAGGTAAAGGCTCGAGTTGTATGGTAACGGTGGGAAAGTAGTCCTTATCCAATACGACTTTGGATGAGCCTCCCACGTATGAATCTTCCACCGATGCTGTCAAAACCACGGTGCCATCGGCGGGGCGGGTCTGTGGAGGGATCTCGACTTCCCACCCTCCGTCTGTTTTTTTGATTTGCGCGGACGGGAGGGAGGTAATCTCGGCGTTTCGGATGGGTTGCCTGTCCACCCCCAGTACCTCAATGCCTATGCGGTAAACGCCGCGTGTCTGCAGATATGTCTGAAGAGCAAGCGGCGCGAGCCCTAGCAGAAGAATCACGAACAACGCCGAGCAATACATCCAGAAAGTGACTTGAGACTTTCTTTTTGCATCAAGCGCCAAGGAAAACACAAGCGCCGCAAAAACCAGAGCAACACCTATGACCCCGTAAGGGTGCCTCAGGTGGCTCGCAACCTCTAGCGCCTTTTGCCAGATATTCACCGCAATTACTCCTTGGATTTATCCTGGGCTTTAGGTAACGTCTCTAAGCTCTTCCTAACGCTCTTCGTTGTAGGATGATCCGGTCCAAGCGTTTTTTCATCAATCGAAAGCGCCTGTAGGTAAATCGACCCTGCGTTCACGTAATCCCCCTTGGCTTGAAGCAGGGAGCCCAGAGCGCTGAGGGCTTTTGCGGTGTCAGGATGGTCAGGCCCGAGCGCTACCTCGTCGATCGCTAACGCGCGACGCAGCAGCGGCTCTGCCCCGGCGAGGTTTCCCTCGGCCTGCAAGAGTGATCCGAGGGTGCGGAGGCTCACTGCGGTATTGGGGTGATTTGGTCCAAGAGCTTTCAAATTGATCTCGAGTGCTCGGCACAGCAGCGGCTCCGCTCCAGAGTAGTCCCGCTCAACCTGGAGCAGCGACCCGAGTATCCGGAGGCTCGTTGCCGTATTGGGGTGGTCTGGCCCCAGAGCTTTCTCGTTGATCGTTAGGGCGCGGCGCAGGGACGCCTCGGCACCCGTGTAGTCTGCCTCTGCCTGAAGGACGAAGCCGAGGTTGTTGAGGATCGCGGCCACTTGAGGATGTTCCTGCCCCAGTGACTTTTGGGAGACATCTAGTGCCCGATCATAGACGCCCTCCGCTCCCGCGTTGTTCCCCTGTGCTTCGAGCACGACGCCCAAGTTGTTGAGAGTCGCCCCAACATTTGGATGGCTGCTCAGGCCTGACTTTTCATAGATGCCCAGAGCTCGGCGGAACAGCGCCTCCGCTTCCGCGTAGTCCCCCATATAACTGCGCACTGCGCCAAGGTTGTTGAGTGAGGTTGCGACCTGGGGATGGTCTGGCCCTAGTTCTTTCTCGCTGACCGCTAACGCTTGTCGCGCCGGCGCGTCCGCCCCAGCATAGTCGCCCTTCGCCTCAAGCAAAAGGCCCCTGGCATTAAACATCGCTGCTACGCCGGGATCGTCTTGGCCCCAAGCCGTTTCATATATCTGTTGAGCTCGGCGGAGTAGTGCTGCTGCGCTTGCGTAATCGCCCATGTCCATTTGCAACACCCCGAGGCAAACTAGGGTGGTCGCTACGGTAGGGTCGTTCGGACCGAACGCTCTACTTGCGATGGCCAGCGCTTGCTGATACAGCGATTCCGCTCTCGGCTGGTTGCCCATGTAGTAGAACGACAGCGCCAAGTTATTGAGGTCCCTCGCGACTGCGCGATCGTTCCGCCCCAACACACTCCCATCGATTCCGAGCGCGCGCATAATCGGTGGCTGAGACTCAGCATAATCCCCAGCCATAATCAGGCTCACGCCCAAATTGTCCAAAGCGACTGGGTCGTCACTCCGAATCTCCAGATAACGCCGGTAGGCGACTGCCGAAGCCCTATATCTACCTTGGCGGAAGAGTGATACGCCGAGGAAGAACGCGGCGTCCGACACCGCTTTTTGTGCGGAGATCAGTTTCTCTTCACCCGCGCGAAGCGCCTCTTGGAGGTCGCTCGTCGCTTTGGAGTAGTTACGCTCGTAAAGAGCTGCGAGTCCAGCTTCGTAAAGGTTGTTGGTATTCGCACCCCAAGCACGGATCGCTCGGTCCAGTTCGTCGGGTTCCAGTCCGTACTGCTTCGCCACGGCTTTCAGGTTGAGCTTAGGGTCTTCCTGGCGCACCTGCGGCCCTGCCTCCCTTGGGGCGTTTGCTCTATTTATCTTTTCAGTCAGGCTTGCAAGAATTTTCCCGCTCTCCAGAGCGGCCTTATCGCCGCGTTGAATGACGATCACGTGTATGAAGTTGTCAGACTTGTTTTTGAAAGAGGGCACTAGTGTGCGGCTGTCGTAGGGAGACACCATCACCCAATCTTTGCCCGCTGGAGACCGGATTATCTGCAAAGAAACCCAGTCATTCTCCGCAGTGTCCTTTGGCAACCGCAGCGGGGCCTTGCCGTCGGCGCCCGTGACGTGGGATCCGCCAGCACCCTCGATGCCGATTTCCACCCCCTGAACGGGGTGTCTCTGAGCATCTTGTACTAACACTTGGAGTACTCCGGTTTCGCCCTGCAGCACCGAGGCGAGACAGAGCACGTGCGCGAAAGCCAGAACAGCCATCAAGAAGCGCGGTTGCATCTGCAATCCTGCTCCCTTTTCGAAAACTTGGATAGGCTGAGCGTAGCATAGTGGGCAGCAGCGTTTAGCTCGTCTGGGTCACCATCTGGCCCGGGCCCACACTTCAGCGGGGAACTAAAAGCAAGTCCCTCGACTCGGACGGCGATTTTTGTCGCCGTCCTCGCTGTGGATGACAAAGGACAGTTCTCAGTAGGCGGTTGTCAGTTGCCGTTAAAACCTCTGAGCCCACGCAACCAACGAGGCCGGAGTGCGGCCACTCGCTCTTATCACGCTGCTGCGTGACGCACGTCCTAGTCCGGCCCTCTCCTCCGTCTTACAATCCCCCAAGTGACCAGCAGGGAGATTCTTGTCTCTGCCGTCTGCGCCCGCCCGGGTCACTCCCGGGGCGAGCGTATAAGTTCTTTGTTAAGAGGAACTTACCCGTAACCCCTTTAGGCAGAGGATTTTGCACGCCCTGCCCCACGTAAGTCCCTTTAGAAAGAGGATTTTACAAAAATAGGGGGGGAGGGGGGGTACCGCCCGTTATCGGACATAGTCCCATTTTGGAACTCGCCCCATCGATTCTCCCGATTGAGCGGAAATAATCCATCCTCACTTAGCTGAACAGCCTGCGAGCAGCGTCCGCAGCGCTTCGCCCGGTTTCTCCTTCCGCATCAGCGACTCGCCGATCAAGAACGCCTCGAATCCCGCATCGCGCAACTTCCGAATGTCGTCCGCGGTTTCGATGCCGCTTTCGGCGACCCTGACCACGTTCGACGGAATGCGTTTCGCGAGGTCGAGCGAGGTCTTGAGGTCAACCTGAAACGTATGCAGATTGCGGTTGTTGACGCCGATCATGTCGCATCCCGCGGCGAGCGCGCGGTCGAGTTCGGCGGCGTCGTGGACTTCAACCAGGACATCGAGTTGCAGCTCGCGGGCGCGGCGGTCGAGCGAGACCAGTTCTTCCTGAGTCAGGGCGGCGACGATGAGCAGAATGGCGTCGGCGCGATGAGCGCGGGCTTCGAGGAGCTGGAACTCGTCCAGCATGAAGTCCTTGCGCAGGCACGGAATTGCGACGGTTGCGGAAGCGAGCTCCAGGTTGTGCAGCGAACCCTGGAAGAACGGCTCGTCGGTCAGGACAGAGAGCGCGGCCGCGCCGGCGTGTTCGAGTTGGGCAGCAAGTTGAGGGACATCGAAGTCTGGGCGAATGAGTCCCTTGGAAGGCGAGGCCTTCTTGAGCTCGGCGATGATGGCCGGACCGGATTGCGACACCCGCCGGAGATTGGCGCGGAATCCTCGTGGTTGATGCGCATCGGCGGCAGCCATGAGTCCGCCGAGATCGGCCGCCGGCTTGGTGACCGAGACGCGAAGCCGAGTAGCGGTTAGGATTTGTTCCAGCTTGGTGGGCATGCGAATAGGGAGAGTATAACGGTTGGCCGGCGTGGAAACTCCGGCGAAAGCGAGGAGCGTCGCCCCAGATCACGGCCGTCAGAGTAACGATGCGGCGATGCTAAACTGAAGCACATTTCCTACAAGGAGCAAAGATGCGACCAACCGGTGTTACGCTGATTGCGATCTACCACTTCTTAGGCGCCGCAATTGCCGCAGTATTCGCCGTAATTCTGATGGCGGGAGGCAAGATCATTAGCATGCTCGGCGGTCCGGAGCTGGGAATGTTGCCGAAGACCGGCTACCTGATCGGCATGGTGGGCGGAGGCGTCCTGCTCGCGGCCGCCGCACTCTTCGCGATTGCGGGTTACGGCTTGTGGAAGATGCATAACTGGGGACGCATCATGTCCATTGTCCTGGCGGTCTTGTCAATCCTGATTGCCATCCCGGGACTGCTGTTGACTGCCTTTGCACCACACCTGCTTTTTGGCGGATTCCGGCTGGCGCGGGTTGGCATAAGTATCGCCGTCCTGTGGTATCTGATGCTGGCGGAGACCAAAGCGGTGTTTCACGCGGCGGCATAGCGCGAGGTCCGGCGGGAACCGACGCCCGAAGCGGGGTCACTCTCGTGATTCCGGCTGGTTTGGGGGATGGTTCGGGTGGGGCCGGAGCCTATAATGAAGATGCTCTGACGAATGATCCGCCGGACTACCCCCAGCCGCGCGTGCAGCGCGTCGGCTCGGTGGTGTAGCCGCAAGCTCGTGTCTTGATGAATAGTCACGACTGCGAAGTTCGCGGACAGTCAAGCGCGTTCCGCGATCTCCTTTCCTCACAACAATTGGTGCGGGTTGAAGCCGTCGTCTGTCGTCCCTCTGGGACTCCGGGCCTAGTACAACGCAACCCTGGCGCGGGCGCGGCAGGGTTTGAAATGACGTCGCTCCGGGACTACATCACTCGGTCAGTCGGAGTGTTACTGGTCTCCCTGGCATTCGCCGGAGTTGCGTTCGCAGCGGCGTCCGGCGGCTCGGCGGCGCGCAAGCAACAGGCACGAACGCAATACGAGACAGCTGAGCGGATGCGGGAGGCGCTGAATGGGCGTGCGGAGAGCGAACGCACGCGGAAGGACTATCGGAAGGTGGCTGACGCTTACCGCAAGGTGTACTACGTGTCGCCGGCGTCGTCGAAGGCGGACGAGAGCATCATGGCCGTAGCGGAGATTCTGGCGGAGATGGGGCACCAGTTCTCGCCGGACGACAAGGACTTGCACGCGGCGATCGGGCAGTACGAGTTCCTGCGGCGGGAGTATCCGGGGAGCAAGTACCGGATGGAGGCGCTGTTCACCATCGGGCAAATCTATAAAGAAGACCTGGATGACGAGGCGGCAGCGAAGGCGACGTTTGCGGAGTTCCTGAAGAAGTACCCACACAACCAGTTGGCCCCCAAGGCGCAGGAGGCTCTAGCGGAGCTTAGCCAGCCGAAGGCCAAGAAGAAGATCGAGGTAGCGGAGAAAACGACGCCTGTCCTGGAGACCGACGCCGACACTCCGACGGCGAAGGCTGGGGGGACGAAGAGGGTGACGGGCATCCGCTATTGGTCAACGGCGGACTACACGAGAGTGGCCATCGACCTCGACGCAGAGGTGAAATACGAGGCGGGACGCGTGCCCGATCCGGACCGCATCTTCTTCGACTTGCCGGACACACGGCTGGTGTCAACACTGGTGGGGAAGAGCTTTGACGTGCAGGATGGCTTCCTGAAGAAAATCAGGGTGGCGCAGTATCAGAAGGATTCGACCCGCGTGGTGCTGGAAGTGGACAACGTCGCCGAGTACACGGCGTTTCTACTGCCGAATCCGTACCGGCTGATTGTGGACATCCACGGGAAGGACAGCCGAGCGGAATCGCAGGTAGCGGCAGCTCCGGCAACGACGTTGATCCCGGAGGCAAGGGCCGCGAAGAATACTGCGGCAGATCCCTTGAAGCCGGAGCCGAAAGTTGCGTCCCAGGCGAGCAATTCGTATACGGGAGCGGCAAAGGCTCCGACGGGGATCGCTACAGACACAACGACAACGGCCTTCAAGAGCGCGAGCGGAGAGCTGGTCGCCGCAAATGTTCCTGCAACGACGACGCCCGACGTCAAAGCGACTGCCGCAAAGCCCAGCGCGGCAGCGACAGCAAACGCGCTCTCGAGCAACGACACAACCAACAAGCCGACGGGCAAGAAGGCAGCAGCCGTGCCGCAGCCGGTGACGCCTGGTCCTGAAACAACGGCGAAGAAGACGAGCAGCAAAAAGTCCGCGAAAAACGCTACCACCGACGCGCAGCCGGTGCATGTGGCGGCGCCGACTTCGGAGGGCGACCGCAGCCTGATTCGGGCGCTGGGGCTGAAGATTGGCACTATCGTCATCGACGCTGGGCACGGAGGTCACGACACCGGAACCATCGGACCCAATGGATTGCTGGAGAAAGACCTGGTGCTCGACGTGGCGCTGCGGCTGGGCAAGCTGCTGGAATCGAGGCTAGGGGCAGAGGTCATCTACACGCGCGATGACGACACGTTCATCCCGCTGGAGACGCGCACTGCCATCGCCAACGAGCACAGGGCGGACATGTTCATCTCGGTACACGCCAATTCGAGCCGTGACGCGTCGGCGCGTGGCGTGGAGACGTACTACCTGAACTTCACGACCAATGCCGATGCGCTGGAGGTAGCGGCGCGCGAGAACGCAGTATCGGAGAAGTCGGTGTACGAGCTACAGGACCTGGTCAAGAAGATCACACTCAAGGACAAGATCGAGGAGTCGAAGGAGCTGGCGGGAGACGTGCAGACGTCACTCTACGCCGGACTATCGCCGAAGAACCCGACACTGCGGAACCGCGGGGTGAAGAAGGCGCCGTTCGTGGTGCTGATCGGGGCGAATATGCCAAGCATCCTGGCAGAAATTTCGTTTGTCTCAAACCCGGCCGATGAAAAGAAGCTGCAGACGCCGGAGTACCGGCAGAAAATTGCCGAGTCGCTGTATCGGGGTATCGCGAAGTACGCCGACGGACTGAGCGGGGTGAAGGTGGCCAGCAAGCTCGATAAAGAGAGCGGGAAGTAGGCGGCAACTAGCAATTAACAATTAGCAAATTGATTTCCGGCACAATCATCGCGATTCGTTTACCCTCGCTCAGGGTTAATTCCAACCAATTTCGACCACACGCACCCAGCCACAAGAATTTTTCGTCGTCGCCCGGACAGGTGAGGCAACCCACTTCCCTGCGCCGAATTGGAATCGTGGCGCCGGCGGGGTCGCGAGGACTGTTTTTTCGACGAGGACTCAGTCCGCGGTTGGAAACTTTGGGGGCGGGACAGTAGTCTAATGTTTTGGTGGGGAGCTGTTCCCCTCCCCGAGTGGCTGTTTTTCCGGCATGAAGCAAATTCTCAAACCGATTGTGTGGTTGGCGGTGCTAGGCATCGCAAGCTGCGCTGTGGCGCAAAGCATCCTGCCTGAGTCATTCGCGGGCTGGACGCGGGCGGGCGATGTAAAGACAGTCAAGCAGCCAGAGCGGGCAGACGCCGCCTATCCGGCGGTACTGAACGAGTACGGATTTAACGAGACGGAGACCGCGACCTATACGCGTCCGGACGGGCGCAAGCTGACGGTCAAGGCGGCACGGTTTAACGACGCGACAGGAGCATACGGGGCATTCACGTTCTACCGCGATCCGGCGATGAAGAGCGAACGCATCGGGACGAAGGCAGCCTCGGAGAATGAGCGCATCCTGTTCTTTCGCAGCAACGTGCTGGTGGATGCGACGTTTGACCGGCTGACCGAGATGTCGGCGGCCGAATTGCGCGAGCTGGCGGGCATGCTGCCCGAGGCGAAAAGTTCGGCGGGAAACCTGCCTGCACTGCCCGAGTATCTGCCGAAACAGAACGCACAGGAGAATTCGGCGAAGTACATCCTCGGTCCACAGGCGCTGGCGGCAAGCAAGACGCCGCTGACGGCGGAGTTGGTGGACTTCAAGTTCGAGCCTGAGATCCTAACTCAGAATTATGCGACGCCTGACGGGCCGGTGACGCTGATGCTGGTGCAGTATCCGACGCCGCAGATTGCACGAGAGCGTCTGCGGGCGTTCGAAGCGGCGGGCAATGAGCTGGCGGTGCGACGGACGGGACCGATCCTGGTGGCGGAGAGCGGCAACACCGGCAACAGCGAGGCGCGGAACCTGCTGAACGCGGTGAACTACGAAGCGGAAGTCACGTGGAATGAAGCGACCTCGATGGCGAAGCGCGACAACATCGGGAACTTGATCCTGGCGGTCTTCAGTCTGATTGGAATTCTGTTGCTGTTCGGACTGGTGTTTGGGGTGTTCATGGGCGGATTTCGCATGCTGATGACGAAGTACTTGCCGGGAACGGTATTCGACCTGCCAGAGAATGTGGAAATCCTGCAGCTGCACCTGGACGACCGTCCGACCTCGAATAAGTAGCTGAAAAATAAGAGCTTGCCAGACTTTCGGGGCGAAACCGGGCGATTTCGGCCAATTTCCTCAGACCCGAGAAAATATGTTAAGTTATTGAAAATAAAGCAATTTAAGTCCGAGAAACCTCTTGACAGGGGGGAGGGGCGAACCTAGTATTTGTGCAGAAAGTTTTGACGGTCTAGCCTCCGTTGGAACTATTCTCCCTTGAAGAGAAGGCCGCCCTGTTGCCGGGTGGCCTTTTCGCATGTGCAAAACTCTCCCGCATCGATTTTCGACGACGCGCAAGCAGCTGAATTCTCGACACTCGATCATGATCGACGATTGCTCATCGCTATTTTTGGGAGTCACTCAGCCCATAGAGCTTGGCTGCGTTGTCGTGCATCACCATGTGTGCAAACTTGCTGGCTTGCTGGCGGGTGATCTCGCCGTCTTGCATCATGCCTGTGAGAGCAATGGCGAGAGCGGTGCGTCCTGCGGTTTCTGTCTGGTACCCGGTCTCTTCCCAGTTGAGCTGCGCGTCAAAGGGATACAGGTCAGTGCCGAACAGAACTTTCTGGGGGTAGAACTCCAGCATCGCGCGAATGCTGGCGGCGATGTGGCGTGGAGAAGTCATCCACGTCTGCTCCGAGAAGTCGGCGTAGACGTTCGGCTTCATCAGGAGGTAAGGGACCAGGGCTTCGTAGCCGCCGGCGCCGCCGTGAAGCATGACGAAGTTGGTCTTGCGCAGCGCGGGATCGTTAAATACAGAATCGAGGAGCAGCGGGTTACTTCCCTCCATGGCAAAGTAGCCGCCACAACCTGCCCCGGTGTGGAGGTGAACGGCCAGTCCAAGGCGGCCGGCTTCGTGAGCAATGTAGCGGAAGAGATAGTCCTGTAAGGTTTTGTACTCGGCGTCGCCGGGAGTGCCGCCTTTTGCGTAGCGCGCATAGACGCGGGCGGCGTCCGACTCCTTCGCGGGAGAAAATTCCAAGGACCGGAGATAGGCAGCCTCGAACTTGATGGCGACTGCGCCGCTCGATTTCTGACGCTCCAGCATCGGACTGACGAAGTTGGTTGTGTACTCAGCCAGCGTTAGCGGCAGGTTGGGTAGGTCGAGCTGCCTCAGGTAGCGGGCGAGGACCATCTGCTCGCGGCTAAAGAAAAACTTGCGGTCGGGCGTTTGCGCAGCCAACGCCGAGTTGTTTAACGGAAATAGCAACGTGTCGTCAAAGGGAACCCAGAGAAAGCGTGGCGGCTTCAAGCCGTGGCCCATGGCCACCCGGTTGGCCAGTTCACTCTCGATGCCAAGCTGGTCGAGTACCCAATTGGGATAGTTGTCGCCCTGCTGCTGCCTCACCTTGGCTCTAGCTGCGAGTAGCTCTTTGACGTGCTCCGGGCTGGCGTCGTTGTACTTGTAGCCAAAGAACTTCTGCCATGCCTCAATGTAGATGGGATTGTCCGCGCGGAACATCAGACCGGCGTCCGTGGGGTCCAGCGGATCGCAAGGCAGGGCGTCGAAGTCGTCGTCCAGTTTTCCGGCGTTCTTGAGGGATGGTGGGTGCGAGTGGTTGTCGATCGCCGGGATGTGGTTGATCTCGTCGAGCAAGCCGGGGTCGGGGGCGAGCTGGTGATTGTCTTGCCCAACCATCAGCAGGGGAAGCAAGAGAATCGAAGCACAACCCAGGACGATTTTCATCGCACCTCCGTGGTCTGCATTATCCTACTCATGATGAGACAAGGACAGCACCGGCCGGTTTCCGAACCCAACGGGCATTAGCCAGAATCTAAGGATAATTGGCACACTCAGCTCAAGCTACGCGGTCAAACCGCATGAATGTCGAGCCTTCTAAAGCGAAGGCCAAGACGCCTGTATTCAAAGCCCTGCCGGAAATCTGGCAACTGATTAGCCCACGACGCGGGCTGCTGGCGGTCGGCTTTGTACTGATGATCATCAATCGCGTTTCGGGATTGGTGCTGCCCTATTCGACAAAATTCCTGATCGACAACATCATCGGCAAGCATCAACTGCGGCGGCTGCCGATCCTGGTGGGGGTGGTGCTGGGCGCGACGTTGCTGCAGGGGCTGACCTCGTTCGCCTTGACGCAGACGCTGTCGAAGGCAGCGCAGAAGCTGATCACCGAGTTGCGGCGGCGGGTGCAGCAGCATATCGGGCGGCTTTCGGTTTCCTACTACGACTCCAACAAGACGGGCACCATGGTGTCGCGCATCATGAGCGACGTGGAAGGGGTGCGCAACCTGGTGGGTACCGGGCTGGTGGACTTCACCGGCGGCCTGTTGACAGCGGCCATCGCTTTCGTGGTGCTGATGCGCATCAGCACGGTGATGACGACGATTGCGTTTGGCTTCCTGCTGGTGTTTGGGGTGGGACTGCGCTGGGCGTTTAAGACCATCCGGCCGATTTTCAAGGAGCGGGCGAAGATCAACGCCGAAGTGACGGGCCGGCTGACGGAATCGCTGGGCGGCGTGCGGGTAGTGAAGGGCTACCACGCCGAGGAACGCGAACATGCCGTGTTCAGCGCGGGCGTGGAGCGGCTGCTGCAAAACGTGTTCAAGACCCTGACGGCGACCTCGCTGATGAGCCTGACGTCTTCCAGCCTGATGGGCGTGGTGGGCGCAATCGTGATGTTCATTGGCACACACCAGATCATGGAAGGCAAGCTGACGCTGGGCGAGTTCTTTACCTACACGATGTTCCTAGGGTACCTGGCGGCACCGCTGTTCCAGGTGGTGAGCGTGGGAACGCAAATCACCGAGGCTGTGGCCGGACTGGAACGCACGCGAGAGGTGCTGAGCGAGACCCCGGAAGACGAAGACCCGGGACGAACGGTAACGCCTGCCTCCGATCCAGGGCGATGTTGCGTTTGAGAACGTGACCTTCGCCTACGAGAAGAAGAAGACGGTGCTGCATGGTATTTCGTTCCATTCGAAGCCAGGAACTGTGACGGCGCTGGTAGGCTCGTCGGGGTCGGGGAAGTCCACGATTATCGGGTTGGTAGCGGCGTTTCACAACCCGAACACGGGCCGGGTGACGGTGGATGGCGTGGATTTGGCGACGGTGCGCCTGGATTCGTATCGTACGCAGCTCGGGATGGTGCTGCAGGATTCGTTCCTCTTCGATGGGTCGATCCGGGAGAACGTGGCGTTCGCAAAGCCCGACGCCACGGAAGAAGAGATCCTGAGGGCGTGCGGCATTGCCCGGGTGGATGAGTTCGCCGAGAAGTTCGAGCTGAAGTACGACACGATTATCGGCGAGCGCGGAGTGAAGCTGTCGGGCGGGCAGCGGCAGCGGGTGTCGATTGCGCGGGCGATCCTAGCGAACCCGCGGATTCTGATTCTGGACGAGGCGACGTCGAGCTTGGACTCGGAATCGGAGGCACTGATCCAGGCCGGACTGGCATACCTGATGCAGGGGCGCACGACCTTCGTGATCGCGCACCGGCTGTCGACGATTCGACGGGCGGACCAGATCCTGGTGGTGGAGGCTGGAGAGATTGTGGAGCGCGGGACGCACCAGTCGCTGTACGAGTTGGGCGGGAGATATTTCGACCTCTACACCCGGCAGCATGGAATCGAGCAGAACCTGTTCCTGGCGCCGGGGGAAGGCGATATGCCGGAAGATCGCGATAGGAATTTGGCCTCGCCAGAAACCGATGCGAGTGAAGTACTCGACCGGGAGCCGGTCTAACCATCCTTTGAATTCACCCGCCAGTCGAGGTAGGCTTGCTCGTTTGCGACAGGAGTTCGGGCCAAGTGACCAACGCAGGGCAAATCACGAGAGATGCAGTGCGGAATAACGCCAGACGGCGGAAAATGCCGTTTCTCTACCTTCTAATAACGGAGCTGGGGCTCATTGTTGTCTTTCCGCTGACGGTGGGCAGCGGAGCAGAGGCCCACTTCTTTCGTCTGTTTACCACCGTGTTGTTCGCAGTTGCGATGTACACGGTGCTGGGCGATCGTCGAATTACCGCCGTGGCCCTGGCCCTGGGAACCCCTCCGGTGTTGATCTATGTCGCAAACTCGCTGGGGTATTTCCCGCGACTTCATTTGCTGGGGATGATACTGGCCAGCACGTATCTCATGTTCATGACAGGGGTTTTCATCTATGAAGTGTTGCTGCACCCCGCGGTGACCAGCGACACCCTGTACGGAGCGATTGCCGCATTTCTGCTCGTGGGCTTCACCGGTGGACTGGTCTTCGCTGTCATCCAGCAGGTTTCACCGGGTTCGTTCCGGGATACAGTCGAACCTGCGAGGGTGATACGACCTCCCGAACTCATTTACTTCAGCTTCACGACGCTGACCACGGTGGGATATGGCGACATCGTGCCGCGGCACGGAATGGCAAAGTCAATCGCGGTGTTGGAATCGTTGATGGGAGTGCTGTACCCGGCCGTGTTTGTCGGCCGACTAATAGGGCTGCATGCGGCGCGAATCGCGCCGCGCGAGGGGCCGGGAAGCTGAGACCGGTGAGTTCCTCCGAAACATCCATGTTGTTTGATATGCTCTTTGGACACTGGTAGAGCGTGGCCGTGACATGGCTGGTCATCAGGAGGAATTCGCGTGAGCAGCCATAAGAAAACACTTGAACGCGCGGGGTGGCTGTCGGAATGGTTTCTTGCCGTCAGCCTGACGACATGCCTGGCGTTTGTGGTGGTCGGCCAGACGTTGTGGTCGAACCTCGCCAATCCCTGGGTGCTGGCGTTCGTCTTCTTCTGGCTCTTTGGCGTGATCCTGGGCTCGGCAATGTCAGTCGTGCGACATGCCGAACACCTTGCCGCACTGCTCGGCGAACCCTACGGAACCCTGGTCCTCACGCTGTCGGTGACGTTCATCGAAGTGATGAGCATCTCGGCCGTCATGTTGCACGGGCAGAACAATCCCAGCCTGGTGCGTGACACCTTGATCGCCGTGATCATGATCATTCTGAATGGGATGGTCGGAATATCGCTTCTGGCGGGCGCCTGGAAGCACCGTGAGCAGCACTACAACCTTCAGGGCGCGAACGCGTACCTCGGTGTTATTATCCCGCTCGCCGTGCTCGCGCTGGTGTTGCCCAACTACACGACGACCACAGCCGGCCCGACACTGTCTCATCCGCAGGAGTGGGCGCTGGCCTTGCTAACCATCGCCCTCTACGCTGTCTTCCTGGGTGTGCAGACCGGGCGGCATCGCGGCTACTTCAGCCTGAGCGATGCGGATGAAGCAGAGCAGCACAAGGAGGTAACTTCGGCGCCGCGCTCGCTGCCGTACCACGTCGTACTGCTCACGCTGTACATTTTGCCGGTGGTGTACCTTGCGGAGCAATTGGCCCACCCGGTTGATTATTTGACCGAAACGCTAAAAGCGCCGCAGGCCTTGAGCGGCGTGGTGATCGCGGTGCTGGTGGCAACGCCGGAGGCGATCGGCGCTACGCGGGCGGCTGCTGGCAAACGAGATGCAACGCTCGGTCAACATCTTTCTAGGTTCGGTGCTGTCGACGATCGGTCTGACCGTTCCAGCGATGCTGGTGGTAAGCAATCTCACCGGCCATCCGATCGTCCTGGGGGTGGAGCACGGCAACATCGTGCTGTTGGTCCTGACGCTGGGCGTCAGCATTCTCACCTTTGCCAGTGGTCGGACCAACGTAATGCAGGGGCTCGTTCACCTGGTGTTGTTCGTTACGTTTCTGCTGCTGCTGGTGCAGGGGTGAAGGCGCGAACACGACCCCGCATTCACGGCTGAAGATTGGATACGGCAAAGACCATCGAGCCCGGCGATGGTCTTTGCCAATTCGAATTGCTACTTGTTGATGTCTTCTTTCTTCTCGAGGCGGTTGATAAGTCCCTGGATTTGGGACTTGGCGTTGTCTGGGGCCGCGTCTTTCGCGAGCTTCATTTGCTTCACCGCCTCGTCGTAGTTGCCTGCTCCGACGGCGACGCGCGCCAGTCCGGCGTAGGCGTAGATGTTCGTCGGATACTTCTTAGCCAAGTCGTGGTAGATGGCAAAGGCCTGGTCCTGCTTACCTTCGTGCTGGAGTTGGCGGGCGTACTGGTAGGACTGGCCGGGATCGGCTTTCTCCAGCGCCATCGCCGTGTACTTCTGGGCCTCGTCGGTCTTGCCCATGGCGGTAAGAAGCTGCGATTTGGTCATCAGGTTGTCGTATCGCGGCTCGATCTGGATCGAAGTGTCGGCGTACTTGAGACCCTCGGGCAAGTCGACTTTATAGGTGAGAAAGTAATTGGCTGCGTCGTTGTAGCTGACCCAGGTGTACTGCACGATGCCACGGAACTGCTTGTCGAGGCTGGCTTCAACCACTTTCGGCACGTCGACCGCTACCTTGAAGGGAACGGCGAGCTTGTCCCAGTGGAGCGTGACCATGGCGGAATCGGGGTTGAGTTGGTCGAAGTCGTAGAGCAGCGCTTCGTGGAAGTCTGACGCTGTAGGCTTCACGGTCACGCGAAGTACGTCTTCGTCCTGCTTGTAGGTGAAGGCACCCCAGGCCGTGGTGGTCTTGGAGAAGATGATGGTCCAGTCGCTTTCGGTCGGAATCATGAACAGACCGTAGCTGCCTTTGTCGAGCGGCTTGCCTTCGATGGTCACCGGATCGGCGAAGGTAATAACGGTATTCTCGTTGGCGCCGGCGCGCCAGACTTCTCCGTAGGGCACGAGGCCGCCCCAGACTTTGCGTCCGTTGACCAGCGGACGGCTGTACTTCACGGTCACGTTGGTAATGCCGATGGTCTGGGCGAACTTGCGCGTTCTGGCTCTTGCGCGGCAGGTCGAGCAGAGCGGATTGGGCCTGGCATAGTCCGGCGAAGACCAGGAGGCTTACGACGGAAAGCAGGAAGCGTCGTTGCATGGAAGCTCCTTGTAAGCGGGGATTCGCGATGCGGATCGGGCGTGCTAATTTTGCCACCGCACCCGACAGCGATGATGCGCGAGTTGGACGGAGGATGAGGCGATGGTTAGCGGGCCGGGTGGAAATACCGAATAGATCCACTGAAGGCGATGCGGCTTGTGTGGGGCATCCGAATTAGCCGGCTATCAGCGCCCGAGTTATCATCAATCCATCTTTCCCTTCCTCAATGGAGGTTACGGTGAGCCGGCTACGCAGTAACGTAATCATTGTGTTGGCCCTCGCGTTGTGCACGGTGGGCCAAAGCGCGAAGTATAAACGGCCACCCGGCAATGGCAAGATCGTTGCCCAGGAAGTTGTCTTGTCCGGGACGACGACTCTGAATTCCACTCAACTTACGGACATCAGTAACGCTCTTTCATCCGTGACCATGCACGATGACGACCAAGAGGTCGAGGAGCGAATCAAATATCAGTTCCAGCAGCATGGCTACTTTGATGCCGAGGTAACGAACCTCAAGGTCATTCCGCTCGATCCGCTGGCAAAGAAGAAGGGTGCGAATCGAGCGATGGCCGACAGGGATAAAAATTTATTTTCCGGTCATCGGCAACGTGACGACCGAGCCGCTGGAAACCGAAGCCGGAGGACAAGCCGTGCGAGGACGCGAAGGACAAGCCTGATAAAGACAAAAAGAGCAATTGACCGCCCCTTTCAAGGGGTGATCAGTCAGACCAGTGCGCGGGCTTGCGGTCCCAGCGGTGCGCACGAAGTTCGGCGATAAGTCCGGCATCGAGCGCGCCTTTGTCGCTATAGCTCACGTTGGCGGCGACGTGTTCGGGCTTGCGCATGCCCGACGATGGTGGTGCTGACCACCGGATGCGAGAGCACGAAGCGGATCGCCATCTCGGGCAGGGTCATGCCCGGTGGCACGATTTGCTTGAGGCGCTCGACGCGCTCGATGGTGGGGACAAGGTTTTCGGGACAGAAGTAGCCGCCGCGCCAGTCGCCTTCAGGGAACTTCGTGTCGAGTGTCATGTTGCCGCCGAGGCTGCCTTCGTCGAGCGGGACGCGGGCGATGACTCCGATGTTGATTTCGCGGCAGAGCGGAAAGAGTTCGTCTTCGGGAGCCTGGTCGAAGATGTTGTAGATGACCTGCACGGCGTCAACCAGGCCAGTGCGGATGGCGCGGATGCCGTTGGCGGGCTCCCAGCGGTTGAGGCTGAGGCCGAAGGCGCGGATGATGCCGTCGCGCTTGAGCTTTTCGACGGTGTTGCGGAAGTCGGGCTCGTCGGTCCAATGGTCTTGCCAGACATGGAACTGCAAGCAGGTCGATGGTGTCGGCGCCGAGGTTTTTGCGAATGATGTCGGCGTAGCGGAAGACGTGCTCGGGGTGGAAGACTTCAGCGTGTGAGTACGACGGCAGGGCCGGCCACTTGAAGTTGCGCGGGCGGGATCTTGGAGGCGGCGTAGAGTCGGCGGCCGGGATTGGCTTTCAGAAGATTGCCGAGCAGGCGGTCGCTCTTGCCCTCGCCATAACCCCAGGCGGAGTCGAAGAAGGTGCAGCCGGCGTCGGCGGAGTGCTGGAGTGAGGCGGCGGACTCCGCGTCGTCGGAGCCAGACCAGCCGGACATTCCCCACAAGCCATAGCCAATGTCGCTGACGTTCCAACCGGTGCGTCCGAAGGTGCGGTATTGCATGAGAGCCTCGCGCGTCAAAATTGGTGAAGGATGATAGTAACAAGAGGATAGTCGCCGGTCGCCAGTTGCCAGAAACGACAAGCGCATTCACGGATTTACACGGATGCCACAGGCAGGACCTGAGGAAGCGACAGAACGTCCGGCGCCCGCAACCGCAGGTCAGGCTCTTTGGCACTCTTTAGGTGGTTGAGCCTACATGATGGCGCGAGTATTCTGGAAGATGCCCCTGCGGATTCAGGTTCATGCAAAGGCAGGTGTGGAGGAAATGACCTTGTTACAGCTTTTTTCACGTCGAACTTCCCTGTTACTGATCGTGCTGCTGGTGGCCGGGGCCACGCAGATTGCCTGGGCGCACGCCATCCTGATGGAATCCACACCCAAGATCAATTCGACGGTGAAGCGGTCCGGACCTGGACATCACCCTACGGTTCAACGTGCGCATCGACGGCGGACGCTCGCGGGTGCTGCTGGTGGCGCCGGATGGAACGTCGTCGGCGCTCACGCTCGCCAAGCAGGAGAAGCCGGCCATCCTGCAGATGCATGCCTCCGGGCTGAAACCCGGCGCATACAAGCTGCAATGGAACGTGCTGGCCTCCGACGGCCACATGAGCAATGGGGACATTCCTTTCACGGTGAAATAAGTCCGACATGCTAGTCAAACTGGTCGATCTGTTCTCGTTCTTATCGGTGGTGTTGCGCGCGGGTACGCTGGTGTTCCAGTCAGTGCTGCTGGGCGGCGTGCTGTTTGTGCTTTGGATGGCACGGCGGTCGCCGGAGGCTTCGGACGAGATCAATGGCCAAGGTGCAGGCGTCTTCGTGGAAGCTGCTTGCGCATCAGCGCAGTGGGGCTGGCCGTGGTGCAGCTTCTGTACCTGTACGTTGACTCGGCGGTGCTGATGGCGTCGGCCGACATTGGGTTTGAGGGCGTGGTCGGCGCAAACTTCTTTATCTCGGGCTCGCATGGTGCTGGTGGCGGCACTGATCACGGCAGTCATTGCCAGCGGCAATAGGAAGCATCGCCAGGTGGGCGCTGCCGGTGCTGACGGTGGTCATCATGGCCGCGTCGGTGATGACGAACCATGCGGCTTCGCGGCTGGAAGGACGGCCGCTGCTGATCACGCTTCGATCGTGCACGAGCTGGCGACCGGATTCTGGATCGGCGGGCTGCCGTTCCTCATGCTGGGGCTGTTTCGCGCCAAAGACCTCGACACGCGTTGGTATCTGACGGAGCGGTTCTCGCGCATGGCGCTGGTTAGCGTGGCGCACTGGTGCTCAGCGGCTCGTGATGAGCGTGATCTACATCGGCTCGTGGGGCGCAGTGCTGGCACGGCCTACGGCGTCATGGTCGCTGGCCAAGGCGACGATGCTGGGCGCGCTGCTGGTGCTCGGCGGCGTGAACTTCCTGCTGTTGCGAAACTACCCCGAAAGACCAGGTGATGCCGCGGTTGCGGCGGCTGATCGAAGCGGAAGTGGGCATCGGGATCACGGTGATTCTGACGGCGGCTTCGCTGACCTCGCAGCCTCCGCGGTGGATCAGGGAGCGACACGGTGACATGCAGCAGATCTACCAGAGCGTGAAGCCGAGTTGTGCCGCGGCTCACCTACCACTTCATTCCTGAAGACCGACAGCCGACCGGCGAGCCGCTGCCGCCGGCCTGACGCGAACTCCGTGAATATCGATGGAGTGCCGCTGACGCCGCGGCTCATCAATAACTCGATCGAGTCGGAGTCGAACCATCACTGGATGGGCGTGGTGGTGCTGGCGATGGGATTGCTGGCGCTGCTGGCGCGAACCGGAAAAGCTCCGTGGGCGGAGTATTGGCCGCTGCTGCTGATCGGTATAGCGATATTCATCTTTCTGTTGGCCGACACGGAATGCTGGCCCGTGGGATGGAAAGGCTTCTGGGCTTGTTGGGCCGATCCCGAAGTGTTTCAGCACCGCATCGCCGCGCTCGTCTGCGTCGGCATTCGCGGTGTTTGAGTTGCGCGTGCGCACAGCAAAAGAAAGAGAACGATCCGTGGGCGATGGTGTTCCCGCTCATGTGCGCGCTCGGCGGAGCGGTGCTGCTGACGCACCAGCATGCCATCTCGCAACGTGAAGGAAAACCTGCTGGTCGAGCTGAGCCACGTGCCCATGGGCGTCATCGCGGTCTTCGCGGGATGGGCGCGCTGGCTGGAGCTGCGGCTTGCCGGAGAAGAACCGTGCGATCCCGTCGTGGATCTGGCCGTTTTGTTTTGTGCTGATTGGCGCGGGGCTGCTGAATTATCGGGAGATGTAGCGAGCGGACAGTTTAGACTTGTGCGCATGAAAATTTTGTCGCGCAGTATTGCCGCCTGGTTCAGTGTTCTTAGCTTTGCTTTCGTTCCTGGAGCCTGCATGTCCGCATCGGCCCAATCCGGCGGCACCCAGTTCTCCATTTCGTTCAGCAAACAGCGGAGCCAAAAGCCGCTCGACGGGAGGATGCTGCTGCTGCTCTCGACCGATCCTTCGGAAGAGCCGCGCATGCAGATCAACGACACCCCGAAAACCCAGATGGTGTTTGGCATCGATGTGGATGGGCTGAAGCCAGAGCAGGCGGTCACGGTGGACGCATCGTCGTGGGGCTATCCGATTCGCAGCCTGCGCGACGTGCCGGTCGGCGAGTATTACGTGCAGGCGGTGCTGCAGAAGTACGAGACCTTCCACCGTTCCGACGGGAAGACGGTGAAGCTGCCGATGGACCAGGGCGAAGGCCGTCACTGGAACATCGCTCCCGGCAACTTATACAGCAAGCCGGTGAAGATGACGCTCGGCAAGAGCGGGGCGCCGGTGAAGATCGTGCTGGACCAGGAGATTCCGCCGATTCCCGTGCCGGGCCGACACCAAGTACGTGCGGCACATCAAAATCCAGAGCGAGTTGCTGACGAAATTCTGGGGACGGCCCATGTATCTTTCCGCGGTGGTACTGGTGCCGTGGGGATTCGATGAGCACCCCGAGGCGCACTATCCGCTGATGCTGTTTCACGACCATTTTGTGGATGGGATCGACGACTTCCGCACCGAGCCGCCCGATCCAAACCTGAAGCCCGACTACAGCGAGCGCTTCCACATCTCGGGGTACAACCGCATCCAGCAGGAAGAGGCATACAAGTTCTATCAGCAGTGGATTTCACCGAAGTTTCCGCGGTATCTGGTGGTGAAGATCCAGCATGCGAACCCGTACTACGACGATTCATATGCGGTAAACTCGGCCAATCTTGGGCCGTACGGGGATGCGATCGAGACGGAACTTATGCCGGCGCTGGAGAAGAAATTCCGCAGCATTGGGCAAGGGTGGGCGCGGTTCGTCTACGGCGGATCGACAGGGGGATGGGAGTCGCTGGCCGTGCAGATGTTTTATCCCGACCACTACAACGGGACGTTCACGGCATGCCCGGACCCCATTGATTTTCGCGCCTTCACGCTGATCAATCTTTACAAGGAGAAGAACGCTTTCTATCTCGAGGGCGCGCACAAGCGAGTGCCGCAACCGGGAATGCGCAACTACCTCGGCAACACCCTCATCACCATCGAAGACGCGAATGCTTATGAGCTGGCGTTGGGCACACACGGGCGCTCGGGTGAGCAGTGGGACATCTGGCAGGCGGTGTACGGGCCGGTGGGAGCCGATGGCTATCCGCAGCCGATTTTCAACAAGGAAACCGGCGAAATCGACCACGCGGTGGCCGATTACTGGCACGAGCACTACGACCTGCGGGCGATCCTGGAGAAAAACTGGGCGACGCTGGGCCCCAAGCTGCAGGGGAAGATCCATATCTATTGCGGCAGCGCCGATACGTACTTCTTAAATGACGCGGTTTACCTGATGGAGGACTTCCTGAAGAGCACGACCAACCCGCCGTACGACGGCGAGGTGAAGTACGGAGACCGCGCCGAACACTGCTGGAACGGCGATCCGAACCTGCCGAACTACCTTTCGCGGCTGCACTACAACACGATGTATCTGCCGAAGATCATGGAACGGATCGAGAAGACAGCGCCTCAGGGAGCGGACCTGACGAGCTGGCGATACTAGCTCGCGTCACTGCGGCGGCAGCATCCACCGTGCTACAACCGGAACGGTAGCTGGAGGAACGCCATGTCTTCTCTGCAGGAGAGGTTTGCGCAAGCGCGAGTGGACGTCAACGGGCTTCCGTCGCGTCCCGACAACAAGATCATGCTGAAGCTATACGCCCTGTTCAAGCAGGCAACCAAGGGTGACGTGTCAGGCGAGGAACCAGGGGCGTTCGACTTTGTGGCCCGTGCCAAGTACGATGCCTGGAGCGGAGTGAAAGGAATGTCAGCCGACGACGCAATGCAGCAGTATATCGACCTGGTGAGGTCGTTGGCAGGTTAAGGAAGGCACCGAGTAGCGGCGGATTTCCTTATTCAGGGTCTTCCTCGGAATCCCGAGAGCACACGGAGTATCCCGCGCGCGGTTGCAAGAGCTTGGCGATGATACCGGTCCAACCGGTTTGGTGCGATGCTCCCACGCCGCGCCCGTTATCGCCGTCAAAGAATTCATAGAACGGGATGTAATCGCGGAAATTCGGGTCGTGCTGGAACTTGGGATAGAGCGCATTCACCTGGCGAAGCCCCTCGTCGTTCTTCAAAAAGATGGCAGCGAGTCGGCGTGTCAATTCCTCCGCAATCTGGTCGAGCGTAAGGTAGCAACCTGAGCCAGTGGGACATTCGACCTTGAAATCGTCGCCGTAGTAGTAATGAAATTTCTGGAGCGACTCGATCAGCAGGAAGTTTGCGGGAAACCAGATGGGGCCGCGCCAGTTGGAATTGCCGCCAAACATCCGAGAGCGAGATTCGGCGGGCTCGTAGTCAACGGTGAGGACCCTACCCAGCAGCGGCGTCCGCAGTTGAAAAGGCCGCGCGGCATGGTAGCGCGAGAGGGAGCGGACACCGTGATCCGAAAGAAATTCGGCCGGATCGAGCATGCGCTTCAAAAGCGCCTTCATGCGATGCCCCCGCAACAGCGACAGGAGCCGGCGCTCGCCTTTGCCCGGCACCTCCCACCGCGAAACCAGGTTCGCCATCTCCGGCCGATTGTTCAGGAACCACTCCATGCGGCGCTTGAACACCGGGACGTTGGCCAGCTGCTCCGGCTCCAGGGTTTCCACGGCGAACAGAGGTATGAGGCCAACCATCGAGCGCACCTTGAGGGGCACGGTCTCACCGTCGGGCAGGTTGAGCACGTCGTAGTAGAAGCCGTCCTGTTCGTTCCATAGTCCGACGCCCTTTCCGCCCATGTCGGTCATGGCCCTCGCGATGTAGAGAAAATGCTCGAAGAACTTGGTAGCCAAGTCTTCGTAGGAATGGTTGTGCTGCGCCAGCTCGATTGCAATCCGCATCAGGTTCAGGCAATACATCGCCATCCAACTGGTGCCGTCAGACTGGCTGAGATAGCCGCCGTCGGGCAGCGGCTGGTCACGATCGAAGGCCCCAATGTTGTCGAGCCCGAGGAAGCCACCTTGGAAGAGGTTTCGGCCGTGGGAGTCCTTTTGATTGACCCACCAGGTGAAATTCAGCAGCAGCTTCTGGAAGATGCGCTCGAGGAACAAGATATCGCCGGGATAGTCGGGATGCTCTATACGCTTCCGCTTGCGGTCAATCTGAAAGACACGCCAGGCGGCCCAGGCATGCACGGGTGGATTCGCGTCGCCGAAATTCCACTCGTAGGCCGGCATCTGGCCGTTGGGATGCAAGTACCATACGTGGCCGAGTTGAATCAGCTGGCGCTTGGCGAATTCTGGATCGATCAGGGCGAAGGTCACGGTGTGAAAAGCAAGGTCCCAGGCCGCGAACCATGGGTACTCCCATTTGTCGGGCATGGAAAAGATGACGTCGCTGTCGAGGTGAGTCCAGTCGTGGTTGCGGCCGGAGAGGCGCTCCGGCGGTGGAGCGGGAAAATTGTCGTCACCGTCGAGCCAGCGCTGGACGTTGTACCCGTAGCGCTGCTTATTCCAGATCATTCCGGCGAATGCCTGGCGTTGCACAAGGCGAGCATCGGGATCACTCAGACCCTGCTGGATCTTTTTGTAGAATTCGTCGCACTCGCGCCGCTTATCGTCGAAAATCTGCTCGAAATGCCGGAAGGGCTCGCTAAGCTGCCGCGCGCTCAATCGCAGTCGAAAGCGGACTTCCTGTTGCGCCGCAACCTGCCGGCGGAATAGCACCCCGGCCTTGGTGCCCGTCTGCGCAGGACTCACCGCTGCCGGGTTGTTGTGTACCACGTAATCGTGAAAGGCGTCTTTGCAGTGGCCGCTGGAGGGCAGTCCATAAATCCGCATACCGTTCGTGTCGTTGTCGCAGAAAAGCTGTTCGTCCGGCCCATCGGCGTACAGCCAATAACTGCCTAACGCAGGGTGCTCGGCCACGATGATTCCGTTGTCATCGAGACGGATGGTTGGCTTGGCCGAGGCTTCAGCATCCCACGACCAGGTATTGCGGAACCAGAGCTGGGGCAGCACGGAAATCGCAGCCGTCTCGGGCCCACGATTCTGAACAGAAATGTTGACGAGAATGTCGTCATCCGCGGCTTTGGCATACTCGACGAAGACGTCCCAGTAACGGTCCTGATCGAAGATGCCGGTATCAATCAGCTCGTACTCGTTGTCCTCAAGGCCGCGCTGGCGGTTCTCCTGCAGCAAGAGCTGGTAGGGAAATTCCGCCTGCGGATACTTGTACAACATCTTCAAGTAGGAATGGGTCGGCGTCGCGTCGAGATAGAAGTAGTATTCCTTGACGTCTTCGCCGTGGTTGCCCTCGGCGTTGGTCAATCCAAAGAGACGCTCCTTGAGAAAGGGGTCTTTGCCATTCCACAGGGCCAGAGCAAAGCACAGGAACTGCCGCCGGTCACTGATGCCTGCCAGGCCGTCTTCGCCCCAGCGGTAAGCCCGACTGCGAGCGTGATCGTGCGGGAAGTACTCCCAAGCATCGCCGTTGGCCGAGTAATCCTCGCGAACGGTCCCCCATTGGCGCTCGCTGAGGTATGGTCCCCAAAGCGGCAGTGAAGTTTCAATAGGATTTGAATTGCCTGGAGCCGGTGGATTCATGGGTTTGCCTTGATCGTTTTCTATCACCTGTTGTAAACCACTCCGCGCGGCTTCGGTAAGTCGAAAGCCGCGGGATCCCGATTGAGACTCTGCGCTGGAGCCTTCATCGGGGCAGGACATCATACGACTGTGGGTGGTGCGCTGCCAAATTAGGTGGTGGCCTGCAGCCCTGTTTCGGCCAAGCTCAGGAGACGAGCGGCTTCGCGGCTGCGTTGTGGTTGCGGTTAGCAATGCCAGAGACGGTGATGGCCTCCAAGGCGGCGGCCAAGTGTATGAAGCGCAGAAACTTAGTGGAGCCGACGATCGGACTTGAACCGATGACCTGTCGATTACGAATCGACTGCTCTACCAACTGAGCTACGTCGGCCTCTTCTTGATTTTAACTGCAGTTGGAGGGACGGTAAAGGCGGGTTAACTCCAAGTTTTCCACCGCAGTACATCGGAGAGCCACTTGCGCAAGTCGCCCGGTCAACCGATAATCGGTTGAGAGCCGCCGGTAGCAAGGCGGGCTTCCATGAACCGATACGGTCGCGCCGACATACTTCGGATTCTGCACATCACCCCCAAGCAGCTAACTGGTTGGCAGCGGGCCGGTTTGGCGCCTGTTGCCGATGAATTTTCCTTCTTCGACCTGCTCCAGCTCAAGACCGTCCGTGACCTGCGCGCCAAGCGGGTGAGTCCCGCGGCAATTCGCGAGTCGCTGGTAGCAATGCAGGAAGTGGCCGGCATGGAGAATCCGCTGCGGGAGGCCAGCGCCTTCAGCATGGGCAATCGGGTCGCCTTTCGTCATGAAGGGCGCGCGGTCGAGCCGGTCCGCGGCCAGTTTGTGATGGAGTTTGAGCCGATGGGCGCGGTGGTTTCCGCCAAGGTGCGACCCTTTGCGACCTACGACACCGTGGCTGATTTGTTTGCGCGCGGGGTGGCGCTCGAGGAGCATCCCAGCAACCACGATGAGGCCATCGCCGTGTACCTGCGGGTGGTGGAACTCGAACCGGAGCACGCGGCGGCGCACATCAACCTGGGTACGCTGTACTACCACCGGCAGAATTTCGCGGCAGCGGAGACGCATTACCGTCTGGCGGTCAAGGCTGACCCGCGCTATGCGCTGGCTTACTTCGACCTCGGCAATGTGCTTGACGAAACCGGCCGCCTGGAAGAGGCGGTTGCCGCGTATCGCACGGCGATCCAATTGGCTCCGACTTACGCCGATGCGCATTACAATCTGGCGCTTGCCTATGAACGCCAGCAGCAACCCCGCCGCGCTCTCCCGCACTGGAAAACTTATACGCAACTCGACCGCATCGGGCCATGGTCAGTTCATGCCCGCAACCGAATTGCCCGCATCCTCGAAGGCGACAAGCTGCAAATGGTCTACCAGCGGCAAAAATAAACGCCGCTGCGAATCTACAGTTCCCTACATCCCAGACGCTAATGCGCTGCCGCATTGCCTTTGATCCACTTGGCGATATCTGTGATGACGTCCTGGGCCACATTGCCGGCTACTGAGTAGTCGTCGGGGCTGGCGGGGCCGGAGCTGGCGCCCGGCATGAACAGGTGGTTGTACTCGGGATAGAACTTGAAAGTCGCACGCGGGTCTCCTGCCAAGGCGCTCTTCCAGATCTCAAAGTCGGCATTCGTCACCTGGTAATCGCGCCCACCCTGCAGCACGAGGATGGGAATCTTCAACCCGGCAGCGACTTTGGCAGGATCGTAGCTGCGCAAGTCAAGGAAGTATGAACCGGGGATTGGCGCGCCGAAGAAGTCCACGGCGTCGCCGGGCTTCAGCGATGGGCTTTCGACCTGGGCGGCAATGGCTTCGGCTTTCTCAATCTGCTTCTGGTTCGCGGGTGTTGGCGGCGAGGTCAGGCTGGCAATGTACTTCACCTGGTCAACTACGACTTTTTCAAGTGGCCGCGCGGTTCCGGCCAGGATGATGATGCCGGCAACCTGTGGGTCTTCGGCGGCAATGCGAGGCGCCAGCATGCCTCCCAAGCTGTGGCCGAGGACGTAAATCTGCTTCTTGTTGACCTCAGGCATTTTCGCCAGCAGGGCGACGGCGGCGATGACATCGTCGGTAGCCTCGTCCTTCACGGTAAAGGGTGCGTCCGACTTGGAGTCGGCGCCATATTGTTTGGTGCGCTTTATATAGCGCAGCACGGCAATGTTCTGGCTGGCCAGTCCATAGGCGAGGTCGGCGAACGGCTTGTTGGGGCCGATGGTTTCGTCAGCATCCTGCGGGCCGGAGCCCTGCACCAACACCACGGCCGGTACCGCCGTTCGCGTGTTCGGTAACGTGAGCACGCCCGGCAACTCCCAGCGTCCGCTAACGATAGTGGTGTCGCGGTCGTGGAAAGCGTCGGTCTTGACGTAGGCGGGCGTCTTCCATTCAGCGGCGGGCGGCGCCCCGGCAGCGGACTCGGAATGCGGCTCGAAGAAGAGTCCCTTTACCTGGCCCTGCGAATCCATGTAGATCTTGGCGTCGAGGGTGGCGCGCTCGAACTCGCAGGTGACGAAGGCAGCGTGCAGGCCCTGCTTTTCCGTGACTTTGACCGATGTGATGTCCTGGAACGGCCCGGCCTGCGCCAACAGCGAATCCCACACTTCCGGCAGTTTGACGGCGGGCAACGCGGCTTTCATCTGGTCATCAAACTGCGCCTCGACCTTGTCGAACTGGCGCGCGGCCAACTGGGCAACAAGGCCCCTGCCGATGGCTTCGAAGTCAGGGCCTTCGGCGAACGAAACATGGGTCAGGGATACCAGCGTCAGGGCGATCAGAAGTTTCGAGACTGCGTTCATAGGGGTTCCATGGCGAATATAAACCTTTGACACATGCGCGCGCTAAACGCGCCGGGCCGGTGCTAGAATCAAGGGTTTTGTAATCCAGCTTTGAGGTGGCCTTATGTCTGACATTACCGCGACCGATATGCCTCCAGCGCCGCTGGTGGCCCTTACCGAAGACGAAATCCTGTTTCGCGACACCATCCGGCAGTTCGCCGAAGAGACGGTGAAGCCGCACGTAAAGGAGATGGACGAGAACGGCGTCTTTGAACCGGCGCTAATCGAGAACTTCTTCGAACTCGGACTGATGGGTATCGAGGTGCCCACAGAGTACGGCGGAGGCGGCGGAACGTTCTTCGAGGCCATTCTGGCAGTGGAGGAACTGTCGCGGGTGGATGCGTCGGTGGGCGTCATCGTGGACGTGCAGAACACTCTTTGCAACAACGCATTGATGCGTTGGACCACCGACGAGCAGAAGAAGCGCTACCTGCCGCGCATGTGCTCTGACACCGTGGGAGCCTATGCGCTGAGCGAGGCCAACTCCGGCTCGGACGCATTTGCGTTGCAGACACGTGCGGAGTTGAAGGGCGATGAGTACGTTCTCAACGGCCAGAAGCTGTGGATCACCAACGCCAAGGAAGCAGGCGTGTTCATCCTGCTGGCGACGGTCGATCCCTCGGCCGGCTACAAGGGCATCACCGCGTTCATCGTCGAGAAGGACATGCCCGGCTTCACGGTCGGCAAGAAAGAAGACAAGCTGGGCATTCGCGCGTCCAGCACCTGCGAGCTGATACTGGTCGACTGCAAGGTGCCCAAAGCGAACGTGCTCGGCGAAGTGGGTAAGGGCTACAAGATTGCCATCGAGACGCTGAACGAAGGCCGCATCGGCATTGGTGCGCAAATGATCGGCCTGGCCCGCGGGGCATGGGAGTGCGCCGTAAAGTATGCGCAGGAGCGTAAACAGTTTGGCCGTCCCATCGCGGACTTCCAGGGCATCCAGTTCCAGATTGCGCAGATGGCCACCGAAATTGAGGCCGCGCGTATGCTGCTGTACAACGCCGCTCGCATGAAAGACGCCCACATGAATTTCGTGAAGGAAGCCGCGATGACCAAGCTGTTTTGCTCGCAGGTGGCCGAGCGCGTAGCGTCATTGAGCCTTGAGATTTACGGCGGCTACGGTTTCACGAAGGACTACCCCGTGGAGAAATATTTCCGTGACTCAAAGATCGGCAAGATCTACGAGGGCACCTCGAACATGCAATTGCAGACCATCGCCAAGCTGGTGATGGGAAAGTAAGGGAGGTCGAATTGCTGGCAGACAACAAAATCATCGCACTCGTGCCAATCACGGATGCCGCCCGCGCCAAAGCCTTTTACGCCGAAAAGCTTGGATTGAAGTTCGTGAGCGAAGATCCGTTTGCGCTGGCGTTCGACGCGAACGGAATCATGCTGCGGCTGACGAAGGTGAAGGACTTCACACCTCAGCCGTTCTCGGTCTTGAGTTGGGAGGTGGCTGACATCAATGTTGCAGTCCGGCAACTCACCACCGCCGGAGTGGCGTTTGAACGTTATGACTTTTTCCAACAGGACGAGCTTGGCATCTGGACTGCCCCCGATGGAACGAAAGTGGCCTGGTTTCTAGACCCTGACGGAAACAATCTGGGCATTGTGCAACGCTGATTACGCACCAAACCGCAACCAGCCGAACTTCTGCGGCACGTGGAAGTTCGGCTTTGGTGTCTCTGTGGGCTGCCACGAAGAGTAGAAGCGCTCTGGGTCAAGTCCCTCGCAGCGGAAGAAGTTGACGCGCCAGGGCTGCGACGGGTCGAACCTTTCCGTCAGTGCCGACATGGGGATAGCGAGTTCGGCAGTCCACGAGCGCGCGGCTTCGTCCATCGCAACATGTACGCGCATCCCGCTCGCGATGTGGGTCAGTCCCTGCGGCGAGATATCCAGATCGAGCCACTGCCCGTTGGGGCTGACTTCAAATTCTTTGTAGTACTTCTCGCCAAAGCGATCGCTTTGAACGAACACCTCTGCCACGTCGCGCTCCCAAAGAAAATCCCTGCGGCCGTTGGCATCGGCGTCCGATAAAACGTCCAGCGTGCGGTAGCGGCACCGAAAGCGGACGAACAGGCGATCTTCCAACCACAGCACTCGCACTTCGGTCTCACGCTGGGGATCGTGATTCTTACCCTGCCAGTCGTGGCAGAAGGCGATGGGCCGGGCGCGGTTCCAATCGTTGTCGAGTGGAAACTCGCTGACAGGCTGCGCCAGCCGCAAGGCCGTGATTTCCGCAGCCAGCGAAGGCAAAGCGCTACTCGACCTCGTGCTTGGCGGTGTAGCCGTCGCGCGCGATGATCTGGTACTTAACGTCGTGGTTCTTCTCGTCTTTGATGGTGAGCGGCTTGTCATCGGGCCCAACCAGTTCAACCTTCAGCTTGCGGTAGGTACCGTCCATCTTCGGATTCGTGGACTGGTACGTGATGGTGTACTGGTTGCGAATAGACTGCGCGACCTCCTTGAAGATCTCAGGCATCTCGCCCATGAATCGCGGCGAATACCAGCGCCCGCCTGTTAGTTGGGCAAAGGTCTTCATCTGGTTGTCGGCCACGAGGTAGTCCATGTTGGCGACATTGAAATTCGGATTGCCGCCGTAGCGGGCCTCGATGATGGTGCGCAAGGCGGCCCCAGTCGTGATGGTGTAAATGGTCACGTTGGGCGTGGACTTGACCTTCTTCAGGATCTTGTCGAAGGTCATGTGGCTCATGGTGTCGATGCCGCTGGCCACGATCACCAGTTCCTTGTGGCCGGGAATCCGGTCGAGCCGGTCGAGCGTGTCGTACATGGCGTCCCAGAGATTGGTTTCGCTGAAACCGGGTATGCGCAAGGTGTTCAGCGCGCCAAAGATGGCCTGCTTGTCCTGGGTGAAGTCCACCAGAATGTGCGTCTTCATGTCGAACTCAATGACTGCAACCCAGTCAATGGGCTTGAGGTTCGAGGCAAACATGTATGACGAATTCAGAGCATCGTTCAGGAAGTTGTAGTTCTTTGAGGCAAATTCCACCAGCAGCACGGCCGTGATGGGCGCCTCGCTCTGGGTCACCGTCTGGACCTTCTGCGGCACCCCGTCCTCCCAGACCTTAAAGTGCTCCTTCGCAACGTTCGCCGGCAGCGCAATGGGACGGCCGTCCTTCATCACCACGCGAGCGTCAACGGTGACTACAGGCACGTCCACGCGTAGCGAGTACTCGGGAATGTCCGCCTGCTTCTTCGGCTTGGGCGGCGGGGGTGTGTCGTCGGAAGAGTCCTTGGTCTTCTTGGGGACGGCCATCGGGCCCACATCGCCTTCCGGGCCACCGGCTTCGGGAGGCATTTGGTCCGGCTTCTGCGAGGTCTGGCTCTGCGAAGCGGACTGCGTGTCGCTGGACTGCGCCCGTGCCGCCGGTACCGCGACCAAGAGAGCGGCGACCAGCGCCGCTAGAGCGAAGTTGCGCGCCCAATGGGCGCGTTGCTCCAAAGATTTGTGAAGCCGCATGGTAATCCTGCTGGACATACGTCTCTGCTAGTATAAATACACTCTGGGCGCGAGGAACGTGTCCCGCAGTTCCTCAGACCTTTTTAACCCCAGTCCGTCAAAACAGTCGCGGCATTTCGAAACCCCGGGGTACTGAATCGAAGTGATGTTGCGTCGCTCCATCGCGTTGTTCCTTTTCGGTTTCTCCTCAATTCTGCCGCTGCCCGCCAGGGCGGCCGACGCCCCCCTGACAGCAAACATCCTGCCCGAAAGCGAAGTTCACGCTGGAATGCGCGGTGTGGCATACACCGTGTTCGAAGGCACCAAGCCCGAGCCGGTCGACGTCGAAATCCTGGGCATTTTGAAGGACATGGCGGGACCGAAATCCGACGTTATCCTCGCTCGCCTGCACGGTCCCAAGGTCGAGTTCACCGGTGTGGTCGCGGGTATGAGCGGCAGCCCGGTGTATATCGACGGCAAGCTGGTCGGAGCCATCGCGTATCGCATCGGCGAGTTTTCCAAGGAACCGATCGCCGGCATTACCCCGGCGGCGGCAATGCTGGAGATCAACGACCTGGACAAACCCGCGACGGCAAGGCTCAATCACGGCGCGAGCGAGCCCGAGAGCGTCGCATCGCGCACCGCTGCCCCAGGCGAGGCTCCGCACGCTGATTCGGCGATTACGGGATACACCGACCTGCTCAAGCCGATCGAAACACCGCTGGTCTTCAGCGGGTTCAGCCCCGAAACTCTGCGCCTGTTCGGACCCAGCTTCGCTTCTGCCGGCGTGGTTCCGGTGATGGGCGCCGGCTCGGTGAGCGACGCCAAACAGCCCGAGCCGCTCGTGCCGGGCTCGGCGGTGAGCGCCATCCTGGTGCGCGGCGATATGAACATCGCCGGCACTTGCACGGTCACCTACGTTGACGCCACGCATCTGCTGGCCTGCGGGCATCCTTTTCTGCAGTCGGGCACCGTGGACATGCCGATGACTAAGGCCACAGTGCTTGCAACGCTGCCCTCGTCCTATAGTTCGTTCAAAATTGTGAACGCCACTCAACCTGTGGGGGCCTTCGTGCAGGACCGCCGCACCGGCATCCTGGGCCGCTTCGATCGGAAGCCCGAAATGATTCCGGTGACCCTGACGCTCAACAGCGCGGGTCACGCCAAGCAGTACCACTTCGAGGTGCTCAACAATCCCAAGATCACTCCCACGGCCGTTATGGCGACAGTGTTCAACGCCCTGCAGGGCACGAATGAGTATGGCGAGGACACCACATACAAACTGAATGGGAGCATCGAAGTGCAGGGCTATCCCAAGCTGGCGGTGCAGAACATGTACGCCCCCGCCGACGGCGCAACGCCCACCGCTTACGGCATTGCGCTCTCCATCGGCGACCGCTTTACCCGCATCTACGAGAACCCCTATGAGACGCCGAAGATCGACGGCGTAAACCTGAACTTCGAGATGGTTCCGGAGCGGCGTTCGGCGCGGCTGGAAAATGCGCGCACCGACGTCACCGAAGCGCGTCCCGGGGACACCATTACGGTCGAGACGCTGCTCCGCCCGTACCGCGGCGAAAGCCTGGTGCGCGAGATTCCGCTGACCATCCCGGCATCCACCCCCAAGGGGACGCTGCGCATTCTGGTGAGTGACGGCGAGACCCTGGACCGCTTGCGGCGCGTGCCGCCCGCGCTCAGCCGCAAACTTCCCCTGGGCTCGACCATCGCCTTGCTCAACCGCGAGCACTCGAACACTGACATCTATGTTTCGCTGCTGGAGCCAAACCCGCAGGCCATGGTGAGCAACAACGTCATGCCCACGCTGCCGCTGTCGGTCATCAACGTCATGGACGGTATGCGCGGCACTCAGGACATGGTCGTCGTCGGCGAGTCGGCCACCAGCGAGGCTTCCACGTCTGTGGATTACGTGGTGTCGGGCGCGCAGGTGATTACGCTGAACATAAAGTGACTGGACGGTGGGTGCTGGATTCGAATCGGCCTCGAGTGACACGGAATAAGGGTTTCCCGTATTATGTGGGCATGAATATCACGCTTTCTCTCGACGACAAGCTGGTCAAAGACGTGCGGAAAATCGCGGTCGAGCGGGACACGACACTCACCGGATTGGTACGCGATTACCTGGAAAAGCTGGCCCACGAAGACGCCTCCTCCGGGCGAAGGCAGCGCGAACGCGAGGCACTGGAGAGAGCCTTCAATTCGATTCAATTCGAATTGGGAAGCCACGATTGGAAGCGCGAAGACCTTTATGAGCGCTCTTGAGTTCCTTGACACCAATGTCTTTGTCTACTGCTTCGCGACCGCCGATTCCCATAAGCAAGAGGTTGCCAAGGGATTAGTAAGGAGAGCATTGGCCGGTCAAGTCGCGACGTCGACGCAGGTGTTAGGTGAATTCGCCTCGACCTTGCTCCACAAAGTTGTACCGCGTGTCGACCCGGAACTACTTATTTCAGCTCTCGATTCATTCGCATCGATTCCGACTGTAACCACCGATGCGGATATGATCCGCCGGGCTGTGCAGGTGCGGGCACGCTATGGTCTACACTTTTCCGACTGTCTAATTGTGGCAGCGGCGGAGCGCGCAAATTGCGAGACGATTTGGTCCGAGGATTTGAGTTCCGGGCAGCAATATTTCGACATCACCGTACGTAACCCGTTCTTGTTGGTGTAGCTACCGCCGAGGAAGGTTTTTTCATTTTCTCAAGCCATACATATCCATGACCCTGAACACGACGCTGCGAGCCATTGTCCTCAGTCTCCTACTGTCAGGTTTTGCCGTCGCGGACGGCACGCGCCTCTGGCAGCAGAGCAAGTACGACGAATTGGAAAAGGGTACGGCGAAAGGCGTGGCCATCCACAGTGACGGCAGCCTCTCGCTGGCGCCTGCTTTCACCCCGATCTATACTTCGCCGTCAGCCTATTTATGGGCAGTCGTCTCTGACGCCCAAGGCAACGCTTACGCCGCCGCGGGATCTCCGGCCCGCGTGTACCGAATCACACCCGAGGGCAAGGCCAGCATCATCTTTGCGCCTCAGGAGCTTTCCGTGCAGGCGCTGGCCATTGACGGCAGCGGCACCATCTACGCGGCGACCTCTCCTGACGGCAAGGTGTACAAGATCACGCATAGCGGCCAACCGCCGGCTAAGCCCACTGAAACTTCACCCTCCGCTGCGGCGGTCGACGCCAGCTACACAGCCAGTGTCTTCTTCGAGCCCAAGTCGAAATACATTTGGGCACTCGCGTTCGACAAGCAGGGACGCCTCTACGTCGGCACCGGCGACCGGGGCGAGATCTTCCGCGTCGAATCCAATGGCGCCGGAGCAGTCTTCTTCAAAAGCGACGAAGTGCATATCCGCGTGCTGGCGTTTGACCAGTCCGGCAACCTGCTCGTCGGTACTGATGGCAGCGGGCTGATCTACCGCATCACGCCGCAGGGCGAGGGCTATGTGCTCTATGACGCCCCAAAAAAAGAGATTACGGCGCTGACGGTGGATGCACAGGGCACCATCTACGCCGCGGGAGCAGGCGACAGGCGCGGCGCAGCTCCCCAACTGCAACCAGGCCAGGCAGCTGGGGCCATGCCCGGCGCACCTTCCACGATGATCGTGATTCAGCAAGCTCCCTCGCAGGCGACCGGGGGAACTCCTGCAATCACGCCCGCACCCTTCCCGGCGGCCCTGAATCTCGGAGGCTCCGAGGTCTATCGCCTCGCGCCCGACGGCTCGCCCAAGACCATCTGGTCGTCGAAAGACGACATCGTTTATGCGCTGGCGTTTGATGCCGCTGGACGCCTGGTCGCCGGCACCGGCAACAAGGGCAGGCTGTATGCAATCTCCGACAATCATTACACCGATCTGACCGATGCCAGCGCCAATCAGGTGACGGCGTTCGCGCGCGCCCCGCAGGGCGGCCTTTATGCAACCACCAGCAATCTGGGCAAGGTCTTTCTGATTGGCGCGAGCCCGGCTGCTGAGGGGACCTACGAGAGCGACGTCTTCGACGCCAAAATCTTCTCCAAGTGGGGTCGCCCGGAAGTGCGCGGCGAGGGCAACTTCGACCTCTTCGCGCGCAGCGGTAACCTCGACAATCCGGACCGCAATTGGAGCCCATGGAAAAAGGTTGACCTCGCCAAAGCTGGCGCCGTCGACGCTCCGCCAGCTCGCTTCCTGCAGTGGAAAGTCGTCCTGCATGCGGGCACCCCCGCGCCTGTGATCCAGCGCGTGGCCATCAATTACCTGCCGAAAAACGTCGCGCCCGAAGTGGATGAGGTGACGGTCACAGTCGGTGCCCGCGTGCCAGCGTCGGCACATACCAGCAATACCAGCTCCGAGGGCTCCAGCTTTGATTCGCCCGTCCCCACGGTTGCCGACAAACACAACATCGCCGTCCGGTGGAAGGCTCACGACGCGAACGACGACCAGCTCGTATACACCGTGTACTACCTTGGCGACGGCGAAACGCAGTGGAAGAAGCTGAATGAAGATCTCGTCGAGCGCTACGCCAACCTCGAGGCAGACATGTTCCCCGATGGAGGCTACACCATCCGCGTGATAGCGTCCGACCTGCCTTCGCACTCGCCCGCCGAGGCGCTGACCGGCGAAAAGACCAGCGACCGCTTCGAAGTGGACAACACTCCACCCCAGGTGGAGATCGGCAACGCGCGCATCGCGGGCGGCAAACTGCACCTGGCCTTCCGCGCCACTGACAGCTTCTCGCCCATCAGCCACGCCGAGTATTCCATCGACGCCGACGATTGGCAGACGGCCGAGCCGGTCGGCCAGATCTCGGATTACAAAGTGGAGAGCTACGACCTCACCGCGCCCCTGCCGGCGGTTGACCCGAAGGATCCGCCGCTGACAGAACACACCGTTGTAGTTCGAGTCTCCGACCGATACGACAACGTCGGCGTCGCCAAAACTGTAATTAAGACGCCGACGAGTCCGTCGCATTGATGGAGCGAACGCAATGAAGCTGCACTCGGTTCTCGACCTGGCCGGACTTGTGATTGGCTCGGTGTACTGCACCATCCCACTGTTCTGGCTGGTGTTCCATCGCTTCGTCGAGCGCTGGCGTGGATACGGCCGCAGGGCCTACGTCTTCATCATTCCTGCCTGGGGAATGTTCATCGCAGCGGCGTTTGCGGTGGCATGGCCGTTCCGTCATCTTCACCTTTACGACAGCAAGATACCGTGGGCGCTGGGCGCGGCTTTCATCCTGGCTGGCTTCTCGATTTACCGTTCGGCGTCGCAGGGCTTCGACCGGGCGAAAATCTCCGGCCTGGCCGAACTCGAGCCCAGCGAGCACGACCAAAAGCTCGTGGTCACGGGTATTCGCACACAAGTTCGGCATCCCATCTATCTCGGCCACCTGTGCGAGGTTTTCGGCTGGGCCATTGGCACCGGCTCGATCGCGCTATGTGGCCTGTTGGTGTTTGCCGCCATCACCGGTACCATCATGATCCACAAGGAAGACGCGGAATTGGAAGCGCGCTTCGGCGATTTGTATCGCCAGTATCGCGACACTGTACCCGCGCTTCTGCCGAAATTCCCCATCTAGTCAGCCACGTGCCGCGTGGCACTTCGCTACAATGAGCTTTCGCCACACCGGGGCCGCGGACGGCGTCACATTTAATGCATTTCGAACTCTTCGTAGCCGCGCGGTATCTCAAGGCCAAGCGCCGCCAGGCGGTCATTGGCATCATCACCGTCATCTCGATCGTAGGAGTTGCCGCGGGCGTCGCCTCACTTATCATCGCGCTGGCCATCAACAACGGATTCCGCCAGGACTTGCAGGACCGCCTCCTCGGCTCCTCGTCCCACATCAACCTCTTGCGGGTAGAGGCCGACGGCATTCGCAACTGGCAGCCGCTGCTCACAGAACTCGAAAAACAACCCCACGTCGTGGCCGGAGCGCCCGCCATCTACGAGCAGGTGCTGCTCTCGCGCGGTGCGCGTGCGCAGGGAGCGGTACTGAAAGGCATCATCCCCGCCGACGAAAGCAAGGTTAGCGACCTGCTGGACTCGGTCAAAATCGGCTCCGCCGCGCCCCTGTCGAACACCTCCGCAGCCGCCAGCCAGGCTCTCACTGACTCGGATGAACCAAACCCGCTGTCGGCGCAGCTCACGGCTTCTCTGGCGCCTATCGTGCTCGGCAAAGACATGGCTGATCAACTCGGGGCCTCTGTCGGCTCGATCGTCACCGCCACCAGCCCCCAAGGCGAGCTGACGCCGTTCGGCATCGTTCCCAAATACTCGCGCTTCAAGGTCGTCGGTATCTTCAGCTCCGGCTTTTACGACTACGACAACACCTGGGCGTTTATCCGCCTGGCGGACGCGCAGCGCCTCTTCGACCTGAGTGACGTAATCTCCGTGCTGGAGTTCAAGGTGGACGACATCTACAAGGCCGGTGAAATTGGGCAGCAACTCGAAGCCGCAGCCGGTAAGGGCTTCATGTCCACCAATTGGATGGAGCAGAACCGGGCACTCTTCCACGCCTTGCGGCTGGAGCGCGTGGTCACCTTCATAACCATCGGCCTCATCGTTCTTGTCGCCGCGCTCAACATTCTCATCTCGCTCATCATGATGGTGATGGAGAAGACCCGCGACATCGCCGTACTGGTTTCGATGGGCGCCAAACGAAAACAAGTTCGCCGCATCTTTATGTATCAGGGGCTGCTGATCGGAGTCATCGGCACTGCCATTGGGCTCGTGCTCGGCTACTCCATTTCGTGGGCTGCCGGACACTATCATCTGCTGACGCTTTCGGCTGAGGTCTATTCCATCGACTATGTACCATTTGCCCCGCGCTTCTGGGATGCCGTGCTGGTGAGCGTCGTCGCCATCGGGGTTTCTTTCGTGGCTACGCTGTATCCCTCGTGGTCGGCGGCCAGTGTGCTGCCGGCCGAGGCGCTCCGCTACGAATAGGCGACCAATTCTGGCGGACTTGCCCCCATCTCTGCCCGCGTTTGCAGCCTAAGTGTCACTGACGCAGGCGCCCCAAGCGTGTTCTAATTTACCGAAGTCGACGGCTTTTTCTTTCCGGGCAAAAAACTCGCAAAGCCGTAGCGGCTACCATTGGTACTTGAGGCAGAAATCTGCATCTAATTGAACAGCCCGAGTTGTTACGAGTCGAGAACTTGAAGAAGGCCTTTCGCTCAGGCGATTCGGAGCTGGTGCTCTTTGAGAATTTGTCGTTTCAGGTCCGCACCGGTGAGATGCTCGCGATCGTTGGCGAATCGGGTGCCGGCAAGAGTACCTTGCTGCACATCCTGGGAGTTCTTGATACTGCTTCCGAAGGTGACGTATACTTCGCCAAAATCGATTTGCGGAAGCTCACGGAAGATGCAGCCGCTGAATTCCGCAGCCGGGAACTGGGGTATGTCTGGCAGTTTCACTATCTGCTCCCCGAGTTCACCGCAGTCGAGAACGTAGCCATGCCGCTGTACATGCGCGGCGTTGACCGCCGTGAGGCGGAGCACGAAGCCCTGCATTGGTTGCGGGAGGTGGGGTTGGCGGACCGTGCCAGTCACCGGTCCGGCGAGTTGTCTGGCGGAGAACAGCAACGGGTAGCGCTGGCTCGTGCGCTGGTGACGAGACCGAAGATCTTGATGGCTGACGAGCCGACGGGCGACCTGGATAACAGGACAGCGGATGCGGTAATGGATTTGATAGCAAAACTACATCGGGATTATCGGCTCACCTCGCTCATCGTGACTCACAACCATGCGTTCGCGCGGCGCTGCGACCGGGTATTGAACCTGGCGGGCGGACGGTTGGCCGAGGTGTCGCCGCAATCGCTTTCGGCCTGAGCCACAAGGCGGAGGCGTTGCGGGTTTGCAGGTTTTGGGGGCTCGAAAACAGTCCTCGTTCTTCGGTCCCGCCACTTTCAGGGGGCCGGCGGTCAGGGGCAAGGCAGTTACAAGAGGCTCGCGGAGAGGAAAGCACAGAGCACAAAGACTTTCCGGGGAGCCTTGGGAGAGGTCCAATGTTTGAACGGTACACGGAAAAGGCCCGGCGCGTCATTTTCTTCGCTCGCTACGAAGCCAGCCAATTTGGTTCTCCGTACATCGAGACGGAGCATCTGCTGCTCGGCCTTCTGCGCGAAGACAAGGCGCTTACCAATAGGTTCCTGCGGTCGCATGCCTCGGTGGAGTCCATCCGCAAACAGATCGAGGCCCACACGACCATACGGGAAAAAGTCTCGACCTCCGTGGACCTGCCCCTGAGCAACGAATGTAAGCGCGTGCTGGCCTATGCCGCGGAAGAAGCCGAGCGGCTGTCTCATAAGCACATCGGGACCGAGCATCTACTGCTTGGCTTGCTGCGCGAAGAGAAATGTTTTGCCGCCGAAATCCTGCACGAGCGCGGACTGCGCCTGTCAAACATTCGCGAGGAACTGTCCCGCACCTCACAGGAAAAGGCGCAGCCCTCGCAGCGCAACCGCGAGTCGTCGCTGCTCTCCGAATTCTCCCGCGACCTCACCCAGGCCGCCATGGACAATCAGCTTGATCCGCTTGTGGGCCGCGACGGCGAACTGGAGCGCGTCATCCAAATCCTCTGCCGCCGCACCAAGAACAATCCGGTGCTGATCGGTGAACCGGGCGTCGGCAAGACCGCCATTGTCGAGGGCCTGGCGCAGCGCATCGCCGACGGCGAAGTGCCGTCGTTCCTCGCCGACAAGCGCATTCTCGCGCTGGATCTGTCGCTGATCGTCGCCGGCACCAAATACCGCGGCCAGTTCGAAGAGCGGCTGAAGACCATCATGAAGGAGCTGATGGAGTCGCAGAATTCCGTCATCTTCATCGACGAGCTCCACACGCTGGTGGGCGCTGGCTCGGCGGAAGGTTCGCTCGACGCCGCCAACATCCTGAAGCCGGCTCTGTCGCGCGGCGAAATCCAGTGCATCGGCGCCACCACTCCGGCCGAGTTCCGCAAGTCCATCGAGAAGGACCGCTCGCTGGAGCGCCGCTTCCAGGCCGTCAAGGTCCCCCCGCCAACGGAGACCGACGCCGTCAAGATTCTCTTCGGTATCAAGGAGCGTTACGAGAAGTTCCACGCGGTCACCTACACCGACGAGGCCATCACCATCTCGGTGTCGCACTCTAACCGCTACCTGCCCGACCGCTTCCTGCCCGACAAGGCCATTGATCTGATCGACGAGGCCGGTGCGCGCGTGAAGCTGCGGCAGACATCCCTGCCCGAAGACATCACCGAGGTCCAGAAGCGCATCAAGTTCATCGTCCACCGCATGGAGAGCGCCATCGCCAACCACGAGTTCGAGAAGGCGCGCTTCTACTCCGACGAGGAACGCAAGGAGCGCGACAACCTGCGCGCCCTGCGCGAGAAGTATCACCTCGACGAGTCCTCCACTGGCGTCGTCGGTCGGGAAGACATCGAGGACGTGGTCTCGCGCTGGACGGGCGTGCCCGTGGCGTCCATCAAGGAAGAAGAGAGCCAGAAGCTCCTGCGCATCGAGGAAGAGCTGCACAAGCGGGTCATCTCGCAGGACCGCTCGATCTCGGCGCTGGCGCGCGCCATTCGCCGCTCGCGCGCTGGCCTCAAGAGCCCCAACCGTCCCATCGGCTCGTTCCTGTTCCTGGGACCGACCGGCGTGGGTAAGACCGAAGCGGCCCGCACCCTGGCGCAGTTCATGTTCGGCAGCGAGAAGTCCCTGGTGCGCTTCGACATGTCGGAGTATATGGAGAAGCATTCGGTGTCGAAGCTCATCGGCTCGCCTCCGGGATACGTGGGCTACGAAGAGGGCGGTCAGTTGACCGAGCGCGTCAAGCGTGCGCCCTACTCGGTCGTGTTGCTCGACGAAGTCGAGAAGGCGCACCCCGACCTGTTCAACATCATGTTGCAGGTGTTTGAAGACGGCCAGTTGACCGACGGACTTGGCAATACCGTCGACTTCAAGAACACCATCATCATCATGACCTCGAACATCGGCGCCCGGCATCTTCAGAAACGCACCGGCCTGGGCTTCCAGTCCGACGCCGAAGACTCGGTTTCGGGCAAGGTCGAAGACATGGTGCGCAGTGAAGTGAAGCGCACCTTCAACCCCGAGTTCCTGAACCGGCTGGATGAGGTCATCATCTTCAACGCCCTGAGCGAGGCCGATCTCATTCAGATTGTCGAACTGATGGTGAACCAGCTCAACCAGAACCTGGCGCAGCGCGCCATCACCGTCACCGTGACCGAGGACGCCCGCAAGTGGATCCTCAACAAGACGGTCGTCGATCGCACCTACGGCGCGCGCCCGCTGCGTCGCGCTCTGCAAAAGTACATCGAAGACCCGCTGTCGGAGGCGCTCATTCAAGGCTCCTTCCAGCAGCGCCCAACGTTCATCGAGGTCTATCTCGACAACGATCAGCTCTTCTACCGCCCCGTGGGCGAGGAGAGCGTCGAGGGCGTCCTGCTGTACAGCGCGGCGCCGCTAATTTAGAAGAATGGAAGGTTAACAAAGGACGGGGAGCGGCGACGCTCCCCGTCCTTTTTGTTACCTTGGAAGTAGATGAACAACGGGCACAAGCAGCGAATCGCCATTGACATGGATGAGGTGCTGGCAGACACGCTGGCGCAATTCCTCGCGGAGTATAACCGCGAGTTCGCCGAAAACATCACAAAGGCCGATCTGTCAGCGCGCAAACTGGCTGAGATTATCCCTGCCGACCGTCGGGCGCGTCTGAGGCACTACGCACTCAGCCCTGGGTTCTTCCGCAACATCCCGTTGATGCCCGGCAGCGGCGAAGTCTTCGCCGAACTACGAGAGCGCTACGAAGTCTTCATCGCCACCGCCGCCATGGAGTTCCCCAGCTCGTTCAACGAAAAATACGACTGGATCAAGGCGCACTTCCACGACTTCCCCGAAAGCCACATCGTGTTCTGCGGCGACAAGAGCGTGATCGCCACCGATTTCCTCATCGACGACAGCCCCCGCCAAGTCGACCGCTTCGCCGGCCGGGGCTTCCTGTTCACCGCGCCGCACAATCGCGCCGAGATCCGCTATCCGCGCCTGCACGACTGGGCTGACGTCCGCCGCCAATTCCTTTAACATCGAATCAGCATGGAACTTCTGTTCTACTCGGCTAACTGGTGCCCCGACTGCCGTACTGCCAAGCGCTTCCTTGAAAAGCACGATATTGCATACACCGAAATCAACATCCAGACCACGCCCGGGGCCGCGGAAGAAGTCATCCGCCGCACCGGCAAGCGCGCCATCCCGCAGTTCGTAATCGACGGCCGCTGGGTGCAGCCCTACCGCCCCGGCGAAGGATTTCTCTACGAGGAGATGAGCAAATTGCTGGGCGTTGTGGACGAAGGCTGATCCGCGATCCGACCTGTCGAGGCCCAGCTCTCCATTTACAATAAAGGGTTCGCGGCTGCGCCTCACCGCAGCCTGTAAAGGAGCCTCGCCTTGATCGCACGTTATACCCGCCCCGAGATGGGCCACATCTGGAGTGACCAGAACAAGTTCCGCACCTGGCTGGAAGTCGAACTGGCCGCCACCGAGACCCTCGCCGAGGCCGGACTGGTACCCCACTCCGCTGCCGTCGCAATCCGCGAAAAAGGCGATATCGACGTTGACCGCATCAACCAGATCGAAGCCGAGGTCAAGCACGACGTCATCGCCTTCACCACCGCCGTCGCCGAAAAAGTTGGCCCCGAGTCCCGCTGGCTGCACTACGGCCTCACCTCCAACGACGTCGTCGACACCGCGCAGGCGCTGCTCATCAAGCAGGCATCATCCATCATCCGCGAAGACCTGAAGCAGCTCCGTAACGTTCTCCGCCACCGCGCCTGGGAGTTCAAAGACACCCCGATGATTGGCCGCACCCACGGCGTTCACGCCGAGCCCATCACCTTCGGGCTCAAGTTGGCCAACTGGTACTCCGAGATGACGCGCAACATCGACCGCTTCGAACTAGCGGCCGAGCAATTACGCGTGGGCAAACTCTCCGGCGCGGTGGGCAACTGCGCCCACCTTGAGCCCGAATACGAAGAAAAGATTTGCCAGCGTCTCGGCCTCAACGTCGCGGCAGTCTCGTCGCAAGTCATCCAGCGCGACCGCCATGCATTTTACGTCGGAACACTCGCGGTCATCGCCTCCACGCTCGACATGATCGCCACCGAAATCCGTCACCTGCAGCGCACCGAAGTGCGCGAGGTGGAAGAATACTTCAGCGAGAAGCAGAAGGGCTCGTCCGCCATGCCGCACAAGCGCAATCCCGTGACTTGCGAGCAGATCAGCGGACTGGCGCGCGTCGTCCGTGCCAACACGCAAGCCGCGTTGGAGAACGTGGCGCTGTGGCATGAACGCGACATTTCGCACTCGTCAGTCGAGCGCGTCATCCTGCCCGACTCGACCATACTGGTGGATTACTTGCTCAACAAGACCACTAACCTCATCTCGACGATGATGGTCTATCCCCAGCGCATGATCAAGAACCTGGAATCCACCGGCGGGTTGGTCTTCAGCGGACAACTTCTGCTCGACCTCGTCGAAGCCGGAGTGCTGCGCGAAGACGCGTACCGCCTGGTGCAGTCGAACGCCATGCGCGCGTGGAAGGAAGACCTTAACTTTCACGACCTCGTCATGCAGGACAAGGAGATCACCTCGAAGGTGAAACGCGAGACGCTGGAGCACGCATTCGATCTCAAGCGTCCCCTGCGCAACGTTGACAAAATCTTCCATCGCGTCTTCGGAGCTACCAGTGGCGACTGGGGCGTATAGCCTTACACGACGAATGCTGAACTATTGGCGCGCGGATAAATTAGAGCGAGCCGCTTTTCGCGCGTCATGTTCCCACTTTCGTTTTTCACTCTGGCGAAAAGCGAACGGCGAATAGCAGTCTTCTACTCCAGCCGGTTGATGATTGAGGCTACATAGCCCGCCCCGAAACCGTTGTCGATGTTCACCACCGACACATTCGATGCGCAGGAATTCAGCATCCCCAGTAGTGCGCTTAGTCCGTGGAACGAAGCGCCGTAGCCCACACTCGTCGGCACTGCAATTACCGGAACGCCCACCAGCCCACCAACCACGCTCGGCAGCGCGCCTTCCATCCCCGCGCAGACAACCACTACTCGCGCGCCGGTCAGCGCCTCCCTCTGCGCCAGCAGCCGATGGATGCCCGCCACTCCGACGTCGTACACATGCTGCACCTCGTTGCCCATGATGTGCGCCGTGACGACTGCCTCCTCCGCCACCGGAATGTCGCTCGTACCTGCCGACACCACTACGATCTTCCCCTTGCCGTGCACCGTCTCGTCCTGCATCAGCGTGATGGCGCGCGCCAGCTCGTGATACTCCGCCTTGCGCAGCTTCCGTTTCACCGCCTTGAACTGCTCGGGGGTAGTGCGCGTGGCCAGCACGTTGCTTCCGTGCTTCGCTAACTTCTCGAAGATCGTCGCCAGGTTTGCCGGTGTCTTTCCCGGCCCGAAGATCACCTCCGCCATGCCTACGCGTAGCGCGCGATGATGGTCCACGTTGGCGAATCCCAGGTCTTCGAAGGGCAGGTGCTTGAGCTGCTGGATCGCCTCGTCGGGCGAGAGCGTGCCCTTACGCACCTGCTGAAACAACGCTTTTATGGCTTCCGATTTCATGGTTTCTGCCGCTTGCAAGTGTTCCCTTGCGAGGTTATCACCCACAGGCAAACCAACGGAACTCGCGCGTCGAATCCTTTGAATCCGCGGTGTTAGCATAGGGATTCGCGATGTCTGTCACCGAAAGGAAATCGTTGCGCACGCTTACCATCGCCGTCACCGGCGCCAGCGGCTCCATCTTCGCCAAACACTTGCTCGACGCATTGGACTGCGATGAGCGCGTGGGCACCGTCAACTTGATTTTCTCTGACAGCGGGCTGCGCGTGATGGCCGAAGAGTTGCAGATCGCTGGTCGCAATGATGTGGTGAAGAAGTTGCTCGGCCGCGACGCGCGGAAGATTCAACAGCAGAACAACTCTGACATCGGCGCAAACGTCGCCAGCGGCTCCTATCCCACCGACGCAATGATCGTGCTGCCCTGCAGCGTGGGCACGTTGGCGCGCATTGCCAATGGATTGGCCAGCCAACTCATCGAGCGCGCCGCCGACGTCTGCCTCAAAGAGCAGCGGCCGTTGATTCTCTGCGTCCGCGAGACGCCATTCAATCTCATCCATCTTCGCAACATGACGCTCGCCGCCGAAGCCGGCGCTACCATCTTCCCTGTCATCCCAGCGTTCTATTTCCAGCCCGCGTCCACCGGCGACATCGCCCGCGAGTACGTCAACCGAGTGCTGGCCCACGTCGGTCTCGCCCAGCCTGGCGCGTATCAGTGGAAATCGAAATAGATCACACCCGCATAAGAGCGTTCTTCTGCCTCTCTCTAAGCATCTCCAGAAACTGCCTCATCGTCTCCGGAGAGTGCCCGGCAAAGTGGTTGTTCACGTACGTGTACACCTTCAGTCCGCGCGACAGCAGCGCATCCACGACCGCGCTCCACTCCGCCAACTCACGGCTACGATCGACGACCGTCTTATCCCAGGTTTTGGTCACTTCCTCGATCGCGTAGCGGTCGCCCAGCAGGCGCACATAGACGAAGTCTGAGGTCACCACGTCGTTTTTCTTCATCAACTCACCAGGCCGCGTCATCCACGGATGGTCGATCAGCGTGAACGCCACCTTGTGCGCGCGCAAAAGATCGAGCAGCTCCGGTCCGACCCATGCCTTGTTCCGTATCTCGAGCGCGAACTGGAATCCCTCAGGCAGTGTCGGCAGAAAGGCGCGCAACCGGTCAAAGAATTCCTGCGGACGGGGAAACACTTTCTTGTTGAAGTAGGGGAACTGGAACAGCATCGGCCCCAGTTTGTGCTCGAGCAGCGACATGGCGTTGACGAACGCACGCACCTGACCGTCGCAATCCACCAGGCACGCTTCGTGCGTGATCGATTGCGGAACCTTGCACGCGAATGTGAAATCCTTTGGCGTGGTTTCGTACCAGCCGCGCACCGTCTTTTCGCTCGGTATCCGATAAAAGGTCGAGTCCACTTCCACCGACTTGAACTTCTCTGCGTAAAAGCCGAGATAGCCCGTCTTCTTCAGGCCAGGCGGATAAAATGTTTTCTCCCAGCCCTCGGCGGTGAACGAACAGCTTCCCAGCAGTAGGTGATCGACGTTTTCCACCACGGCATTGTAGGCGACGGGTGGGCAGTTCCCCAAGACGCGCGGCGAAACCCGACCGTATAATCAGCCCCGAGACCGTGCCTGAGCCCCTCCATCTTCGCAATGAAATCAAGCGCCTCGCTCGTGACGCCGGATTCGACCTCGCCGGTGTCGCAAGCGCTGCCGACGCCGGCGAGCACCGCTTCTTTCCCGAGTGGATCGCCTCCGGTCATGCCGGCGACATGCACTATCTCGAAGCCCGCAACGAATCGGGCGAACTGAAGCGCGCTTCGCTGGCCAACGCCGCTCCCTGGGCGCGTTCGGTGGTCGCCTGCACCATGAATTACAATTCCGACCAGCCCTACTCCACGCACGCCGGATCAACCTCGCAGGGCTGGATCTCGCGCTACGCCTCTACCAATCGCGACTATCACAACGTGCTTCTGCCGAAACTGCGCCAGCTCGAAGCAAATTTCGTCGCACTCTGCGAGCAATGCGCCGTCGGCACGCCGCGCACTTGGTGCTACGTGGACACCGGCCCCGTCATCGAGCGCATCTTTGCCAAATATGCTGGCATCGGCTGGATCGGCAAAAACACCTGCGTCATCAACCAGCAGCTTGGCTCCTGGCTGTTCCTCGGCGTCATGCTGACCTCGGTTGCGTTGCCGCCTGACCTGCCGCCACCCGACCTCTGTGGCTCCTGTACCCGCTGCCTCGACGCCTGTCCGACCAACGCGTTTCCCGCTCCCTATCAACTCGACGCCACCAAGTGCATCTCGTACCTGACAATCGAAAAGCGTGGACCAATACCAGAGGAATTTCGCGAAAGAATGGGCCGACAGGTTTTCGGCTGCGACATCTGTCAGGACGTCTGCCCATGGAACCGGCAGGCGCCCGTCGCGACTGATCCGGACTTCGTCGCCCGTCGCGAACTGGTCAATCCCGAGTTGGAGTGGCTGGCGCGTCTCACGCCGGAACAATTTCGCGAGGCCTTTCGCGGCACGCCCGTCAAGCGCGCCAAACTCAATGGCCTGCTGCGCAACGTTGCGATCGCCATGGGCAACAGCGGCGAGCCAGGTTTCCTGCCCGCTCTGGCGCAACTTGCATCCCACGACGAACATGCCGTGATCGAGGCCGCGCGCTGGGCTGCCGGACGCCTGCGAAACAAACCGCAATCCCCGGGCGACAACACTTCTCTGCCCCGCCGGTAGCTCGCACGCAATTGCGCCCGCGAAATGGGTGTGACAACAAGCTCACTTCCCGCTATAAATGAAAGAGAATGACCGACGCCCTCAGCCGCCGCCTCAAGCAAGCTCGCTTCACTAGCGCCCACCAGGAAGCATTGTTGAGCGTGGCGGTCGCCGCCGGGGCCCTTAACGATATGGTGGACTCAGTCTGCGAGAAGCACGGCCTCACCCGCCCGCAGTACAACGTCCTGCGCATTCTGCGCGGCGTCTATCCCGAGGGCCATCCGCGCTGCGAAATTGCTCAGCGCATGGTCGAGCGCGCGCCCGACGTCACCCGCCTCGTCGATCGCCTGCAGGCCCAGGGCCTTGTCCGCCGCAATCGTAGCGGACGCGATCAGCGCCAGGCCATCACTCGTATCACGTCCAAGGGCCTCAAGCTGTTAGAGACCATCCAGCCCGACCTGGAGCAGCAAACCGAGCATCTGATGCACGACTTGGGCGACAAAGATTCCCGAGAACTCAGCCGCCTGTGCGCGATGATCTTTGATCGCGCCGCCCCTGCGCCACACGAAAAATAAGTCTCGTTACTTCGATTGCCGAAACGTTCGAACCCTCCCTTGCGGGAGGGTTCTGTGGTTACAGCCGCCGACTGCAGCCGTCCGGCTTACTGAAATGGCGCGGCAAGCCAGAGCGGCCAAGGTTCGGCGAAGACGCCTAAGCCCGTGCGACGTTAGCGGCCTGGAGTCCTTTGGGGCCCGTACTTACTTCAAATTCAACGGTTTCGCCCTCGTTCAGGCTCCGGTAGCCGGATTCCTGAATGGCCGAGAAATGTACGAACACATCCTCGCCCGTCGACCGCTGAATAAATCCGTAGCCCTTGGCTCCGTTAAACCACTTGACTGTGCCTTTTTCTCTCACAAACTAACTCCTTTCGCGTGAAGGTCCTGGAATACCCCCTGCTTCGCGGAAGTTCCGCGCGTGCGAGTGCGGCACGAACAGAAGACTTCTCCACGTTGCCGGGGAAACGAGGTTGCCGCTCAGTTCGCAGCTCCAGCGCAATGAAAAAAAGCCCGCGACGCCGGAACGCAATAACACCCTTGCGCCCATACGGTTACGCGAAGCCCGTGCCATGCGAGAAGTTCCACTGCTGACAGAAACATCAACCCAAATCCGCATTTCGGCGTGGCCGAACGCTTCCCCGCTGCCCTTTCAGTGGGGAAGTTAGGAATAATTGCAGGAACTTCGGTTTTTGGCAAGTGTTTTAATCACAGTGCGTTGAGCGGAGTGGCGTGAAGTTCGACCGCACCCGGCAAGCAGGCTCCGCAGGCGCCGGTTTTACCTCTGGTACGATGGTAAACAGATGAGCAGTCGAACCGCACCGCCGGAGGGTTCCCCTCCGCCTTCTCCACCGCAGCCCGAGGAAGGCAGCTCGTCCGGCATCGCTGATAGACCGGATAACTCTTTATCAGATAGCGACTTGCGCTCACGTCCCCTGCAAATCGGAACTGCGGCAAAACGCCTGCTCGCGCAAGATGACGCGGCCCACATGTTCCAGTACCGGCCTGAGCCGCGCGGCTTGATTGGCCGTCTGCGGCGCTATGGCTGGCCGACGCTGCGTTATCTCACACAAACGGAAGTACATACTTACGCTTTTTCCGTCGCAGCCAACGCCATCCTCTCGCTGTGTCCGTTGATCGTGCTGATGCTGACAATCATTCGGCGGGTGTTCCATTCGCCGCAGATGTATAGCGTCGTTATTCAACTGCTGCACAACTATCTCCCGAGTAATCAAGACTTTGTGATCCGTAACCTGCAGTTTCTGGCCAGCGTGCAAGGGCGCGGACAGGTGCTCTCACTGGTGATGCTGTTCATTACGGCGACGGGAATTTTTCTGCCGCTGGAGGTGGCGCTCAACAGCATCTGGGGATTCAAGAAGAACCGCTCATACATCATGAATGCCCTGACGTCGGTGGTGCTGGCTCTCTCCTGCGGCGCGCTGGCTCTGCTCTCGATATACCTTACCGCGCAGAATCTAAAGTACTTGGGCTTCGTGATCGGCGACCAGAATTTCGTCTATCACGGGGTAGCGTGGGTGGTGATGAAGGCCTTTGCGATGGTCACAACCATCGCTATCTACTTTCTTATCTATTGGTTGCTGCCCAACGGAAAGGTGCCGGTGCGGGCCGTGTTGCCCGCGGCCATCGCCACCGGGCTGCTCTCGGAAGGCGCTAAGTATCTGTATATTCTGCTGTTACCGTGGCTGAACTTCCAGGAAGTGTACGGGCCCTTCGCGGTCTCCGTCACGCTGATCTTCTGGTCTTTCTGGAGCGGAATGCTCCTGTTGGGCGGGGCCTACCTCTCGGCCGCCGAACACGCTGACCGGTTGGAAGCCCAGCAGGCGACGGCCGAGTAGGACCGAAGTTATAACAGGTATTATAACTTTTTCGCCCTCCTAGAATCAACAACTTACAAGCTGAATTTTGGCGTGCGAACGGGGGCGCAGTACCTTAACTGTCGTCATCCTTCTACCGGCGTGCTCGCCGGCTTTTTCTTCAATCCGTGTTTTGTGCGGATCGGGCGAGCGCTTAGCCGAAGAGTCCGCCCCGAGCGGAGCCGAAGAGACCTGCTGTGCGCTTGCCAAAGGAACCTGCTGTCACTCGCCACGGCCCACGCGTCCCCCCAAAACCGTCGTCACCCTCAGCGAAGCGCTCAGAATGACCAGCGTTTCGATGGATGAGCGAACGCCCAGGCTAGGGCCGAAAAGTGCGGCGTGAGCCTCGCGCACCACGCCGGGTCAGCCCACGCTTACGGACCCGGACTCCACGACGCGGTGTAGGCCTGAAAGACAATATCGTCGAGCGCGGCGTTAAATCCGTAGTTGTGAACCGGCATCACCGGAAGGTTTGAGTTCGCCAGGCCGACGAAGCCGATCTGGGTGTCGGGACAATACACGAACAGCGTGCTGAGGATCGGCACGAACGGCGTCCCTCCGCCCAGGTCTCCATTCTTGGCGACGCAGTTCCCGTACGTTGATGGCCAAGAGTAATCCCAGCCGAACTTGTTGCTCACCATCTGCGGCAGGGTCGTCTCGTTCGGATTGTTGGAAGACTTCGGCAGATAGCTGCCCAGCATAAGGTGGGCAACGAACACACCCATGTCCTGCACGGAGAGTTGCAGTCCGCCGCCACCGCACAGATCGGTCCAGTCACCCCAGTCGGTGCCGTGGGTTGTGCCCGGCGGATACGGATACGACAACACCGCATTCGCACCAGGTTTGCAGGTGATGGAAATATCCGGGTTGTACACACTATTCATATAGCTGAGATAGCGCGAATCGGTGGCAGCGCCGATATCTTGCACTCCGGCATCGTTAAAGCCGTTGAGATACGGAATCAGGATACGGAACAGCGCGAAGTTGGCGTTCTGGTATTGATACACCTTGTTGGCCGGCAGGATGTTTTGCGCCATGATCCCTTTGAGCCCGGTATAGCTGGTGCCGAGGCTCGATGGATCCCGAATGCCGCTGGTGTGCGTCAGCAGTTGGGCGAAGGTGATGGCGGCTGACTCCCTGGCCGAGTTGCCAGCTCGCGGGCAGATAGGCAGTAATGGTGCTGTTCACGCTCACGTTTTTCGCCGCCAGCAGCTTCAGCGCCGCGACTGCGGTCATCGTCTTGGTAACGCTGGCGGCGTCGGACCGCGCATTCAACGTCATGGCGGCTGCCGGAGGATCGTTCGCGGTACGCGCCTTCCCATATGCGTTGCTGGTCATCTGCAGCCCGTCTTTGATGATGATGTAGCCGTATCCCACGGCCTGCTGGTTGATGGTGCTGTCGATCTTCTGGCCCCAGGTCGTGTACACCATGCAATTACCGTTGAAGCACGTGCGCGAGAGGTTCTTGTTGACCGTGGCGCAGCCGAAGCTCATGGTTGCGGCAACAATCGCGGCGACGAGCGTGCCGGTGGTTGTGCGTCGGGACGATACTCGATATCGCACGGGAGAAACCTCCTCGATGTCCTGCCTAGTCGATCGCTTTCCGCTACCGGCCTGGGGAATTCCGTGGAAATCGCGCCGAGTAGTTCGTCGCGACGGGACGCAAGGCTAACGGACTGGCAGATTATATCCCTAGAAATCTTCAAGAACCACCGTGCCGGCGGTGGCTGATAGCACAAAAGTCGTACCCAATCGGTTCCCTGCGGCATGCAAGTTATTGCACACCGGGTTATCACGCTGGCGCTAACTAATTGATATTAAAGGGCAATTTTTAAGATACAATGGAACGTAACGTGCTTACATTACGTTAGACCTTTCGTAACGCGCCAGTTCTGTCTGATTGGGTAACTAAAAAATTTGAGGGTGAGGATTCGATGAAAACTGTGGTGAAGACTTTGGCTTTAGTTTCGCTGTTGACGGGCTGCATGATGCTGAACGCGAGTGTCACGGTCGGCAACTTTGACAGCGGCAACTGCTACCCGTTCATGTGCAACGACAGCGGAACCAGATTCCGGTGTCTCTATCGACTATCAACAGGCGTATAACTCCGCCAAGTTCAGCGGACCATTGGAAATCACTACGATCTCGTGGTACTACGCTTCGGTGTTCGGTGGCAACGACACAATCCTCGGCGGAAACTATAGCTTCTACTGGGGATATTCGGCTGTTGGTCTGGGGCTGTCGGACAACCTGGCCAGCAACTACAATGGCGGGGCGACCTATCTTGGCACCGCTCCGGTTCCTTCCGGCGGCGCCAACTATGGCCCGGTGCTTACGCTGCAGGGGATTGACTTCACCTACGATCCTTCACAGGGCGACCTGATTCTGGAGATCGTGGTTGACACTCAGGATAACGTTCCCAACGGTTCGGGCAACGGCTTCAACGAGGCTGACTACACTGGCGCTGACACGATCCGCGCCTATTGCCTCACCAATACCGGCTGCTTTGGGGAGCGATTTCGGTGCCCTGGTCACGACCTTTAACGCCGGATCTGCCGTGCCCGAGCCCGGCACGCTGGTCATGTTCGGGTCCGGAATCATCGGACTCGCCGGCCTGCTGCGCCGCAAGATCAACCTGTAAATTTCAACCCTTCTCGACGGGAAAGCCGGAGCCACGTGGCTCCGGCTTTTCTTTTGCTGAAGGGAGAGTCCTACTTCGCCTTCGTCCACTGGTCTACCCAGCCGTTCACTGTCTGGTACCAGTAGCGGCCGTTCTGGGGCTTGAGGACCCAGTGGCCTTCGTCGGGGAAGTAGAGCAGCTTCGAGGGCACCTTGAGGCGCTGCAGCGTGGTGAAGAGCTGGAAGCCCTCAGACACGTCGAGGCGATAGTCGAGCTGGCCGTGGACGACCAACATCGGGGTCTTGAAGTTGTTGGCGGCGAGGTGCGGCGACCACTTGCGGTACATCTCGCGGTTGGTCCAGGGCGTGCCTTTGAACTCCCACTCGTTGAACCACAACTCTTCGGTGGTACCGTAGGCGGACTCGGTGTTGAACATGCCGTCGTGCGAAACCAGGCACTTGAAGCGGTCGGAGTGGCCTTCGATCCAGTTGATGGCGTAGCCGCCGTAGCTGGCGCCGAGAGCGCACTCGCGCTCTTTGGCGATGAAGGGATAGCTCTTCTCGGCATAGTCGAGGCCGAGCATGAGGTCTTCGAAGGGCGCTCCGCCCCAGTTGCCGTTGATGGCGTCAATGAACTTCTGGCCGTAGCCGGTTGAGCCGTGGAAGTTGACCATGACCACAACGTAGCCGTTGGCGGCGAAGAGCTCGGGGTTCCAGCGGTAGGACCAGTCGTCGCCCCATGCGCCCTGCGGACCTCCGTGAATGAGGTACTTCACGGGATACTTTTTTGACTTGTCGAAGTTCGGCGGGCGCAGGATGAAGCCCTGGACCTTCTCTTTGGCTGCGCCGGTAAACCAGAACGACTCCATCGGCTCCATGGCGACCTTGCCCAGGATTTCGTCGTTCATGTGCGTGAGCGGCTTGGACTTGGACTGCAAGCAGTCTGGCACCTTGTAGGCGTTGGGCGGAAAGGCCATGCGGCACTGCGCGAACATCAGGGGCGCGGCGTAGATCTCGTTGGGCGCGGAGATGGACATCTGGTCGAAGACCAGCAGCTTGCCGTCAGGCGTGGGCGTGGGACTGTCGTTGTAGCCGTCGACTAGCTCTTCGGGCCAGGGATTGGTCTGCGCGATGTGGAGGGCGTAGATGGGGTTCTCGCCTTCGTTGCCGGCGGTGAGGTAAATGGTTTTGGAGTCGGGCGACCAGGCGATGGAGTCAACCCAGCGATCGAAATTGGGAGTGAGGTCGGTGATCTTGGCGGTGTCGCGGTCGTAGAGCATGAGGCGGAAGCGGTCGCTTTCGTACCCGCCGCGAAGCTGCGAGCGGTAAGCGATGTACTTGCCGTCAGGCGAATAGATGGCGGTGCCGTCGCTGCCGGGGTTGGTGGTGATGCGCTTGGCTGCGCCTCCAGTAACCGGCACGATGAAGACGTCGCTATTGGTGCTGAGAGCTTCGTTTTCGTCGGTGTTGCAGGTGTAAGCCACTTCCTTGCTGTCGGGGGAGAAGGCGTACTGGTCCTGTCCGCCGAGACTGAAGGGAGGCACGTCGAACTCTCCGGGAGTGAGGTCGCGGGCCGCGCCGCCTTCGATGGGCACGATGAAGAGATGGCTTTTCTTGCCGTCGTCATAGTGCGTCCAGTGGCGGAACATGAGCTTGTCGTAGGTGCGGGCCTTGACCTTCGACTTGGCGCGTTCTTCGTCGCGCTGCTGGTTGCAGGCGTCATCCTTGCAGTCGGGATAGACCGACGAGATGAATAGGAGGCTCTTCCCGTCGGGCGACCACATGCCGCCGGAAGCTTCGGTCGAAATGGACGTCACTTTCTTCGGCTCGCCGGTGAGCGCACCGCTGGCGGGGTCGAATTCCTGCAGCCAGATCTGGGTGCCTCCGCCGCGGTCGGACTCGAAGATCACGCTTTTGCCATCGGGAGAAAAGCGGGGGCGGTCCTCGCCGGGGTCGGTTGTTGGCGTCAGGCGCTTGGCTTCGCCGCCAGCAACGGGGATGATCCAGAGGTGGGGCGTCCTGGTGTTGGCGTCGAGATTGACGTCAACGGCGCTGAAGGCCACCCACTTGCTATCGGGCGAGACCGTGGGCTCGCCGACGCGCTTGAGCTGCATCATGTCTTCAAAGGTGAAGGGATGCTTGGCCTGGGCTGAAGCGAACAGGGAAACAAGCGAGCAGGAAGAATAAGATGCGACGTAACATGACGCCTCCGGGGCGGGGCCGGCAAGGTGGAGGCCGGGAAGTCCGCGCAAACCAATAAGTGTAAATCAGCGGGCCGGCAAAACGGTGTGATTTGGCAGGGAGCTCGAGAGGCAAGACTGGGGTTGGAGGATGGGGTTGGGATAAGGCTTGGTTATGACGACTGTTCTGAACAGGAGAAGTAAAAAAGGTTTCCCATGTGAGCAATATTGCACAGACGTCTGCCAGCCGGGCGGCCTATCGTTAGCAACAATCATCGGTGTAGAGTCCCCGGCAGTCGGCCTTCAGCGAGCAGAGACGTTCTCCCCATTCCACTGCCGGGGATTCCACCGCAAGACGGGCCCCGACCGCGAGGATGACAATGCAATCACCGTACGGCATGGAATTGGTCGAGAACTGTCTCACCTGCAAACTCTGTTCCGAGGGCTTCTTCTGCCGATTGCCGAAAACGGACATGGAAGCCTTTCAAAAGATAAAGTTCACGCTCTCGTACCCGGCAGGGGCAACGTTGTTCGGCGAAGGCCAGACGTGCCGAGGAATTTACATCCTGTGCAAGGGCAGGGTGAAATTATCGACAACTTCGAACCAAGGCCAGACCCTCATTCTGAAGATAGCGCAGCCGGGCGAGGTGTTAGGGCTGAATACGACCGTGTCGGGACTGCCGCACGAGATGACAGCGGAAACTGGCCAACCGTGCCAGCTGAATTTCGTGAAGCGGGAGGATTTTCTCCGGTTCCTGAAGGAACACAATGAAGCCAACATGCAGGCGGCAATCCATCTTAGCTACGAGTGCCAGCAGGCGTACCAGCACATTCGCTCCTTCGTCATGCGTTCTGCCCCACAACGAATCGCCCGCCTGATCCTGGATTGGTCGCACGAGGACTCCGGGATGGCATCTGCTGCGGGAATCAAAGTGGCCTTGACCCACGAGGAGATCGGTCAAATCATCGGCATGTCGCGGGAGACGGTGACACGTACGCTCGCCGATTTTCGTAAGCATGGCATCGCCGAGCTTCATGGCTCTACCCTGATGATCCAGGACCCGCCCGCACTGCAAAAGCTGGCGTTTTAGGCGAGGCGCTGGATCACGACGATCACTTGCCGAGTCACGATTCTGCGGCCTTGCGGACTCGGGGTGATGCAGTCCGAGGGGTTGATGCTCCCACCCCTTCGACTTCGCTCAGGGCTGGCTCTGTCCGAAAAGAAGCGACAGGACGGGGCACGCGGCGAGAATCATGAACAATCCGTGGCAAACGGGCATAAGAAAGCCGGGGTACATTTCCCCGGCGATCTAGACCCAAAATTCAAAATGAAAAGCTACAAGTTGATCTTGCGACGGAAAACACCGACGGCCCCAATCAGGCCGGAGCCAAGCAGCAGCAGGCTGGAGGGCTCGGGCGTGGGCGTGCCGCCGGCGAAATACACGGTGCCAATGGCTTCGTCGTTGTTGCCGTTGATATCCACTACGGAATACGTCAGGAATTGGAGGTTGGGGTCATTGGCGATCCCGAGGAAGATGGCGCTGCCATCGCCATTCGAGGTCGAGCTACCGTTTTCGCTGAAGCAGTTACTATCTTGGTCGCAGACGGTGGCGACGAAATCACCATAGAAGTCGGCCTGAATCTGCGCGCCGGCCGCCGTAACGCCGGCGTTGAAGAACAACACGCCAATCGGGCCGGCATTTCCAGTGAAGTTGTTCGCGTCCTGGTTCCAGATCAGGTACTCGCCGGAGCTGAAGTTGCCAGTCCAGCCACCACCCTGCTGCATCAGCGTGAAGTTGGTGGGGCCAACCACCCCAATCTCGCCGGCCCCAGTCGCGCCAGTGGAGACCCAGCTCTCGGGGGTACCCCAGACGGTGAAGGGAACTCCCAGGCCTTGAGTGCCCCAATTAATGTTGTCAGTGGGCGCCACGCACGCAAGCGTGGTGCAAATGTTGGCGGCAAATGCGGACGTGGCCATCGCGAGCAACGCGCACAAGGCAAGAACAATAGTTGTTTTCTTCATAGGTCTCCTCAGGGGCATCCCCCACAGCAAATAGGCTTATTTATATACGACCTGTCCATTTTGGAAAAGCAAAATCTCAATTGGCGTATGGAGTTTTCACGGTTCCAAAACCGCATATCGCGGAGCCGGCGGGCAGGACGGGGTCTTTCCAATCGTGCACTCAGTTACCAGGCCACGAGTGTCCCGCGAGGGGTGGTGATGTGGCGCGAGGGATTGATCATGCCATCGCCTCGACTTCGCTCATGGCCGGCTCTGGCGTAAATGATGAGACCGCATCAGGCACGCGGCAACAAACGAGGAATTTGCGGGTTTCATCGAGTAACGCCGGTAGTGGCGGCACTGACGGAATCGCCTGTCCCCCGGTTTTCATCGAATACAATGAACGTAGGAACCTTGATGAAATCCCCACGATCCGTTTTGCATTTCCTGGCACTTGCACTGCTCACGCTGAATCTCGTTTCCGTCTCGGCAGCCCAGCGCGGCGAGAGCGAGCTGGACTCTTCTCCGCCGCAGGGAATCACGGAAGAGCAGATCATCCAGAGATTTGCCGCTAAGGAGAAAGAGTTCAAGATCGCCCGCGAGAACTATGCCTACCGGCAGTCGCTGACGGTGCAGACACTGGACGGAGACACGGTGAACGGCGAGTTCAAGGAAGTGGAAGATGTGACCTTCGACGACGAAGGGCGTCGCCTCGAGCACGTGGTGTTCGCGCCGCAATCGAGCTTGGTTGGCATCATCATGACCAAGGAAGATTACGACGACATCCGCAATCGCATGCCGTTCGTGCTTACCAGCGACGAGATTCCGGAGTACCAGATTCTTTACGTCGGCAAGCAGCGGATTGACGAGATCGGGACCTACGTATTCGACGTCGCGCCCAAGCAGATCGAGAAGAACAAGCGCTATTTCCAGGGCCGCATCTGGGTCGATGACCGCGACTTCCAGATCGTAAAGACATACGGTAAGAACGTGCCCGACATCGGCACCAAGAAGCGGGGCGGACAGGAAAACCTGTTTCCCAATTTCACCACCTGGCGCGATCAGGTGGATGGCAAGTACTGGTTTCCGGTTTACACCAAGGTCGATGACACGCTGCATTTCTCGACCGGCGACATTCACATCAAGCAGATCGTGAAATACACCGATTACAAGCGGTTCGGGGCGAAGTCGAAGATCACCTACGAAGGGCAGGAAATCTCCAAGGAGAAGCCGGGCACCACGCCTCCGGCAAGCAGTCCGCCGCCTGCGAGCACGCCGCCAAAGCAGTGATCCGTCGTTGGTATCAGCTCAGCCCAACGCCGTCGAGGTCCCGTTTCCGAGGAGCAAGCAGAATAAACAATTTGCGCTTCCAATTTGCTCTTCCGAAAATTATAATTAGGCTCTGCTCGTACAAAATGGAAGTTCCAATCAATGGTTGAGACTTCCTGCCATCCCCACAATTCAACCAAAGCTCAGATCATTAAAGGGAGACCTTCAAGCATGAAACTGCGTTTCACTGTGTTTTTATCGACACTATTCTGTCTGACATTAGTCGGGCTTCCAGCAACGGCATCAAACAATTCCGCTATTCCAGGGACGCTGTGGTACGACAACGGTGCGCCTAGTGACAACCGAGTTCCCTATTTAATCAACGGCGGTAACATGGTCAGCGACTGGTTCGACTGTCCGTTGACCAGTTGTACGATTGACACGTTGGTATTTTCTGGATACCCGCAGAGTACTGGCACACCTACGACGATCGATGGGTCGATCACCGACTTCCTGTTCGGTTGGGGCTCAACAACCTACGGTTCGTTCACCGGCGCGACACTGCAGCAGCTAGGCTGTTCAGGAATCTTCTGTCAATACATGGTTGACCTGACAGCGTACAACCTTTCGGGCTTGCTCCCAGGAACAGATTACTATCTCAACCTGACTGGCGTGGACCAGCCCCTACGTTGGAACACAAGCGGATACGCCTATAATGACGCGGGCTACTTGCAAGCAAACGGGATCTACCTTGAAGGAATAGTGGGGGAGTCATTCCAGCTATATGGCGGCAGCAACGCCGTTCCTGAGCCGGGCAGCTTCCTGATGTTAGGGTCGGGTTTGATTGGCGTGGCCGGGATGCTGCGCCGCAAGCTGACTCGTTAGTCAAGGCTTACCCTCAGCCTCCACCTCTCGATCGCGCATGGGGCAGTCACCTGTGACCTGCCCCATTTTTTCGTCTCGTTCTCCGGCCGCATCCTCGCCCTCGTCATTCGTGATTGCCGTTCCCAAAACGAGGGAAAGGATGGGGCACCAACTCTTTGCTTCCTGCGAACTTCCAGGTCAGAAGAACAAATACTTCTGCCACTTGGTGTCGGAGCGTCCCATCAGGCGCATGATGTGGCGGCTGGTGTGCAGATTGAACGCTCGCGGCTCGCGGGTGAGCTTCATGTTGGCCTCGTGCGGCAGCATGCTCCCCTTGCGGCGATTGCAGTTGTGGCAGCAGGCTACGAGGTTTTCCCAGGTAGAGGCGCCTCCGCGCGAGCGCGGGATAACGTGGTCGAGCGTAAGCTCGCCGGCAGCGAGGATCTTGCCGCAGTACTGGCAGGTATTGCGGTCGCGCAGCAGGATGTTCTTGCGCGAGAGCGCGCGCGTCTGGTGCGGGATGCGGCGGTATTCCAGCAGGCGGATGACCGACGGAACGTTGATGGCGAGGCGCGCAGCGTGGAGATGGTGGCCGTTGGCCTCCTCCATCATGGCGACGCCTTTCAACACCAGCACAATGGCACGGCGGGCCGCGCAAACGTTGATGGGCTCGTAGGAAGCGTTCAGCACGAGCACAGGGGAGTGCATGGGCGAGTGCAGGATGCGCTCGTCACTGCTTACCCGCGCGTGGTGCATGCATCCCGCCAGGGACTTACCGTATCGCGACGCTGTGCTTTGGGCTGCCATGGACATATCCCCTAGACCGAAACAGCGAGGGCCGCTTCGACAACCTCCCGTGGTTCGGATTCGACAGCCTGCGGTTGCACCGCACCCTTCAGGGTGCGGGCCACCGTGGCTGCCCAAACTCGTTCGGCCCCGGCTTTTTTCAGCACGCGGGCACACTCGGAAACTGTTGTTCCCGTGGTCATCACGTCATCGACCACGATCACCGTTCTGCCTTTTACGCGCTCCGGATCGGTGACGCGAAACGCGTCGCGCAGGTTGGCGATGCGCTCTTCGCGCGTCAGCCCCACCTGCGAGTGCGTAGGGCGGTGGCGCTTCAGGACCGGCGCAATTTCCAGAGGCTGCGGCAGATGCTTTGCCGCCGTCGCGGACGATCAGTTCCGCCTGGTTAAAGCCGCGCTCGCTGCGCTTGCTCTGTGTGCAGCGGAACGGGGACCAGCAGCCGCGATTCGTCACCGGCGGCCGGCAAAAGGTGCGACGATGGCCTCGGCCAGCATTCGCACCTAGCACCGGCGCGGCCGGCAGAACGTTGTCGTATTTGAGGAGATGGATGAGTCCGCGCAGCGCTCCGGCATACTCGCCGCAGGAAACGGCGCGGTCGAAGTCGGGCTCGAACTCGCGGCAGCCGCGGCAGCGGCCATCGCCCATCAGGAGCTGAGCGGGGAGAAGTCGCTCGCCGCACTGCACGCATTGCGGCACACGAATGGGCTCAATGGAGTCGAGACACTCCTGGCACACGGGCAGGCGAGAGAGATTGACAAGGGGGATGATTGCAGAAGCGTGCAATCGGAAGGGAAGAAGACAGAGAAAACGCTGCGTGATTACCGTCAACTACTGGCGCGACGAGGGTTGAACGCTGCTCGGCGCGCTCGACTCGTCGCTGTCGCTGTAGAGTCGCACGACTGCTGAAGACTGCCCTCCAGTCGACGATGCCGGCCTAAAAGCGAAAGACAATCCGCCGTCACAGGCACCCGGCATCTTGAGGAAACAGTATAACAAGTTCGCCGGAATCGCGACGCAATGCGCGGTGCGGGTTCCTAATTTGGCGTGATTCACACAAATTTCATTAGCTGGTAAGCTACTGAGGGGTTCGCCGGGGTAGGCCTGCGTCGGGGCGGCACTTGTAGGAAGCGCGCCCGGCGTGCTAACTTGCGCCGTCGCATTTATTTGGGGTCTGAGCGAGGTCTTCGTATATGAGTGCACCTGCAGCCGCCCCGGAAAAGACGTTTCGGTCATACGTTCCTGAGAACACCAACATGGCGGAGTTTACGCTCCGCGCCGTCCTGCTTGGCCTGGTGATGACCGTGATTCTGGGCGCGGCCAATGCCTATCTTGGCCTGCGTGCGGGCATGACCATCGCCGCAACTTATCCCGCGGCCGTGATCGGCATGGCCGTGCTGCGCATGATGAAGGGCTCGATCCTGGAAGAGAACATCGCACGAACCGTGGGCTCGATCGGCGAGTCGGTGGCAGCCGGCGCGATCTTCACGATTCCGGCGTTCGTGATTTCCGGGGCGTGGCCGGTGTTCGATTTCCAGCACGCGTATTGGAAGTCGTCGATCCTGATGCTGGTCGGCGGAACGCTCGGCATTTTGTTTGTGACGCTGCTGCGGCGCGTGATGGTGGAGGACCCTGAGCTTCCCTTCCCGGAATCGGTGGCGGCATCGCAGATTCACATCGCCGGGACAGCAGGGCAGCCGCGCCGCCAAGATTCTGTTTGGCAACATGGGCTTCGGCGGGATGGTGTACTTGCTGGGGCAGTTCAATCTGTTCAACGCCAGCAAAGATTTCATCGTGAATGTTGGCAGTCTGGGGACGAGCTTCGTGCGCATGGGCCGCTCGATGACGGCGCCGAAGCTTGTCGGCCGGCGCGGTGACCACGGTGTCGGCGCCCGCGATCAGTCCCGCGTATCTCGGAGTGGGATACATCATCGGACCGCGGCTGGCCTCGCTGAACTTTGCCGGCGGCGTGATCGCCTGGGGCTTGCTGGTGCCGCTGATCCTCTTCCTCGGCGGGCCGACGTTTGTAGCGCAGTTCTGTACCCGCGGGCGCCACGCCCGACAGCGCCTTCTGGGCGGACCAGGCGGGAGCGGTGTGGAGTTTCATCGTGCGTCCGATTGCCGTCGGCGGCATGCTGGTCGGCGCCTGCTACACGCTGTTCCGCATGCGGAAGAGCCTGGGCTCCGGCATGGCGCGTGCTGTCTCTGACTTGAAGAAATCTGCCGCCGCGCACGCCAGTACCGCGCGAACCGAGCGCGACCTGAACGCCAAGTTCGTTTTTGGCGGATTGCTGCTCGTGCTCATCAGCATGGTCTTTCTCTACAGAAGCTACGCCGACTCGTGGACTGCGGGCATCGTGGCCGCCGTGGTGATGATCATCGTCGGCTTCTTCTTTGCCGCGGTTTCGGGCAACCTGGTGGGCCTGATCGGATCGTCGAACAACCCGATTTCGGGACTCACGCTGGCAACACTGATTATTGCGGCCCTGCTGATGATTCTCATCGGCGTTTCCGGCATTCACGGCGTCGCCGCCGTGCTGGGAGTCGCTGCCGTGGTCTGCGTGTCGTCGGCGGTAGCGGGCGAGATGCTGCAGGACCTGAAAGTCGGACACATCCTCGGCGGTACGCCCAGCAAAATGCAGATTGGCGACTTCATGGGCGTGGCGGTGGCCAGCTTCGCGCTGTTCCCGATCCTCATGCTGCTGAACCAGGCGAACATCAATGGCGGCGGCATCGGATTCGGCGATCGTCAGTTGTCGGCCCCGCAGGCCGGATTGATGGCCATGCTCTCGCGCGGCATCGTCGGCGGAGAGATGGCGTGGCCGTTGATCGTGGTGGGCATCCTGATGGGACTCGCGCTGATCATGATCGAGGTGAAGAGCCCCATGCTCTTCGCCGTGGGCATGTACCTGCCGCTGGAAACGACGTTCGCGATTTTCCTCGGCGGCATGATTCGCTGGATCACCGACCGCATGCGCGACCGCCGCGATTTCAACGACGCACAGAAGGCACGCGTCGAGAATGCGGGGGTGCTGACGGCCTCAGGATTTATTGCCGGTGAGGCGCTGATGGGCATTGTCATTGCCATCTTCAAGTACAAGCAGTGGCCTCTGCCCGTAATCTTCGCGCATCCCAGCGTAATCTCGGGCTTTATCGTGCTGGTGATTCTCGGCTTCGTGATGGTGCGCGTGCCGCTGGCCAACGCGGGCAGCCCGGATGAGCCGGCGCCGCCGACGGCGATTATGTAAAGCAGTTGTCGGCTCTCGGTTGTCAGTAGGAATGTGAGAGGCGCGGAGAGAGTCCGCGCCTTTTGCTTTAGACTGAAATTTCGTGAGCATTGAAGAACAAATCGCCGTTATCCGCGAACGAATAGACCAAGCCGCCACTCGTGCGGGCCGCAACCCTTCCGACGTCGACTCTGATGGCCGTCTGCAAGACCTTTCCGGCCGACGCGATTCTCGAAGCCTACTCTGCTGGGCAGCGACTGTTCGGCGAGAACCGTGTGCAGGAGTTTGCCGACAAGCTTCCCAAGCTCGCTGAACTGAACGATGCCCGCTTCCACATGATCGGCCATCTGCAATCGAACAAAACGGCGAAGGCGGCGGAGATTTTTCAGGCTGTCGATTCCATCGACTCGGCGAAGTTGGCACAACGTCTCAACGATTCCGCGCAGAAACTTGGCAAGACACTCGACGTCCTGATCGAGATCAACGTCGGCGGCGAGGAGGCCAAGAGCGGGCTCGCGCCGGAATCGCCGGAGATTGCAGCGATCCTCAGCCAAGCGACCGCAATGGGCAAATCTGCACATTCGCGGGCTTATGACCGTACCGCCGTTCACGGACGATCCCGAGGACGCGCGCCCGTACTTCCGCAAGCTTGCGCGAATTGCGCGATGGGCTGGCGGCTCGCGAGGTTTCCCGGCGTCACCTCAACACGCTTTCCATGGGCATGTCGCACGACTTCGAGGTCGCCATCGAAGAAGGCTCTACCTGCGTGCGCATCGGCACCGCCATTTTCGGAGTGCGTCCCAAACCGTGATTCCCATTCATGACACCATCGCTGGGGCGACGTTTCAGGTGAAGGTTCATCCGCGCGCCCGCAAGAACGCCATCACCGGAACCGTGGGTGACGCGCTCAAGTTGTCGCTGACCACTCCTCCCGTCGAAGGCCGCGCCAACGAGGCCTGCATCGCCTTCCTGGCGAAATTTTTGAATGTTCCGCGTTCGTCAGTTACGATAGCCGCCGGAGAATCCAGCCGCCAAAAACTGATTCGTATCGCCGGACTTCGGGCCGCACAGGTGGAAGAGACACTGCGCGACCTCCTCGGCTGATAGTATCGATGATGTTCACCACAGAGGCGCCGAGGACCCAGAGAGACTCAAGGCTTTTCGCTTTTCGCTTTTGGTTTCTGTGATTTTTGTGTTCTGTAGCTAATTGCTTCGTCATTGCTGAATCTTCTCTGAAAACTTGAGCTTCGCCCAGCGTTGGGATGACATTCGCACCGGCTTCGAACGGCCCTTCTGGGTCGCCAACATCAGCGAGCTGTTCGAGCGGCTTTCCTACTACGCGGTGTTCGCCTCGCTGGCGCGATACCTGCACGAAGTTCTAAATTTTCCCACCCAGCAGACCGGCACGCTTACCGGATTCTTCGGCGGACTGGTGTGGTTCCTGCCGGTGTTCGGCGGCACGCTGGCCGACAAGATGGGATTTCGCAAGGCGCTGGCGCTGGCCTACCTGATCCTGTCGTGCGCCTATTTCCTGCTGGGATCGCTGGGGTCGCCGTGGCTGGCGCCAGTGCGGCAGACCGTGCCGCTGGGCGTGCTGGTGGCGGTGGTGCTGGCGCTGCCGGCGTTCGGCGTCGCATTGGTAAAGCCGACCGTGGTGGCCACCACGGCGCACTCTTCACGAGAGGATGTTCGTTCGTTCGGTTACTCCATCTACTACACACTGGTGAACATCGGGGGCGCGGCGGGGCCGTTTGTCGCTTCGTACGTCCACCAGCGCATGAGGGTGGAAAACGTGTTCCGCGTGGCAGCGCTCAGCGTATTCGTAATGTTCATCGGCGTGCTGATCTTCTTCAAGGAGCCGAACCGCGATCGAGCTACGCAGACGCCATCGATGGCGCAGGCCGGCAGAAACTTCCTGACGGTGCTGTCAAACCCGCGCTTCATGCTGTTCCTGGCGATCTTCACCGGCTATTGGATTGTGTACTGGCAGGAGTTCCTGACGCTGCCGCTGTACGTGCACAACTACATCAACCCGACGATTGATACCGAACTTTTGCTGATGACCGGGCCGGTGGTGGTGATTGCGCTGACGGTGGTGATCACACTGCTCATGCAGAAGGTGGCTCCGTTGATGGCGATTACCACCGGGACGCTGATCAGCGCGCTGGGATGGATCTTCCTGATCCTGATGCCGTCGGGTCTGGGCGCGGTGCTGACGCTGGTGGCGGTCGCGCTGGGCGAAATCGTGATGTCTCCTCGGTACTACGACTATGTGTCCCGGCTGGCTCCGGAAGGACAGCAAGGCACCTACATGGGCTTTGCCTTTCTGCCGCTGGGTATCGGCTCGCTCATCGGCGGCGCGTTTGGCGGGTTCCTGATTCACTACTTCGGCGAAGTGAAGCACGAGCCGGCGGGTATGTGGTGGGTCATTATCGGCGTGGGCGTCGTGACGGCCGTACTGCTGCTGGCATATGACAAGCTGATGGCGCCGAAGGCGGCGTGACGCCCAATAGCGCTGGAACTGGGCGCTGTTAGCTCTTAGCTAATTGCTAGCTACTAGCTGCTCTTCTATCACACGCCCCTGTGTCCCACGTCCTTCCCTATCCCATGCCGAACGTGTAAAAGACTGTTCGTGAGGCAAGGGATTTGTGTGCCTTGCCGGTTCGCGCCCAGGTTGCGGACATCGATCGGCTCTTTGAAATATCGAAAAGCCGTACGTGTTACCGGCGAAGCTGGCCAAACGCATTCCGTATACGAGTGAATGCCCCTTAAGTCCAATGTTTTCTATTAAGTACGTATAACTTCTTTGTTTTGCGGAACTAGCACAGTAATTGCAGCGATATCTCATTGATTCCAAAGGGCCATGGGGGAGGGGGGTGATATTCTCTTTCTGATCGCCGATGCCCTTGGCAATGCCGAATTCCATGTCCGCAAAGTCTCAAAAGCCGCCCGCCTACATCGCTGACCACATCCGGCGGGTGCTGATCGACGGTGGCTCGGCGCCACACACCAGTCGAGGTACAGCGCTTCTTCAAGCACGAAGTGAAATCGCGCGGATGGCACACGGCGGAGCTTCGCAAGGTGGCCCGACGCTTTCGCCGGACGATTCTGAACGGAATACGGGCTGGCCTACTTGGTGCAGGTTGCGGACCAGCTTTTCGCAGGCGAGGTGCTGGAAGAAAAGGAACTTCGCGGTAATGCTGCTGGAGGGCATGACTCCGCAGTTTGGCCGCGACGAGTTCAAGCTTTTCGAGAGCTGGCTCGACCGCGTCACCTCGTGGGCTGACCATGACGCGCTGGTGCACTACCTGATCGGGCCGATGGTCGCCTCCGATGACCGCTACCTGGCGCGAATGCCGGTGTGGGCGAAGAAGAAGAGTGTCTGGCACCGGCGTGCCGCCGCCGTCAGCCTGATTCACAGCACGCGCCAGCACAAGAATTTCGAGCAAATTCAGGGGGTCACCGAATTGCTGTTGAACAGCGACGACGACATGGTGCAGAAGGGCCTGGGCTGGTTGTTGCGCGAAGCCGCCAAGGCAAATCCGGAGCAAACGGTCGCTTATCTGATGAAGATTCGGGATCGCACGCCGCGTCTGGTGTTGCGGACAGCGTGCGAGACGCTGCCGTCTAGCTACGCGCGAGCGGGTGCTTGGCGCAAACCGAGCAAATAGGCCGCTCGTCATTTACAATGGAATTCGCATGAACCTCTCCGATATTCAGGCCGCGCTCCGCGACGGCGGCCACGAAGCCTGGCTGTTCTACGACCACCATCACCGCGATCCCATCGCCTACCGCGTGCTGGGACTGCCTGCCGACCGCCTCACCACCCGGCGCTGGTTCTATTTGATTCCGGCCAACGGCGAACCCGTGAAGCTGGTGCACCGCATCGAGAGCCATCACCTGGACTCCCTGCCCGGCCGCAAGATCGGAGTATTCGGCGTGGGAAGAGCTGTGGGCCAGACCTGGAAGCGATGGTCAAGCCCTACAGCAAGCTGGTCATGCAGTATTCGCCGAACAACCAGATTCCTTACATCTCGCTGGTTGACGCCGGAATGCTGGAGCTGGTGCGGAGCTTCGGAAAAGAGATCGTCACCTCGGCCAATCTGGTCGCGCGGTTCGAGGCCACGCTGACCGAGGCGCAGATCGCGTCGCACTACAAAGCGCAGGCCAAGGTTGACGCCATCACCGCGGGGGCGTTCCAGGAAATCGGACGCCGCGCTCGCAACGGCGGCACGAACGAGTTTGAAATTCAGCAGTGGATCATGGAGGCGTTTCAGCGCGAGGACCTCATCACCTGCGATCCGCCGAACGTCAGCGTGAACGCAAACAGCGGCGACCCGCACTACGAGCCGTCAGCGGCATCGTCGGCGCCGATTCGAGCAGGGCGATTTCATCCTGCTCGACATCTGGGCCAAGTGCAACGAGCCCGACTCGGTGTTCTACGACATCACCTGGACCGGCGTCATCGGCACGCCCAGCGACAAGCAGCGCGAAATCTTCACCATCGTGCGCGATGCGCGCGACGTCGGCATCAACAAGGTGAAAGCGGCGTTCGCGGCCGGAAAGCCGATCTGCGGATGGGAAGTGGACCAGGCGGTGCACGACTTCATCGTCAGCAAGGGATACGGCCCGCAGATTTTTCATCGCACCGGGCACTCCATTACCTCAGACATTCACGGCAACGGCGCCAACCTCGACAATCTCGAGACCAAGGACGACCGCCTGATTCTGCCGAACACCTGCTTTTCGGTCGAGCCGGGGATTTACCTGCCGGAGTTCGGCGTGCGCAGCGAAATCGACATGATGATCCGCAACGGCAAGGCTGAGGTCACGGGACGAATCCAGACCGAGTTGGTGCTCATCTGATGGCGAACGCACAGAACGCGGCTTCACCAGGAAACACGGCGGCAGGCAACGCGGCGACGGGCGGGTCGATGGCGATCATCGCGCCGCTGGCGGGATGGCTGCTTCCCGGCCTCGGCCACTTCATTCAGCGCCAGTGGGGCCGCGGGGTGCTGCTGATGCTGGCGGTCTTCATCATGTTCTTCTGCCGGCCTCGGCATGCAGGGCAAGGTTTACGGCTTCAACACCGGAGACCTGCTCGACATCCTGGGCTTCGTCGGCGACGTTGGCTCCGGGCTGCTGTATTTCATCGCGTACGCCATGGACGCAGGCGGCGGCAACATTCAGCGCGCCATCGCCGACTACGGCACCAAGTACATTGTGGTCGCCGGACTGCTGAACATCATCTGCCGCAGTGGACGCCCACCAGATCGCGATCGGGAAGAAACAATGACCTTCGAGCTCTCACACTTTACCGCCGCCGTTATCTTCGCCGCCTGCGCCTCCACGGTGTTCGGCATCACCCAGCGCAATACGTCCGCGCGCCATGGTGCGCTACGGCGCCTATTGCTTCGTCCTGTTTGTCGGCGGAGTGATAGTGGCGTCGTGGGCGATGTGGCTGATCAAACACTGAAAGACAGTGGACAGTGGTTTGTGGATAGTGGATAGTGGATAGTTGCCGGAGATTTCGTCTATCCACTATACTACTTCTTCTAGCTTTCCCACACGAACGCATCGAACACGCGGCGCGTCTCAAAGCCCAGCTTGCGATAGAGGTCGACTGCGTTGTGGTTGGCCTCGGTCACGGTCAGCGTCAGCAGCTTGAACTTGCGGCTGCGCAGCGCGTTGCAGGTCCGCGCCATCAGGCTTTCGCCGATGCCCTGCCCGCGATACTCGGGAAGCAGGCACACCTGCGTCACGTGGCCAACATCGTCGCGCACGCGCGAGCACAGGATGAGTCCGGCCAGCGCGTTCGACGGCTGGTGGACAGCCACGAACGAAGCCTCGGGATCGAACACTCCACAGCCGGGAAAGCGCACGATGTTGTTGAGGAAGCGCAGCCGAGCCGGCGCTGGTGCGGTACTGGTCGTTGATCTCGGAGTCGATGTGCGCCCGATACGCGGCGGTAATGATGCCAGCTGCGGGCTGGTAATCGGCTTCAGTCCAGCGGCGGATCGACTACCTGGTCGAGCGCGCGGCGTTGGCCTGGCCTGCGCCGCGGCCAGATCGAGGCAGAGAAACAGCCGGCGGTGGCGGTGAAATCCGTTGGTGACGAACGGTTCGGCCACCTCGCCAGTGTCGTGCGCGAGCAGTTGTGCCTCGACACGCTGCACGCCCGGCGACTGCTGCAGGGTCTCGATCACGTGCTCGATCAGACTCATCTCGATGGCGCGAGCGTCGGGCCGCCGCGGCGACACGAACAAGTCGCCAATCACGCCCTTGCTGCCTTCATACACAAAGAACGAATAGCCGACGAGGTGCCGCGCTCGACGCGCCGCATAGCCCGGCAGAATCTTGGCGTCCACATAGCGCAGGATCATCTCCGAGGAACTGCGGTAGTCCCAGGCCAGCGTCTCGCCCCACTGCTCGACTTCTTGGTCGAGCAGCGGCCGCAGGTCCGCCGAGGAAAAGTGCCTGAGGTCGAGGATCTCGGCGCCGGTGGCCGGCCGAATTGGATTGCGGACTGCCATGGGTCCTGCGCCTCGATATCGTGCCGCCGCGGGACTGGTGCGGCAACGCCGGGTGTTGAGCCAGTCTAGTGCGGCGGCAGTCAACAAGGCAATGCTGAGAACAGGCTGGTCACTGCGGGTTGGACAGCGGCCCATTCGTCGCCGACACCAGATAGAAGTCGAGCTTCTGTGGCGAGAAGCCGCCGATGCGGCGTGATCTGGCGGCCCTTCAGGCGGAATTCCAACTCGGTTTTCGAGCCCTCGGCGGCAACCACGACGTGCTCGCCGTCAGGAATCTCGTTGCGCTCGTAGCTGGCGATCTTGTGGTTGCGGTAGAAGCCCAGTCCATATTCGAGACTGCGCGGAACGTCATAGACGGCGACCGTCGGGACCTCGCCCAGGGTGGTCGCCGCCAGCCGCAATTCGACCGGACGGGCCGACTGCAGCGCGTCGACGATGGGCGCCGTGCCCCGCAGCACCAGCGCAAAGGCAATCAGCACCGGCACCAGCGTAGTGAAGCGCAGCATGCGATAGCCCTGCGTGCGCAGGCTCAGCCAGACTGTCAGGACACCGATCACGGCCAGCACAACGGCCACGATGATTGCCGGCTTGCGTGACATCCTGATGGACGAGCCTGAAGGGGACGATGAGCGCAGCGACCATCAGCGCGGCACACAGAACCGCGTGCGAAGCGGTGAGCCAGACGCTGGGCTTGTCGCCTTCCTGCTTCGCGGCGCAGGACGAAATCGGCCAGCAAAATCGCGGCGGCGGGAATCGCCGGCAGAATGTATCCCGGCAACTTCGACTGCGACAGCGAGAAGAACACGATCGGCAGCAGGAACCAGAGGCCGAGGAACGTTCGCAGGTCTTCGCTGGCCTGGCGGCTCGGCGACCGAGAAGCGCCAGTCGCGGATGGCGTCGACCAAGCGCGGTGATGGCGAAGATGGTCCACGGCACAGGCCGATCAGCGCGACCGGCACGTAATACCAGAAGGGCTGTTTGTGGCGATAGAGGTCGGTCGCGTAGCGCGCCAGGTTGTGCTCAAGGATGAAGACGCGGAAGAACTCGGGATTGGCGCGTTGCACGGCGATGAACCACGGCAGCACCACCGCAAGATAGAGCACGATGCCCGGAAGCCACAGCGTGCGCAGCACCAGCCGCCAGTCGCGCCGCAGCGCGGCAAAGGCCACGATGATGAGCCCTGCGAGGAAGACGGCAATCGGGCCTTTGGCCAGCGTGCCTAGTCCGGCGAAGGCGTAAAACGCCAGCAGCCATGCGCGGTTCTGCGACTCATACCAGCCCCACCAGGACAGCATCGCGATGGTGAACATCGCCGTGAGCGGCATGTCGGTGCTGGCGCCGCGGCCAAAGCCGATGATGATGGCCGAGGCTGCGGTGATCAGCGCCGCATCGAGTTGCATGCCGCGGCGAAAGCGCCGTGCCCACACGTAGATGAAGAAGACCATCAGCGTAGCCAACACCGCCGAGGGCAAGCGCGCCGCCCAACCGGTCACGACCCCGCGGCCTTGTAAGCGAGCATCTGGCCCCAGTACAGCAGAGGAGGCTTCTCCAGCCAGGGCTGGCCCCACAATGTGGGAGTGACCCAGTCGTGGCGTGCGAGCATCTCGCGCGCGACCTGCGCGTAGCGGGGCTCGTCGGCGCCGAGCAGGCCGATAACCTGCAGTCCGGCAAAGAACAGGAATCCGCAGAAGGCGATGAGCGCCACCAGGTCGGTGGAACGGCGGGCGCGCTCGGCCAGCGGCTTGGGGTCATTCAATTTGGAAGAAGTCGGGGCGATGGCTATTGCACCTTGTCAGGATGGCTGCGGTCGGGATGACGATGGCGATCGAAGCCGCGAATGCGCAGTTGAGCAATCATACGCTCGGTCGCCACCGAGAGCGGGCCCTCGATGGCGCATCCACTGGCACAGGAGTGGCCGCCGCCGCCGAAGGTTTCGGCGACCTTGGCAACGTTAACTGCGCCCTTGCTGCGCAGGCTCACGCGAAAGCGTCCGTCGGGTTGCTCGCGGAAGAACAGCGCCACCTCGATGCCCCCAATGGCCAGTGCATAATTCACCAGGCCTTCGCAGTCTTCTTCCTGCGATTCGCAGAGTTCCATCGTCTGGTGAGTCACGTGCATCCATGCCAGAGCTACCGTCGCGATGCAGCGTGCGCAAAGCTTCGCCGAGCAGCTTCATCTTGGAGAGTTGGGTCGAGAAGTACACGTTGTGGGCAATCTTGACGGGATCGGCGCCGCAGCGCACAAGTTCCTGCGCCAGGGCGAAGGTCCGCTCGGTCGTGCCGGTGAAGCAGAACGAACCTGTATCGGTCAGGACTGCCGTGTACAGGCAGGTTGCCACTTCGGGCGAAATTTTCACGCCGGCTTCACGCGCCAGCTTGAAAATCATCTCGGCCGTCGCACAAGCGTCGGGATCGATCCAGTTCACGTCGCCAAATGGACGCGCGGTGTCGTGGTGATCGATGTTGATGAGAAAGTGATTTTCCAGCCCGGTCAGCCGGGTGCGCGCTACGCCGTCGCACTCCAGGATGATGGCAGCTTCAGCGTCGGGGGCCTGTTCGACGTCGTGCAGCACGGCATCGGCAAACGGCAGCGGGCGGTAGATGCCGGGTACGCCGTCGCTGAGGACCACGTTGGCCTGCTTGCCCATACTGCGCAGAATCTGGCAGCAGGCCAGCGCCGAGCCGACGGCATCGCCGTCGGGCCGCGCATGCGAGGTGCAAATGAACTTCTGTCTTCTCCCTATCTGATTCAGTACTTCTTCGAGCATCTTTCTGGCCCCGGATCAACTGCGTCCTTTTCGCTTTTCGATACGTTTCAGCAACTCTTCGACCCGGCTGCCATGCTGGTTCCGGCGGTCAAGGATAAACAAGAGCTCCGGGGCATGGCGCAGGCCAAGATTGGCGGTGAGAGAATGGCGGATGAAACCGCGAGCGTCATTCAGGCCCTCCATGCTGTCCTCAACCTCTTTATCGTCACCGGCCACTTCAATGAATACCCGGGCGACTTTGCCATCAGTCGCCATGACGACTTCGTTCACTGTCACCAGGCCGATGCGAGGGTCTTCCAGCTCGCCTTCGACCAGCGTAGTGATTTCTTCGCGCAGCGCTTCGCCGCGGCGTGCCCGAAGATACTTTCTGTGTGCGGTTCTCCATCTGTCCCTATCGGTGCGGCAAAAAAAGGTGAACGTTAGAGGATACGCTATTGCGTCAAGCGGACGGTGATGGCCGTCACGGTTACCCTGGGTCATGAATCGCCAAACTCCGCTTCGCTGAGGAAATCGATGAAGGAGTCGGTGACTTCGCCGCCGCTGTTGTTGGCAACGCGGACGGCAAAGCGCTCGACATTGCGCATCAATCCGTCGAGGTAGTCGCGCGACGAAGAGATGCTGACCACGCCCAGAGTGGCACGCTGCCAGGCGTCGCTGGGATCGATTTCTGCCACCGCGACGTTGAAGCGGGTACGCAAGCCATCTTTCACGGCGCGGACGACCTGGCGCTTGTCCTTCAGCGAGTGCGCGCCCTCGATGCGGATCTCCAACGTGAGGTATGCGATCATTTCATCTGCTGGTTGCACGAAGTCCCGGAAATTGGGCCCCGCGCCGCGCGGAACAGTTTCCGGGACTTTCTGGTGGTTCTTCCTGTCGCTTAGGCGAAGGCTTCGGCCGCCACTTTTTCGGTCACGAAGGCCTCGATAACGTCGCCCGCCTTGATATCGCCGTAGTTGGCGATACCAATGCCGCACTCCATGCCATTGGTCACTTCCTTGGCGTCGTCCTTGAAGCGGCGGAGCGAACCAATCTTACCCTTGAATACCACCACATTGTCGCGCAGCAGGCGAACGTCGGAGTCGCGCTTGATGACGCCATCCACCACCTGACAACCGGCGATGGTGCCGACCTTGGGGATACGGAAGGTGTCTTTGACTTCGGCACGTCCGAGGTAGGTTTCCTTGATGATGGGCTCGAGCAGGCCAGTCATGGCACGCTTCATTTCGTCCTGCAGCTCGTAAATGATGGAGTGCAGGCGGATGTCGACCTTTTCCTGCTCGGCGAGTTCCTGCGCCTTGCGTTCGGGGCGAACATTGAAGCCGATGATGACAGCGTTCGATGCCGAGGCCAAAAGCACGTCGGACTCGGTGATTGCGCCCACCCCAGTGCGCACGATGGTGATCTTCACCTTTTCGTTCGAGAGTTTGCCCAGCAGGTCGGTCAGCACTTCGACCGAGCCGCCGACGTCGCCCTTGAGGATGATGGGAAGATCTTTCTGTCCGGCAGTCCTCAATTGCTCCGCCAGGCCTTCGAGCGACACGCGCGAACTCTTGGCCAGTTGGGCTTCGCGGGCCCTACCTTCGCGGTATTCGGAAATATCGCGCGCCTTTTCGCGGTCGGTCACGGCCACGAGTTGGTCCCCAGCCTGCGGGAGACCTTCCAGCCCCAACACCTCCACCGGAGTCGAAGGGGGCGCGGCGTCCATGGCCGCTCCACGATCATTGAACATGGCGCGCACCTTGCCGAAGACGTTGCCCACCACGAAATTGTCGCCGGCGTGCAGGGTGCCATTCTGCACAAGCACGGTCGCCACCGGACCGCGACCGCGGTCCAGCTTGGCTTCGAGCACGGTACCGACGGCCGGACGGTCGGGTACCGCCTTCAAATCTTGCAGGTCCGCAACCAGGCAGATCATTTCCATCAGCAGGTTGAGATTTGTCTTCTGCTTGGCGGAAACATCGACGAAGACGGTGCTACCGCCCCAGTCTTCAGGCATCAGGCCGCGGTCGGCGAGCTGCTTTTTCACGCGCTCGGGGAGGGCATCGGGCTTGTCGATCTTGTTGACGGCCACGATAAGGGGAACGTTTGCCGCCTTGGCGTGGTCGATGGCCTCGAGGGTCTGCGGCATGACGCCGTCATCGGCGGCAACGACAAGCACCACGATGTCAGTGACCTTGGAGCCGCGGGCACGCATGCGGGTAAACGCTTCGTGGCCCGGGGTATCGAGGAAGACGATCTCGCGGCCAAAGGCGGGCGAGTTCGTGTCGGTGATCGCCACCTTGTAGGCGCCGATGTGCTGAGTGATGCCTCCGGCTTCACCCTCGGCCACGCTGGTCTGGCGAATGGCGTCGAGCAAGCTGGTTTTGCCATGGTCAACGTGGCCCATGATGGTCACCACCGGGGGACGCGTGACTGCGCCCACGCCGGCTTCGTCGCTCGCACCTTCGGCCGTCGCGGTTTCTTTCGACAGCTGCTCTTCAAAAGTAATGACGTCGGTGGTGGCGCCGAAGTGGCGCGCCATCTCGGTGGCCAGCTCGGAATCGAGGGTCTGGTTGACGGTGGCGAAGACGCCGCGGGCCAGGAGACGCGCGATAAGGTCCTTGGCGCGGATTTCGAGCTTCTCGGCCAGGTCCTTGACGCTAATGCCTTCGGGAATCGTGATGTTGCGTGTAATGGGCAGCGGCTCGCTGGAGAGCGACAAACGTGGCGGTGGGGTAAAGCCCTTCATCGGGCCTTCCTTCACGCCTCGCGGCACATAGCGCTGCCCTGGGCGGGCTGGGCGTCCCATGGGACGGCCCGTGGGCGGTGGCGGCGCAGCTCCTGCACCCGCTCCGGCACCAAATGGGGGACGGGCTCCCGGTGCGCCCGAACGGGTCGGGTGCGGACCACGGCGTTCGCCCGGCCGCATGGGCGGACGGCTTGTACCCGGTGCGCCCTGGGCCGCCCCCTGCCCGGGGAACGGCGGACGCGGACGCTGGAAGATAGGCTTGCCACGCTCCGGTAACCCAGTGCGCGGAGCGATTGGAGCTCCGGCGGGCCGCGGCGGTGCGGCGTAGACAGGACGCGGGCCAGTCTGGGGAACAATGAAACGGCGTTGCGGAACGATTGGCTTGCCCGGAGTTGGCGGTACGTGTTTCGCGGCGGCAGGTGTAGCCTGGGCAGCTGGAACAATTTCGCCGCCAGGATGCTCGCTCAGCGGCAGAGCCGCGACCTCAGCCACAGGGGCCTCCACTTTCGTTTCTGCAGCCACGGCTGCGACCTCTGTCGGCACGGGAGCCTGTTCTTCCACAGCCGCTGCAACTGCCGCGGGCCCTTCTTTCAGTTCAGGAGCTACTGGGGGCACAACCGCTGCGGATGGCACAACCACCGGCTTGGGCGGCATCGTCACCGTTGCGGGCGGGCGCATCACAGATTGCGGAGTAATCAAGCGCGGCGCCGGCTTGGGCGGCTCCACCGGAGCGACTGGAACGGCACTTGCGGCCACGGCAGGCGGCCTGGGTATGCTGCTCGGAGGACGCGAGGGTACAGCGGCTGCCGGGGTCGCGCTGGTACGAGGCGGAACGTTGGGTGCAGCGGCTGGGCGTGGAGGAACGGCGGGCTGGGCGGCTTTCTGCGCGATCACCCTCTGAACATCGCCGGGCCTGGAGATGTGCGAGAGGTCGATCTTGGGCTTGAACTCGTCTTTCGCCGCGTGGGAGGAGCGGGTCGAAGGAGCAGTGCCGAATTCGCCGTGCTCGGCGTAATACTTGCGGACGCGCTCCGCCTCGTCCACTTCAATGGAGCTGGAGTGCGTCTTTTTTTCCGTGACCCCGACCTTGATCAACAAATCCAGGATCACCTTGCTTTTGACCTCAAGCTCTCTGGCCAGGTCGTTAATTCGTACCTTTTGCTGCATTCCGCCCTGATTCCTCCGTATTGTCCCGTCCGCCTACGCGTTCATAGCATCCTCACGCCTTGATGTTTCGCTTCGCGGCTGGGCCGGGTTCCCGCTGACCGAAGCCGGCCGAGCGGGTGGTAAGGCACCGCGAATCCAGGTCGCTAAAGCGGCCCGCCGGGCAGTTCCTCGTCCGGCACGGACTCGCCTTCAACGCTGGGGCGTTCGTGCGTGGTCACCTCCGCCACATCTGCGGGCGGAGCGTTTTCGACACCTTCCACGACCTCAGCTTCGTAGTACTGGCCTTCTTCGACCAACTCTTCGACGGACTCGACCGAGGCTTCGGCTTCGGTGGAGAGTCCGATCATCTCGCCCGACTCCGCGCCAGGGACCAGTAATTCTTCCTGGGCTTCTTCGACCGGCAGAACTTCCTCGGCGGGAGCGCCCTCTTCCACGGCTTCGCTGGCTTCGGCTGCGATAACCTCTTCGCCTGCGAGTGGCTCTTCGGCAACCACTTCGCCCTGCGCCTGAGCATCGAGGAGCACGAAATAGTTGTTGACCGCGATGCTGATTTTCTCCACCGTTTTGGGACCAACACCGGGGATCTCTTCCAACTGCTCCGGGGTCATGTCGGCCACTTGCTCGACGGTGGTAATGCCTGCCGCCACGAGCTTCTCGATAATGCCCTCATCCAAATCGGGCACACTTTCTAAAGGCGTGGAGGTCTGGATCATTACCTGCGACATCTGCGCCTCGACCTCCTGGCGCTTCTCTTCCTCGCTCTTGATATCGATCTTCCAGCCCAGCAGCTTGGCGGCGAGGCGGACGTTTTGTCCCTTCTTGCCGATGGCAAGCGAAAGCTGGGTATCGTCCACGATGACTTCGAGGTGCTTTTCGTGGCCTTCGAGAATGGTGACTCGGCTGACCTTCGCGGGCTGTAGGGCCTTCTCGGCAAAGGTCACTGGGTCTTCGTGGTACTCGATGATGTCGATTTTTTCGCCGCGCAACTCACGAATGATGGATTGCACGCGCATGCCCTTCATGCCCACGCAGGCGCCGACAGGATCGACATCCTTGTCTTTCGACATGACCGCGATCTTGGTGCGCTCACCGGCCTCGCGGGCGATGGCACGGATGACCACCGTGTTGTCGTAAATCTCGGGCACCTCGGTTTGGAACAGGTGGGTCACCAGTTCAGGCACGGCGCGCGACACAATCACCTGCGGGCCCTTGGCCGCCTTCTCGACACGAGTAATCATCACGCGCACACGCTCGGCCACCGAGAAGGATTCCAGCCGGGACTGCTCTTTTTTCGGCATGCGAGCCTCAGCCTTGCCAAGGTCGACGATGACATCCTGGCCCTCGATGCGCTTGACGGTGGCGTTGATAATCTCGTTCACGCGCCCGATGTACTCGTTGTAAACCGTGTCTCGCTCGGCCTCGCGCACCTTCTGAAATATGACCTGCTTGGCCAATTGAGCGGCGATGCGGCCCAGCACGTCGGTAGGCTTTTCCGTGCGCAGCTCACCGCCGACTTCCGCAGCGGGATCGAGGCGTCGGGCATCGTCGAGGGAAATCTGGGCGTTCGGATCTTCCACCAGTTCGGGGGTCTCCACGATCGCGCGCACCGCGAAGGCGCGAATGTGGCCGGTTTCCTTGTCCAGCTCGGCGCGCAGATTCTCCTGCGTCTTGTAATACTTCCGAGTGGCAACAACGATGGCATCCTCCACCGCGCTCACGACGATGTCGGGATTGATGCCCTTCTCACGGCTGAGGGCGTCGATCACGTTGTACAGTTCACTTGCCATTCGTCACCTGCCACCTTGCTCGGAAAACCGGATTCGGGTACTGTGCTGCCAACCGTTAAAACTCGGGCACCAGGTTGGCTTTCTCCACGTTAGACAACTCGATCTCGACTTTGGCTCCAGCCTCGACCGCTTCGTGCTTCTTGCTCTTCTTACGGCCCGTCAGCTCCAGGCTGATGTGACCGTCGCCGAGCCAGGTCATCCGGCCTTCAAAATGCCGGTTGCCGTTGATTGGATCGCGCGTCATCAGTTTCACCAGACTGCCGCTAAAGCGCTCAAACTCCGCCGCCTTCGACAACTTGCGATCCAGCCCCGGGGATGAAACCTCCAGGGTGTAGGTCGAACCCGGGACAGCATCTTCCACGTCAAAAATCGTGCCTACTTCGCGGCTGAAATTGGCGCAATCTTCGTGCGTTACGCCGCCCGGCTTGTCGATGAAAATCCGCAGCATCCGGGCCTTGCCGCCGCCATGAAGTTCCAGCTCGACGACTTCCAGCCCGCTGGACTGAGCCACCCGGTCGGCAATCTCCTGAATCTTATCCAAACCCGCCACGATCCGCCGCCATTCTCTCGTCAGCGACCAAGCACAACCCGCCCCACAGGCTCTCAATGCCGCCTAGACTCGCCAACAGCCAGCGGATTAAAGGGTGGGAATAATAAAGTGGGCTCTCGCCCACCGGTGTGCTTCGCCAAGTATGCTGGGATTCCCGCCACGCAGCCGGAGGTGGCCGGAACCGCTGTTGCACAGCGATACCTTTTCAATCATACCTCCGAAGCCGCCGAATTTCAACGTCTGAACGGACGCTGGTGCCACCGGAACTAGCCGCTTCGTGGGCGGTGGTTCGAGTGCTACCTAGGCGGTACCGCCGCCGTTTGCCTAACCCACATCCCGACTCTACAATGAGAAATTATCCTTCCGCGGACCCAATGCCATGATACATTTCCCCGTTCCTGAGGCACTTACCTTCGATGACGTGTTGCTGTTGCCCGCCAAGTCGGATGTCGTACCGGCCCATGCAGACACCTCGACCCGCCTGACCCGCAACATCCAACTCCAGATTCCTCTGATCAGCGCTGCAATGGACACCGTGACCGAGTCGCGGATGGCCATCGCCATGGCGCAACAGGGCGGACTCGGCATCATGCATCGCAACCTCACCATCGAGCAGCAGACCAGCGAAGTCGATAAGGTGAAGCGCTCGGAGAGCGGGATGATCGTCGATCCGATCACGATGGAGCCGGAGAAGAAGATTTCTGACGCGCTGGAGGTCATGCGGCACTACCGCATCTCGGGCGTGCCGGTCACCAAGAACGGCAAGCTGGTCGGCATCCTCACCAACCGCGACCTGCGCTTTGAAACCCGCACGGACATTCCCATCAGCGAGGTGATGACCAAAGAAAACCTCATCACCGTGCCGGTCGGAACCACGCTCTTCGAGGCCGAAGCCATTCTGCACCAGCACCGGGTGGAGAAGCTGCTGGTGGTCGATGACCAGTACCGGCTCAAGGGCCTCATTACGGTCAAGGACATCCAGAAGCGCTTGAAGTATCCCAGCGCCGCCAAGGACGATAAGGGCCGCCTGCGAGTGGGTGCGGCCATCGGCGCCACCGGTGACTTCCTGGAGCGTGCGGCCGAGATGGTGAAAGCCAAGGCGGACCTGCTGGCAATTGACAGCGCGCATGGACACTCCACACGAGTGCTCGATGCCATTCGTCAAGTGAAGGCCAAGTTCCCCGACATCGATCTCATTGCGGGTAATGTTGCGACTTTCGAGGGCGCGACAGAAATGGCCCGCGCAGGCGCAGACGCCATCAAGGTCGGCATCGGACCGGGATCGATCTGCACGACCCGCGTCGTGACCGGCGCGGGCGTACCGCAGATCACCGCCATCGCGGAAGCTTCGCGCGCGGTGCGCGACGCCAACATCCCGGTCATAGCCGATGGTGGCATCAAGTACTCCGGCGACATCACCAAGGCCATTGCTGCCGGGGCCAGTTGCGTAATGATTGGCTCGCTGCTGGCGGGGACCGAGGAGAGTCCGGGAGAGACCATTCTGTACCAGGGCCGCTCATTCAAGGCCTATCGCGGCATGGGGTCGCTAGCCGCGATGGCGCAGGGCTCCAGCGAACGCTATTTCCAGACGACCGATTCCGACGAGTCGGTGCAGGTGCTGTCGGACGACGGGTCGGAAAGCAACCGCCTCGCCAAGCTGGTACCGGAGGGCATCGAGGGCCGCGTGCCCTATCGCGGCACGGTCGGCATGATTGTCTATCAGCTTGTGGGCGGCGTGAAGAGCGGCATGGGTTACGTGGGGTGCGCCAACATCGCCGAGTTGCAGCAGAATGCGCGCTTCGTGCGCATCAGTGGCGCCGGATTGCGTGAAAGCCATGTCCACGACGTGCTGATCACGCGCGAAGCTCCCAACTATCGTGTCGAGTAGATCGCGGCGAAGAACGCTGAAGCCTTCTCTCCGGATGCTGGCCCGCCACTGGTGGCCCGTGGCCGCCTGGATGTTAGTGCTGCGCTTCGAATCCACCAACTTCGCGTCTTCGGCGAATACCTTCGGCCTGATGTACCGCATCACAACCGCAGTTTTCGGACGGGTGAATCCGCAGGTCGTGTTGGCCATCAATGGCGCCTTGCGGAAGTCGGGGCACTTCCTCGGCTACGCGATCCTAAGCCTGGTGGTTTTCCGGGCGTTGAAGTACACCCAGTACGACCGCCTGCGACTGGTGCTCCAGCGCCGCTGGGGCCTGTTCTTCCGCGACCTGTGGCGATGGGACTGGGCGCTGATCGGGGTGCTGTTCACGCTCGTGGCGGCGACGCTCGATGAACTGCACCAGGCCACGCTGGCATCGCGAACGGGGCGATGGCAGGACGTCGCGCTGGATACAGCCGGCGCCGTGGCCGTGCAATGTCTGCTGTACGCTCGGGCGGTACACACGATGAGCTTGCAGCGGAAACCCAGTGCAAACACTCGCGACCGTACACCGCACACTGAGTAGCGCTACAGAGCCGCGATTTCCGGCACTCGACACAGGTTTCGCATAAGACAAAAGGCGCACCCTTGGCGGGTGCGCCTGAACTCTCCGACAATTTGCGTCGCGCTTCCTTGTCTTTCTTACTTCTCTTCGGATTTGGCTTCGGGTTCAGCGGGCGCGGCATCCGGAGGCGCAGCTTCCGCGGTCGCCGCTTCCATGGCTTTGCGATTCTCTTCGGCGCGCTTGGCACGGGCTTCGTTGCGCTTGAGGCGCTTCTCGTCCAGCGTGGCTTCGCTACCCAGAAGTTCGACGAAGGCGATGTCGCCGCCATCGCCCTGGCGGAAACCGCCATGGATGATGCGCAGGTAGCCGCCGTCGCGGTCTCCGTAGCGCGGCGAAATTTTGTCGAACAGCTTATCAACGGCTTCGCGAGTCATCAGGTAGGACAAAGCCTGCCGTCTGGCCGCCACGTCGCCGCGCTTGCCGAGGGTGATCATTTTTTCTACATGAGGACGCATGGCCTTCGCCTTGGTCAGCGTAGTCTCGATGCGCTCTTCCACAATCAACGACGTCACCAGGTTGCGCAGCAGCGCGCGCCGGTGCTCGGTGTTCCGTCCCAGTTTCCAACCTGCTCTACGATGACGCATTTGCTTAGTCCTTCACAATCCCGTAAAAGTCGCGGCCCAAGCCGCGCAAAACAATCTCGAAAAATTGGGCGCCCCAGGTTCGCGCCTTGTTTTGGCGCTAACCTGGGCGTGCGCTCCCACTAGAATCCCGGTTCCGAACCGCCGTAGGTCAGCGCCGAAGGCAATGTTGACGACTGCGATCCGCTACCCGGAACCGCATTGCCGTGCTCGTCGATCTTCATGCCCAGGCTGAGACCCATGTTGGAGAGGATCTCTTTGATCTCGTTCAACGATTTGCGGCCGAAGTTCTTGGTCTTCAGCATTTCCGCTTCGGACTTCTGCACCAGCTCGCCGATGGTCTGGATGTTGGCGTTCTTCAGACAGTTGTAGCTGCGCACAGAAAGCTCCAACTCCTCGACCGAGCGGTTCAGGTTCTCGTTGCGGATCTCAGGCTTGCCGGAATCGGCGGCCTGCGCGTTGACGATTTCATCCTCGAAGTTGATGAAGATGAACATGTGGTCCTTCAGCAGTTTCGCCGCCAGACCCAGCGCGTCGGCCGGCGTGACCGAGCCGTTCGTCCATACTTCGATGGCCAGCTTGTCGTAGTCGGTGATCTGACCGAGACGAGCAGCTTCGACCGAGTAGTTGCACTTGCGGACGGGCGAATGCACAGAGTCGATGGGAATGAAGCCCAGCCCCAGGTCCTCGTCGAAGTTCTTGTCGGCCGACACGTAGCCGCGGCCCTTCTTGAGCCGCATTTCCATGTCGAGCTTGCCGCCCTCACTGATGGTGGCGATGTACACGTCTTTGTCGAGCACTTCGACGTCGGAGTCAGCCTCGATCATGCCCGAGGTGATAACGCCCGGCTGGTCGGCGCGCAGGTAAATCGCCTTGGGCGCGTCGCCATTGAGCCGGAACGGAATCTGCTTGAGGTTGAGGATGATGTCGGTCGCATCCTCGACTACGCCGGGGATCGACTGGAACTCGTGCAGCACGCCCTCGATCTTCACTGCGGTGACTGCGGCGCCCTCAATGGACGACAGCAGCACACGGCGCAGCGCGTTGCCGATGGTAGTGCCAAATCCGCGTTCGAAGGGCTGTGCCCAAAAATGACCGTACTTGTCGGTCAGGGTTTCGGTGTCATGGGCAAGCCGCTTCGGTTTCTGAAAACCTTTCCAAAGCATCTGGTAACTCCTGTCTCTCTGTTCGGCCATGCTGCACGGTTGATCCCGCTCGGCGGGATCAAGACCGGCTGATCTGGCACGACATTATCGGAAGCGCGGCGCCCATTGCGTGGGCGCCACGGATGACTACTTGCTATAAAGTTCGACGATCAGCTGCTCATTGATGGGCAGATTGATGTCTTCGCGCCGGGGCAATGCCAATACACGACCCTTGGCGGCGTCACGGTCCACTTGCAGCCAGTTGGGCGGAGCCTGGTGGCTGGCGAATTCCTTCGCTGCCTCCACCACGACCAGCTTGCTGCTCTTCTCGCGCACGGCGATTTCGTCGTTCGCATTGACCTGATAAGAAGGAATGTCGAGCTTCCGGCCGTTCACGGTCACGTGGCCATGGCGCACTAATTGACGCGCCTGGCGACGTGCTACCGCAAAACCGAGCCGGTACACAACGTTATCGAGCCGGCGCTCCAACTGCTGCAACAGCAGTTCGCCGGTGACGCCCTTGGTCTTCTGGGCGCGCTCGAAGTAGTTGCGGAACTGGCCTTCCTGAGTGAAGTACATGCGCTTCGCCTTCTGCTTCTCGCGAAGCTGGAGTCCGTAGCCCACGATTTTGGCCTTGCGGTCCTTACCGTGCTGCCCGGGGGCGAAATTGCGCTTTTCGATGGGACATTTGTCGGTGAAACACTTTGCGCCCTTCAGGAACAGTTTCATTCCCTCGCGGCGGCAAAGGCGGCATACTGCGTCTCTGTACCGTGCCAAGTTGCTCTCCTGGTGGCTAGTGCCAAGTGGATAGCGCCTAGTAAAGCCTCTATCTACTTGGACTATTCACGTGTTATGGATCGGTTTACAGGATTGGCATCCCTTCGTCCCGATCGAAAATCAGTTGTCAGTGGTCAGTTGCCAGTTCTCAGACGGGCAACTGGCACATTACACTCTGCGCCGCTTCGGCGGACGGCAGCCGTTATGCGGAACCGGCGTGACGTCCTTTATGGTACGCACGTCGAGCCCGGCCGAAGCCAGGGCACGCACCGCCGACTCGCGTCCCGAACCCGGGCCGCTCACTACGACATCAACGCTGCGCATGCCGTGATCGCGAGCCTGTCCGGCGGCGTTGGCCGCAGCCTGCTGGGCCGCGAACGGCGTGCCCTTGCGCGATCCGCGGAAGCCCAGCGAACCGGAGCTCTTCCACGACACTGTGTTCCCCGCGGGATCGGTGATGGTGACGATCGTGTTGTTGAACGACGCCTGGACATGCACCAGTCCATGGGGAACGTGCTTGCGTTCCTTCTTCTTGAACTTCTTGCCAGTCTTGCCTTTTTTATCGGCTGCGGAACCTGCTGCTTTGGCCATGTTCTATGTTTTCCCAGTCGCTTTCTTCTTATTGGCTACCGTGCCCTTGCGCGGACCCTTGCGGGTGCGGGCATTGGTGTGGGTGCGCTGGCCGCGAACCGGCAGGCTGCGGCGGTGACGGTACCCACGATACGATCCAATCTCGATCAGTCGCTTGATGTGCATCGAGATGTCTTTACGCAGGTCGCCTTCGACGTCGCCCTGCTGCTCGATGACCTGGCGGATGCGATTGACCTCTTCTTCGTTGAGGTCGCTCACCTTCTTGTTACCCTCCACGCTGGCCGCGGCCAAGATGTTCTTCGAGCGCGAGTCGCCGATACCGTAGATGTAGGTCAACGCGATAATGATGTGCTTGTTGCGCGGAAGATCCACGCCTGCAATACGTGCCATTTTTGCTCCGGATTAGCTACTGGACCCTAGCTTTTTGCGTGCGCTTTTCGCTCTTCGCTTTTCGCTAATTGCCAATTACTAATTGCTAGTTACGTTGTTATCCCTGACGCTGTTTGTGCTTGGCGTTCTCGCAGATCACGCGCACCACGCCGTGACGGCGGATAACCTTGCACTTATCGCAAATCTTTTTGACTGATGCCCGTACCTTCATGATGACTTCGTTTCCCTTCGACTACTTGTACCTGTACACGATCCGTCCCCGGTTCAGGTCGTAGGGCGAAAGCTCCACGGCCACCCGGTCGCCGGGAAGAATCTTGATGAAGTTCTTGCGCATTTTGCCGGAAACGTGCGCCAGTACCTGGTGCTTGTTTTCCAGCTCGACTTTGAACATCGCATTGGGCAGCGGTTCGACCACTACCGCCATCACTTCAATCGCGTCTTCCTTGCTCATTCAGCTCCTGAAACCAATCTCTCCGCTTGCGCGAAAACCTGACTACACTTACAGCCGCCCTGGAAGCCGGCCGCCTATTCGGTGAGGATCACCGGCCCGTCTTTCGTCACCGCCACGGTGTGCTCGAAGTGGGCGCTATACGTGCCGTCCTTCGTTACCGCCGTCCAGTGGTCCGACAGCACGCGCGTTTCCGACCGTCCTACGTTCACCATGGGCTCAATCGCGAGTACCATGCCGTCGCGCAACTTCGGGCCGCTACCCGGGGTCCCAAAGTTCGGGACCTGCGGCTCCTCATGCAACTTGGTGCCAATACCGTGACCCACAAACTCCCGCACCACGCTGAAGCCGTTGGCCTCGACCAGCTTCTGGACTGCCGCGCCAACATCGCCGATCGTGTTACCAATGCGCGCCGCCTCGATGCCCCGGTACAACGACTCGCGCGTTACTTCCAGCAACTTCCCCAACTCCGGTGTCAACTCGCCGCCCACCGGGACAGTAATAGCGGCATCGCCGTAAAACCCGTCGAGCACCACGCCGGTGTCGATGGAAACGATGTCGCCCGTCTTGAGCATCCGTTTTTCCGACGGGATGCCATGCACGATCTCGTGGTTGATCGACGTGCAAAGGACGCAGGGGTAATCGTAATAACCCTTGAACGCCGGCTTAGCGCCCAGTTCCTTGATTTTGGCCTCGGCCACCCGCTCCAGATCCATCGTGGTCACGCCCGGCGCAACCGCATCTTTCACGGCGTCCAGCACCTGACGGACGATGCGCCCACTGCGGCGCATCTTTTCAATCTCGGTCCTGGACTTACAAACGATTGCCATTCTCGATCGCACTCAACGCCTGGGCTGCCACGGTCTCCACCGCCTGGTCGCCATTCACGTCAATCAACTGCCCTTTGGCCCGGTAATAGGCCACCAGAGGCAGGGTCTGGCGCTCATAGGCTTTCAGGCGTTCCGCAACGACCGCCTCTGTGTCGTCAGGACGCACAACAAGTCGCCCGCCGTCGACATCACAGATGCCTTCAACTTTGGGAGGCTGGAAGTGAACGTTGTAGATCCGTCCACAGGTGGGACAAGAACGACGCCCGGCAATACGTTGCAGTAAATCATTATACTCCACAACAATTTGCACCACAATGGGTGAGATAGCACTAAAGGGGGCGACCGCCAGGTCTCCTGCCCGTCTGTATTTCAAATATCCGTCTAACCACTCGGCCTGGCCCACCGTACGCGGGAAGCCGTCCAAAATAAACCCTCGTGAAACGTCCGGTTTGGTCAGCCGGTCGGCAACCATGTCGTTGACGATGTCGTCGGAAACCAGCTCGCCCCGGCTGAGAATGCCCTTCACTTTTATGCCCAGCTCGGTGCTCATCGCCACGTTCGCCCGAAACAGATCTCCGGTGGAAATCTGCGGGATCCCATAGGCTGCGGCAATCCGCTTGGCCTGCGTGCCCTTGCCGGCACCCGGAGCTCCCAGAAGAACGATGGGGCCGACAACACGCTCGGTCTGCTTCACATTCACACCCACAACGGACGAAGGAGTCTGTGTAGCCACGACACACCCCCGTGAGCCGGAATTCCGGCCCGTCTGCCCGCCTACGCGAGCCGGAGCCTCCCGGTAGCTCCGAAAATCCTAGTTGTCAGTACTCAGCTGTCGGTGCTGGCGCCTGACCACCGACAACTGACGACTGATTTACCACGTCGACCGACGTCCCCGGACGCGTCCGCTGCGCTGCGTAAAGCCCTCGTAATGGCGCATGACGAGCTGCGATTCGATTTGGTTGACCGTATCCATGGCCACACCGACCACGATCAGCAGGGAGGTTCCGCCAAAGTAAAAGGTCACGTTTAGACCGCTGGTGACCCATGTCGGCAGCTTCTCAAAAAAAGTCCCTACGGCGCCCGGAAGGTGGTTCAGGTGGATACCCGTAATCATCCACTCCGGAATAAACGAAATCAGGATCAGGTACACCGCACCGACCAGCGTGATGCGGGTCAGGATATCGTTGATGTAGTTTGCCGTGCGCGCGCCCGGCCGGATGCCCGGAATGAACCCGCCGTACTTGCGCATGTTGTCGGCAACCTCAGTCGGGTTGAAGACAATCGAAACGTAAAAGTAGGCGAAGAATACGATGCCGACGGCGTACAACAACGTATACATCGGCTCTCCCCAGCGCAGCGAATTAAATACCCGGCTGAAGAAAGAACTGTTGCGGACGAATGACATAGCACCCAGCGTCTGGGGCAACGTCAGCACCGACGAGGCGAAGATGACCGGCATCACGCCGCCCGAGTTTACGCGCAGCGGCAGGTGCGTCGACTGTCCGCCCATGATCTTGCGTCCCACGACGCGCTTGGCGTACTGCACCGGAATGCGTCGCTCACTTCGCTCCACGAACACAATGAAGGCGACAATGGCAATCATGACCACGATGAGGATCAGCATGGCCGGGACTGTAAACGCGCCCCAAGCCTGGGTGCGCACCTTGTCATAGAGATCGGCGATGGCGGCAGGCAGTCCCACCACGATACCGGCAAAGATCAGCAGCGACATGCCGTTGCCGACGCCGCGCTCGGTGATCTGCTCGCCCAACCACATAATGAAGACGCTGCCCGTGGTCAGCGTCAGCATGGTCATCAGTACGAATCCGGGGCCGGGATTATTGACGAAGCCCGCCTGGTGCTGCAGGGTAAAAGCGATACCCAGGGACTGCACGGCGCTCAGCAGCAGGGTCAGGTAGCGGGTCCACTGGGTGATCTTCTTGCGGCCCAGCTCGCCTTCCTTCTGCAACTTCGCCAACGGCTCATAGACCACCGTCATCAACTGCAGGATGATGGACGCCGTAATGTACGGCATGATGCCCAGGGCAAAAATCGTCATGCGGCGAAGCTGTCCGCCACTGAACAGGTCCACGAGTCCCAAGGCGGTGCCGCGGTGCTGGTCGAAGAACTGGGCTAGCACGTCGGCGTTGATGCCGGGCGTAGGGATGTGTCCTCCCAGGCGGTACACGGCCAGCAGCCCGAGCGTAAACATGATGCGCTTCCGCAGGTCGGGAACGCGAAATATGTTGGCGAACTTCTCAAGCATTCAAAACCCCGAGTGGCTAGTGGTGGGTGGCGAGTGGCTAGTTCGAACCACTCTACCCAACCACATTCAGCCACAATTCCGAGTTGCCCAATGTTAGAAGCTAATTTCCGGTTGCTGTTCGCTTTTCACAGCTACCAGCCACCGGTCGCTAGCCACAACTACAATACCGTGATCTTGCCGCCGGCCTTTTCGATCTTTTCCTGCGCCGACTTGGAAAACTTGTGCGCGCTGATGGTGATGGCCTTCGACAACTCGCCGTGTCCCAGTATTTTCACCAACGCGTTCCTGTCATTTACGACTCCGGCTTTGCGCAGAACGTCGGGGGTGATCTCGGTCTCGCTGAGCCCGGCCAGCCGTTCTACGTTCACGACCTCGTACTCGGTCTTGAAGATGTTAGTAAAGCCCCGCTTCGGCAGACGCCGGTGCAGCGGCATCTGGCCGCCTTCAAAGCCGCGCATCAGGCTGGAGCCGCTGCGCGAGCCCTGGCCCTTGTGTCCGCGGGTCGAGGTCTTGCCCATGCCCGAGCCCATACCGCGGCCCACGCGCTTCTTGTTCTCATTCGCCTTGCGGGGCGCCCGTAAATTACTCAGATTCATTGTGTACCGTACCTGTGCAGCGTTTCTCTGTGCGCCGCGTCACACTGCGAAAAATTTGCCCGCTACTTGCCGACTTCAAGGATCTCGACCAGGTGCGGGACCCTGGCCACCATCCCGCGGACCGACAGCGTGTCTTCGCGCTCGATCACCTGGTTCAGCCGCGTGAAGCCCAGACCCTTGATCACCAGCTTGTGCTTTTCGGGCGTAGCGATGGCCGAGCGCACGTATTTCAACTGGATCTTCGACCCGGCCGGGGCCGCCTTCTTCTCGATCTTTCTGCGATTCCGCGCCATCGTTACAGCTCCTCGGCGGTCTTGCCGCGCGCCAACGCAACTTCTTTCCTGTCGCGCAGCGATTCCAAGGCCTTAAAGGTCGCCTTGATCACGTTGTGCGGGTTGGTGGTGCCGATCGACTTGGTCAGCACGTTCTGCACACCCGCCGAAGTCATCACCGCGCGCACCGCGCCGCCGGCGATCACGCCCGTGCCTTCCGGCGCCGGCTTCAGCATGACCCGCCCTGCGCCGTAGTGACCCAGCACCTGATGCGGAATTGTGGTCTGCGTCAGGTTGACGCGCAGCAGGTTCTTCTTGGCCGCTTCGATGCCCTTGCGGATCGCCTGCGGGACTTCCTTCGCTTTGCCTGAGCCGTAGCCCACCACCGCGGCCGAAGGATCGCCCACCACGACCAGCGCCGCGAACGACATGTTCTTGCCGCCCTTGACGACCTTGGTGACGCGATTGATCGATACCACTTCGTCCTTCAGGTTGAACTGGTTCGCGTCGAGCTTTTTCTTTACTGTTGGCATTCCCTTAACTCTCCAAACTCTCGGGCTGTGTGTCATGAATGACCACTAGCCGCTGACAACCGTTCCTAGAACTCCAGGCCCGCTTCGCGGGCCGCATCGGCCAGTGCCTTCACGCGCCCGTGATACAGGTAACCGCCGCGATCGAAGACTACCTTCTTGATGCCCTTTTCCTTGGCGCGCTCGGCAATCAGCTTGCCGATTTCCTTGGCCGAGGCCACGTTGCCGCCGGTCGGGCGCTTATCGCCCTTCTGGCCCTTGCCCTTTTCCACCGTGCCGGCCGAGGCCACGGTCTCGCCCTTGCTGTCGTCAATCACCTGGGCATACACATGGCTCACCGAGCGGTAAATGCTGAGCCGCGGCCGCTCCGTGGTGCCCGCGATCTTCTTGCGAATACGCGTGTGGATCTTGGTCCTCGTCTGGTTCTTCGAAGCTTTTCCAATCATCTCTGTTCTTCCTTCATCCCGGGGTTCTGAACCGGGGACCGGAGGCATCGCCGCCCGGCCATCAGTGATCTCGGTTACAGGCGGCTATTTCGCGCCCGTCTTGCCGACCTTCTTCTTCAACTTCTCGTCGCTGTAGCGCACGCCCTTGTTCTTATAAGGATCTGGCGGGCGCAGAGATCGCATCTCCGCCGCCACGAACCCGACCTTCTGGCGGTCAATACCGCTCACCGTCAGGTGCGTCAGCTTGGGATCGATGGTCACCTCGATGCCCGTGGGCAGCGGATACTCAATCGGATGCGAGTAGCCCAGGGTGAACACCACCATTCCCTTGCCCTTCAACTCGGCGCGATAGCCGATGCCGACGATGTCCAGTTCTTTCGTCCAGCCCTTGGTGACACCCTCCACCGAGTTATTGACCAGCGCGCGCACTAGTCCGTGCACCGCAGCCTTGGAATCGTCTTCGCGGACGATGGTGAGCACGCCGTCCTTGGTCTCCAGCGTCACTCCGCCCGGAATATGGGTCGTAACTTTGCCCTTGGGGCCCTGCACCGTCACGGTGTTGCCTTCGACGGCGTAAGTCACACCCTTCGGCAACGGAATCGGTTTCTTTCCAATTCTCGACATATCGTGTCTCTCACTCTTGGCTGTCAGCCGTTAGCTTTCAGCCTTTGGCGACAAGCTTATTGCTCGTCGCTCGTAGCTAATAAATCTCGCACAGCACTTCGCCGCCCAGCTTTTCCTTGCGGGCCTGGCGGCCGGTCATCACGCCCTTGGGAGTGGTGAGGATGTTGATCCCCAGCCCGCCCAGCACGCGCGGAATCTCGCTGTGGCCAACATACACGCGGCAACCGGGGCGCGACACGCGCTTGAGCTGCGAGATGGGCGAAGAGTTGTCAGGCGAGTACTTCAGGTACACACGCAACACCTTGCGGCCCTCTTCTTCCGTTGACTTGAAGTTCGCGATGTAGCCCTCGTCCTTCAGGATGCGGGCAATCTCCACCTTCAGCTTGGAGAGCGGCACGTCCACCTTCTGGTGGCGGGCATTGATGGCGTTGCGAACGCGGGTCAGAAAATCTGCGACCGGATCGGTCAAACTCATGCTCAGTATCTCCTCATTTCGTCGCCCGTTAGCTTCCGTGTCCGGAATATCTCTCCGGGGTCCCCCGTTGGGCGCTCTTCACGCCTTCGGGTTGTTGAAAGAACCAGCCGCGACGTACTCACTCAGCGTTCAGCACGGGATGTCGCCGTACGGGGGCCGCTGACGCCCCTTCGTCACCTACCAGGAACTCTTGGCAACTCCGGGAATCTCTCCCTTGAGCGCCAGGCTGCGGAAGCAAAGACGGCACAGGCCGAACTTGCGGAGGTAGGCCCGCGGACGTCCGCAAATCTTGCAGCGGTTGTTCTTCCGCGTCGAGAACTTTGGTTTCTTGTTCGATTTGGCGATTTTGCCTGTTGTAGCCATCGTTTCCTTTACTCCGGGCCTCGGCCCTTGCTCAAACTTGTTTACTGCGCCGCGCGGAACGGCATGCCCATGTGCTTCAGCAGTGCCCGTGCCTGATCGTCGTTCCCGGCAGTGGTCACGATCGTGATATTCATGCCCTTCATCTTCTCGACCTTCGAGTAGTCGATTTCCGGGAAGATCAACTGATCGCGCACACCCAGGGTGAAGTTGCCACGCCCGTCAAACGACTTGGTCGGCACGCCGCGGAAGTCACGCACGCGCGGCAGAGCGATGTTCACCAGCCGGTCGAAAAACTCATACATGCGGTCGCCGCGCAGGGTCACCATCACACCGATGGGATTGCCTTCGCGCACTTTGAACTGTGCGATCGACTTTTTGGCCTTGGTCACCACCGGCTTCTGGCCGGTAATCTGCTGCACTTCGCTCACCGCGGGATCGATCACCTTGGCGTTCTGGGTGGCTTCGCCCACGCCCATGTTGACCACGATCTTCTCCAGCTTCGGGGCCGCCATCGGATTGTCGAGGCCGAATTCCTTCATCAGCGCCGGCATTACTTCCTTGACGTACTTCTCGCGCAGCCGCGCCGTCGCCCGGTTGTTCGCCTTGGGACGCGCCGGCTTGCCGCTGGCGGCTTCGGCCGCGACTTCCACCTGCTCCGGCTTCGCCTTCTTGCCCTGCGGCTTGCCGTCGCCCGGCTTGGGGCTTTTCTGCTTCTTCTCGTCTGCCATTTCCCTGCTTCACCTTTCTCACGGTCTCGGGTGTCACTCCGTTTCGTGAGGTCGTCAATTTTGACAGCCAGTTGCTAATTGCTAGCTGCTAATTGCTATTTCTCCAGCGTCGTCCCGCAATGCTTGCACACGCGCACGTGCTTTTCGCCGTGCAGTTTGTGGGCCACGCGCGTGGGACGCTTGCACGACGTGCACACCAGCATCACGTTGCTCAGGTTGATGGAGCTTTCCTGCTCGGCAATGCCGCCCTTAACGTTCTTCTGCGGATTGGGGCGCACGTTCTTCTTCACCATCATCACGTGCTCCACCAGCACCTTGCCGGCGGCCGGACTGACGCGCAGCACGCGGCCTTCCTTGCCCTTGTCGCGCCCGGTAATCACCCGCACATTGTCGTTGCGGCGAATATCTACGATCTTATGCATGTCTCAAACCTTCTTGGTTTTCGCTAACCACTAGCCACTGACCACTATCCACTACAGAACTTCCGGCGCCAGCGACACAATCTTCAAAAACTTCTTCTCGCGCAGCTCACGGGCCACGGGACCGAACACGCGCGTCCCGACCGGCTCATTCGCGTCATTGATCAGCACCGCCGCGTTCGAATCGAAGCGGATGTAGGTCCCGTCCTTGCGCCGCGCCTCTTTGCGGGTGCGTACGATCACCGCCTTGACTACGGTGCCTTTCTTGGCGGTGCCGTCCGGCGAAGCTTCCTTCACCGCCGCCGTCACCACATCGCCCAGGTGCGCCACCAGTCCGGTACCGCCGCCCAGCGGCAGAATCATCTGCAGCTTGCGCGCGCCGCTGTTGTCGGCGACTTCGAGCATGGTCCTCATCATCACTGCCATTGCGTCTTCTCCTTGCCCTGCCGACGCCGCCTAGATGGACGGCTGTGCTTCCACCACCGCCACCTGCGCGGCGCGGCGGACGATGTCTTTCAACTGCCAGCGCTTCAGCTTCGACAGCGGACGGGTCTCCTCGATCTTCACCACATCGCCGAGCTTTGCCGTGCCCAGCTCGTCGTGGGCGTAAAACTTCTTGCTGCGCTTCACTACGCGCTTGTAGAACGGGTGCGCCTTCTGGCGGTTCACTTCGACCACGATGGTCTTGGCCATCTTGGTGGAGACCACTTCGCCAATCAGGGTCTTGCGGGCGCCCTGTTTCTTTTCCGTGTTGGTGGTTCCGGTCGTTGTCTCGGCCATGGCTTACTTCTTCTCCGTGACGGCCTGCTTGGCCGCCTTCTTCACCGTTGCGGACGCCTTCGGCGCAGCGGTCTTCACCGCCACCGCCGCCCCGTTGCCGGCCGCCGCGCGCTTCTCGCGCTCGATGGTCTTCATGCGCGCGATGTCCTTTTTCAGGTCGCGGATCTTCTTCAGGCTCTCGGTCTGCCCCATCTTCAACTGGAACTTCAGCTTGAACAGCTGATCAGCCAGCTCGCTTTGCTGGTGGGTCAGCTCGATGTCAGTCAAATTGCGGATCTTCTCTGCGTTCATCTCGAATTCCTTATTGCACGCCGTCGCGCACCACGAACTTGGTGCGAAGCGGCAGCTTGTGCGATGCCAGGCGCATTGCCTCGGCGGCGTCGGTCGCTGACACGCCTTCCATTTCGAAGAGGATCTTGCCCGGGCGCACCACGGCGACCCAGTGATCGGGAGCGCCCTTGCCCTTGCCCATACGGGTTTCGGCCGGCTTCTTGGTCACCGGCTTGTCGGGAAACAGACGGATCCAGATCTTGCCGCCACGCTTCACGAAGCGCGTCATGGCCACGCGGCTGGCCTCAATCTGCCGGTCGGTGATCCAGCCCGGCTCCATGACCTTCAGGCCGAAGTCGCCGAACGACAGCTCGCCGCCGCGCCACGCCTTGCCGCACATGCGGCCGCGCTGCTGCTTGCGATACTTTACTTTCTTTGGCATCAACATAATGAGTTCTCAGTTCTCGGTTGTCAGTTCCCAGTTCCGCTCTTCACTACTCGCCGTTCGCCAAATCAGCTCCTGCCTCCTCGGCAGGCTTTCGCGAAAGGCGAACTGCAAATGGCGAACAGCGATCAATCTGCCGCCTTTAGAATGCTCCAGCGGTCTGCGGCTCGCGCTTCTTCTCGCGCAGAATTTCACCCTTGTACACCCAGCACTTCACGCCAATGATGCCGTACGTGGTGTGCGCTTCCGCGAAGCCGTAATCGATGTCGGCGCGCAGAGTGTGCAGCGGCAAACGCCCCTGCAGGTACCACTCAGAGCGCGCGATTTCGTTGCCATTCAGGCGGCCGCTCACGCGCACCTTGATGCCCTTGCAGCCGAAACGCAGCGCCGAGTCTACAGCCTTGCGCATGGTGCGGCGGAAGCTGACGCGCTTCTCCAGCTGCAGCGCGATGTTCTCGGCCACCAGCTGCGCGTCCAGCTCAGGCTTGTGTACTTCCAGGATGTCGACGTACACATCGCGGCCGGTGCGCTTCTGGATCTCGCCCTTGAGCTTGTCGATCTCCGCGCCCTTGCGGCCGATGATGATGCCCGGACGCGCGGTGCGGATGATGATCCGCAGCTTGTTGCCGGGACGCTCGATCTCGATCGAGCTGACGCCCGCCGACTTGAGCTTGTCCTTCAGCTCTGCCTTCAGCTTCACGTCTTCCAGCAGAAGTTTGTCGTAATCGCGCTCTACGAACCAGCGCGACTTCCACGGCTTGGTAACGCCGAGGCGGAACCCGTAAGGATGGACTTTCTGTCCCATAGTCTCGTTTACTCTCCGCGGCCATCGCCTTCCGGCATCGCCGCTTCTGCCCGCCGCTTGCGCGGAAGGCAAATTCCTATTTCTTGCCTGCCGTCTTCTTGCCGGCAAATTTCTTCGCCGGGGCTTTCTTGGCGGCGGACTTCTTGGCCGCCGTCTTCTTCGCTGCCTTCTTCGCCGGAGCCGCTTCCGCCGCTCCGCTCGTCTCAGCCTTGCGCTGGTCGCCGGCCTTCTCCGCCAGCACGATGTTCAGGTGCGAGATGCGGCGCTGATAGCGGAACGCGCGTCCCATCGGTGCCGGACGGATGCGCTTCATGCGCGGCCCGTCGTTCGCGATCGCCGACTTCACGTACAACCGGTCGAGGTCAATGTCCAGCGACTTCTCGGCGCTGACATAGTTGGCGTTCTCAACCGCCGAACGCAGCAGCTTGTAGATCGCCGGCGCAACGCCCTTCTTGGTGTAACGCAGCGTATCGAGCGCCTCTTCCACCCGGCGGCCCTTGATCAGGTCCAGCACCAGGCGCGCCTTCTGTGGCGACACTCGGATGTAATTCAGTTTGGCTGTGAATTCCATGTTTGTCCCTTACCTTGCCGCCGGCTTGGCCGCGGTCTCGGTCGCCGCCTTCACCGAGTGTCCCTTGAAGGTGCGGGTCTGGCTGAACTCGCCCAGCTTGTGCCCCACCATGTTCTCGGTGACGTACACCGGGATGAACTTCTTGCCGTTGTGCACCGCCAGGGTGTGTCCCACCATCTCCGGGATCACCGTCGAGCGGCGCGACCACGTGCGCACGACCTTCTTTTCGTTGCGCTCGTTCATGCCCTCGATCTTCAACTGCAGGTGCTTGTCGATGAACGGACCTTTTTTCGTTGAACGTGCCATGTCGCCTCAGTCCTACTTCTGTCTGCGGTTCACGATGAACTTATCGGTCCGCTTGTTGTTGCGTGTCTTGTAACCGCGTGTCGGCTGGCCCCACGGGGTCACCGGATGGCGTCCGCCGCTGGTCTTGCCTTCGCCGCCGCCGTGCGGATGGTCTACCGGATTCATGACCACGCCGCGATTGGTCGGGCGAATGCCCATCCAGCGCGTGCGGCCGGCCTTGCCGATGGAAACGTTTTCGTGGTCCGTGTTGCCCACCTGGCCGATGGTCGCCATGCAGTCCACCAGCACCTTGCGGGTCTCACTGGAGGGCAGCTTCAGCAGCGCGTAGTCGCCTTCCTTGGCCACCAGCTGCGCCTGCGCCCCGGCCGAACGCGCCATCTGCGCGCCCTTGCCCGGCTTCAGCTCAATGTTGTGCACCGTCGTTCCGGGAGGGATGTTGCGCAACGGCAGCGCATTGCCCACCAGGATGTCGGCTTCCGGACCGCTCACGATCTTCGCGCCCACCTGCAAGCCCACCGGGCAGATGATGTAGCGCTTCTCGCCATCCGCGTAGTTCAGCAGCGCGATGCGAGCCGAGCGGTTGGGATCATACTCGATGGTCGCCACCGTCGCCGGGAATGCCGAACTTGTCGCGCTTGAAGTCGATGGTGCGCAGCTTGCGCTTGTGGCCGCCGCCGCGGTGCCAGATGGTCTGGTCGCCCGAGTTGCGGCGTCCGCTGGTGCGCCGTTTCGGCTCAGTCAACGGCTTGTGCGGCCGGTTCGTCGTCAGGTCGTCGTTCACGGTGCTTGTGGTGAAGCGCCGCGTCGGAGTTACCGGTCTGTAAGTCTTGATTGCCATGTCTCTACTCGTTTCTTCTATCCACTGACCACTGCTCTACAGGTTTTCGGCGTACTCGGGCATCTTTTGCCCTTCCTTCAACCGCACATACGCTTTCTTCCAGTCAGGGCGATAGCCGGTAAACTTGCCCCGGCGGCGTTCCTTGCCCGCGAAGTTGGCGGTGCGCACCGTGTCCACCTTCACCTTGAATATGCTCTGAACCGCGTTCTTGATCTCGGTCTTAGACGCCTTGGAGGAAACCTCAAATACCAGCGTGGCTTCGGTTTCCTTCACGCCCAGGCCCTTTTCGGTAATCACCGGACGGCGAATGATCTGATAAGCCGACTTCATTACGCCACCTCCGCTTTGCGCTTGGGCGCCGAGGCCTTCAGCGCGTCCTGCAGCTTTTCCAGCGCCGGACGCGAGAACACCGCATTCGCGTAACGCAACAGGTGATAGGGATGCACCGCGCTGCCCGCCACCAGTTCCACGCCCTTCAGGTTGCGCGCGCTCAGCTGCAGGTTCTTGCTCTCTCCGTTGGCGCCTTCCACCAGCAGCGTCGTACCCTTGGCATTCAGCTTGTTGAGCGAGGCGCGGAAGTTCTTGGTCTTGGCTTCCTGCGGCTCCAGGCTTTCCACGACGACCAGCTTGCCGTCGGCCAGCTTGGCCGCCAGCGCCGAGCGCAGCGCGCCCAGCAGCTTCTTGCGCGGAAACGCATAATCGTAGGAGCGGGGCTTGGGGCCGTGTACCGTGCCGCCATGCCGCCAGAGCGGGGAACGCAGCGACGCGATGCGCGCCCGTCCCGTGCCCTTCTGCTTCCACAGCTTCTTGCCGGCGCCGCTCACCAGACCACGCGTCTTGGTGGAGGCGGTCCCGGCCCGCAGGCTGGCGCGGTAGTGTTTCACCGCTTCCCAAAGAAGGTCTTCATTCACCGCGCCGAATACTTCCTCGGCCAGTTCCAGCGAACCCACCTTCTCGCCATTCAAATTGTGTACGTCAATCGTCGCCATAATGTTCTTCCGTTCACTCACCCGATCAATTTGGGTGCCCCATCCTTTCGGCCGTCGCTGGTGAAAGGGTGGGAGTTTGAATTTTCCCAGTTACTTCTTTTTCGCCGCCTGGCGCTTCGAAGCCTTCAACGGATCCACCGTGCCCGCACCACCGAATCCGCGGCGCTCTCTGGGTGGCCTCTTGGCTTTGCAGATCACCACGTAGCCGTCTTTCGCGCCCGGGACCGCGCCTTCGACGACCAGCAAATTCTCGTCGCGATCAACGCCCAGCACCCGCAGGTTGCGCGTGGTCACCTTATCGGTGCCCATGTGCCCCGACATGCGCATGCCCTTGAACACGCGCGAGGGAAATGCCGACGAGCCGATCGAACCCGTGATCTGGAACATCGAACCGTGCGAGGCCGCGCCGCCGGCAAAGTGGTGACGCTTAACCACCCCTGCAAAACCGCGTCCCTTGCTGGTAGCCGTGATGTCGACAAACTTCTCGCCGTCGAACATCTCCACCAGCACCTTGTCGCCAACCTTGGCGCCGTCCTGGCCCTCAGCTTCCACCACGATCTCGACTTCCTTCAGGAAGCGCATCGGGGGCAGGTTGTTCTTCGCGAAGTGGCCCTTCATCGGCTTGGTCAGCCGCGACTCCTTCACAAACTCAACCAGGCCAATCTGGGCAGCATCGTAGCCGTCCCTGGCTTGCGTCTTGCGCTGCGTCACCACGCAGGGGCCGGCCTTCAGTACGGTGACCGGACGAACCTCGCCCTTGTCATCGAACAACTGCGCCATGCCTACTTTTTTTCCTAAAATCCCGTTGACTGCCATCTCTGTCCTCTTGACTCCGCTTCCTCTTTCCGGTGGTTGCTCACCGGGGGCTGCTCGCCGCGGAAGCTTTGTTCTTCGTTCTTCTCGCTTTTCGCGATTCGCTTGTCACCGATCAGCTCATGTCTTGCGAAGAGCGAAAGGCGAGCAGCGATTGGCGTTATTTATGTTCCTTGCCGAAGGCCTTGATTTCCACGTCCACACCGGCGGGCAGCTCCAGCTTCATGAGCGCGTCCACCGTCTGCTGCGTCGGCTCCAGAATGTCGAGCAGGCGCTTGTGGGTGCGGATTTCAAACTGCTCCCGCGACTTCTTGTCAACGTGGGGAGACCGCAGCACGCAATACTTGTTCTTCACCGTCGGCAGCGGAATCGGTCCCGCGATCTGCGCGCCGGTGCGGCGTGCCGTGTCCACGATTTCGCCCGTGGACTGATCGAGGATGCGATAGTCATAAGCCTTCAGGCGGATGCGGATTCGTTCTTTACCAATCACAGTAGTTTCTCTCAAAGATCATGTCGGGACCGTCGAACGTTGCCGCCTTCGGCCCTGCGGCGTGTGCCGCGGTTAGTAAATGGGTGCGGCGGCTGCCACCGCACCCGGTATAAACTCCTACGCAATAATCTCGCTGATCGTTCCGGCGCCTACCGTGCGTCCGCCTTCGCGAATCGCGAACCGCAGGCCCTTTTCCATCGCCACCGGAGTGATCAGCTCAATCTCCAGCTGCACGTTGTCGCCCGGCATCACCATCTCCGTGCCCGCCGGCAACGTCGCCACTCCCGTCACGTCCGTCGTGCGGAAGTAGAACTGCGGCCTGTATCCCTTGAAGAACGGCGTGTGCCGCCCGCCTTCGTCTTTCGACAGCACGTACACTTCGCCCTTGAACTTGGTGTGCGGCGTAATCGAGCCAGTCTTCGCCAGCACCATGCCGCGCTCCACGTCTTCCTTCGCAATGCCGCGCAGCAGCAACCCGGCGTTGTCCCCAGCCAGACCTTCGTCCAGCTGCTTCTTGAACATTTCCACGCCCGTCACTACCGTCTTGCGCGTCTCGCGGAAGCCCACAATCTCGACTTCCTCGCCTACCTTCACCTTGCCGCGCTCGATTCGGCCCGTCACCACCGTGCCGCGGCCCTGGATCGAGAAAATATCTTCAATCGGCATCAGGAACGGCTTGTCGATATCGCGCGCCGGCAGCGGAACGCTCTTGTCCACCGCTTCCATCAACTCGTCAATCTTCGCTTCCCACTGCGCTTCGCCGTTCAACGCGCCCAGCGCCGAGCCGCGAATCACCGGCAGATCGTCGCCCGGGAACTGATACTTCGTCAGCAGCTCGCGGACTTCCATCTCCACCAGATCGATCAGCTCCGGATCTTCCACCGCATCGCACTTGTTCAGGAACACCACCACATACGGCACACCCACCTGGCGCGCCAGCAGCACGTGCTCTTTGGTCTGCGGCATCGGACCGTCCGTCGCCGCCACCACAAGAATCGCGCCGTCCATCTGCGCCGCGCCGGTGATCATGTTCTTGATGTAGTCAGCGTGGCCCGGGCAATCCACGTGCGCGTAGTGCCGGTTCGGAGTCTCATACTCCACGTGCGCCGTCGCGATCGTGATGCCGCGCTCCCGTTCTTCCGGCGCGTTGTCGATCGAATCGAACGAGCGGAACTTGATGTTCGGATTGTGCTTGCCCAATACCTTCGTGATCGCCGCCGTCAACGTCGTCTTGCCGTGATCGATGTGCCCAATCGTCCCTACGTTTACGTGCGGCTTGCTGCGGTCAAATTTTTCTTTCGCCATTGGAAGCTCCGTATCTTAATTCTGCTGCTAAACCTTTATGTCAGTTCGTCCCACTCGCCACTCAACCGCGGCCAATACTTACTTGGCTCCGGCCGGACTTTTCCCTTGCACCTTGGCCACGATTTCCTCGGCCACGGCGCGGGGCGCCTCTTCGTACCGCGAAAAATGCATCGAGAATGTCGCGCGGCCCTGCGTGTTCGAGCGCATGTTCGTCGCATAACCGAACATCTCGGCCAACGGAACCATCGCCCGGATCACCTGCGATCCAGCGCGATGCTCCAAACCTTCGATGCGCCCACGACGGCTGCTCAGGTCGCCGATGATGGTGCCCATGTACTCCTCGGGCACAACCACTTCCACCGACATGACCGGCTCCAGCAGCACTGGACTCGCCTTGCGTGCGGCTTCCTTGAACGCCATCGATCCGGCGATCTTGAAGGCCATTTCATTCGAATCCACATCGTGATAGCTGCCGTCGTACAGCGTCGCCTTCACGTCCACCATTTCGTAGCCCGCGAGCACGCCGCCTTCCAGAGCTTCCTTGATGCCCTGGTCGACCGGCTTGATGAATTCCTTGGGAATCACGCCGCCCACGACTTCGTTAATGAACTCGTATCCCTTACCCGGCTCGTTCGGCTCCAACCGGATGCGCACGTGGCCGTACTGGCCGCTGCCGCCGGTCTGGCGAATGTACTTACCTTCCGCCTGTGAAGCCTTGCGAATCGTCTCTCGATACGCGACCTGCGGCTTGCCGACATTGGCCTGCACGTTGAACTCGCGCATCATGCGGTCTACCAGGATTTCCAGGTGAAGCTCGCCCATGCCTGCAATGATCGTCTGGCCGCTATCAGGATCGGTCGAAACCTTGAACGTCGGGTCTTCCTGCGCCAGCTTGCCCAGCGCCACGCCCATCTTTTCCTGGTCGCTCTTGGTCTTCGGCTCGACGGCCACCGCGATCACCGGCGCCGGGAACTCGATTGACTCCAGCACGACGGGGTGCTTCTCGTCGCAGATGGTGTCGCCCGTAGTGACATTCTTCATTCCCACGCACGCGCAGATATCGCCGGCGTAGATTTCGCTGATCTCTTCGCGCTTATTGGCGTGCATCTTCAACAGACGCCCAATGCGCTCGGTGCGCCGACGCCCGCTGTTATACACGCTGTCTCCGGTCTTCAGATGGCCGGAGTACACGCGGATAAACGTCAACTGGCCGACAAACGGATCGGTCATGATCTTGAATGCCAGCGCCGAGAACGGGGCCTTGTCGTCAGCCGCGCGCTCCACCTCTTCCCCGTTGTCAGGGTTCTTGCCAACCACGGGAGGAACGTCCAGCGGCGAAGGCAAATAATCGATGACGGCGTCCAGCAGCGGCTGCACACCCTTGTTCTTGAAGGCGGTCCCGCAAATGACCGGGAAGACCTTCAGGGCCAGCGTGGCGCGACGCAGGGCGGCCTTCAGCTCGGCTTCGCCGATGGCCTCGCCTTCGATGTACTTATGCATCAGCTCGTCCTGGTCGTCGTTCTCAACCACTGTCTCGACGAGAATCTGATGGTACGCAGCAGCCTTCTTCTTCAGCTCTTCCGGAATCTCTTCGACCACATATTCCGAGCCCATGTTCTCGTCGTTCCAGATGATCGCTTTCATGGCCATCAGATCAACCACGCCGCGGAACTTGTCTTCCTGGCCTATCGGAATCTGGATCGCAACCGGCTTGGCATTCAGGCGCTTGCGGATCGTGTCGATGGCGTGTTCGAAATCCGCGCCCATCTTGTCAATCTTGTTGATGAAGCAGATGCGCGGCACGCCGTACTTATCGGCCTGGCGCCACACCGTCTCCGACTGCGGCTCCACGCCGTGCACCGCGTCAAACACCGCGCAGGCGCCGTCGAGAACGCGCAGCGAACGCTCCACCTCGGCCGTGAAATCCACGTGGCCGGGGGTGTCAATGATGTTGATGCGAATGTCTTTCCAGACACAGGTCGTCGCGGCCGAAGTGATCGTAATGCCGCGCTCCTGCTCTTGCGCCATCCAGTCCATCGTCGCCGTGCCGTCATGGACCTCCCCGATGCGGTGCGTGCGTCCCGTGTAGAACAGGATGCGCTCCGTCGTGGTGGTCTTACCGGCATCGATGTGGGCCATGATGCCGATATTTCTGCAACGATCTAATGGAACCTGTCTTGGCACAAAAACCTTCCGTTTTCAGCTATGCGGCTCTGTGTCCGCTATGAACGTTGACCAGTGAACCGGGTGCTCCGTTCTACCGCCGTCTTTTGGCGGCTAGGCGGGCTCCACCCCATCTACCAGCGATAATGCGCAAACGCCTTGTTGGCTTCGGCCATGCGATGCACATCGTCCTTCTTCTTGATGGTTGCGCCACGGCCATTGGCCGCGTCCAGCAACTCATTCGCCAGCTTGTCGATCATGCCCTTCTCGCCGCGTCCGCGGCTGTAGGTCAGGATCCAACGAATCGCCAGCGAAGTACGCCGATCGGCATTCACCTCCACCGGAACCTGGTAGTTGGCGCCGCCCACGCGGCGGGTCTTCACTTCCAGCACCGGCTTGGCGTTCTCCACGGCCTTCTTGAACAGCTTGATGGCCTCGTCGCCGCCCTTTTCCTCGAGCTTCTTCATCGCGTTATAGAAGATGGACTGGGCCGTCGACTTCTTGCCGTCCCACATCATCGAGTTCACGAACTTGTTCACGAGCGTCGACTGGTAGACCGGATCGGCCAGCGGCTCACGCTTTGCGATATGTCCTTTTCTCGGCATGGATCCTCTCTACGCCTTCGGGCGCTTCGCGCCGTACTTCGAGCGGCTCTGCTTGCGGCCCGCCACGCCTACCGAATCCAGCGTGCCGCGCACCACGTGATAGCGAACTCCCGGCAGGTCCTTCACACGGCCACCGCGGATCAGCACAATCGAGTGCTCCTGCAGGTTGTGGCCGACGCCGGGAATGTACGTCGTAACTTCAATACCGTTGGTCAAACGCACGCGCGCCACTTTGCGCAGCGCGGAGTTCGGCTTCTTTGGCGTCTGGGTGTACACGCGGGTACATACGCCGCGCTTCTGCGGGCAGGACTGCAGGGCAGGACTGGCCGTCTTGTACTTCGGCGCCGTCCGTCCCTTGCGCACCAATTGATTAAATGTAGGCACTCTTTGCAGCTCCTTCGTTCTTCTCGCCGGTTCTTTCCGGCTTGCCGGCGGCACTCGTGGCCACGGCCGAAAACTTCGCGGCATTCCGCCGCATTCTCACGCGCAAACGGCAGCCACAAGGGCGCACTGTTCGCCGCGCAATGGCATTCAGTTTTATCTGGGCACGCCCGGCCGCGGACGGCCTCTGAGCCCATACTTCCCCGCACAAGGCTGGGAAATTCAGTTCGTTCTGGTTAAGCCAACGACGGTGGCACCTTGATCGCTCCCCACACCAGTTCCAACTTCGTGGAGTTCTGGAACGAGGGCACTCCGTTTCGTGGCTTCGGCCCACATACCCACCGGAAAGCTCCAGTGGAAGCGCAGGCTCGTTTCAGCGAGGAATCCAGCTCAATTACGCAGGATTGGGATTACTGCAGCACAGCCGGATTACACGGACAGGCTTGGTGTAACTCGCAGAACCTTTTTAGTGTAGCAATCGATGTGCTGGTCGTCAACCATTTCCGCTGCAAAATCGGTTGGCGAGGCGCACCCGCGACCGAGCGCCGTGGTTATCACAACTCGCCGCATCCTTCCGGGTTAAGTCATTGCGGTGTTGCCCCGCCCACGGACCGGCGCGGCTTGCTCAAAACGGGAGCAGCTTCTAAACTAAAAAATTCCGACAGAAACTAATTCTTCGGTCTTATATTCATCCGCCGGCACCAACCCGGCGGGGAGGGTGCATGCGGCATTTCCCGGCAGCTCAGTTAGCGGCTGCTTTTCTTTCTAGTCTCCTTTTACTCGTCTGGGTGGGATGTGGCGGATCCAGCTCTTCGACTAATCCCGTTGCCGCAATCGTCATGTCCCCCACCTCCGTCTCCATGAACGTGGGCCAGGTGGTCAAAATCACCGGCACTCCAAAGAACTCTGCCGGTAGCACGATTGCCGCCGACATGAACTACTCCAGCAGCAACCCTAGTCAGATCAGCATCTCCCCCACCGGGTACATTTGCGCCGGGGTGTGGGACGCGAACTACATTACCTGCACGGCCCTGCCCGGCCAGACCGGTGTGGCGACGGCCACAATCACCGCGACGTCCGGCACGGTCACTGCCACCGCCCCGGTCTTTGCTCATCTGCAGGTGGATCAGATCGCAGTAAATCCTCCCACTGGCTGCGCCAGTGTAGGGACAACGCCGAGCTATTCCGCCACGGCCTACAACACCACGGCTCGAGGCTGCTCGGTCGCCATTCCGTGCGACATCACCCCAACCGTAGGCCCCATCACCTACTACAGCACCGACCTGGTGGTTATGACCAACAATGCCACCACGGGTATTCTGACGGCCAACGAACCCGGCTCTACTTCCATTTACGCGTCCGTATCGGGGCTCAACAGCACTCCGCAACCTACACTGGTCTGCCCGGTGGTTTCCATCAATGTGCACGATGCCAACAGTACCAACACGACTTTCAGTCTGGCTCCCACCGGCACTCAGGACTTAGTCGCCGACGTCATTGACTCCGCCGGCGTTGCCATCCGGCCCACGTTGACCTGGAGTTCGTTCCCGGCCGGCGTAGCTTCGATCAGCCTCGGCACTAGCACCACCACCAACTCGGGAACCATCACCGCGAACACGGCGGGCACCGCCGGTATCACTGTCACCTGCAGCACCCCCGACTGCAACGTGAACATCAGCCCCCAGTACTCGCAGAACCTGGTCACCGTCAACGTCTCGGGCACCACGACGACGACGGTCTATGCCGCCAGCAGCAAATCGCTGACCCTGGTGCCCATCTCCACTTCAAACAATACCGCCGGAACGGCAATCACCCTTCCGTACCTGCCCAACTCGATTTTCGCCAGCTCTTCCGGCAGCCAGGTCTACCTCGGTTCGGCCACAGGCCTGATGACCGTCGATACCACCTCCTCCTCAGTTACCGTTTCCGCATCGGCTCCGGGCCAGATTGTGGCAGCATCGCCGAGCGGACAGTACCTACTGGTTTCCGACAGCGTTAACGGTTACGTTTACGTCTTCAATGCTGGCAGTTCGAGTGTAATTCTGACCCAGTCGCTCGCCGCCACTGCCGGCGCGTTCACACCCGACAACAAGTCGGTCAGCTTCCTCGCTCCCGGCAACCAGCTCTACTACGACACCACTTACCCGACCTCTACTTTAACCACCCTGCCGTATGTTCCGAGCGCGCTGGACGTGAGCGCGCAGGGCGGCTACACCTACATCACCAGCTCGTCGCTGGGCGCTATCGATATCCGCGCCACCTGTAACCAGGCCAGTTGGCGTACTTTGGCCGCTACCGCGCCAACCCTTGTGGCTCACCTGCCCAACGGCAATGGTGCAGTCGTTGCCGATTCCCCCTCGATTGACGTCGTGACCACCGGCGCCGTTCCTTCGGGATGCCCGCCGACGGCGCAGAGCACGGTGAACTCCTACAACCTCGGTTATGGCAACTTCACCGCCAACCAGATGTTCGTTTCGACCGACAGTACGCGGGTCTTCGTACTTTCCAACCTGAACTCCATCATCGGACTGAACCTCTCCTCCCTAACGCCATTCTCCATCGCTCTGGCCAACGGCGCCTTTCCCACGACCGGCGGCGTCATGATCGACGACTCGATGGTGTACGTCGGCGGAACGGACAACAACGTCCACGCCATCAACGTCTCCACCAGCACCGATAGCGCACAGATTGCTCCGGGACTGAAGGACAGCAGTGGCAATGTGGTCACGCCTGACTTGGTTCTCGTGTTGCCCAAATAGGCGGCAAGCATCCACAATGACAAAGGCCCTCCGCGCGCGGAGGGCTTTCTTCATTACTGTCATCGCGGGCGAACTTTAGTTCCCGAGGAAGCTGCTACACCGCTTTCGCTCCGTCCAACTCTTTCGCCACGCTGTCGAGCACACCGTTAATAAAGGTCACTGATTCCGGCGTCGAAAACCGCCGGGCGATCTCCAGCGCTTCGTTGATCACGACCGGTTTCGGCGTATCGGAAAATCCGAGGAACTCGGCGACTCCAACGCGCAACACATTGCGATCAACCGCCGCCATGCGGTCCATGCGCCAGTGCTCGGCGTTGCGCTCCACGATTTCATCAATCTCGGTTTGTCGCTCGGCGGCCACGCGAAACAGGTCGTCGGCGAACCCGCGCACCTTGTCATCAATGTCGCGCTGTGCGCTCCAAAATGTTTTGCGCACCTCTTCGACGGTCTGCTTGCCCATGTCGAGCTGAAACAGCATCTGCAGCGCCAGTTCGCGCGATTTCCTGCGTGTGCCCGCTTTGCTCATCGCTTCCCCGCTGCTTGTGCTGCCACTGTGTTATGCAGCGAAGCCATCTCCACCGCCGCCAGTCCCGCTTCGTATCCCTTGTTGCCTGCCTTGAGCCCGGCGCGGTCAATCGCCTGCTCCAGCGTGTCGCAGGTGAGCACTCCAAACGCATGCGGCACACCGGTATCTTGTGCCGACTGTCCGACACCCCGCGTGACTTCATTTGCAATCACTTCGTAGTGCAACGTCCCTCCGCGCAGCAGGCATCCGATACACACGATGGCGTCGTACTTGCCGCTCTCGGCCAACTGTCGCGCCGCCGATGGAATCTCGAACGATCCAGGCACGTGCACAATCGTGATGTCTTCTTTCGCCGCGCCCGACTGCCGCAGAGCCAGCAGCGCACCATCAAGCAACCGTTCGGTGATGAACGAATTGAACCGCGCTACCACAATGGCGAAGCGCTTGCCTTGCGCATTCAGAGAGCCTTCCATGTCGTCCGCGGTGTTGCGTGCGTAGGTGATAAATGCCAGGCGCAAGCCGCTGACTTCGACCGCAAAGATTCGCGCGCCGTAGGCAGTGTCGCCGAGCGACTGCAACACTTTGACGCATTGCTTCTGGGCGATCGCCCAAGCCGCATCAGCATCGGAAACTTCAATCGTGATGTCGGCGGCGGGCGTGCTGGCCGCGGCAATCAACTCCACCGCGCCGCTGGGAGCTTCCAGTTGAAATCCATGGGCCCCGCCGGCGTGCCATTCGCGCCCGGGCGTCGCCCCCAGAGCGCGGAGCAACTCCAGCGCGGGCTGAAGGTCTTCCTGCGTCTTCCCCAGTACGCGGGGAACAATAAGATTGCGAATCATAAGAGTCCATTGTAGACGGAGGCTACCAACGTCACCCGCTGGGCGCCCGCCACGGCGGAAGACTCAGCCTAGGATCCACGTCCCTTAGAAACCGGTGGGCTCATTCCCCTTTTTTTGGAAGGAGTTCTTCGGCGCTCAGGCCGAGCCGGAGGAGGGTGTCGTACACTCTGGGCCATTCCTCGTTGAGAAACCGATCCCGCTCCGACGCCAGCAAGCGCTGGCGGGCACCTGGGAGGACGAACATCCCGCGACCTCGCCGGGATTCGATGAGTCCTTCGCCCACCATTTGCTGATAGCTCTTCAGGACGGTCAGCGGATTCACCTCGAACTGGGCCGCCACATGGCGGACGGACGGCAAGGCATTGCCTTCCGACAGCTCTCCGTCCAGGATCATCGTCACCACGATATCGCGGAGTTGGCGGTAAATCGGCGTTCCATCGTCCCAATCAGCGCGGCTGGTCATCGGTGTAAAACTCCTTGAAATTTGAGCTATACGTAACTATAACACGGCATCACGCATACAAGCATCTTAGAAACAGCGACCTAGCAAGTATCCGTCAAATGCCAATTGTGATTTATAGCTCTACTACACTATCTTCATATAGCGCCCTTCGGTCCAATATCCAAGAGTCGATGTTGTCAAAGAGCGATCACAGTGGCCCGCCACGGCGGGCGCGGAGGCTTGGAGACACCAATCCCTTTGCCTCACGAAGCATGTTTTATCGAACTGGAAATCGGTGGGATAGGACGCAGGACACAGCTGCGTGTGACAAGCCAGCTATAGGGCAATTTGGAGGCTAACAAAAGCACCTGCGGATTTGGCGGGCACGGGGAGCCTACTCTCGCTCCGTGCTCGAGGTGAGTACGACACGATATCTAGGCACGGAGCTTGCCGCTGGCGATCAGGTCAGCTTTCACCTTTTCCAGCGGGACGCGTTTTTCATGCCGCCGCGAGCGGGACACCAGCACATCCTGAATGTCCTCCCAAAGCGCCTTGTGCTTCTTAAGGTCGATGATCGCCGCTGTCTTGCGGCCCTTGGCGTCGGTGATGAACTGGACGCCGGTCATGTGAGTTCCTTACCACCATTTTACGACGTGCGAACGAACACGGAGGGTCGCCACGTCGGAGAAACGAAAAACCCCACCCCGCCAACTGCAGGCAAATGCGAGCCACCCGCGTTATTGCGTGATGGGTGACCGTGGAGAATGTTCGATGGATAAGGAATCGAAGGCTACGCACTCCAACGCGCTTGTTCCCAATGCGGGAAGATCTATACAAAGACTATCGCTTTCCCTTGCGGCCCGTCCCGGCAGGGCGAATACTGCAATTGATCGGCGTACCGATGTTTACGGGTTCGTGACCGTTCATCCTCCTCCCCTGCCGTCGACCGAACGAACATCGCTTATGCAACCGGTGCTTTGCCCGCACGCGGAAACACGGCTCGATCTTTTATTCGCATAAAAAGGAGAACTTTCATGAAACGTTTTGCTCTACTTCTCGCTGTACTCCTTTGCCTGGCGCCGTTCAGCTTTGCCGGGACCATCGTCTACGACAATGGCGCCCCAAATCTCCAGAATGGCAACGAAATGACCAACTGGATTCAGGCTGAAGACTTCATGCTGGGGAGAACCACTACCATCACCGACGTTCACTTCTGGACGATTGAAGATCCCGGGACGAGTGGCTTCGCCGGATCCATCTGGTATGGGATCTATCTCGACAACGGCGGCCAGCCGAACCTGGGCAACCCGATGGTTGAGGGCTTCCTCGCCGGAGCCAACCTGACCCGCACGTCAACCGGGCGGGTCGCGCTGGGGTACTACGACGAGTATTACTACTCGTTCGATATCCTGCCGTTCACAGCCCAAGCCGGCGTTACCTACTGGCTTGGCTTGCACAATGGACCGATCAGCAACGATGCACGCGTCGAGGTCTATTGGGAAACCACCGACTTCAATGCGACGATCACCGGCAACGAGGACATTCTGCCGCCCGCCGGCGACGGCTGGAACAACAATGGGCAGGAGCACGCGTTCCAGTTGACCAGTGTTCCAGAGCCTTCCAGCCTCCTGCTGATGGGCTCGGGCGTTCTGGGACTTGCGGGCGTGCTACGCCGTAAACTGAATTTCTAGGCACTGCTTGCTTGTCTGTTCGCACGAAAAGCCGGGGCGATTCGCTCCGGCTTTTTCATGGTTATGTCGGGGTGACCTTGTGACCTGTGCGGTCCGATGACATCCATTACACTGCCGCGTGGTAGCCCGTCATTTTGCAGCCACTTGCCACTACTTCCCCTTAAACTGCGCGGCCCGCTTCTCCAGAAACGCCTTCGTGCCTTCGTTCTTGTCCTCGGTCGAGCAGCAGACGGCGAAGAGAGTGGCTTCGAGGTAGAGGCCTTCGGCAAGGGTCATGTCGAGGCCGTGGTTCACCGCTTCCATGGCGTACTGCACGGCCAGCGGAGCGTTGGCGATGATCTTGGCGGCGATGGCTTCAGCGCGCGGGATGAGTTCGGCCGCGGGCACCACTTCGTTCACCAGGCCGATGCGCAGGGCCTCGGCGGCGGTGATCATCTCGCCGGTGAGGACCAGCTGTTGCGCTATGCCCTTGCCCACCAGCCGCGACAGGCGCTGCGTGCCGCCGTAGCCGGGGATGAGTCCGAGCTTGACCTCGGGCTGGCCGAGCTTGGCGTTGTCGCTGGCGAGGCGCATGGTGCAGGCGAGCGCGAGTTCGCAGCCTCCGCCGAGCGCGAAGCCGTTGATGCAGGCGATGACCGGCTTGCCCAGGTTCTCGATGGAGTCGATGATGGCCTGGCCGCGGTGGGTGTACTCCTTGGCGGAAACCGGAGAATGTTTCGCGAGTTCATTGATGTCGGCGCCGGCAATGAAAGCCTTCTCGCCTGCGCCGGTGATGATGACCACGCGGACTTCGGGGTCGTCTTTGGCGGCGGCGAAGGCCTGGCGGATCTCGTCCATGGTGGCCATGCTCAGGGCGTTGAGCACCTTGGGGCGGTCGATGGTGATGTAGGCGATGTGGCTTTTGGTGGAGTAGTGGAGGTTCTGGAAGTCGGTCATAAGTCCTCGGCAATTAGCGGTTAGAGGTTGGCAAATAAAGCGTGTCCAAACGATGCCTCGTATCAGGGCACGGCTTCAGCCGTGCCGGAGTCTTGGTTCTTAACGTGGGCTTTAGCCCCTGCTGCCTTTCGTTTTGCTAAGTATGCAAAGCAGTAAGGATAATCCTCGACAGAACTTACCAAACCTCGCTTCACCGGATTCTCAGCAATGTATTCCCGATGCTTCGCGAAACTCTCTTTGTCGTTGACCCTCACTTCCGAAAAACCCTTTTGCCGGACTTCGCCCGTGTATCCAATTTCCTTCTTCAAGCGATACGAGAATCCGCCCTTGATGAACTGGACGGCCTTTTCGATGGACATATCGCCGTTCACTGTCATCAGCAGATGGACGTGGTCGGGCATGACGACAAAGTCGTGCACTTTGAATTTCTTTGCGGCGATATATGAACGAAGCACGTCGACGAATAGCGTTGCATTGCGATCGGATTGCAGAATGGCGCGCCCCATGCTCGGCTTCGTTGTGACGAAGAAGGTTCGCGAGGTGCGGGCAATCTGCTTCGAGTTCGAGTGGCGCGTTGGTGTAGCCATTTGCAGGGGCTAAAGCCCGTTCTTATTCTGCACCTTGCGGCACGGCTGAAGCCGTGCCCTGATACGAACCTTTCGCCAAAACACGTCTTTCCGCAAGCTGCGAAGCCATGCCCTGATACGAAACATCAGACTTTAGATCGTACGGCTCGGAACTGTTGTGTTACTTACTGGCTCGGCCCATCGGGCCAGCACTTCTTCCACTCCGCTTCGATCACTTCTTGCGGATATTGTTTCAGTATTTTGCCGCTCTCGGCTTCCACGAGGAAACCTTCGCGGTAACCCTTTTCATCGCCGCAATCGCTCGCGTTGTTGACTTCAGGCATCAAAAGCAAGCGATCGGAGCTGTCCTCCCAACGTACGACATGGAGATTGTTTTCGTGCGACTTGCAGGAATGTTTTTCCGCAAACTCTCTAGCCACGACTTCAGGTCCCTTGAGTTTCAGCAAAGTGTGGCCGACTACCGTGTAGGCAACGAGTTGTACGCCGATGGTGTCGGCGCTCATCTCGACATAAAAGGACCGCGAATCCGACGACCACTTGATCGCGGTGTTGACCGGGTCATTCACAAGCCCGAATTCCCCAATTCCGATGCCCCCGGATTCAACCCGCAGCTTAAAATTTTTGCGCAACTGAACACGCCTGCTTTGGTCGGGAGACCAGACAGAAACCTGACGTTGGTAGTCGTTTCGCAGAAACTGTTGTGGCTGGCAGGACACGAGTTGCGACGGGGCTGAGATGCTCAGGCAACAAGTGAGCAACGCCAGACTGATGAATGTACGCGAGGTGCGGACAATGCTCTGCGGATTTGAATTACGAGATGGTATACCCATTTGCAGGGGCTAAAGCCCGATCTTATTCTACACAGTACGGCACGGCTAAAGCCATACCCTGATACGAAACACTTCGGGCGCGCGGAGTTCGCTACGTTAGGAACGCTGCTCTTTTCAGTGCGCTATTTACCGCTGCCTGGGTGTAAAGGCATCGGAAGCAATCGACGGACAACTTTTTCCAGTCCCTTCACACCGCTTAGCTGTGATACCTTTATTTATTTCGCCGCTTGCGGCGTCGACCAGGAAACCTGGAGGCGAACCCTAATCATTGCCGCAGTCGCTCGGTCGGTAAACCTCCGGCTCAAGAGAAGCTGATCGGAGCTAGATCCTCCCAACGGATCGCATAGAGATTGTTGTCGCGTGCCTTACAAGAGTGACGATTCGCAAATTCTCAGCGACGACTTCGGTGCAGGCGAGTCTCATAACGTGGTGATCCGACCACCAGAAAGGCGACGGACGTGGTAGGCACCGATGGTCCGCCATCGCTCCACATCACATAGAAGGATTCGAATCTGGTGCCCACTTGATGAATGTTCAGCCGGGGCATCCACCAGCCCGAATTCCCCGATGGTTATGCCACCTGATTCAACCCGTAGCTTGAAATTTTTGCGCAAGCTGAAGCCGCCTGTTTTGATCAGGAGACCACACCAGAACTTCATATTGAAAGTCCTTTAACGTAAGAACGTTTGGCTGACAGGAATACTATTTCGCCCAGGGCGAGAGGCATGTTACCGCATATAACAACGCTAGGACAACAATCGCGCTAGCGGCCATGGTATTCAAGCGGTCTCTAAGCGAACTTTCCCGGTACGGGATTTTTCGGGTCGGTGTAATCGTAAAAGCCTTTGCCGGATTTGCGGCCGTACCAGCCGGCCAGCACCAGCGCTTCAGCAGCGGAGGCGCGGCGAAACGGCGCTCCTTGAACTCGTCGTACATGACGTGCGTGATGTAGTAGGTCGTGTCGAGGCCGACGAAGTCGAGCAGCGTGAACGGCCCCATAGGGTAGCCACAGCCCAGCTTCATGGACTCGTCGATGTCGGCGATGGAGCCCACGCCCTCTTCATAGGCGCGGATGGCGTCGAGCAGGTAGGGCACCAGCAGGCGGTTGACGATGAATCCGGGCTTGTCAACGGTGCGCACCGGGACCTTGCCGAGCTTAGTGCCGAACTCGACGGCGGTCTCGAAGACGCCGGTCGCTGGTGGCGATAGTGCGTGCGACCTCGACCAGCTTCATCATGGGCACGGGATTGAAGAAGTGCAGCCCGACAAAGCGCTCGGGGCGCTTGGTAGCGGTCATGAGCTCGGCCACGCAGATGGACGAGGTGTTGGTGGCGAAGATGGCGTCTTTTTTGACGATGCCGTCGAGCTGCGCGTACATCTTGCGCTTCTCGGGAACGTTCTCGATGATGGCCTCTACCACAATGTCAGACTCAGCGAGATCATCCATACTGGTAGTGCCTTTGAGCCGATCCTGCGTGGCCGTCTTTTGCTCGGAAGTGATGCCGCCCTTTTCGACACCGCGCTCGACCAGACGCGACAGCGATTTCTCGATTCCGGCAAAGCCCTTGTCGAGGAATTTCTGCTCCTGCTCGAGCACGATGACGTCGCAGCCCGCGGCAGCCGCGACCTGCGCGATGCCGGAGCCCATCAGACCACAACCGAGTACGCCAACCTTCTTGATATCCATGAATACCCTCTCGCTCTACTACTTCAGTTCCGTGTCGCCCTTGTGGGGATGCACTTCCGTCAGCTTTTTCACCACTTCTGGCGTCGGACCTCCAGGCGTAATCAATGTGTTCTGGAAGGCGACGATCTCCCATCGGCCATTGTCCTTCTTCTCTGCCACCAGCGTGGGACGCGCCTGGACCTCCTGCTCCGCCCCATCGAGATACCACTTCAGGTTGGTACGGATGAACACGAGGGCCACATCCGGCCGCACGAAACGAACTTTCTCCACATTGAGTTGGTTGCGACTGCCCTTGTAGATTGTGTCGAAGATGGTGCGGTGCCCGCGCTCAATGGGCTCGCGCCCTTGAAAGTGCGCGCCCAGGATGTGAATAAAGTCAGCGTCTTCGGCGAAGTGCGAAGCCCAAGCGATGCTGTCGCTGGCGTTCCAGGCGGCTTCGAGCTTGGCAACGAGTTCGTGAAGGAGAGTTTCGTCGTTCGTCATAGGCGACTCCTATCGCTGCAGATTCTCAATAATCACCGCAATGCCCTGCCCGCCACCGATGCACGCAGTCGAGAGTCCGTAGCGGGCTTTGCGGCGGCGCAACTCGTAGGCCAGCGTGATGAGCAGGCGCGTGCCGGTCGCTCCCAGTGGATGCCCGAGAGCGATCGCTCCGCCATTGACGTTCGTTTTCGCCGGGTCGAGGTCGAGTTCCTTCATCACCGACAAGCACTGGGCGGCGAAGGCTTCGTTGAGTTCGATCAGGTCGATATCCGACAACGTCAGACCCGCCTTCTTCAGCGCAATGCGCGTCGCCGGAACCGGGCCGGAACCCATCAAAGCAGGATCGACGCCCGCTATTCCCCAGCTCACGATGCGCGCCAGCGGATTGAGTCCGCGTTGCTGGGCGTCCTGCAAAGGCATAACGATGACTGCGGCGCCACCGTCCACGATGCCGCTGGCATTGCCCGCGGTCACCGAACCGTTCTTGCCGAAGGAGGGCTTCAACTTTTCGAGGCTCTCCAGCGTGGTCTCGGGACGGCGATGGTCGTCTTCGGTGAACATCTCGCCGGTGGGCTCGCCGCGCTTGTTGCGCAATGGGACTGGCGTCAGCTCTTCCTGGATGCGTCCTGCTTCGTAGGCGGCGTCGGCGCGTTGCTGGGAGACGAGCGCCCACTCGTCCTGCGTCTCGCGGGTAACCCGCTGCTGGCCGGCGTAGGTTTCGGCGGTGACGGCCATGGGCAGGTTGCAGTAGCTGTCGGTGAGCGCGGTGTAGAGCGAGTCTTCCAGCTTGCCTTCGCCGAAGCCAACACCCCAGCGCATGCCGCGGATGACATGCGGCGCTTGCGACATGGATTCCATTCCGCCCGCCAGCACGCATTTTGCCTCGCCGAGCTGGATCATCTGCGCTGCGGTCACCACTGACTGCATTCCGGAGCCGCAGAGACGGTTCACGGTGATGGCCGGTGTCTCGATGGGTACGTCCGCCTTCAGCGCGACATGTCGCGCGCCGTAGATGGCATCGGACGAAGTCTGCTGGGCATTGCCCATGACGCAGTGGTCGATTTCCGCGGGCTCGACTCCCGAGCGCTTGATGGCCTCGACGGAGGCGATGGCAGCGAGTTCCTGGGCGGTAAAGTCGCGCAACTTGCCGCAGTAACGGCCCATGGGCGTGCGCGCCCCGTTCACGATGGCGATGTCTGGAAATGAATTCGGCATAAGAGGTACGGATGGCAGGCCGGATGCCTGAGCAAACGGACAAGTCTATCAGCGGCGTGGGAGGGCGGCAAACGCCAGCGTCGTAGGAACGCATTCTCACAGACAAGAAAATGGCCCCAGGAGGGGCCACTTGTTACACGTCTACTACCGGAGGGAAAAACTAGACCGCCACTGCCAGGGTGGTCGTGGCCACTTCGTAGTTCTCGACCTTCGGAGCGCCCTGAATCATGGGATTCAGCTTCTCGACCAGCTTGGGGTAAACCGTGGTGTGATACGTGTCGGCGTGCTTGCGGTCATCCCAGAAGCTGATCATCAGGGCCCGATTGTTGTCCAGAAGGGCCAATTCATCCTGGAAACCGACCTGCTGGCGAAGAACTGGCAGGATCTGCGACTCAAACACCTGGATGAATTCCTTGCCTTTTCCTTCTTTCAACTGAACCTGTACATTGCGTGTGATTTTCAAAGCGATATCTCATATCTCCCTGACTAAATAGGGTCCGTAACGACAACACTTCTCCCTGATGGCATCGGCAGGGGCTCGACGCCATCTTCAGACCTCTTGCTTGTTCTTTCTATGTTTTAATGATACCAGAGACTGCCTGATAAGTCAAATAGTATCTTTGGGTTAGGGGGAATTGAGGCTCCACGTCAGCAGCGGTTTCCGGGGCCATGGGAGCTCGGATTTCCTACCTTATTTTGCGTCACTTGGAGGCGGTTTTCGGGCACTGGAGCCTTGCCGCGCTAGTCTCTTTTGGGAATGCCAGTACGCCGCCGATTATAGAATTCTGACCATGTCGAAGACGGACCCAATTGAAAACGCTCTGGACCGTCTCGGCGAATTGCGAACCGCCGAGCCATCGGAGGTGGTCGTCGACGAGATTCGCGAATTTCTGCGAAACCGGTCGAACCTGGTGGTGGCGAAGGCGGCAAAGGTTGCCTGCGGGCTGAGGATCGCGGCCTTGGTGCCTGAGATGGTGGCTGCGTTCGACAAGCTCATGAAAGATGCTCCACGGCTCGACAAGCGCTGCGCGGCGGTCACCGAGCTGCTGACCGGCCTCTTTGAGATGGATTACGACGAGCCAGCGCCGTTTTTAACAGGGCTCAAGCATGTACAGTTGGAGGCCTCGTTCGGCCCTCCGGTCGATGAGGCCTCGAAGCTGAGGGCGGTAGGCGCTCAGGGGCTGCTGCGTACCCGCTATCCGGACGCCTTGGCCGAGGTTGTACCGTTACTCGTGGATCGGGAACCAGCTGCCCGCATGGGCGCCGTCCGCGCTTTGGCCGCATATGGCGGCGAAGCTGGCGCACTCCTGTTGCGGTTAAAGACGCTCACGGGAGACTCCGAAACAGCCGTTATCGCAGATTGTTTTGCTGGATTGCTTGGGTCAGCGCCCGAGAAGTCGGTGACCTTCGTCGCGCACTATCTCGATTCGGATGATGATGCGGTGGCCGAGGCCGCTATGCTCGCGCTGGGGGAGTCGCGGCTCAACGCGGCGTATGACGCGCTGAAGGAAAAGTGGGAGAGATCGGTGGGGCGCCCAGCCAGAAAAACGTTGCTGGTGGCAATGGCCTCGTCCAGGTTGGACCAGGCCGTTACGTTCCTTATCTCGTTGGTCGAGAGCGCGAGTCTGCAAACAGCAGGGGATGCGATTGAAGCGCTCTCCATCTACCGGCACAACGAACGAGTGGCCAACGCGGCTCGTGAAGCCTTGACTGCGCGGAGCGACAAACGACTTCGAGATCGGTTCGAAAAGGATTTCGCGAAGTCTGGCTAGGACTCACTTATTCGTAACTGCGCCGTGGTCGTAGCTGATGACGCGGGTCAACGTCCACTTGCCACCGGTGTTTTTCCAGATGTGCACGAACTTCGCTTCCCCCACATTGTTGGGGTCTCCGGGATGATGGAAGCGATGCACGCCGATTTCGACCGCGCCGTAGCCGGCCAGCGGATAGACCTCGAGCGTACCGGGGACCAGAACTCGCGTAACCTTGCCGCAAAGATTGTTCTGAACGGAATCGAGAAACACCTGACGGCCTACCGCCAGTCCAGTTTTGTCGTGATAGAACTCGAGGTCTGGCGCAACCATCGACGACAGGGTGGCAAGGTCGCAATGGTTGACGGCATCGAACAGTTGGGTGTCGAGGGCCTGCACCTTTTGGAAGAGGGCGTCCGGCGCGACCGTGGATTGCGCCTGCCCCATGGCAACCGCTGCCATCAAACATGAGGCAAAACTCACGGTCAGCACAAACCGCGATAGATGCATGCGAGAACCACCTCGTTGGCGAACCCTGCAGTAAGACCAGCGCTGGGGCGCGCAACTAGATACGGCAGCAGCGGGGAAGAAGTTCCTCGCGTGCGGCGACCCGCGAGCACGGCGGCGACAATCGCGCGTGTTATGACTCAATCGTGCGGAAGCCAAATTCGGAGCGGGAGGGGTGTGCACCCCTGCAACCAGAAAACCGCCGCCAGTCCCCTACCCAACCGTTGTGGTGGGTGGAAAGAGGAACTGGCGGCGCGGAGGGGCCGTTGCTGTTTCGCCGGGCCTGGTCTAGTAAACTGCGGGCGTGGACGGCTCGGCAGGAGCCACTGCCGAAGGCGCCACGAAGTTGATGTGTATCGCCTTGCTAGTCGTTGGAGGAATCACGATGTTGAGGTGTGATTTCTCGATCTGACGCTGCGCCTCTTCCATGGCGCGGGCCGAGATCTTCTGCGCGTGCGCGAGTGCCTTCACATTCCTCTCGATCATCCGCTGGTTGGCTAGAAGCTGCCACGCCTGGCCACGCTGGCTCAATAACTCGGCGCGCACGATAGAGCGGTCGATCAGGGTGTGCCCGCTGTCGTCCGCTATCACACGCATCTGGATGACGTGCTGCGGCGCCTTGCGGACGAGAGGTTTGGCCGGGCATGTCGGCGCCACCGGGGGCACGACGGCCACGGGCTCCGCCAGCGCCTCCGGGACTTCAGGGACATTCAGCTCGGCCAGCATCGGCTGCTGCTCGGCTGCGCGCTGCCCGGTATAGGACTCGAGTTTCGCCAAGAGTTGCTTGGCAACATACTGCTTGGCGCAGGCGATTTCGGCCTTGAGTTGGGCGGTGGAATGCGGGACCTTCGAGAGGTACCGCGTGCAGAACTCGCCGGAGAAGATGGCGAAGGTTGCCGCCAGTGCCAGGGTCGCTGCCAGATAACGTCGCTCCATACTGCCTCCTGCTGCACATATGACGCGAAAGTTGCAGGATGGTTAGTAGTAATGCATTAGTTTTTCCGGAAATCTTCGGCTTAGCACCAAGGTGTCGAGGCGTCGTAATTTCGTGTCTATGGGTCACCTGAATCCGGTACCGAGAATGGTGATATCGTGGGCACGTTATGACTGCCAATGACGTAATTCGATTGCTGCAACTGACGCCGCTGGAGCTGGAAGGCGGCTTCTTTCGCGAAACCTACCGCTCGCGCTGGCAGGTTCCGGCCGAATTCCTGCCGGGAGGAAGCGGAAAACGGTCGATTGGAACCGCCATCTACTACATGGTCACGCCGGAGTCGTTCTCGACGCTGCATCGGCTGCCGGGGAGCGAGGTCTTTCACTTCTACTTGGGCGATCCCGTGGTCATGCTCCAACTGCATCCTGACGGCAAGGCGCAGACTGTGACCCTGGGGCAAGATATCGCCGCTGGACAGCAGCTGCAGGTTTTGGTGCGCGGCAATGTGTGGCAGGGATGCAGGCTTGCGCCCGGTGGCAAGTGGGCGCTGCTGGGGACGACGATGTCGCCGGGGTTCGACTACGCGGACTATGAGACCGGGGTGCGGGACGAGTTGATCGCGCAGTACCCGGAGGTGGCGGAAATGATTCGGGAGTACACACAGTAGCCTGCAGACAGCGCAAGTCGCCTCGTCCCAGTTCGCTGAGAAACTAACCCAAAACCTCGAACTGCCGGGCGGACAAATGCGTACCGTCACCTATGGGCGCTATAGTTCACGCGTTGTGCGCTGCGGTGGTGATGGCTTTGCTACTTCCGGTCGGCGGCGATTGTGGAGCGCCGCCTGCTCCGGGCCAGTCGGTAGATGTTGGCGGCTACAGGCTGAACCTGCACTGCACCGGCAAGGGGTCGCCGACCGTAGTTTTCGAAAATGGCTCCGGGGACTTCTCGTTCGTGTGGGACCTGGTTCAGCCCGAGGTTTCGAAGTTTACCCGCGCCTGCAGCTACGACCGCGCTGGTTATGCCTGGAGCGAGCCCGGCCCTCAACCGCGTAGCTTCGCGCAACTCAACCTTGAGTTGCATACCGCGTTGCGGAAAGCCGGAGTGGAAGGACCGTATGTTCTCGTCGGCCAGTCATACGGAGGCTTTGTCGTCCGCGCCTTTGCCGAGGCATACAAGAACGAGATCGCCGGCGTCGTGTTAGTGGATTCCGCCCACGAGAACCAGAGGGTGAACATCCAGGGAAAGGTGGTTCGCATTCGCGACATGGCGAAGGGTGCCGTTCTGCCACCTCCGCGGCTGCAATTGAGCGAGAGCGAAGCCAAGCAGTACGCGGAGCTGGCCAAGCAACCGCCGCAAGCCGGGCCCAATGCAGTCGACCCTCCGCTCGACAAGCTGCCATTCGCCGATCAGAAGCTGTATTTGTGGGCCATCGTCCAGCCCTTCCTGCCAGTTACCGTCGGTAGCGAACTCGATTCGTCGCAAGAGGAGATTGCGCTGTGGTATTCGTCGCATAAAATCGCGACGGCGCCGCTGGGGATCATTCCGTTGGTGGTCATCTCGCGCGGCAGCGGCGGCTATCCTGATACACCGGAAATTTCGGGTGCCCAACTGGAAGCCGAGCGGGAACAAGAGCAGGCGGAGTTAGTGAAGTTGTCGCACAACAGCCGCCAGGTCATCGCCGAACACAGCGGGCACAACATTCACCTGGAGGACCCGATGCTGGTCACGCGAGAAATTCATGCTGTGGTGGATGCGGCGAGAGGGAACGGCACGCTCCGGCCGGAACCATAGAGCGCTTGCGGACGCTCGGTATTGCTGGTGACTTACGCGTCACTTCTTACGGTGCTTGGTTCGCAGCATTTCGAGCATGGCGGCGATGCGCTTGTCGCGGGTCTCTTCGCGCTTGGCGTCTTCGATGGCGCGGACGTGCTCTTTCTGGTGGGTGAACGAGAGCTTGTCCCAAGCCGCCTTCGTGGTGGGGTCGGCGGCGATGATTTTATTCAAGTAGGCGGGTAGTTCTATCTTGCGCTGTTCGGTGTCGAGTTCCATGACAACGGAGACGGTGTCGCCAGCCTTGCAGTTGGCGCCCGCACGAAGTTCGGCGTTGACCACCATCATGTGGCCGTCGCCCATGTTCATCAGCGAACTGCGGAAGGGGAAGCCATTGATGGTGCCCTTCACCGGCACCCGGCCTTTGCGCTGGAAAACCTCGACCACGTCGAAGGGCGGCTTGAGCGCGGCGACGGAAGAGCCTTCCTGGCCGAAGAGTTGGACTTTGAATTTGTGCTGCTTCGTGGCGGTGGATTTGTGCGAGCTGGCCATGACAGGGGATTAGGCTGACACATTCGGCGGCGGCAGGCAAATGTGCGGGCGTCGGAACAAAAAGCGCTATTGAAAAAAATAAAGCGTGCCGGGCGCCACGCTCTTGCTTTCGGTCCAACAAACCATGAAAGCGGGTGCCCCGCGGCCTGATTTTGGCCGGGTGGGGCTTTTGCCGTTCACTGACAACTCACCACTGGCCGCTATCCACTGATTCCAGCGTTCGCCAATCCTGCGCGACCTGGGTTGCTTCAGCGACACTACGAGTGTTCGCGAGAGGGCCACACTTTGGCCGCCCCTCCCTCGCCCAAGTCATCCAAACAGGACTGACCGCGGACTCCTGGTGCACTGGCCTCTGGCATAATGTTCCCGTAAGCCGATGCCCCCGCTCGACGCACACCCCGTCGGTTTCTCTTGCAGTGGCCGGGCCCAACTTCCGCGAAACGCCTCTCGCCATATAATCTGGGTCTCCGCCTCGGCTTCTGCCTGCTTCTCCCGCTCTTGCTCGCCGCACCAGCCGCCGTGGCCGGCGACGCGCCTTGGATCGAAGTCAAGACCGAACACTTCCGCGTGATCACCGACGCCGGCGAAAAAAACGGCCGCGAGGCTGCCACACGCTTCGAACAGATGCGCTCCGCCTTCGGCCTGGTCTTTGGCCGCAAGACCATCAACGAAACCGTGCCGCTGCGGATCATCGCCTTCCGTAATACCAAAGAGTTTCGCCGCTACAGCCCTTTGTTCCGCGGCAAGATCATCGAATTGGCCGGCTTCTGTATCCCGGCGCAAGACGAAGACTTCGTCGCCATTGACATGAGCCTCCCTTACAGTTGGGAGACCGTGATGCACGAGTACGCTCACGTGCTGCTCAACGCTAACTACGCGCCCACCGCTCCCTGGTTCGACGAGGGCTTCGCCGAATTCTTCTCTTCCATGAAGATCAACGGCAGCGATTTGCAGATCGGCGCTGTAATTCCCTCCGCTATGGTCCTGTTTCAGGGCAAGAAACTGAACATGCTTCAACTGCTTGAGGTCGAGCACTATTCCGAGACCTACAACCAGAAGGGCGAGGCCCGCGACATGTTCTATGTCGAGTCCTGGTTATTCGTCCACTACCTCATTGACACCGAGCAGACCAAAAAAGCGACGCTCTACTTTACCCTCACCAATAACCAACGCGTACCCATTCCCGAGGCTGTACAGACGGCATTCGGCATGTCGGTCGATCAGCTCAACAACGCCCTGCTTGCCTACATGAAGGGCAACAAGATCCAAGTCTTTCATTACAACTTGAAGCAGCAGGTTGCCAACTCCGCTCAGGCAACCGTTCGTCCGCTTGAACCTATGGAAGTCCGCATCCAGCTTGCCGACCTCCACCTGCACGAGCCGGACTACACCACGCAGGCCGTTCAGGAACTCGAGGCCATCGTCACCGAAGACCCCAACCAAACCGAGGCCCAGCGTGCCCTCGGATACGCCTATCTCCGCGAGCACAATCTCTCCAAAGCCACGGAGCACCTTCAGGCTGCCGCCCGACTCGGCTCCCAGGACCCGCGCGTTTACTTCTTTACCGCCGAGTTGCTCAACGAGCAGAACCCCGCCTCCATCGGCTCCCCCGAAGTCATGAAGAACCTGCAGCGCGCCATCGAGCTCGACCCGAACTACGCCGACGCCTTTGGCATGTTGGGCGTTGCCCTGATGAACGGAGGCTCCTACGCTCAGGCTGAGACCGACCTGGTGCGCGCCATGGCACTCTCTCCTCGCAACGAAACGTTTCGTCTCAACTACGCCTTCGCCCTGCTCAACCAGCGCAAGATCGCCGAAGCCAAGACTGCGCTCTCCTTCGTCTCCCACAGCTCAAATCCCGACATCGCCGCCCAGGCCGCTCAACTCTTGCAGCAGGTCAACGATTACGAGAACCAAACCATAACCGCTGCTACCACGGAACATCGCACCATATCCCACCCACCATCCACCGCAATTCCTCCCGATGAGCGGGCCGTGTCCGTCGCGCCCAGCAAACCACCGCCCGTGAGTTACATGAAAGGCGTCCTCATACAGGCCGATTGCTCCGCCACTCCCGCCGCCCTGCTCACCGTCGCATCTGCCGGCAAGACTTGGAAGCTAAAGGTCGCCAACACCGCTAAACTCGTTCTCATCGGGGCCGACAAGTTCTCCTGTGACTGGAGCCACATCAAGGTCGCTCTCAACTTCAGTCCAACCTCCGCCACCGACGGCACCGTGATCTCCCTCGAACTGCAATAATCATGCGAACCGTCACCACGACCGCCGCGCTTGCCTGCTGTTGTCTGCTCCTCACCACCGCTCTGCCGGCATTTCAGGTTGCGACCAAACCCTCCTCCTGGAAGACCACCGAAGCCGCCGCCAACAAGGCCGCCACGCAAGCCAATTTCGCCGAAGCCGAGAAACTCCTGACAACCAATCTCGCCCTCGCCGAGAACATTGCCCGCACTCTCCCCACCGACGACCGCCTTCCCTCCACGCTCTTCGACCTGGCGCAGGTCTATCGCGCCGAGGGCAAGTATTCGCTGGCCTTCCCCCTCTACGAACGCGCCTTGAAGATTTATCAGGAGCACTACAAGCCCGACGCCGCGCCCATCGCCGACGTTCTCGAAGGCGAGGCCGAGCTCTACAAGAACCTCAACGACTACGCCCATGCTGAACCGCTGCTTTTGCAGGCGCTGGCCATCCGGCAGAAAGCCACCCCGCCGGTGGACGCCGACCTCGCCCAATCCAAGAACGATCTCGGCGAGCTTTACACCTTGACCGGCGCCTACGACACAGCGGAACCCTTGCTCGTCGAGGCCCTCGCCCTCCGCCAGAAGGTCCTCCCGCCCGACAGCTCCGAGATCGCCGAAACCCAGCAGGCGCTCGGCAACCTCTATCAAAGGACCGACCGCCCCCAGCAGGCCGAAGCCGCCTTCCGCTCCGCCGTCAGCATCTACGGCAAAACCGTCGGCGGCGATCATCCCGACTACGCCAATGCCCTCGAGAGTCTCGCCTTGAGTTACGAGGCACGCAAAGACTACGCCAGCGCCGAGCCGCTTCTGCTGCGCGTTCTCGCCATTCGCCAGGCCACCTTCGGCAACGATCACCGCGACGTCGCTGTCAGCTACGAGGACCTCGCCGCGCTCCGCTACGCGCAGCACAAAGACGACCAAGCCGTCGCCTACTATCAGCAGGCCATCGCCACCTGGGAAAAGGTGATTGGCCCCGACGCGCCCGACATCGCCGCTGACCTCAACAACCTCGGGGCCATCTACGAATTCAGCAGGCAGTATCCGAAGGCCGAGCCACTCTTCCTCCGCGCCATCGCTCTTGACGAGAAGAATTACGGCCCTGAAAGTCCCGAGGTGGGCACCGACCTGAACAATCTCGGTCTTCTGTATTCGTTCCAGAAGCGCTATGACGAAGCCGACAAGGCCTTCCAGCGAGCCCTCGCCATCCGCATCAAGGCCTACGGTGACCACGACCCCGCCACCGCCGAAACCATGATGAGCTACGCCACCGTGCTGACCGCTCTCCACCGTCCCGACGAAGCCAAACAGATGGACGCCAAAGCCCGCGCCATCCTCGGCCACCAGACCATCACCGTGCAGCACTGATCCGCGAGTGGCACGGTGCCCCAGGTTCGCGCGCGTTCTTTGCGCGCTAACCTGGGATCACTGCACCCACAACAGCGAATGTTGTAAATTCCGTCGGGTGCCCCATCCGGCCTGACTTTGGCCGGAGCCTGCCCTGAGAGCAGTCGAAGGGTGGGTCTTTTGACTTTTCTATCCACTAACCACTATCCACTGTTCTTCAAATCGCTGATCAACCTCACCAGCCCAGCCTGATACGAATCATGTTCCTTCCAATTGCTGAAGTCCGGAATGAAGTACTCCCGTATCTCGCGCGCCGAGTCTTTCCCCGTATCCGCGTCGAAGCACTCCCAATCCCGCAGCCTCTCAAACCCCATCAGCCGGACGGGAAACAACAACCCGCTTGCCTTCTTTCGTCTCCCGCTTGCGCGCCTTGGCCAACTCGGTCTTCACCCACTCGCTCGACATGCTGTGCTCCGACAGGATCAGCAGCAGCCGGTCATGCAACCGAATCGCCTCGTCAATCTGCTGGTGGATCTTCCGCCCGCCTTTGATATCGTGCGGCGCAAACCAGCAACGCACGCCTTTGGATTGCAGGTCGGCATGTAGCCGCTCGGCAAACTCCTGGTCCCGGGTCGAGTAGCTGATGAAGGACGAGTAGTACTTTATGCGATTGCCCCGACGAGGTGAGCCCAGCAGAGCATCGGCGTCGACGGTCTCAACTGAGACGAAAGGGGTTGCTTTCGAAGGCCTCGGAGGGCATACTTGCTCGCGACGGATTCCATAACAAAAGTCTCTCGTGTCGTGGGTGCCCCATGATTTTGACTCTTTTCGTTGTGAGCGTGTGTCTAGCCGCATACCCATTCCTCATTTACCCCGGTATTCTTTGGTTACTTGCTCGGCACGTGGGCGCTCATCGCCCGAGCGACGGCGTCCCGCTCGCGAGTTTTACTGTAATCATTCCTTGCCATAACGAAGAAAAGGTAATCGAAAGGAAGGTGGCGAATACGCTCGCCTGTGCCGAAAGCACACAGGCCAAATTCTCGGTTATCGTCGTTTCCGACGCCAGTACGGATCGAACCTGCGAAATAGCTCGTCAGTTTGGATCAAGAATACGTCTTATAGAACTCACACAACACTCCGGAATTCTGGGAGCATTTCGAGCGGGCATGGCGGTTGCCGACGGAGAAGTCGTGATTTTCAGTGACGCCGACGTCGTGCTTGCACCAGATACGTTCAGCCTTATCTTGGCACACTACGCAGATCCGCATGTAGGTGGCGTCTGTGGATTCACCTCGATGCACGTTCAATCCGAGAGTGGACTAAATGCGGAGCAGATGCACATCGGGCTCCGTGCTTTCATCCGCGAGAAACAGAGTGCTCTTCACTCGACAATTGGGGCTGACGGTTCAAACTGGTCAGTCAGGCGTCACCTCGTAATCTTACCAACCGAGGGAGCAATAGCTGACGATTTGATCATACCGCTTGAAGTCGTACACCAAGGGTACAGGTACATCTTCGAGAGGCGCGCGGGCTCCTTGGAGACTTCGGCGCCGTCCATCGAACATGAGTTTCGTCGTCGAATACGAACAATCGCTGGGGGAATTCAAGCGGCAACGTATTGTAGTTGGATGTTCTACCCTGCGCATAGGTGGGTTGGGTTTCACTTCGCATCGAGCAAGTTGGCGAAACACGCAACTATCATCTGGGCCGCAATAGCGGCGATATGCGCAATTATTCTGGCTCGGCATAGCGTCCTCTTTTCTGGGGTCGCGACACTCATCTATGCCGTGATAACGGCAGTCGTTGCATGCGGCTTAATTAGAGCGGTACTTAAGAAACGCACTCCGGCGCTAATAAATACCATATGGCATTTGTTTCTCGCAATGTTTGCCCCGATCATGGCGTTGAGGTATGTCATAAAGCTCGGGAAAAAGGGCACTTGGGAGATGACGCCAAGGGGAGATCTGCCTGCATCTGTGAACGTTCAGAGCAAAACCATTTCGAGGTAATTCCCGTTGGCGAGAAGGCCGCACTTCCTTCAACTTACTCCTGCACTGCTGACTGCGCCGAACTCTGGTGCTCCTATCCGAACTTGGAATATTTGCTCGCAACTCAGCCAGAGCATGGAAATAACGCGCGTTGGCTTCGGCCCAGAACCCATGGCCAGTCCGGCTTCGGTAGTTCTGCCATTGCCTCGCAGATACAGCCCGACCAAGATCGTCAAAGGCCTTCTCGGGCCGACGCCGATCTCGATTTTGAACTATACATCTCGCCAGATGTTCAAGGCACTTTCGCGCCTAGTGGGTTCCGGGCCCATCGACATCGCTGAGATCGAGGCCGTTCATATGTTGCCCTATCTAGGGGTTCTCCGGTCTTCCAGTTCTAATCCCATTGTGGCCTGTGATTGGCACTGCTTCGAGTCAGAGATCATGCGACGATTCTCGGAGCAATGCCCGAACCCATTGAAGCGATTGTACGCGGGTCGTACTGCCGTGCTGCTCGAACGTGCTGAGCGTCAGATCGCCAACCTGTGCGATTTGCATCTGGTTGTGTCAGAGCGCGAGAAGCAAATGGTGGAAGCATTAAATGTCAGCTGTTCCGGTCTATCTCGTCCCTAACGGGATTAACTGCTCGGAATATGAGCGCCCCTCCGATGAAACCATGAAAAGTGATGGATTAAGGAGGCTAATCTTCGTTGGATCCATGGATTATGAAGCAAATGTTGAAGGTGTCCTTTGGTTTGCCGAGTTTATTCTTCCCGCGCTATTGAAGAGGTATCGAGATTTGCGATTCGATATCGTGGGGAGGAATCCCGGGCCGGAGATACGCCGGCTGGCTAGCAAGGCCGTTCATGTCGTCGGGACTGTCGATGACGTTCGCCCCTATTATCAAGGAGCTTTTGCTGCCGTGGTGCCGCTTCGTGTGGGGAGTGGTACTCGCATCAAGATATTAGAGGCCATGGCGGCTTTCACGCCCGTCGTGTCTACAAAGCTCGGGGCGGAAGGCCTGTCATTGACTGCGGGTGAGCACTACCTTGCCGCCGACTCGGTTGAGGAGTGGGTTTCCCGTCAATCACGGACTTAGTCGAGAGCCAGACACTCTGGCATCGGCTGAGGTGGCAGGCTCGATCAATTGTTGAACGCACTTACGACTGGAACGTGATCGGGGACAACTTAAGGCGAGTTTACGAGAGGGTACTTGAGGCGCGGCAGCGCGGGGCCCAGACAACACCTTCACCTCAAAAAGATAATCTCCAGGGGGCCCCGTCCAAGGACGTCCGGCGCCGCGGACGGCCTTGAGCGGGGTTTTTCGTTGGCAGTGCTGACAATCTCTTATCCCGCACGCGTGGAACGCGTGCCCCCTCTGGCATGACCCTTCTTCGCAGGGGTGGAGCATTCCTGCCTGACCACTCACTGCTGGCAACTGTCACTCACTCAGCGGGCGGCACGGCCACCGTCATGCCATGACGACGGAAGACATCCATCATTTTCGCGCGGTCCGGCGGTCCCCCCGCGCCCGCATTGATTAATTCGGCAGCTTCTCGGAAGTACGCGGGCCCCATGATCGCAGGGAGATGACCGCGAGCTGTTTCACGTCCTCGTTGCCGAAATTATCGAAGCGGTGCACCGCACCTCGGGGGATGCACAGCGCCTGCCCGGGACCAACCTCGATCGCCGTGCCATCGACCGTCCAGGTAAGGACACCCTCGATACCGTAGAGCACCTCCTCATAGGCGTCGTTCTTGTGGGCCGGCGCCGCCAGCTTCTGCCCCGCCGGTACCAGCACCTCGAACACCGAGACGCTGCCGTTCGAATCATCGCCGGTGAGTAGGTACCGGATCCCAAGTGGACCAATCGTGATGGTCTCTTCCGAAGCATTGACTCGGATCATTCGCTGCTGCATCGTCGCCCCCTTTTGAATGAGGCTATCCTACATTTGTTCCCTTCCGCTGGGGAAGGAATCATCGGAGGTCGCCGAGTGCCCCAGGTTCGCGCCCCGGTTTTTGGGCGCTAACCTGGGCTTGCCGCCCACGCACTTCGACGACAGATGCGCACGACGGCTTCACCCCGAGCCCCGGGTGGAGCACCGTTTCGGCGGCGCATGAAATGGCCTCGACAGAACCACACTTTTAGCCGCTGCGGTAATTTGCCGGGCGGGGCGCTAACCGGGAATGGCCCCGTTAGGGCTTATCCGCGTTGCACGCCCCCGACAATTCCTTCACCGTCTTGATTTCCAGAGCGGGATACTCTTCCACACTCGACGCCGCGTGAATCATCGTCGTGGAAACAGAAACTACGGTAGGTTTCCCGGTGATTTCCACTTCGTGCCCAACATAATGGCTGAGGTGAGCTGTGCTGCCGGTAAGGTCATAGGCTGTCCCATCCTTACCTACGACTGCGTAATAAAACCCCGAGCGTTCGAGGCAGCCGCTAATCACCGGCGGGTAGTTCTGGGTTGAAGTCAGACCTTCTCGGCCCGGGATTCCCTCCTGCGCCTGCAGCCAAACCGCAGCGACCACCAAACCCAGCACCAGCATCACCATACCGCGCATACTGTTCTCCTCATGCCGTTGGATGCCCCCGAAGCCGGAGCGCACAAAAAAATCTGCGAAATCTGCGCTGGCTTTTGGCCTTTCTTCCTCCGTGTCTCAGTGCCTCTGTGATGGATTTTGTAGTTACGAAAGTTTCGGCCAAGTGGGTACTTTCGTAAGTTGACAGCCCTCCCAACTTCTGCAAACCTACCCTTGAAGTCTACTGTTGGATTTTGCCGCCCGACTCGCGAGGTCGGTTTGTCGTACTTGGAGGTAAGATGTCGGCTCATACCTTGAACTGTCTCGAAGAAGACGGAATCTTCCGCCACTTTTACCCCAACTTTCGCCCTCGCCGCCCGCATCCAAACCGCTCCCGCGCTCCCAAATCTCTAGGAAACGTCCCCAAAATACCCCTAACTCCTTGCGGCAGAGGAATTTACCTCTAACTCTTTTGTTAAGAAGAATTTGCGGGCACTGTTCCCGTAAGTCCGTTAAGAATGAGGATTTTACGAGAAAGGGGGGGAGGGGGGTACCCTCTCAAGCCATCTTCCCAATATGGGAAACAGCTTCGTCGCCACAGAATATGACATCGAACCTGCCAACGAATTACACTGCCTGAATCAGCCATGATGATTCAGTTCCAATCCGCCGCAGCACCTTCCCTGCGAAAGGCTCTGACTATCGGCCTTATCGTGGCTGCCATCGCCATCAGCGCCGTCGCTGCGCCTCCTGCGAGTTCGCAGTCCACAACCAGCGGCTTCGGCCCAACCGTTCCCAACACCACTCCTCCGCCGCGAACTGCGCCTGCTGGAATGGTCTGGATTCCCGGCGGCGAGTTCTCCATGGGCGCCGCCGATTCGCCCAGCGACGGCGAAGTCGGCATGCAAGCCACCAAGGATTCTCGCCCCATCCATCGCGTCTACGTCGACGGCTTCTTCATGGACGCCACCGACGTCACCAACGCCCAGTTCGCCCGCTTCGTGAAGGCCACCGGCTATGTTACGGTCGCCGAGCGCAAGCCCAAGGCGGAAGACTTCCCCGGCGCTCCGCCAGAGAACCTCGTCGCCGGCTCGGTGGTATTTTCCCCGCCCGATCACGCCGTCCCGCTGAACGACCATTATCAGTGGTGGAGCTACGTGCATGGCGCCAACTGGCGGCATCCGACCGGGCCCGAAGAGCAGCATCGTCGGCAAGGACAATTACCCCGTCGTACAGATCGCCTACGAAGACGCCGTCGCCTACGCCAAGTGGGCCGGCAAGCGCCTTCCCACCGAAGCCGAGTGGGAGTTTGCCGCCCGCGGCGGCCTCGCCGGCAAGCCCTACGTCTGGGGCAGTACGTTCAATCCCAACGGAAAGTGGATGGCCAACACCCATCAGGGCCACTTCCCCAACCAGGACACCGGCGCCGATGGCCACGCCGGCATCGCTCCGGTAAAGAGCTACCCTCCTAACGGCTACGGCCTCTATGACATGGCGGGCAACGTGTGGCAGTGGACCAGCGACTGGTACCGTCCCGACTACTACAAGACCCTCGCCGCAGCCGGCGGCGTCGCCCGCAACCCCCAGGGCCCCGCCAACCCCTGGGACCCCGACGAACCCACCGAAAAGAAGAAGACCCACCGGGGTGGGTCCTTCCTCTGCACCGATCAATATTGTTCGCGTTATATTGTGGGAACTCGCGGAAAAGGCGAGGTTTCGACGGGAACCAACCACCTGGGCTTCCGCTGCGTGCAGAACGCCGCAGCTCCGGCTGTAACAAAACCTTCGTGAAAAATTCTTTCCGGTTTCTGTAACTAATCCGAGCTGCCGCAGTCTTACTTGGCATTGGACAGGACTTGGGAACGAAGCCCGGTCCCCCATTTAAGGTATGGCGCGAATTTTGGATCCGACAGCAGGATTCGGAAAAAAGTTTTCTTCCCTGCGGGTTGGCCAATCCATTAGAATCCGCTCCACGTAAAAGATGTGGGGTCACAGCCAAAGGCTTGCGACTCTCAACGACCAACACAAAACGTAGAGGAGAATTTTGCTATGACGAAGTCGATGAAGTCTCTGATGATGGGCGCTGCCTTGGCAGGCCTGATGGCTGGCGGAACCGCGATGGCGCAGACCTCGCCCGCCGCAACCAACTCGTTCAACAGCGGTTCCAACCTCGGCCACCTGGCCAGCTTCTCCGACAAGGACAAGCACGCCTGCAAGGGCCAGAACTCCTGTAAGGGCAAGGGCGGCTGTAAGAGCAGCGACAACGGCTGCAAGGGAAAGAACTCCTGCAAGGGCAAGGGCGGCTGCGCCACTGACGGCTCCAAGCCACCTTCAGCGTAACCTGGGCAACTCAATATTCCGAGGGCCGGAGCAATCCTGGCTGGCCCTCGTGTTTTCGCACTTACTTTTCTCGATATGCCAGCCAACCGATTTAACGGATTCACCGAATACGGCGTAGGGATCGGCCTGCGCATCCCGCACTACAACCACATTCTCGAGAACAGGCCGGTCTGCGACTGGTTTGAGATCATCTCGGAGAACTTCATGGTTGACGGCGGCCGCCCACTGTACGTCCTCGACCAACTCCTGGAACAGTACCGCGTAGTGCAGCATGGCGTGTCCATGTATTTCGGTTCGGTGGAGCCGCTGAACAGCGAGCACATGCGGCGACTGAAAAAGTTGGTGCGGCGCACGAAGACTCCATGGCTCAGCGATCATCTGTGCTGGGGCAGCGTGGATGGGACCTACTCGCACGACCTGCTGCCCATGCCATACACCTTCGAGGCGGCGAAGAAAACGGCGCAGAAGATCCGCGAGGCGCGCGATTTCCTGGAAGTTCCGGTGGTGGTGGAAAACGTCAGCAGCTACGCGGAGTTTCACGCGTCAGAGATGACGGAGTGGCAGTTCCTTACTGAAGTCGTGGAAGGCGCTGACTGCGGCATTCTGCTCGACGTCAACAACATCTATGTGTCGTCGCAGAACCACAGTTTCGATCCATTTGAATACTTGCATAACGTACCGCATGATCGCGTAGCGCAGATACACATCGCGGGACATTCGAAGTACGAGAAGTACATCCTCGACACGCACGATCATGCGGTGATCGATCCCGTGTGGAAGCTCTATGAGCGCGCGATCGAGCTAGTTGGTCCAACAGCCACGCTGCTGGAGTGGGACGACCGCATCCCGTCGTTTGAAGAGGTACACAACGAGGCGCTGAAGGCGAAGCGCTTTGTGCCCGAGAAGGTGACAGCGTGATGGACCTCGACCAGATACAGCGAGGGATGTTTGACGCCGTGCGCCAGCCGTTGACCGCTGCGGAAGGGATGCGGCAACGAGCGCGCGATGGGCGGCCGATGCGCGACATCGCCGAGGCCATCATCAAGCCGAATGACCGGCTCACCTCGTTTGAGCGGCTGGAGATTTACAACCGGCAGTACTGGTTTCGCATTCTTTCGGCGCTGGCGGAGGACTTCGAGGGCCTGCGTCTCATCCTCGGCGACCGGGCGTTCGAGAAGCTTTCCGTGGCGTACCTGCTGGATTGCCCGTCGCAGTCGTTCACTTTGCGCAACCTGGGCTCACGGCTCGAAGGATGGCTGCGCGCGCATCCTGAGCACATTGCCGGGTTGGAAGAAATCGCGCTCGACATGGTACGGCTGGAGTGGGCCGAGATCGAGGCCTTCGACGAAGCGACGAAGCCGAAATTGTCGGAATCGGACCTGGCCTCGATGGGGCCTGATCCGCAGTTTGAGTTGCAACCCTACGTGCGTTTGCTCGAACTGCACTATCCCGTGGACGAATTCTTGCTGGTCATCCGGCGCAAGCAACGGGAGTTTGGCATGGTGAGCAACGCGATGGAAGAGCGCCCGCCGCGACGGCGGCCGCGCAAGCGCGTCTTGCCCAAAGCGAACACGGTATATCTTGCCGTTCACCGCGCCGACAACTCGGTGTACTTCAAACGACTTGATCCTGATGCGTTCGGTATTCTCCGCGGCCTGAGCGAAGGCAAGCCGCTCTCGGAAGCAGTGGAGTGCGTGGACTGGAGCGACGGCGAACGGACGGCCGAAAATCTGCAAGCGTGGTTCGCGCTGTGGTCATCACTGGGCTGGTTCTGCAAATAACCTGGGACGGAGAATCATGGAATCACTACTGAACAGATTACAGTGGGGGTACTCGCTGCTGGTGAAGGGCGGCAATTCACTGCAATCGCTGTTTCTTCTTTTTGTCCGCCTGTACTGGGGATGGCAGTTGGCGCAAACTGGTTGGGGCAAGCTGCACAACCTGCCGCACGTGGTGGAGTTTTTCACCAGCCTGGGCATTCCTGCGCCGGCGCTGAACGCGTACTTCGTTTCAGGGCTGGAATTCTTTGGAGGAATCCTGCTGGCGGCGGGTCTCGGCAGCCGATTGTTGGCGCTGCTCTTCACCGCCGACATGCTGGTGGCGTATATCACGGCCGACCGCGCGGCGTTATTTTCGATTTTCTCCAAGCCCGACGATTTTTACGCCGCCGCTCCGTATACGTTTCTCGTAGCATCACTGATCATCCTTATCTTTGGTCCTGGCCGTTTCGCACTCGATTCGTTGGTGGAACGCTACTGGAAGCGCCAATCGTCATAACCTGCGAGGCGCCACCGCTTTGCAAGAGGCTTGCCAATTTGCGAGGGAAATGCCGCCCCATCGAATTGCCGTTGTTAAGTTCGTAGTTCGCTTCTTGGCCCTCACCGCGCTGATGGCCGGCCAAGCGCCGGTCGCTCGATGCCAACAGCCGTCAGATTCCGTGATTAAGACGTGCAGCTCGACGATTGCAATTCACTTTGACGGTGAGCCCGCTTCCCACAAAGGCACCGACCTGCTCAGGTGGGTGAGTCGTGCATCCGAGGCTGTCTGCACTTACTACGGTAAGTTTCCTGTGCCGCATGTGAACCTGACCGTACATGTTCGCGGCGGAGCGGGAGTACACGGCGGCACCACATTTCCCGAAGGTGGCGGATTCATCCGCATCTCGGTCGGAAGAGATACCTCGGTCGCACAACTCGACGACGATTGGATGCTCACCCACGAGATGATCCACCTGGCGTTCCCCGAGATGGCGGAGGAGCATCACTGGATTGAGGAGGGCATCTCGGTCTACGTGGAGCCGATCGCCAGGGTGCAGGCAGGTCAACTTTCCGCAGAGCGCATGTGGAGCGATGTGGTTCGCGACATGCCGCAGAGCGAACCGGCAACCGGAGACCGCGGTCTGGACAACACGCACACCTGGGGCCGCACCTATTGGGGCGGGGCAATGTTCTGCCTGGTCGCAGATGTCCGTATTCGCCAACAGACCGCGAACCGCCAGGGACTGCAGGACGCCCTGCGCGGGATACTGGCTGCGGGCGGCAACATCACGCAGGACTGGAAGATCGAGCGCGCCCTGACGGTGGGCGACAAAGCGACGGGAACCACCGTGCTGATTGACCTGTATCACGAGATGCGCAACCAGCCCGACCCAATTGATCTCGCAGCTATCTGGAAAGAGCTCGGCATCGAGCGCGCGCGAGACGGCTCGGTCAAGTTCAACGCTGCGGCACCGCTGGCAGGTGTGCGTGCGGCCATCACGCGGCCAGAAACTGCGAACTCACACGGCGAACTGCGGTAGACGCCGGTTACGTTCTGCCAGCAGGGTGTAGACTTTTATGGATCAAACCACAAGCTGAGCGGTTGCCGCACTTTCGAGAGTGCAATCCTCAAAGTTCGATGTACAGGGAGGTCTCATGATCCGTCGATTTGTTCTTGCCGCAATTATTCTGTCCCTTGCCGTCTCGGCAGTTGCGCAAAGCGCCCCCACAGTACCCACGGTCGTGACCCAGGATGCGAGCCTGAAAAAGGTCGTGCCCGATTCCTATTTCTTTCGCGGGATGACTGCCACAACGCAGTTGCGCAACTCTGCCGCCATCCACTATCCCGACGACTTCTACGTCATTGCCGGACTGGTGGACACCTCGGGTTACTCTACTGACGTGAAGGCAAAATATACGGGTTTGTTTATCACCGAAAAGAAGCTGCAGTTTGACGGCGGCGGCATGCTCGGCCCCGGCCAGTACGGCATGGGCTACGCCGCTGACGGCAAGTTCCACATCCTCAACGTAGCCGGCGATGAGCTACTGGTCGCTGACATCAAGGTCGATGACAAGCTGAATCGTCCGCAGCCGCTGAAGATTGTTATGGACGGTACGACGGCGAAGTTGTACCTCGGCAAAAAGTATGTGAGCTTTACGGCGGCGCAATAGCTGCAGAAACGGGTCGTAGCTTTTGCCAGAGTCTGTGCGTACGCTGCCGGGCGCTCCAGTAAATGAATGGCCCAACCGCGATCTGCCGCAGTTGGGCTTTTTCTCGCCTTCCGATTGTGATTGAATGCAAGGTTCTCCACTCTCCCACCGAGGAATGAAAAACATGTCCCGCAGAACGCTTGCAATCGTCGGTCTCGTTGCCGCTTTGACATTCTTGCAGGCCGCCGCGCAGAACAAGCCTGAGGCGCCCGCGCCATTCGATGTCCGCGCACACTACACCAAGTACGAATACCGGATTCCTATGCGGGACGGTGTGCATCTTTTCACGGCCGTTTATGTGCCTAAGGAAGCTTCTCGACCCCTATCCCTTTCTGATCAATCGAACGCCCTACAGCGTCGGTCCCTACGGCGTGGACAACTACCGACTTGCGACTCGGCCCGTCTCCCGAGCTTCGACAAGGCCGGCTACATTTTCGTCTTATCAGGACGTTCGCGGCCGCTACATGTCGGAAGGCAAATTCGTCGAAATGACGCCGCACATCGACCACAAAAAGGGCGATCGAAGACGTCGACGACAGCACCGATCATCTACGACACCATCGAGTGGCTGCTCAAAACATTCCCAACAATAACGGCAAGGCCGGCATCTGGGGGATTTCTTATCCCGGCTTCTATCACCTCAGCCAGCATGATTGATTCTCACCCCGCGCTCAAAGCCGCATCGCCCGAAGCTCCCATGACCAACCTCTTCATGGGAGACGATGCCTATCACGGCGGCGCCTTTATGCTGGCGGCCAACTTCGACTTCTACGCCTTCTTTCAAGCCGCAGGAGAGGCCCGGGCCACCCAAAGACGAACTTCCCTTCGATTACGGCACGCAGCGACGGGTATCAGTTCTATCTGGGCGTGGGCCCACTTGCGAAGCTATCGCATTATCTGGAAGGCAAGACTGTCCTTTGTGGAACGATCAGGTGAACCACGATACCTACGACCAATACTGGAAGATTCGCGAACCTGGCTCCGCACCTGAAGAACATTCACTGCGCGGTTTTGACCGTGGGCGGCCTGTTTGACGCGGAGGATATCGCCGGGCCTCTGCTCACCTATCACGCCATCGACGAAATACAATCCCGGCACCGTCAATATTCTGGTGGAGGGTCCATGGGTTCACGGTGGCTGGTACGGTCTCCAGGGCAATCACCTCGGGCGCGTGAACTTCGCTTCCGATACGGCCGAGTACTACCGCGAACACATTCTCTTTCCGTTTTTCGAGCAGTATCTCAAAGGCGAAGGCGACGCCAAATTGCCCGAAGCGCGTACATTTTCGAAACCGGGACGAACGTCTGGCGACAATACGCTTCCTGGCCGCCGAAACAGGCCGAAAGAGAAACGCTCTACTTCCGACTCCGACGGCAGCCTTTCCTTTCAGCCGCCCGCGAGTACGTCTCCGGCATTTGACGAGTACATCAGTGATCCCGCGAAACCCGTGCCCTTCCTGGGTTACACGGCGCTCGATGTGCCCCAGGAATACATGGTCTCTGACCAGCGCTTCGCCTCCACCCGCACCGATGTGCTGGTGTACCAAACTGCACCGCTCGACGAGGATGTGACGGTCGCCGGCCCGGTTTCCCCACGCTTGTTCGTCTCCACCAGCGGAACCGATTCCGACTGGGATGTGAAACTGATCGACGTTTACCCGCCCGACTACCCTGCGCGAGAAATCGCCCGGCAGCGACAAGCCTTACACTGATGTGCCGCCTCCCACCTTCACCATGGCGGGCTACCAGCAACTGGTTCGCGGCGAGCCGTTCCGCGGAAAATTCCGCACAGCTTCGAAAAGCCCGAGCCTTTCACCCCCGGCAAGGTGGAAGAAGTCGGATTTCTCCATGCCCGACATTAACCACACCTTTCGCCGCGGCCATCGCATCATGGTGCAGGTGCAGAGCTCCTGGTTTCCGCTCACCGACCGCAATCCGCAGACGTTCGTCGATATCCCGAACGCCAAGCCGAGCGATTTTTGAAGGCCGCAACCGAGCGCGTCTATCGCGATTCGGCAGCCATCGGGAATCGAGGTGGAGGTGCTGCCGCCGGAGTCGAAGTAACACACCAGCGGACGGCGGCGTCAGTTGACGATGCCGCCCACGATGGCGCGCATGACCTCGCCTGAGGGTGAGAAGACCGCGATGTCGGCATCGGCGCCGACGGAGAGTGTACCCTTGCGTCGTTCGAGGCCGAGCACGCGAGCGGGGTTCAGCGTGGCCATGCGGATCGCATGTTGCAGGGCGAGGTGGGCGAACTGCATGGTATTGCGTACGGCGCGATCAAGTGTCAGTACGCTTCCGGCGAGGCGTCCGTCATATTCGCAGCGGCCGTCGCGCACTTGCACTTCAAGTCCACCAAGCACATAGGTCCCGTCAGGCATGCCGGTGGCGCTGATGCCGTCGGTGATCAAAACAGCGCCGTCGATGCCCTTGGCGCGGATGAAAAGATCAACTACTTCGGGAGCGACGTGGACGCCGTCCACAATGATGTCAGCGGTGAGAGCGTTGTCGGTTAGCACTGCCCCGAGAAGCCCCGGACTGCGGTGGTCGAGCGAACGCATCGCGTTGAAGGTGTGGGTAGCATGACGCGCGCCGGCGCGGATTGCGGCTTGCGCTTCCGGCAGGTCGGCGTCGGAGTGGCCGAGGCTGACACACACTCCGCGGCGGCTCGCTTCGGTAATCAAGTCGAGCGCACCCTCAATTTCAGGGGCGATGGTCAGCACGCTTACGCGGCCTCCGGCGGCACGCCACATGCGTTCGAACAGCTCGAGCGAGGCAGGCTGCAGCAGCGCGGGAGGATGCACTCCGCGCTTGGCATGGCTCAGGAACGGCCCTTCGAGGTGAATTCCAAGCGGGCGAGCGCGTGAACCGTCGCCGGCGGCTGCGTCGGCCACAGCCTTTCCCAACGCTTCGAGCGAACGCAGCGTCGTCTCCATCGGAGCGGTCACGGTAGTGGGGCAGTAGCTGGTCACGCCGTGCCGCGTCATTAAGCGCTCGACATCGGCAAGGCTGGAGTCGGAACCCTCCATCACGTCGTGTCCGCCGCCACCGTGAACGTGGATGTCGATCAGTCCGGGCGCAAGCACGGCATCGCCGAAATCGACGACGCGAGCGTTGGACGGAATACGCACCTGATCGCGGGGGCCGACGGCAGAAATCGTGCCGTCTTCGACGAGCAGGACCGCGTCATCGACGGCCTGCAAAGGAGTGAACAACTGCTTGGCGAGAAGAGCTGTGGCCAATTCCAATCCTCGGGCGCGCGCGAAAACGCTGTGAGGCGCAAGCTAAGTCGTGCAGTCCGAGTGTACGTCGCTGCGACGAATTGCCCAAGTCGGGAGCCGGGCGAAGTCTGCTATACTTTGGATTGGCGCGATCCCGCGAAGCTCACGCCTGTGAGCGGCGCGCCCTGCCTGCCCAGCTACCCTGGGCGGCAATTGCACCGAGAGTCGGGGAGTGGCTCAGCCTGGTAGAGCACCTGGTTCGGGACCAGGGGGTCGGAGGTTCAAATCCTCTCTCCCCGACCAATCTTTTCAATAAGATACAGCCGTTTTGAAATCCGCAAAAAATCTCACTGTAGGC
>CAWCMJ010000004.1:0-96949 GCA_963796615.1 uncultured Acidobacteriaceae bacterium
TCGCTCCGTTTGATCCTTTTCGCGGCTATCTCGCTCGCCGGGGTAGCTCTGCTTTCCTCCGTGGCCTCTGCCGGCGCGCCGAAGGGCAGCGAGACTAAGGGCCGCACCTATTATCGCCAATTCTGCAAGGACTGCCACGCGAAGGGCGCTAAAGGAGGCGAGGTATCGCCGCTTACAAAGACCCAGGCGCAATGGCGTACCTATTTCCAAAAGGCAAAGCACGCGGGCGGCGCCGAGCCGCTCACGAAGTTCATGGACGAGACCAAACTGCTCGACGTCCAGACCTTTTTGATCAACCACGCCGCGGACTCGCCCCAGCCGGAGACGTGCGGTAAGTAGAACGGACAGGGGCGTGAGACGGCACGGGTCGCGCCCCCGCAAAGACGGGAGCAAAACGATGCAGGAACAGTTAAACCGGAGGGGAGTTGTGCGCGACACAAGACATAGGTTGCCGGCTTCGGAGCGACGAATGCCGTGGCTCTTCAGGGCGGCAATGGGGCTGGGGCTGCTCTGCGTTGTGTTGCCGGGACAGGAGGCGAACCGGGGTTCGTCCCCAGCGCCCAGGCTGGCTCACCCGCCGGTCATTCTCAAGGACGAAGCCGGCCGCAACGTCCTCGAATCGGGCAAACCCATCAGCACCAGGCATACCTGCGGAGGCGACTGTCACGACTATGACTTCATCGCCGACAGCTTTCATTTCCAGCAGGGGAAGACTGAGATGGATCCGCTGCTGCTCTCGTCCCACGGCGTATCGAGCTTCAACTCCTCGCCGGGAATGTTTGGAAAATTCTCGATTATTCCCAATCGCCAACTTACTCACGAGAGTATCACCGACGCTTCCGACGCAGATATGAGCCAACCCGAGTGGCTGACCAAGTGCGGGGGCTGTCACGTGGGCGGAGGGATTTCGGAGTACGACCTGCGCGGCCAACGGTTCCTGTCGCCCGGCGCCAAACCGTCCGCGCTCGACGCGAGCTATACGATTCGTGATCGGGAGAAGGGCGCAATCGTCCCGTGGACTGGGAAAAGAGCGGTATCGCAGAGGCCGACTGCTTCCTGTGCCACGTGCCGAAGGCCAGCCGGGCAGCGCGGAAAAAGGAGGTCGCAGCGGAAACTTCCGGTGGGCGAACAATGCGACGCTTGCCGACACGGGAATTGTCGCCGCCGGCCGGGAAGGCTCCTTTACTTATAATCGTGCCGCCTTCAACCCGGACGGAAGCATCAAGACGGAAGTCCTGAACCTTTCGGATCCCGCGCTGGAGAATTGCGCCATGTGCCACGGCTTCACCGCCAGAAATACAACCGTGATTCAGGCAATTCAACATGCCGACATCATGCGCGGCACTGAAAAAGCCGGCTGGATTTATAACGGCGCTAAGATCAGCGATACCGTGTCTCCCAAAATCGTCGGGAAAGAGAGCATGAATTACCCGTGGGATGCGCATGCGGCCAAGGGCCTGATCTGCATCGACTGCCATTTCCCCCCCAATAATCCCGGACGCATGATCCAGGAAGACCCCAAGAAGAACCTCCGCTTTAAGCCGGTCGGCGAAGATATCGCCGTTTACCTGAAACGGCCCGACCACAACTTTGCACGGGGCAACATCCCGCCGGAAACCGTCAATGCCACCCGCCATAGCACGATGCGGGCATGCGGCGATTGTCACGATGCGGAAAAGGGCCATGCGTTCTTACCCTATAAAGGCCGCCATTTTGCGGCATTGGCCTGCCAGACATGCCACATTCCAGCGGTCCACTTTTGGGCCTACCGCAGTGACGATTGGGGGTTCCTGATGGACACCGGCACCAGCCGCGTCACCTTCCGCGGCATTGACGGAAGCATAGTCGATCCCGAATCCGAAGTGTCGGGTTATCTCCCCGCGTACATCCCAACGCCGGATAAGAACAACCGCATGCAGATCCGCCCGACGAACCTGATCACGGGAGTCTATTGGTTCGACATCACCAAGAACCGGCCGGTCTTTACCTTGCAGGTTCAAGAAGCGTTCTTTGAAGAACATCCCGCCGAAGGGGAGTGGAAGTACCGTGCGGAAATCGTTAAGTCATTCGGCGACAAGGACGGAATCATCGACATCCCGCAAGCAGTGTACGACACTCCGGAGAAGATCGCGCTCGTGAAGGAGCTGCTGCGGAAATACGCCGGCGTGACAGACGTCGAACTGCGAATCGAAGTCGTTCCCTGGGCCATGAGCCACAGCATTGTGGGAAAGGGCCAGGCAATTAAGGAATGTACGGCTTGCCATTCCAGTAACAGCACGTTGCACCGCCCCCTGGATCTGAACACATCTCTTCCCAAAGGTGTACCGGTGATCTATCGCGGCCGGAAAGTCAACGTCGTTAACTTTGCAGGCAAGGAGCCGACTTTCGACAATCGGGGACTGCTCCAATCCTTTTACATCATAGGGAACAGCCGGTCACCCTGGGTTGAGTGGCTCGGCTGGCTGGCAGTGCTGGCTGCCGCTTTGTTCAGTATTCTACACGGAAGTCTTCGCCTGTTGAGAGGTCGCCCATGATACTTGAAACGCCGCCGTTGTATACCATCCATGAAAGAGTTTGGCACTGGCTGCAGGCCGCGTTGATGATCCTCCTGATATCGAGCGGTCTGGCCATTCATTATCCTGACCGCTTCGGGATTCTTGGATCCATGGCGAACGCCATACGAGTACATACGTGGATTTGGGCGTTGCTGATGCTGAATGCCTTCCTCGGCGCGTTCTATCATTTGACGGCTGAGAAGTATCACCATTTTCTGCCCAGGATGGACGACTTTACCGGCGCCGCAGTCAGGCAGGCGAGGTTCTATCCGTACGGCATTTCAAAGGAGAGCGCCACCCCATGGAGATGGATCCGCGCCGTAAGCTCAATCCCCTGCAGAAAATCACGTATCTGGCACTCCTGAACATCCTCATACCGTTCCAGATCGTCACGGGTGTTCTGATGTGGGGCGCTGATCGTTGGCCACAACTGTTCGACAAGATCGGTGGGCTATGGCTTCTCGGTCCGGCTCACACTCTCGGCGCTTACCTCTTCCTGGCATTTTTGATCGGTCATATGTATTTGGCGACCACCGGTCCGACACCGTTGGCGCTTCTGCGAGCTATCACCGCGGGCCGCGCCGAAACCCGTCCGGCCGGTACAGAGTGACGCGCCATGGCTTCAGGTCTCGCTGGTAAAACCTGCGATTCGTTCCCGGCCGAACCAAAAGAGGCGGTATCCGTTATAAAATACAAGCAGGGAGTCCCATGCGTAAAGGCAGCAGCCCGGAATCGAAGAACAGATCTTCGAAATGCAGGTGCGCATTTGCAAAGCGTTCGCCAACTCGACCCGTCTCCGAATGCTCGACCTTCTCGCAAAGCGCGGGCAATCCGTTTCCGATCTCCAATCCGCGCTTGGCATCACGCTGCCGAATGTCTCTCAGCATTTGGCCATCCTTAAAGCGGCCGGCGTGGTATCGACCCACCGCGATGGCAAACAGATCCATTGTTCGCTGACATTTCCAGAAGTGAAGCAGGCATGCCAGCTCATCCGGGACGTGCTTCGCGCCCAGTTGCGAAACGACCGCAAACTGGTTGTGTAAGCGAGGGTCGGAGGCAGCAGGCCCGGCGGCTGCTTCACGCGCAAGGCATCTGTCCGCCAGTTCCGCGACTTCGCGGTCAATACCCTGGGAACCTGTAAGCACATCGAGGCCCTCCTTTTGCGCCTCGGCAAGCGCTATGGCAGGGTTCTCGGAGCCCCAAGTTTGCGCGGACACGCTTAAATGCGCTTCCCCCAAGTGACCCTGTGGCGGAAAGGTTCGGATGGAGGTCAAGTCCCCACTCAACAACACGCCGCGCGGTGCGTCGCCGTGGAAAAGCTGGGACTGTGGGGGCGGGGGAAAGCCAAAAGCAGGCTTCCCACGGCCCCCACAGTCCCGAGGAAATCTCGCAAAGCGCGCGCGACTCCCATTTTTCCACTGCGCCACTTGCTTGCTGCTAAAACCGGGCAAGTTGAAAAACCTAGGCACGCGCGCGTACTTCAGCAGCCCCGGCGTTGTCCGAAAGTAGCCTTCCCGGCGAACCGGCCTGCGCGCCGAGGCGTTCTTCAATGCGCAGGAACTGGTTGAATTTGGCCACGCGCTCGCTCCGGCAGCCCGAGCCCGTTTTGATGTGGCCGGCGCTCGTTGCTACGGTCAGGTCGGAGATGAACGTGTCCTCGGTTTCACCGGACCGGTGCGACACGAAGCAGCGGTAATTGTTCCGGCCCGCCAATTCGATCATGTCCAGCGTTTCCGTCACCGAGCCGATCTGATTCAACTTTATGAGAATCGAGTTGGCGATTCCCTTCTCGATGCCTTCCTGAAGAATCGCCGGATTCGTGCAGAAGATGTCGTCGCCCACCAGTTCGATCTTCGAACCAAGGGCCGCCGTTAGCGCTTTCCACCCCTCCCAATCGTTCTCGCCCATGCCGTCTTCCAGCAGCACGATCGGGTATTGATTCACCCACGTCTCCCACTTCTTCACGAGTTCATCGGAGCTGATGGCTTTCTTGGTTGATTTGAAGAGAATGTATTTTCCGTTGTCCCACATCTCGCTGGCGGCGGGATCGAGGCAGATCGAAATGTCGGCGCCGGGCTTGTAGCCGGCCTTCGTGATGGCCTCCAGAATCAACTCCACGGCCTCATCGTTCGACTTCAGGTCGGGAGCGAACCCGCCTTCGTCTCCCACGGCCGTGCTGTAGCCTTTGCCGCGCAGCACCTGCTTGAGGGAATGGAAGGTCTCCATGCCTTTGCGGATCGCTTCCGCGAAAGAAGGTGCGTTGTGCGGCACGATCATGAACTCCTGGAAGTCCACCGTGTTGTCGGCGTGCTTTCCGCCGTTTAGCACGTTCATGCAGGGGACGGGAAGAAGGCAGGCATTGGAGCCGCCAAGGTATCGGTAAAGAGGCAACCGGTGCGCACCCGCCGCGGCGCGAACCGTGGCCATCGACACTGCGAGGATGGCGTTCGCCCCGAGCTTGCTTTTGTTCGGGGTGGCGTCGAGCGCGATCATTGCCGCATCGACTGCACGTTGGTTGGTGGCATCGATGCCTGTGACCGCCTTTCGAATTTCGGTGTTGATGTGGCCGGCTGCCTTCGTGACGCCCTTACCGCCGTACCGGCTCTTATCGCCGTCGCGAAGCTCCACCGCCTCCTTTTCGCCGGTTGAAGCGCCGGAGGGCACCGCGGCACATCCCACGCTGCCGCCGGCAAGTTCCACTTCCGCTTCTACCGTGGGATTCCCGCGCGAATCCAGAATCTCCCGCCCAGTGACTCTTACGATTTCAAACATCGCGTCTCCTTGTATGTAACATTGCGATTTGGATCGCCGCCTGAGCGAAGCACATTGGCGAGACGACGCCGGATGTCGTCCGGAACGGGCATCGCCAGTATCTTCCGGACAGTCTCTTCGACAGGGTATTCATACGACCGAAGCTCGATTGGGCCGTTCTGCCAGACCGCGTAACAAGCTCGCGCGAGACCGCTCTTGGATTGCCCCAGGCTGCCGGGGTTCGCCACTGTACGGCCGTCAACTTCCAACACGAATGGCAAATGAGTATGACCGACAAGAACGATATCTGCCTGTACCCTTGCCAACTCGCTTCGCCAACGCGGGAATCCGAACGGCAGTAAGCGAAGAGGGGATCCGAGGGCACGGCATGGCAAAGAAGGAACCGGGTGCCGTCGATCGTCCGCTCAGCCGTGAGCAGCAGGCCGGCCAGCCAGGACTTCCGCTCCGCGTCCAAGGTTGCGTTCGTGAATGCCAGAGTGGCCTCGGACATGGAGTGGAACGCGTCGGAACACCGGGGATTCGCACCCGTGCCGGCGGCGTGGTCGTGGTTTCCGCGCACAATCAGAGAGGCGCGGTTTCGCACCGCATCGACGACCTCCGCCGGATTGGGGCCGTACGTGACCAGATCTCCCAGGATCCACAGCTCGTCGCACTCTTCCGGAAAGGACGCGAGCGCTTCCAGGTTGGCATGCAGGTCGGAGACGATGGCTATTTTCATCGGGTACCGAGTCTGCCTGTCCCGTCCTCGATGTTCTGCGCCCGCAAGAGGGCAAGATGCTCAAGGTCCGCGCGAATCTGAGGAGCTTCCTCGCCGGCCGCGGCGATGAGCCGCTCGACCGTCGAAACCAGTTCATCGAACCGGCGTTCCGCGTCCTTGCGAATGGTAAGTAGCGAGGCAGAGACGACCTCCTCCCATTGCGAGACCAGCCGTGAAAGGTTCGTGAAGACCGAGCCTGGGATTGTGCGTTCAAAATGCTTCCGGACCAGCGTTTTCACCAGCGGCATCGGCACGAGGAAGGAGAGCAGTTCCCAATTGCGATCGAAAATTCTTCCTACGCGGACATCCGGCGACCGCGGGGCTTCCAGGCGGAAGTCAACCTCCGTCGTTCTGAGCGCAACGCCAAGCGCTTTTAGAGCCCGTTCGGACAACCGGTTGCGGAAATCCTGCAGGGACTGCGTCAACTGGCGGCTGACGTGTTCCACGGGTTCGACAAACTCCCCGCGGTGCTTCGCGGAGCATCCGGCCATTTCGCGAACCAGCGAAGCACTCAGCCAATCCTCGAAGCGCTCCAATACCACTCGCAGGCTACGGGTCCATGTCGGGAATTCGGCTCGAAAGGTCGTAAGCAGCCCGTTTCGAACCTGAACCTCGTCCGATTTGAGCAGAGACTCGAAACTGGTGCGAACGCTCCCCATGCGGTGGCGGACAATGAGTTGCAGTTCCAACCGGGAATCCGCGAGGGATTCTTTCTGCCCAAGAAGTTTCTCGCGCAGTTGCGCGCGCTCGGAGTCAGAAACCTCTGCAGCTTCGAGAGCAACATGCAGATAGCTCGCGCATTCGTCGAGCAAGGAGTCGAGTTTGTGGCGTAGAATAGCCGCTCGCTGACGACCCGCACCTTGCTGAATTTCCGATAGAAGGCTTTCTTCGAGAGCCCGATCCAACTCTTCGAAACCCGGCCGGATCGAAAACGGAAACAGCGGGACCGATCCGTCCCACGCGCGCGCAAGCTGGGACCGGACAAACTCCTGCACTTGCAGCCTCTCGCCTGCTTCGAGGACATCCACCTTCGTGAGGAGGAGCGCGATTCGCGGCGTGTATCGCTTCAGATTCCGGATGAGCTGGAGATCATGTTGAGAAAGTGGAGGATCGACGCCAACCGCAACCAGCGCGAGGCCCACATTGGGAAGCCACTCCAACGAAGCGCCGGTGTTGTGTTCGAAAACACTGTCGAGGCCCGGCGTGTCCACAAAACGAATTCCCCGGTAGCGCTCGATCGCCGGCAATTCCAGTCGCACGCGGGCGACGCCTTTTGCGTTCTCCGGGTTCTCCGTTTCGGACATGAACTCACCGATGCGTCCCAGAGGCACCGGCTCCGTGCGGCCATCCTGGAAAATGACATCAGCGCGTTCCGTGGCGCCGTATTGAATCTCCGTAATTGCGGAGGTGATCGGAATTACGCCGACCGGCAACAACGGCCGTCCAATCAGATGATTCAGAAAACTGCTCTTCCCGGCCTTGAAGCGGCCAAAGACAGCTACGTTGAGGATTTTGTCTTCGGCAAAGATCCGGCAACTCTCCTGGAAATCCTGAAGTGCCGTGATGCGGTAGCGGCCGCAGATCTCGTTGACCGCATTGAGTACTGCGTGGACGCGAGGCATCGCTTCATTCGAGTTAGCCGTTTCCTCCAATTCGTCGATCACGGTTTTGTGCCACCCGGCTCTGCGAGTCGTTTCTGCACCCGGATCATCTTTACGTCGGATTGTGCCATGATCCCCGTGTTCATCATCTGCTCAATCACGGGGATTATACGTTCGATATTCTCCGGTGTATCCACAATGGAGATCAGGATGGGCTGATCGTGCCTCACCATGTGCGCTTTGTGCATTTCTCCCGTTTCGCCGTAGCCTTCGAGGCCCCGGAACACCGTCGCGCCGGCGATCTTCATCTCCCGGCACTTGGCAACAATCGCCTCGTATAGAGGCTTATGATCGAGACGGTCGGATTCGAAAATATGCACGCGGAGAAGTCTAGCCGGTATGCTCTGTTGCATCGGATGCCTCCGTTACCTGGCGGCTGCGCACCAGCCGTACTATGTGAGCGTCGGAAATCACGATCAAGCCGTCCTCAAGCATTTCTTCTATCGAATCGGCCGCAGCGGCGATTTTATCCGGAGCGTCGACCACGGAGATCATGATCGGCAAATCCCTGATCGGGTGAAAGAAGGTCGCGTGGTGTTCGTGCCCTTTGGCGCCGTACCCGAGGACCCCTCGATAAACGGTCGCGCCGGCGATATCCATCATTCTCAGCTTCTTCACGATTGCGTCGTACAGCGGTTCCCCATGCCATTTGTCGGACTCACCCATGAAAACGCGAAGTAACTGGGCCGGGCCTTCTTTCCTCTGGTGCGGCAGCTTTGGTTCCGCTTTTGTCGGTTTCCTGGCCAGTTTGACTACCGTGGTGTCCTGTACCTCTATCAGACCGTCGGAGACCATGTCGTACAGTGTGGGTAGTACCTCTTCGACTTTCTCCGCCGTGTCAATGAATTCGATGCGGATCGGCAGGTGGTAGGCCATTACCTCGATATTGGGCGTGTGCAAGGTTCGATGCGAGCCGTAACCGGAGAATGCCCGTGTTGCGGTCGCTCCGGTGACGCCTTTATGCATCAGGAAGGTCATGATAGCGTCGTGCAGGGCGGTCATGTGGTGCTGGGTGTCCTCGTTAATGAAGATAGTCACCTTTTTCGCGGGACCTTTAGTCAACATTTCACCTCCCTGGCTCTCGTGATATCCGCGTAGACGGCTATCGCCGGCCGGCCAGTAGCGCGCCCATCCAAACACCCAGGTATCCGAGTATTACGCTGCTTGCCATGTAGACCAAACCCAACCAATGCGCGCCCGTTCGAACGGCCTGATAGGTCTCGTATTCGAAGCTTGAAAACGTCGTATATCCGCCGAGCACGCCCACCACCAGGAAAAGTCGCCAATTGGGGTGGGGCTGAAAACGTTCCGTCAAGAGGGTCATGAGGATTCCGATCAGGAAGGCACCAGTGATGTTGATCAGGAAGGTGCCCATCGGGAAACGGCCGCCAAACCTCTCCGTAACCCACGTCCCGGCGACGTAGCGGGCCAAGCCCCCTAACCCCGCGCCCGCAATCACCACGAAGTACCTGTCCAACCGGAGAATCCCCCTTTCGCCTGGTCCCGCCCGCTCCGTTCGCAATCCGATGGCCGCCATTGGAGCGCTGCGTGGATACCGGCCGCACATCGGGCGCCGCTGCCGCATTGCCATCTCGATCTGAAACGGCAATCAATGGGATCCGTCGGGTGGCACAACGAAGTACCACTTCCATCGAAATCACCTCTTCAATTCTCTGCTGGTTGACTGGGGAGGGGAACTGACAGACACCCCCACAGTAAAACCACTGTAGGAGTTATTGGTCGTTGCGCACGACGTCGAGCGAACTCCACCGCTACTGCCATTTTCAGTATACAATGCGCTGCCGTTTTGAGAGCAACAGAACCCCTTGAGCAGAGGGATCCGCGCTTTTATAATTGGTCAGGCGGTGGAGTCCGCATAAACGCCGTGTTGCGCCATCCAGCCCTCGATCCAGCGTCTCGGGAACCGTGAGATCTCCGCGCACTATCTCAATCTGTGCCGGCAAGCGAGCCGCGTCCGGATGGCGCACGAGCGCACGGGCCTTCGCGCCGGCGACCGCCAATCGAGAAGCAACCTGCCGTCCAACGGTGCCGGTGGCGCCGATGAGAAGGATGCGGCTCATACACGACCATCCTACCGCCCTAAAGGCAACTGGCCGCGTAGCCTTCCACCGACCGGCATTTGCAGTACGCGCCATTGTTTTGCTTGCGCGTTTCCCGTCCATTTGCCACCGAAAGGACGTGATCGCGCGCGGCCCGTGGGTTCAGTAAACGGTCCATGACCTTGCGTGAACAGTTCGCGCTCGCCATGCCTTCGCCGGCCCTGTGGGAGATGATGGATACGAGCAGAAAGAGACTGCGTGCGAACATGGAGACGCGAGGAAACGGAGATCATTGGCGCTTGAAGGGACCACGATATGAGAAAAGGGTTTACGAGAAAACCGCAACCAGACGAGCCCTCGACGCAAGGTAAGAACTACATAACGCCGGGTGGGCTGCAGCGACTCAAAGAGGAACTCCGGTTTCTGCTCACCAGAGAACGCCCGGCCGTGACGAAGGTGGTGGCGTGGGCAGCGAGCAACGGCGATCGCAGTGAAAACGCCGACTATCAGTACGGCAAGCGGCGGCTGCGCCAGATCGATGGGCGGATTCGCTTTCTCACGAAGCGAATCGATGCCGCGGAGGTGGTGGACCCGGAATGTCCGAGAGCGGGTCAGTCCGCGGCGCGGGCATTCTTCGGAGCGACCGTGCGCTATGCCAATGGCGCAGGAACGGAGCGAGTGGTGAGCATCGTGGGCACCGACGAGGTCGATCTGAACCGCAACCACATCAGTTGGGTGTCTCCCCTGGGGCGCGCGCTGATGAAGTCGGCGGCGGGCGACCGCGTAACTCTCCAGGCGCCGAGCGGCACAGAATACCTGACTGTCCTGGAAGTATGTTATGAGGCCATTTCCGTCGAACCGTTCCGTGAACCACCTGGAGCCGAGGCCTCGCAGAGGGATTCGCTCGCCGACGCGAATCGACCTGACGGAGTTTAGCGAGGTGGCCCATGAATATTCGTATCCGTCAGCTCCAGGTCAGCATTTTGAGAACCTGACCGCAGACCTGCCGCTCGATTAGATCATCGCGGACCAGCAGGGCCATGGAATGCGAACGCACTTGGATAAATACGTCCAGAGCGGAGTCGCGGAAAGGAAGGCGGAAGCGGCAAAACTATACGCTGATTTTAACGAGGCGCCCACAAACAAGGTTAATTTTGGGGCGAGGCTTGTAACTTATTGAAAAGATGGAGCGGGAGACCGGATCCGAACCGGCGACGTCCAGCTTGGGAAAACGCTCCAACTTCATGTACTGGAAGGGATTACGTTTCCTGAAGATCACTGAAGTGCACGCCGTTGCTCGAGTTTCCGCAATTTGGTCGCGAATGGCGTCACAGCGGCGTCACGGGTTAGGACGCGGCTTTGAACTCCAGTTTGGTCTTTAGCGCGTTGAGATGCGTCCATGGCAGCACCTGTTCTCGCTGCAATCTCCCGACGAGGATGCCGGGCGCGATGCCAAGTCGCTTCGCGAGTGCTTGGACTTCAGCCGCACTCCTTGGTTGGGTTTGCACGACTACTTGCCACGATGCTGGTGGGATCAGCACGTCGCAAGCGAAACGGTTGGCCTCTTCCTCCCGCCCGTCCGTGGTGCCGTTGAGCTCAACGAAGATGTCGCGCTTGGGATGCAGGAGGATATGTGCAGCCTCATGGAAGAACGTGAACCACAAATGATCATCAGTCTTCCCGCGCAGACTTAGTTGGAGGACTGCCTTGTCCGGACTTAACCAGTGGGTGACGCCCCACGCGCGCGCCCCAGGAATCTCCGGGACGAACACCAAGGCGACGCCCGATGCAGCGCACAGGCGGGCCATACGCGGCACGTAAATACCAACTGGTTCTCTCGTGAGCTTTCGTATCTCAGCGAGCGCGCTGCGGAACTGCTTTTCGTCATAGGAAGCGCACTGTTGTTGCTGTGCCTCAATCTCGCCCTTACGAATCCATGCCAGGAGCGCGTACTGATCGATCTCGTGCGCGCCGAACTGCCGAAACGCGAGACTTCTTCCTTTACCGATCTGCGAGAGTGCTTCGGGCGATGCGACGCCAAAGAAGTTGAGAGCATCCTGCAACGTGGCAACGGGGTCCGTTCGTGAGGGCAGCCAGCCGGCCTTGATCATCTTCTTCACGGGGATCGTCTTAAGCCACCCCAGGTGATTCCCCAAGCGTTGCCGCTCCTCCTCCCGCGCAAGAAACTCCCTGTACTGCCCCTCCGCATTCGTCCAGAACCGCGCCGGAATCGCAAGCACGCGCTCCAGTTGCAAGGCGGTCTCAGAAAGAATCGGTGCCTTCCCCTTGATAATCTCGTTGACAGTTTTCTTTGTGCGACCGATCCGCTCGGCAAGGTCGGCCTGCGTCATCCCAAGCTCCTCAAGCTTCTCTTGGAGAATCTCGCCGGGGGGCGTCACGAGATCGGGCTCATACTGATTGCGTTGGGCGCTACTCATGGGTGTCCTCCACCCCGAGGATTGTCACCGCCGTAATGCGGGTCCAGTCGATCCCGCCCTCGGGGCGTGCGGGAACTGGATTGTGGTTCGCAACAAACAAGAGGCGATACGGACCGTCGAGGTCCAACGAAAACTGTCCCTTGCGGTCACCTCTCAACTCATGGAGCCTACCAGGAGCATTCCGCAAGTCGTCGAGCACCACGGCGGCACGCAAAGCATCCAGCCGACGGCGGACCACCTTGGCCCGCGCCTCACCATGCGCCTTCATCAGCAGCTTGGCGCTGTTGCACTCCTTCGCGAGCTTGGCGCTCCTAAAGTGGATGTCCACAAAGCTGATTAAATTAACGTGTTACGTTAACACAATTGTTTAGATGAACGCCAGCCGAATTTGGTTGCGCTGCAATTACTGGAGCCCCAAAACCGATTCGGCGTGGGATGAATGGGTATGCAGCATCCCTTTTGCCCGTACTGTCGAGCGTCATTCGAACCTTCCCCGTATCATCCGGACCAGCTGGTCTGCAGCAGGCAGGAATGCCAGCGCCAGCGCCGAAGCGCGTACCACCGCCAAAAGCTTCAAGACGATCCCGCGTACCGGGAGCAGTGTTCTGAAAGCCAGGGGAAATGGCGCGATTCCCATCCCGAATACATGAACGAGTACCGCCGAGGACACGAGCGTCACCCAGCGAAAACGCCACGACCACCGAAGGCAACCTACGATGATGCGCGTTCCAACGCTCTCGCCGTGTTCGATCAAGAGCGTCGGGCAGTGACGGACGCCCGAACCCGTCGTCACCTCGACCGCTTACGCGCGCGCACCGCACGACAAACCGCCGACCGCCTCGCCAATGCACGCCAGACCCTCCGCGCGCTCCAGCGCGTCATCGTGCAGGGGGAGATCGGCGAGCTGCGCCACCTGATTGTCGCGCTGGAGCAGACCCCAAGCACCGCCGAGGCCGCGGCCCTCGTCCGCCGAAACCTCCCAGGACTACGAAAACGCTTAACGCAGGCAAGCTAAAACGGAAAGGGCGCCAAGAATCGACCATTGGCGTCAAGCGGCGTCAAGGATTTCGCACAACAAAAGTCGCGCCTGGAATCTACTGATTCTGAATGGGTTATGGAGCGGGAGACGGGACTCGAACCCGCGACGTCCAGCTTGGGAAATTAACCCCTGTTTGTAAATAAAAGACTTATGCGTCCAGGGCGTTGATTCTTGGCCACGTAACTCACTGATTCCTCGTGCCCGTCTTTCGCCGCCGTCCTTAATGGAGTAAATGGAGTAACGGCGGTTCCCGGCGTTGAACTTCGTGACTGCGGAAATTCCGCAATGGCCTCCAGTCAATCCGCATACCACCGATCCCCTGGTGTCAGTCCTCTGGCCAACTCCGCCGTTCACAACCTGGGCTCGAAATTGGACGCGCGTAGATAGGCCTGTAGCATCTTCGGGCTTCGCATCGCAACGGCAGAGATGGGCATCTTCTGCAAGCAGCAGTCCGACACTTCCGTGCGCCTCCACCACCACAACTGGTCGTCGGTCCGTGCGTAGAGCCCCACGTTCCCACACTTGGGGCACTCGGCCCAGACCTGCATTTGAAAGCCAGTGAGCATGGCCATGCCGCGGGCACGTCCAACATCATGGACAAAGCAAACCCCGGAGACCGGTCCCTCCTGTCCTGGATCGCCAAACGCCAGAAGATAAGAGTCCGGTGAGGTTGGAAGGCCGGCAGATCGGTCAATCTCCCGAATACAGGAGCCAAACATCAGTGCTCGGCTGATCTCGAACGAATACCTCAGCGCAAAGGCCGGAACTGACTCGAACCACAAGCGGGAGCCGTTCAGCTCGATGACGAATTGCGGTGCGTAGTGAAAGGTTCCCCCGTCAAAATCGAACACGCCCGGGCTATATCGATAAGGTACGTGGACGGCGTCGAAAAATAGAGCCCAGCGCGCCTGCAACAAGCCCTCGAACTCTATCCCACTGAATTCAACCGTTCCCAATTGCCCCACCTATCTAAGGCTATCCCGTCACCCACGACCCGCACGCGTGGGATGCGACGTCACTCGCCCGCGCTTTCGGATGCGGACGAGAGTGTTCCATCAAAGTCAGTTCGCAGCCTGCGGCGTCGAGCCCAATCGGTCACGCAGCTTCCCAATCAACTCATCGCGATTCAAGCGCTGCTGGCTGCACAGCACTTTGGCTTCTTCCAACAACCTGCCAACCTCGGGCCCTGGCGCGATCTGGAATTCTGAGATTAGGTCCTTTCCGGTAATCGGCAGGACGTTGGGGATAGCCGTAAGAATCGCGTTCTCCACCAGTTTCCGGGCTTCCAGCCTAACATCCGCATCCTCATTCAAAAGCGCCAAGTGCTTTACCCACTGATCGTAATGCCTCTTCCTTAAGGCCGCCGGATCGATTTCCGGACGGCCCATATCAGCAGCCACTATCGAGATCAACTCGTCGAATTGGTACGGCGCAAGTGTTCGGCTCACTCTGAGCCGCCACTCGTCGCAGATTTGGGTGCAACTCTCATCGGCTTCGATACTTCTGAGCGTGCGCACGAGAACCTGGAGGCCACTAACCGCCTCGTTGATAATTCCGCCCAGACATGCCGCCCAATGCTCGTCGCCGACGGGAACAGCGGTGCCACATTTCCCTTTGAACCACGTGCGACAGGCATCCTGGATGCCACGGTCGTGTGGTTTGGTTGAGTCAAGGTTGTGCTGCAAGAAGGTGCGGAGACGTTGCGTCGTCTGCCTGTGTTTCTTAATCGATCCGTCCGGATCATGGCCATAGGCGAAGGCTTTTCCGTCCAGAAAACTCACGCCGATCCGACCAGCCTCGAAATACTGAACAAAAAGCCAGGACACCACACGAATGCAACCCAGTTCTGGAGGGGACAGCCGTGGGGTCTCCAATGAAACACCATCGAAGACAACGGGCATCCCTGAACTCAGACTTGCAGCTAGCTGGTTAGCCTGCTCGATTAGCCGGAGAAGCTCGTACATTCCAGAATGGTCTGGGGCAGTCGGCACCATATCGTAACCACCTAGCGCCCTTTGGGGTAGATCTTCGGGTCGGCAATCGGGCCAAGAAAATTGAACCCGATATGGAATTCGCCCAGCGAGACGCCCTTCCGCATGTCCTGCTGCGGGAACTCTCTAGCAAAAAACTTCACATTCCGCAACAGCTCAGTCACATAGACCTCGCCTCGCAGTGCGTCTGGAGAGAGCCAATGCACCTCGCCATGGAATGGAAGGGGTTTGCCCGCTTCACCACTAGCCAGGTAGCTGCGGATGATTCTTCTTTTTCCCCAGACTGCGTCGGATTCCCTTTCTAACTCGCGAAAGACCTCAAAGGCCTTGTCGTATTGTCGAACGTGAAAGAGAGATAATCCACGCAGATAGGAGAGCACCAAGGGTCGACTCGACTGCCCCAAAACCAACATCCTATCCACAAGGTCCAGGAGATATTGCCAGTCGTTCATCGAAAACGGGGGTGAGATCCGTTCACCACGAAACAGACGGGCCTTTGTTTTGGTCATCCACCATAAGTCGAGTAGCAGGTCGAGGCATCGGCCGTCAGCTTCAATTTCGACACGGTGCGACTCAAGATATGACAGGCCTCGTCGCAGGCTCATCTCATCCCAGGGACCGTCGTCGGGAGCCGACCGGCTTGGTTCAGAGATATGAAGCGCCCTAAGAAAAAAGCCCGCCGTCGAACCTTGGGCGGCCAGCGCTTTAAACGCAGCTTCTTCTATGTCCGCTTGCGCGGTGTACCTGCCAAAATCCATCCTCCTGCGCTCGAAGTTTTCGAGTTGCTCAGGATCGAATTCATCCTTGGGCGCCGTCTCGAAAGCGTACATCAGATCGGCCACGGCTTCCAGCCGTTCAGTGGTGTTCAGAGTGTCTCCGGCCAGGATGTTGCGAGTCGCCCACGCGAGTACATCGATCGGATAATAGCTATTCTGGCTTAGGAGCCGTGCGGACTTGAGAACGTCCCTCATATCTCGGAAGCATTTTACGGCACTGGACTTATCGCCCAGAGGTTGAGCAAGAGAACTGGCCTTGGTCGCAAGCAGTGAGCCCAATTCCACAAGCAGAAAAGATCGAAGGTCACGTCTTCGAGGGTCATCGCCGATCCGGTCAATTGCAGCAGTCAATACCACCTCAGCCTTGTCGAGTGCCTCCGTGCGCACTTCTGGGGTGAGATCCTCAGTACGAAGGGTGATGACTGACTTGCGCAAGAAATTCGCTTCCTGGAGCATGAGCCGAGGGTTCTCACAGCCTCGCTGTTCCCGGAGTTCCCCCAGGGTGTCAGCGATTTGCCCAAAGAACGGCGCATAGGGAGAACCGGTTTCCTCCTTGCCCCGCATCGCGGAAACCAACTCGACTGCAAAATCGACCTCACGATCTGCAGAAAGCGCATTTTCCCGAATATCGATGAGGAGTCGCTGGGCAAATCGAACTTCGGATGCCGCCCCCCAAGGCGCGCCTGGGCGATCAGTTTTGCTTCCAGAGGATTGCGTGGGCCTATCTCGATGTTTCCGACGGAATCCTCATACCACTGAAAGACGTCGACGTCCTTCAAGAGGTCAGCCAGATGAACGCCATGGCGGTACTCCAACGCTCTCATCAAGAGTTCTACGGGGACTCGAATGCCAAATTGGCCTGGGACCATAATCAGCCCGGTCAAGGCTTGTAGATTACTGAATGCATCCTCTGAGAGCGCGACCGATGTAGAGGAGAGGAATTCAGCCGGGGAGACAATTCCAGCTTTGAATAGCGCCTTCGCGAGAGCAGATGGAAACGCCGACTCCGGCGTGGCGGCCGATGCTCGCTTAAGGATCAGATCTTCTGCCAGCCCAATTTCTTTAGTCACTCCAAGGCGAATTGAACTCCGCGTGGGCGGCAACAGCCGATAGAGAGTTGCGAGAAAAGTCCTCGCTAATGCGGACTGGGCAGTTCCAAGTATGGCGGCGAGCTCAGGGTGGAAGGTTTGAAGATATGACCCGAACGACCCCGATTCCTTCAAGGTTAACTGCTCCGGAGCCTCGATGTAACCGGTGCTAGCTTGTTTTACGTGGAGCCTGTAGCAACTTCCGACCACCACGACCTTGCGGCCTTTGCTCGTAAGATACCGAGCTGCTCGAATGTACTCATCCGGTTCGAGCATTCCGTCCCATACCAACAGGGTGGAACGTACGCCCTTGCTCTCAAGCCATCGGCAGAATTGCTCAATCTCGGCAAACCCGGGTTTCTGCGTTTTGCGCTCCACAAAAATAACCGGGAAATCGCCCGCCGTATGGACTGTGTAAGCGAGCCTGGCCAGTGCCACAGTCTTCCCTGTGGTTGTCGGACCATGGAGAATCAGTGGCGAGTCGCTAAGATCTCGCGTGCTCAATCGCTTCAGAGTCTCAGCTTTCAGCCCCGATTCGAAATCCCGTGTGAAAAGAAGGTTCCGTGCGTATGCTGACCAATTTGGGCGGGAATCGGTCTTTGCGAGGGCCTCTCGGAACTCACGGTAGAGTGCGTCTTCAGATATAGCGGGATAGGGACCGGTTGCGGTGTCATCTAGAACCGTGCTCAGCCTCGATATGTTCTGCCAAAGCTCCCTTGGAACGGTCAGAACACCTGCGTCAAGGGTAATCTGGTGGCCTTCTTCAGTGGCTTGGTCTGGTGGGCCGAGCCGCAAGGTGCCGGCCTCGGCGCCTCGGTTAAGCAAATGGGCTAGGTTCTCATCGTGGAGAAAGATATGGCCCTTGGCAGCGAGCGTGCTAAGGTCGGGATCTGAACGCATTCCGTCGTCACAGCCAAAAATGTGGACCTGTCCGGGCTCCAATGCCTCGATTGTTGGTAGGAGATCGTCGAGCGGGAGCCAGTCATTGAGACCGCGGTATCCCTCGATGGCCAACACACCCCTCGGCGTCAACAACTCCGGCAGTCGGCGTGTCAGCGCAATTGCAACTTGCCGTCGACTGCGCCATTCACCCTTGTTCAGCGGCGGACGCTCGGCAAGGTCCGTGCGATTGACGCAGCCAAAAAGATAGGTGCAGTGCAGGATTGACTTGTTTCTCGGATCCCTAGGGCGATATTTTTCTTCAAGGATCGACTGCAACTCCCGCCAATCCGTCCGGAATGCCCGTGGCCAAACAGAATCTACGGCTGAACTATAAACACCACTCCAGGCGAACGACGCTACCATCTCCAACCACTTCGGAACCGAAATGAGTCGGCAACGCTCTTCCATCCAGGCAAACGCGGCTTCTCCGGCGTTCCCGGCCGAACTGGAAAGGAGATCATTGTAGGAGGGAGTGCCAGCGGGGGCTGGTCCGTATTTCTTGAGGCTAAGGGCCAGAAGCGGGTCTTCAGCGGCCTGGAGTTTCAAGTAAGCTTGTCCGAGGAACAGGAATGCCGGGCCCTGTCGCAGTCTCGCAAGAAAACCTGAATCGGCATCAGTCGTCATCAAAGTGCTCCCGGTTATGAACGTGTCCTAAGCCACTCATGATACTCGGATTGCGTTGTTGGATCATAGTGCGGCTCAGGCCGTGCACTCGGACTCGGCGGAGGAGACGGGCCATCGGGGTACGCCGCTCCGTGATAATCAATGGGTATGCCGAATCCGCTACCCCGGGCGATGAACGACGCGGTAGTCCGCCGCTTGGCGGGCGCGCAGTCCTACCAGCGGGGCTTGGACTACTTCTCCCACGGCCATGTGGAATCACTGGAAGACGATGGCAGCGGTGTCAGCGCGCTCGTGCGCGGAAATCAAGACTACACCGTGACGCTCGCGGCCGACGAGGGCGTGCTGGATTATTCCTGCGATTGTCCCGTCGGCGGCGACGGTGCTTTCTGCAAGCACTGTGTGGCGGCGGCGCTCGCTTGGCTGAACCGCGCGGCGGTCCCGGCGAAGTCGCCGGCGCACCGCAAAACCAAGGAAGTCACCCTGGCTGATGCCGGCAAGAGCCTCCAGGATGAAGACAAAGAGACCCTGGTGAAGATGATGCTTGATTGGGCAAAGGACGACGACCGCCTCCACGAGCGGCTCATTCTTTATGCGGCCCGCCGCTCCGGGCCCGACACCGGCGCCGCCGCTGTTCGACGGGCCTTTGAACGAGCGGTGCGGGTTCACGATTTCGTGCATTACCGTGAGGCCAGTGGTTGGGCGCGCGGCGTCGATGATGCCATCGATTCCATCGAGCAATTGCTGAAGGACGGGCAGGCTGCCGCGGTTATCGAGTTGTGCGAATCGGATCTCCAGTCGCTGTTGGGCGCCATCGAGGCGGTGGACGATTCCGACGGTCACTTCGGTGTACTGCGGGACCGGCTCCAGGACATCCACTTTCGGGCGTGCCAGGAGGCCCGACCCGATCCGGCGGAATTGGCCAAGCGGCTCTTCCAGTGGGAACTGCACAGCGACTTCGACGTGTTCTACGGTGCTGCGGAACGATACGCGAAGATCCTGGGGGCTAAGGGGATGAAGGTCTACCGGGAACTGGCCGACGCCGAGTGGGCGAAGGTGCCGGCGCGAACGGCCAAGCATGAGCGGTCCGAGTTTGGTCAGCATTTCCGCATCACGCATATTATGGAATCGCTGGCGCGAGCGTCGGGCGATGTCGAAGGGATTGTTGCGGTAATGAGCCGGGACCTGTCGAGCGCGTACAGCTACTTGAAGATCGCCGAAGTCTATCGAGAGGCCCGCCAACAAGATAACGCGCTGCTTTGGGCGGAAAAGGGACTGAAGGCGTTTCCCGAACGCACCGATACCCGGCTGCGTGAGTTCGCCGCTGAGGAGTATCACCGCCGCCGCCGTCACAATGACGCCATGAACCTCATGTGGGCCGAATTCTCGGAGCGTCCATTTCTGGAGACATACAAGACCCTGGAGAAGCACGCGAAGAAAGGCGGGCGCATGGCCGGAGTGGCGGGAACGCGCGCTGGCCGAGATCCGGGTGCGGATTGCGAAGGCCAAGGAAAAGGCACGCGGTCAGGCCCGGCCCCGTTGGTTGCAGGCCGACGACAATCATTCCGTCCTGGTGGAGATCTTCCTGTATGAAGGCAAAGCCGAAGATGCCTGGCGCGAGGCCGGTGTGGGAGGATGCTCGGACAGCCTGTGGCTCCGGCTAGCCGCAAACCGGGAGAAGGAACACCCCGAAGACGCCGCACCCATCTATTTGAAGTATGCCGAGGCCGGCGTCGCCGCCACCAGCAACGGCCGGTACGAGGAGCCCGTCAACCTGCTCGCGAAGGCGGCGGCTGTCATGAAGCGACTGGACCGCAGCTGCGGAGTTTGTGCGCCAACTGGAAGCGCTGCGCGCGAAATACAAGATCAAGCGCAACTTCATCAAACTGGTGGAGCAGAAACGGAAGTCGTTGTACCTCACGTAGCTACGCAGATTCCAGGAGCAGCTTCGGCAAAGACGGCGCCCACTTCGCCAATCGTGTGGATGAGAGCCTCGTAGCGGAATCCCGCGAGCCTTCGCCTGGCCGCACAGCTTCTCCTCCAGCAGTTCCCGGTTGAGATGAAACTGGTGCGCCAGGAATTGGTCAGGCGTGAGCACGTCGATGTTGTATGGCTCCACGGACTCCGCGGGGAAGTGCTTCACGTTCTCCGTGAGGATGGCGTGCGCGCCGGCGCGGACGGCTGCCGCCAGCACGTGGCGGTCTTTCTCGTCGTTTGTCATCGACGGGATAAGCTCGGCGTAGCCGGTGACGCAGGCATCCTCGAAGGCGGTCTGCATGGCCGTGATCCGCCGCTCCGCTTGGGCGTCGCTGTACTGCATCCTGAGAAGGACGCGGCGGAGTTCCTCAAGAATGCCGGCGCTCCAGCGTGGCATGTAGAACGCCGGATCCTCGGCCAACCGCAGGAGCGTGTCGCACAGCGGCATCGGAGCGAGAACGCAGGTATCGAGGACTACGACGAATGCGTTAGTCTGCGTGATCATCAGACGGTTCCCGGTCGTAGAGGCCTTCCTCGGCTTCCGCGCGGGTCAGGTCGTCCAGAATCCGGCGCCGTTTGCCGTCGCGTTGCATCTTGTACGCCAGCACGTCCCGCACGTAGATGCGCCGGTGCGTTCCCACCATGTGAAAAGGGATCTCGCCTTTCTCCAGTTGCCCAATCAGAAACTGGCGCGACACGCCGAGCATGCGGGCCGCCTCCACCGTGGTCAGTTGAGCGTCGTTTTGCACGATGGCGACCGACTGGCCCTCGCACAGGTCTGCGATCAGCTTCACCAGGAACTCGTACAGCGAGACGGGCAGGCTCTGCGTTCTACCGTCGGGCCCGACCAGCTTGGCGCGGCTGCGCTGGATCTTCTGATAGAGTTCCAGGACCTGCCGCTGATCGCTCTCCGACAAGGCGATGGGCGCTTGTATCTGCTCTTTGTGGGGCATGGTTCCCTCTACTGCCATAGACGCAACATATGCCACAAATGCTACAAGTGGCATAACCAGTATATCGGAGATTCGGACCTTCCCACAATAGATATCTCTACCCCCGTCAAGCCCTTCCCGACAAGTTATTGAAAGCGAAGGGGATTCGTCCATTGACAATTGATAGAGATAACTCTATCATTTTCGATAGACCCTGCATCTGGGGAGCCCACTGGATCCGGCCATTCTTCCGGAGCATTGGAGCGCGAGAGCGCGTATGACAATACCCGACTGCCAAATCCCAAAGCATCTCGACGTCGATTCGCGGAGCCGCATCGAAGTGGTTTATCCTGCTGGCGGGTTGGCGTTCACTGCCGAACCCGCCGTTATCCGACTGCTGTGCCAGCATCACATGGTGAACGGCGAAGTGAACCGGCGCGGCTATTTGAAATATGTGCGGCTGCTGGTTTCAGTCCGTGCCGCACGACGCGTGCAGCAGGCCGCCGAGATTCCGCAGCAGTCGAACGTGATCACGCGGAAGCGCCAGGGAAGCGGCGCAAAACGGTGGGTCCAGAGGCTTGACCGGGCCAAAACCGGCCGGCTCGGCTCGCATGAAACGCTGTTCGTCGCGGCGGTGACAGGAGACGTACATGGCTGATCACAACGCCAAACCAACCATAAAGATTGACGAAGACTTCTTCCGGGAACCACGATTCCGGCCGCCACAGGTGTTGCAGATCTGCCGGGTTGATCGCGACAACCTTTTGGATTGGCACCGCCGCGAACTGATCCCGGATGCAAGGGCCGGCACGAAGGGCCGCGGCCACCGGCGCCTGTACTCCGTGCGCGACGCCATCTACATCAACACCGTGAGAATTCTGGCTGAAGCTGATGCGCCTCTCCAGCAGGCTTCCCTGTTGGCGTCGGACATGGTCGATGCGGTGATGGAGTCTTTTTGTCTCCAGTGGAAGACCGGCCGGGACTTCAGCGAGCTTCCGGATTGCGCCGTCGTGCTGTACCGCATCGACAGGGTGTGGCATCACCAGTGGTTCGGCATTCACAGCGGCGAGCCGGTTCCTGACGGCGGCTTGCAACGGTGGATGCGCGACCGGCACATCGAGTCTTCGGTGGTGCTGGACATCAACTCCATCGTCTTCGCACTCTTTGATCGGATTCTGACCGAGATGGGGATTCTCCCGCCCGCCCAACAGTAGAGCGTAATCCAGAGCGAACCAGTAGGCCCGCACGGCGTAGCGACGCTGGCGGGCCATATTTTTGTGAGGTCGAATCTATGAAACCGGGGAGCACCATGCGCTGGGTCATCGGAGAGAAGACGTGAGCATCTCGGCCCAGTCGTGTGGCGACTTCACCCCGTCGGAGGTGTCCGTCTACTACGCGGCCCGTGCACCGAAGGTACGCCAGCACGGCCATGAATGGCGTGGGCCCTGCCCTATCCATAACGGCTCCGGTGACAACTTCACCGTGAATGCCGAGACGGGCATGTGGTACTGCCACAGCCAGTGTGGGCGAGGTGGGTCGATGTTCGATCTGGAAATGGAGCTCACAAATACGGACTTTGCGCCGGCCGCGAACGAAGTTCGGCGCGTCGTGGGCCGCTCGGCTCTGCGCCAGGTGGACCGTGAACCCGAGATGAAGTGGGGCCTGCCGGGCTGGTCGCACGGCTATCTGGGAAAACAGATCGAAGCGGTCGAGCAGAAGAACCAGTGGAGGCACACTGCGATCTATCCTTACTTCGACGTCGATGGCCGAATCTCTTACGTGAAGGTCCGCTTCATTGACAAGCAAAACGACAAGACCTTCCGCCAGTTCGGGCTTACCTCGAAGATGGGGTGGAGATCCCGCAAGCAGGCAGGCAAGGCGCCGATACTCTACCGGCTGAACACCCTCGCGGCCGCCGCCGAGATCTTCATCGTAAACGGAGAGAAGGCCGCCGACCGCGGCGCGGCCGAGTTGCAGATCGCGACCACCTGTACGCCGGACGGCGAGGGCAAGTGGTGGGGCGAGTACACCAAGGCGCTCGTCGGCAAGGGGGTGCGTATCGTCGTCGACCACGATGAAAAGGGCGAGTTGCATGGCAAGATCGTGTCCGAAGCTCTCGCTCCCCACGTGGCCGAGGTGAAAATAATCCGGCTGCCCGGTCTTCCGCCAAAGGGCGGTCTGTGGGACTGGATCGAGGCCGGCGGCACCCGCGAAGAACTCAATCAGATCGCCGCCAACGCGCCGACCGTGGAGCCGGTGGAACCGCTGGAGGTAACCACCGCACCGGAGTCACGGGCGCGACAGGGCGCACCCCTGGCCACAGAACACGGTCTTCTCAAGCAACTCCGGAACGACACCGGCAATGCCGACCGTCTGATCCTGAAGTTCGGGCAACACCTGCGCTATTGCCCGGCGTTTCGCAAGTGGCTCGTGTGGGACGGCCGCCGGTGGGCGGTCGATGATCAGGGCGCCGCCCGCCGCATGGCAAAGAAGACCATGCTGGAGTACCTGGCCGAGGCGGTGGATGCCGACAACAAGGATCACCGCGTGTTCGCCTACGGATCCCTGGATGCCCGGCGCATCAGCAACATGCTCACGATGGCCGAGTGCGAGCTGGCTATCACTCCAGAACAACTCGACACGTATCCGTTTCTGCTGAACTTCATGAACGGCACCCTCGACCTTGAATCCGGCACGCTGCTGCAACACGAACCCGACCGGTTCATCACGAAGCTGGTGCACTACAGCTACAATCCGCAAGCCGAATGCCCGCTGTTCCTAAACTTCATTGCCCGCCTGATGGGCAACCACGCGGACGCCTCCGAACCGGAACTGGACCGGGCCGAGCGCATGGTCGAGTATCTCCAACGCGCTCTCGGTTATTCTCTCACCGGCACCACGGAGGAGAAGGCCGTGTTCGTGCCGTTCGGTTCTGGCAACAATGGCAAGACCACGCTGCTGGCGACCTTTCTGCACCTGCTCGCAGAGTACGCCGTGCTGCTCCAGGCGGATACGTTGATGGTACGCCAGGAAAGCAACAATACCCAGGCAGACCTGGCCGATTTGCGTGGCGCCCGCTTTGTCATGACGTCCGAGACCGAAGAAGGCCAGCGGCTCTCACAGAGCAAGTTGAAGCGCATCACGCAGGGAATGGGCAAGATCAAGGCCATACGCAAGTACGAGAACCCCATCGAGTTTTGGGAGTCGCACAAGCTGTGGCTGGACACCAACAGCAAACCCACCATTCGCGCCGCCGATGATCAGGCCACCTTCAATCGCCTGCACCCGATCCCGTTCACCGTTACCATCCCGGCCGCGGAGATCGACAAGCGCCTGCCGCGCAAACTGCTGGCCGAAGGCGAAGGCATTCTGGCGTGGGCCGTAGCGGGTGCTTTGCAGTGGCGGCGCAACGGCCTGTGCAAGCCGGTGGAGGTCTCGGCCGCCAACGACGATTGGAAAGCCGAGAACGACCAGCTTGGCCACTTCATCGAAAATTGCTGCGTGCTGGGCGGCTCCTTCAGCAACAGGGCGCGCCCGCTGTACCTGTGCTACCGCGAGTGGGCCGAGGGCGCAGGCGAGCCCGCCATCACGGAAACCATGTTCGGCAAGCGTCTGAAAGGCCGCGGGTTCGCCAAGGATGACCGAAGCTACGGCGCCGTCTATCTCGGCATCGCGCTGCGCGTGACCGGGAGCGTCTCGGAGGAAAAGGCATGACGATCCCCGGCGTGGTGGGTTTCCGGCGTGGCGGGTTGTGGCGGGAATTCTTCATAACTTTCTCCACCTACGCGTACGTGAGAACGTTTTTGACAAAAACCCCCAACAACCCACCACACCATCAAACCCACCACAGACCGGCGGCGGGGGGCATCTATTCCTCCGAGACGCAGCCCAAATCTCGGGCCCTCTCCGGCGAGTTCCGGCCGGCGGTGGAATGCTTGCACGATTCCGCTTGTATCAGCGGTTCTTTTGACTTAACTGGCTTAACTCTTAACCGATCATGACAACGATCATCACGAAGGCCGACCTCGCAGCGCGCCTGGGGGTCAGCCGCCCCAGGATCTCGCAACTCGTCGCGCAAGGTTTGCCTGTCCGGGAGGACGGCCGGGTCGAGTTGGAGCCGGCACTCTCTTGGATTGCCGAGCACACCGACCGGTCCCGCAACGTAGGCCGCGCACGGCCGGCCGCCACCCCGCCGCGGGCGCAGGGTCAAGGCGCGGCAATCCTGCCGGGGCCGCAGCCCAGCGCCGATCCTGGCCACGTGCTTCTCGTGGCACGGGCGCGCAAGGCACTGGCCGAGACGAAGCGGATCGAGCGCCTCGAGAAAGTAGCGTCCCGCGAAGTGATCTCCATGGTGGAAGCATGCGAGTACGCCTCGCATTTCAGTCGTATCATCCGGGACTCAGCCCTCAGCCAGGCCGACCGCCTTACCGATGCCGTTCTGGCCGGGGCCGTTGATGGCGACCGTGAACGCGTCTATCGGAAGATCCGCGATGACAACCACAGGATGCTCACACAAATTTCGATTGCAGTTGCGAACGCCGGGCTGGCAAAAGATCAGGCCTAGCTGGGCGCGAAGAGGACCATCAGCACGACAGCACAGTAGAAAAGGAGAAATATGTTCGACACGAAGATGAAGGAAGCGGCCGGCCCCGTCGAGGTAGCCCGCGAGGAGATCGTCCGTCTTTTCCAGATGGAGCGCGATCTGACCGACAGACGCCGTGAAAAACTCGCGGCCATCACAGCCGTTTCGCAGAACGCGGCACAGGCGATCCTGGATGGTGCCGGGGTCGAAGAGGCCGCAGGACGCATGATCCAGATGGAAGCGGAGGTCCGCGCCATTGAGCAGACCATTTCGCTTGCTCGCCGGCAGCGGGTAGTTGCTATCAGCAAACGGCAGGAGATCGAGGCGCGGCAGTTGCGCGCCGCCGCGCAGGCCAAGCGCGCAGAGGCCGACGGCATCCTGCAACGATGCGAACCGCATCTGCGGAAGCTGGCGGAACTTCAGGGGGTGCAGTACACGCCGGCCATTTTGCTTGCCGAGCGGGTCGGTCACTGGATGCCCGATATCATCAACGCCAAACCCGCTGAGGACTGCAACCCGCACGAAATGACCCGCGATCTTGACGGCGGTTTCGCGGTACCCAAGTTTCTCGCACTACGCGACGAGGCGCGTCTGTTAGACCAGAAGGCCCGCCAGGTGGAAACGCGCGAGATCCATCAGGATTACGCAATCGCAAAACCGACGGTGCAGGAGCTACTCGCTGCCGAGGAATTTCAAAACGCAGAGACTCTCACGCCTGCGGTCTACCAAATCGAACAGTGGGCGTTGGCGCTGGAGAGCCGCATTCTACGCGAACGGCCGGGCCTGGCTTGGGGCGAGGGGAACAGCCCGCAACGGCGTTACAGACTCGCGTGGAAGGCGGGCGAAATCGATCACTACCACTCTACCCTGACGTTTCCTGGCAGCGACGTGACCTTTGCGCTGGGTGGCGCGGCATGACACCCGCCGGCGAAAAACTACGCGCCACCATCATCGCGAACGGCGAGCGGGCCATCCAGATCAGTCTGGCCGGCCCGCTCGCGGAACGCCGGAAGCGCATCGAGATAGCTGCCGCGAAACCGGACATGGCGGGGTGGCGCCGCCTCTACGACCCGATGAGCTGCGTGGCCTTCCATGAGGCGGGTCACGCCGTCGCTTGTCGAGCGCTGGGGGAGCCAGTGCAACTGATCTCTATCGTCCCGAGGGCGAATTCATTAGGAAGGGTCGTCGGTGGCAATAAGCCGGTGCCGCCGGATTTTGACTGCGCGCCGGGAGCTTCCGACCGCAAAGAGATTGTCCGGCAGTTGGAGTGGATGTCGTTCGACGCGGTCTTTCAAACCGGCAGCAGGCTTGGGCGGAGTTTCGCAGGCTTAAGCGGGAGACCAATCAGATGCTGGAACGCCACTGGCACTATGTAGGCACCGTGGCGAACCGGCTGCTGGTACGACTCGAAATGGAACGAGAAGAGATAGAGGCGCTTCTCGTCGGACTGCGGCCGGAATGCACGCCGGCTCACCCAGAGCTGATCGCCGCGGCAGCCCGCGATCCGCTTATGCCGCTGGCCAACGTGTAGCGCGACTTTCAACTCCGCGCAACCAGGGGCACAGGGCATCGATGCGCGCGATGGCCTCCGCCGCCGTTTCGACGTGGACTTCCGTTTCCGGTAGGACTGGTGCTTGGTCCAGCCGGAGGCGGCGGCTCATCGCGCCGCGACGACCGCCGCGGCCACCGGCTCTGCGGCACGCGGCGATGCTCATGTTGAAGTACGGCCTGCTGTGGTCGAGGTTCATGGCACCTCGATTCATTGATCGGGCGGTGCCCCGAATCAAGCGGAATTTGCACAACCGCGTGGCCACTTCAAAAGGTTTGGAGTGGCCGTTTCATTTTGGGTCAGAACACTCGGAGGCAACATGATCGACACGAAAGAATCAACGCCGGTGATGACGCTGACGCAGGCTGCCGCCTACCTGCGGGTCTCGAAGGCGCACCTTTCGAACGTGATCAACGGCAAAGTGCCGGGCGTGCCGCCGGTCCGCAGTTTCAGGATGGGTCGCCGTATCCTGATCAAACGCGAGTGGGTGGACGAATGGATGGAAGCCGCCGACCTTGGGGCCGCCCGGAGATGGTAATATCCGGGTCATGCCAAGAGTCAACGCCTTCGACGCAGGAAAGAGGCAAGAAAATGCGTCGAAAGCGTTTCCAGAAAGGGAGCCTGCAAGCCCGCAAACACGGGCGTCATTGTGTGGGTTGCCGCCTGGTGGGAGGACGGCAGCCGGCGATCCAAAGTACTGGGGCGTTGCTCGCAGATGTCCAAGGCGGAAGCGGAGTCAGCTCTGTCCGCGATGCTCAGGGACATCAACAGCGGTGTGACCCAGATGGCGAAGCCGGTGTACACGTTCGAGCAGTTCATCAACGGCGTGTACCTCCCGTTCTGCCGTCGCAGCTGGAAGGAATCGACCGCGGGCACCTCGGAGCAGATCGTCAAATCGCATCTCATCCCGGAGTTCGGGAAACAACTGCTCCATGCGATCCGGCGGGAAGAATTGCAGGACTTCCTCGACCGGAAGGCGCTGGACTTATCCTCCAGCCCGGTAGCCCATCTGCGGTGGTTCCTGAGTGGGATTTTCAAACTGGCAATGTCGGACGGGCTGGTGCTCAACAATCCGGCGGCCGAGTTGAGAATTCCGAGAAAATGCCAACCGGGCCGCGACATGCGCCCGCTTACGGAAGAGGAGGTGAATCAGTATCTGGAGGTCTTCGATCTCCGGGAGAAGTTGATCGCGAGGCTCGCAATCTTCGAAGGTATGCGCCCGGGCGAGATCCTGGCGCTCCGGTGGAAGTCGGTAGCCAACGAAGTGATCCGGGTGGTGGAGCGCGTCTACAAGCGGGTGTTCAACACGCCGAAGAACGGCAAGACTCGCGAGGGCGCGATGTCGGACGGCACGCTCGAGTTGTTGAAGGAGTGGGCCGGGCTGGCGCAGGATCCGTCGCCGGATGGGTTCGTTTTTCCTTCCGAGAAACTGGTGACGCCGGTGTCGTTGGACAATCTGTGGCGGCGGCACATGCAGCCGAAGCTGGTGGAAATCGGCTTGGGCTGGGCGACGTTCCAGGTGCTGAGAAAGACCAACGCCAGCCTGTCGAAGAAGGCGGGCGTCGATCCGAAGGTTGCCTCCGACCAGAGGGGCCACGGACTCGGCGTCAGCATGGACGTCTACACCACGTCGGACATGGAACAGAAGCGAGCCGCACTCAAGAAACTCGAAGCTGCCGTGCTTCGAAAACCGCAACCGCAGCAGCCGTCAGAATTGGCGAAGTCGGCTTAATGGAGTAAACGGAGTAACGAGGAATTGGTGGGGTATCCCAAATGGCCCCCGTAAGTCTATGAAAATATGGAGCGGGAGACCGGACTCGAACCCGCGACGTCCAGCTTGGGAAATTAACCCCTGTTTGTAAATAAAAGACTTATGCGTCCAGGGCGTTGATTCTTGGCCACGTAACTCACTGATTCCTCGTGCCCGTCTTTCGCCGCCGTCCTTAATGGAGTAAATGGAGTAACGGCGGTTCCCCATTTTGTCCTCGCCACCTGACGGCATAATCGCGCCGCTTCCCCAGCGGCAGCCGTGAGGAAAACCCAACTTGAAACAGAAGAGGATTCGTGTCCCCAAACGCGGGACGCCGAGCGCCACCACGCAGAAGATCATCGACCACCTGTTGCGCCTGGCCGATCCGGACCGCCGCGATGATCCGGAGGTTGAGACCACGATGCTGGTGATGATGCGGGTCCGGCGACCCACGGCCGCTGCGCACTGGGAGGTGACCTGTGAGCGCGCCCATGTACGGCACGGAGGCGCTGCGCCGTTACCGTGAGCAGCATGCGTCCATCGAGACCGCAATGGAGTCCGTGCCGGACGAGGATGCCTGCGTCGTTCCTGAAGATGACGACGGCGACGACTTCGACGATCTGTTCGACGCCTGGGTCGATCGCAACATGGAGGTCAGCGGATGAACGCCGTCGTTCCCATCAACGCGGCGGAAAGCCAGGACGCGCATTCCGCCGCCACGTTCTTGAACAGCGTGTTCGCGGGCCAGGAGTCGGGCATTGTGGCGCTGTTTGCCAAGCCCACCATGGTGTCGTCCTTCATGCACCTGGATCGCGACGGCTGGCAGCACGAGGCCGCGTCCACCGCCATGCGTGTTCGCCTGGAGCACAACGTCTACTTCGCCATCGGCGTGCAGGGCAACCGCCCGGAGAAGGGTCGCGGCAAGGAAGCGGGCGTAGTTTCATTGCCGGGATTCTGGGCCGACATCGATATCCTGGGGCCGAACCACGCCGCCCTGGCCCTCCCTCCTACCGCCGAGGAAACCTGGAGCATCATCGCCGCCGTCCCGTTCAAGCCCACGGTGGTCGTCTCCACCGGCGGCGGCCTGCAACCGTACTGGCTGTTCCGCGAGCCGTGGGAGTTCCAAGATGAGAAGGAACGCAGAAAGGCAAAGAAGCTGTCCAAGGCGTTCCAGCGTTTTCTTCAGGGCTTTGCGCTCGACCACGGCTGGACCATGGACGGCACGGCCGACCTGTGCCGGTTGCTGCGCCTGCCGGGCACCTACAACAGGAAGCAGGCCGAGCCGGTGCCAGTCCGCTACGAAGTGATCGAGACCGGCCGCCGCTACAACCCATCCGACTTCGAAGAGTTTCTGGAACTCGAAGCGGATCCGGAACTGAAGGCCCATGTCCAGGGTCCCGCTCCCGAGGAGCCGAAGGCCGACTTCCTCCGCGTGCTCGGCGGCTGCCCTTGGATGCGCCACTGCAAAGATGATGCCGCCACCCTGCCGGAGCCGGAGTGGTACCGCATGCTTTCCATCGTGGGCCGGTGCAAGGACGGCGTCCGCACCGCGCACGACCTGAGCAAGCCGTATCCAAAATACAGCGAGGTGGAGACGACGGAGAAACTGAAGCAGGCCATGGGCGCGTCCGGACCCACCACCTGTGCCTTCGTCGATGGCGATCTCGGACGCGGCGATCACTGCCGCCAGTGCAACCATCGCGGCAAAATCAAGAGCCCCATTGTGCTGGGCATGCCGAAGCGGTCGCGGCGCAAAAGCGAGGAACACGAGCCGCAGGCATCCGCCAGCGGGTTGCCCAACATTCAGGCACCAACCGGCAACTGCGTGACGTAACGCGCGACAGCCTCGGAGCGTTGCAGGTGTACAACGCGACGCCCTCGTTGTTCATCCGCGCGGGCAAACCCGTCTGCGTTCACAAGGAGGAGAGCGGGCGCCACATCATCGCCGAGGCCGCCGACCGCGTCATCCGCAACCGTCTGACCCGTTCCGCCGACTACTACGAGATCGGCGCTGAAGGCTTTCGAAACTGCCCGCCGCCGATGGACGTGGTCAGGGATCTGCTGGCGTTGCCGCCCCTGCAGTGGGGCTTCCCAGCACTGCAAGGCATCATCGAAGCTCCCGCCCTCCGCGAGGACGGCACCATCATCACGGAGCCTGGCTATGACGAGCAGAGCCACCTGTTCTATGCGCCGGACGATGGGCTGCATGTCCCGGAGATCCCGGAGCGTCCCACCGCCGACCACATCGACGTGGCCGTGGACATGATCTCCGAAGTGATCGCGGACTTCCCGTTCGTGGACGAATCGAGCCGCGTCAACGCCATCGCCTCCATGCTCACGCCGGTGTGCCGCCCCGCGATGCGGAGGAATGGCGGAAGCAGTTGACGTCCGTGTTGCGGGAAGGCTCCACCGTGGTGGTGATCGACAACGTCAATTACCGCCTGGACTCGGGCGACCTCTGCAAGGCGCTGACCGAAACGACACATGGCGACCGCATCCTGGGCCAGTCGCAGACGATCAACCTTCCCGTCCGGTGCGCCTGGATCGTCACCGGCAACAATATCCAACTGGGCGGCGACATGCCGCGGCGCTGCTACTGGATTCGTATGGACGCCAAGTGTTCGAAGCCGTTCCAACGCACCGGGTTCAAGCACAAGCGCCTGAAGGAATACGTGCTGAAGCATCGTGGCGAATTGCTGGCGGCGCTGCTCACGCTGGCGCGGGCCTGGTTCGTCGCCGGGCGTCCGGAGCCGAGCCTCACTCCCGTCGGCAGCTTCGAGGACTGGTCCGTGATTATTGGCGGCATCCTCCAGCGGGCAGGCATTGATGGCTTCCTGGCCAACTCCGACCAGTTGTACGAGCAGGCCGACATCGACACCGTGCAGTGGGAGGCGTTCCTCAAGACGCTCGGCACGGTGTTCTACAGCGAGCCGTTTATTGTTTCCTAGGTGTGGGAGCGGATGAACGACCGCACTTGGAACGAGACCACCAGGCAGAGCCAGTTGTCCGACCGTGCCGAAGGACTTCGGGCGGCGCTGCCGGACTTCATCGCGCAGGCCATGGACCGTGAGGGCTTCTTCAAACAGCGCCTGGGCTTCGCACTGGGCGAGCGCCTCGGCTGCCGTTACGGCGACTCCCATGTGCGGATCGAGCGCGACGTTCAGGACCGCCATGGGAAGGTGGCGCGCTGGAAAGTGCTGCTGAATGCCTGAAACCCACGTTATCCCCGCCGATTTGCGGGGAAAGGAAAAGGCTATCCCCGCAGGTTATCTCCTTGAAAACAAAAAGACTGCGGGGATAGCGGGGATAAGACCCAACCCTTTCGCACCTGGAGGAATAAATATCGCGTGGCACGTACACATCGCACCCATTACAAACACGCCGGGAATCGGATGGACCGGGAGCTATCCCCGCTTTCCCCGCAGATGCCGTATTTTCATCGAGTTAAGTTGCGGGGATAGGATTCGCCTTCGCCACCACCTCCTGGGGACCGGTGGCGTCGGGACCCCTTCGGCGATCCGGGCCGCGGGTAGAAGGATGGCACGCTTGGCGCAGCCGTAGCGCGGAAAAACAGGTTGATGGGTTGATGTTCGAGCTATCGTCCGTGGAAGATCAGCTTGAGGCCGGGTACGCAGAGGTAGTCGCTGCCGTTGTGGGTGACCAGTGGAGCGTCGTAGAGCAACGCCGTGGCTGCGATCCACGCATCCGCCGTTTCGATCCTACGCCCGGCTGCCTGGGCGGCGACCATCACCTCGGCCCACTTGCGGCAAAGGTCTGGGCTGGAAGGCACAACCGTGAATCGCTCAATGAAGAGCCGCAGCCAGTGAATACGCTGGGGACCCCAGCGGTACAAGAGCGCCCAACGCTCAAGTTCGGCGACGGTCATGAAGGAGATGCCACCGGCGCGCCCGGCCACATCCGCATCATAAAGTTGCCCGATGGGATGATTTTTGAAGAGGAACGAAAGAACGTCGGTGTCGACGATGATCTCGGTCATGCAGCCGGGTCGGTCCGCTTTCGGCCGCGCCATTCGTAGAGCGTCGACAGGAAGTCCTCGACGGACTCCTCTTCGGGCCAGAAGTCGCCGTGAAGCACAGAGACGTCGGTGATGGGACCAGTACCCTGCTCGGCCATGAGTTGCTCAAATGAAGGGTGCCCGGAAGAGGCGTAGGGGATAGTCGCGGGCGGCTTTTGCGGCTCACGGTCCTTTCGCTCGCGGTTTACTTCGGCCACGGTATCACCTCTTCACTCAAAGTATACCAATCGGAGACCTTAACCCATGAGTGAGAACCAGATTCTAATGACCCAGGCGCAGTACGCGCGCCACCGGAACAAGAGTCCGCAGTACATCGGTAAGCTGTACAAGGCCGGGGTGCTGGTGATGCGCGGGCGCTTGGTAGACGCGGTGGCGTCCGACGCCGTGCTGGACGACAAGCCGGTGGAGCGGTCCGCGCCTGACAGCCAGCAGCCGGCGACCAGTTACGCCCAGGCCAAGCTGGCCGACATGGTTTTCCGCGCGAAACTGCGACGCCTGGAATTCGAGACTCGGCAAGGCAAGCTGATCGAGGCGGCCATCGTGAAGGAGCGGTGGGCGGCCATCCTGGTCATGCTGAAGGAGCGCATCTTGGCCGTGCCGGACAAACTGGCGCCCGAGGTGACGGCCCTTACCGACGAGCGCCAGGTGCGCGAGGCCTTGAAGCGCGAGATGAATGCGCTGCTGAAGACCGTCCACTCCGACATCCAATCTGCTCGTTGAAGAAATCCAGATGCTGGTGGCGGACGTCGTTCTGCCGCCGCCCGACATTACGGTTTCGCAGTGGGCCGACGAGAACCGGCGCCTGAGTTCCGAGTCCGCCGCCGAGCGCGGCGAGTGGCGCACTGACCGGGCGCCGTACCAGCGGGCGATCATGGACGCCTTGAGCCCGAACCACCCGTGCGAGCAGGTCGTGCTGATGAGCGGCGCGCAGTTGGGCAAGACTAGCATCCTGGAGAACTTCATCGGGTACATTATCGACCTCGATCCAGGCCCACTGCTGCTGGTACAGCCCCGTGAAGCCGATTGCGAAGCATTTTCCAAAGACCGGCTGGCGCCGATGCTGCGGGATTGCGGCACACTGCGCGGCAAGATCGCCGACGCCCGCAGCCGCGATTCCAACAACACGATCCTGCACAAGAAGTTCACCGGCGGGAGCATCACTATGTCGGCGGCGAGTTCTCCGGCCGGACTTGCCATGCGCAGCATCCGCTACTGCCTGCTGGACGAGGTGGACCGTTACCCGGCGAGCGCCGGTAGTGAGGGCGATCCGGTGAACCTCGCCGTCACGCGCACGGCGAACTTCTGGAACCGTAAGATCGTGCTGTGCTCGACGCCGACGGTGAAGGGCACGTCGCGGATCGAGGCGGCCTGGTTGGAGTCGAATCAGCAGATTTACTGGGTGCCTTGCCCGCACTGCGGCGTGCATCAGGTCCTCCGGTGGCCGAACGTCGAATGGCCGGAAGGCGAACCTGAGAAGGCGCAATATCGCTGCGAGCACTGCGGCCAGATGATCGGCGAGCACCAGAAAGACTGGATGCTGAAGCACGGTGAGTGGCGCGCCGCCCGTCCGGATTGCGGCGTCACGGGCTTCTGGATCAACAGCCTGTACTCGCCATGGAGAAAGTGGCGGGACCTCGCCAGGAAGTTCCTGGCGGATCAGAAGTCGCCGGAAACGCTGCGGGAGTTCGTCAACACGGTCCTTGCGGAGCCCTGGGACGATGAGGCGCAGACGAGCGTCGATCTCTCGGAACTGCTGGCCCGTCGCGAGCACTACCGCGCGCCCGTTCCGGCCGGAGCCGCCGTCCTGACCTGCGGCGTGGACGTCCAGGCCGACCGTCTCGAACTGGAGTTGGTGGGCTGGGGCCGTGGCGAGGAATCCTGGAGCATCGAGTACCGCGTAATTCCCGGCGACCCGACGGGGGCGGCAGTGTGGGCCGAACTGGATACCTATATCCAGCAGCAGTGGCGTCACGAGAACGGCACGGTGCTGACGGTGGCGGCCTCCGGGGCATCGAGCTCATTGGCCTTTCCGACGGTGGCATTGTGGACCGCGCGCTCCACAGCACCAGCGATTTCCCGCTGCTGCTGGGCGACGTGGCGAATAAGGTGTTGCGCGAGCAGATGGTCGCCGCGCCCGCTGCCATCAAGCAGATCTGCCGCCAGACCACCATTCCCGACTTTCGCAACCGCTACTCCCTCCAGCTTGGCGAAGCGCCAACGCTGATGAAAGTGGGCGAGAACGGCGAATTCAAATCGGGCACCATCGGCGAAGGCCGCGAGTCCTACAAGTTGGACACCTATGGCCGCATCTTCGCCATCAACCGCCAGTCCATCGTGAACGACAACCTGGGAGCCTTCTCCGATATCGGAAGGCTGTTCGCTTCGGCCTCTGCCCAGTTTGAAGCGCAGTTTCTGGTGGACCTGCTTACCGCCAACAATGGTATCGGCCCGGTGATGTCGGACACCAAGAAGCTGTTCGACGCCGCCCACGGCAACCTCGCCGCCAGCGGCGCCACCATCTCTGATACCACGCTGGCGGCCGCGCGCTTGGCGCTCCGCTCCCAGAAAGGGCTCGACGGCAAGACGCCTCTCGACATCGCCAGCAAGTTCCTGGTAGTCCCGGCGGCGCTCGAAAGCTCGGCCGAGAAGTACTTGGCCAGCATCTATCCGGCGCAGGCCGCGAATGTGAACCCGTTCGCCGGCAAGTTGATTCTCATCGTCGATCCGCGTCTCGATGTGAAGTCGGCCACCCGCTGGTACGTCGCCGCCGACCCGAACCTGGTGCCCAGTATCGAGTACGCATACCTGTCCGGACAGGAAGGCGTCCAGGTGGAAAGCCGCGCTGGCTTCGAAGTGGATGGCATCCAAATCCGCGCCCGGCTGGATTTCGGCTCGGGCGCTCTCGACTATCGCGGCGTCTACGCGAACCCCGGAGCATAAGCATGGCCTTCACTGTGGACCAGTTGCAGGGTATGCGCGACGCCATTGTCACCGCCATCGCGGGCGGCATGTTGCGCGTCGATTTCGAGGGCCGCGGCGTCACCTACCGCAGCGTGGTAGAGATGCAGGCGGCTCTCGCGACCATCAACAAGGAAATCGAGCAGGCGGGCGGCGGCAACATGTCGCCCCGCCAGATTGTCATCACACCGAAAGGAATCTGAAACCATGAAGAACTTCGTGCAAGACGGGAGCACCGTCACGGTAACGGCGCCGGCCACCGTGACCAGCGGTCAGTTGGTGGTGGTCGGCTCCATCAACGGCGTGGCGGCGTTCGACGCCGTCACCGGCGCCGACGTGGAGGTCACGGTGGAGGGCGTCTTCGAGTTGCCCAAAGTCACCACGGACGTGGTCGCCCAGGGCGACAAGTTGTACTGGGACTCGGGCTTGGCGAAGCTGACGAAGACCGCCGGGACCGGCAGCAAGCCCCTGGTGGGTGCCGCGACGGTCGCCGCCGGGAACGGCGTCACCACAGTGAACTGCCTGTTGATGCCCACCGGACAGACCGGCCCGGCGTAGACGGGCAGCTATCTTTAAATCTTTTATAGATGGTCGCGGTCGCCATGGCCGGGCTGTAGGTAGAACTACGGCCAGTCCAAATCTTTTGGAATGGCCCTTTCCACGGCTGTGTTATGCGGACCGGCCTGCGGCACGAAGCTCGCAGCCTTTGGGCCACGGGCACTGAGCATCGATACGTTCGATAGCTTGGCGGGCCGTTTCGACGTGGGCTTCCGTTTCCGGCAGGACTGGTGCTTGGTCCAGCCGGAGGCGGCGGCTCTTCGCGCTGCGACGACCGCCACGGCCACCGGCTATGCGGCATGCGGGGATGCTCATGTTGAAGTACGGCCTGCTGTGGTCGAGGTTCATGGCACCTCGATTCATTGATCGGGTGCCGCCCCGAATCAAGCGGTAATTGCGCCAACACGCTGCCACTTCAAAAGTTTTGGAGTGGCATTTTCATCTCGGGCCAGAACGCTCCGGAGGCAACATGATCGACACGAAAGAATCAACGCCAGTGATGACGCTGACGCAGGCTGCCGCCTACCTGCGGGTCTCGAAGGCGCACCTTTCGAACGTGATCAACGGCAAAGTGCCGGGCGTGCCGCCGGTCCGCAGTTTCAGGATGGGCCGCCGTATCCTCATCAAACGCGAGTGGGTGGACGAATGGATGGAAGCCGCCCACCTTGGGGTGGTCCGGTGATGGTAATATCCGGGTCATGCCAAGAGTCAACGCCTTCGACGCAGGAAAGAGGCAAGAAAATGCGTCGAAAGCGTTTCCAGAAAGGCAGCCTGCAAGCCCGCAAGCACGGGCGTCATCGTGTGTGGGTTGCCGCCTGGTGGGAGGACGGCAGCCGGCGATCCAAAGTACTGGGGCGCTGCTCGCAGATGTCCAAGGCGGAAGCGGAATCAGCTCTGTCCGCGATGCTCAGGGATATCAACAGCGGCGTGACCCGGATGGCGAAGCCGGTGTACACGTTCGAGCAGTTTATCAACGGCGTGTACCTGCCGTTCTGCCGTCGCAGTTGGAAGGAATCGACCGCGGGTACCTCGGAGCAGATCGTGAAATCGCATCTTATCCCGGAGTTCGGGAAGCAACTGCTCCATGCGATCCGGCGCGAGGAATTGCAAGACTTCCTCGACCGGAAGGCGCTGGACTTGTCCTCCAGCCCGGTATCCCATCTGCGGTGGTTTCTCAGTGGGGTTTTCAAGCTGGCCGTGTCGGACGGGCTGATGCTCAACAATCCGGCCGCCGAGTTGAGAATTCCGAGAAAATGCCAGCCGGGCCGCGACATGCGCCCGCTTACAGAAGAGGAGGTGAATCAGTATCTGGAGGTCTTCGATCTCCGGGAGAAGTTGATCGCGAGGCTCGCAATCTTCGAAGGTATGCGCCCGGGCGAGATCCTGGCGCTCCGGTGGAAGTCGGTAGCCAACGAAGTGATCCGGGTGGTGGAGCGCGTCTACAAGCGGGTGTTCAACACGCCGAAGAACGGCAAGACTCGCGAGGGCGCGATGTCGGACGGCACGCTCGAGTTGTTGAAGGAGTGGGCCGGGCTGGCGCAGGACCCGTCGCCGGATGGGTTCGTGTTTCCCTCGGAGAAGGTCGTCACGCCGGTGTCGTTGGACCATCTGTGGCGGCGGCACATGCAGCCGAAGCTGGTGGAAATCGGCTTGGGCTGGGCGACGTTCCAGGTGCTGAGAAAGACCAACGCCAGCCTGTCGAAGAAGGCGGGCGTCGATCCGAAGGTTGCCTCCGACCAGAGGGGGCACGGACTCGGCGTCAGCATGGAAGTCTACACCAGTTCGGACATGGAACAGAAGCGAGCCGCACTCAAGAAACTCGAAGCCGCCGTGCTTCGAAAACCGCAACCGCAGCAGCCGTCAGAATTGGCGAAGTCGGCTTAATGGAGTAAACGGAGTAACGAGGAATTGGTGGGGTATCCCAAATGGCCCGTAAGTCTATGAAAAAATGGAGCGGGAGACCGGATTCGAACCGGCGACGTCCAGCTTGGGAAGCTGGCATTCTACCACTGAATTACTCCCGCGTTCTGTCAAATCAGCTATTTAGCTGAATCCGTTAGACTTCCTAGACCGACGTCCCAGTCTATTCCGTCCATGCTGTCTATCCAATACTACCCGTTTGGATGCCAAAATGGACAGCAAAACAGACAGCACACCAGCCTGAGAATCTCGTCGGATAGCCCGAGAAGCCTGCTTCCCATGCTGTCCGTTCATGCTGTCCATTTCGCTCTCCAAAGCTCGTTCCAGGCACAGAATAGCACAACGACAGGATAGCTGCGGGCGCATACCGCGGGATTCTCCGGCGGCTCATGGCATCTTGCGTGAATCTGCGTCGCTGCTGGAGAGGGCGTCGATTCACTGATTCGCTCGATCAGAGATGCCGGTAAGCGAGACTGCGAGCACGCCGAAGCGTTTCAATCTAGGTACAATTGTACGGCTTAAGGCCAATAACAAGTTTGCAGCTTCGACAACTTCTCGATGAGACAGCCGGCCACGCCTATAGCGACGTGGACCGTTGCCGGACATTTGCGCTCCCGCGAGCCTTGAACGGAGATTCACGTGAAAGAGCGATTCGAAGGCGACAATCGTTCCAATCTTATTGATGCGCTGAAACGCCAGGAATTCGTGGGTGGTGAAACAACGCTGGCGGAGGCGGATGAAGGGGAACTCGTTGAATTCGCCAAAGGGCACAAAATCATAATTCAAGGCGGCGAAGACAACGACATCTACCTTCTAGTTGCTGGCGACGTTTCGATCGTCATCAAGGGCAACGAGTACACCACGCGCAAAGCCGGGCAACACGTCGGTGAGATGGCGGCCATCGAGCCCTCGCAGAAGCGGTCCGCCGATGTCGTGGCACACGATACGGTGGTCGCGCTGAAGCTAAGCAACCCCCAGTTCATGAAGCTCGGGCGGAGCTTCCCTCAGATTTGGCTCCCAATGGCGCGCGAGCTTTCACGGCGTGTCTTTCAGCGGAACGAGCTGATTTCGGCTCCGAATGAATATCCCAAACTGTTCATTATTTCCTCCAGCGAGGCCTTGAGTGTCGCAAATGCGATTCGCACTTCGCTGGAGCATGATGTATTCAGCACCGTCTGGAACGAGGGCGTATTCTTCGCCGGAGGCTACTCGCTTGAAGCCCTGGAAAAGGCGGTAAGCGAGTCGGATTTTGCGATAGCCATCGCTCAGGCAGACGACATCATCGAGACGAGGGGGAGCAGACAACCGACTCTGCGCGATAACGTCCTGTTCGAGCTTGGGCTGTTCATGGGCAAGCTGGGCCGACATCGGGCTCTTCTCATCCATCCCAAGGTTGACGGGTTGAAACTTCCTTCGGACCTGCACGGCCTGACGTTGTTACGATATGAGTCGGGAGATCCGGCCGACCTGGCTGCGCGGCTCAAAGCTGCCTGTGACGAAATTCGGACGATCGTCAAAAATCTCGGCGTCCGAACACTGCTGGCTCAGGCCGGACGCCTTAGAGCGGGCAGTTAGCCTCTCCGTTCGCGGTGTCTGCGTCAGAACCCTATGAATCTCCGGACGCGTTCGACCAACTTAACGTTTTGGCCCTCGGGCTCCGGCTCGACGGAGATCGGGACGGCAAGGGGAGTGGCCCCTGCACGGAATGCCGTGGCCGTCAGTTCGAGCACTCGCCCGCGGCCCGAGGCCATCCGGCACACCATCAACACCAGGAAATTCACGCCGGCATCCGGGGCTTCGACCATCGATTGCATCGTGCGGATGTCGGTATCGCTCGGCAGCGGCTCAAAACTCGGGTGTGAGTGCCACTCACCGAGATAGTTAAACCGGGTAAAGTCATTTCCTGTCTGAGCGAAGAACTTTTCCAGCTGCGCCTTGTGATCTTCAGGGCGGCGGATAAAACAGACATCCGTACCGCCGCCGCGCTGAACCGATAGTTCAACGAGGCGGAACAACTCGTCCCGCACGTGTTCGCCCATCAGCAATCCGCCGATTTCCCTCGCCGGCGCGCCGTAGCTCACGCTGAAGGCGCTTGGATCTACTGGCCGTGCCAGCAGAAGCTGCATCTTCGTATTCCGAGAAAAATCGCTTAACGAATTCGAATTCAGCTTCCTCCTCCGCCAGATCTTCGGCGTCGTCCGGTTCTGCGGCAGCGGGCGGCCCCACATCAATCGGACGGGTTTCAAAGGGCTGATCGAAAATCCAGCCTTCGGCAAGCCCTATCAAATAGACGGAATGGGGGAACATAGACGGATCGCGAGGGATTAACAGATCAATAGCCATGCGCGCGGCATGACCGGCGATAACCGTTACATCGGCATCATCGGCAATCGCAGGAGCGTCGGGTTCTCCGCCATAGCGATGTGCCGGTCGCGGCATCGGCTTGCCCTGATCGCACACCAATTTTCAATCGCGAGTCGCATCGAGGCCGGGTCGGGTTCCCGTGCCGGCCTATACCGCGCAATCAGGCCGCCGAAGCCCCCGCCAAAGACTTCGGCCCAGACCATCGGCTTTTTGGAAATCGCAACCGCGGCGCAGAGGTAATTGAACACGCTCTGGCTCGGCAGTTGCGTCGATCAGCATGTCGCAGTCGGCAAGGCTTCGATCAGGCTCTCAATGCGCCGCTGGACTCCTGTCCACCGAGACGATGCCGCCGTCACGGAGCAATTCTGCCGCCGGATTGACCAGCTTAATCCGCCTGGCGACGCTGTCAGCCTTGTGTGTCCCCACGTCCCTCCAGTCAAGATCGTGCCGAACGAGGTTGTCCGGCAGAAACAGATCGTCATCAACAAGCAGAAAATTCCCCACGCCAGAACGCGCAAGCATCACGGCGATCTTGCTCCCGAGAGAACCGCACCCAACAATCGCAACCTTGCGTCGGCCAGTGCCATCGTGATCCTCATCCAGTCGCGGCACGAACGGCTTCGGGCGGAATGATGGCCGACTCGGTGACGCTGTCTCGCCTCGATATAAAGGAAAAACGCGCGGACATTCTCGCCGGCGACGATCACCGCATACTTCACATCAGGCAGTGCGAGACCGTGCCTGGCCATGGCTGGCCGAAATCCGTAAGGCTTCGCCGTCGGCGGGAAAGGGCTGGTCACCGGGCCAGCGAAAAAGAGCGATCGCTTGCTCAAAGCCCAGCAACTCGTACGTCCGGAACTTCGTCCTTCCATACGCTCGTCCGTCGGGCAGCGTGATGGATGCGATCACACGGACGAGTGCATTCGTCACGAGTGATAAATCGCCGCTATGCTCGGCAACCGCCATCGACATCCGTCGGGAAGCGCTCCGAAATTCTTCATCCAAGGGCACGAGTGATCAGGAAGCGGCTGAATACTCCCCGTAGATCCTGTCCAATGGTGGTCTGATGGCGCGAGGCCACCTCTCGGCTGCAACCCGCCGTCGGCTCTTCGCCCTCCAGCAAGCCGATGAGCGCTCGCGATCATATCTGCGCCTGTAAAATCCTGATGCCAGTTGTCCGGCCCGTACTCGAGACAGAGTTCGCCGCCCGCGCCGTACTGATGCTGGACCAGCGCGTCTGTCGCCGCGCGGCAGGACGAGAGGAGGGGAATAAGGAAAGTGATTCGGGTAGACGCAAGGGAAATCGGGCGATTCCCCGCCGGCGTCAGAGATGTCGGCGTCCCAAACGATCGCGCAGAGTCGTCGATGCGCCAGCCGAGTGGCGTCAGCCAGTTTTCGCGAGACGCCAATGCCTCCAACGCTTCGCGCTCCGCTTGTAGCGCTTGATAATTCTCGAAATACCAGATCATGCGAATCCGGCCGGCTTAGACGGACCGGTGGGGCGGTTTGGAAAACTGAACGGGGCGACGCGGCAGTGGCGGGCTTGAGCAGTCCGGAAGATTCCAGCGCTTTTGCCGCTTTCGCGCTGCTGTCGTTCTTTCGGAGAGTTCTTTCACGGCCACGTCGTAGGTAAGGCCGGAACGTTTCCGGCGTTGTCCCGAACAACGATCGGACCGCGTCGGATGCCTTGCTGTAAGCGGTCGCGCCCAGCGCGGTTTCAGTGCCGGTGCAGCGGCTTTGCTCCTCTCGGCGGTCAGGACGCCGCGGCTGACGGAACAGCGGACGAGTTCACCTTTCATCCCGAGCCGGGTGACGGTCATCGGACCAAATTCAAAGCCGATGGCCAGGCCAAGGCTCGATGCGTCCGTGCCGTTTTCCTTCAGCTTGGTCAAGCGCGAGGTCGAAGCTGCTGCGCATTCCGCCCGCGCACAGCGTCAGGTTGCTGATCGTTTCTTTCTCATCGGTAGTCTGCGCAGTTCCCTCAACCGTCAGTCCGTGCACGCAATCGCCAATGAACCGGACCTTCCGCCCGCAGAAATCCGAATGAAGCACCGCATCCAATTCACTCCGCAATACGTGCAGCGCGCGTACGACGTGTTTTGCGGAATCATCCGATGCGATGTTGGCGCCCACAAACGCCGTAAAGCCATCAATGTCGGCATAAACTGTCGCAGCATCCTGCCGGCGCGAGTTTTTGACGGACAAGGTTTCGATATCGAGCGTGCTGAAAGGGCGGAGTGTGCGCCGTGAAGCTCGAAGACGCCGATGGGGTTGTTTTCCAGATCGTCCTTCCATTCCTTCACGATCTCGTCCGCGGTCACGCCTAGCTTCGCCTTCTCCTTGCTCGTGGCGATTTCGGTACTGGTGAGTGCGGTCGTATCCTCGTTGTCGGTTTTCTTGAGCCCTATCGCTGTTCGGGCTTCGTTGGTCAGATAAATTCCGGTCGCCTTTCCTCCTCCAGCGCGCTTCGCAGCGTGGTTGGCTGGCACTCCTAAAAACAGCGGCTCACGATGACCCCGGCGGCCGTTGTTAACGGCCAGCGCCTTGCCAGTATCAATGCCGATCCGGACTTTGGCTGCGGGGTGATCGGCGTCTTCCCCGGTCTGGGCGAGAACATCGATGATCAGTTGGCCCATCGCGACCGCCTTGTGTACACGGTCCGCTTCGGCGTCATAGGGCTTGGAGACCACTGAATGCAGGCGCTGATTGTGGAAGTCAACGAATATGGCGTCCACCCGCTGCAAGATGCGATAGACGGCTCGGTAATGGAGGTTCAGAAAGCGGAGCGTGCGCCGGTGGCAGGTCTCTCCCTCGACGTCCGTCACATGAAGCATATCGGACAGGTTCAGGATATCCGCATACAGGTGAACCCCGTTCACCCGGTAAGCCACGTTGCTTGGCAGGTTCGTGAGGTCAGTGTCACGAACGTACTCTTTGATCTCAATATCCTTAAGCGGAAGCGTCCGCAATCTTCGCGTCGATCCGTTTGGCGGCCCGGTCTTTGTTCCAGCTGCGTGTAGCCACTTCTGTTTACTCCTTCATTGCACGTTTCAACTTCAGAAATTGCGAGTGCCTGAAAAACCGTTGGCCGCGCGAAGCGCACTACCATACATTGATGGAATACAACGGCGGACAACTATCTGTGGTGTGCACCTTGCCTCCATCATACGCAAGCTTGACGTTAGTGTCAAGCTGGGCTAATTGTTATGAACGTGTCACGCTGGCGCTGCATGATCCCGAATTTCGACGCTGATGGCCTTTTGCCGCCCGGAGACTACGAAGTCTCGTTCGAGGAACTCCGGCAGTCGGTCCTGGTCGCCGGCGATCCTGGGCGTCCCGAGAATTGGGATGCGCCCTGGAGAGCGCAGCTGGTCGACAACCTTGAGATCCTGACGCGGCAGCTTTGGTCGGTCGGCATCCGGGAAATTTACGCCGACGGTTCCTTCGCCGAGGACAAGGATCATCCCAACGACATCGACGGTTACTTCGTCTGCGACCTGCAGCAGCTGGCAACCGGAGACCTGGCGCGGCAACTGAACCTGCTTGATCCGTTCAAAGTGTGGACCTGGGACCCGGCGTCCCGCAGGCCATATCGCGGCTATCCGAAGAGGCAGCTGCCAATGTGGCATCAGTACCGCGTTGAACTGTATCCGCACGTACCCGGCCTCGGCATCGGCTGCGGGATTTTTGACAAGTACGGCAATGAACTGGAATTTCCCTCGGCGTTCCGGCAGTGTCGCCGCAACGGAAAGCCGAGAGGCATCGTGAAAATCAAATATGGAGGTCAGCCATGATTCGCAACGAAGCTGAATACCAAGAAGCATCTGCTCGTCTCGCTGACGAACGCCAGCGACTCGCCGAGCATCGCGCACGCCTTACGGAGGCAGGGCTTGGCGAAGAGGAAATCAAACGCGTCATCGACCCGATGGAATCATTTCACCTGCAATTGAAAGAAGAGGTGGAGAGCTATGAACGGCTGAAGCGTGGGGAATTTGAGGAACTTGAAAACTTCCGGGGATTCGGGCCATCTGCTGATTTCGCTGCGGATTGCAAAAGGGATTTCGCAGCGCGAGCTGGCAAAGCGGCTTTCGGTACACGAGTCCCAGGTGTCCCGCGACGAGCGGAACGAATATTTCGGCATCACGCTTGAACGCGCCGTAAAGGTTCTCGATGCACTTAATGTCCGGCTGCATACCAAGGTCGAGATGGAGCCGCCTAGGGCGATGGCAATCGCATGAACCCCGCACCTGCACCACAGCATGGCGGAGACAAGCGCCCCGTCGTCCTAAGCCTTCAGGACCAACACAAGGAGGCACGCGATCAGCTCAGCCTGGTCTTGAGCTTCTTCTCGCGTGTCGATGCCAAAGCTTCAGCCCTGCTTGCCATCGATACCGGCATGCTTGCGCTCCTCACCTCGAAGGCGCCGCCACTTACCACGATGCTGGTGCTGTCGTACGCTCTCGCGGGAGTCACCGCTGCCATGCTCGGTGGAAGCCTCTGGTTCCTGTATCGCGTGGCATTTCCGTCCCTGGACGGGGGCCATCAGTCCCTGATCTACTTTCGGGAAATCGCCCGCCGGACCGAAACCAACTTCATCGATGCCTTCCGGGCGGAAGAGGAGGAGTCCCGCGTGAAAGACCTGCTTGGGCAGGTCTGGCGGAATTCCTGCATTCTTACGGCGAAGTTCGATGCGCTGAAATGGGCATTCATCCTCATGGCGCTTGCCATCATTCCATGGGGCGCAACCGTGGCTCTGTTCTCGTCGCAATCTCCGAGTATCCAGACCGTCATTGCGAAATGAACGTTATGGAGGGTGAGCTGGCCGACGCGGTGAACGCGATCATCAAGGAGGGATGGGACCTGCGCGACGGCCAGGTAGTACCCGAGACCGACGACATTACGCTCGGCAATTCCGGCGTGAAGCTTGACGCCACGGTCCTCTACGCGGACCTGGCCGACTCGACCGAACTGGCGATATTCGACCGCGAGATTGCTGCGGAGGTTTACAAAGCCTATCTGGTCGGGACGAGCCGGCTCATCAAAGCCGGCGGAGGCGAGATACGCAGTTTCGACGGTGACCGGGTGATGGGGGTCTTCATCGGCAATTTCAAAAACACCAGTGCGGCAAAGACCGCACTCAGGATTAACTACTTTTTTACACAAGTGCTGCAGCCTGCCTTCCAGGAGTTTTACAAGAGCCTGCAAACCTCATCCTTCCGCTTTGCGCAGTCGGTGGGTATCGACACGGGCGAGATCCGGGTGGCGCGCGCAGGCGTGCGTAACGATAACGATCTGATTTGGGTAGGCGGAGTCCCTAACGTCGCTGCCAAGCTCAGCAGTATCCGGGAGCAAGGCTATTCCACCTACATCACCGAGCCGGTTTTCAAGAAGCTTCACCAGAGCGCGAAACTCTATGACGGCCAATCGATGTGGGAACGTCGCACCTGGCAGAAGGGGGAGCCCTACGGCGCGGGCATCGTCTATCGTTCCTCCTGGTGGTTTAAGCCGTCCTACAATCCGTGATGCCAGGTTGTTCCGCGCGTCGACGGCAGCGCTTACAGCCCTCACGCATTCCCAGGTTCCTTGATAGGAGCATCGGAGCGTTCGTTGAGCTTTGGAAGTTCGCCCGTGCACAGCATGCGGTCCTGCAGGCCGTCCCAATCGTAATCCTTCGGGGCTCTTGCGAACGTCATATTTCCCCGGTCATCCCATATAGGGACCGCATTGCGCTGCCTGAGCTTGTCGAAGAATGCCAGCCTCGTTTCCATCTCATTGAGCTGGGCGATGCGCGCTTCCGATTCCAGTTTGTCCGCGGTTGCTCTTGCCTGCCTTGCGTTGCTTTCCAGCGTCCTTCGCTTTAGCTCGGAATCGAGCTTATCTTTTTCTTCTTCCGCGTAGTCCTTGAGAGCCCTCGCGTATTTTTCGCTCGCCGCTCCCTGAAGCGCCCTCCAGGCCAGCTCCGGGGCCGCGTCAACCTTTTCGCCGAGCCGGATATGCTGCTCCGAAAAATCGGAAATCGCCGTCGTGGTTTGCCGGAATCGTTTACCCGCACGCCCGAGCCAGTCCTTCGGCAGCATGCAACGCACGCGCGCGACAATGCGGCGGAGCGTTGTCTCTTTCTCAGGCATGGACCGGCTCTCTGACGAAGGCCTCCTGCAGATCGAAGTCGAGTTCCAGGCCTGCGCCCCCGCACGCCCGGTAATAATCCGCCAGGGCGGTGAGGATGCCTTTGACTTCATCGGGCGAAAAGCTCGGATCCGAATGCTATCGAAAAATCGGCCCCCTCTGCGAGTGCGGCCTGAGAATCGTATCCGAGTTTTTCATCGGCGTTGTGAACAAGGATTCCTTCAGCAAAAAACGTGTGGCTCCTCGATGCGAGGTGAAGATTGTAGACAAGACCGTGCACATCTTCAGTGCGGATACTCGAAACCCCGACACGTTCTCCGGTCTGGGTTGCGAGTACGTGCCCCACGCGAATGTCACGGGCCGGACGCCATTCCCCGTCCGCATAAAGCAGATGTGACTCCGTTACGCGTAGCGTTCCGTTAATGACGAGGTACTTCGATGCGTGATCGGCCAGCACACTCTTTACCGCACCGGCCTCGAACCTGTCCCGCTCTGCGTCATAGGACAAGACACGATCTCCGGCCTTAATATTCTCGATGCTGGCCGTTCTTTTATCCGCAAGGGTAATCTGCGTTCCCGGTGGGAAGCAGGCGAAAGCGGCTTCCCTGACGACCATCAACGTCGCATCATCCATGACACCGGCCGAATCCAGGGTTTCTTCACTTGGAAGTGGCCGATCCTGGTGGCCCCGTGCGGCTTCTGGACTCATACTGGCACTGACCGCTGATGCGCTGCCGCAACAAGGCGAGCAAAATCGCGGCTCCGAGTGAATGAGCAATTGACACACCGGGGCGAATCGATCCCGCAGGGACGTTGACCGGAACATTCTATAATGAGAGTGTTCCAGCCAAGACGGTGCAGTCCGGAGGTCTGATGCGCCACGTAGAGAGTCTTCCGAACCGGTTCAACATTCCCATCAAGCCCGACAAGGACGGCTATCTCGGCCGAGAATGTCCGATCAAGGTCTGCAAGGGCTACTTCAAGATCACTCCCGGCACCGGCCTCAAGGGGCGCGTGCCCTGCCATTGCCCCTATTGCGGCCACTCCGCCCAGATGAGGGACTTCACCACCAAGGCCCAGATCGAATACGCAAAGTCCGTAGTGATCCGACAGGTCACCGACGCGATTCATGAGGACCTCAAGGACATGGAGTTCGACCACCCGCCCCGCGGTGCGTTCGGCATCGGCATCAGCATGAAGGTCACGCGAGACGGCCCGCATCCGATACGCCATTACCGCGAAAAGGAACTCGAAACCGAAGTGGTCTGCGACAAGTGCACCTTGCGGTTTGCGATCTACGGAGTTTTCGGCTGGTGCCCGGATTGTGGCGCCCACAACTCCGTCCAGATCCTGAGCAAGAATCTTGAGCTGGCGAAGAAAGAGCTGGCCCTGGCTGAGTCGGTGGACAAGGACTTGGCGGAGCATCTCATCGGCGACGCGCTGGAGAATATTGTCTCGGCGTTCGACGGCTTTGGCCGCGAAGTCTGCGAGAGCCAAGGGATGGAGATCCGATTCCAAAGCCTCGGCGGGGCGCGCAAGCGCGTACAGGAGGTTTTCGGACTCGACTTCGCTGATCGCCTCTCCGCTGCGGACTGGGAAACAGCGTGCCGAGTCTTCCAGAAACGCCATCTGCTCGCCCACAAAATGGGCGTCATTGATGAAGACTACGTGCAAAAGGCAAACGATCCCGGCGCCATCATCGGTCGGAAGGTTCGCGTCTCCGCCGACGAGGTCGCCGCCGCCATCACGATCATCGGGACGCTTGGAAAGACGTTGTACCTCGGCGTGCTAGGGACCGCGGTGTGACATTGAGCAGGTGAACCCTCATGAACAGGGCAGCGAGGCCTAAAGGCAGGGTCGTTTTCGTGCTTGGTGCAGGATTCTCGATCCCTGCAGGTGCTCCGCCTCAGGCGGCGATTCTGAATGACATTTTCCACCTCGACATCCGTGACCCTCGTTTCCGAAAAGCCAGGGAAGCGCTACGCGCGTTCCTGCGGGACGACTTGCGGATCGATCCGGCAAAATGCGAGGACGCAGCGCTTGAAGACATCTACACGCCGATTGACCGCTGCATCGCGGACGGCACAGCCCTTAAAGGCAAGAGTGTGTTCGACCTCGAGAATATCCGGGCGGATCTAGAGTACCTGATCTCCATCGCGATTGCTCGGCGTATCAGGAGTCACCTCGACGCCGACCCCGTCGCAAGCCGGTATGTAGAGGACTTTGCCCACTATGTAGTCGAGAAGGCGGCGAGGCGGGCCGATTTAGCGAAGGACGCTCACAGCTCCGCGCCTGCAAAGGCCTACGATCCCGTATCGATTATTTCGTTGAACTGGGACATCCTTCTCGATAACGCTCTGCATTCCACTCTGGGTCAACGCGATCCGGACTTCACGGGTGACTACGATTCGTTCGGGGTGGTGGACTATTGCTGCTACATCAGTTCACTAGACCAGGACGATCACCGCATACGCTCAGGCCTCTGGAGCCTCGGCTGTCGTGGCTATAACGTCAAACTTCTGAAGCTGCACGGTTCGATGAATTGGCTGCAGTGCCCCAACTGCCAGCGCCTCTTTGTCAAATTTGGCTTCAAAGAGGACATCCTCAACCGTGTCGGGACGGCACGCTGCCGCCATTGCGAGAAAGTCGGGTATGATAACCCGCTCGCCGGGTCCCTGGTCATGCCAACGTTCCTGAAGGATCTCAGCAATTTTCAGATCAAGCTGGTCTGGCAGAACGCCGGGGTCGAACTGATGGAGGCTAGCCGTATCATCTTCATCGGGTACTCCCTGCCTCACGCGGACTCTGAGTTCCGGCAGCTCCTCTCCCGCATGGTTCATAAGGACGCGGCCATTGACGTGGTATTGCGCAAAGGCAGGGGCGCAGACGCTGTGCGGCGGTACGCAGCAGAGAAGGAGCGCTACGAGCAGTTCTTCGGCAAGCGCAAAATGGACTTCCATTCCGGCGGTGTGGTGGATTTTGTCAGGTCGCTCACCGCCGTCGCCACCGCAGCCCAGAAAATTGGGAAACCCGCGGCATCGCGGGTGATCCCTCGGGCGTTACCGATTGCACCATGAAGTCATCCGCTCACGAGCAACACCGCGAGCCGCCTAAGGCCACCATCCGTGACCTTTGTACCCATGCCCGGCAGAACCGACCGTTCGCCGTCCTGCTCGAAGCGTGCCTCACTGATCCCGTCGCAAGCAAAGTGTTGCTGCTGCACAGAACCGAACTCTTCCCGCGGCTGGAGATTCCGATCGAGGGCTCGGCGGTTACGATCGCGGCCGGAGGGCTTCCGTTCCTGAGCGACAGCCCGAAGCGCATTCGACGTAGCTTGAAGGCCCTCACCGCCAACTACGCAGCCCATAGCCCCCAGCCCGAACGCATGGCTGAGGGCCAACAGCGCGTGGCGTCTGTGCAGGCTGCTCTCGCAGAAACGCTGCAAGACGCTTTCGCGCTGGCTATCCTCAACACGGTGGCGGCCAATGCGCCCTTGCTAGAACTTGTGAACGGGCCACGGCCGATAGATCGTTCCGCGCTCCGCCAAGCCGTAAAGGACTATTCGGGAATAGACTGGCGCCCTGCAGCTTCGCTGCTTGGGGAGGCGCTTTCCGCCCTGTGGCAGGCGGACAAATCAAGGAAGCCCGTTCAGCAGTTGCTGTTCCACCTCGATGCCCTGAAGGATGTGATCGACCTGGAAAGATTCAAGGCGCAAATCGTCGACTGGCTCGTCGCACACTTTGAGCGCCTACTAACGATCAGGGGCGTGCACCATGACGATTGGGCAGGCGTGGTTCTCCGACTGCACCACGACAGGTTCCTTGAGCACGCCGGGCCTCTGTATTTCTGGTGTGCGGAGTGCGCCGAAACCGGCGTCTTTGGGACTCTTCAAACGTCGCACATAGGTATGGACCTGTTTTGTCCCAAATGCAGACGAAGGACTCCTTATATATCGGCTTTCTATTCCACCGGTGCACTCACCCAAGCGTTCGAACTGCACGATGGAACGCTCGCCGCGGCTCTAGCCTGGCACCTGGCACAACGCGATATCGATTTCGATGACGGCATCAAACTTCCGAAAGCCGAGCTGGATTTTGTCTTGAAGGGCAGCGCGGGCAACGTCCTGATCGAATGCAAGATGAATCATTTGTTGGATCACGACAAGCTCCGCGCAACGCTGTATCAGAACCGGAATCAACTGCGGGATCACCTGCTCCTAGCCAAGGCCCAAGCCATGGCCATGAGCCACGTGGCCTGTGTCGTAAACCTGACGAGGGAGCAACTCGCTCCGCTTTCACGGACGATGGAGCCGGAAACCGACGCGGAGTTCGTTCGCGCCGGAGGTCAGCTGCTCAGTTATGAGGACTTCCCCAGCTGGCTGATGCAGACGTTTCCGGATTCGCGCCGCTAAATACATGTTGCGTTAAGCGGCTCGTCGATGACAGGGAGTTCGCACGGAGCGTCGCACCCGAGTTGCAAGCGGCTGCACGGCAGTACGTGGGCCACGCCAAGGCACTGACACACGAGTGCATTCGACCGTATCTCGCTTCAATCGGCGCCGAGTTCTTCGAATGGATCGCCGCCGCAACCGGCGGGGTGATGCTTCTGGATCCGCCGAAATAGGGAAGGCCGCCAGCCGCCGCAGTAAACCGGGGAAAACCCTTTTTGTGACGGTCGTAATACGGAGCGGGGGGCGGCCGGAGGCGGTCGTTGATCGGTGAGCCCGGCTTGATAATCGGAGGTGCCAAGAGGATCCAGGAGACGCGTGAGCGTCGGGCCGCTGAGCGAGTTTTTGAGCGAATCAAGGAACTCTGGAAAGAATGGCAGCTAACGGGGGGCCGAGAGCGGCTTCTATCTCACGTCGATTCGGTCGATGTGTTTCCCGAATCGTAGAAATAGGCGACTACAGTTCCCTACGCAAGCTTGCCGAAAGCTCACGATGACAGTATCGTCTGGCATCGTGGCGAGCGCCTTCACGATGGCGGGATACCGCTGTTCAGGTCGTTGTCGTGCCGGTTAGACAATTTTGAGCCCTCGAATTCGCGTAAGTCCATGGCATCTCGCGCACCTGCTTGCCAGGCAAGAGCGTTGAATTGTGCTGCGCAGGGGCCAAAGACTGTGGCGAAATCGGTGCGCACGCGAAAGCAAGGATCGATCAAAGAATCAGCGGTTTAAACCGTAACTGATCGGCTGATCCGAACTCAGCCGATCAGGAGAGACGCGATCTGTGCGGCTAGGCATCTCTCTGACGGGCGGGTGACCTCGAAACGATTCTTGGCGCACGACCGGCACACATGTAAGGGTCTTCGGGTCGAGCATAGTTGAATTCTGGACTGTTTATCGGCTGACCACCAGTCAGTCTATCCAGTCATACGTGACGCGGGAGACTCCGGGCCATTCGCCTACCCGATTAACTCTCTTCGAACAACCGCCGGAGAGCAGCCTCGTCCAAAGGCAATTCGACAATCGTCCAGCCGTTCTCAGCAAGTGGCTCAGTGAATACCTTCTGTCCCAGCATAACTGCGGCGATCTTCTTCTTAGGCCATGCAAGTTCTACTATCCCGACAATCGAGCCGTCCGGTCCGGTTGGTTCGAATCCCACCTCAGGAAGACTCCAGCCATTCTTGGCGCAAGCTGAAATTGTGGCATGAGCAAGAGGATCAGCTTCTTCGATCAGCCTCGCGATAACAGTGGTGCCGGACCGACGCATCCGAAAAGCTGCCGCTCGATCTACTGCGCCAAGGCGATTCGGAGTCGGCAGTGTGGCTGGCTTGGCCATGCTCTCACCAGAAAACCAGCCCTCACGCAACTCCTCCATTGTCTTGTGCGCCAACCTTCGATGGAGACGGCCCGCCTCGAAATCCCCTTGGCTCGCAGCAGTCAACAGACACTGAAGGCAGGCACTCTCGCATCGAGCGTGGTGCTCTGCATCGCGATACATAACAGTCTGCGCCCGGGCCAGCCATGCCTTGCCGGACGCGGCGAGTTCCAAAACGTGGCCGGCCCCTCCAGCGGTGTTATCAAACAATTGGATGCCAATCTCGGCGTGGGCGCCAATCGGACCGAAAACGACTCCAATTTCCCGGTGGTCTATTTCCAGCAATTCTGCTCCAGCAAGTTTCAGGGCATGGCCCCACGCAAACACGACATTCTCCAGGTCTGGGTGCCCCACATTGGCGAAATCAAGTTGGACGAGATCCGTCACGTGAATGGCCGCCATCCGCAGATTGCGCATGACCGGCGCTTCGCCAGACTGCCAACAGGCTCTTGGACGGTCGAGCCAGAGCGGAGCATGAGTTTCGAAGCCTCTCGGAAGATCGATCCGTCCATCTCCGGTTTTCTTCTCACTGTCCGCATAGCCGCACCGGGTACAAAGCGCAAAACCGCGTTGGTGCTCCCCTCGGTTGAAGGCTAGGAGTTCGCCCCCTTCTGAGAGCGTGGCAACACATCCCTGAATCCCCCCGAAATCCGTAATCTTGGTGGGCGCTTTCGTCGTGATGAAGGCCATCGAAGCCAGTGTCGTATTGCCAACCCGTTCGACAGAACCCGACCAGGATGGTGGATCCCATCTCGCGGTCGAATAGCCGTACCGGGGTATGAGTAGATTCTCTGCGCTCCCGATACCACCTGTACAGCAGTCAACTGGGCAACTAGGCAGCTGGGCGGCCGACCACGAATACGTGATGTGGCCGGCACTGCATGTGTGCAACCATGCGCGTTTTCCGAAGCCGGTATCCGACTCGCCCCGGGACCAAGATCTGAGAACGCCATGCGAACGGTAAAGCCTTCCGCCGACAAGCAATGATGAACCAGGCACGTACTCATTTACCGCCAGTATGCCCTCACGCTCCAGCTTGATCGGCTGCTTATCAGGTTTGAACTGGAACGGGGAAGTCAATCCCTGAAGACCGATCGGGAAGCCGTACCGCGGCAGGAAACGGCGCGTCCCGAGTTCCTCAATCACCGTGGATCGCCATAAGCTGGTGGCCTGGTAGGCGATCGCGTTCAGTCTCTGCAAAGGTGGGTTACCCGACTCAAGCAACTCCGACCATTCGCGCACCAAGCCGTCATAGTCCTCGCACCAGTCATTGCAGGCACGGCTGAACTCGCCCGAAGCTTCAAGCATAAGGTCGCGCCAGGCTGAAGCCTGAGGTTCAATCGGCGTCCCAGCAAGCAGCATTCGCAGATCGGCCTGAACCGACGCAGGCCGCTCCGCCAAGAATGCCAGATAGGCCTGGAACTGTTGGGCAATTGTCAGGTCGGTGCCCGTCCGCCACCAATTGGGCTTCAGTATTTCTTCCCTGTAGGCGAATTCAGCGACTCCCCGCGGCAGCGCCTCCCCTTGCCGGACGACGTGTAGCACGGGCCGCCCGCAAAGCCACCCTATTTGCTGGAACGCCTTCATCGCACCTACACGGGTTCCCTCGGGGTAGATCTGCCGGAAGAACTCGCCGAGAAGGAACGCATGCAAGTGCCTGCGACCGAATCGCTCGCGATCGAGCAGGACAAAGGGCTTTCTCAATGGCTGCCCGAAAAAGGCCGGAAAGTCACGATAGACCGCCTGTTCATACGCCGTCTGCCGGGCGTACGTGAGGACAATGGACGACCCGTCCGCTCGCCGTCCCGCACGGCCGCCTCTTTGTTGATAATTCGCTTTGCCTGGCGGCACGTTCGCCAGTAGTACTCCAGAAAGTCCTCCTATATCGATACCGACCTCAAGCGTTGTCGTAGCGCTGAGCACATTGCGCGCGCCAAGCGCAAAAAGGTCCTGCAATCGCCGATTCTCATCCGATTCGAGTTGGGCGGAATGTTCCTCAGCCCAAAGGCCCTGTCGGAAAACACCGTCCTCGTCTATCGAGCGTCGTGGACCGGCTAGGCGCGTGTGTGCATCAAGTTCTTCCTCAGCGATCGGCGTCAGTGTTCCGAAGCTCTGGGCCGACGGGGCGCAACCAGCAACGGAGCGGGGCCAAATCCGATCGGTTACTTTGCACCTCAACGGCGAGACGGGCCTTCGCAAACCGAGTTGGTCGAAGATCAGGCGGATGCTGTCCACCGGCGCGCCGTCCCGGTTTTGCCGCGCGGCTGTTTGGACCCATGCCACCGTGCTGTCGCGGGCCAAACACAGAAGGCCATCGTAGGCCTCGCTGAGCAGTTCACGGTAGGTTGATTCAGCGACTTCCTTCGAGCACCCCCAGCCTTCGAGCACGCCCATTCCGAACGCGTTCCGGCGCGCCGCGGAGATGCCTTCCCGCGATCCGATGAAGGGCACAAGATTGGCCCCGGCGCGGTCGGACAGGCTCACCCACTTACCCAGAGGATAATGAAAGGCCTCGAAATCTTGTTCATCCGACCCCAGAGTGATCGCGGTATCGTTCCGGATCGTGTCGCAAATGGAGGCAAGAAACGTCGCCCAATCGCTCCGAATACGGTCGGCAATGTCGGATGAGAAGCCCGCTAGAAACTGCGGGCGAGGCTGCGCCACTTCAATGCCCGGATAAGTTACTTCTGCCAGCCCCAGAGTCTCCAGGGTCAAACTATCCCACCCTGGTGTAGCAAATTCGCGCACGAGGAACGTCTTTGCGCCGCCACGAACCGCCCGCTCGTTCCTTTCCCAAGCCGCCTGGCCCCAATCATGCGCAACCTGAATGGTGGCGTGCTCGCGCGCGAAGAACTGCGGTATCAGTGGATGCCGGATTAAATGCTCCAGCCAGTCGCGCATGCTTGCACCAGCTCGCAAAGCACCGAGTCGCCTGCGCTTCTCCTCTATGTCTCTCTCGATGTCTCTCCGGACGAATTCGGATAGAGAGGCATCCTTCAGTTCGTTTTCCAGCCCCTGGATCTGCCGCTCCAGTCGCGCCCTCGACTGGGTGTCCGAAGCGCCCTGCTTCAGGACTCCGGCGATCAGAGCCCTCGCCATCTGGATCTCATGCTGGTTGGTCAGTGCAGGACCGAGCCGCGCCGCCTCCCTCCTGCTATCACTGAACACCAGCAAACGGCGACCGTTAGCCGGAAGCCACACCCGCGCCGGCCCCGAGGTGACGGGCATCGACGCGGTGAGCGTCTCAGCCACAACCGGAAGCAGCAATGTGTCCAGAAGGCCGACAGGCCGGAACTCATCCTGATCGGCCCCGCAGTTGGGACAGGACTCAATGAACTGCAAGCCCACCGTCTTTGACCCCTGCCCGCCTTCGCACCGCCGCGTCGAAAGGTCGAACGGGACGCCTTCGTCCGAGATGCGGGCAAATTTGTATATCGCTTCCGTCCCTCCGACGGACCAGCGATTCCGTAGGTGTAAGGTGTTTGTTGCAGCCCGCAGCACTCCCGCAAGGACGGCGTCGCCGCATACCCTGCATCGGCAAAGCGTCAGCATGGCGCCACCGCAATCAGAACAGAACTCGCGGATGTCGGCGATCAGACGGCCCCCTCCAGGTAATCGGACGCCGACCGGTGCTGTGCAGCCGCTGTTCACGCATGCACTCACAGTCGATGGCGCCCGGGCCATAAGGTGCAGCTTATGCGGGATGACCGGCAACTCATCCTGGTTCTTCCGGCCGCGCGACCCAAGTCTAAGAAGGGCAGTAGTTGCCGCAATCGCGACATCATCCCTGCGGTCCCAAACGCTTTTCGAAAGGTCCTCCAGGGCTACGACGCCGTTCTTTCTCGCGGCCCAGAGTGCGTCCTCCAGGCGATGCACGACGGGAGCGCGTTCCAGAATCCCGGCCAGCACCCTCGCGGGTATGTATATGCTCTCTCTCGGAGGCACGGCGTTCGGGCCCACCATCGCTGCAGTGACCTGGACCACGCGTCTGCAGTTCGCTTCGTCCTCGACGAACTCTCCGCCGGAGAATAGAACATGTTCGTCTAACTCGCGGATGCTGAGATCTTCGGGTCGGCACTCGCGATCCGGGGGAACGGGCTCGGGAAGCTTGGAGCGCTCGACTTCACCTTCGATCACCTGCACGAGTTCCGGCGGCTTGCTGAACAGAGTGGAGCAGAAACTCCGCACATCGCCTCCCAGGGTTGCGGACGTAGTGATGTGCAGTGTCTCCTCCGGTTTACGGCTGCAACGGATCAGGATGCGGCGCATCAGCAGCGTCAGTTCCGCCGCGAGTGTACCCGCATACAGATGCGATTCGTCCAGTACAAAAGTTCGAAGCGCTGGGCCGAAAAACACGGCATCCTGGGGCCGGCACAACATGTACTCCAGCATGGAGTAGTTGGTGATCAGTATGTCCGGCGGATTGGCCCGCGCTTCCGCCCTGGTTCTGCGCCGGCACGCATCGAATTTCGGATATCCTGCCCTGTTCGCGGCCTGGTCGTCCTCCGGCGTCTCTCCCGTGAAGTGGAACAGCGTGACACGCTTCTGCCCTCGTAGCCAGCGATAGAGTCGCTCGACTTGGTCGTTGACGAGAGCGTTTAGTGGATAGATGATGATCGCCCGGACGCCGCGTTCCACATCGTGGCGGGGATATCGGACCAGGTCGTTCAGCAGCGGCAGCAGAAAGGCCTCGGTTTTGCCCGATCCGGTCCCGGCGGTGATGGCAATGCCAGGCCGTTCATGGTGGCCGTTTGCGGCTGCCCTGATTGCTTTTTCCTGATGTGTAAACAACTGCCTCTCGACCGGGAACGCGTTTGACCGTCGCAGCTGATCGATCAGCCAAGGATCGATCACGCCCTCCGCCGATAGGTCGGCGAGGCTCCCCCCGGAAACTCGCGATGGCAAAACCGGCTCTACCCAAATGCGGCTGACCAACCCGCCTTCGCTCTCACCTGAGAGCCACAGTTTACGGCAGGCGCTGCGCAGTTCGGGGTTGCGCAAATAGGCCTGCGACTCGGTGAACTCAATCAGCCGGCGGCGCAGGCGGGCTTCCGTTTCCAGAGCGTCGAGTTGGAGGTTAGATCCGGGTGTCATAGTCTGAGATCAGCTTCGCGGCAAGCCATTGCCGAAAGGGCCTTACTGCCAGGGCGATTCTGAGGTTGCGGGGTTTAACCTGCTCGCGGGAGCAAAGGCGTCGCGCATCGGCCAGAAGACTGCGCAAGATGAACGCGGGATCGACGCCCATCGACCGTGCGGCTTCATCCAGGTACTCCTGATCCGCTCGCTGACGCTCGGTGCCACCTGAGTTCCGGGGCAAATCCAAGCACATGTTTTGCAGCATCTCTAGGAAGATCCGCCGCGCTTCAGGGTACTCCGGATACACTGCGGCGACCCCACAATCGGCTACCGCGGCGAGCAGCACTGGGTGGATACTGAGCAGTTCGTCATGTCGTTCCCAACAGGTGTCCAGATCCCTGGCGGGGTCTCCGGAGAGCAGTCCAAAATGCTGAATCAGATCGCCAGCGTCAGTCGGGCCGGGCTTCCATCGTTCAAAGAACCGGCGCAATGCGTAGTGCCAACGGTCTCGGTTCGCATCTTCCTGCCGCAGGCCCGGAACCGGAGAGCCGTTGGATTCCGTCCAATCGCGGAGCGTGCGGCACTCGTTCCCGGCTATGCGGTTCGCTACGGAATTGCGGACATGCGAATCCATAAGCGGTAGATGGAACCATCGCAGGCACTGCGCGGCGCGATCCCAATCCTCAGATCCCTCGATCAACGAGCAGAGTTGCGAGTAGGGCGGACCCTCAACTATTCCAGTCCCGACGCAGATTCCTTCAAAGGAAGCGCCGAACGCCACAGGAGCGGTCTCGAAGAACGCACATGCCACCGAACTGGTGTTGTCGTCACATTCGATAGCCGTGGTCGGAACGAGGAGGACCCCGGACCCCGTCCACGCCACGACGCGGATGTTCCTTGGGACCACGCCGTGACGAAAACGTATCGCCCAGTGATCGCCAGATCGCTCGACGGACTTAATCCACCCGAAATCAGTAATGGCGTGCGCAACCGTGATTCGGCGATCGCCGGCGCGGTTGTACGGTCCCAGCCCGAGTTCCAGCGATTGGCCGAACCCATGCAGGAAATTGTGAAACTCCCGGTTCAGGCGCGGCCTGCCGCAGAAGTTCGTGCCCTCCAGTAGCGCCCAGTCTTCCCTCGCCGTCTGTTGGCCATCGAAGAATTCCGGCGGTCTTATGAACAGGCGTTTCCTGCCCAAATCTGCCCGGTCCAACGAATCCGTGGCATCCAGAACTTGCCATTTTCCAGCTGACTCCAAGGCTGTTCCGTAGCAAGGAGCGACTTCGAAACGCACGGGAATCCTGCGCAACTGACCCTTGGTGAGTATCTCCAGAACTGCGTGTTTCTCGGCCTCCAGTTCGGGAGTGAGCATTACGTTTTCGAACCGCGCAGAATCCGATTCCGTAGATACAACCCGCAAAGCCCGGCTTCCGACGAGGAGTTTGCGAACCTGCATTCCCGTCTCGATCCGGATCTCCACGGGGACACTTTCACCCCAGGCCCCGCTGCCACTCCGCGCGACAAGTTCGACGCTCGAAGATGTCTTCTGCGCCAAGAGTTCAACCGGGCTCCAGAGGGGTTCGCCGTCCAGACTCGCTGTCAGCCCATGCGGGATTCCCGAGCGGTATATCGACAACATCCTCTGGCCCGCGAACATGAACCTTCGTTCGGCAGCGGCGGGGGTCAGACAAATGTCGGGCGCAGACAGCAATGCACATGGGCGTCCCTGCTGGATGGGCTCCCAAACATTAAGTTTCCGGCCGGTCTTGAAATCGAAAGCTACTATCTCCTCGTCTGCTGAGTAGAACTCCAGCATGAACGGCTCCGGCAACACGGAGACACCATCTTTCAGCAGATCCACTGGCATAGCGGCTTGTTCCGGCATCAGCGCAACAGAACCGCCGTCAATCTGGTAATCGCCTTGACTGTCTCTCGTTACCTGAACTCGGGCTGAGTCGCCAAGAACCAGAACGTATCGCGGCTCCGTCATCCACTCCGGTGCCGGGCGGGCCAGCTCGATTTCAAAGCACGGAATTTCCCCACGTAGCCCTAATTCTGGCGGGGCGAGAAGGGCCTCGTTTTCGGGTGCCAGAGCCTTCTCGATGGGCTCGACCTCGCGGTGCGACTCCGCCAAGTCCAGAACCACATCCGCGCCTATCCCGGAGACCCAAGGGTTTGGGGCGATAACGGAACGCGCTTCGCCTCGTGTCACGGTTCGCCAACGATACTCCTGGAGAATGTGCCACAGTTGCGCAAAACTCTCGGAATGCACTGGACTCTCTGCGCGCAGCAAATCATAGACCGTGATGGGGAAGTTTTGGCCCGAAAGCCACCACGGCAGGCGCTTCCATCCAGCGTCACTGACCCCGAACTGCAGGTACACGGTTCGTAGCCACGCCTGCGCGCCCTCACTGCCGAAAACATGTCGCAGATGTAGTCTCCGGCAGGCATACTCCATGGCGTCGCGAACACGTTGCCTTGGCTGTCCAGGCGCCGAGAAGAGAGTCTGGCGAAGGCGGGGACCGAGGGAATCATAAACCTGAGGCCACATCTCGCCCTCGGTAGCCTCGTGGCGCGCAACTTCCATGCTGTAGGCCGTCATCACCAGGCCGAGTGAGCTATGGCTCGCCCCACCCAGACTTCGAGAATCGGCAGTGCCGGTCCGCCCCCAATCTCTCAGTCGGGCGAAATCGCCTTCGGTTAGCGACAACTCGATCAGAGACCAGACGCGGTCCTGGCCCAAGCCCACGGTGGCAGAGCGAGCAAGCAACTCCTCGGCGGCTTTCACCACGAAAACCGGCGATGTATGGTCGAGGTTGCTGAGTACCCCGGTTGCGACATGTGGCCTTGGGGATTCGCTCGGAATACTCCACTGTTCGGGTGTGCGCGGCCCGGCATCAATCCCGATAATCCGGCAAGTATCCCCATCGAACCTGATCAACGCCGATGATGGCCGCACGACGCTGATTGCGCCAGGGGTGATCCCACGGTCACTGCAGCGACGCACAAAGTCCTCAATGTACAGGACCCCGCCATTCTCCGACAGGACCTGAAACATGACGTTCTCAGCCGAATTCCGGGCCGCCGTCTGGCCCGATTCGTCCCGTAGACTGACATTGTCCTGCTCGCATCGGCACCATGGCTGCTGCGCCATCAGGCTTCGCAAAATCGATGACGGCAGATCGGAATCCGCGATCCGCTCCTTCCACAGCAGCGCGGCGCGAATCGTTTCAAGCGGGAGATCCGGAACCGTCGAGAGGATTTGCCGCACCCTGCTGAGAATCCGGTTTGATCGCGCCTTCGGAGCCCAGAACCACTCCCGCGTCCCATCGAGCCAAGCCACCTGGCCACTCTGCTCCAGCAGGGTCACTTTCAGTTCTGGGTCGCCCTCGAACGCAAGATCAGATAGTCGTCCAACTCCCTGACTGAGACACAGTTCTGCCGCGCTCTGGACAAACCTGTCCAGGCCGTCCGCGTGTTTCTCACGAAGAAGGACGCGCGCGCCACCAAACGAGCGGACGGTGAATCCCGCATCCATTCCAAGGACGGAAGCCGCGCTCAAAGCGCCCTCGGCGCGAAAGGGATTCTCCGATATCCGCCGCTCTCGAAGCTCCCGTTCCGCCGTATCGGCAAGGCAGGGCAGGCTCTCGCAGAGCACCTTAATTGTTTCGGTCAACAACCGAGGCTTAAGGGCCAACGTCTCGATCCTGTTCACCATACGGCTCTGGATCTGCCGGACGCGCTCGCGACTGAGGCCAACTTCAGATGCGGCCTGCTCCAGAGTCGCGCCACCCAACCCGTCCCAGCCGAGATACCGCATTCCCGTGCGTGCCGCCTGTTCCGCGCAAGCCCAGTAGGCCAAAGTCCGCAGCTCCTCTTCGAGAGTCTTGGACACTGCAAGCGCCTCCTTAAGCGATTCCTCCGGTGTCTTAGCCCCGCTCGCTGTCAAACGCGCCTGCAGCTCGGATCGGAAGAATTCGCGAAGCTGCGGAAGGCGCCGACGCTGCCACTCGGGGATCTCCTCGCCGGCCCCCATACTGATCGACAATAGGGCGCGATCGATCTCGTCGGTGCGATCGCACTCGATTTTGCAGCGCATGATCAGGGACTCGTGGGTGTGGCTGGCGAGTTCTCCGACATATCGGATGCCGCGCTTGTCCAACTCGCGAATCAGCGGACCCGAAAGCTGTAGAGACTCCACGGGAAGAAGGTGGTAGAGGTTCACGTCCCACCACGGCTGCCTCGGCTTTTCAGCCCTCGGTTCCACGGCCTGCCCCGGTTGCAGGCCTAGGTCGGCCAGGAGTTCCTTTATCTCATTCAGCGATTTCCGTCCCAGATTCTTGATGTGCAGCAGTTGGTCGTCTGTGCATGCTACAACCTGCCTGAGCGTTCGGAGACCGGCGTTGGAAAGACAGTGCACGGATCGCAACGAGAGATTAAGGCTAAAGATGGAGCGGTCGAGAGCCTCCGCTACATCGCCGGGCACATTCGGTTTGCCCCATATGCCTCGAACGAACCAGCCGCTATCGGTCGCCTCCAACACGCGTATCACTTCCCCGAGCAGATCGGGACCAAACCTTGACAGACACTCGTCGTAAGACTGGCCGCAGATGGACGCCAGGTCGATGCCCGCCTGCTGCACTTTTCCGTTTATCTCAATGAAAGCCTCGGCCGGGACGCCACCGGCGGATTGCTTCGAGTCCGTCGCGACGAATAGACGGGGAGATAAGGCGTCGGTGCTCATATCAGGCTTTCGCGGAGTCTGGTTTTGCGACATCGGACAGGAACGGACTGAACTCGCCGAAGCCGGTGATCGACGCAGATTTTTTCGCCCTGGTCAGAGCTACGTAAAGCAACGCCCGCTCAGCCGTTTCCGCATTCCGTTTGGCGACTGCATCCTCGCCGTCCCGGATGGCCTGGTCGAGGGGAACCATGCCTTTGTTCGCGGAAACGATGAGCATATGCTCGAACTCCAGCCCCTTTACCCGGTGCATGGTCGCGATTCGCACGCCGGGCTTGTCGCGCTGCTCGGCGGCGTCGCGCCGGATCTCGTACGTCTCCATGCCTTCGCCGCGCAGATACGCTGTGTACGCCTCCAGAACTTTCCGGGTTCGGCCAACCACGCAGATGGCTTCCTGCGCCGTGGCCTGTGCAGTCAGCTCCTGAATCCGGGCCTTCACGAAGGCCGCTTCCTCGGCAAACGTCCGGAACCGGCGCACGATCGGCGGCTCGCCGTGGGTCAGCGACATATAGCCCTTCTGCTGGTCCTGGCCGCCGTCCAGGTCGTCGATGTCGCGGCCTTCGAGCAGCGCGACCGCGAACCGGCGCGTTTCCTCCGTGGTCCGGTAGTTGACTTTGAGTTTCTTCCCGCGGCCCTTGATGTTGATCCCGCACTGGCCGAGGGTCACGCGGTGGTGATAGATGCGCTGATGGGCATCACCCACCAGGAAGATGTCGTTCTCGCCGGCTGGCACGATGGCCCGCAGCAGGCGGAAGGCCTCTGCACTCATGTCCTGCGCTTCATCGATGACCACCGAGCGGTACGGTAGCGTGATCTTCCGTGTCTCCAGCAACGAGCGCGCATCCCGGATGAGATCGATGTATTCCTTCTTGCCCTGTTCGTTCATCTGGGCACGGTACTCCTGAAACACCGGCCAGATCCGTTTCTTCAGATCCCGGCCCAGCCGCGTTCCGCGTCCCAACCGAGCAGCTTTCACGTACTGCTCGGCGCTGGTGATGTTCTGCGCCTGGATAACGTCTTCCCATTCCGTCCGATAGAAGTTCTCGGGCAGCGCCAGTTCGCCTGGAACAAGGTTGAGCGCGTTGCGCCAACACTCATTGCCTTCGTCATCGAAGACCACTTGGTGCCGGTAACCTTGCGTCCGGAGGAAGTTGGATACCCAGGCATCCAAATTCACCACCTCGATCCGCGCCATGGCTTCGGCAGCGCAGATCTTGCGCAAATTCTCGAAAATGTCCGTGGCCAGGTTCTTCGTGAACGTGGTGACCAGGACGCGATCTTCCTTCCCGGTGAAGACCTGTTCGGCGAGGTACTTTGCACGATGCATGGCCACTACGGTCTTGCCCGTACCGGCGCCACCCAGGACTCGGACCGGACCGCTTGCCCGCATCGTGACCAGCTTGCGTTGCTTCGGGTGCAGGAAGACCCGCCACTGCTCCAGGGGCGCGCTGAGAATTTCGGTGAGTTCCTTCGCTTCGTCCACCACATAGAAACGCCGGCGGGAATCCTCGTTCTGCAGGGCGGCCACGAAATCGCCGGTGTTTACCGGTACTTCTTCGTCGCGCTTATCCACCTCCTGGAAGACTTCCTCCAGGGAGTAGCCCGACGCCAGCAGGAACAGCGCCTCATACGCCTCCTGGGGGATCTCTTTCTCCGCCTTTTCGAGGTCGGTGTCTGACCGGAGCCCTCGCACCAACGGGAGCAGCGCCTCGGGCACGCCCAAACGCAGCAGGTGCTTGTCTTTGACGTCATCGAACAGGCCGGCAGCTTGCTGCCCGGAGGCAACAGGCGCCGTCGGCGCCGATTCAACCACCTCCGTGTTCAGTACTTGCAGCGCGCCCGTGAGCGGGTTGACCTGAAACGTCTTCGAGGCCGCCCAATCATAGGCCTCGTCGTGGTGGTCCACCCAGGTTAGGACGTACACCGCACGATGCCGGGTGGAACACGACCGCCCGGTAGGCCTGGTCGATCCGGACCGAATAGAGGCTCTTGCCTTTCGCGCTCTCTATGGGCTCGTAGTGGATACCGGGCGAATCCGGCCGTTCACGGAACAACTCGATGAACTCGCGCACCTTCTTCTGGTGGCCCTTCTGGACGCTGGAATAGGCCAGCAGAAAATCGTTCGAAAGCGCTACGGTCATAGGTCTCCTCCAGGCAGGCTGGCAATCAGGCTGTCTTGCCACTCGGCCATCGCGGCCGCTACGTACACGGTCCAGCCCTGTCCGACAAACCGCTCCAGATACTCAACTTCATGGTCCATGAGGACCGCGATCTTGGCGCGTTCCCACGCCAACTCAGCCGTCCCGGCGATCGCCCCGTCGCCGCCGACGAGTTCGAAGCCGGGTGAAGGCAACGTACGCCCGGCCGCCGCCACTGCTTGTACCAGCGGGCGTAGACTTACATCCACATCCGCGAGCAGTGCAGCGAGACCGCCCGGCGCCTGATCGCGCACCCGTGGAACCTCTAAGCCCAACAGGCTGTCATAGAGGCCCTCCCGCAGTCCACTGGTGGCAACGAACTCTGCGGCGTTGGCGAATTGCAGGATATTGAATAGCCGCAGCCATGCCCGCCACGTCCGCTTCCAGGCCGCACGGTCGGATGCGGCCGCTTCGTCGAAAAGCCGCAAGGCGGCGCTCAAGCCTTCCATCTGCCGGAGCCTCTGGGCGTCGGCTCGGACCAGCCCGGCGGCGAGCAATGGCGAGCCAGTGCGCAGGACACCGCATTTCCAGCCGGTGCCTTGCGGAATGCTCGCGGATTCAGCCCACTCCGCGTTCTGGGGATCGAGCAAAGCGCCACGGGCCGCATCGAGCGCCGGGCCATCGCAATCCTGCCCGTCCAGCATGGCAGCGAGCCACAACCGTCCATGCTGCCCCCAGTTCAAGGAACGGCCGGCGTCCAACCGGAAAACCAGCCACTCGAAAGAGCCTTTTTCGCAAACGCGCGACCAAGCCGTTCGGTTCGCCGGGTCCATTACTCCGAGCGCGCGATCCAGCTTGCCGGCGTGCCCGGGCGTCGGCTGGTCCATATTGTCGGGCTGCTCCCGGAACTGACTTTCCACGTCGTCCCAGGTCAGCGACCAGACGTGGAACCGGCCAGACCGCGCAATTGCCATTCGCTGCGCCGTGTCGATTCCCACACGCATGTTGCCCGATTGCGGATCGGCGTGATACTCGAACCCATCGGTGAAAACCGCAATCGGCAACTCCCCGTCGCCGGGCCGTTCCGGCCGGATCACGAAGTCGGCAATCGAGGGCACGCTGACGCCATCCTCGGGTCCCAGCGGAACCTGCGGCTCCACGAGGTAGCTCCCCCCGGGCGTTCGCAGGTACCAGCCCTGTTTGCCGTTCACCACCTGATTCGTAAGCTGCCGTTCCGGCTCGCCCGGCCTGGTCCTGCGCAGCGCCTCGATGAAGCGCGCCTCCAGTTCGCTTTCCAGGAGCCGGTTCAGCCTTATCTGGCTGAGCCGTTCGGTGCTCTTAAGCTCGCCCCGGTGCGCCAGGATCTGCGACAGCATGCGCATGGCCGCCGACCGCGACGTGTTCTCCTGATCGTGCCGCCCCCGATACGCCAGCAGGCAGCGATAGCAGCCGTCCTTTTCCGGATCGTTCCGGCACTCGCAGTTCGTCAGGACACCGTGCGCGAGTTCGAAGACCTTCATCAGGTTCTCCGGTTCCCGCATCAACTCCTTCAGATAGCCGGTCCCGCCGGGAACCCCGTCGTACAGCACCAGGTAGCGTTTGCGCGCGTCGCTGCCGGGAATCGGCTCGTCGTAGGTGGTGGTCAGCAGGTGTCCGGGATCTCCATGGAAGTACTTGCGAAGGCCCAGATCCAAAGCGGCAAGGAAGGAGTGCGTGTTCAGGTCCACTTCCTGCGTGGCCACGGGCAACAACATGCGGATCGCTTCGGAATTGAACTCGCGATACAGATAGCAGGCGCTTTCGACCTGCTCCTTCTCTTCCTGCCCGCGGTAGCTACAGAAAAGCGCGTGGTCGATCTTGCCCTTCTTCTGTACCTTTCCGCAGCGCTTGCAGAATACGAACGGCCGGTCCACCCAGGCGCGCCCGGCGATCTTTAGGGTTCCGTTGCCGCCACCGGTGCGCTCGCCGAAGTTCACCTCCCGCAGCATCATCTTCCGGAAGAACTCGAAACCGAATGGGATCTCTTCGCAATCCAGGAAGTATGCCTGCGTGATCTGCGCCTCATCCGGCACCACGAACATGTTCCGCTGATAGAACTGCGGGGTGCGGTCGTCGCTTTCGTCATAGGACCGGCTTTCGCGTTCCGAGGTGGTCGAGATCACCTGGCGCATCCGCAACATGTTCTTTCGCTGCCCGTCGTCGATCCACATCACATCGCCGCATTTCGGGCACGCCCTGTGCGGTTCCGAACGGCCTTCCAGTTCCATGTACGTGCAAGACTGGCAGAACCGCCACGCATCCGCTCTCGACAGGTCCAGGTTCACCTGGTCGATCTGAACCCGCCGGCCCTCGGCATAGAAGTTGTTCGCCGGCGCCAGTTCCTCAATGGCGGAACTGGCCGGGCGCGCGTACTTGTAATACCGCGTCTTGTATCGCTTCTCCGGATCCTGCTCCTTGGTGTCAACGCTGTAGATGACGGACTTCAGCACAATTCCCGCTTCAGGGAATGCGTAGTTCGGCAGAAGGCCTTCGTCGGCAAGGAACTCCAACGTTCGGCGGTCCGAAAGATCGCCTGCGAGCCGGTTCAACGCGCCCTTCTCCTGCCTGAGCCGTTCGAGCTCCTCCTCGAAATCCTGAGGCTTCGCCGGATTGCGGTCCATCTCGCGAATTCGGTCCGTCAGTCGCCGGATGCGGTTGCGGAGGCTCTTGCGCTCCTGTGCCGCTTCCTCCAGCGCCTTCACGAGCGCTGTCCGGAATCCGCGCGGTTCTTCGTCGCGCTCGTCGCGGGAGAATTGCAGTACGCGGTCGCGCGTGTAATCCGCCACCTGCCCTTCGAACATGGCCAGGAAGCCCTGCTCCAAGGCCGTGCGCTGCAACTCGAAGAACTTCAGCAGATTCCAGGGGAAGGCATCGGGAAGCGGCTGATCCGGCCCCGCGGCTGCTTTCTCCATCGAATCCAGAACCGGCTGCATCTTGGAGGGCAAGGCCCCCACCAGGATGCCGCTCTCCACCCAGCGGTCCAAGACATAGGCCGCGAACTGCCTTTCCAGAACCGCCGAAGCGTTCAGAAAACAACCGGGCGTCTCCACCACGCCCTGAATCATCTCGTCGGGCTCAAAGAAGAAGTAGAGGTCGTGCGGCCTACCGTTCGCCACGGTCATCACGAAGGCGTTGCCGTCCACGCGGCCCGCGCGCCCCGCGCGTTGCAGATAGTTGCTGGGTTTGGGCGGGACGGAGCACAGGGCGAGCGATGACAGATCGCCGATGTTGATGCCCATCTCCAGCGTCGGCGTGCAGGAGAGCAGATTCGGGTCGCCGGGCTTGGTTTGAAACAGGAAACCTTGCTCCACCTGCTCTCGCACTTTCCGCTCCAGCAGTCCCGTATGCTCCGCGGCGAAAACGCGCTCCACGTCGCCGGAACGGTAGAGGGTACGGTAGTAGTCGTCCGCTGGCGGCTGGATGCGCATGACGCCCTGGCAGCGATACCGCTGGCACGGCGCCCCCTCCATCCGCGCGGCCATTTCCGGCCCGGCGGAAACCGAGTAACTGCATCGCTCGCACCGGAGTTGCCGGACCTCGCCGGTCACATCGAAGATCTCGCGGCGCAAGCCCCACACCACGCCGCCCTTTGCCTGGACCTCGAAGAACGCGCCGCTCTCCAGCAGAGCTCGGATTGTGCGTTCATAGATCTCACCGGCACAGTCGACAACGCGCCCGTCAATCCGGCCGAAGCACTTGAGCAGCCAATCCTCATGCCAGGAGGGGCGCGCCGACGGCGATGTGCGCACAACCGTCTGGAACGTCGATCCGGAGCGATTCGTCAGGAACACCGGCAGGCGCGACGCTGGGCTTACGTTCGGACGGTGCGGATACCTGCCCTTCTGTTTATCGAGGTGGTAGTAGTTCCCACGGGATTCGAGGAACATTCCCATCTCGCCGTGCCCCACCCCGCCCTTGTTCTTGAGGTTCAGGACGATGCCGTCCACGAACCGCGCCAGACCTGCGGAATCGAGATCCCGCAATCCGCCGATCTCGTTCTGGAGCACCGGCAGCAGCCGAGCAAGGGCGTCTTCCAGGATCGCGGTCCGAGCCTCCAGGGTGGAGCAGCCGGTCTTCTCCAGGGTGCGGCCGATGCGGCAGTCCACCGTGTACTCGCTCCAGATCTCCCAATCCAGCCGCCTGCGCAGCAACGCGAGCAGGTTCGACCCGTCGGGCAACTTGCCGGCGGCTCGTAGCTCGGCGTAATCCTGAAGCCAGTCCATGTCCGGCGGCAGAAAAGCGGTCACAAATCTCGCCGGATCGCGTCCCTGCTCCCATTTCTCAAGGAACAGGCGCGTCACCTCCGTAAACGGAACCGGCCCATCAACGTCGCGGACCGCCTTCTCCAGCGCGCCGCGAAAATTGAAGGTGAACGTCCGCGCGCCGAAGAACCCTGCCCGGTGGCTGGCATCCTGCACGTTGTCCGAAAACGCCAGCAGCTTCTTATCAGTGTTGAAGGTGGAGGAGAAGAGCTGGGTGATCATGACGCTGGTCAGGCTGGCCGCCCGCGAACCCACGATCGTCAGACTGCCGCTCGCGCCGCAGCAAGGACAATCGTGCGTGCCCTCCAGCCGCGCGCGATGACCGTGCTCTCCCTCGCGCCTCTTGATGTGATCCTCCGGCATCCAGACCTGGATGCTGAGGTCCGGCTTGGCCCCGCACCACACGCATTTCGCGGCTTCGTGCGCGCGTTCGAAGCGCAGGCATTGCGTGCAGAGCCAGGTGGGGATCTCCGTCTGCCCCACCGGAGCGAAATCCTGGCCGGGGAAAACAAACGCGACGTGCGGGGAGTTTTCGAAGAACTGGACGTAGAACTCCTTCAAATCCGAGTTCAGCTTGTTGTCGGCGTCCTTTACCGTACCGGCCCACCCGGTGAGCCCGCATTCGCGGCAGTGAATCACGGGCAGGCTGCGCTGAAGCTGTTCCGGCTTCAGGTCGTTGGCAAACGCCAGAACGGGTTCCGGCCCCACCAGGCTCACCATGCGCCGCAACTCCCGCATCCAGAGCTGGTAGCGCACCTGCGCCAGCGGCTCCAGCTTCTTCGGACCCTGCACCCGCGCCTCGGATACCAGGCTCACGAAGCTGGCCAGCAGCAGCGACAGGTAGTCCCGGTCCGGGTGGCCGAAGCTGGGTATCTGCTTTTCGATCTCGTCCAGCAGCAGTTCCGCCTGTTTGGGCCTTCCTTCCAGGATCGTGAGCAGGTTCCGGAAAAAGGCGTGGCTCTTGAGCGAAAGGCCGAGCGAGATGCGCCAATCGCTGCTCGCCCAATCGCCGATCTCCGTCCCCAGCCAAAGCCGGTGCTGAGCGCGGACGTAGGACTCCAGCGTCTCGTATTGCAGCGGGTCGAGTTCCGGCTTGTGTTCGTGGCCCGGGATCTGGACGTACTTGACCAGGCAGCCCTTCAGGAACTCGTCCGGCGCCAGGACCGATTCCCCAATGAGGCTGTCATCGCCGAACGGTTCGCCGAACACGCGCGTGGCGTACTCGGCGAGTTCCTGGGCCGTGGCCTTGCTGCCGTCGCCCAGCGTCGCGGACGTGCCGATCGAGATCAGTTGCCCTGCCGGCGTCTTCACCCGCTCCTTCACCCGCCGGATGAGGCAGGCCAGGTCGGCGCCCTGCGCGCCGTCGAAGGTGTGCAGCTCATCCACCACCAGGTAGCGCAGCGTCTCCGGTTCGTTTTGCTGCCAGAGCGGCAAGTCGGCGGCGCGCACCAGCAGGTAGTCGAGCATCTTGTAGTTGGTGAGCAGGATGTCCGGCGGCGCCGCCCGCATCGCGTTCCGGTCCGTGATCACCTGGTTCTCGGTCATCGACGGCGGAGGCTTCCAGTTCCTGCCCGCCCAGGTAGAGCCCCGCGGTGACGTAGCTGCGCAGTTCGGGATTGCCGTAGATAGCCTGAGCGAAGCGCTTAGCCTGGTCCGTGGCCAGGGCGTTCATCGGGAAGATGACGATGGCCTTGATGCCCCTGCGCCCGCGGTTCCGGAAGCAGTGGTCGAGGATGGGATAGAGGTAGCATTCCGTCTTGCCCGACCCGGTGCCCGTGGCGACCAGCGAGTTCAGCCCGGCGCGCGCATCGAGCCGCTCGAACGCGAGTTGCTGATGACGATACGGCTGGAACCCCGAGGGCAGAACCTCCGGGAAGAAGGCCTTGCCGCCCGCCGCCGGCACGAACGGGAGCTTGAGCCCGAGAAAGGGGCCCCGGAATACCTGATCTTTCTTGTCCAGGAGGCGGTCCAGGCAGCCCTCGAAGAACGGGTTCGTGATGGGGAATGTGGTGCGGAGGAAATCTTTGATGCCGCGTTCCACCTGCTCGGCGATGACGGACGGGATCATGCCTCCACCACCTTCGCGGCGGTGCGCCGTTTCTCGAACTCGGCCCAGGCGGTCTTGTAGTCCTCTTCGCGGTCGCAGCGGTCGAACGGCGCTTCGTAGGTGATGACGCGTTTCCGCGGCCCGCCGGGGAGCGTGTCGTCCTCGATCTCGCGGGAGACCGTGCCGGACTTCATCTCGCGGATCTTCTCCCACTCCGGCCGGCTGAAGCCGACGCCTGGAAGCGCCTTGCTGCAGGTGAAGACGATGCGCCCGTTGCGGTCGTACCAGGTGTCCTGCTCGTTCTGCCGCAGGACGGGGAACTGGATGCGGTAGATGGTGCAGAGTTCGTCGAGCGTGAGGCCGAGTTCCATGGCGGCGAGGACGTCGATTTCGACTAGGGCTTGGCGGCGCTCGTAATCGGTGCGGAGGGCGTGGACCAATGCCACTCGGGCGTCAGCGAGTTGAAACGGTCGTTGCTGAGACGCGGGATCGGTCTTGGCCCAGCGCTCGGCGGTGAACGCCTGGTGCGAAGCACTCGCGCCAGAGGTCAGCGTAGTGCGCGGTCAGGCAGTTGAGGAGCAGCGACGCGCACGCAAGTCGGTCGAATGGCTCAGGCAGTGGGCAAGTGTCTGAGCAAGTCGATTCGTACAGTCGTCCCGCGCCAGTGGTCTTGACGAAGAAATCAAACGGCAAGCGAGGCACCAGCGCGCGAAGCTAACCGAGATCGCTCGCGTCTTGAAAGCGCATGACAAAACAGTGTCAACATGGCCGACATCTCGGCGGGATGATCGCCGGATGCAGCGTGCGCTCACCTGACTTGGTTCAGCATCTCGCGGCAAGACAAGCCGGTAGAATCTAGTCACTGGTTGCATCTTGCTCCCACGGCACGCGGGCGATGCGGCGCTACGATACGCTACCGTGTCGCAATGCGGGAACGTAATTTGTCCGTGGGAGATAGTCAGCCGGCAAGTCCGTAAGATCGATCGGATCGTAATGCGCCGTTCGCCGTGCAGACAGCACGCGGCGTCTTGAAAAACGGATTCGCAATCGAGAAGTGAGGCCCCGAGATGATCCAGCTCCAGCTGATCGTCAGCGAAACCAGTGTACTCGTCGTGATGAGTGCCGTCCTTGACCGCGCCTGTCTCGTCCCACATGTACCGAGTGTCGTGATACTGTCCCTCGAGATCGCGAGAGCCGCCTCGGATACCGCGCGAGTTTCTGCAGATACTGCGACGAACTCACGCGCCTGCAACTGCGGCAGCCGCGCTTCGAGCGGAGGTGTTCCGGCGCATCGTAGAGCCGTGCGAAAGTGCCAGAGTGCTCTTCGTCGACTTCGATAGAATCCGTGTCCCGGTGGCCGCCATGTTCCATTTTCCTGATCATTCTTGCGGCCTTCGACCGCGCCGCTGGCCGTCGTGCGCGAAGGAACATCGATCGTTGTCGGCCAGAAAGACGTCAGAGATCTGCCGGAACTGCACGGAACGTACTCTCGGTGCCCGTAAACACTGACTTCGAAGCGCATGCGCCCATGGTCGTTCAGACCCCTGGAAAAGGATAAGTTCATTCTCGAACTGAAAGTAGACGCAGCCGTGGGTATAAGGCACGCTCTAAGCGAGCCCGCCATTGGGGTCGTTGAACATCCCGTCATCGTGAACGAAGCCTGAACGCCACACCGCTGGCAATTCCAAGTAGCGACGCTGATGACAAAGCATTTAAACGTGTTCGACTGGCTACCGAGCAGCAACGGATAGTTCTGCGCCGCGTTCAGGAAGTCCTGCGTACCTGCAGGATTCAACGTACTCTCGAGGTACGTGACTGCCGAGATCCGTATGCCGCTCCATTGCGTCGTCACGCAGATCGGTCAAGTTCCGGCGCGGAGTAGTCGCGCAACGCGTACAGGGGCTCGAAATCCGCCCATGACGCCGCCCTCGTTCCACTCGACCTTGATCCACGGCGGATTCCCCAGAATCAAATCGAACCCGCCCCGGTCCGCGAACACATCCGCGAACTCCACCTCCCAATGCAGGAACCGGTGCCGCTCCGCCACCTCGCGGACCAGCTTCAACCGCTCGCTCCGCTCGACCAGCGCTTCCAGATCCACCTGTCCGTGGTCTTCCAGAACCTCAAGCTGCTGCTGGCGCGGACTGCCGTCGTCGAACAGCGCGCCCTGCTCCGGGCGCATCAGTTCGGCGCCCTGAACCGTGCCTTCCAGAATCGCCGATAGCTCGAACAGGAACTGGTCGCGCGTCGGCAGCAGGTCCGGTTTCTCGATGGGCCAGAACCACAGGGCGCACCAGTAATCCATGGCCAGCTTGAGCCGCTCGTAGGGGCTGGACCACGGGCGCGGATGGAGAATGCCACGCCAGACCTCATTCCGTCGCTGGGTGGTGGACGCCTCCCCGCGCGAACGGAAGGCCGGATTGTCTTCCTGGCCGAAGATCGGAAATGCCGGCGCGGTGCGGGCGCGGATGGAGCGCAGGTCCTCGGCGTGCTTCTTCCAGAGCTTGTCCGCGGCGGCGGAGAGGCGCTCCAGCGCCTTCGCCTCGCCCTCCGTGAAACGCGCCGAAAACTCGCGCCGCCACTGACCGATGCGCTTGGTGGCGTCGCCGGTCATCTGCTTCACGGCGCGGTCCGTGTAGTTGGCCATGCCGGAATCGGGCAGCAGCCAATGGTAGACGGCACCCTCCGGACGGACCTCGCCGGGCTTGACGCGCTCCGGGACGGCTTCGAGCCAGGCGCGCTCCTTGCCCACGATCTGCTCGCGCGTGAACACCTGCCGGCGCGCGCCGATCAGGCTGTTGCCCACCGCAAGCTGCGCGCCGAACCAGGGGATGGTGTGGCCCTCGTAGATCGTGTTCAGCCATAGCGAGATCTGGGCCAATTCCACCGCCACCGGGTTCAGGTCCACACCGAAGACGCGGTTGTCCGCCATCCAGGCCTTTACCTTCTGCTTTTCCCGTCTCGATCTCGGCATGCTGGATGTCGCGATGGGTCTCCTTCCGCTTCAGGTCGAGGTAGGCGTCCGCAAGCTGGTTCAGAGCTTCGTTCAAGAACGCGCCGCTGCCCAGGGCGGGCTCGCAAATGGTGAGATTCCAGGATCTGGTCGGCCGTCTTGTCCTTCAGCAGTTCCTTAAGGGCGTACTTCACCACGCACTTGGTGAGGACTTCGGGCGTGTAGTAGGACGCGCTCTTCTGGCGGTTGCGGCCGGCCAGGCGGTAGATAAACGTCCCCTGCGGATACCATTTGGGCCGTCCCTGGTCGTCATAGACGACTTCCTCTTTGGCGTCGTACTGCGCCAGGTCGCGCGGCGCGAACGAAGTACGCCTGTTTGAGCGGGTCGGCGGTCTCGCCGGCCTTCTTCACCTCGTAGAGGCCGTCCTTTTCCCGCACGAAGAAGCCGGTGTAGGAAAGCAGGCCTTCGTAAACCGCGCCGAGCTGGTTGATGCCGAGTTCGCGGTAGCTGATGCGGCCGCGGCTGCGCCCGCCTACGGGCCGGCTCAGCGAGAGCAACTCCAGGACGCGCTGCAGGACCGAGTTGCGGAACTTCATGCGCGTGAGGAGCGGTGTGAATGCGGGATTGAAGACGTCGCCCTGGAGCGGCTTCATCCGGAAGACGTGGATGTCGCTGGTCTGCGCCAGCACGTCAAGCTGCGTATTCCTTCTCGTGGACGCCGTTCCAGACCAGGTCGAACAGCGTGGAGATGGAGTCGTGGAGGTAGTAGCCGTTGCGGCTCTCCTCGGTGGTGAGGTCGCCCTGCTCCACCACGTCGCGGAGCGATTCCAGGCTGTAGCCGGTCCGGTATTCCTCGCTTTTCATGGGCGCGTAGCCCAGTTCCGGGCGCGCCTCCACGAAGAAGAGGAAGAGCAGGCGGTACAGGTAGCGCAGACACTCCCGGGTGAGGTCTTGGGCGTCGATCTCGCTTAGATCCCTTGGTGGCTGTCTCGCGAGGTACCAGACCACCTCGTTACCCAGCAGCTCCACGGCTTCGCGGGCGCTGTATTTCAGGTCCTGCGAAACGGAAAAGGCGTGCTTGTGGGAGTTCTCGCCGAGCGTATCCAGCAGGCAGGCGCCTTCGGCGGGCGTGACGCTATCGTGGTGGAGCAGCGCGGCGATGGCTCGCCGTGGGCCGTCGTCCCGGCTCGCCAGGATCGCGCCGATGTCGAAGCGCAGCATGCGCTTCTGCGCCCACTTGTTGCGATCCAGGAGGAGGACCTGGCCGGTATTGAACAGCAGCACCCAACGCGGCGGCTCGGCGGCGGCGAACACGTACTTGGTGATGACGGTTTCGAGATCCGCGGCCGGCAGCCGGCTCGAATCGGGGATGTCGCCCGTGACCTGCTCGGGCAGGAAGGGCAGCGTGAGCGGGTCGGCCGGCTCGGCGTTGGGTTCGAGCGTTTCCAGGATCCAGAGTTCGGGCTCGCCGGAGCGGCGCGTGATCTCGCCGGCAAGCGGGATGTGGACGCCGCCTTCGAGTTCCCGTGTTTTCGGGGCGAGCTGGTAGCCGAGAGCCTCGAAGAAGCATGCGAACCAGGGGCGGCGGCAATCCAGGCGCGCGAGGGCGCCGGGTGTGCGGCCGAGTTCCCGCGTCATCTGGTCATAGGGGCCGCGCAGCTTCTTGATCGCTTCGTAGGGCGGCTCGGGGAGCGCCGACCACTTGGAAAACAGCTCGCGGAGGTCGCCTTCCAGGATGGAGTGAACGTAGTGCTCGGTGTAGAACTCGTTTTCGTTGGCGATGCCGGTGAGCGTCATCGTTCACCCCCCAGGAACACGGCAGCCACCCGGATGTAGGGCTGGTCCTCGGTGGTCATGGAATCGCGGACCCACTCCTCGTATTCGTGGAAGGTCCGGTCGATCTGGCGGGCCTTCTCTTCTTTCTTGCGGAGCTGCGTTTCGCGGAAGGCGGGAGCAGGGTCACGGAAGTCGAGTTCCAGTTGCTCCCGCTGGCGGCCGCGCAGGCGGTCGAGCTTCTGCAGTTCCGTGGCGAGCCGGGGCTTCATCTGCCGTTCGTACTCGGCCCGTCGTTGCGAAAGCCAGCGGCGCGCCTCGCCGATGGCTTCCGGCAGCAGGCTGCGGAGCGGAATCAAGTTCGGCTCGTAGCCGGGATTGGGCCAGGCGCGCGAGCCGAACTCGGTCTTCTTCAGGAAATCGGCCAACGGGAGGATACCGGCGAGCGTGCCGCCCCGGAACCGGACGGCGCACCATTCGTGGACGACCGGCTGCGCCTTGCGGTTAGGGATTTCACCCTGGATCAGGTACAGCAGTTCGCCGCGTTCGAGCACGGGCAGGGTCACCACGGGCGCCTCGTGGCGGCGGAAGCTGACCATCAGCTTGAAGTTCAGCCACTCCACTACAGGGTGAAGGTCCCAGAGCAGGTGGACATCCGGCCAGGTCTGTTCCTGGGCGCGGTTGTCCTTGATGGCCTTCTTCACCAGCATGCGGTCGGCGGTGAGGTGCAGGCGGCTGTCTTCCGGCACGACTTCGCGCGGGAGAAAGCGGAAAACCCGGCGGAGGTCTTCATTGATGGTGAGACTGATCATCTGCCGTGACGGATCGGCCTCAGCCTGAACGTCCAGCTTGGGACGGAGGGATTCGAGGCCCGTTCGGACGTATTCGAGGTCGCTCCCGTAGAGCGAGACGGGCGTCCGCGTGCGGCTGCGGGCTGCGGAGCCGTTGGGGACAGGCTCATCGCCGAAGAGCGCGGCGAGAAGGTCGTCGCCGGCGTTCTGTTCCAGGGTGCGTTCGAAATCGGCGGGCGAGGTTCGCTCCTCCATGGCGCGGCCGATGACGAGTTCCTCTTCCTGCTCGTCGTAAACGCCCAGGAATGCCGAGGGGTCGCCGATATTCTTGGCCGCCTGCGTGTCCTTCTCGATGAGCAGTTCCAGGATGTGCAGGTCGCCCCGCACGCGCTCGTTCGCCGGGACGGTGCAGAAGTAAGCGATGACGGGCTGGCGCTCCTGGCCGTAGCGATCGATGCGGCCGTTGCGCTGCTGGAAGACCATCAGCGACCACGGGATATCGAAGTGGGCCAGTTTGTGCGAAAGGAAGTGCAGGTTGATGCCTTCCGACGCGATATCGCTAGCCACCAGCATGCGCACGGGGGCGCGGTCGCGGCCGAAGTCGTCCACGATCTGCTGAAGGTCGATGTCGTCCTGGCCCGAGCCGCCGTACAGCACCTCGACCTGGCCGGCTTTGAGTTGAAGATCGCGCGCCAGATTGTCTCTAAGGAACCGGACGGTCTCGATGCGTTCGCTGAAAAGCACGAGACGGTCGGCGGGGTTGTCTGGGTTCCACTCCAGCTTGCCGCCGGGGCGCAGTTCTTCGAGCAGCTTCTGGTATTTGGTGAAATCGGCGGGCGTGATGGCTTCGACCGCGGTCGACCAGTTCCTGAAGCGCCGCGCGATCGTGCGCGGCTTCCGGCGAAGCGTCGGCTTCCAGCTTCTTCAGGCGGGCGGTCGCGGTCTGCAGGCAAGCCGCCGGGCTGGAGAACAGCGCTTTCTCCAGGACCGTGCGGAACAGAAGCTGGCCGGTGCGCTGCCCGCGGTCCAGGCTGCGGAACTTTAGTCCGGCCAGGATCTCGTAGGCGCGCTCTTCTTCGGGCGAGGCATCGCGCGAGAGCTTCAGTACGCGCCGCTCCTTCATGCCCCCGGCGATCTGGTCCTGAATGTCCTTCTTGAACCGGCGTACGAACAGGCCCTTGATGTCGTCCTTGCCGTAGTCGTTCGGGTTCGCTATGGCCGTTGGGTTCAGCATGTTCATGAGGCTCGCGAATGACGCAGGCTTGCCGTCGTGCGGCGTCGCGGAGGTCATGATCAGGGTGTCGGATTGGCGGGAGAGTAGTTCGGCAAGTTTCGCGCGCAGGGATCGGCCGCTGCCGCGGACCGCCACATTATGTGCCTCGTCGATCACGATCACGTCCCAGCGGCAGTTTTCGAGATGGACGCGGTAGTCGGTGCTGGCCTTCAGGGTGTCGATGGAGATGATGGCGCGGTCGTAATAGTGGAACGGGTTGGAGTTGGCGGGAATGCGGGTGCGGATGCGGTCGATGCCGACCGAATCGAGGCGCACCAACGGGATGGTGAAGCGCGACCACATTTCCTTCTGGAACTGGGTCATCATGCTCTTCACGGTGACGACCAGAATGCGTTTTCCGCGGCCACGTCTAATGAGTTCGCTCAGCAGGATGCCGACTTCGACTGTTTTGCCGAGACCGGTCGAATCCGCCATGAGAATGCGTTGCCGCGGTTGGTCGAGGGCCTGGAGAGCAGGGTCGAGTTGGAAAGGCAGGTCATCTACTGCTGCGCGGTGGCCGATCCACAGGTCCGTGTCCGTCGGTGGCGACTGGCGCAGCAGGCTTTCCAGGTAAAGCTTGGCCTTTCGGAACTGCGGCGAGTCATCGGGGACCAACGCGGTCTCGGCCGGATCGAGGACCTTGATCCCTTTGCCCTCGATCTCTGTGAGGAATCGCGCTTCCTTGTCACGGACGATTTCGGAGACGCCGGTGACCAGCAGTGAGTAGCCGCCGGTGGAGGTGGCGTCAACGCGGCGGACAATCCACTCCGCCGAACGGATCTCTACACGGGCGCCAGGAGCGAGTACTGTGGCCGGCATCTATGCGCGCTCCGGTTTCGTCCGCGCCCAGGCGTCTACTTCGGACAGTTTGAATTTCCAGAGCCGCCCAATGCGATGGGCCGGCATTCCCCTGTCGGCAATCCATCGATAAATGGTGTCCCGGGAAACGCCGAGGTGCTCGCAGATCTCCTCTACCGAAGACCATCGCTCGACAGGCGCGGCGCGATCGGTGCCAGAAGTTGCGGCCATAACCCACTTATTGTGGCAAATAGCATCTGAAAATGCTCTGGCCCTGGGACCTCCACCCTAGCCGAACCCTTGCCGAGACCGTTCAGATCGGTTCGACAGTACTCGAGGAGTGGGGTATATCGGTACCCACGTAGCCTCCTCCCGGGACTACGATCGGCCCGAACAACACACCATGAGTCAGGTCACCCGCGGGGGCCGCCGCGGTCGGACGATCTGACCTACTTTTCGTGCCATCGAGACACCTCCACGCCATGGCGGCACACAAATGGGACGCCCCCCACTGGGCTATTCGGTTGATTTATTGCGGGCTATGGGAATGCAGCCTGATCGGGGTTCAGCCGATGATCGGGGTGTTCCGCAGAGGTGAGCCATGATGTTCACGTCATCAATTCTTGGACGGACGAACCGTTGCCTCCGCTGATGCAAGACAGTTCCGATCGGAAGGGGACTGAAACGGTTATGCACGGCCCGGCTGGTAGTTCTCCTCGATTCTGCCCTCAGGTACCTTAGTAGTTAGCAGATCGGATTTACGCGCGAAGGGTCACAAGAGCCTTGATTGATCCAATCCCATCCAGAGTTTCCTGGAGCCGGGCGGATTCGCCCCCAAGGTGATCGAGGCCCGGTGGCGCGAGGTGGCGATCCTTGGGGAATTGCGACAGCCGGCCTAGTCCGGCGTCAACTACTTCCGGGGTGGAAGGCGGCGAAGGACTTCACCGCGTGGTCAGGCCCACGACCGACGCTGCCGCCTTGACCTTGACCGGAGCGGTATGGAGCGAGATGATATCCCCTCCATTAAAGGCTCCGTTCCCCGCCGAAGCCGTAGGGCGTGCCAGGGCGTTCAGCCTACTGAGCAACAGTTTCCACCGCGGCGGCCTGTCCAGTTGCCTTGGCCGCAGTCTTCTTCGTCGCTTTCGCCGGAGCCTTTTTGGCAGTCTTCTTGGCAGCAGTCTTTTGCGTTGCAGTTTTCTTGGCGCTGGCTGATTGCGCCTTCGCAGCTTCGGCTCGTTTGAGCGCCCAACGGCGCTTCGTAGCCTCAGAAATGGCACGCCTGCCAGCGGCACTCATCTTCCGCTTGGGTTTTCCGGGTTCCGGTCTGGCCGCTGATTTCGGTTTCTCAGATTCCGCCTTTATTGCTGCCCATCTTTTCTTCTGGCCTTCTGCCATACGGCGACGGGCTGCGGCACTGACTTTGCGCTTCCGTGTGGGCGCTTCCGCCGTGGCGGGTCCCTCGGTTCTGCCACCGGACAACATGGCCCGGAGTTCGCCGATTTGGGCATCTATTCGTCTTTTTTGTGACTCGAAGCCTTCGATGGCGGCGGCGATGATTTCAGCATTCAGTTTTGGTGGGGGCATGTAAATTCGTACTCGATTCCGTGGTGTTGCAAGTAAGAATCATTGTACATCCGGGCCAGGTTTCGCCATTGACCGTCACACTGTCGAGTTTGACGAAACACCCGAGTTCCAGGCTTTCCGGTGGGCTCAAGGAAAACACTGATGTTCAGTACCCAGTCTGTCCAACACAATGATGGCGAACACACACAGCGAATATGCCGTCGTTGGCAGACTGCTCGGCCGGTCAGGCTCGTTTGGCATCTCCCCGCCGGGAGGGCACCCGCACCTGGTCAGCAATCCAGAGTTCCATTCGCTTCGCAAGCTGACTCAGCGGGGTCTCCAGCGCGTCGGCAATCTTCCACAACCGGCCCACCGTAGGGTTGATAATCCCCCTCTCGACCCGGCTGATGTATGTTCGGTCGAAGCCGCACTCGCCGCTTAGGCGCTCCTGAGAGTGGCCCGCCCGCTCACGGAATTCCCGCACGACCGCCCCGATGGCTCTCATTTTCAGATCGGTCGGTTGGATCTGCTTTTGGCGCCGTTGCATCAGCAGATCCGATGGTGCTACGTTGAAGCGTATCAGCCAACGGCATATACGCCCCATTTGAAGGGCGCAGGCTGCGCCCGAGCGCGGCGGAAATTCGGACGGAATGTCGCCAGATCCCGGTCGGATGTTGTATTCTTGAGAACCGAGTGGACAAGCCGCGTCTCCCACTAGCGAACGGTGGCTGCGGCGGAACCAGAGTCAGCAGGGCCCGTCCCAGCTTTTGAGCATTAGGATGAACCATTTTGCCAAACCCCGGAAGGTTGAGGCCGACCTGGGGCGACAGTCAAAGCAACTTGCAGAGGATGAATGCGGACATGTTGCGCCGGACCGCCTTGCCCAAACCATTACGCAGTTCGTTGAGTGGCGAGCGTTTTCCTATTGGCTCCGTCTGATCGTCGAGACTAACGGACTCGTGCCTGATCCGATGATCGCGATTCTCCAAGAGCGCTGCCCCGGTTTTCTTGATTACTCAACCGCGTACGCCAAGGAGCATCCACGAGAGCCCGAGTTCCTCTGGCTTCGCTTTCTCGAATGGACCGACGAAAAACTATTCCACGTTTCTATAGCCGAGGGCTGGCGCCACGCCCTTGGCTACTACGCGACTCGCGATCTCCGGATGGATCAGCTTCGAGCTCATTGGAAACAGTGCCGCCGGGCGTGGAAGCTTCAGCCGCCCGCATCCTTTCCGAGTTTTGAGGCATGGCGCGACTCTGCGTTTGAGCACCGTTGACCCTCGCTCTCTCCGCTTCCACAAGCTCCGATACCCAAAAGGCGGTGTCTTGGTCAAACGCGGGCCACTTCAAGCTCTCAGGGTGAGTGTACAAGAAAGACTGCAAGGATACTTCATCGATCCGGCCGTTCCTCTTCCTGTGGAGAAGGCCGGCTTCAACCCACTTCTGAACGCTCAGGCGCCTGACGTGAAGCCGTTCGGCCAATTCGCGCATGGTGCATCCGTCTTGGAATCCAGCCGGGATTCCACGTTGGCCAACCATGTCCCAAACCGCCTTCTCTGATCTCCCTATCTCTTCGGCGATTTCCCTCACGCTCATGTGGTTCAAGGATTCGATAGCGAACCGGTACTCTACCATGGTCCAGCGCCGGCGCGAACCCAAAGGGCGGCTGGGGAGTCCCAGTTTGTGGGCTCGACGTAAGATGGCTTTTCGCGGCCAACCGGTGAGACTCTGGACTCCGGACACGGCTGGGCTCAATCCAGCTTCTTCGTGGACGCGGATCAGCCGCTCATCCAACTCATCTGTCCATCGGAACGGAGGACCGGTGTGTCCGTTTTCTCTTTGCTGTTCCCGTAATCGTCTAAGACGCGCCCAAATTGCGCCGATCCGCAGTTCGGGGAACTTCCGCAGAACCCTGTCAACTGTTTCGCGCTCCAATCGGTTCGCGTTTCGAATTCCCCTGAGCAGGATTGGGTCGACCTCAGCGCGCCAGAACCCTTGGTCGATTCTTGACGGCGGCCCCATCCGGCCCAATTGGGCTGTCGCGCTCGAATCGGCTTGTCCACGGGCGGCCTCGACCGCGGCGTTGCAATCGTTAGCCACCGCAAATTCCGTCACCACTGCTTGCAAGTCCTCTGTTCGTTGTTTTCGCAATCGTCGGAGACGGTCCCAGATCATGGCGACATGGAGGTGCGGGAACGCTTGCAGGACCATCTCAACCGCTTCGCATTGGCATTGCCCGGCATTCCGGATACCGCTAAGCAGAATCGGATCTATCTCGGCCGCCCAGAACGCCTGGTCCATCCAGCGGGGGAGCCCTGACCGCGCGACTTCCTCCATGCGGGCACCGAGCCATGAGCTCGAAAGGTTTGGCCAGACCGAGCGGACTCGATCCACTGCTTCGTCTTTCGGCACATTCCGAGCGAAGATTCCCTGGATCAGCACCTTGTCAACTTCGTGCTGCCAGAATTCTAAGGACAGCCAGGGAGCTACCTCATCCTCAGATGGTTTCTCAAACACCTTAGTCAGCCACTTCTCAAAATCCCTGGGATATCGCTCCTTCCCTTGCGGCAGAGGGTGCAACGCTTTCACTCGCTCGTGTGCCAGTTGTTTCCCTTGCCTGTTGTCCTCGATGCCGTCCAGCAGGACGACTCCGAGTTCCCTTGTCCAGGCAGCCCTATCGTTTGCGCCGTGTTTCGCGCTCATGGGTAGACCCCTCAACACCGACACCCAGGGCTCTCAACGCGGGCTCCACTCGCACTCGGGGGAGAAAGGCCTCTATATGAAAAGGCAGTCGGAAAGGCCCGATTTCGCCGTTCGGATTGGAGTGTTTGTCAACTGTAGGAGAGCCGTTTTTCGATCACTTTTCGCAACGCGTTACGTTGCCGATACATGCATCCCGACACGGAAAGAATGCCCACCGAGAATCCGGCTCGGCGTTGCTCCTTGGATCAACGAACTTTCTATTTCTTCATGGGGCCGAGCTTGTTTCGTAGCTGAGATTCCTTTGTTCACTTAGGTAAACACCGCTTCCCGGCACTTGCGAACCACCAGCCGCACAGCCGACGGCTCGCGGTCCAGCCAGATCCGTAATTGCAGTCCTGACGCCTTCCTGCTCCGTTGTCCTCCCAATGACGCCTCCCGCTGGGCACGAACACGCTGGCTGTCGACCGGGCGTTTTCTGTTGAAGATGAACTGGAACTTCGGCTTGGCGGAGGTCGACTACGGAGCCCAGTTCGAATGAGCGAGTGACGTGATTGCTGCGGCAACTCGATCCAAGCCATACACAGGCCCTCGCCCGTGCAGACTGGGGGAGGTCTCCTAAAAACAAAGAGGCTTCGGAAACCGGAAAGCTCAGCCTCACGTCGTTCTGCCAGGCGCCCATTTGGGGCAGCGAAAACGATTTAAACGCAGGAATTTGCTTTCGGGTGAGCTTTCCCCTCCTCAAGTGCTCCTATATATTGGAGAGGACCGTTCCATCCGGTTGCCGGCGGCTTCCATGAACCAGCGGAAAGACGCTCAGACGAGACTCTGGATTCGAGACCGCGACAGCCTCGGGAACACAGTCGATCATAGGCTGATCGAGGCAGCATATCGGGTTTGGGAGCGTGCGCGACTGGTGGTAATTCGCTATCTCGCTGAGGATACAGAGGCACCGGAGATTCTTGAAGCCGCCGTTGACTCTGCGTCTCGCGTCATGGGCAACCATCAGCCCATTCAATTCTTCGAAGCTTATCTTCTAAGGTCGGTTATTCGGGAGTCGGTTCGCCGCCTCCGAAGAAACCAGCGCATCGAGTATATGGACAGTGCGGATATCAATCGACTCGCTGGCCCAGTCTTCACGGACCTGGATCGACAACTCGATGACGCTAGGCGAAGGGAAGTCTTTCGCGCTTGTATGGACGAGCACGGACGCACAATGTACGATCTTCGCGTTTTGGATTTCGATTGGCGATCGATCGCCAGGCTCACGGGATATGCGGATGCTCACAGCGCTGAGGTGCAGTTCCGCAAAAAGATCGATAAGGCCTTGGAGCGGTTCCGGGCCTATCACGATTTACGTTTTAAACCGCAGTCGAGCGCATGAATGCACACTGTAGCGAATGAATTCTGATGACCGAATCTAATCACTCCGCGTCCTCCAAGCTGGTGAGAGACGTTGTTGCTCTTGGTAGGAAATACTCCAAGACGGGCTTTCCCAATCCGAGCCGCGAGGGCTGCCCCAGCCGCTCCAGCTTACGCGCAATGGCGTATCGAGATCGATGCCTTACCCTGGAAGACCTCCCGGTGTCGCACGTTGTTAGCTGCTCTCCCTGCTTCCAAGAGTACCTGCACTTCCGCCGTTTGTCGGTCCTCTTGCGGGGGATTCGGATGACGGCGGCCTCTCTGGTGGTGCTCGCCGTAGCATTCGCAACGGCGCGATTTGTATGGAACCACACTGGCCCGAGCGGCGAACCGAGCATTTCGCAGAAGCGGCGAGCAGCGCCTCAGCCTCCTGTCGCGACTAACCAGCCACCACTCCCTCCTGCTCCGATTCCGATTAGGGTGGATCTGGCTTCCTTCTCTCCAACCCGCGGCGACGACGCTAAGGGCAGCTCTGGAAATACTGTGCACCTCCCGCAGAAATCGCTCCGGGTCAACTTCCTCTTGCCCCTTGGTATGGAACCTGGGGAATACGCAGTTCGACTGAAGGATTCTACTGGAACCATCGTTGCCGACAAGCGGACCGTAGGGCAGATAAACGATGGCATCACTTCGGTGGAGGTGGATATCGACCTCGCCGGTGCCTCCCGAGGCAGCTTTACTTTAATGATTCGACCGCCTGGCTTAAGCTGGCGGAGATTCCCTGTTGTGGTTGAGTGAGGTGAGGATGTGACCGATTCGACCGTTCCAATTCGCTTGAGCAGAAGGAGAAGTCTATGTGCGATCTGAGGAGGACTCGATGAAGTCTAGCTTTTTTCGTCGGACAGCGCTCTTGATCTTTTCCTGCTCATTTGTGGACGCTCAGCAGCCACAGGCAAAGGAACTGCTTGCCCGGGCCCTTCATTTTGCTGATCTCTACAACTGGGCCGATGCTGCGCCGGCATTCACGGAGGCAGAACAACTATTTCTTGCCGCTGGCGATCAGCGTAACGCGCTGTATGCAAAACTGGGCCGCATCCGGTCAAACATTGAGCGCGACCAGCAAACACTTCCGATGGTCTCCGCGCAGCTTGCAGAATCGCTGGAAGACGATCCTCTTCTCCAGAACGATAAAGAGCTCCGCATGTTCTGCCTCATAGTCAAAGGGGATATCGACACCGAGACCAATACAGGAGCGATGCGGCAGGATTGGGAACAGGTACAGACACTGGCTCACGATTTGGGGGAGCTGAAATGGCAGTATCGCGCGCTCGCACAGCTCAGCATGGCCGCGTTCTATGACGCCGATCTTGAAACGGCTCGCACGAATGTTGGCACCGCGCTCTCAGCAGCGACAACGTCCGGAGATGTCGGCGGCCAGATTAGGTCCTTGACGATCATCGCAGGCGGCCTATTGCATACGAAGATGTATGAACAGTCGCTCGCGTATGTCGAGAGTGTCAACAAGATCGCAGCTAGCACCCCAGATGCTGGTTATCAGTTTACGGTGCAAGAGATGCGTATTGAGGCTCTGATTGGCCTACGGCAACTTGACACTGCTCAGCGGGCCGTCGATGAGTTGCTAGTGCGGGCACGAGAGGCCCGCAGAACTGGACACGAGGCGATCGGGCTCGTGCTCACTGCCTACATCGAAGACGCTCGGAATGAGCGCCAGTCGGCATTGGCAAGGCTCGACCAAGCCATAGCTCTCGGCGAGTCGGCGGGACTGACACGCCTGCTCGCTGACGTGTACTCTCGAGCCACCGAGATCTACCGAAAGAGCGGCGATCTGGAAAAGGCAGAGCGCTCCGCCGAACTAGCGACTGCATCCACACAAGCAAGCGGAGATGTTTGGGCGGTTCCCCAACGCCTGCAAGAACTGGCTGAACTTCAGGTTGCCCGAGGCAGGTATGCAGAGGCAGATCGCGTATATGATCGTGCGGAGGCTTTCCTCGATGCCATGATCGGCAACGTTTCAACCGTCCTGGAGAAGACGGCCGTGATCACGGCATCTAGCCAAATCTATTCGCGACATTTCGCACTGATTGCGGAGCATTTCAACAACCCGCAGAAAGCTTACGCCATAATCGAACAGGTGCGAGGACGTGTAGCTGCCGATCTCTTGGCGGCCGGATCAGTGGCCCCGGCGGGAGCGAAGAGTGCTGAGCGGGCGATCTCTCAATTGCGGCTGAAGTTGATGGCGGCGCGATCGACGAATGAGGTACGTAGCCTGCGGGATCAAATCTTCATGATGGAGCAGACCCGATGGGTAACGCCCGGAGTAAGCGTGCTCAAGACCAAGCCACGGGAGACGGTCGGACTTGAGCAGATTCAGCATGGCCCTGGCTCCGTCTGCCGTGCTCTTGGAATATGTAATCGCGGATCCCAGTTCTTATTGCCTCACGATTTCGCGCAGTGGTGCCCGTATCGTGCGGTTGGACAGCAAAGCTCAGATCGAACCACTCGTCGCGGCTTATCTGAAGGCCGTAAAAGCCAAGCTACCCGCTATTGCTGAAGCTCGCAGCCTGTATGACGCGATCCTTCGGCCGATCCGCGAGGCAGCACAGAAGGAGACCCTCATTATTATCCCTGACGGACAACTGAACCTGGTGCCGTTCGACGGGCTCATAGAGGTATCCGGCCGCTATGTCGCTGAAACACGAACGGTCATCTATTCCCCGTCCGCGACCAGTTTTTACCTGTTGGGGGACCAGCAGCAGCGTCCACGAACAGCCCACAATGCGCTTCTCGCGGTTGGAGGAATCCCGTATTCTCGGAGCGGAATGAATAGGTCTGGTCTGACACGGGGGTTCAATCGGAACGGCTTTGTCGATCTCCCGTCTTCGGCAGATGAAGTGCGGATCGCGCAAGCCGCGTTCCCTAAAGAGGAAAACAAGCTGCTGCTGGGGACGTCTGCAACTGAAGCCGCCTTCAAAGGCTCGGGATTGGACCAATACCGCGTCATTCATCTCGCCGTTCATGGGTTTGCGGACTCCACATTTCCAGATCGAGCGGCTTTGGTTCTGTTGAGCGACCGCTCGGCCGGAGAGGACGGATTTCTGCAGGCCTCGGAAATTGTACAGCTCCGGTTCGATGCGGATCTGGTAGTCCTTTCGGCCTGCGATACGGCGGTGGGCCCACTGCAAGGGCAGGAGGGCATCGCGAACTTGTCCAGAGCATTCCTTCTGGCTGGTGCCCGAACGGTGGTATCGACCTTGTGGCAGGTTGACGACAGTTCGTCTTTGTTCCTCATGAAGCACTTTTATGCGCATCTGTCGGCGAACCAGTCTGCAGCATCCGCTCTGACCGCCGCCAAACGTGACATGCTGCGGACGTTCGGCCGCACCACTCTTCCATACCAGTGGGCCGGCTTCACAATCGAAGGGGCGGCGGGGCGGGCCTATAGCCCCGAAGGAGGGCGATAACTGAGATGACGTTGGATTCGAAGGAGCGTGCCCGGATTCTGCAATCCATAAAGAAGCTGGTTCTCGCGCACCACATCAATGTCGGCGGGGTTGATTACGCCGCATGGACCGGGCGCGTCGATGAGCGAACCGCAGAGTTGCTCACCGCCGAGGTAGCTGGGTTCGAAGCCGGTATACGTCAACTTCTCGCGGAACTCAAGACCAGTCATACGGTCTTCTACCATTCGCTTCCGAAAGAACTCCTGCCGCAGCACACGATCAATGCTAGCTTGCGGGATCTGCCGCGAGACGGAGGTCACAAATGGATGTTTCTGGATGTGTTTGAAGAAGGACCGGCTCATCTTGCGGGAATCCGGCCCGGAGATATCCTGGAGGCCGTGGACGGTACAGCCTGCCTACCGCCCTCGACACCATACTTTGCGATCGGCCATACTCACACATTGCTTGTTCGCAATCTGCGTAACGGGAGTCAAAAGGAGATCGTGATTGAAGTTCCCAAGCGGAAAGGGACAAAGCAGCGTCCGCCGATCGTCGAACCGAAGAGCCCGATTTACGCGAAGATTGGATCGAAGATCGGACTTCTCAAGATCCCGTACTTTCCCGGCGCCATGGGGATGGGATTTGCGAATGCATTGGATGCCGCGGTTCACGATCTCAACCAGCACGGCTGCGACCGCCTGATCGTCGACCTCCGGGGGAATATCGGCGGAAGCCTGGGATTCGCCCGCCTGGCCAGCTATATGTGCCCCGGCCAGATTGCTATCGGGCACAGCCTAACGCCTCGTCGTCTCCGACACGGGTACGATCCGGGGACACTCCCTCGCGTCCCGATGCCTCGCAGCAGGCCGGAACTCTTGATCACCTTGGCTCGCTTTTCGTTCCGCGACAAATCCGTAATGCTCCTCACGCAGGGTCTCGGAGCACAGCCGTTTCACAACAGGATCGTCGTGCTCGTCAATGAATGGACAAACAGCGCTGCTGAGATGGTGGCCAATTTTGCGGCCGAGAACCGGCTGGCAACGATCGTCGGGCAGAAGACGCGTGGCAACGTTCTCGGGGCAACGAACTTTAAGGTCGGTAGTGGCTATTGGCTGCGCCTGCCCGTCTTCGGCTGGTTCACGTCAAAAGGCCGCAGTCTTGAGGGAAATGGGGTTGATCCGGATATCTTGGTCGAAATCTCTCCGGACGCCCTGGCCGACGGGCAGGATAACCAAATGACAAGGGCGGTTGAAATCGTCAACGGGCTGTGATGGCGTCCGCGGTGGCTATGTGATCACGTGGGATTTGCTTGTGCCATTACTCTAGAAAACCCATCTCACAGCGCCTCCGCCGGTCTTAATCGCCCACGGAGCGGGAGGCCCCCACCGATGCCTGGCCGGATCATCGCGCATCAACTGGCAAATTGGTGATTGAGCAATGGTGCTGGGCGGAGCGCCTCAGAATCTTCGGTTCAGCCGGAACTATCCGAGCAAATTGTCCTGGGCAGAGGCGCTATTTCCTGAGTGCACTCCCAGTCGCGGAGGTCGAACCGCCCGCCGCATTCCCGGCAGACTATGAATTCTTCGTTGAATGTTTCGTACGGTCCGCAATCGAGCCCATGCGTTTCAACTGAAGTAGCAAACCGGAAGTCCCCGGCCGACGAGCCACAGTCTGGACATGCCATGTCTGTTTCTCCTTTGATAACAGCGTCTTGGGCAAAACGCCGGGTCTTCCAGCCTCTTCGAACCGTTGCCGCACTTCTTTGGGCGCAATTCCGAGTTCCGCCTCAGATTGAAGCGGCAATGAAACGACCCACCAGTTGTGTCCAGAGTGCGGATTCAGGTTCGATCCTGAGCAATTCCTCTGAGTCGGTTTGCCTGGCGTGCGGCAGCGACCAGCTCGACGGGCACTGACTAGCGGCTTCCACACGACACCTATTTCGCGGCGGTCGTGTAAATGCTCAGGCCGATCTCGCGTAGATCTTCGCTGGTGAAGTGCATCTCCAGACCGCACGCGGTCGCATAGCGTTCGGTCGCCGCCGCCACGTCCACCGCTGCTGCCAGTGCCTGCAGCAGAAACTGCCCGTGGCCCGTTACCAAAAAGCCTTTGGCATCGCTGAGTGAACTCGGCCTGTGACCATTTCCGCTTACCGGCGCCGATCCGGCTCCGCCGCGGCGCTGAGCCGGCGCTGTGCCGTTCGGCTGCTGATCGCGCCTTTGAGGTTTTCGATCTCCGCTTCCATCTGTCCCAACTACCCACTCGATAGTGCGCCGTGTTCCGTTCTTCTTCTCCGCCTTCGTGATCGTGAACAGTTCGCCACGCCCGATTCCGAGCTCGTCAATCTTCTTCTTGACGATGGGTGGGACGTACATGACGCGGCCATCGGTGAGCGTGTAGAGGACTTGATCACCGTACTGCCCCGTCACTTCCTTGCCATCGTTGTACTTCAAGGCGACGTCGATCGGGACGTTGGTTTGAAATTGAACTTTCTCGCTCATGTCACACTTCTCCTTCCTCACCGCGTGCGGATGGACGCTCGCGACGAAGCACTTGATCAATCGGGCCGGGCTTGAACCACAGGTCCCGTTCTACGGGCAGGCCCAGCGGTCCGAGCGCGCTCGCAATTTCGCTCAGCAGAGAATACCCCCACTCCTCTTCGAATCCGATCACCAATCCGAAGAGGAGCCAATCGCCATCTTCCTGTTCTGCTCCCTCGGTAACGTACCAGGTGAAATTTGAGTCGGGTGTGAACAACTTGACGTGCACGATCGGGGTCGGGCACGACTCTTGTGAATACAGCGGTGGCAGAGCTTTTCTCAGTTCCACGGGAAGCAGTTCCATGGGGATACTTCTCCTTTGTTGAGCGCTCGCCACTGGAAATGCGACGAAGCACTTGATCAATCGGGCCGGGCTGGAACCACAGATCCCGTTCCACCGGCAGGCCCAGCGCGCCGCGCGCGCTCGCAATTTCGCTCAGCAGAGAATACCCCCACTCCTCTTCGAATCCGATCACTAATCCGAAGAGGAGCCAACGCCATCTTCCTGTTCTGCACCTTCGGTAACGAACCAGGTGAATGACGAGTCGGGTGTGAACAACTTGACGTGCACGATCGGGGTCGGGCACGACTCTTGTGAATACAGCGGTGGCAGAGTCTTCCTCAGTTCCACAGGAAGCAGTTCCATGGGCTCTTTCTCCTTTGTTGAGCGCTCGCCACCGGAAATGGAGGCGAGCGTTCCCGTTATGTTCGGGTCGATCTCAGAACAGCGAGAGTTGACAGTCCGGTTCGACGACGAGGGGCCTTCGTCGAGGCGATGCCTTTGGAGCCGTCCCCAAAAACCAACGGCCGGAGCTGCGCCCTCGACTGCGACCACTTCGTCGAATGGTCCGGCGAACAGTTCCTCTCTGAGATCCTCCTCGAGTACAGATGAGGCCGACAGTATCCGAGCGTGCTGCTCTTGAACAGCCTTCCACTATCCCGAGGCCAAGACTATTCCGATTGATGATTCCGTCGCAATGATACTTCCGCCTCAGCCGGCCTATACACCCGCAGTGCAACTAACACTGTTCGAGTGAACTCACAAGCGACAACTCGGCATAGTCGGTGCAGAACCGATTTTCGGCGCCGGCAACCTTCGTCGGAATCCCGGCGTCAAGGAACTCGAGTGGGCGGCTGGGAGGACGTACAGTGCTGGTCACGAAGTGGTTCACTCTAAGTACTCTAAGTAAACGAGTAAAGCGAGCATCGATGCCCAGTTCATCCGCAGTTCGGGCTTCAGACGCGGCGGTACGTCGGCATCCCCAGCCGGCATTCCGCGGAGACAGGTGTTTGGTGCCTCACGTATCGCAACAGTCGCCTCCATTCCATGCCTCGCGCCCTTCCTTGAACAGGAAATAAACAATGGCAAGTGAAGCCACGGAGTCGACCCACCAGGCCCCCAAGGTGAGCTGAGCGAGCAAACCAATTACGACTACGAACGATAACCAGCCGCAAGTGATGCTCTCGATGGCGTCGGCACGAAGTGCCCGGCTTCCGAGCTGTTCGGCCAGCGCCAACTTTTGTCGCGACAGGACGTACATAATCGGGATTGCCGAGACGGTAAGGATTAGGCCAGGCGTGGAGAATTCAGCTCCCTGATGCTGCCAGAGGCCCCATGCGGCAGCCGCGACTACGTAAAGGGCGAGCGCAAAAAGCAGAGCGCCGGCAATACGGCTCGCGCGGCGCTCAGCCGCTTCGGAGAAAGCCCGGCCGCGACGAAGCTCGACCGATAGCCGCCAGATAAGGACGCAAGCAGAGACGATCTCAATGACGCTGTCGATGCCGAAAGCAAACAGCAGGAGGCTGTGCGCGGCAATCCCGGCGCTGATCGCGACAGCGGTTTCTACCATCATCCAAATGACGGTCAGCCACTCTAACTGGAACGCGCGCCGGATCAACGCGGCTCGCTTCAGCGCGTCCGTAATTCCCGATGCTTCGTTTCCGCAACAGTCTTCAGACACCATGCAACCTCAGGAATATCGTGCGCCTCTCGATCGTCACGGCTTCCGCGTCACCTATCAGTTCATATTCGCGCGTGACATAAAGTCAAGGTGTCGCTCCCGCCCACGCGTTGATAGAAGCCGAGTTCGTCCGAACACGGCTAGTCGCTCGATGAGCCGCTCTCCGAACGGATGGGAGCGTCCGGGCCGGCGATCACCGAGATCCCGGAGGCAAGAGCCTGGCTCACGCGCACTCGATCCGCACGATCCCCGATTCGTACCCGCAGAGACGCGTTTCGCGTTCCCGCCTCCACCGTGATCGCCACCCCGGCTTTAATCCGAGGCGCGTCATCTCGCGCAAGGCCGCGGAATCGCGGTCCGACACGCTGCTGATCACGGCCGGGACACCGCACGCCCACTTGATAGCAGCACCTCTTCCCGTTCCGGAAGCACGCCGCTTCGCTCCGGGATCAGGTGCCCGTGAGGATCGGTTTGCGGATCCCCCAATTTCGCCGCGATGCGATCTTCCAGCCGCTCCGAGATGAAATGCTCCAGCCGTTCCGCCTCCTCGTGAACCTCGTCCCACGAGTAGTCCAGGAAATCATGGAGGAAGCGCTCCAGCAAGCGATGGTGGCGAAGAACCTCCAGGGCCCGCATCTTCCCGGCCGCCGTCAAACGCACGCCGTGATGCTTTTCGTATTTCACGAAGGGCGGCTTCTGCGCAGCCAGCTTTTGCAGCATTCCTGTTACGGAAGCCGCACGGACACCGAGATGATGGGCCAGAGCGTTGCTGGTCACGCGCTCCTCTTCCGCGCCGCCCAACTCCAGGATCGCCTTCAGATAGTCGTCTACAGATTCCGTGGTGTACGGTCCATGATTTCTAGGTGTCACTAAATCTTAGCTTACCTCTCCACCCGCATCTTCCACACCCGTGCAATCCAGCGCTTGACGGGAACAGAGCCGATCAGTATAGTTTAGGCATGCCTAAATTATCGCTCTGTCTCTGGTCGTTGCCGTGGCCTTGCGTCTTGGCGGTGCGCGTTCCGGCGCTGGCTCAGGGCGAGACGACGAGCGCGATCGTCGGGTCGGTCACCGATCCGACCGGCGCGGCGATCCCCGGCGCCACCGTAACCGTCACGAACGTCGAGAACGGCCTGAAACGATCCGTGAAAACCGACGACTCCGGGCGGTTCAGCTTTCCCCAACTCAAGCCCGGCACATACTCGGTGAAAGCGGAGGCGGACCGTTTCGAGGCACAGCAGAACAACACCGTCTCCGCCGGTCTCGGGCAGAAGCAAACGGTCGATTTCAAGCTCAACATCGCATCCGCCAGCCAAAGCATCGTGGTGCAGGAGCAAGCGCCTCTGATCAACCCGGAGAATCCCAATACCTCGACCGCCCTGACCGCCCGATCCATTGAAAACCTCCCGAATCCGGGCGGCGACATGACCTATCCCCTGCAGTTTGCCGCTGGCGCTCTCATCAACACCGCGGGCAGCGGCAACGACTTCGTCGGCGGCACGAACGGTTATGGCAACGTGCAGTTCAATGGCTTGCCGTCTCTCTCGAACGGCTACATCGTCGATGGACTGGAAACCAACGATCCGCTGACCAATCTGAACAGCGGCCTCTCCACCAATCTGGTGCTGGGCTTGAATTCGATCGCGGAGGTGACCGTCAACACCCTCTCCTACGCGGTCGATCAGGGCCGGTACGGCGCTTCGCAGGTCAACTATGTCACCAAATCCGGCACCAACCGGTTTCACGGAAACCTGTACGAGTTGTGGAACGGCTCGAAATTCAATGCGGCGGATTTCTTCACGAACGCCACCGCCGGAAATCACAAGCCGCGCTCCACGGTGAATCACTTCGGCGGCAGCTTGGGCGGCCCGATTCTCCACGACAAGCTGTTCTTCTTCTTCGATTCCGAATGGGTTCGGATCGCGCTGCCGATCGTCACTGCCACCACCGTGCCGACGCCGGCATTTCAGAATTACGTCCTGCAACAGCTTCCGCGCGGTGGAGTGGATTCCGTAACCGGCTCGGCCTATCAGCCGGCGCCGCAACTGGTGCCGTTCTATCAGAAGCTCTTTTCGCTTTACGGCAACACCGCGGGCACTCCGCTGCCGGTTCTCGGCTGTCCCTTCAACAGCGATGGGACGCGCCGCCGGCGGCAATCCGCCGAACGGAAACGGTTGCGCGAACCGCCAGAGCATTTCGCATTCGAGCGACGATCGCGAGCAGGTGCAGACGGCGCGCATCGACTACAACATCGATGCCGAAGAACATGGCCTGGTTCCGGTTTCAGGCCGACACCGGCCTTCAGGCCGCCTATACGGACCCGATCAATCCGCTATTCAACGCCATCTCTTCGCAGCCGCTCTACTCCTTCGCATCGGGCTACACGCATGTGTTCTCCGGGCGCCTGGTGAACTACTTCAACCCGGCGTTCTCCTGGTACGAAAGCCTGTTCGGGCCGGCCGACTTGCAAAAGACGCTGGCGGCGTTTCCCATCGTCCTCCAGGGCAGCGGAGCCAACGCGCCGTTCACTACCCTCGGCGGGTTGGACAACACCTGGGTGCAGGGACGGCGCGCCACGCGCTTCTTCATCAACGACAATCTCGCCTGGACGGTCGGATCGCACGAACTGCGCTTCGGAACCAACAGCCGGATCTTCCGCCTCAACGATTATGATTTCGGCGAAGGCGCGGTCCCGCTCGTGACCTACGCGACTCTGCCCCAGTTCATCTACGGGATCGCGTCGACCGCTTCGAAGACCTTTCCGCTGGCCAATTCGCAGCCATACAATTTCCTGAATCTCGACTTCTATGCGCAGGACACGTGGAAGTTGACGCGGACGCTGACCTGGACGTTCGGCGTCCGCGACACCTACAACTCAAATCCCCTGAATCCGCACAACGCCGTGGCGCGCCTCGCCGGGTCGTTCGATTCCATTTCCCACGATGTGAATCAGCCGCTCAGCCAGGTGATTCGGACGCAGCAGGGGACGATTTTCGCCGCCACGCCCGGCCGCGATCTTCCAGCCGCGCACCGCCATTGCCTGGCAGTTCGCGCCGAACACGGTATTACGCAGCGGCTTCGGCCTGTTCAGCGACATCCTGCCGGGCAGCGTGGTCGATCTCGTCGGCACGAATCCGCCCTACTCGAAGACCTTTCAGGGCGGGTTGCTCGGCACGGTGGGAGGAGTCGGCGATTGCGCCAGGAGTTCCCAACAGCGCGATCGATGCGACCGCGGCGGCGAATCAGCTCTTCAATTCGGGCTTCGCGCAAGGCGCAGCTTTCCTGCGCCTCGGCTCTGGCGAATCCGAACTCCTGCCTTCCGCCCATTTCCATCACCGCGGTTCCGGACGGCAAGCTCCATGCGCCTTACTTCATGCAGTGGAGCTTTGCGATCGAGCACCAAGTCGGCAGCGCCCTCAATCTGCGCGCTCAGTACGTCGGCACGCGCGCGGTCAACCAGCCCTACGAGACGCAAGTGAACGGCTATCAGACGGTCTGCCAGGGCTGCTTCACGCCGTTCCCCTACGGGCAGCCGAAAGACCCGCGTTTCGGGCAGGTGACGCAACTGAACACCGGCGCCAACAGCCACTACAACGGCCTCCAGCTAACGGCCGAGAAGCGGCTGGGCCACGGCATTCAGGTCCAGGCCAACTACACGTGGAGCCACTGCATGGACACGGTCTCGAACGGCGGATTCCTGCCGTTCGCCGCCGGAGCCATTCTTTCGCCGCTGCCGGGCGAACTTGGCCGCCAATACGGTCCCTGCGATTACGACGTGCGCCACAACTTCACCGCCCAGTACGTTTATCAATTGCCGTTCAAATTCCGGAATCGCATGCTTGGCCCGGCGCGCTGAACGGATGGCAGGTCTCCGGCACCGTGTTTTGGCATAGCGGCTTGCCGTTTTCGGTCTTGAGCGCGCCGTATTCCGCCAACGGAAACGGCATCGTTCAGGGCAGCGGCCCGCAGTACGCCAGCGTGGTTCCCGGCGTACCGCTGTACGAGCGCAATCCGATCCCGGGCGTGACGCAGCCCGGAACCATCCAATGGCTCAATCCCGACGCGTTTGTTTCAGTCGTCGATCCGAGCACCGGGGCCTGTGCCGGCGGCGACAGTCCGAAGAATTGCCAGTTCGGCAATCTCGGCCGGAACGCATTGCGCGGTCCGGATTTCTTCTGGAGCGACCTGTATCTGACCAAGTGG
>CAWCMJ010000005.1:0-10694 GCA_963796615.1 uncultured Acidobacteriaceae bacterium
CGAAATCGCAACTGCTCGAGCCACGCGCGTTGTTCTCTCGTTTCGGGAACAGAAAACACCACGTGCGGAACTGACAATCTGCATTGCTTCCCCCGCTTTGATCCCCAGAAAGTCGAACGGGGCGATTATGCCGATGAACCCTTGGATGGCCCCAACCTCTGGCGACTCAAGTCTGGCGACCGTGGCGGGCTGGAGGAGTTCGTTGGCTTCGGCGCGCCGACAACGCCGCAGATGAAACCGGAAGACGTAATAACCTGTCAGACCGCGGTGAAAGCGGTAAAGGGATTGGGCCTGCCCCGGACATGGGGGCCAGACTGGATGCTGGGCTAACCCGCGCGCGGTTCTGATGCGGGCCTGCAGCGGGCCTCGAATGTCTCCGTGAGGGCCGACTTCGACGTCGTGCCCGATGCCACGGAGAGCACCAGATCGGCCAACTCGTCTTCGCTGAAGTCAGGCTCCCAATCGTTGATCAGCAGGAATGTGATGGCGGCGTTCGCGCCCGTCCGCTTGTTGCCGTCCACGAACGGGTGTTCTGGCAGATGTGGAACAGGTAGGCCGCAGCCATGGATGGAACGGTCGAGTGCAGGAACTCCCCGCCGAAAGTCGCCATGGGCGTGGCCGCCGCCGATTCCAGGCCGGCAGGATCGCGAATGCCATCCGACCCGCCGTACGACTCGATTTGCTGCGCGTGAATTTCCAGGACCTCGTCCAGCGCCAGGAATAGTGGGTCCATGCCGTCGATTATTCAGCGAGTTTCTTGAACGCTTTGCCGTATCGCTTGTGCGCGGTGCGCTGCGCAGTCTCGAACTTCTGGCGCCTTTCGGACTGCTCGGCGGGCGCGACGATGAGCCGGTGCCCGTCCGTGCTGAGGTCGAGCGGCGTCTCGGTATCGATCTTCAGCAGGTCGAGAATCGGCCTGTCAATCACCAGCGCCAGGCTGTTTCCGTGTTTCGTGAGCCTCTTGACCATGGTTCCCTCGTATATCCATTGTACCAACCTCCGTAGACACGTGCGTCAAGGGCGCGGGAAAGCCAATCACCCATCTGGAGGCACCGGATCGGATTCCGGGTTCGGCCACGAATCGCGAGGGCTGGGTCGAACGTGCACATCGAGGGTTTGGTAACCCGTGGATCACTACGCCGTGCCGGTACGCAGGTTCATCTGGCGTGACAGCGCGTCATCGCGGCCCTCTACGTCGCACGGGTACGACGGCCTCGGTGAAGCAGTGGGTGACCGCCGTCAACAACTGGGGCCAGCAGGGGCGGTGGGCATTCCACGTCTGCTACAACCCACAACTGCTCGACAAGGAGATGGGGAACAATGGCGTCAGCCTGCACTCTCTCACTCTGTGAGGCACACGAACGCCACGGAGTCCCTGCGCAACGGAGTCCCCCTCGCGGAAGTTTCCCGGCGTCTCGGGCACGCCGACCAGAACATCACGTTACAGCCACGCAATCCCCGCCGACGACCGCGCCGCAGCGAAGATTTGGAACGACGCACTCGGAGACGTGATTGAAACCAGCAAGAAACCCGTACCGCCCGGGACTACTGCAAACTACTGCACGGAAGGCCCCCAGAAACTCGTTTTGGTTGGAAACAAAAGAGGTTGGATGGCGGGGACGACGGGGCTCGAACCCGCGACCTCCGACGTGACAGGCCGAAGGCTCATGGACCGGTCCCGCGGAACTGCTTTCATTTTCAGGTCGTTGCGCCGATGGCGAGATGTCGCTTTCCGAGCTGCTACAGTAGGTGCTACAGTTTTCGCCGGCTACTTTATGCTAGATCTGGCATACAATGGAAGCTGTGCCTGTAGTATCGGAACAACCGCGCAAGTTGATTTGGCTTGTCGACTCGCTCGATCGGCTGACGAGCTTTCCGCTGATCGTTCGTAAGAAGCTCGGTTTCGCGCTGTACCAATCGCAAATCGGTCAGAGGCATGAGAGCGCGAAGATGTTGCACGGCTTTGCAGAAACGGTCTGGCAGGTACGTGCGGACGATCCGAGCGGCACGTATCGCACACTCTATGCGGCACAACTTGGGGAAGCGGTCTACGTTCTTCATGCCTTCAAAAAGAAGGCAACATCCGGAATCGCGACCCCAAAACGGGAATTGGAGCTGATCCGCCAACGGCTTCAACTTGCGCGCAAGCTTGCGGGGAAATGAGGAGAGGGAAGATGCCGAATCGAGAATTTACGCCGAGTTCTGGAAACGTGTTCGCCGACTTGAACCTACCCCATGCCGACGATCTGCTGGCGAAAGCCGAGTTGGCGGCGAAGATTATCGCCGAGATCCAGCGGCGACGGCTCACACAGAGCCAAGCGGCCGCGATCCTTGGGATCGATCAACCCAAGGTCTCGGCGCTCAAGCAGGGCAAACTGTCCGGCTTTTCGATCGAGCGCCTGATGCGCCTCCTGCTGGTGCTCGGGCGCGATATCGAAATCACTGTCAAGAGTAGATCAAGGCCAAGATCGTCGGCAAGACTCCGGGTCGCGTGATGCCTGCTCCGAGGGCAGCTCACGAAATCAGGTAGCCCGCAGATGACCGGCGGGCGATCATCGGCCAAGCCCGTCACCCAGCGCAGCCATCTCGCGAGCACCGAATCTAATATTGACCCGCCTATCGGAACCACGCTTGGCATACCGACAGGGTCGCCACGCGTTGTCCGAAGCAGACCCCTCCGTCCCTGACCCGAGCTGCGGAGCTAATGGAATGTGCTGGAATGCGCCGCAGTTTCTTTTTAATTTACCGCGGATCTTGTTTTTCAAACTGCGGAACGATTATTCCATTGCAATCTGTCCGCAGTTTGATGTCTAAAATAAGACAGCCCCGGATGAAACCGGGGCTGCTAGACGAACGTGGAACCGATGGAATCGGCCCTAAGCAGCCTCCATTCTATACCATTTTCGCTCTCGCCCAAATCAAACTGGAGAATGAAGCAGATGAATAACAACATGATCGTGTTCGGAACTGTGAAGGTACCGGGGCATGAATTTATCGGCACGATGTCCGCGAGCCAACTCATGAGGATTACGGTTGACCCGCGGCGGACCGAAGATGAAAAAACACGCGCCGCCGATGCTTCCATGCAAGCGACCTATGACATCAGGAAACAGGTACAGAGGGAGTTCGCAGGGGCGAAGGCCAAGAACGTCGAGTCGTATGCAGATTACATTTGCCGGATGGCAGGAGGGGCGGACGGGATCACTCCCGCGATCGTCTTGTGGACGGCTGAGAAACTGAGCGTGCTTGATGCAGATGGATACCTTCCACGACTGGAGCTTCCGTGGTCAATTGAACTGGTGGCAATCGACGGCGAAACCCAGCTCGCTGCGCGATTCGAGGCCCGGGCGAAGAATCCGGCGACGCAGGAAATGATGGTCGATGTTAAGATTTGCTGTGATCGCAGCACCGCTTGGGCGGGCCAAGCGTTCCACGATCTGAATGTGTATTCGATCCGTCCCAACGCCGCAACCGCCGTCGCCATGGATATGCGTGATCCCCTCACGCACGTGACACGCACCATCGCTGACATGCCTTTTTTCTCTGGTCGGATCAAAAGTGACCGGCAGCTCTCTAAGAAAAGCAACGGCATCGCTACGCTTTCGGTCCTCCGGTCCTCGCTTGTGTGTTTTGCGGAGGGAATCGGGGGCGTACAGTATGGCAACAAATCGGTCCCCGTTCCTGTGGAGCGAATCCCCGAAATTCAAACAAGCGCCGTCGAGTTCTACGGTGCCCTGGCGAAGAAATTTGGGCCCGCCATGGAAGATCGCCTCAACACGGTGATCGCGACGCCGGCAGTTCTAGCCGCTCTTGGCGCCGTGGGCCACCAATTAGTTGATCTACCAGTCGAAGCCCGACCAGCAAGAATAGATCAAATACTTGACGGACTGAATGGTATCAACTGGACCCGCGGCACGCGTTGGGAAGGCGTATGTGGGAAGGTTCGACCGAACGGAGTATTCTCGACAGCGGGCGGCGTCAAAGATTCTGCCGGTGCCAGTTATCGGGCACTGGTGGACCCCACGAATCCGTTCTACTCGAAAGTCCGTGACCTGGAGCAAAAGCACCAGGCGGTCTGAAAACCAGGGGAGGTCTAACTCGGATGGATCGGTATTGTGGCCGATCCATCCCTTTAAGAGACCGGCTTACTCTTGGTTTTTCTGATGATGCCTAACGCGATTTTCACACGTTTGCGCCTCGACCACGCGCCTGCCGTCCACTATCAAACGCCCATCATTGATAGGTGCAGGTCTGATTTTTACGATTATTGATCTCCGCTGGGAATACAGTGTTGACGCGGCGAAAAGCGTTCGCATCCCCAATCCTTCCCTAACAGCGGATAAACGCAGCCAATTCAGGATCTTGCGAGGGAAACTGTAGCAGCTACTGTAGCACCCGCGAAAACGAGGCGAAAATCGCTCCAGCGGATTGCCAGTAAGTGATTGAAAAGGAATGGCGGGGACGACGGGGCTCGAACCCGCGACCTCCGACGTGACAGGCCGGCGTTCTGGGTCAATCAAATCAATAATGTGCATGTGTTTTCAATACGTTGAGAGCGCCAGAGTCCGACAAGGGATGCCATAAAATGCCCCGGAACGATACATTTAGTGCGCACCTACTGCACACACTTTCAATACCGAAGCGCCATCACGGGCAACCCCACTTTTCCTTCGATCATGACAGGCCGATTCCATGCCGGCGCTCCTGCGACTGTTCCGACGCCGGACGGCCATAGCGCTACACGCCTACTTCTGAAGGGCCACCCGAACGCGAACGGATCCGATGACACTCTCGACCAGCCTTTGAAACTCTGGGATCTCCAGCGAATTTTCGTGAACCGCCGATATTCCGAGAATTTCCGCCCCCCGACCGCCAAGTCTTCAAACAAAACTCGATCGAGTCGATCGACAGCTTGCAGTAGGCCTGCACACTGGCCTCCTCGTGAACTGGTCACTCGCGGAAATCGACATCTACAAAGACGCACATACGAAACCGGGGCCAGCTACTCCAAAGCCCACGGGTCAGACGTGCGTGGTCTTCTTCCCTGAGTACCGCTCAAAACTGCCTGGAATTGGGACAACTTTTCTCGGATTATTCCGCGTCTACCCGAATCGCGAACCACTGCGGCATGCCGTTATCAAGTCCGTCCCCGTGGCGTTTTGCCATGATGAGGGCTTGACGCCAACTTCCGTTCTGGAATAGGCGTCTAGCTTCGGCAGAATCTCCAATTGCCGAACGAACGGGGCCGAGATGGGACAAATACCAGCCGGGTCGAAAAATTCTCGGAATTCTCGGGCCCACCTGCTGGAGCACACGGACGAATGGTCTGCCTCTCTCGAAAACTTTGTCTGCTCCCGCCAGGATTGTCGGGCGGAGGACGAACGATTTTCCGGCCAAAAGATCGTTGCCTTCTTTCGCGGCCAACTGATGGATGCTTCTCAGCATTCTCTGCAGTAAACCGCACAAGCTTAATAGAAGAATGGCTGGGGCGAAATCCGAGAATAACTGCCCCCTTTTCTCAAAGAACGACCACCAACCTCCTCAATATTGCCCATGACCGTCGTGACAGGTGCCATCAGCCTGACCACACGACTGTCGAAGCCGGGCCCGTAGGCAAACATTCTCGGAATATCCAATCGTTTTCAACTGACCTCCAACTACCACGAGATTCGGGCGCCTCCGCATCTGGAAGGCGGCGCGGTGCGGTGCACGCTCCTTGTTGAACCTCGGGCTGAAGTACTTGCGTGTGTCGGGAAATCCGGAAATCCGATTCGAACGCCGCGATTTCAAAAGGCAATGGGCTTAATAACCGCCAGAGCGGTTTTTACTAACCGTCTGAGGTCCCTCATGGCCGTTGCGATTTGACGTGCGTCTTCTCCTGAGAGAGCAGCGGCCGAGAGTTTCGCCCCTTTCATCGAATCAAGCTCATTTGAAAGCCGCCCGACGTCCCTCACCGTGAGATGATCTCCGCAGTGGGTCCCGCTATAAAGCACTTTCCCCAGCAATACAGGGCAAGACTGGTCCCGCTTCGTCGACACGGCTGAGAGGATATCGCGCAGATGCGGAACAAACGTCATGCTGCCGACGCTGCAACCGGCAAGCATCATGCCTTGGTGTTTGCACGGGGGCAGGTCCATCCACTTATCATGCTCATCAATCTTGGCCGGGTCTTTTGATCGAATTTCGGGAGAGCCGTTGCTGGCAATGTAGAGCAAGCGAGGATAAGGATGTGGGACCAGCAAGCAGCCCTTTTCAACGCAATCGCAGAAGACCACTGCCTCCAGTCCCATGACGACTCCTAAATACTGCACCGTGTGCCGAGGACGAACTCGGATTGTATCAGCCCGCATCGCAGGTGTTGTCACTACCGCCCTTACAAACTACTGTCCTTCGACGGGTTGCCTACTATATCGCCAGTCTTAGCCGTAACGAACAGCGACGTTGTAGGCTCGCTCCGTGAGCCACCCTGCACCACACACTCATAGTTGAGGTCCAACATGAACTTCGTTGAGATGAAATCCGTGGCCGGGGAGCTGCAATCTATTACGGTAGGCGACCCGACCCACTTCGGCGGCCTTACCATATTTCCCCTATTTAGAAATCGCTCTGCGCCGGCGGAGCCCGGTTATACTTTGCTTCAGGAGGCCATCGGGCGCGGTTCAGCACGCGTTACGGAACTGGGCGATGGCGGCTCGGTCCCAGAATTGCGGTTTGAAAACCTCGGAGAAACGCCGGTGCTGTTGTTCGATGGCGAGGAACTGGTCGGTGCCAAACAGAATCGCGCTCTGAATCTGACGATCCTGGCGCGTGCAAAACAGGTCATCGTCATTCCGGTATCCTGCGTGGAGGCTGGTCGCTGGCACGCAGAAACTGATACCTTCCGGCCCGCGGAGCACGTCATGTACTCACGTGCCCGGGCAGCCAAAGGGGCTCAGGTATCACTCTCGATGGCTGCAAACGACAGTCGCCGGTCTGACCAATCGGCCATCTGGGATGAGATCGCATCGAAGTCCGAGCGTCTCGCCGCCGCTTCGCCGACGCAAGCGATGAATGCGATTTACGATTCCAAGGCCGTCCCACTCGATGTCTACCAGGGTGCTTTTGCCTGGGCCGAACACCAAGTCGGCGTTGTGTTTGCGTTCGGCTCGGCAACAATGGGATTGGACCTGATGGACCACCCGTACACTATGCGGACCATGCTTCCGAAATTAGTGAGAAGCTATGCTTTGGATGCCGTCGAGGCGCCCCACTCACCTGCGGCGGCACCCGGCGCAGCCGCAGAGTTTCTCGCCCGTGTTGGTAAATCGGAGCCTCTGATCCGACCGGCGGTTGGCATGGGGGAGGATGTCCGGCTGACCGGAGACGGTGTTTCGGGTGCCGCTCTCCGTAGCGAACAGCGATATATCCACCTCTGCGCGTTTACTACGAATGGAACCAGTGGCCCCGGCGAATTCCGCATGTCCATTAGCCGCCCTACTCGCAGACGGGCGCAGTAAACCGACAACGTTAGCTTATGTCGTCTTCAATCGACACGGGTTCTACGCCAGCAGCAATAGTGCCATGGCATCGACATTCCGTGTGCGCGGGCTTAAGATGATGAGGTCTGCGTACCCGGACTTGCCCATGAGCCAGATGGAGCGGATCTATAAGCTTGATCGCCTGTTCCGGCGGAAGAAGCCGCCGGATAAACGGGAGATACTCGAAGTGTTCGAGATCTCGCCGGCGCAGTTCAAGCGCGACTTGGATTACATGCGGAATCGGCTGGGCGCCCCGGTCACCTTCGACATGGAGGCCGGCGGTTATAAGTACACGGCCGAAGAGTTCAACCTGCCCGGGCTCTGGTTCACGGAACGTGAAGTCTACTCGTTGCTCTTGATGTACTCGCTGCTCGATCAATTGCAGCCCGATTTCGTTCGCGACCAACTCGGACCTTTTAAGGACAAATTGCGTACCCTGCTGGGCAAGTCCGGACGGGGCGCCCAGAGCATTTTGGAACGGATGAAGGTCAGTGCAGCGCCGCAGCGGCCGATCGATCCCGAGCACTTCCAAGCGATCTCCGACGCTACCTTACGACGCAAGAAGCTGCGGATGCGATACTACTCGCGGTCGCGCGGAGCCGAAAGCGATCGCGTGGTGTCGCCGGATCGGTTAATTTACTATCGCGGAAACTGGTACCTGGATGCTTGGTGCCACGAGAAGGCAGCCATGCGCCGGTTCGCGATAGACGCTGTGCGCCTAGCCTCAGTCCTGGAGGAACCGGCGCTGGAAGTGGCGGCGTCTGGGCAGCAGGGGTATGGGATATTCTCCGGACCTGTCGAGAATACCGCAGTGCTCCTCTTCGATGCTGTTGCCGCGAGGTGGGTCGGCGAGGAAGAGTGGCACCCGCTGCAGCGCGCTTCCGCGCTGCCGGACGGTGGCCTGCAACTGGAAGTCCCGTACAGCAATCCCCAGGAGATTCTCATGGACATTCTGAGGCATGGACCGCACGTCGAAGTGGTCAGTCCGGCCTCGCTCCGCAGCGCCGTCGCGGAAACCCATCGCGAAGCTGCGGAGAAGTATGCCATGCAAAAACGGTCGGTGGACTCCGTTCGGTCGACGACCGGTTCCCAAACGGCCCGCGCCCGCTGAGGCGCGCGTAGGCACCTCACTTTTCTGCGGAATTTTGGTGGCAGGCTCGTTTGGCGAGCCACCCTTGGCCGGAAACTCGTTTTTGGAGACCAAATTATGAAGTTCCTACACACAGCTGACTGGCAGGTCGGTATGCGCGCAGCTCACCTGGGTGAGAAGGGCGACAGGGTACGGCACGCCCGGTTGGAATCGGCGCGCGGCGTAATTGAGGTGGCCCACCGCGAGAAGGTGGATTTCGTGGTGGTGGCCGGCGACACGTTCGAGAACAACGGAGTGGACCGCATCAAGGTACGGGAAGTCGCCAAGATTCTCGGCGGCGCGGGCTGCCCTGTGTATCTGATCCCGGGCAATCATGACCCCCTCACTCCAGGTTCCGTCTGGGAAGATGCGGTCTGGGGCGAATTCCCAAACCTGCATCTGCTGAAAGACGCTATTCCCATCGAAGTAGCGGGCGCGGTCTTGTACCCGTGCCCGGTGTTTTCCGGCGATTCCAAGGACGACCCCACCGCCTGGATCCAGGCCGATCCCGGCAAGATCGCAATCGGTATTGCACATGGAAGCGTGGAAAACGCTGGTTACGAGCAGGTCATGCCGATCGCCCGGTACGCGGCGGGGCTCCGCGGGTTGGACTATCTGGCCTTAGGGCACTTCCATTCCAAGACGCTCTACGCGAATGATGACGGCGCGTTCCGCATGGCGTACTCGGGAACCCATGAAGCGACGGGTTTCACGGAACACGCCAGCGGCAACGTGTTGATAGTCGAGGTTCCAAGCCGTGGCGCCGCGCCACAAATTCAAACCGTGCGGTCGGGCAGCCTGGAGTGGTTGTCGTATCGCCGCAAGATCGAGCAGCCTGGCGAGATCGGAAAACTGGCGGCGGAGTTGGATGCACTGCCGGCGCCGGAGCGCACGCTGGTGGAGTGCGTTCTGGAAGGAACGCTCTTTGGTCACGATCATGAGGCGTTGGGCAAGGCGATGGAGATCATTGACGGACGGTGCCTGTTCGGACGCGCGGAGATGGACCGCCTGGTAGCCGACGAGAGCGGACCCGAGTGGTTCGGGCATTTGCCCAACGGTTATCTCCAGGACGCCGCGCGGGATCTGCTCGGGAAGGCAAGCGGAGAGCCACCTGATGTGGTTGCGGCAGCGGCCCTGATGGAGTTCGCACGGTTGTGGAGGGAGGCGGTCTGATGATTCTCCATTCGGTTCGCGTCGAAAACTACAAAGGAATTCGCGGCCCGTGGCACGTGGAATTCGATTCACACTACCCGAACTTGCTGGAAGGGCCGAACGGCGTTGGCAAGTCCACGCTGGTGGAAGCCATCGAGCGGTGTCTGGTGGAGAGTCACAATACCTCCGGCGTCAGCGCGGAAGAGATGCGCCCGCGCGAGACTGCCCTGGTCCCAAGCATCACGGTTGAATTCAGCCATGCCGCCGCCGATTACCGGATCGCCAAGACGTTCTTGGATTCACCCAAGGCGGTGTTGGAACGGAAGCGGGCAGACGGGGTCTGGGACACCATATCCAAAGGAAAGGTGGCGGACGAACAGGTTCGCGAGATGCTGCGCAGCCAGCCCACGAAGGCGAAGGACAAACCGGGTGACCGGATGGGTCTCTTTTCCGTCCTGTGCAGCCTACAAGGCAAGCAGGACCTGCCGGCGTTGAGCGGTGACGCACTTTCTGATATCCGCGGGATGCTGGGCGCTCAGGTCTCCGGAGCCGCCGGCGCTGCGTTCGAGCGGCTAGTCAATAAGAAGTATCTCCGTGTGGACTCCTGGCGGCAAACCGAAAAAGGGCAAGCTGACGGAGTCGCAGGATGCGTTGGAAAAGGCGCAGGCAGACTTGGTCAAGTGCGTCGGGCTGATGGCGCAGGTGGCTGAGCTGGAATCTTCCGCGCGCGAGGAGCGTTCGCGCTCGCAGGGAACGCAGGACGTCCTCGGGATTGCCACGGCGGAGCACGATCCTCTGGAGGCCATCGCTCAAGAGGTGCTCGCGCTTCGCAGCCGGCGTGTTCCGGCAGTGAGCCGGCTGGAGGCAGTCACCACCCGATACAACCAGATGCGTGC
>CAWCMJ010000006.1:0-72755 GCA_963796615.1 uncultured Acidobacteriaceae bacterium
GCGGGGCGCATGGACGCAAGACGTGTCCCCAATGGGGGAGATTCGGGAGGACGCCGTGGCACCGCGTTGGTCGATGCGGTCAGTGCACAGTTCGACCACGCGATCCTCATGGCGCAGCACGCTTTCGGAACCGACGTGTTCATGGCGGCGGAGTTCGACGAAGTCGCGCTACGACGGCACCTCGAGAACATTCCAGCGAAGATCCGTGGTGTCATCGAGCGAACCAGCAAACAAGTGATTGAGTTGAGGCGGGCGCTGGAAATACTACCACGCCGAAACTCCGCGGTCAGGGGCTGGCACACGGGCTGGCGAACTGGTGGCACGCCTTCTGGGAATTCCGACAGAGGCAAGGCGGGGCCAGGCGGAGGCGGATGACCGTTCGGGTGGGATCCGTAACGTCAGGATTTGCCGAGGCAGGTATCCTGCCTGGGTACGAATTCCCGACTGAGCCGGCGGCGGTTCGTCTGTTGGGCGATGAAAACGAGGAGGAGCCGGTTACTGCCGCCCGACGTTTTGGTATCACGCAATACCAGCCTGATGTCCAGGTTTACGCTCGGGGGAAGCGCTGGCGTGTCATAGGGCTCGACTTATCTTCGCCGTGGAACCCGCGCTCGGACGAACCATCTTGGCTCTACCGACCATGCAGGGCGTGCGGACTGCGCCACCAAGCCGATGCACCTCGCTGTCCTCGTTGTGGTGATTCGTCGCCTGCCCGCGGTCTGCCGGCCGCCGGTTTTGCCGGGTTCCTCGCCAGACGCGACGAGAACCCGGTCTTAGACGAAGAAGAGCGCTATGCGGCTAAGAACCTCCTGCGAGTCTACCCGCAGTGGAATGGGCGCGTTGCCGGGCGCTGGGTCATCGCCCCGGGTTGGGCGATGCGGCTCGATCGGCAGAAGACGTTTACTGGCTCAATGAGGGGCCTCCGCCCAAGCCCAGTGAACTCGACGCCGCGGTTCCCAAGTTGCACAACGATGCCAAGGGCTTCTTGCTCTGTGGCTCCTGCGGCGCCATCCTGACGGTGCCGGAGCCGGTTCAGAATCCCAGAGGAGGCCGCCGAAACAACAGGACAGGATCGGGAGAGAACGACTACGGACATCGTGAAGGCTGCGTACGCGCGGCGATTCCGCCGGTGCCACAGGCCCTCGTAACCTCCGGCACAGCAGAGGTGCTGCATCATCGTACCCGTCCCAGCGGGGATGGAAGAAGCCAATCTGAAAGCATGGGGATACTCAGTCGGGGTATGCGCTCCTCATTGGTATGGAGCGGCAGTATGTACTGAACGGCGGTGAAATCGACTTCGAACTGGAAGGCCCGTGGAAAAGCAACGATCACCAGCGCATCTCCCTCACATTCGTTGACCCCAGTCTCGGCGGCACAGGGTATCTGCGACGTATCGGAGATGAACTTCACCTGGTAGCACGCGCGGCGATGGAGCACCTCGATCATACCGGTTGTCAGACTGCCTGCTACCGCTGTCTGAAGTCCTACTCCAACCAGCGGCACCATAGCTTCCTGCAATGGCCAATCGCCCTGCCGCACTTGCAGGCGTTGGGTGAAGAGCGGCCGTCCGCACAGCCAGCAGAACGCGGCGATGACGATAGCCCGAAGCCTTGGCTCGAATCCTATGCCGCCGGTGTGGGGTCGCCCTTGGAGCTGCGCTTCCTTCGCCTGTTTGAGAGATTCGGCTTCACACCCGAAAAGCAGGTGCCGGTTGGGCCCGCTGACGTTTCAGCACCTATCTCCATTGCCGATTTCGCGGTGCCAAGCCGGCACCTCGCTATCTACATCGACGGTGCCGGATTCCACCCTCGGTGCCAGTCTTCGCCGGGACCGGTACATTCGTGACCGACTGAGGGCGGCTACCCCTCCCTGGCGTGTGGAAGAGTTGACTGCGTCCGACCTGGCTCAGGGAGAGAGCCTCGTGACCCGGCTCAAAGACGATCTGCAGGCGGCGATGCAGGCGTGAATTCGAACGGGTCGAATTTCATCCAAACAGGATTCGTCTAGCCAGAAATACGGTCGCGACCAGAGCGTTCAGATCCGTGGGGGAATAACCGTGGTGTGAGGGCGTGGACCAATTCGCACCCCACTTGTACGCGAATTCGGAGACCACGCCTCGGGTGAAGATCTTACCGTAGAGCCTGTACGGGCATCTCGACACGACGGCCTTGCAACATTCAGAATCCAGGGCATCGCTTTCCCAAATCTGATGGCTTCCAGGGGCAAGAATTCTCGGATTAACCGGCCAATCCGGTGAAAGTCGACGTACTTTCTGCCGCCAGCCCCAATGGGCCTTTCCCCATACCGGCGGCAGCGCGGCGTTATTCTTTTTTCCAGGCGAGATTTGTGTAGGAGGAAGGGCCTCGCGCCGGCCTGTCGATCCTGGCAAGATGACCGGGCCGGGCGGGGCCCTCATCGCTACGATTCTGTTTATCCCACTCTCGGCGGCGCAATTCAACCTCGAAGCCGATTGGGCTGATGCCGGCATGCAGGTCATCCTGCGCCATTGCCCGATTTGCTCTCAGGATTCCATCGTTGGTCATGGCCGCCGCCGTAAACAGGCGCACGATCAACGCCATGATTGGATCGGCATTCGTCGCGGCCTGTGCAGCCGGTGCGGCAAGACGTTCACCTTCCTGCCACCCTTTTCTCCTCCCTACTGCCATTACAGCTTCATCGCCCGCAGCCAGGCGCTTCAGCGCCGCTTCCTGGAAGGCCGTTCCTGGGAAGCCGCGGCGCCCACCGTCAAAGACCCTGATCGTGTGGCCGATCCCTCCACGCTGCGCCGATGGTGCAGAAGCCTGGATTCTTCTCAGCCGCCGTTTTCTTTCCTGCGCGAGACGATCCGGGCTGTCGGCGCGTGGCTCACCAAAACAGAGATTCTCGTTCACGATTCGCTGCCCTTGCGCTGGCATACCGTATTCCCGTTTCTCGCTCGGTTCTGGCCCTTGCGGATTTAGAAAAAGCCGCCGCCCACCATCCTTGCCTGGGAAAACGGCTGTTTTCCGCCTAACTTCGACTCTGGAGGCGAAAACAGCGCCATGGCCGAGAATCTGGAGCGGCTCAAACAGCGCGTCTCGCTGCTGGAGTATTTGCAGCGCCACAACTGGAAGCCTTGTCGTACCGGCTCACGCCAGGAGTTTGTCGGGCTGTGTCCCTTACATCAGGAAACGCACCCCTCCTTCTACGTCAATGCCGCCAAAAACCTGTTCTACTGCCACGGCTGCGGCCGGGGCGGGGACCTGATCCGTTTTGTCCAGCTATTCCTCGATCTGCCATTCCGCCAAACGGTGGCTCATCTCCAACAGGAACTGCTCCCCGCTCCCGTTTTCCGATTGCTGGAGGAGACGGCCGCTTTTTATCAGCTTCAACTGCACCGCCATCCGGAAGCTGCAGACTATCTGGAACGTCGCGGAATGCACGATTCCTCTCTGATTGAGGAACTCGGCATCGGTTATGCTCCCGGTGGAAACTTACGGCGTCATCTGGCTGCTTGGTGCTCCTCATTCGATCAGTTGTTGGAGATCGGATTGATCAATCATCACGGCCGCGATGCCTTCTGCCGGCGGCTCATTTTTCCTTGCCGACAGAACGGGCAGATCGCCAACCTCTATGGCCGCAGCATCGGCGCGGCGTTCCCCCACCGTTTGCTGCCGCGCTCCAAAGGCGGATTGTTCGCCTGGGAATCCGTCAGCAGGTTCTCCACTGTAATCCTCGTCGAAGGGCTGTTCGATCTGGCCGTGCTGTGGCAGGCCGGTTTCCGCAACACCACCTGTGCGATCGGCACGCAGTTAACGCCAGCTCAGGTGGTTCAGCTTGCCGAGCAGCCAGGCCGTTCCGTGTACATCGCCTTCGACCAGGACGACAACCAGGCCGGGCAGAAAGCAGCCCATCAGCTTGCCCGTCGATTGCAGAGCGCCGGCATCCACATCCACATTGTTCGGTTGCCAGAGGGGCTCGATCCCAACAGCTACTTCGTAGCCGGCGCCAGCGCCGCCGATTTTACCGCCCGTCTGCGGGAAGCGGACCGGCTATGAAGTTCTCTGTAGTCTATCGGCCGTCGGCCCCCGCCAGTACCTCGCCCTATCGCCTGCTCGATGAGCACGGGCGCGAAGTAGCCTGGTCCAACGGGTTTCTCGATGCCCAGCGCGTTCGCCAACTTTCCCTGCGTTCATTGCGCGCTTATGCTTACGACCTACTGCACTTCGCCCGTTGGTGGGAGGAACGCCAGCCGCTGTCAGAGACCACCGAATCTACCGTGCTCGACTATGCCCGTCACCAACTGGATCAACTACCCAAACCCGCGCCGCAAACCATAAATCATCGCCTGGGCGTGCTGCGTTGTCTGTACCGCTTCCATTACGGACAGGAGATTCCTGCCGGCCAATACCACTTCCAGCGCTTCTATAAGACCAGATCCCCGCTCGGCGACCGCCAGGCGCACCGCGCCGTGACCCGAGGGCTCCGCCTGAGACAACCGCGACGCGTGGTTGTACCGCTGTGTGCCGAAGAAGTGGCCCGGTTCTGGCGCAGCTTTCGCACCTTTCGCGATCTCGCCCTGGTGGGCTTGATGTTACTGGACGGTCTGCGTTCCTGTGAGGTTCTGGCTCTCCGACTCGAGGATCTTCAACTCGCCGACGCCCACATGCGGGTTCTCGGCAAAGGCAACAAGAAACGCGTGATGCCGCTGCCGCCGGAAATCATCGAAGTGCTCGAAAAGTATGTGCGACTGGAAAGACCGCTCACCAATTCCTCTTCCCTGTTCGTTTCCCTGAAAGGCCGCCAGCGGGGTCGGGCCATGACAACCGCTGGACTGCGCTCCCTGTTCCGCCATCATCGCCTGCGCAGTCGCGTTCCGCAGGCCAACGCCCATCGGCTCCGCCATACCTTCGGCGCCGATATGGTGCGCGCCGGAATCTCCCTGCCCGCGCTGCAACGCCTGATGGGTCATTCGCAGATTCACACCACCATGCTGTACGTCCAGCTTGCTCCCCAGGACGTGTGGCGTGAATATGCCCACGCCATCGAGAACCGCACGCGCTTGTCCCCTCCGCCGATCTCATGAATCCGCCCAAAGCCAGCCTCGACCAGATCTTCGAATCTCACATCCGGAGCCTCGCCGTGACTCACCAACCCGGCACGCTGAGGGCCTACCGGGGTGCGGCGCACCGTTTTCTCCGCTATCTCCATCACGCTTTCCCGCAACTCCGCCGTTTGGCGCAACTCCGCCGCGATCCGCATCTGCTGGGCTGGTTTCGTTGCCTGTGCGAACAGGATCCGCCATTGTGCAACCAGACCCGCAGACAGCATCTGATCCACATCCGCCGTCTGCTGGAGGATCTGGCCGCCCACGGCCACCCCGTCCAGCCTGGCCTGATTCGCAGCGAGGACCTCCCCCCGCGGGATCGATGGCTGCCCAAACCGCTTCCTCTTGAAGACGATCAACGACTGCAACAGGAACTGCGCCGTACCGACAACCTGCTTTCGAACCTCCTGCTGCTCACCCGCTTCACCGGTATCCGCATTGGCGAATGCATCCGCCTGCCTCTGGACTGCCTACGCCAGGTTGGGCCGGATCAGTGGGCGATCCACGTCCCCCTCGGCAAGTTGCACACCGAACGCCTCGTGCCCGTCGATGCCGAGGTTCGCGGCATCATTCAACGTATTCTGGCCTTGCGCCCTCTGGCCCGGCCGGAACTTTTGGCCCGATCGGAAGGCTTCCTGTTACCGCATGGTGGCCCGTGGGGCGCGTATCACCGCCTCTTTGAAACCTTGGCTGATGCCGCCACGCGAGCTGGTTGCTCGACTCCTGTCACCCCTCACCGTCTTAGACACACCTATGCCTCAGAGATGCTCCGTCTCGGCGTCGGTCTTCCTGCCCTCATGCAACTGCTGGGTCACAATGACATCGCCATGACCATGCGCTACCTCGAGGTCACCCAGCAGGATCTGCAGCGCGAGTTCCATCGCGCACGCCAGAACGCGCCCCACTGCCTGCCCCCGCTTTCTCTCCCCGAACACGCCCGCACCGCCGGACTTCCCGCCATCCAGCAGGCACTGACCGCCGCCCGCCACCTTCTGGAGATGCACCGTCGCTGCTTAACCGATGAAAAGGCGCGGCGCCAGTTCCAACTTCTCGATCGACGCCTCCGTGCCGTCGCGGATCAGCTCGCCCTCATCACTACACCAGAAAAATGAGGAAAGATTGGCCGGTCAATCTCGGAATTTTTGGAAGAGAGTTTTGGGATTGAGTTGCCAGCGCCGGTCCAAATAGTTCTGGTCACCCGCCCATCGCCTTCATCCGTCCGAAGTGCGAGTTCTTCATCTTCTGAAACTCGATCTTCCGTCCGTCGGGTAAAACCATCTCGCGCGGCAGCATTGCGTGGCGAAGCTCTTCCTCGGACACTTCGAACGTGAACAGGTTGGGAATGGGTCTGGAGAGCAGATCGTGCAACTTGTATCCGACATGAGGAAAGGTAAAGGCAGTCGCGACCGGGCACTGAAACACGCCTCCGGCCATTTCCAACCGCTGGAAGAAAATCGATATCGGCGCTGACGACCACGGCGGCATGGCACGGCGACGGTGTCGGGCGGGTATTCGAGCGGTGTTGCGGCGTTTCCTGCACCAGGGACCGTTGCGGAGATCCGGCGCGCCCCAGCGCGGCATCCGTCAGCAGGGAACTTGCCAACATCACGTCGGTCTGCTTTTCTTCGTGAATCTTCAGATCCGGATGGAACCTGGTCGCGCCGGTGGCAAGGCGGTCCCATTGAATCGGGATGCCGCATCGGGCGAGGTTGTCGAGTTCGTCGCGCTCGATGTAGAAGCGGTGCTTGCGCGGGCGGAAAGTGCCGTGGATGATCTCTACGCGGCCCTGCGTGTGATGGTGCAGGGCATCCAGCCAGAGGTATTTGCGCTCGATTCCGCCGGTATCTTTCGGCATGTTGGACGGGATGGTCGCCGTAAAGTATTTGACCGAACCCAGACGACAGCTACCGAAGTCTCTCGGATGTTCCCTGGCTAGCCTGTTGACGATCGCATTGGCCAGAGCCAGGAAATCGCACCAACAAAGCTCATAGTGCTTCTCCTCCGCCGTGCTCAACGGGACATAAAAGTTGTAACCGTCGATATATATGTTGACTCGACGATCTGCGACCGGCTTCCCGGGCATTGGGTTTCTGCCCGCCTGAGGATCCATATCTGGATTATCGGACGATTGACTCCCTATTCACAAATGACCGGAGCACGACTCTACAGCGACATCATCGATAGCTAGCTCAAACCAGCTGGCGTGCGAGGTGAAGTAGCGGGACCAGGACATCGAGACTCGTCACCCAATCGTGGGGGATTCCTCCCAATCCGTTCATAGCTCCCCAAAACTGCCCGGCGATGCTCGCCGTGCTGTCGCTGTCGCCGCTGTGGTTTGCCGCGATCGATAGGGCTTCGACAAACGATGCAGCAGACAAAACTGCATAGAGCGCGATGGCCAGAGCCTCCTCTCCCACCCATCCGCCCCCAAGCGTCTCCACTGCTTCCGCGTGGCACCTAAAGCCGCTCCCAGTTTCAGCTTCAGTCCCGAGGAACGAATTCTTGTTCAAGCCTTTGGCAGCGCAGGCCACGGCCCCACTCACAGCCGCAAAAGTCTCCTCGTGACCGGGAAAAGCAAGTAGGTGCCCGCAGCTTTGTTCGATAGCGCCTCGGCCGTGGTACGAACGCGGCTGGGTATTCAGGTTTACACCATCAACCAGGAGGCGCACGATGGACGCCACCATACCAGCACTCAGATAGCCGCTGGGATGGCCATGGGTCAGCGCAGCGGATTCGGCAGCTAGTCGAAGACGGCGCCAGCATCTCCCATTGGGCTGATCAGCCCGATCGGAGCGACTCGCATAACACCGCCACATCCTTTCGAATTATTGATTGGTTTACTCATCGTGCCATCGCCCCCCGACCAAGGGCGCTCAGGCAGGTATTGCCGGGAGCTCGCCGGGCATGCATCTCTGGCTGGTGAGCAAGCCAGCCAGAGGTGTCCGCCGTCGCGGTTGAGGAGCCTAGGCGCTGCGTGTCTAGCCAACGCAGATACCCTTGCCTTATGGAAGAGAGGGGCCGAACTGATCCGCGGACTGTTTGTCTTTGGGACGGCTGCCCAGTAAGCCCTCTAGGGTAAACAGCGTCATCTGCGTATCGTCGGAGACGATCAATTTGCCATCGTGCAATACGGGAGACTTGATCCCATTTTCTCCAAAACGTTGGCGAATATCGTGCAGGCTCTTGAATTCCACCTCATAGCCAAAAGCATCGCCTATCGCTCCTCCCAGGAGACAGGCCAGCGTCTCTCTTCTTGACTGCGTTGCACCCGAGCGAAGGCGATGGGACGGCAATTTTCAACGTACTTTTCTTGAGCGCCTGTCTCGATTGAGCCCTGCCGGGCGGCTCGTATTTTCTTGATAGCGGCCTCAGGCGCATCGCCAAACTCGACAAGGAGGCGCCCAGCTACAGTGCCCGTCCGCCCTAGTCCGCCACGGCAGTGGATTACTATGTTCTCGCCACGTGCTAGCGCACTTCGCAGGCGCAAGCCGGAGTACGTCCAGAGATCCTCGAATCTGTCGTCGGGCACATGGACATCTTTGACCGGCAAGTGGTGCCATTCTAGGCCGAACTCTCTTGCCCACGAACCGAGGAGACTGACGGGCACGTTTACTTCGTCCAACTCCGTACTTTCCATCAGCGTCACCAGCGTCTTAGCGCCAAACGATTGGATCACCCCTAGATCGGCACAGAGATCGCGGTTCCACGCCCCCGAGTACAGGCCCTCATGCTTCTTGCCTGGACAGAACGTAAGCCCAATGACACCCCGGCCATCCCGGATGCTTACGGGGTCAATTTTCAGCGGGTGGGACTGGCTCGTTTTTGCGGTTGCCATAATCGAAGACTCTAACATGCCAACTGAAGTCGAAATCGATGCTTGCCGCGCGCTATGATTCGGCTATGCCGAACGGACATGACAAGAATTGGGTTAGACTGTGTGCCGCCGTTGACGGCTTTCGAATGAGGTACGGGCATTGGCCGATCCGGGTTCGGATGCCGGCGATATGCATGAATGACTTTAGGTACTTGTTTACCGAGCGGGACCTCCTCGCGATGACTGCAAAGGTCCAGTTGGTACTCGATGATGCATCGTTCGTTGCCGAAGACGATGAGGGCGGCAGATATTGCTATGGTGAGGAAGGTTTTCCTGACCAACCACCCAGAGTGAGTGCCCGTGAGTGGTTCGGCGTGTCGCCAAAAGCGGAGTCGGAAATACCAGACGTTCCCTGGAGCTGAGGCGGACATTATGTATATACCGCGGTCCGACGAGCGAGAAGTTGTCCAGCCAAACCGGCACCCGGGTGCCAGTTGAAGTCCGCAGGCAACTGTTCAAAACTGAAGTTCATATCGAGACGGCCTGGAAATTTCGCGGAGACCAAATCGGAAATCCCACGATTCACTTCTTCCTGAAAGGCGGACAGCGAGCCCGGTGAATAGCTCGTCGTGGGCGCCACGACTCTTAACCGGATGTGGGTGGCCGAGAGTAGGGGATTGCGGGGATCATAACCGAGCCCATCCAGATGTTCCCGTGAAAACAGGTAAATCAGCCCATAGCCGAGCAGCTCAATCGCCGCGTGCAGTGGGGTGTCGCAGTACTGGCCGAGTTTCAACTCCAGGAACTCGTAGTCGCCTTTGCCGCAACAGCGTGCCAGGTCGATGCGCCGACCACCCTCGTCCACATCTGGGAGCACGCCGGACGCCACCGGGATCATGTTGACCCATTCCGGGCACTGCGCGGCAACCGTCTTCTCGAACCGCTTCTCCAGACTCTCATTCGCGTCGCTGATGAAGGTCTGCTTCTCCCATCGCCAGTTCTGAACGCCACGGCATGTTGTACCCGGCCAGTTGGCGGCGATCGCACGGTACATGCCCGCAATCAGTCCGCTGCCGTCGATACGCGGCCCCGACACCACCGCCCGATAGGCGCGCAGATGCCGGTAGTGTGGCGACGTCTGGCCGATTTGCGAGACACCAAGGATCTCGTCAACAAATTCATCTACACCCGCCAGAATGCCGGGTCTGGAGCGCAAAGCAGGTGCGTCCTGAATCGTCCCGCTGAGCCCGACCTGCTCTCGCATGGCAAGCAGGCGTTCCGCTGGAATCGCGGGGATCGATACGGCGCTTGGCCCGGATACTGGCTCGCTTGCCGCCAGTTCTCTCGCGAAAGCCTCCTGAAAGGTGCGCCCCTTTCCATATCTGGGGTCACCCATGAGTACGCCCGATTCCGCGTCGAAGAATCGCAGGCTAGAACTGCCGCGGGCATTGGCGAACGCCAGAAATTGATGGTGCCCCAGGCGCTCGCTGCGCAGAAAGCGCCACTCCTTCTTCACCGATGTTCCGCCCGCAAAAGCTACCTTTGCCACGGAGACCGGCGGCGGCGTTTGAAACAACTCGCGGCCTGCGGCTTCCAGAATGATGTCGGCGCAAAATGGGATCGAACCTTGAGACAAGCCAAGAGAAGCTTTGGCGGACTGTAGCGCATCCTGCCAGACCATCGGCGGAGTGGGCCGGTGAGGATCGCCCACAAAGCAGAGGTTCACGAACCACGCTGGGACACCTGCGAGTTCTCTCATAAAATACAGGTGCGCCAGGCGATTTGCCGACTGATACAACGGGCCGGTCCAATCGGCGTGCTCCACCCCCAGCCATCGCTGCGTCTTTTGAAGAGCTCTGACAATCTGGCCGCGCGAAACCTCGGAGGCGCAGCATCCGTTGGAATACATCTCTTGCGGATAACTCTTGGCCTCCACCAGCAGTACGCCCGTACGATGGGAACCGGGCAGAGTCACGCGTGCCAGGGCATCCCACACGGGACCTCCCTGCGGCCAGAATTCCGCCAGCATTCCGGAGAGATCGAGCAGGCCCAAAGCACCCAGGAATACCCCATCCTGGTACTCGTTGAAGCGTTCCTCCTCCAGCGGTGAGACCCACTCGAACTGCGCCCCCTCGGCCGCCAGTTCAGGCAGGCCACGCAAAATCGCGGCATCCAGGTCCGCGCGCCGGCGATTCACATAAGTCTGTATCTGGCGCTGGCTGCCGGCATACGCCCGTCCGAATGCGTCTGTTCTGTCGCTCATCAAGACCTCCTCAGACTGCCTTGCGGATGGCGGCGCGCAGGTCCGGGCCCAATGCCAGTTCACGCACCGAATATAAACCCGCGAAGGCTACCGGTTCCCCGGTGATCCTGGCCCACAGCGTGGCATAGGCCCGCACCTGCGCGCCATACGTTTCCACTAACTGATCCATGCCGGCGACATCGCTCTTGTAGTCGATGATGTGCCAGCCTTCGGAACACTTCAGCGCGAGGTCGATGATGCCCCGGGCGATGGTCGGGACTTCCGCACCTTCGTCCTGCAAGGCGGCGAGCGGGACTTCCACCAGGCGTTCCTCCGCCTGCCGCACACGGTCCCAAAACGCCGAGGCGCGGACGCGCCCGATGACATCCACCGCCTCGCCGATCGCCTGCTCCAGAGGCTGCCCGGCGCAGTGCCACCGCGCGACCCCCTCCAGTTCCTGGCGAGTGCACTCCAGGTTCATGACGGCGTGCTCCAAAAGCAAATGGAGCAACGAGCCCCAATCGCGCCCCGCAGCACCCGCGACTTCATCTTCGTCGCGATTCCCGGAATGCTCCGCCATGCTGGAAATCGCGATGGTCTGGAAGTTCGGCGGCGTGACACGCGCGTACCTGGCATTGCGGTCCTCCGCCGCCTCGGCACGGGCACCCGGCGAGAGGTCCGGTTGGTCGCCGAAGCGTTCCACCGGCCACGGAGGCACTACGATTGCCGGGCATGCCGCCAGGAACGGCTGCAAAGGCGCCCAAGGTTTTGTGGCCCGGCCCCTGGCAGTGCCAAGCCATTCGCTGACCACCAGCGTTTCGCGTGCACGAGTGGCGGCCACGTAAAGCAACCGGGCCTCCTCTGCGGTGACGAAACGCAGTTCCTCCTGCTCGAAACTCGCCCAGCCGGCTGGTTCAGCCAGCGTTTCCACTCCGTGCTCGCCCTTGGGTTTCGTGATCGGGAAATATCCCCTGGCGGCCGCCCCTTCCCGCACGATGCGAATATCCGCGCGTGGCGTCACTCCTGCCATGGGGTCGGCCAGGAACACCACCTTGCCCTCGAGCCCCTTCGCTTTGTGAAGGTTCATTAGCCGGACCACATCCCGCCTGCCTGGCTCCAATACCGGAGCGTCGGATTCATCGTCCGTCTCAAGCTGTTCGAGCGCCTCGACGGCGTCGCCCAGCGTCATGCCGGTCTCGCAGGCCGCACGAATGCGATCCTGCGCGTACACCAGTTTTCCTGCCTCGCCACCTCCGGCCGACGACGCTGCCGCAGCTGCCAGCAAGCCGCTCTGCTCCAGGATCAGTTCGATCGCCGCGCCTGCGGGCAAGCGTCGCGTCAACTGGCGCCACTCGCGTAGTTGCTCCATGGCCGGCGTGACGGGCCCGCCAAGCTTCGTATCCGGCGGCACGTTCAGATTGAAGGCGCCTCCGGTCTTCTTGTAGCCGTACACCTCGGGATCGCTCAATCCGAAGCAGGGGCCGCGAAGTGCGCCCACCAGAGCGATTCCGTCATCGGGGTGAGTGAGCGCGTAGAGTAGTGCTGCCATCGCCTGTACATAGGGCGACTCCAGCAAGCTACCGCTGCCGCTGACCTCGTAAGGCACGCGCGCACCCTCCAGCGCCGCGGCGTAAGGCTCCAAGCGGCCCCTCTTGCGCCGCGTCAGAATCAAGAAGTCCCCGGCAGTGCGCTTTCTGGAATCGATCTGCGCGCGGATGATGGATGCGATGGCTTCTGCGTCCGTGGTCTCAAGGTCGTCTCTCTCGACATCGGCGCCGTGCAACAGCCGCAGCACTTCACCGGCGCTGTTTTTCTTTTCCGGCGGAACGTCGAGCCTTTCAAACTTCGGTTGCTCCGGTGTGGCCACGGAGGGAAGGACTTTTGAGAATACGCTATTGGCCCACTCGCAGAGCCCTGCGCCGGAGCGGAAACAACTGGTCAGGGGCAGTACGCGCCCGCCGGTCTCCTCGATTCTGCGCCGCGCCTGCTGGTACATTTCGATATCCGCGCGCCGGAAACGGAAGATGGATTGTTTGGGGTCTCCTACCAGGAACAGTGCCCCGGGCCGTAGCGCCGCCTTGCTCCAATCCGCGCCGCTTCCGGGCTCCGAAGCCAACAGGAACAACAGTTCGAGTTGCATCGGGTCGGTATCCTGAAACTCGTCCACAAACAGGAAGCGATATTTCCGCTGCAGCGCCTCCCTCACCGCAAAGTCTTCGCGCAGCAGGCGCGACGCCGAGAGCAGCAGGTCCGTGAAGTTCAGCAGCGCGCCCCGCCGACGTTGCGCCGCCGCGTCTTCCCGCGCCTCCGTCAACAACGTCAGGCAAACACGATAAACGTACTCCCGCCACTGCTGAAGGAACGGGCATACGGTCGTCTCCTGGAAGCGCTCGACCAGCGCCTTCGCCTGTTTACCCTGAGATCCCCACCATTTCTGTGTGACCTTGACACTGCCGCTTTCCCACGCGGCCAGCAAGCGCGGCAGCACGGCCGCTCGCCGCCGGTCCGCGTGACGGTATCCGGGGCCGAAGCCCTGCATGACCTCCTGCACTCTGCACGTGCTGTCCTTATCGACCGGCGGGCAGAGCTTGTTCAGGTCTTCCCAGAAGCGATCCAGGGCGGCCCAGGCCGGGCCTGCATCGGGGATTTGCGCGTTCCCCGGCGGGAACTCGACATCGGGGTATTCGCAGACGGTGGCGAAGGCTTCGTCCAGATCGGCAGGCTTCACGCCAGTCTCGCGCAGGGCGGCCAATTCCGGCGATCGCCGGGAAAGCGCGAGTTCGACAAACTCGCGCCACGCGCGGCGGCGGAGGATCCCGTCCTCGGCTTCTTCGATCTCGCGAAAGCCCGGTGCGAGCCCCGCCTCTACGGGCCGTTCGCGCAGCAGTCTCGCGCAGAAGGAATGAATGGTGCCGGCGAACATCCGCTCCACGTCGATCATGGCGCGCCGAAAGCGATCGAGCCGTGCCGCATCGCCTTCCACTCCGATCTGACGTTCCAGTTCCAGCCGGAATCGGCCGCGCAGTTCGGCAGCCGCCTTCTTCGTGAAGGTCACGGCGGCGATTTCGTCCACACGGCACCGGCCAGAAGCCACCGCTTCCACCATGCGCCCCGCCAGGCTCTGCGTCTTTCCGGAGCCCGCCCCTGCCTCAACCAGCAGGTTCTTCCCAAGATCGACGCGGATCGCCGCGCGTGCCGCGGCGTCTTGAAGTGGTGCGTTATTCATACTGTGCCAACCTTTTCAATGCCACGACACCGGGGTCTGAGTCCTCGCCTTTGGCATCCGCCCCCGCGACTTCCGCATCGGGACATGCCCGCGAAAAATCGCACCACTTGCAGCCGGCGCCATCGGCGCCCCGCAGGAACGCGCCCGCACCCATGGCCTCCGCAATCGCGGCCAGCACCGGCTTCGCGTCCAGTTGACCGGGCTTACGCACCCACTCCCCCCAACCTCTCTCGGTGCAAAAGTAGTAACTGCTGTGCGCTACTCGTGCCTCAGCGCCCAGAATGTTCCGCGCGGCCTCGGCATAGACGGCATGTTGCAGCAGGGTGCCCTGGTCAAATTCACCCCGGAAATGCGGACGCCAGAGCATTCCGGTCTTGTAATCGATCACCTCGTAGGTGCCGTCGCTATGGCGGTCGATACGGTCGATGCGGCCGCGCACGCGAATCTGCCGCGAGTCGCCGATCTGGATCAGCACCGGGTCACACCGGCTGAGCGGCTCCTCCGGGTCGGGTTCGCCGAAACCGAATGGAACCTCCACGGCGACCGTCTCCACGTCGCGGCGCTCCACCTCGAGCTTCAGGAATAGACGCAGGTCGCGCTCCAGTTGCTCCATCTCGGCCTTGTACACCGCCTCCGAAAGCGGCGGTATCTCGCGGCGGAACTCGTCCACTTGCTGCCTGGCGATATCCCAGAGGACGTTCCAATCGGTCTTGGCGGGCCGTCTCGTCTCCGCGCGGAGCGCGCGCAGGAATGCGCTGTAGATGCCATGCAGCAGACCCCCGCGCGACATCGGATCGAGCCACTCGTCCGGGTTGGGGTCGTTCTCCTCGGGTGCTTCCAGCCCGAGTCCTTTTTGCAGATAGTAGCCGAACGGGCACGCGGCGAAGCGTTCCATCCCACTGGCCGATTGAATGGTGTCCGCCCGGCGAGGGTCCAGGTCGGCTCCGGCTTGCGCAACCAGCCCATCGTACTTCGTGAACCGCGCAGTCTGCCGCGCGGCTTCGGCTCGACGGCCGTGCCGCAGGCCATCGTACGCGGCGTACACGGCGGGCATTGCGTTCTCGCCAAGTCCGCGCAAGCTGCTCAGCCACCACCCCATTTCACTGGTGGCCTGCTCGCGGTCGGCGGCGACAGAAGTCGCGGGTTCTTCGAGGAATGCGATCAACTCGTCGTAACTAAGGGCGCTGCCGGGATCGAGCAAGCGGCAGGCGTGGAAGATCAGCCACGAGGGGTACGTCTCCCGGCCCTTGCGAAAGTCCCGGCTGGAGTAACTCAAGCTCACCTGGCCGGTGAGGTCGGCAATGTGGCGAACGCGGGAATAGACCGCCTCGTCCAGAGTTTCGGAACTGGTGCATAACCGGTCTGGTGCGATCCCGCGGCGCTCGCTATCCAGCAGCACCGGGTCTTCCAGGCCGGCTGGAAATACCGCGCCCTCTTCCAGGCCCAGCACAAACGTGACCGGCCGCCCGGAGTAACTGTGGCCGCCGAGCGGCGCAACGTGCAGCGCGCCCGGCCTCGGACGGGCAGCCGCCACCACCACCGATTCCACATGTGCGCGCAGCACCGCCAATTGGAATGAGAGCGGGCGGCGCATGCCGGCCAGCGGTTCGAGCAGCGCGAGTGCGGAGACCACTCCCGAGCGCGCGGCGGCGTCTTCCGGACCACCGACAGAGCTGAAGCTCTCGATTGTCTCGCCAACGGCGCCAATCAGGTCGCCCAGCAAGACCGTGCCGTCGGGCGCCAACTCCGGAATCGTCGCCAGCAGAGAGGAGATCCACACCTCGAGGGTTCTGGCGCGAACGGCCCGCTGGCGGTCGAAGTCGCGCAGATCTTCATCGCGGTCGGGATCTTTGCTGCGCTCTTCCGCCGCGGCGGCCAGGCTCACCAGCGCGGCCGAATAGCAACCCCGTCCGGCGGTGGCGGCAGACTGGCGCAGCAATCTGGCCGCACCGCTCGACGAGAGCCCTGCCGCCTCCCCCGGGTTGAGAAGACCGGATTCGAACATGCGAGCCAATCGCACCGCGGGGAACCCGCCTTCGATCCACCCGCACAGGGCCAGGGCGGCGCGCACCGGGCGCGTGAGCGTGCCCGGAATGCCAGTTTCGATGGTCGTTGGAATGGCATAGCGCGCGGCCTTCTCCCACAGCATCGGGACATAGTCGGCGGGGTGGGCGCAGAGAATCTCCACCGAGTCCAGGCGCACCGCATCGCGCTGGATGCGCCGTAGGACCTCTTCGATTTCGGCTTCCCGGCCAGCCGCGCGAAACAGCGTCACCGTACCGTCATTCAGGGGCTTCGGAGCGTCCGTAGGCCGCGCAATCCACGCCAGCCGCGCCGCATCGGAAGCTGCCGTACCGGGTGTGGGGACCGTCTCCACCGTTGGATTGAGCCGCTGCCAACTCCGCGGCGGATTCACCCCCGGCGCACAGGCGACACGGAACCCGCGAACGCGCCAGGGAAGGCTGTCTATAAAGCGGCGCTCCAGCACGCTGCCGCAGCAGTCCGGCAGTTCCAGGACGTCACTGTTCGGCGTGACCGGCAACTTCACCGGGGCCTCGCTTGCGATGCGAAAGATTCCTGCGCCATCGGCCAGGCAGGAGCGCGCCAATTCGCGTTCGTAGGCTTCGACAAGCGCCGACGAGCTCGGCGTGTTTCTCCCGCGAAGTAAATGCTTCCGGACGCAAATCGGCAAAGCCCAGCCCGGCGAGTCGAAAATCGCCCACCGCATTCCCACAGCGCTTCGGCCACGCCCGGTTGGTCCACGATCTTCCGGAAGTACTGCGGAACCTCGGCCGGCAGATCGAGCAGCAACTCCAGCAGCAGCGCCGGTCCGAGTCCCTGGTCCATTTCCGTGATGCCACGCGACCCCAGCACCGGGCCCGCGATGCGCGCGGCGAGGGCGAGCGGCGTCGTGAAACGCAGGTTCGCCCAGGCGAAGCCGGCGCGTGCGAGGCGTTCGCCCAGCGTGTGACCTGCCGCCAGGGTGGGCACGAGAATCCAGCGCGTAGCGGCTGGCCGATCCTGCATGAACTCGACAATCTGCTGCAATAGGGGTTCCATTGTTATTCGGCTTTCTCCCCGAAGGCAAGGGAGCCTGGCACTACTCCATCTTGAGCCGGGGGGTAGCTCAAGGAATGATCCTGCCGAAAATACGTGACAGCCTAGCCGGTCGCGGCGGACCGGCGCGTCGCCGTGGCTCGCGCCGCTGTTCGTCTGGATACCTGGTACAGGCGCGCGGCGGCCGCCAGCGTCTCCGCAATGCTCCGTCGCAGCGATTCCGGCGCCAGAACTTCTACATCGCTGCCGTGCCGCAGGATGTCCATGAGCAGTTCTTTTTCGTGGCTGTAGGGGACCCGCAAGAGCGCCCCGCCATCGGCCAGACTTTCGAGTTCCTGGTTCGGATGCCACACCGAAGAGACCACCCACGGCGCCGCAGTCGCGTTAAATCGCAGTACGGCCTGATTGACCGGCGCTCCTGCGAAGATGCCGTAGCCGGTACGCTCCGGCTCCGGCGGAAGCTCCTGCGCCGGCGTCTCCAGGATCCGGACGGCTCGGATGGCGTCCACCGCGAATCTCCGGATGGCGCCGGCGGAATGGCACCAGGCATCCAGATACCAGTCCGCCCGATAGTAAATCAGGCGACCGGGCGAGACTTCCCGTTCCGTTTCTGCCGACCGCGAGCGGCTCTGGTAGACGATGCTCAGCCTCTTGCGCGCGAGCGTGGCGCGGGTCACGCTGTCCAGGCACGCCGGGTTGGAGATCCGGGTGGCGCCGGCCACCATGCGCACTCGCCGGGAAATCGGTTCGAACTGGCCGGTGGGGGCATTGGCAATCGCCCTCAGCCTGTCGCGAAAGGGCTTCATCTGATCCGCCAGGAAACTGGGCTGAATCTGGTCGACGATGTGGATGATGAGCAGCAGCGCGTGGATCTCGTCGGAGGAAAACCAGAGACCCGGGACGGTGAACTCGGGTTGGTCGGCGGCGTAACTATAACCGCCGGTCTGACGGTTCCAGGCTATCGGAGCACCCAGCCGGCTGCGCATGTATTCCAGATCGCGCTTCAGCGTAGGCTCCGAGACTTCCAGCACGGTCAGCAGTTTCTGCTTATTGGGAGCGATCCGGCTGCGAAGCAGACGATCAATCTTATAGACGCGCTCGAACTGGCTCATACCATGCGGCCCCAGGGTAAGTACCAGTGTAACTGACAGCACACTTTACCAGGCTATATCCTTGGTCAATACTGGCCGGTAGAACTCTTGCTCACGCGTTCTTGGGCGTGGCGAGTACCAGGTTGACGCCTTGCAGCGCCAGGTGGCCCTCACGAACCAACGCATCCCGATGAGGTTCCACTGCCGCGCTCATATCGTCGGTCACCCGGGAAAATCCAAAAAGTCGGCATACGGCATTCGGCACTTCTCCCGGAACGATGCCATAGGATTCTTGCACCACGAGGAGAATCGCCCGTCGGATTTCCTCGGGCGGGACGAATTCGAGTTTGCGCGACGCCGCGGGAAGTGCGCTTCGGTCCCGCACGGGCGGCTGTTGCATGGCGGTGCCCCACAGGAACTCCCCACGCTTTAGAAAGAGCCCGCGGGAAATGCCCAGCTTCACCGCTTCCTCGATTGCCTGTTGAATCCGCGTCCCGAAGCGCTGGACGCCGGCCCCGCTAAGAACGCGGCGCGCCGCTTCCGTCCAATGCACCGGGCTTTCCACCCTGACTACCTGAGCGAGAAGATCCGCCAGTTGAGTGCGGTTGACCATGTGCATATCGACATCTCCCAGGCGCAGGCTGACCCGTGCACTTTCGTAGGGGTCCGCCGTCAGACGCTGGGGGGTGGGTGGCACAGACGGAGGTTTAGCCGTCACTGGCGGCACAGGCGGTTCCGTGATAGGAGCCGGGGGAGCCGTGGGTGGGCCAACCGCTCGTGCGGTTTCGATCGCCTGCACGGCTTTGCGTAGTTCCTCATCTGGGTTATGGAACCAGTCCGTGGACCAAATGCGGTGAATACGCCATCCCAACCCCTCCAGGACCGACTGACGAAGGCGGTCGCGGTCCCTGGCGGACCGGGCGCTATGGTAGCGTGCGCCATCGCATTCGATACCCAGAACATATCGACCAGGCTGAAGGGGATCGACCACCGCCAGATCGAGGAAGAACCCGGCGCTGCCCACTTGTGTATGCACGACGTGGCCCAGCCCGGTCAACTGTCGGAGAACCTCTTCCTCGAACTCGGAGTCCGGCGCCCGCTCGGTCTGCGCGGGCACGTCCATTTGACCCGTTTCCGCGTAATGCAGGAACGTTTTCAGCGCAGCCACGCCCGCCGAACTGGTCTTGGATACATCGAGGTCCTCGGCGCACAGTGACGTGAATACCTCGCAGCGCCGGCGCGCGCGACTGATCAGCACGTTCAGGCGGCGCTCCCCTCCGGTCCGATTGAGGGGACCGAAACTCATCGCCAGGTAGCCCTCTTCCGTACGCCCGTAGCCAATACTGATGAAGATGACGTCGCGCTCGTCACCCTGCACGTTCTCCAGATTCTTGACAAAAAACGGCTCGTGCGGCGGGTACGAAAAGAACTCTTCGCAGGAAGGATCCCCCCGGCGCAGAAGTTCCACCTGGTTCAAGACGGCATCCATCTGAGCGACGCTGAAGGCGGCTACTCCAAGTGTCTCCCGCTGCTCCTTGGGGAGCGACAACTGGCTTCTGGCATGCGCCATTACCGCCGCAGCAACCGCTTTCGCCTCCACCGGATTAGTGCGCGTGCGGCTACGCTCGTAGGGAGCATTCTCCAGGCGACGGTACACCAGCCCCAGTCTCTTTCGATCCCGATCCGGACTGGGAAATACCACCAGCCTGTCCTGGTAGAACAGGTGGTTCGATACCGTGATCAACGATTCGTGCCGGCTGCGATAATGCCAGCGAAGCATGCGCTGATGCGCGCCCCGGGAGCAGAAGAGGCCCAACACGCTTTCGATGTCGGAGGCCGCAGTGGATTCATCCTCCGGCTCGGCGTCGTCTGCCGCGACCAGCGAGTCGAAGAAACTGGTGGGGGGCAACTGCTTGCTGTCACCGACCACCACCACCTGCTGACCGCGCGCGATCGCCCCAAGCGCGTCGACGGGCCTGACCTGGCTGGCTTCATCGAAAATAATCAGGTCAAACGTGAACGCGCCCGGCGGAAGATAATTGGCGATCGAAAGCGGGCTCATCATGAACACCGGCTTGATCGATTGGATCGCGTGGCCGGCCTTTGCCATCAGGCTGCGGATCGGCAGGAACCTGGCGCGTTTTTCGAATTCTCTCCACAGAATTCCGATCTCGCCGGCCCCGCCGCCGGAGGGGACGGATTGTGCGTGTTTCGCCGCCAGCAGTGCCCGGTTGTACTCCAGTTGCAGAAGATCCAGCCGGCGGAACTCAGTGACCGTGTTGCCGTGGCGGATGCCATCGAAGGTGGCCAGCGCCGGGCGCTCCCGGAAGGCCCGGTCCAACAGTGCGGTGACGCGAGCGCGCTCGTAGAGCGGAATCAGTAGTGTGCTCGCAAGCTTCCAAGTGGCTGCTACCACCGCAACTCTCTGGACCTGTTCCTTCTCGCATTCCGCCGAGATCTGGTTGAAAGCGACCAGGGAATGCAGTTCGTCCATCCGGTTGCTTTGTAGGGTCCAGCGCGATGCCAGAATCGGGAATGCTTGGTTGGCGAGCGGTCCGTCGGGGAACTTCGATTCATCGATTTGAAGACGGTCAGCCCACTTCTGGACGGCCAGCCGGTAGTCCTGGCGCACGTGATCGAGTTCGCTAAACCGGACGGAAACCTCCGCGCGGTCTACGGCAATTTGGGTCGGCTCTAAGCACCACGCTGCCAGTTCCCCCCGATGGATGCCCTTCTGCGCGGCGATCACCCACTCGGCTTGTGTCGCGAGGAGATCCCAATCGGAATCGGCGCCCTTCCACGATGCCGTGAACAAACGCGCCATGGAATCGCCGGCTCCCGCGATGGTCCTGGCGCATTGAGCGGATTCCGCCAAGGCGTCGAGTAGGGCGAGTTGTGACGTCCGGTCGGGCGGCGGTGCCGAGGTACACAATGCCGCCAGAGACTTCTTTGCGTGCCGCCAACGACTGGAAAGCAATCGCCACCAGCGACCACCGAGCTCGGCTACACTCCGCCGCAGTTCCGACGTGTCCGTGCCCCAGGCTTCCGGCCCGCAAGCCTGCCCCGTACTGACGATGGAGGTCGCGATCCCGCGCGCCCGCCGCCAAGGTCTGCCGGATTGGTTGCTCCCCGGAGAGCCACTCCGGAGAACTCAGAGCGACTCCGCCAAGATCGGGAGCTGCCAGGATATGCCGGGCCGATTGACACAGCGTCTCGACTGCCCGGTCCGTTTGGGGAGGTTCGGCGGAAAACGCCCCGGCCAGCGCGCTCGCCGTCTGCACAAGGTCTGCACAGGCAGCCGCGGCGCCAACCGTGAGCTTGCGGATCTCATCCCGGTCCGTGGGCAGGAGAATCTTTAACTGACTTCCCCAAAAGGGGTGTCGGATAGGAATACCCGACCTGATCACGCGTTCCTGCAACTGCGCCACCAACTGTGCGCGGCGGGCGACATCTTCCCCGGTCCAGTCGACTGCCCCTTCCAGTGGAAGGGCGGGCAAATCCAGACCGTTGAGGGACGTCTGCGCGTTCAGGAGCCTTCCGTACGCAGTGCACGGGTTCTCTCCACTGGCGCCGATCGGTTCGTTGACCGCCCGGCAGTAGGCGTTCAGGCGATCCCGGGCATCGGCGAGCAGGCTAAGTTCGCCTCGAGCTTGCGGGATTGCTTGGCGCTCACCCAGTGCCGTCCGACGCAGCTCCTCAATGATGGTTTTCTTGTTCGTGCGGTTACTATGCAGCTCTAGACAGGCCGCGCCAAGGCGCACGTGGTCCAACCGGCGTTTGACAACATCGAGCGCAGCCATCTTTTCGGAAACGAACAGAACCCGCTTACCCAGTGCGACTGCGCCCGCAATGAGGTTGACAATCGTCTGCGACTTGCCCGTTCCGGGCGGACCCTGGATGACCATGGTGTGACCATCCAGGGAATCCAGAATGGCGATGGTCTGCGAACTGTCGGAGTCAACTACATGGACGATGTCGCGGTTTTGAATCTGGTCGTCGAGCAGGCAGTCTTCGCGATAGGCCGACGAGGATGGTTGAAAGCCTTGCTCGGCAAGTAGGGCTTGGAGAACCCCATGCCCGAGGATCGCGTCCGCCGCGGGCCACGTTGTCGGGTCCAGGTCGCGGTACATCAGGAATTTAGCAAAGGAGAAAAACCCCAGAGCGATCGCGTCCGTGTCCACGCTCCAGCCGCTCTGGCCACTCACGGCGCGCTGCACATTCTTAAAGTAGGTGCCAACATCCAAATCGTCGGGGTCCGGCAGTTCCGGGAACTTTCGGATGCCGAAGCTCTGCTTGAGCTTTTCGGCGAGGGAAACGTTCTCGCCCAACTCGTCGCCCGTGTATTTGAGGTGAAACCGGTCGCGGGCATCTGATCGCCCCAGTTCCACCGGGATCAAAATCAACGGGGCGCGGCAAAACTTCTCGCTGCTGTCTTCCTCTCTCCAGGAAAGCATCCCCAGGGCCAGATATAGGGTATTTACACCCTGCTCCTCCATGGAGGTTCGCGCCGCATGATACGTGGCAAGGAGTCTTGACTGTAGCTGTGTCGGCGGATAGGCGGTCTGAAGGCGCGAGTCCCTATGGCGGGTGGCGCCGTTGCCTTCGTCCTCGGGTTGCGCGAGTTGAATATCCGTGGCGGAGCCGTTGGAGTGCGGTCCGACCGCGTCGCCGGACAGGAACGTCAGGCTCTTCTCTTCCTTTACCAGGAGTTGGAAAACCTCAATCGGCTTTTCATCGATCACCTCGATGCCCTTCGAACGAAGGGGGCGGTAGTTGAGCAGGGTGTTGCGTAAGCCGAGATCGAGAAGATCGCGGCGCGCGATCTCCAGCGTTCCGGTGAGACTGGTCGCTTCGTTACTGGCCGGAGGCATCTAATTCAGTCTTTGGATGTCTGAAATGACGATATCACGCGGCATCGGCTCCCGTGTCCCAAGGCGATTGAGCGAGTGCCGAAGTCGTTCCCACAGGGTCTACTCCTGCCCAGGTTCTCTCGCACGGAGTTGTCCTCCGCTATCCCTGAGGCTTTTCTTCGCATTTGCAATCACCTTGTTCCGCCAGTCTTCGTCGGAACCAACGACCTCTTCCACGTCAAAGTCCTGGACTCCACCGAGCAGCAGTGAGAAACTGTCGATACGCTTCTTCATGATCTGCACGAGCCGAAGGTCCCGTGTACCGCGAAACGCCGGATACGCATACTGGACGGGCTGGCCAGAAACGGCGGCCCAGCTATTTACGCGGCGGACGCGCCCATTGCGTTGTACGGTCCGAATGGGACTCGGGTCGAGTTCGTAATGGATCAGGTGGCGACAATACCGGTGCAGATCGATACCCTCGGAGAGCTTGTCCGTCACCACGAGCACGTCGGGACCGAACGGGCTGTTGAAAATCGAGATGACAGTGTCCGGCTGTGTGTTGTGAATGAATAGCCGTGCCTCATTCTCGTCCTCGGTTGGTTCGCAGACCCCCAGCACCCGCGATCCGCCGTTTGCGCCTGGGAGGCGTTCAGGTTGTCGTGCCGCCTCCTCCAAGACCGCTCTACTCGACTTGGATTGGAGCAGCGTAGCGTAGAGACGTTGTGCAGCCTCTTCCACGGTTTCACCTCCCACGCTGTTACGTGCCTTCGCACACTTGAGAGCCTCTACGAGTTTTGCCGTCGTTACCGGTTCCCCGGATAGCCAACTCCAAGTCTGCGCGCGGATCAGGTCGGCGCAAAGCCATGCCAGGAACGTGTTGCGGAGTTGTGTCTCGCGGCAGTCGTCTCCAGGCGGTTCGAGCATTTGATTCCATGCAGCCCTCCATACCACGATGGCCGGCGAACGCGGTGGTGTGAGTTTCGGCGTCACAGACTCCAGGTGTACCGTCAACTCTTGCGCCGTCGCGTGATGGTGGCAGAACAGGAGAACCTTCTGCCCTTGGTCTACGAGCTCATTTCACCGCCTCGCCCACCGCGGCCATTTTGGGATGGATTTGTAGTGGTTTACGCAGTAGTTTGATGGCCCTTAGCTGATTCTCGACCACCACTCGTGCCGGTTCGGTGAGTTGTACCGCCGCCTTTCCAAGCTTTTCTCTTACGCTATCAAGATGACGCCACCCTACGTCAAACCGAGCATCGATAGAAGCTCTCGTTGACTGGACGCCGTTGTCCTTTGCCACCCGAAGTGCGCGCTCCATACGCAACATGAGTTCCAGTTCTTCGATTGCTGCCTCCGGCACCTCCAGGTGCCAGTCCTTCCGACCGCCGAATGCTTCCTGCTCGCGCGGGAGGTCGTCGACACCATGGCGAATAACGAACGGCATGAGGGCGTCCACAGCGTCCCTGGCCTTCCCCGCCAACCTGGAAGCGACTACTTCGTAGGGGCGAGTCGCGTCACCAGAGTAGAGATTTTCCAGGGCACTGCTGAACGAACGCACTCGGCCACGCGCCGTTTCGCCTCCGATCAGGGCTAGCATACGTTCCAGCTCATAGAGACGAATACTAAAAGGCGTTGCTGTCAGGATCAGAACCCTGCGCGCGCTCTTCTTCTGCCGTTTCAGCGCCTTGCTGAAGGCGGTATTCTCGCCTTTAGCGCGATGCGCCTCGTCCACGATCAGCAGGTCGCAGGCCAAGTTGAAATCCTTCGAGGCGTACGAGTGTTTGACCACCTGAATCGAGCCTCCGGAAAGCCGCTTTGCCGTTCCATCCTTCACCCGGATCCTGTTCACGCCTAGGTGACGTGCGCATTTATTGAGTGGCTCCACGTGAGACAAGAGCTCCTCCCGCCAGCGCCGCGCCATCACGTCGTTGGGGGCCAAGATTCGAACGCCCCTCTTCTCGCCCGCGGACGCCACAACCCACGCGACCAAAGCGGCCACAGTCGTCTTGCCGAGCCCAGCATCATCCGCGAGCAGGATTCCGCGACGCTCCTTTTCTCCTTGGCTGCCGTTGAGCCGTGCAAGGATATCGCGCGCTGTCAGGAATTGACGCCTTGTGCTTTCGAGAAGCAACTTTCCGCCGCTCGCATTCACGTATCGCTGGACGCCCCCATCGCAAAGGAACTGCCACTGATTTGCCGATAACCCGAGCGGTTCGATTGATGCCATCAGTCCTCCGGGAAATGCTCTAAACGCAGCGCCATCTCTTCCGCAGCGAGACGAGCGCCAATCGCCTGTGCAGGGGACTGTTGTTTGTCCCGCTTCTCCTGCCGCTGGAACGCTTCCTTCAGGAACTCGCCATCCCGCCGGAGCACCTGCAGTTCGAAGGTTCCGGCACTGCGCTTTGCCTCGCGATTCACTTGGTCGGCCCAGTTATCAACCACGCCGAGGTGCTTCCTAGCGGCAACGAAGGCCGGCACGGAGTAGCTGTCCACATGACCGGCCGTGGGCTTCTCCACCCCATCAGCAGTTGCGTCGACTTCTGGCTCAATATCATCCGGACCGACGCCCGAGGAGTCTTCGTTCACATCGTCCTCGGCGATTTGACCGCCATACTGTTCGAAAAGCAACTCGTCGCGCATGATTTGGCCAAGGTCTTTGTCCACTTCGGGCGGCAGTGTATCCTGTCTCTCCAGTGACGGCCGTTCATCAAAAACCACAATCGTCATCGTTTGGTGATCGCAAATAAGCCTGACTAGCGACGGCTGCGGGTCCGTGTACGCCCACGGAACGTAAGCTATGCGAAGGGGGCTGCCGATTTCCGGGTTCCAGACGTCGACCGGGACGCGCTGGTCGCCACCGGCGATCTCCCCTTTCAGGCTGTCGTTGGATTCGCACCGGCATTTGACGTTTACGTTCTTGCCATCCCACGCCGCCTCCGCCCATGCGATCGGCGCAGTCCCGCGATTCGGCAAGGCCGATACCGTTGCGGCGCTCTTCATATCGTCGAATACTTCGAGATTCTCGAAAGGCCAGCCGCCCTGCCCGGCGCAAACGCCCAGTTCAAAGTTCTCGATGGTAAGACCACCTTTGCGGCCCTCCCGCCCCCACGCCGCGGGGCTGAAGTTGGCAGACGTCACGAGAAGACGCCGGGAATTGCCGCGCTTAAGCGAATACACCTTGGCATGACTCCAGCGGTCGTCGCGTGGGCGGTGCTCCTCATGAAAGGGGTCGTTGGCCCGATCCTGGTCGGGGTCATGCCGAAGGCGAATAAGCTTGGCTCCCGCATCCAGGAGAACGGCCAACGTGGATCTTGGCAGTATCCACCGCCCTGCCCACGGATGGCGCTTGTCGATCCAGACCAGCTTGAGCGATTTACCGAGTCCACCGAACCAGATGCACCAGCGGTCGAGTGCGTCGGGTGCCCACGATCCGACGAAGGGGCTGAGTATCGAAATACTGACAGTCCCTCGACCAGGCGGAGCAATCTCACCAAGCCCGGCAGCGCCCCATGGCGTGCCTTTCAGTTCGCGACGCGAATACGTTCCGGGGACGCTGGCAATGAACGTAACGCCTTCGGGACATTCGGCGCGCGCGAGGAGTTCCACAAAAGGTTCGAGGCGCTCGTCGTCACCGGCGGACTCCGCCAACTTTCGCAAGAAAGCGGGCAGAACACCCCAGCCTTGGAGCCGCACTTTAGAACCCTGCGGGCGAAGCTCTATGCATGCCCGCCAGGCCGCCTGCAACTGGCCCTTAAAGGCTGCGTGCGTCAGATTTGTGGAAGACACTACGATTTCCAGGTGCTCGATGCCCTCGTCGTTGGCTCCCCAGTGCAGAAGCCAGAGCTTTGCGTGCTGCACTGCCTTCCCGCGGCTTCCGACGGTGAGAGACCGGATAGAGCGCCAGATCCACGGGTATGCTCGACTCTCCTCTGCTTCCGGGTTCTGCGGATCCCCGGGCTCCTCGCGCGCCGCCGAAGATACGATTACCAACTTGTCGTGAAGTTGCTTGAGACGTTCGTGGAGTTCTACCAGGAAGTATTGCCGCTCTGTGCCCTCGCCCTGTGGTTCGCGGCCCAGGTGGAGCAGCACTGGCAAAAGGTGCTCCGCAAGCAGGCGCCCATCGGCTCGATCATAGGTGGTGAACAGCCCCGCTTTCAAAGAGCGCCCCGCGGCATCGGTACAGAGCAGAGATTCCCAATTGAATTCGGAACTACTCATCTGCGCCCCCGAACGTCTCGGCCTCGTCCGCCTCGTCGTTAGCGCGCAAAGCTGCCGGCATGTCGTGCAGGATGCCGCACTGTGCGGCGAGTCTGCACAGTGACCAAAGGCGGAAGCGGTAGCCTGAAGATCCGGTGCGCGACGGCGTACGCGGCTCCACACGACCATTGCGGAGGACAAACCAGCGCAGACCGCCACCGTGGGCCTCATGATGTTGGAGCAGTGCGCTCAAGCATGCCATGGGCTGCGCGCTTGGAAAAGCGAGCGCGAAATGGTGCGCTGTATCGATATGGCGGAGTTGCATTTCGGCGCGTTTCGTCCACTCCTTCGCCGCCGCCGCCAACTCCGCACAGATTGGCTTCGCTGGGGGGAGCGCAGCAATATCGGCGAGCGCAATACGGCTGTCCTTGGATAGCGCCTCCGCCACCAGGTCCATGGCCGCCATGCCTGCGTCGGCAAGGCGAGAAAAATGCGGAAGTAGGGTAATGGTGGGAGAATTGCCGAATGCGCGGGCAAGGTGTTCGCAGATCTCGGCGTGACTCGTGGCTTTAGCCTTCGCAACCTCCCTCGCCACCGCAAGCCGTACCTTTCCTTGCGGATCGTCTCCGAATATCAGAGGCTTCAGAATGGGGGCCTCCCGCAGCTCCGAATAGTCGGATTTCCTGCGAGGTAGCGTGTTCTCGTCGAAGTTCTTGGATTTGTGATCGAAAGTTTCCCATTGCCGGAACCACCACAGGTCCTCTTTGCCGCGATTGAGCTTGGCGCTCCGCGTGGACAGGCTGTCCTCGTCACCATCTCCTTGGAACGGTTGCGCGGCGCCGAGTCTCTTAGCGAGCCACTTCGCTAGTTCCGTGGTTTTCAGCCCGGGCGTCCATCCGTCGCCGCGCAGGGTCAGACCAGGCCATTTGCGAAATGCCAGGCGGTAACCGCCGTACATGCCAGTCTGCCGATAGGATCGGAACTGGTCTTCCGTCATTCCGAAACGATTCGTGAAGACCTTACCAGCCTGGTACCAAGGTGAGATCCGGCGCTGGCCGGCGAGCGAGCGTTCCTGCCAGTCCTCGCTCGCCAAGCCGATCGTGCGGGCGACCCACATCAGTTCAAGAGGACGCAGCCAAGCATAGCGGTTACCCGCCTCGGCCCTCGTAAGCACACCACGCCCGCCGCTTGCGTGGAACACCTCATGTGAACGAACCAGACACCACGCCAAAATCGTAACCCACCGCCCGTCGTTGACCCGGTTGCTCAGTTGGGGTGCCACGGCATCGGCGAATTGATCGGCGAGTGCTCGTAGCCCCAATGCATCGCCCCTCCGGACGAGCACTGGCTCCCACGGAGCCGTAAAAAGGTAGCGGGACCCGAAATCCATATCAGCCCAATCAAACGTGAAGAATAGCACGCAGCCTCTATATGACGACGCTATCTATAGGTAAAGCGGGGAAGCGCTGTAAGAACGCCGACGGGCTGCCCACCAACGCGAGAGCGGCCTTCCAGTCTCCGGCGGTACCGGCCGAAGTGCGGCGCGGGTGCGGCAACTGGCGTGTCTGCTATCCTCACCGCATTACAAAGCCGTTGAGATGGGACAAAAGCTCCTCGATGTCCAGCGCGAAAGTGAGGATGGGCATGAAGTCGTAGTGCTGTCAGAGGATCGGTTCTGGCGGCTGTGTACCCAGAACACTCAACGATTAAGAAGAAATATGAGATAGTACTCAACCACGTCTACAGCGCCAAGACCGGTGGTAAGTTGGTGCCTGTCGCGGCTGCAGGGACACCCGGGCCTTCGTCCGCCAGAATTTCCTTTTCTACGTAGTCCTTGAAGTCCTGAGCGGCTGTGAAACACCGGAATCCGGCGCGGCTCGCGAGCGCCAGTGTTTCCGAGTTCTCGTTAAGCAGCACCGCCACCGGTTGGCTCAGTTCTTCCTGAATGCCATTGGGCCAAGCCAGATCGAACACTGCCTTTTGCTCGCCGCTCACTTGGTCTGCGAAGTCGAAGGCCAGCACGCCGCGCGGCAATCCCTGCGCCTCCACCCAGTCGTTCAAAATCTCAAGCTCCTCCTCCTCGGCTTCGCTGGTGATGCCACCCACAAGAACGACGGGCGCCTCTGCCGGCTTGGCAGCCCAAGCGAGCCAGCGCACATCACCATGGAGAAGATCCTCCATGCACCGATTGGTCTCGGCGGCGAGAAGCTTCCGCCGCTCTTCGAGGAACTCGTGATAGTTCTCCAACTTCCAGAGCTTGGGGTCGGCGGGAATCCACTGAGAAGCGAGGCCCCCAGGATGCCGGGCCTCGAACACGGGGAAATACTCCTCCGGCAAGCGGTCGCTGATCTCCAGGTTGGTCTGCTTGGTCTGAAAGCAGAAGTTGGCGAGCGCATTCACCTCCGGGCGCTTGTGCTTGAGCTTGTAGAGCTGAGCCTTCGGAAAGATGTGGTGCACTTCCAGTTTGTTCATCTTGCCGAGCAGGCTGCTCTTGAGCGGCAGCCCAGTGCCCCAGTCCTTCGACTCGCCCATGCGCGTGAGCAGATACAGCACCGGATAGAAGCGAGCTCCGAGGCTCCAGCCAGTGAAGTGGCCAGGCTCGGCCCGCAAGCCACCATGCCAGAGGCGGAGCTGCTCCAGTAGTTTGTCCAGCCCGCCATCAATGCCCTCGAGGGCGGCGAGGTCCTCAACTGCTCCAGCACTTTCCCCGTACCGAGTTCGCCGCACTGGTAAAGAAGCACGCCGCCGAGCGTGCCGCCAAGGGCTTTACCTGCTGGACCCAGTTCGTCTCCATGCTGTTCTGTCAACTCGGACGCGCCGATTCGCTGCGCGAGATCTGCAACGGCCTGGGCTGCTGTCTGGGGCGCTTGGTGCATGTGGGAATCGCCAAGGCGCCGTGCCGCTCCACCCTGTCCTATGCCAACGAACACCGTCCCGCAGCACTGTTCGAGGAACTGTTCTTTACCGCGCTGGCACGATTCCGCGGGCAACAAGGCCTGGGTGCCCGCCAACACAAGTTCCGCTTCAAGAACAAACTCCTCAGCCTGGACTCGACCACCATCTCGCTCTGCCTCACGCTGTTTCCCTGGGCCAAGTTCCGCCGCGCCAAGGGCGGCGTCAAGGCCCACGTCCTGCTGGACCATGACGACTACCTGCCGGCCTACGTGCTGCTCACCGAAGCCAAACGCAGCGACGTCAAACTGGCCGACTCTTTCCGTTTGAATCCCGGCTCGATTGTGGCCATGGATCGCGGCTATATCGACTACGCCCTGTTCGGCCGCTGGAGCATGGCCGGCGTTTTCTTCGTCACCCGCCTGAAGGAGAACGCCGCCTTTGAAGTGGTCGAGGAATGCGAGGTCCCGCAGAACCGCAACATCCGCGCCGACCAACTCATCCGCCTCACCGGCGTCCAAGCCCAGGCCGACTGTCCTGGTCTGCTGCGCCGCATCGGTGGTTTGGGATGCCGAAAACGAGCGCGAGATCGTCCTGCTCACCAACCTGCTGGAGTTCGGCGCCACCACCATCGCCGCCATCTACAAAGAGCGCTGGCAAATCGAACTGTTCTTCAAAGCCCTCAAACAAAATCTGACCGTGAAGACCTTCGTCGGCACCAGTGAAAACGCCCTCCGCATCCAGATTTGGACAGCCTTGATCGCCCTGCTGCTGCTGAAGTGGCTGCACCACCTCTCCCAGGCCCACTGGTCGTCTGTCCAATCTGGCCTCGATGCTGCGCCTGAACCTGTTCACTTACCGCGACTTGACCCACTGGATCGACAACCCTATGGGCACCCCGCCTCTGATCCCGGTGGCCGAACAACTTACCCTGGCGCTGACATGACTTGGACAGGCAGAGACGATTCAAACCGGAGACCTCCACCCGAATAGCCCCCGAAAGTCTCTCCAAGATGCGTGTTTTCAGCAGGACACGCTACAGGTCCGTCCTGTGGTCGATATACGACTCGGTGGAACCGGAGAAGCGCCCCCACATGCCCGCCTGAGCGAACCAGAAGAGCAGCTTGTCCCGCTCCTTGGCGTCGAGCGATCCCGAGCGCTGATCGAGGTAGCGGACCATGACCGGCATCGCGAAGCGGCCGAAGAGCACCTGGTCGTGGTCCAGGCCGAGGCGCCCGCCGATCAGGTTTAGGCATGTGTCGATGCGGTTGACCGCCCGCTTCAGTCCGTCCTGGACCTCCTCCGCGGTCTTGTCGTGCAGGAAGCTGAATTTCGCCTCGCCGGTGAGCACCGTGTTCACGGACCGCAGCAGCCAGTCGAGATTGAAGTGGTAGCCGTTCGCCGCCCAGCCCTTAAGGGACTTGGCTTCATTTCGTCACGCGCATCCGGCCATTCGGCGCAGATCTTAGCCAGCGCCAGGTCGCCCTTGGAGAGCTTGGTGCCGCCGCTGTTTACCTGGTTGAAGATGTCGACCACCACGTCGAGCGACTTGTCCGCGCCCGTGACCTCCTCGATGTGCAGGTCGATGTCGACGATGCCGAGCAGCCGGCTCAGGCGTCCCACGTATTCGCCGAGTTTCGCCACCAAGGCAGTATCCTGGCTGAGCCGGGCGACAAACTCGCCCAGGCCCGCGTTGCCCTTCTGCATCAACTCGGTCACATCGATCCACAGCGGATCGCCCTGCATCTTCATCGGCTGGTAGAAAGCGAACGTCTCGGTCTCGAGGTGGAACCGGAGCCCGGTGAACGCCGGGGCGTTGCCGTCGAAGAATTTCGGCGGCTTGCCGCGCACGACGCCATAAAGCGAGGTCATGCGCTGCTGGCCGTCGAGCAGAAGTTTCACGATGCCAGCCGCGAGCGGCCCGTCGCCGCGATGGGTCGCCGTCTTCGACTCCGTCGCCCACACCAGCAGTCCGCCGACCGGATGCCGCCGATACAGCGAATCGAACAGCCCGCGCACCTGATCGCGGTTCCAGACATATCCGCGCTGGAACTCGGGCAAGGCCATGTGCCCGCTGTCGATGTGGTCGAGGATGGTCGAGACTTTCACGGAGTTTCTCCTGTCACTAATTGGCTGATCGCGGCCAATTCAGCTTCCATGCGCTGACTTTTCAAGGTTTGTCTCGACGCGACGATTGTGGGAGCATTTTGTTCTGGTTTAGCAACCAGCACCGCATGGACGAAAGGCAATGCTATCACGATGAAGCGGGCCGCTCCCCCCACGCCCACCCGAAAGACGGGTTGGCTTGCAGGCCATCGGGCCAGCCGCCAAGTTGCTCATGTTGCTCGATAGGCTCGGCACCCAGCTGCACAAAGTAATACCATGAGCTTTTGTTCTAAATCCTCGAAAGCCGAGAGGAGAATAGACGCGACCTGTGATGCCGGCGGCACGACACTGCGTGGCTGCGGAGAGTCACCCCGGCCCATCTGAGGCGGCTTTGTGACGAGCACGCACCTTGACACGACGCAGAGGTTTCGCCCGCATCTGTCCTCCCCGTGGGTGGTGAGGTGGTGACGCCTCGTCCAGACTCTGCTTCCAGCCAATCCGGGGGGCCAAAATCCGGCGCCGACCTTTGCCAAGTGCTTCTGGATAAGGGCTCCTCCGAGTACCGAGAGGCCATCGAGTTCTTCGATGAGACCGTCATCACAGACGGCCTTCGCAAGCTGCTCTCCAACGCCCTATTGCGTATTACAAGTCAAGGTGGTGACCCCGTCGTCGAACTGCGGATGAATGCAGGCGCTGGCAAGACGCATTCGATGATGGCGCTTTACCACCTGCTCTGCGGCCTTCCCGCCGACCAGTTGCACGGGATAGAACCGGTGGCTCACAGCGCCGGTGTATCACAACTCCCGAGAGTGCATCGGGCTGTCTTGGTAGGGGACCGGATTTCGCCCGCAGATGTACACGAGAAGCCAGATGGAACAGTGGTGAGGACGCTCTGGGGCGAACTGGCCTGGCAGTTAGGCGGCAGGGACGGCTACGAGATGATTCAGGAAGCCGATGAGAAGTCAACCAGCCCTGGTGGATCTCTGTTGTTCCTCTTTCAGCGGTTTTCGCCGTGCCTAATTCTTATCGATGAATGGGCGACCTACGCCTGTCAACTCCGCGGCAACTCCTCCCTGCCTGCGGGAGACTTTGATGCGCATCTTGCGTTCGCACACTCGCTTGGCCACTGCGTTAGACGGACCAGCAACGCCCTGCTTGTGACAAGTGTCTCGAACGCCCAAGCGGAAACTGGCGGCGCCGGTAAACAGGATGAGACCGATCTGTTGAGGAAGGCTTTGGAAGCCCCCGCCGCAGCGACACCGCCGGTGGATGAAAGCCGCCTTCTCGACGATTTGTTCCGGGCCACGGTCTCCCACCATAGCAGCCAGGTGTACCGGGAACTTCTCGATTATGTCTCCCGCTTCCGCCGATACTCGGCTTACAACGGTTTCTTGGTCCGGGTTCAGCGGCCCACGGTCGGCTACGTTGCGACGCCGTCCGATTGGATGAAGGAGTTCGAACGCCGCGTAAAGCCGGATGCCCGCCCACTGGTGATGCTGAGGCCCTTCGGGCCGGTGATGTTCGTATTCGACATCGCCGACACGGAAGGCAAGCCGGCGCCGCCCGACCTGATGAATCCGTTCGATGCGAAAGGCGAACTCGATGCAACGGTGTGGGACAACACGGTCGGGAACTGCTCAAAGGATCGTATTCAGGTCATCGCGAGAGACATGCAGGTCACCAGCGCCGGGTTGGCTCGTTGCACGGTCGCCCCCGGCGCCAAACAGTTGCCGGAATTCGAAGTCACCTACAACAAGAATCAGAAGCGATTGGAGGCCTACTGCACGCTCGTCCATGAACTCGCGCACATCTACCTTGGCCACGTGTGCGGTCACCCAAAACGCAAGTGGCCGGACCGCCGCAGCGAGAAACGCGACGTGAAGGAGTTCGAAGCCGAGTCGGTGGCCTATGTAGTGTGCGCCAGACAAGGTGTCATGACGACGGCACCTCAGTACCTGGCCGACTATCTGGGCCACAACGATTCGATTCCCGCTATCGACATCCACCGGGTTCTGGTTGTAGCAAGCAAAATCGAAGAAATGGGCCGGACCCGAAGAAAACAAGAAAAGCAGAGCGAAGAAGAGGTCTAGTTGCAACGGTCTGGTCGCCCTTTTCACGATGCGCACAGGCGCAACGTGGGCCAAATGTTCGCGAGCGGCGGCGGCGCCGTAACGGACTCCGAATGGAATTAATCTCGATTCCCGACGCCGTCACTGGTGCCGAAGCACTGCGCTACGCTAGTACATTCGTGGAGAACAGACTTGAAAACCGTCCGAGATGCCTGCCAGCTCCAGCCGAACGCGCTTTCCATCAAGCTCAGCGACCAGATCGAGCAACTCGACGAGTTGATCAACGCCGAGGGCGACGGCACCGCGTTCTTCGAGAAGACCTAGATCACGCAGGGCATGCAGGACCTCATCAGCGAGGGCATCGCGCGCCTCGCCGGAGCATCTCGCACAGGCCGTCTTCCACCTCAAGCAGGCGATGGGCGGCGGCAAGACCCATTTGCTCGTCGGCTTCGGCCTGCTCGCCAAACACCCAGAACTTCGCAAGACATACTGCGGCAGGATCGCTCTACGCTTCATGCGTTCGAGTAGCGCAAACATCGCCGCGTTCAACGGGCGCAACAACCCGGACCATTTCTTCTGGGGCGAGATCGCCGACCAACTCGGCAAGGGCGAGCAGTTCAAGGCGTTCTGGACCAGCGGTCCCAAGGCCCCGGACGAAAAGGACTGGCTCAAACTCTTCGACGGCGACGAGCCCATCCTCATCCTTCTCGACGAGATGCCGCCCTACTTCCACTACCTGGATACCCAGAAGGTCGGCAACGGCACGGTCGCCGATATCGCCACCCGCGCCTTCGCGAACCTACTGACCGCCGCCGGCAAGAAGAAGCAACGTCTGCGTCGTCGTCTCCGACCTGGCGGCCGCATACGACACCGGCGCCAGGCTCATCAACCGCGCCCTCGACGATGCGCGCGCAGGAGCTGGGCCGCCAGGAGCGCAACATCACGCCGGTCGACCTCGCCGCCAACGAGATCTACGACATCCTGCGCAAGCGCCTTTTCAAATCGCTTCCCGACAAGGCCGAAATCGAGCGACATCGCCGCCGCCTACGGCAAGAAAGCTGGAAGAGGCCAGCAAGTCCAAAGTCGCCAATCGTGGCGCCGAAGCCATCGCCGACGAGATCGCCGCCACCTATCCCGTTCCACCCGCGCCTCAAGAATGTCATCGCCCTCTTCAAGGAGAACGAGCAGTTCAAGCAGACGCGCGGCCTGATCGAATTGGTGTCGCGCCTGCTGCGCTCCGTCTGGGAGCGCAAGGCCAACGACGTCTTCCTCATCGGCCCGCAGCATTTCGACCTCTCCATCCAGAGGTCCGCGACAAGCTCACCGAAATCTCCGGCATGCGCGACGTCATCGCGAAGGACCTGTGGGACGGCAAGCCTCGGCCCACGCCCAGGTCATCGACCTCAAGACCGGCAAGGAAGCCGCGACTCAGGTCGGCTCGCTGCTGTTCACCGCCAGCCTCTCCACCGCCGTCAACGCCGTAAAGGGACTCACCCGCGAGGAGATGGTCGAGTGCCTGGTGTCCCCGCTGCGCGAGCCGTCCGAGTTCCTCGCCGCATTCGACGAGCTCGAAAAGGTCGGCCTGGTACATTCACCACACCCCGGAGGGCCGCTACTACTTCGACCGCCAGGAGAACCTCACCAAGCTCCTGCAGAGCCTGGCGCACGATGCCCCCGAGAATCAGGTCGACGATCTCATCCGCCACCGCCTCGCGCGAATGTTCAAGCCCGTGCCGCAAGACCGCCTACGAAGAGGTGCTGCCCCTCCCCAAGCTTGAAGACGTCGCCGACCGCGTCCGGCAGAGGTCGCGTGCTCCTCATCGTCAGCCCCGATTCCAAGATCCCGCCGGAGGAAGTGCAGAAGTTCTTCGACGGGCTCAGCCAGAAGAACAATCTTTGCGTGCTGACCGGTGACAAAACCGCGATGGGCAGCGTCGAGAAGGCCGCCCGCCAGCTCTATGCCGCGCAGAAGGCCGACGGACGCATCCCCAAGGGCCACCCGCAGCGCGACGACCTGGAGCGCAAGCAGCAAACCTACGAGCAGGATTTCAACGCCACCGTCCTCAACCTCTTCGACAAGGTCCTCTTCCCCATCCAGCGCGCCGGCAAGCCGGCCGCAGCTTGCGCACCAAGCCGCTCGACATGACGCGCGACGCCACCAAGCCCTTCAATGGCGAGGACGCAGATCGAGAAGACCCTGACCTCGGACCCGCTTGAAGCTCTACCTCGACGTGGAGAAGGAGTTCGACCCGATCCGCGACAAGGCGCAGGACCTGCTCTGGCCCGAGAACCAGGACGAGGCCCGTTGGTCCGATGTCGTCGACCGCTACGCCGAGCAGGCCGGCATGCCGTGGCTCCCGCCCAAGGGCCTCGACACACTCAAGTCCATCGCCTGCAACCGCGGCCTGTGGGAGGACCTCGGCAACGGCTACGTCACCAAGAAGCCCGAAGAAGAAGACGACTTCCGTCCAGGTCATCCCTGAGTCCGAGCCCGACGATGCGGGCAAGGTCCGCTTGCGCGTCAATCCGCAGAATGCCGGCCCGGCGCCGCGCATCCACTACGCGGAGGACGCGCCCGTCACCGACTCCAGCCCGCAGCTCAAAGACCAGACCCTGACCACCAAGCGCGCTCCGCGTGAACTTCCTCGTGGTGGACCCGTCCGGCCAGTACGAGACCGGCGACGTCGTCACCTGGTCGAACAAGCTCGTGCTGCGCAACCTGCTGCACCGAAAAGGGCGGCAAGCGGACCGTCGAACTGTTCGTCGCCCCACCGGGGCAACATCCGGTACACGCTCGACGGCTGCGAACCCCGCGAGGGCACTCCCTACGACAAGCCCGATCGAGATCGGCGACGGCGAGGTGCTCCTCCGCGCCTTCGCCGAAGCCGCCGGGCTCGAAGCCAAAGGCGGAGTTCCGCTTCCCGGCCAAGGGCAAGAAGGGCGTGCAGATCGACGACGTGAAGCCGGGCCGACTCGTCTCCCGCACCGGCCGCAAGCTCGACTCGCGCGCGCAAGACCTTCGAGGGGCTGAAGCAGGCCGCCGACAAATCCGTCAACGTTCGAGAACGTCACGCTCACCGTCGGCAAGGGCGCGCAGGCCGTCGCAGGTCATGGTCGGCGAGATCGAGGTCGACGCGGCCTTCATCGAAGCGATCCTGAAGACGGTGCTGGAGAAGTTCGCGCCGACGACGCCCGTCACGATGACCTTCCGCAAGGCTCACTTCGCCTCCGGGCACGACCTCAAGGAATTCGCGGAGAAGCTCGGCTTCGAGCTGCAGCCAGGCGACGTGGAGCAATGAGCGAGTCAGATCCAAGACCGTGGATTTCGGCGCGCCCGACAAGTTCGGCGCGCATGTCTTCCGCGTCGAGATCCCGGCTGCGCAAGACGGAGCCCGTGCGCATCGTCGAGGACTACGGCTATCGCGGCCAGGAAGGCGGCATTCCGCGCGACGAGGAACGGGTCATCCTGCCGCGTGCCGTCTGGTCGGGCATCGCCGACATTGCGCGCCGCGAGTTCAACGACCGGCTGAAGGCGGCCAAAGTCCGACCGGCCGCTGGCACACTGGCACCAATCTCGTGGACCGGCTGCTCGGCAAGGAGCTCTGTGTCCTGGCCTGGGCCGCCGAGACCGCGAACGCCGACCAGATTCCGGTCATCTGCAGCAAGTGGGCGGCGCTCCGCCCCGAGGAGCGCTGGTGGCTGTTCTCCATGACAGTGGCCGAGGCGGCCTGCCCGAGGACACGCAGCGCGGCTGGCGCCGCGCGCTGTTCTTCGCGCTGTCCGACGGCGAGAAGCCTCCCGCGAACCGCAAGCGCCGCCGCCCGGTCGAGAGTGATCTCTTCACCTGCCATTGTTCGAGACCAACCAATGAGCACACCCGTCACTCCTTTTTCTCTCAAGGACGCGCCCGCGCTCATCGAACGGCTGCTGCCGGTGCAGAAGCTCTCTGCCGAGGCCTACAAGGAGCAGATGGCGGTGCAGCGGCAAGACGCTCACCGCTCTCGGCAGCTACTGGAAGGGCCGCAAGCCGCTCATCCTCAACAAGGCCTGTATCCTCGGCTGTCTGCTGCCGGCCACCGGCGATCCGGCGCGCGACCTCGAGATCTTCGAGAAGCTCATGGCGATGGACGACGAATCTTTCGTCGTCCGCTGGAAGCGTCGCCCGAAGCCGAAGGAGATCCTCGGCACGCTCTCCATCGCCCGCATCACCGACTACTTCACCGTGGAGCCGCAGGGCGTTCTGCCGCTCCGCGCCGGTGGACTGGTCGAAGCCCGATTACGACAAGGTGAAGGTCGCCTGGCGCGAGGACCTCACCGAACTGGAGCGCCGCCGCCTGGAGGCGCAGATGCTACCCAAGCGCCCTACCGCGAGCGCGTGGACCAGGCGCAGCGCCCCGAGGAGGTCATGGACACCGTCCACGACCATATCTGGGAGCGGTCAACGCTCATCTCGGCACGAACGCCCAATCATTCCGGAACTGGTCGAGCAGCTCGGCATCATGCGCTTCGGCCACCGGCCGCGCGTGGCGGACACCTTCTGCGGCTCGGGCCAGATTCCCTTCGAGGCGGCGCGGCTCGGCTGCGACGTCTATGCCTCCGACCTCAACCCGGTGGCCTGCATGCTCACCTGGGGCGCTTCAACATCGTCGGCGGCTCCGCGGAGAGCCGCGAGAAGCTTGCGACAGGACCAGCAGGAACTGGTGCGCGCGTGCAGGCAGAGATCGACCAGCTCGGTGTCGAGACCGACGGCAAGGCTGGCGCGCCAAGGTCTTTCTCTATTGTGTGGAAGCGCGGTGCCCGCAGACCGGCTGGATGGTGCCTCTGCTGCCGACCGAGTCGTGAGCAAAGGCTACCGCGTCATCGCCGAGCTGGTGCCCGACCCGGTCAACAAGCGCTACGAGATTCGCGATCCGCTCCGGCGTCACGCGAGAAGAGCTGAAGGCCGCCGAACAGGCACCGTCGGCCGCGAGGGCAAGTTCGGCGAAGCGTATCTGATTCACAGGTCGATGGCGTGAGCTACAGGACCAAAATCTCGACGCTGCGTGGTGACTACCAGAAGCCCGACGGGACAATCGGCAACCGCCTGCGGCTATGGGAGAAGCACGATTTCAAGCCACGCCCCGACGACATCTTCCAAGAGCGCCTCTACTGCGTTCAGTGGATGCGGCCGAAGAAGAAGGGCAAAGGCGACGAATATGAGTTCCGCGCCGTCACGAGGACGACCTTGAGCGCGAGCACATCGTCGAGGCAGTTCGTCGCAGAACATCTCGTCGAATGGCAGGCAAGGGCTGGGTGCCCGACATGCGGATCGAGGAGGCGGGCCACCACGGTATCAAGGGCTCGACCTGATTCGAGCGCGTGGATGGACGCACTGGCACCATCTGTTCAACCCGCGCCAGTTGCTAATTGCGCGGCTCATGTCAGCGAACTGCAGCACTGCAGCGCATGCCTGTCCTGAATCTTGGACTACGCAGCTCACTCAACATGCAAACTCGCGCTCAGTCGTATGGCATCAACGAGCTGGCGGTGGCGGCGCGGTAACAGCAGACGTTTCTACAACCAAGCGCTGAACACACTCTTCAACTACGGTGCCGAGCGTCTGCAGTACTTGCCAGGCCTTCTTGCTTGCAGGCCATTACAAGAGCTATTCCGCTTCGCCAAGCGATGCTCAGACGGTCGTCGCGTCCATGCCAGCCGATGAGCTCGCACGTAACAACGACATCTACGTCACCGATCCGCCTTACGGCGACGCGGTCAAGTACGAGGAGATCCTCGAGTTCTTCATCGCTTGGCTGCGCAAGAACCCGCCGCCGGAGTTCGCCGACTGGGTCTGGGACAGCCGCCGCTCTCTTGCCATCAAGGGTGAGGACGAGGACTTCCGCCGCGGCATGGTGGCCGCCTACAAGCGGATGACCAGAGTCATGCCGGACAACGGCATCCAGGTCATCATGTTCACCCACCAGTCCGGCGCCATCTGGGCGGACATGGCGAACATCGTGTGGGCCTCTGGCCTGCAGGTCACCGCTGCCTGGTACGTGGTCACGGAAACGGACAGCGCGTTGCGCGAGGGAAGCTACGTCAAGGGCACCGTCCTGCTCGTCTGTCCGCAAGCGCTCGGGTCCTCGGAAGACCACCCGCGACGACCTCGCTTGGGAGATTCAGGAAGAGGTCGAGGAGCAGGTCGCAGCGCTCACCGGTCTCAACCAAGAGGCAAAGGGTCTCTACCGCGACGAGAATGTCTTCGAGGACGCCGACATCCAGATGGCCGGTTACGCCGCCGCACTGCGCGTCCTCACCCGTTACGCGGTCATCGACGGCCGCGACATGACGGCCGAGGCGATGCGCCCCGGGTCAAAGGCGAGACCACGTTCGTGGACGGCCTCATCGCCTTCGCCGTCGACACCGCCAACCAATGCCTCGTCCCCCAGCGGCATCGCGAAGGCGCACTGGGACCGCCTCACCGCCGCCGAGCGCTTCTACCTGAAGATGCTCGACATGGAGGCCCGCGGGCCAAGACACTCGACAACTACCAGAACTTCGCCAAGGCGTTCAAGGTGCGCGATTTCCGGGCCCTCATGGCCAGCCAGAAGGCCAACGATGCGCGGCTCAAGAGCGCCGTCGAGTTCGGCCGGACCGAGATGTCCGAAGGCTCCGAGCTCTACCAGTCGGTGCTGCGGGCCGTCCTCTACGCCGTCATGGAATTGGTGAAGAACGTGGACGGTGGCGAAGTGCTCGCCCACCTCACGCTCAACATCCCCGACTACTACTCCGACCCGAGACTCAGCGGGACCTCGTAGTCGCGCTGACCGACTACCTCGCCAAGAAGCTGGAAACGCTTCGGCCCGAGGAGGCCAGCGCCGCGCGCGTTCTACGCGAGCTCGTGAAGAACCAACGACTGGGTTAGCCAAAGGAGACGACTGCAAGGCGCGGAAATCAGCCGCTTCTCCTCGCGCCGCCGGCGCCTCGACCATGCCTTTCTCAGCCAGCGTCTCCGGGGCGCCAGGTCCTATATCCGCATCGCCGGCTATTTCCGCAGCTCAATCTTCGAGCTCGTCGGCGAAGAGATTGCCGGCATTCCGGAGGTCCGCATCGTCTGCAATAGCGAACTGGACGCCGCCGATGTCACCGTCTCGAAGCACGTCCGCGAGACCGCGCTCAAGGAGCGCTGGAACCAGGCGCCAGCCGAAGTCGAGGCACTGCTCCATCGCGAGCGGTATCGCCGGCTCTATGATCTACTCAGCAGTGGCCGGGTCCAGATCCGCGTGGTCCCCAAAGATCAGGTATTCGTCCACGGCAAAGCCGGCGTCATCGAGGCCGCGGACGGCACCAAGACCTGCTTCCTTGGCTCAATCAACGAAACCAAGAATGCCTTCGCCAATAACTACGAGATTCTCTGGGAGGACACTTCTCCAGAGGGCGTGAAGTGGGTCGAACAAGAGTTCGAGGCTCTCTGGAAGGACTCATTCCCGCTACCTGACGCCATCCTCGAAGAAATCAAGCGAGTCGCCGACCGCGTGGAAGTCGCCTTTCCTGATGTGAGTCAGGCCGAACTCCCGGCCGCCGCACTCGCCGAGAGTCCCATCTATCGCGGCGGCGAACAGCTTCAACCCTGGCAGCGTTCTTTCGTCACCATCTTCCTGAAACATCGCGAAATCTATGGAAAAGCCCGGCTGCTGTTGGCGGACGAAGTGGGCGTCGGCAAAACGCTATCGCTGGCCGCCAGTGCCATGCTTGCGGCTCTGCTCGATGATGGCCCCGTGCTCATCCTCTGTCCCTCCACGCTCACCTTTCAGTGGCAGGTGGAACTCAAAGACAGGCTCGGTGTCCCCAGCGCGGTGTGGATTTCCAACAAGAAGGTCTGGCAGGACCACCACGGACACATCATCAAAACCCGGGGTCCCGAGGACATCGCGCGCTGCCCCTTCCGCATCGCCATCGTCTCCACCGGACTGATCTTCCACGATTCTGAAGAGTGCGGACACCTCCTCGAGCGTCGGTACGGAACTGTGATCCTCGATGAAGCCCACAAAGCTCGCCGGCGTGGCGGACTCGGCGCGAGAAAAGACGAGCCCAACAACCTGTTGGACTTCATGCTTCACCTGGGTCCGCGCGCCAAACACATCCTGCTGGGTACTGCAACGCCTATCCAGACGCAGGTTTCCGAGGTTTGGGACCTGATGAGTATTTTGAATTCCGGGACGGATTTCGTTTTGGGTCGCCCGCCGCTCAGCAACTGGACCGATTGCCGCCGCGCCCTCCCCGTCGTACGCGGCAGCGAGATTCCCGCCGATGAGCCGGCCTCCTGGGAGTGGCTGCGCAATCCACTGCCTCCCGGCGGCGAGGATCCAAGCTTCGCCAGCCTGCGCCTGCAATTGGGCGTCTCCGACAGTTCGTTCTTCTCGGACAAGGGATTCGGTTCGCTTGGATACCTGGAGCGGCAAGTCTTGCTGGACACACTTGGCCCCTGGTTTCTACAGGGAGCACAATCCCATCCTCCGGCATACGGTTTTGCGGCACCGCCAGACGCTGGAGGAAGCCGGGCTGCTGGAGCCAACGGCGGTATCCGTCCACCCCGTCCCGAACGCGGGCGCCCACTACCCGGGAGTCGGCTTTGACGGATTGGGATTGCGCACCAACCACCCTTTCGACCTTGCTTATCAGGCCGCTGAAGCCTTCACCGCCGCCTTGCAGTTGCGTAAACAGGGTGCAGGCTTCATGCGAACCATGCTGCTCCAGCGGATTTGTTCCAGCTTTGCGTCCGGCTATTCCACCGCAAAGAAGCTTCTGCACGGCGACGTTCCCGAAGAGGAAGAGGACGCAAAGCTATTCACCGATACCGTGGCGGACCTGACGTCGGTGGAAGTCGCCAGTCTGCGGACCATCATGGAAGAGTTGTCGCGGCCGGAAGCCCGCGATCCGAAACTGGCGGCGGTCAAGTACTTCTTGAAGGAACATCGCACCGAAGGCAAGACCTGGCTGGAACATGGCTGCATCGTTTTCAGTCAATACTACGACACCGTGCGCTGGATCGCCGCGGAACTGGCCGCCATCCTGCCGGACGAATCGATAGGGGTCTACGCAGGAGCGGACAAGAGCGGCATTTATCGGGGCGATTCTTTCGCCTCGGTGAAGCGCGAGAGCATCAAGACCGCCGTCAAGGACCGGGAGATTCGTCTGGTGATCGCGACTGACGCAGCGTGTGAGGGTCTCAACCTGCAAACACTCGGCACGCTCATCAACGTCGATCTGCCCTGGAATCCCGCTCGCTTGGAGCAACGACTGGGACGCATCAAACGCTTCGGCCAGGCTCGCCGGACCGTAGACATGCTGAATCTCGTCTATCACGATACCCAGGACGAACAGGTTTATCAGGTAATTTCCCGCCGTCTCAAGGACAAGTTCGATATCTTCGGGGGCCTGCCCGATACCATCGAAGACGACTGGATCGAGAGTGTGGAAAGGCTGGAGACCATGATGGACCAGTTCGTCCACCTCCGCCAGAAGGCGCGAGACGCCTTCGAACTCCGCTACAAGGAAACCATCGACCCCGACCAGAATCGCTGGGAACTATGCTCCCGCGTCTTGGCCAGAAAAGACGTAGTCGAGAAGTTGTCGGAGTCCTGGTAGGCGGCAGACCTCAAAGTTTAACCCGCTCGACGCACTTCTGTTACTCTGCGGTTTACTCTATGGGCCACGGTGATCACTGGCGCTGCATCTTTCCAGATTTGGAGAATGGCATAGGGCACGCCCTCGGATGGGTGTCTCGGGGACCCGTAGTGGGACAACGGGAATACCCGAAGTTGCAGGTTCCCGGCGGGGGTGTTGGCGCGACGGTGAGCGTCATCGCATGGCCGGCGACCGGTCTCCGGGCGACGTTCGTCGTTGTTCGGGGGCAGCGGGGTGAGCGAGCATACCTGCACAGTGCCTTCCCGGCCGCCGGTACGGGGTGCAAACACAAGATACGCATCGACTCAGTTCACGAGGTGAGCTGCGGGCTGGAAGCGCGGATTTCGGGAGTGCTGGGCGATGCGGCGGTGACCTTCTTCGATCCGCTCTACTGCCTGAACCGTGATCGATATCGCCCTGGAGCAATCGTCGATGTGGAACTCGCCGGCATTGCCTATTCCCTGAGGATTGTGCCCCGCCGGGACCACACTGCAATCCGCAGTTGGCGATGTGCCGATGGCCGGGGCGGCCGTCCTCTTGTCGGCGCGTAAACACAACCCCGAACAAACAAGCGGTACTTTCGGCGACGAGCAAGCGTTCGGAGTAGCTTACATCCAGCAGCCGGATTCGTTTCCGCTGCCGGACGATTATCAGTTCTGCGCGCCGGTGAATGACGTCGAGGAATCTGAGATTGACGCGATCCCGGTCTGGAAGTTTCGAGGCACCGTAATGCGCGTCTACGACGGCCGCCAAAACGTCGACATCGACATCTATGCCACGCGCGAAGGCATGCCGGACGCTGCGGCGCCAGTGCCAGGAGATGAGATTTCCGGGACACTATGGCTTCAGGGGACCCTGCCGCCTCGGTGACCCCTGCCGATGATCGCGTCCGCTGTCCCGCTACTGGGGCTTTTGCTCCTGCTGCCGAGCCATCTCGTCGAAGATTTCGTCGACCGTCTTCCTGCCGAGCACCGCGTCGGCCATGTTCCGGTGGGCTTTCACGCTGAAAATGGGCTCGCACAACATGTCGCGTTTGACGTCTGCATAGTCCGCACGGTCGCGCGGAACGATACGGTCGAACTCTTCTTCGAAGCCCGCCCAGCCACGTTTCATGAATGCATCGAAGATTCGGGAGTAGTTTTCCGACCCCACAGTCTTCGGTCCCGGTATCGATGGCAGATCCTCGACCAACGCCAACAGCCGGATTGTCAGGGGATCGGTGGGAGGATTCACGAACGAGTGGAGAAACCAGGGGATCTCTTCCTTTTCCGCCTCCCGCTTTCGCCGCAGGTCCTCGATGTAGCCGAGTTCATTGTGGGCGGTCTCGCTGTCCGGCTCCAACTCCAGCGACCGGCGTAACGCGTCTTCCGCTTCGTCCAGGCGGTCAAGGTCGACAAGCTGGACGCCCTGGCCGCGCAGTGCCCGGGCGATCTGTGACGGCGGCGCCCAGTCCCGAACTGAGGCCGCGCGGACGTAGCAGTCGAACGCCTCTTGGTGCCGTTTCAGCCGGCCCAGCAAATACCCCTTCTCATTCCACAATTCGGGATGGTCCGGCTCGAGTTCGATGCCGCAATCGATACAGAAGAGCGCATTCTCAAACCGCCCCTCCTTGCTCGCCACGACGGCCAGTTGATACCAAGCCCTGGAGTACGAACCGTCCACCCAGGCAATCGACTTGGTCAATCGCTTCATCTCAATCTCACGGTGGCTGTGGGCGAGGAACTCCTCCTGGTCCCAAAAGGCGATGGTCAGAAACTGATCATCTTCCCGTCTGGGAGTCCAGCCAGTGGGCATCTCTTGGATCGCCGCATCCAGCAGCGCCCGCGCGTCGGCATAACGGCCGTCAACAATCAACTCGTCCGCGCGGCGGTTGAAACTCGACTCCATAGCAGCAATTATCGCGCGCCGCGCAGGTTTCGGAGCATCCATGGCGGCCCCCTCGCACCGGATCCGGTGGAATCTGCTCCAATGGAGGTTCACAAGGCGAGTGAGTTCAAGAGGACAAACCATGAATCAAGAGCCTTTCCTGGTTGGCGTCGACCTCAAAAGTAAATCTACGGCTGCCGACCTGCTCGATTGCATCGCGGGCTTTCCGCTCTTCGTCGAGGGGCTCAGGGCGAATGGGGCAGGCGACGAGTGCACGACAGCACTGATCGCCGACCTCATCAATTTGTTTCGCAATGCCGACGAACGCCACGAAGACTTACGCTTACTCGGTGGTCTCGCGCCAGACCTCCTGTATATTCGAACTTCTGAGCTGCAGATCTTTGATCGCTGGGCGCGCGTGTATGCGGCAATGGTGCCACAACTATTGCTTGATCAACTTCGTGTCCGGGGTGTCTCCAGCTTTTACATCCTGGACAACTCGATCCGAGAGGATCGTTTTGATGCCCTGCTCAAGGTCTTCTCGGACGCCGGCTACTCGGTCATCAGCCCGAACCTCGACGGCGCAAGCAAGGCCGAGGTGCTTGACCGAATTGATAGTGCCCAGGTTCTTCGGAAGCACATTCTTTACGTAGAGCGGGACGCCAGTGTGAACTATCTCGATGCTGTCCGGGGTATCCAGAAACGGCCTTGGTACACCGTGGCCTTCCGCAACCAGGCGCCGGCGCTGAACTCCGTGGAGATTCTCCAGTTGTCGGGCGGTCGATGAAGGCGGCGGCAAAACCACGCGAGCCGTTCTGCCGAGATCCGAATCAGCTCGCCCGATGATTTCGCCTGACGCTCCTCGCAAACGGCCTGGATTTTATCGTCAGCGGGCTTCGTGACGTCGCGGCCGAGGCTGGTCCGACCGGAATCTAATATATGCGGTGTTGCACGTTAAGGCGGAATTGAGCTCGTCGTAAACTTGGTCGAAGGTCGGTGCCAACATCTCTTGTCTTTGATAAATTCCGTTTACGCGCTCAAAGTAACCGCTGTCTTGATGCCAATCGCATCCAGAATCTCCTGGAGCCTGGCAGATCGCGACAGTCTGATAGTCGCTCTCCTCATACCGGCTGATCACTTGCTTGCTCACGCCCAAACGCCTCGCCAATTCGGTTTGCGAAACGCCCTTGGCAATCCGGATCCTTCGCGATGAAGGGCGCGATTTGATCGAGCCGCTCGACGTGCGGCAGAGTCAATTCGCCGGACTTCAGCTGGTCGTACTCGCGCAGTTCATCTTCGAGTTGCCGGATCATGCTCTCGTAGCTCCCACGGATCGCGGCGGAGCGCTTGCCAGGCTTCTCCTCGTCCACCTTGGCGAGTGCTTGCCGAAAGCCCTCGATCTGGGCCACCGTTCGTTCTCGTTGCGCGTCGCTCTTGATCATGGTCTTGCCGCCTTCACCACTTGAATCACGCCGCGAGGTTGCCCGTCGCGGTCCTGTCGAAAGAACTCCGGGAAACCCATTTCCGGGCTGGCCTGCATCGCCGGATGAATGAAGAACTCAACTCCATGGTCGGCCCACATTCGCCACTTCCACTTCCGAACGTGCGGAACGAGGACCAACTCGAAGTCGATCCAGTAGGGATCGATGCGATCATAGACGCCCTGCGTCGGGCTCAACCCAATAGCCATCGATATCACCGGGATCCGGCTTCTCCGTACAGAAGCTGCCGTCAATGTAGATCTCTTGAATGCCGGCCGCCCAAAAAGCCTCGACGGCGGCGCGAAGCCCCTTCAACAACCATCGACGACGGGGCGTGAAACCGAGACGCTTCCCGATCTGCTCCAACGTTGCCTGATGATTTCCCGGTGGCAACGCGCCAGTGCTGGGGTCAAACGCCGGAATCAAGATCCACCTCCATCATGTCAGGGACAATCATAAATGTCAACATTTAAGCTGTCAATATGGAACGACAACAAACAATTCATCGCGAGGCCTTCTCCCCGAGCAACACGGCACCGCTGATCGCATAAAGGGCCAGGTTGTATGCCGCGTGTGAAACGGCCGCGGGAGCCGTCGATCCAGAGCGCCACCTGATCCAGCCATAGAGGGTTCCCGTTGAGGTGATGCACGCCAATTGTAGCCAACTGACGCCGGGCTGCGCGAGATGAACCAGAGCAAAGACTACAGCCGCGAAAACCACGACCAACCGGCTCCGGCCAGCGTCGATGCCTGCCTTGCTCAACAACCACATCAGGAACGCGAACAGGTAACCACGGAACACGATCTCCTCGAGCACCGGCCCCAACGTCACCTGGAGGGCGATGAGCTTCCAATTGTCGCCTAGCCTCATGTTTTGTCCCGAAACTGTCCCGATCACAAAGACAATGATGCCGGCCAGTACGCCGGCCACGGCGGCGAGCACCCAGTCCGCCCGGGCGGCTGACCGCCAGCACGCGTAATCGAGGCCCAGTCCTCTCAATCGATCGAGGTTTGCCCACGCGTAAACCAGGAATGCTGTTGCGCCAACGGCACCGATGATGCCGGTCTTGCTCCCTGGCGATGCCAAAAACTGCCAACTGCCGAGCAGCAACACCCAGAACACGACCTCCCGGCATTCGCCGATCTTGAAAATCATTGATAACCCCGCCTTACGTTCTCCTGTTGTCCTGGCCGGACGTCCCTCCTGCAACGAGCGGCGACGTCGTGCAAGCGACTATGCGCTGGTCGATTCCTCTCTTCCGCAGAAGCACTGGAGTTGGTACAGTAAAAAAGCTTTGACCACCAGTCCAAGCGGCCTCCCCCAGAAATGAGCCGTGGATGGCGAAAAGAGACACCGCAAACCTCGTTCTCAACGTTCGGCGCGACAGAAAACAAGAAGCACTGCAGGGGGCACTCCTGGTGCCTTGGCGGCAGTTGGCGGATGGCGCAGCGGCATTCGCGGAATGGCACCTGATCATTTTGTGGGTGCGGGTCATTACTGAAACCGCAGAGCAGCTTCCACAAATCGTGCGCGCCGCCCTGCAGTCTCGGTGCCCCGGGTTCTTGGAGAGCCAGAGCCGGAAACAGAGGGACAGTCTTCCCGTTTGGAAATCTTTGGAAGAATGGGTCACCGCTCACCAATTCGCCACGGCAAGAGCCGAGGGCTGGTTTGATGCCCTGATGTACTACGCCTACAAGGATCTCCGCACAGAGCAAGCCTGGACGACGTGGGAGCGCACCAAGGCCGATTGGCACCAGACGGCGCCGGTCAGTTGGCCGACGCTGGAACACTGGACGTCGGAAGTTCTTGCCACCCGCAGCCTGGCCTGTCCCGGAACCGAGAAGGCCCGGGCTGTTCATGCTCTTGGAGCGGTGGAAGCGTCGCGCCTCAACCAAGCCGTCACCGCACTGGTCGAATCGCGAGCATTCGCGCTCTGGATCGACGCTGTCTCCAAACCGGGGAAACCCCTTCATGAAGCCGTAGCGAATGAACTGCGAGACCGATGCCCCAGTCTTCTGCCCGCTTCCGGTCCTGGCCCTCTGTGGATCCGATCTCTTTTCTATAGCCTCATTCGTTCCGGCGAGTCGAACTGGCGCGGCGCGGCGCGGTCCGAAGGATGGTACGCGGCACTGCGCTACGAGGTCGTTCACCACCCTCGTTACCAACGGCTCATTCATTACAATCAGCGGTGCCATGATGAGTGGTCCCAAGCTCGTCCGAAGTCCTACCCGTCGTTCTCCGAATGGCTTGCAGCTGCCGACGGCTACTGTGTTGTTCGAAGCGCCTAAACCTCATTCGTTGTCCGCTCCGGCCGCTTTCTGCTTGGCCGTGCGGTCCGGGTATCCCATCTCGCGAAGCCAGTTCTGCATGTCCACGCTCAGGCTCTCGAATGGAATTTTCTCCGGATGGTCGGCGAGGAACTTCGACACCGAACTATCGGTGATGCGGCCACCTTTGGTAAGCAGCAGCTTTTCGGCAACCCAGTATTGAACCCTGGCAGGTGGGACCGCGAACATGTCGGCGACATCCTTGACTTTGAATCCGCCCAGACTCTCTGCCGTGTAATCGAGATCCCGAAGCCGCTTCCGGACAGCCGCAACAGTGCGGCCGAGCCGCTCCGCAATCAATGCCAGCGACGCATTGCTGTCGATGGACCAGAGCAGGTGGTTCTCATCCGCGTCCGTCCAGCGCGGCGCCCTTCGCCGGCACAAATCCAACGCTGCCGCGCGTTTCTTGACCGAATACCAGGACCACGTGGGTTGGTGCTGACGGATAGCCCGCCGCGCGGCGCGCAGACCTCCACGAGCCCAGGCGGTCTTTAGAACCTCATCCAACTCCGCAGTCCAGCGGCAAGTTTTCCCCCTGGGCTTGCCAACCTTCCGGCCTTTCCTCCGGCCTGCCTTCATATTGTTCCCCGCCCGCTCTGGTGCTGCCTTGTAGTGCTTGATGCCCCCTCGAACCGCCGCCGAGTTTCGACATTCGCCAGATTGGCTCTCTACTGAAATAAGCAGTTCGCGGCCAGGAAAGTCAGACTTGGATCTGCCTGGAACCATGAAATTGATCACACTCACCACCGCCGTTTGATGAACAGAGATGTCCGTCGCCGGATCGGAAAGCAGCTTGTCATAATTTCACGACTATCTCCGTGGGGGACTTCAGGTCGGTCTCGAAACGGTGACCGTGATCGCTGCTTGGACCTTCTCGCTCGCCGGGTTGCTGTGTGCTGTTTGGTTGCGAGGGTGTCCTTAGCCGGCATCGGCTTCTTGGTTTACAGGCGATAAATCGTACTAGACCGTACGAAATCTCGCCCGATAAACGCTTTGGAGAGCTAAATCTCGCAAAATCTTTCTGACTTTTTGCCATGCCCATGGCTTATTTAAGTAGAGGGGATGCTCGCGTTCGATTTCATCCATGTTCAACCCTCTGCCGACGACTGTTCGCACGGGCCAAAGCGATGGGAGAGGCACAGCGGAGGAAACGGGACCGAGGCTCCGACCGGATACCAGAATTCTGGATCCGGCCGCAGGATAGGCGCGGCAGTCCACTTGATGCACGCCTCCTCGAAGCCTCGCGGAAGCTTTGGCCGTGGGCATATCGACACGTTGAAATCGAGTTACACGATGGCGCGCGCGCCGCAGAACTTCTGGAGCAAGTCGCGATGGAGGTGTCTGCTCGGCTTCGCGACGAGCCGGAAGTGGAACGCAACCTAAGCGGATACTTGATTACGGCGTTCCACCACTGCGTGCGCTCCCAACTCTTGAGAGACAGTCGGTTGGCGTACGAGGGTCTCCTTTACGAACTCGAGGAAAACCACCAGCCCAGAGCGCCGGATTGGGTTGCGGCGATGGAAACGAAGTTGGCTCTGGACTTCCTCGTTTCCTATCTTCCTCACCAGATAAAGCACATGCTCAACTTCCGCACGCTAGGGTTTTCCTGGAAAGAGACTGCGCGGCTCGCAGGAATCACGGTAGAGCAAGCAAAATCAAGGTTTTACTACGGCGTTCAGAAGGCCTACGAGACGCTCCTTGAGAACCAGGCGAAGCGACGAAAATGTAAGGATCCGGAATGATGAACGAGAAGGGCGCCGCCTAACCAGTTCACCCGCCGCGAAGAGCGGAAGCTCCTAGAGCTTGCCTCCGAATACGTCAGGTCGGGCTTTCCGAACCCAGAGCGCCTCGGTTGTCCCGGATCGGAAGCCCTCAAATCAATCGCGGGGCGACATCTGAAGTTCCCTGAGGCCGAGGATATCGTCGACCACATCGCGACATGTTCACCCTGCTTCCTCGAGTACCACGCTATTCGGCGGAGATCACGACGGCGCCTCGTCGGCGGAACGGCATTATGTTGCGTATTGGGTTTACTGCTCACGGGGCTCATTTGGCGCTTTGCGACGCCCGCACGGCCTCGAAATGAGACTGTTGCACAAAACCCCCCGACAGCCCTCAAGGCGGTGCTCGACTTCCGGAACAGAACGGCAGAGAGGTCTGACCGAAAACAGTCGCCCAATGAGCCATTCGCCCCACATCTGAGGCGGGCACAGCTCGATCTCAGCATCAAGCTTCCCGTTGGCGTGGAGGACGGCCTGTACTCTGTGCAGTTCCGAAACCAGGTCGGTCAATCTGTCGTTAACACCACAGGCACCGCGGCATGGGATGGAGCTGCAGAGACTCTTGCTGTCGCGGTCGATCTCCGCAACTTGCCACCTGGGGATTACGTCTTGGCGATCCGCAGCGGAACCTCCGCCTGGCGCGAGTACGCAGTCGTTTTGGACTAATAAGGAAGGAACGATGGGCTGCCGCTTAATGAGACATCAAATTCGTGGTCATCGAGTGGCAGGGTCGCCTCTCAACTGGCCCACCAAATCGCGGGCTTCGCCTCGGCCCGGAGTGAAACGTACGGCTGGGATTCATGAAATCACCAGACTCGCGATTGCGTTGGTTATCCTCGCTTCGGCGATTGGGAACGCTCATGCCCAGACCGCTGCGGATCTGTTAGCCGAGGCCGACCGTTTGGCTTGGCTGAAGAACTGGTCGAGAGCTGAGCCGCTATTTTCAAGAGCGGAGGAGATGTTTTCCGCGGCCGGCGACGAGAGGAATGCCTTATACTCCAGGATCAGCGCCATCAGAGGCCGCCTTCCGCAGTTGCCGCTCATTGAGGTCTCGCAAACTCTCTCCGATTATCTCGGTACCCCGATCGTTCAGAACGACACCAAGCTGAAGCTCCGCTGTCTCGTCGTGAAGGGTGACGTGGATATGGACTTCGATGATGGTCTGGCACAGGAGGACTGGACCGAGGCACTGTCGTTGGCGAAATCCCTAAAGGACCCAGATTGGGAAGCACGCGCGACGGGCGAGCTGGGTATTATCAGCTTCCTGCAGGGCGATCACTCCGGCGCAGTCATGAGCATCGGCAACGCGCTGTCCCATGCGCTCAAGAACGGTGATATTGGAGGACAGATTCGATACCTGACATTGATCGGAAGTGGCCTCACGGAGTTCGGACGCCCTGAGCAGGCGCTCGAATATCTGGACCGCGCGCTGAAGGTCGTGGCATCCACTCCGGATTTAGCGGATCCAGTCATGACATACACAGAGAAGGCGCGCGCCCTGGCTGCTGCAGGCCAGGAGCCGGAAGCAACCAAGATCTTACAGAGCGTGCTGAATGCTGCGGTCGAGCGCCAAAGCTACGGATATCAAGCCGATCTATTGATCCAGATGGCGAGGCTCTCACTAAAGGCCAACCGCCAGAGTACTGCTATTGACCAGCTTCAGCAGGCATTCGAGCTAGCCAACAAAGTCGACGCCCGCCGCCTGGTATCGCAGGCTGCCCTGGAGTTGTCGAACATCTATCGGGAGCGTGGCCAATTGGATGCCGCCGAACAGGCTTTGGCCGGCGGGATTGAGGCAACCCGAAATGCCGGTGATCGCTACACTCTGCCTCGCTATTTGGCGGCCTACGCCGAAATCAAGGCTGCCCGCCGCCAGTATCGTCAAGCTGACGATACATTTCAGGAAGCAACCGATATTGCGAATGGGATGCTCTCTAACGTTTCGAGCACCAGCGCGAAGAGTTCGCTGATTGCCGTCATGGATGATCTCTACGTCGGCCATTTCCTTCTCACGGCGCGCGATCTGAAAAGCGCGACCGAAGCGTTTTCCGTCATTGAAGGTGCTCGCGGCAGGTCGGTGGCAGATCTCTTGAGGCTGGCCCCCACCACAAGCGCGATGTTGGCCAGAGGCACCTCCTCCCTGGCGAGACAAATCTCCACGCTGCAACTGGCGCTCCAGAAAACAACGAACAAACCACAGCGGCAGCAGATCCTCGATCGGATCCTGGTAGCCGAACAGTCCATCTCTCCAGCCGAGGCTGCCAATAGCCGTAAATGGATGCGTACTTCTCAACCGGTCGCGCCGAGCGCGCTACGAGCGCGTCTGCGTCCCGATGAAGTTTTCATCGAATACGTCCTCGCCGAACCTGTTTCGTACTGCTTGGTTGCGACACGTGAGAGCCTGCGCCTGAATGCTCTACCCGGCAAGGCCGTCATCAGCCGTTCCGTTGAAGCTCTCCTGCAGAACATCCGCCAAAACGACTACGCGACTCATCTGGCCGCCGAGGCCTACAAGAATCTCCTTGGTAGCGTTCCCGAGATGGGTCTTAAGAAGCGGCTGATCGTTGTGCCTGACAGTCCCCTGGCTGGTCTTCCGTTTGAGGTACTCATCGCCCCGTCGGGCAAGAGTTTGTTGCAGTCGCACATCGTTACCTACGCCCCTTCGGGCACCGTCCTCGCACTACTGCGGGAGACGCCCGCAGCCGATCGCCGCGCAGTTTCTGCGCTAGCCGTCGCCGCCGGCGGTCCTGAACGCCGGGAAGGCTTGCCCACGCAAGCGTCCTTGAGGGTTCAGCGCGGAATCTATGACCTGGATGGAACGGAACTTCCCCCGCTACCCGCCGCCGAGGAAGAGGCCAAGGCCGTTGCCTCGATTGTGGGCGGAGATTCCGTGGTACTCAAGGGAGCCGAAGCAACAGAATTTGCATTCAAGCAGCAGCCATTATCACGATTCCGAATCCTGCACTTTGCCGTCCACGGCCTAATCAGCACTCGATATCCGGACCGATCAGCGCTCGTGTTTCGCAATGATCCGCAGGGCCGTGAAGACGGATTGCTGCAGGCCCGCGAAATTGTAACGCTGCCCCTTCAAGCTGACCTTGTCACGCTGTCTGCCTGTGACACTGGAACGGGCAAAATCAATGGTCAAGAAGGATCGGCAACCCTGGTTCGGCCGTTCCTTGTTGCTGGTGCGAAGGCAGTCGTCGCCAATCTCTGGAGTGCCGACGACGACTTTACAAGGACTCTGATGAAGGAGTTTTACAGCCAACTCGAATCTGGTTTGGACGTGGGCTCCGCGCTTACGCAAGCAAAACTGCGAGTTACCGGGAGGTATGGGAAGGCTGCCCCTCCGCGTCTGTGGGCTGGTTTCATAGTCGTCGGTGACGGGCTTCGGATCCTATCGAACGCACATGAAGACAAACACTGAATTAACAAGGAACGATCGGTCGGAGATTCTGGATCGTGTCGCAGAGGTTGTCCGCAAACGCTTCTATGACCCTCAACTGAACGGCGTAGACTGGACGAGCCTCGTTAACCAGCGGCGAGAGGCCATCGTCAACGCTGCGCCAGATCAGTTCGAGAAGGCATTGAACGAACTTCTACTGGAGCTGAAAACTAGCCATGTGGGATTCTTTGGCACCCGTTTCAAGGCTGCATCCGCGCGACAAGCCATCAATGCCACGGTCATCAAGGCGGAGACCTCCTTTGGCCCACGTTGGCGCTTTCAGGACGTCCACCGAGGTGGGGCCGCGGAGAAGGCAGGCATCCGCTCGGGCGACATTGTCCTTACACTGAAAGGCCGCGAGGTTTCGACGTCAGAAGCCCCGCAGTTTCCCATGGGCGAGCGAATCGAGGCCGACATCGCGCAAGCCGGCAACAAAGTCGCCCGATTGACAATCGACATCCCCGACCCGCGCTCGAAGAAACAGCCCGTCAATATCCCCGATGTCGTGACCTCGGAGCGGCTCGCCGACTCCATCGGCCTGTTGAAGGTCAGTATGTTCCCCGGGATCGTGGGCATCGACGTGGCTGCGTCGGTGAGCGCGGCGGCTCGCGAGCTCGCCTGCGATCGCCTGATCATCGATCTGCGTGGCAATACCGGCGGCGGCCTGGGGTCGCTGCGTGTTATGAGCCATCTCTGTCCCGACCGCAGAGGAGTGGGCCACAGCGTGACACGATCAAGGGCGGAGAAGGGCTTCGATAAAGAGTCCCTACCGGTGTTCGACCGAATCCCGCCTTCGAAGCTCGGCCTCTTTCCGCTGATATTCAAATTCGGCCTTGGCGACAAATCCGTGGCGGTGAAGACGGAGGGGTTGGGAGGCCAGTCGTTTCACGGCAGAATCGTGGTTTTGGTAAATCAGCATTCCGCCAGTGCCAGCGAGATGATTGCTGCCTTTGCCGCCGAAAACAAACTGGCAACGATTGTCGGCGAGAAGACGCCTGGCCGAGTGGTCGGTGCGAATTCGTTCAAAGTCGGCCATGGCTACCGGGTGGCTCTGCCGGTCGTCGAGTATCGGACATGGGCCGGCACGATCCTTGAAGGGCGAGGGGTCGCCCCAGATGTATCAGAACCCTTTTCGCCGGAGGCGGCGTGGGCGGGTGAGGACACCCAGATCGCGAGAGCTATTCAGGTGCTCGCTGCGGCCTGAGTGGTCTGCGGTGCAGGAGCCCGCAACGGCCATCGCGGTGTGCTATGGCGAAGCGCCGGAGTGCTTTCGAAGCATCTGCGGATCGAAGCCGACTTCCCGATTTATTCGATCACCGCCCCTGGCCAATCGATGGGGAAGTCCGCCAGACAGTAACTTTCGGGTTGCCGAAAGATCCTTGACTGGCGGGGCGCTCCTGCTGTCGAGGTTGCATCTTACCCAAACGGCGGGGCAACGGCGCGGGTCGTCAAGACCCATCGAATCATCAATCATCGAGACCAGCACCCGGGTAACCGCTTATTCCTTCACGTCCAAACCCATCGCAGAAGTGTTGCTCGACGCTCACCGGCGCGGAATAGTACGTGCGGGTGGTTGTGGACAAGTCGAATTCCACGGCTCGGTTATACGGCTGCGCATTCCTCGCGAATCAGAGCGTGCCGGTGCGTGTGGGTTACCGCTTAGTCATCATGCACGACCATTTCATTGTGGTGAAGAGACCGTGGAGGCTGGAGGCTTCAACTATGCCGCCGCGGCCGAAGCGAAGAACGCAGAGAACGTCTGGTGCTGCACGATCCGTTGGTCGCGCACCGATACGGAAAACAGTGGGATCGGCTGTGGGCGGAGTCGGACGAACTGAAGGGGCGTTATTGAACGGACTGGGGCGACTATTGTATTGCTTTCCCCATCAGCCCCAAGAACTCCTCCCGCGCCCCATCAGGAAGGCAGGCAAGCTCAGCACTCATAGCCTTAAGGTCACTGCCCATCGCCAAGGTGAACAGAATCTTAAATGCCGCCTGCTTCTGTTTGTAGGTGAGGTCTTCTGGTTCCGTATAGGCCAGATAGCACCGCGTCAGCCGTTCCCACCATACGACTTCAGATTCTGGATTCGCATCCCGCTGAAATTCATCAAGCCATTTCTCTATCGGTTGCGCATAAACTTCATCAAGGGCCTGCTGAAGGTAGTTAATCCGGGCCGTAAGGGACAGCGAAAGCTGCTCATGCCGGATCGGTCCGCGCTTGAGTTGGGAAATCGGAATTTGCTTGCGGGTCATGCCTGAACCTGCGTTGTTACCGTCGCCTTCGGGGCGCCGCCGATATTGTATTCAGTGAAATCAGGGCCATCCTTGGCGCCGAGCAGCCGGATGATGAATTTGCTAGCCTTCTTCTGGATCACCAAATGCCAATAGTGCCTGTCTTCGGTCTTGGTGACGCTGACAGACTCGAGAAGATCCCGGACGACCGGCAGCGGGATCAGAAGCGTTGTCTCGGCCGAGGCGCAGCCGAAGCAGACATAGGGCGATTTCGCGGCTTCCAGAAACTCGATTTGCGCACGATGGAGAGCGAACCAGAAATAAGGCACATCCCCCGATTCCTTGTGGGTTGCCGACACGGCGCACGTCATGCGAATGCTCGCATCTCCGGACTCATACCGGGTCTGCGACAACTTGGACAAATGCGCGCCCAGGTGCTGCTGCGCCAGCTTGACGCAGTCACCGTGGAAGGCCGCCGGGGCACCCTTGTCCAAAGCGACCGGGGCCTCGACAATTGAGATGTTGGGTCGCGGCCACAGCTGGATAGCGATTTTGAAGAGGCCCTTCGCGCGCGTCTCGATTTCAGTTGCGCTCCAGTGTTCGCTATCGCCAAAGTGCCGATTCAATTCGAAATGGCTCAGCGCAAACAGCGTCCTCTTTTCAGCATACGAGCGGTTGCTAAGCTCGGGATTGTAGCCCGTCAGGGTGAGGTTGCCAATGGTGTGCAGCCATTCCGTATGCACATCTGCCGCATCTGCACCGAGCATTTCATACCATTCGGGCGTGAGCGTCTGCGGCATGACATGCTCGATGCTGGATTCTTCGAAGCTGACGATTTCATGGTGCCCATGGGACTGCTCAAGGCATTCGAGAATGACCTGGCACACCCGGCTGCCATAAATGCCGGAGTGGACCCAACGGTCCTCAAACTCGGCATCCGTGGGCCATCGGCGGTTCTTGTTCTCGCGCGCCATCGCACTGGATAACCAGGCAGACGGCGTTTCCGTGACGGCCTTTGCCTTGCACAGAGCGACGAACAGGCCGGAAAGTGAATTCGAAGGCACTCCTACCACCATGCGACGCAGGATGAACGAGAGGAGTATGCCCATGCTAGCGACGAACTCCGAAAGCGCAAACTGCCCGTCTTCGTAATCCTCGTATAGGGCAAGAAGGAGCGGGTAAACGCTTCCGAAATCGAGCCGGCGAAAATAGTCGAAATACTGATTCAGCTCCTGGTTCGGTTCGGGGGCGACTCCCGAGAGCCTGCTGTAGAGGGCTGACAGCCTCTCCATACGGGTCATCAGAATCCGCACGGAGGCCGAGTCCGAGTCGGTGACAAGCCTTCGCACGGCGGTATAAACATCGCCCTTGCGCACTTCCTCGCCCTCGGCTCCCAGAAAGTGACGCATGAATTCCGTCAACCCCTGACCCAGCCGGTTCTGCATGGGTAGCCATAATCCGTCATAGACGCCCTGTTGGTCGGTGACGGAAAAGCGCATCAGAAAATAGTTGCGCACGAGATCGGACTGCTCCAGCGGCGAGCCCTTGAAGTTGAGGCTTTCGAAGATCAGGTAGGGGTCGTCGGTGTCACTGAGGTTAATCATTACGACCATCAGCCGCTTCTCGATGATGTCGAGGATGCGCTTGGGATCGATCTTTTCGCCTTCGTCGCTCTCACCGCGCAACCGGCGCCTGAAGTAATCGTAGGCCTTCTTGAACTGAGACTCTAAAGGAGAGCCGGATTCCTGAATGAGGGATGCGTAAGCGGCCCGGTCCCCCTGGGTCGGCAGAAGCTTGAAGAATTCCGTACCCTCGGACCCGTCGTTGGTAAGGTAAAACTGCTGGATGCGCCGTCGCGCGCCCTGCTGCTCAGGGGTGAGCATGTCGCGCACCGCGCACATCAATATGGAGATCGTGGTCAGGCGCTGCTGGCCGTCGATGATCAGGAATTTAGAGACGCCTACCGGCACGCTGCGGGCCGGCATCGTTACCACCGCGCCCATGAAGTGGGTGGCCTTGTCGTTGGCGTCATCCGCGGGATAGAAGACTATGACGTCTTCCCACAGCGTCCGCCACTGCTTTTCCGACCATGTGTAGGGGCGCTGGAATAAAGGCACGACATTCTGCTTAAAGCCGCTGTAATAGTTGATAACGAGGGTCGGCGTGGCTTCCATGGTGCTCTGTTGAGTTTACCAGCCAGAGGACTGATTTGGATTTCTCCCCAAGGAGCGTCCGGACGTGGTTTCGCTTCGTGATTCCCGCCGGACCTTCCGTTGTGGTGGGCTCCGACGATTTCAAAACCTGCGCGAGGCGGATCGTGTTGCTCCGTGGGGCCATTATGGGCGGTGACGATGAACCCGGTCATCGGCCCTGGGCTTGACGGGCTGACATCGTCTTCCCGCGAGGCTGGCAACTGCGACCGCAACGGCTTCGTACAGGCTTTCAGCTTCCACGTCGAACGCCGTGAAGGACGCCCTCGGGATCGGTGAATGAAACGCAGCAGCGTGAACCGGCCATGAGCACAAGTATTGCTCGAAATCCGCCCTTTGTTCGCCTTGTCCGGCTGTTGATAAGTGAGCCTGTTTCTTGGGCCACTAGGCGGCTCGCACCTTACTTTCCAGGTATGTAGTCGCCTCGGCGTCTACGTGTCATCGTAAGCCCTGCTTCCGTCTCTCATGAAAACGTGGAGCGTGCTTGTCGGTTAGCCTACTGAGTAACAGCTTCCGCCGTGGGGGCCTGTCCGATTGTCTTCTTCGCCGGTTTTGCCGAAGCCCTTTTCGCGGTCTTCTTGGCCACGGCCTTTCGTGTTGCTGCTTTCTTGGCTCCGGCTGGCTGCGCCTCCGCAGCCCGCTTGAGCGCCCAACGACGCTTCGAAGCCTCGGAAATGGCACGCCTGCCAGCGGCACTGATCTTCCGCTTGGGTTTTGCGGGTTCCGGTGTGGCCGCTGATTCCGGCTTCTTAGAGTCCGCCTTTATTGCTGCCCATCTTTTTTTCTGGCCTTCTGCCATACGGCGACGGGCGGCGGCACTGACCTTGCGCTTCCGTGTGGGCGCTTCCGGTGTGGCTGGTTCCCTCGGTTCTGCCACCGGACAACATGGCCCGGAGTTCCCCGATTTGGGTATCTATTCGTCTCTTTTGCGACTCGAAACCTTCGATGGCGGCGGCGATGATTTCGGCATTCAGTTTTGGTGTGGGCATGTGAATTCGCGCTCAATTCCGTGGTGTTGCACGCAAGGATCATTGTACATCCGGCCAGCTACACTTCGCGTTGAACATCCCAATAGGTCCTCAGCGTAGCCGCACGTGGTGCCCCTTTACAAGCGACACCCCCGTGATCGTTTCGCCTCGCGCCAAGGCATCGGACAGAATCCCCCGTTGGAGGTCCTTCTGCACAGTCTTGCCGTCTGCGGCTCCGAGACGGTCGCGGAGGGGGCTTGGCGGAAGCGAATCCACGATCTCACGCCACTCGGGCCACGTGAGTTCCACCTTCGCCCGGTAGAAGCTGTCGGGAATGTGCGTAGTCTCCTGGATCGTCAGCGACGGCGCGCTGTTGGCCTGCAGGCTGATCGTATTCAGGGAACCCCGCAACTTCGGCGTGCTCCGCGAGATCATGAACCAGACGAGCATCTGCTTCAGACGCTTCTCACGGTTCTCTGCTGCCTTATATCGTGCCTGGAAGCGCTCCGCCTCGCGCTGAGCCAGTTCCGCTTCCGCTTTCTGGGCCTTCAGGTAGTTCGCGATGCGATCTACCTTGTACCCGAACGCTTCGGCGTAGGTCGCCAGGGCGGTTTTGATGTCCTCCGAAATCTCACCATTGTTCGCCTCGGCTTCCTGCTCTGCCTGCCTCGACCAAGGCCTCCAGCGACTCGTCGATATCGAACATGCTGAGGCCCTTGGCCACGTCTTGGGCCGTGATTGCCATTGGTACTGCGCTCATGCTGCTTTGCCTCCCTCGATGGTTTGCGGTCTATCGCCCGGTTCCGGCTGTTCCCCAAATCCGCGGAACAACTGCCGTTCGAGCGACGGGACATACGATGTGAACTCTTCGCCGGCCGGCGCCGAATCGATTAGCCTGAACACCTGTTCCATTCGCGCGTCCATCAGATCCAGGAGAGAAAGCGCAAAGGCCTCCGGCAGCATCGGTCGCCGCAGCGCGCCTTTGTCCAGGTCGCCGTGATGGCTCACGATGAAGTGTTGAAGGATGGTCTTGAGGTCCAGCGGAAACCCGGCCAAGCGTCCTACATGCTTCTCGAGGATCTCCAGGCCGAGCGTGACGTGCTCGATCAGTTGGCCCCGCGTCGTGTAGGCGAAACGAACACCCGTCAATTCCAGCGTTTCGATCTTCCCAAGGTCGTGAAGAATGGCTCCAGCGATGAGCCAATCCAAATTGAGGCGGGGATAGTGGGCGGTCAATGCCGCGGCGAGGTTACAGAGCGAAAGGACGTGCTCCAGCAATCCTCCCCGGAACGCGTGATGGATCTTCATCGCCGCCGGCGCTGTCTTGAGCCGCGCGCCGATGGATACGTCGTTGATGATCGACTCCAGTAGTTGTCGAAGGGGCTCGTCGCGCACCATCGCGACAAACGACTCCAACTCGCCGAACATTTCCTCGGGATCGCGGATTGACGCCGGATAGAAATCAGAGGCGGTGTACTCCTGTGGTTCACAGCGTCGAATCCGGCTGACAATGAGTTGCGGCTTATCGTTGTACTGCTCCATCGCGCCCCGGACCTTCACAACGTCGTTGCAGTCGAACAATTGGGCGACGGTTTCGGGGTTGTCCCAGGCTTTGGCGTCTAATTCGCCGCTTCGGTCCGCCAGGCGAACCGACAGGAATGATCCGCCATTTCTCTTTGGCCGCAGTTCCTTTTCGATGACCGCCGCCAGGAAGGTGACCTCGCCCGACTGTGGCAGGTCGTTGATATAGAAACCCTTGTTCTCCATGTGTCGTACCTCGTGAGCTAGCCACGCGGAGGGTGCTCCCTCTTTCGGACCCCCTCCGCGTAGCCTCTTTGTGTTGTGTTTCGGTCAGAACGCCAGCGAGAGCTGGGCGTCGTTGTCATGACGGGGCCTGCGCGCGGCTCTCTGCTCCGATAAGACCAATTGGACGAGAGCGCCTGGCGCCGATTCGGATTGGAGCGGACACAACGGTGGGTCGCTCTCAGGCAGGCAAGGCCCATTCTGCGTCGGCTCCGGCTGCGCTATCGCGACGACGTTCGTGGTTCCAAGCAGACGGGTGTGTTGCTGCTGAATTTCTCTCCAGAGCGCATCGGCTTTTTCCCCGACACCTTTTTCCGTCACCAACTCCCGCGCCATCGCCGTCAGTATGTCGTCATCGTCATCGAGAGCTTGCAGGCCCTGATTGGCGAACTTGCCCTCCATGGCGAGTGAAACCAATAGCTTTTTCCCCATCAGCCGGAGACAGTTCTCCTGCATCGTGCCAGCGTAGGCCAGGAACTTCACCTTCACTGGATGTTTCTGTCCGATGCGCCAAGAACGCCGGCTCGCTTGCCGGAGTACATAGATGGAATAGCCGGATTCGTAAAACAAGATGGTCGGCATGCCCAAAAGGTCTAATCCGGTGGCGACGAGCCTGGGATGGGCAATGCACACCTGCATCCCCGCCTTCAGTTGGCGCTCATACCAGGCTTCCCTGGCTTCCGGCGGTACAGCGGTGGTGAGCACTTCGACGCGAATGCCCTCACGGCTCAAGATGTTCTTCAGCCGCTGGGTGACGTCGCGCTTCTGCGTGTAGACCGCGAAAATCTGCACCCTCCTCCCCTGGCGAAGCTCGGTCTTGACCTCTTCCACCAGCCGGCGTTCCTTCGCATAGACGAACTCCTGATCCAGGTCGGCCGGCTCTGAAATCACAAAGCGCTCGCGCTCGCCGGTTTCTGGATTCGTCGCGTAACCGTAAAGCGTTCCAAGCCCGAAGGGGCGGTCGCCGTAGAGCATTAGCGCATTCAGACCAGTACTGACGACGGACGAGTTGCCACGATGTTCTTCGAGCGCTGCCTTGATGTCCTCTTCGAGGCTCTCGTAAGCAGCAGCCAAAACTGGATCCATCTCGACGTTGATCACCTCCTCTTCATAGGGAGGAAGCGCATCCGAAATATCTTCGAGCGAGACAAAAGCGCCGAGCTCCATCAGAAACCGGCCGAAGAGCAAGGGTGAAGCGCCGGGGCGCCGCCGTACTCTTGTAGTTACCTTCGCTTTGTCCGAGCAGGCGTTGTCGGCTGGCGTGATGGTTGTGACTTTTTCGAGAACCCCATAGGTTTCCGAGAATGCCCGCACACCGGCTTCGCCGTGCGCGAATCCTTCTTCGAGCATCTTCTTCGGGTGGAGCCGAAAGAGGATATTGAACAATTCGTCCGCATATCCGCCGTTCAGAGTGCCGGTGAGAATGATCGTGCGCTTCGCGCATGAAGCCATCGTCCCCAAGGCTGCCCCTTGGGCGGTGTCACCCTTTAATTCGTGCACCTCGTCAGCGACGCCGTAGTCGAAGAAGCCCTTCATGTGCCGCCCGATCAAGTCCATCGGAGCGCACCGGCGGACCTTGGTCGCATCGGCCTGCCAGAGCGCACTGAATATCGTGCGTCGAGCCTTTGAGGCATTCGATTGCTCCTCGCCGAGGACGAGTTCACTGTGCTTGGTCTTGCGGAAATCGGCTCGCCGCAACTGGTCATCGTCAGTCAGAACTGGCCGACCCGTATCCGGGTTGACGATGGACCCGTTGAATGGTCCACTGCGCGGCACTCCGTAAGCATGCCGCCAGAAGTAGCTCAATTTCGCTACCTCGCGGGAGAGCACGAACACCGCCGGACAGTCACACAGCGACTGCCACCGCGCGCGAGCTGATTTGAACTGCTTCCGAAGCCGCAAGTCGCTGAGTGTCGTCTGAAGGCCTTCGCGCACGATCCGTCCGTTGCGAAGCCGGACTTCGTTCACCCCCGTGTGTCCGTTGGATCCCACGCCGTTGCGGACGCCGTCGATCAGAAATACGCGGACTCGGGGCAAGGTCAACAGCGTTTCTCTGCACCATTTGATGGTCAGCTGCGGCGGCGCCATTACCAGCGCCGTGAAAGGCCTCCCGTTCGAATTGACGAACATTGCTCCCGAGAGAGATGAGCGTCTTTCCGGTACCGCATTCGGCGATCGCGCCGGCGGAGTTCTCGACCTCCCAGCGCTTCGAAATTCCGGCGATCGCGAGAGCTTGCGCGTGGTAGGGGGTTCGGCGGAGTCGCGCCAGTTCTGCGGGGAACGGTTCGCCAGGCTGGTGCAAGGGAGGGAACTGCTGCAGGATTCTCTCCTCGAGTTGGTGCGCGAATTGCCTCAGATAGTTATTGATGTTCGTCGGCACGGTGCTCATACAAGTGGCCTCCTCAAAGAGCGTCGAGGCCGGTATAGGAACCGGGCCGGCCCTCGACGACATTCGATTGACTGCGCTAGCTGTTGGGAAAAGTGGCGCGGGCGTGGAACGCCCGAAGGAATGGAGTCTACTGTGGTTGGTCGGAATTGCGCCGGGGCATTTCCTGGGTGGCGTGCCGAATCGCGCGGACGGACAAGATGAATGTCATGCCGCCACATCTTCCGTCTTCGGCAACCCGGCCGAAAACGAGATCGGTACCTGCCATGCGGCAGGCTGACCGTGTTCTGGAATCTTGATGGCACCGCGCTTCAGCGCGTGACCCATCCAGCCCAGGAATCGTTTCTTGGTTCCCTTGACTACCACTGGTGTGCAGCCGATTCCGATCAGCGGATCGATCGCGTTCTTGCGCTCCAGCATCTCCCCGAACCACTCACTCCACTCCGGTAGAACCGGCAGGCCGAAACGGACACTGATCCGGTAGAGCAGGAATGCTCGATCGTCATCACACAGAATGGTTCGGCGTGCGCTCGGATTGCCGCCTGCGCGCGTCTTTGACAGTTCTTCGGAGATCGCAACCAGGTGGCGAAGCGGTCGCCTTCGGCCCGGAACGTTGATTGAACTGCGAAACACCTCGGCTCCTTCGCCAATCGTGATCATGAGTCGGTTGATCTCCGGCCCGGTGGCATAGAACCGCGCTTCATCTGCAATCGCCGCCGCGATGGCCGCGATTTCCTGGTCGTTGCCGATCACCGACAGCAAATGGCATTGCGCGCTTCGGTTGTCCGCGGCATGTTCGGCAATCATCCGGTCCATTCGCAAGGTGATGTCGATCGTCGTGTCACGTAGCACCTTGGTAAACCGCAAACTGCCCATGCGGAGATGTGCGTTTTTCATGGCTCCCTACTCCTCTCGTCGAGAATCGAGGTGGTTCCGTCCGCGTACACCAGAGTGAGAGACTGCGTGAAGCGCTCGCGCTCCCGAATGGTGGTTACCTCATTCTCATCGGTCTCTTCAAACCGGTCCGTCACCTTGATCGATTCCCATCGCGCCACGTGAAGATCGGGCCCTTCACCGAAGATTCCATTGAGCAAACCGGCCGTCGTCAGGAGGCCAATGTGGCCGCCATGTAACGGAGTGAGCGGCCTGCCGGTCGCGCGGACTTCCGGTGCGAACAGAATTCGGCCGGCCTGTCGATACGCCGCGGATGCCGGCAGCAGATCCTCAACCGTGTCCAACGGAATGCCGCGATACACCAGTTGAGCAGGCCCGCTCGGCGGCACCACGAACTCCTTATCAGCTTCGTCGGGCAGCACGGGCAATTCATCGTAGCTCCGCGTAAGCGCCAACAGTTTCGTTTTGGCCCGCTGTACGTCCCAGTCTTTCAACTGATCGCGTTCGCGCCTCGTTCGGCGCACGCCGAACACGACGATCTGCTTATAGCGGATCGATTCGGGTTCGCTGAGGCGGTAGATCGCTTTGTCCCGAAAGTGGACGGCCAGGATTTCGGCGCAGGTCGATAATCGGTCGCCCGGGACCACAAGTGCCAGAACGCCCCCCGGCTTCAACCACCGATAGGTGTGTTCGAGGAACAGGAATTCCATTCGGCCGTTCCGGTTCTCACCCACCTCGAAATCGTAAGGTGGGTTTTCGAAGAGCAGTGAAAACGACTCGACGGCGGACTGGACATCAAAGCAGTTGCCCTGAAGGACATGGCCGAGGACCAAACGGGCCTCTTCTGCGCGAAAGGCATCGAGTTCGATTCCGTAGGTTAACGTCTTGGCGCCGGAAGTAATCGTTGCCATCGCCGCCCCTCGCGCCGGCGCAGGGATCGAGCACGCTAGTGGCGTCACAGTCTTCACGGAACGACAGGAATCGCCGAATTCGCTCTGCTTCTTTCTGTGGCAGGGGGTGAAGTCCCAGTTTCTGCCTCGCAATTCCGCGCATCAAAGAATCTCCTTTCGAGGTCTCGTAATAAATGTGATTTAAAGCATAACTTTGCCGTTTGTTATGGCTTATTTGTGTATTTGGGACTGAACGGCCCTTACGGGTGTGTTTAGGGTTTCCTGTTGCGAGATGCCGAGAGTCCCGTGCCCCTCGCGGAAGCAGCCATCATGGTCGAGGGCTCGCCTCTGGGCCCGACCGCAATTCCGGCAAGGTTATGCTTTGGCGCGCACGCGGGCAGATATGGCCGCACACGAGAAATCAACGATTTGAAGGGGATTGATTGGTCGGCAAGGTTGTGGTTTCGGAGCGGCAAGGTTATGCTTTAAACCACAATAAAAGGCACAAGCAGCACCCGAGCACGGCGTGGGCAGATTGCCGCGGCGCCGCCCCTGGTCCGGCGCACGGTTGCTTTTGGCCCTCCACGGCGAGACGCAGCGAAACCGGACGGGATGGCCCGGACCCGCCGATTCTTGCCGATGGCGGCCACCGAATAAACGAATAAACAACAACGACGATGACGGTGCGGACGGCCTGCAACAACGACGTCATCGTCACTTGGCCGGCGCTGCGAGTCGTCGTGCTCTTCTTTTCCGTTCAGTGGGTGCTTGTTGGCCCTCTCTCGGTGCCGGATTGTGATGCTGAAGTATGAGCGGCCCTCGGCAACTTTATGCAGATCGGCTCCCGAGCGACGATTGAAGATGTGCCGCTGACCGTGATTAGGACGCTGTTTCGGCGGGCCGGGCTGGAGGGCGCACTCACGGCTGGCTTTGTCCGTGACACGCTTCACGTTATGTCCTTTCAGCGCTGGCTGTTTCACCGATCCTGCGCCGAGGGCATTATGAAGTTATGAAGTGCTGTGGCGCTTGCCCGGTGCTTGCCGCGGGTCCGCGAAACCCGATCAGTGCGATTCTATCCCGCGTACTGCCAACTTCCCGCGGATGGTCGCCCATCGTGCTCGCCCCACCAACACAAAGGGTTATCGGCGAGCGTACCAGGGAGATGCGCATAGCGCAGCCCGGTCTTCCATGCCACGTCGTCAAACGACAACTGGTCTCGACGCGAGCCTCGGGCGATCTCGTTTCCCGCGTTTCACAAAACCTCGCTATCCGTTGGCTATGGCGACGGAATACGACGGCTGTTTCTGCGAGCCCATTCAATGGGGGATACCCGTCTGCACGGTAGCGCTCGATCTGGCGCTCAATCAACGTCGGGTCATCCTTCTTCTGCGCGATGCACGCAGCCGCCTCTTCGTAGACGCACGACCTCACCCGATGACGAAAAACAGCCAGGTCGGCATCTCTGAGGTACCGTTCTGCAAGCATGCCTAACCGACCCTCACAGGTCAGCGTCACGTTTCCGTCAATCCAGAGACTGTACTCCGCTTCGGGCAGCCAGTGATGCAGGAGCACCTTATGGTTCCTGGCGTTGCGTACTGGATCCTGCGACGTTGCGCAAGCCGCTCGAACAGTCCAAGAACCAGGACAGCTGTCTTCTACGTCAAGGAACGCAATCAAATCGGCATCCTGCAGGCGGCGTTGCCGCTTGAGTGTGTCCCGCCCCGAAATGATTGCGGTTACCACTGCAAGAGTACTCATAAGCTTCTCAGGAATCTCCGATATAGTTCCAACACCCTCCCCAGGCTGAAGTCGCGACCCCGCCGAAGAGCGACCTCTCTCAGGCGCATCCGAAGGGTCATATCGCTGACGAGCCGCATGGCATCTTATCCAGCTGATTGAGAGAACTTGTAAAGATCGTGCACCCGTCACCAATTTCAAGGTACGCCGGTTCCGGTTCGGACACAGAGGCGATGCCGAAGCCGCAACAGTTGATCAACTTGATGCCGGAGTTCGAAGCGACATGTTGCTCGTACCCGCACGCACGTCGGCGCAGGTTGAGACCTATCCCGATTCTTCGATACAGTTGACGGATTTGATTCGCTTCGGCGCCGTCAACGAAGAACGCTACGTGGTCGAGGGTGCCCATTCGGGATACCACGTTTTCCACCCTAGCCATCCTGGAGTACTCAGATTCGACGCGTTTGGTGCTCCGTCATTGAGGTGGTGGTGCGGAATCAGGGCTACGCGCCTCTGCGAGTGGCGACCAAGGCCGCTTTCGTGCTCCCGAGAACAACATCCACGCCTTCGGGCACGGCCTCGTCGATCAGATCCCACACCCGGACAAGGCCTTCGAACGCGTCCAGTGGGACAGAAGGCTCCACAAGAACAACAGCATGGTGCACCACGCCCCAGCTGACCGCGCGACGGCAAGCTTGCTGCCTTTCTCCAAGCAGAGATGATCACAGCCCAATGCCTCTGCGACCTGGACACACCTAATCTGCACGCTCCCGAAGAAGCACGGCTGCCACCCACGAACAGTACTCGCGAGAGACTGGCCGTGACGCGGACAGCCGAACTCAACCGGGCTGGTCCGGCGATGCCGGACAAGGTGACCAAGACCACAGCCGGCCGACTCAGGCATTAACCCTCATTGCCTCGTCGAGTCGACGTATCGTGTCAGCGCACTCCCCGTCGACTCGCCGTCGCAGCGGACGCTTTAGGGCCATTAAACGAGGAAATGCGGTTTCTGGTCGCACGACCGTCCGGGCAACCTGAAGCAGCAATGCGCGTCTCCCGAAGTGCTTCTCAAGAATGAATCTCTCCTCGCGCTGGCGCTCTTGTGGGTCACGCACCTCGCTCAAACTATCTTCCCGAATGCGATACGCGGCTGTCACTGCGTTTGGTCTCGCGACTTGCACTCGATGCCTGATAGCGCACTCGAGTTGGACTGACCCGGGATCCGACATCTTCTGCACACCCGACCCGATTATCGTCGTCGTCCTGTGCCCATAGGTGCTCGCGTTATAGTCGCGAAGAAGGTGAGAAAGTGGAGTCGCCATGTCATAGTCAGATACGCCAGCCGGCCCAGCATCCAGGACAACGCTCTCGTTAGGCTCAAGGTCAAACGAAGCGACTGCCATGCAAGATATCCGTTGATCGTTCGATGAGCAACGCAGCGTCTGATACGCAGAATGCTGCCGTCGTACCACAGGCGGCCATGCGTTGGTCGAGGGCCAGAGCCAAGTCGTCAGCGTGGAGCGTACTTACCATCGCGTCGCCTGGAATCGGCACGCCGTCGCCTCCGTCGAGAAGCCGGTCTTCAAACGCCAGGTTCTGAGCTGGCGAGCATCCCAGCACCTCGTTGGGTGGCTTCGTTCGGTGCAAGACGAGTCTGGCGGGTCCGCTGAGCGACCGCAGGTACTTGCTACACTCGTCGGTGTTGCCGTCGTCGACGATTACGTGCAATACTTCCGTCGCCTGTGCGTCGATGGACGCAACCGTGACCCCGAGCAAGCGGCGAGCACGGACCGGATCCCCGAGTTCGCGATACGGAGTGATAAGGACAAGCACGTCAGCACCCACCGCCTAGCACGTCCATCCCGATGCCAGAGACAATTGCGAAGGCGTCATCTCAGTCATGCCGCTCCGTTAGCGGATTGCCAAGCGTCACACCAAGAACGCGAAGCCGTGTGCCTCGCACGAAACCCGAGCGCCCCGCAGCATCACGCAGGTCAAAGCAGTGTATGCAGCATCTGCCATCCGAATAGACTTTGTCGTGAATTTCCTGATTGAGGCTCCCAATGCGATCCGGGGACAGGGACACGCCAGCAGCCGTTGGCCTGAGCAAAAAACGACGCTGTTGATCGTCACATCATTAAGTGAGATAAAGATCGGTGAACGATCAACCAACGCTTTCCAATACCGGGCAAGGTTGAACCGACAGTCAACCAAGCGACCGATACCCTTAACGCCAAGGTGCCGCAAGAGCATCCATAGTTTGAGGCTGTCGAATCTGCGGCTTCCCGCAAACGGCGTGATCTGCCCCAAATCGTACGAGCCGCGATTGATTGTTATGTCGGTCGACTTCGCCATCGACTGGAGATCGAGTGGGGACCGGAACAAGAGTACGCTACATGCGTACGGCAGACACAGCGCTTTGTGACCATCGGTTTTTACCACTGAATCCGCTCGGGCAATACCGTTAAGCAGTGTCCTCCTGTTTTCTGAGAACAGCAGGGCACCACCATGACACGCATCGACGTGAAGCCAAGCGCCGTACGGCTCAGCGACATCCGCAATTTCATCAAGATGGTCTACGGACATTGTGCGGGAATCGCCAGCCTGCGCGATCACCGCGACACACTCCCTGCCGTCCTGATGCGCCTCAGCAAGCGACCGAGCGAGCCCCTTGACGGACATCGTGAAATCCTCATCAACGTCGACAGGAATTACGTTGTCTTCTCCGAGTCCCACCCACCAGGCCGAGGCGAGATGAGAGTAATGTGAGAGAGTGTCTCCAGCGACAAACACCGCAGGTCTCGGTCGTATGCCGTGCAGGCCTTCACGGCGTACATTTGGATACGCCCTACTCCGGGCAGCAAGGAGGGCGACAGCATTTCCGCCGACTCCCCCACCAACCATCATTCCACCTACCGACACTGCTTCGCTCGGAAAGTCGCGACCTCGAATCCGACGAGCTCACGGAGCCAGCGGATTACTTGGATTTCGACAAAGGTACCCGTAGGCGCACTCTTCTTCACTGCGATTAGATTCTGATTCAGGATGGCAACATACATTTCGGCGATGAGACCGGTGATTGCGTTGCCACTGTCGGGAAACGCCAAATACATGGGGTGTGATTGCCGAATGGCTCCGGGCAAAACGGCCTCACGGCAGAGCGCGATCACCGAATCGAGATCTATGCCCTCCTGCGGAATGCCTTCCCTAAACATGGAAGAGAGCGAACCTGTCTGAGCGTCACCGATGACGTCGCCGCTGGCGTTGATGAACGCGAGCAGTTCAGTCAGCACGCCGTGGGCGGTTGCGGCAATGGTCTCGTCGTCCGGATTAAGCACAAACCCGCTCATGGCTCAATTATGCCCGCGAGAGCGGACAATATCACGCTTGGCTCGCATGTGACCGCGATCCTGTAACCGCAGGGCAATGGTTGAATCGCTCCGAGGCGTTCCAATAGTACCATTGCCCTCGGAGTTGCAGCCTGTAAGTAGTTTCTCGTGCCTGCTGTATCCACGAAACCGAGGCCCTGCTTTCCGCACTCGACTAGGCGCGTGATTATCTCTGGCAATGTAAAGATACCGATATTATGGGCCAGCAATGCCAGCAATACAGACGATGCGAGTGCGCAGTCACGCACCCGTTCATAACCTGCCTCCGTCCCGCATAACAGTTTGTTAGGACCTGCCGCAGCGCTGAGCCACTGACGATACTCGTTCTTCGGTGTCCAGTCGTCCGAGCCCAGTCGGCGGATGACTGGGGTACTTCCGGACAGGTGGTTCCACTCCAACCGATGGCCGCGATCAATTGCGCTATCGATATGACTTCCGCCGGAAAGCGCCGGTCGGGCCGGAAGCCGTAGTGAAGTTGAAGGTCGATGAAGGCGTGGACAAATCTGTCGAACGCCAAATCGGATGGAGACGCGGCGGACTTACCATTAGATCGATGTCGCTACTGGTCGTGGATTCCTCACGAGCAAAAGAGCCGAAACACACCGCAAATTGGACGTTGTCAAAAGAGGCTAGCACCAGGCGGGCTAGCCTGGTGGCCAACTCCGCCGAAGCGAGGGGTCCGTCGAACTGTGGCGGCGCGTTTGTCTGTACCATCCAGCCTCCTCGCTGAAAGACGATCGGGTCACCCGCTCGGCGGTCGAATCGGGAATTGCGTCTATTCTTCGGCCAGGCGAGGACGAGACCGAGTCCGCCAACCTGCCATTCTAGTGCGCCAGATTAGCCTGCATCTACTGCAGCTTAACACTCGATATCGGCCCCCGCAGCCGCCAGAACGCCGGCGTGGATGCCTGCGGCGCATTTCGGGGCAGAAACGGCAGCGTACGTCATGCCGGAAGAGACGGATGACAGAGAGCGGCTCGTTCGTTGAGAGGTCGCCACCTCCTACCCGCAAGACCTCCCTGGTGCTGGTCGTCTGATAGGTGGAG
>CAWCMJ010000007.1:0-361158 GCA_963796615.1 uncultured Acidobacteriaceae bacterium
TGACTGCGGGCACGGGCGAGTGTAGTTGTTGCGCCTGCCTGAGGGAGATAGGCTGCGTGGGGGCCGCCCCGCGCTATTCCTGACTACATCAGTTTCGCTAGACCGTTCAGGCGAGCTCGGTGTCACACCGGCCACTGCTCCGGTCTCTGGACTGGGGAGGCTGACAAATAACCGAATCCCGGAACGAGCGTGCGCCGACGTGAGCTGCAGAAACCAGATGGGAATACCAAATTGGAATGAAGCCCGAACTCGAACGCGGTTCTTCCATCGCAGACATCACCTACGCCTTCTTTTCAGCGGCTTACGCTCACTCATCGGCGTCGACACTTTGGAGCGGAACTTGCAACCATGGAATTGACACGCGACGGCCGGATTTGTCAGACATAACCGGGGAGTCATTCCCGGTCCGAGGCATACCGCTTTGTCTTCGTGTGTTATCGGAGCCGAACAGCCTTCTCGTGGATCTCTGGAAGACTGTTGGCCCACACGGCCCGTACATTAATCAGCTGCGTCGATGCAACATACAATTCTGAGAAATGGTGGTGCGCGGGGTGAAGGGAATGAGGCAGAACGGGACTCAGATTCTTAGAGGGACGCCAGCCATGGCGGCTAACATCCTTCTCGTTGAGGACGAGCCAAAGGTTCGCGAGGTTACGCGCAAGGTGCTGGAGATGGGCGGCTACTGCGTACTTGCAGCCAATGAGCCGGCGGCGGCGGCTCTGATTGCGGGTGACGAATCGACGAAAATCGACCTGCTGCTGACGGATGTGATCATGCCGGGGATGAATGGACCCGAGCTGGCTCGGAAATTGAGGGACTCGCGGCCGGAGCTAGTCACGCTGTTCATGACGGGGGTATGCCGAATGCGAAGCGCTGCGATTGGCAACCCTCGGCGCGGCACGAGGACGCATTCAAAAGCCGTTTACTGTGGATGGCCTGCTGGCGCGCGTCGCGGACGCGCTTGCTACGCGGTTGGGAGCTCCAGGACCGACGATCTCCGCCGGCAGTACATCACCTCTTCGTTTGATCTTCGGTGACCGGGCCACGGGCTCCGACGCGCGAGATGTTGATGGGCGCGATGGACGATGCTCTCCTCACGAGATGCGTCCAGCCCGTCGGAAATCTGGATCGCAATGGGCCAGATCGGGTCGAGTCAGACGGTCTTGGCCGCAATGAGATGCCTCACGGTGACGCCGTCGAGGAACTGCATAGCGACGAACGACTGATCGCCATGATTGCTGGTTCCGTAGACGCTGCAGAGAGCATTGCCGACGACGGACGGCTCCCGCCGTTGCCGACCGGCCATGTAACAAGCTGATCATAGTGGAAGTGTTGAGTGATATCCGCTTCGCCCGCACCCGAGGACCGCTTGCCCCGGAAACGACTTGCGACTGGTTAGATGAGGAATATGCACGGAGAAGAATTGAATCGCGCCTCCTCCCTCGGGGATGGCTAGTGTAAATCGCTATGTCATGTGTAATCTGCTCGAGACACGGCTAGCCGAGACAACGTACGCAATGGCTTGATTACGCCAGTTGTTTTGGTTCGAACTAAGGAACCGCACTAGCCTACTGACCACTCTGGCGACGACCGATCGATGTGCGGAGTTACGGGAACAAAAAGCCGAGGACACCGCCCCGGCTCGGTGAACTCAAGATTCAGACTAACCACAGGTTGATCTTGCGACGAAACAAGCCCTCCGAGAACCATCATTCCAGAGCCGCAGGTCGGCGGTGTGCCCGGTTCCGGCGTTGGTGAATCAGACGTTGCGTTGACATTTATGAAAGCGTAACCGCCGAAGTTGGAGATGTATTTATAACCGTCAGACCCAGCGCAACCCACGAGGATCCGCGCAGGTTCACGCTGCCGAATCCTGCTACGTTGAATACCAAGCCGTACAGGTCCACGGAAAGGCCGGAGACGAGTGAAAAATAGAACCAGATTGTCGTAAGCAAAAGCCCCATCTACGCCAGTGGCGACCGGCGCGATTGGGGCTCCGTTGTAGGTTCCACTAGCCGACGTAGCGGTAAATACTCCGCCACTGAAAGTCCCAGTCAGCGTACCCTGCACGAACAGCGTCGAACCGTCGCCGTATGAGAAGTTGAGGCTATAGGCAAAAACAGCGGTTGGAGAGTGAGGAGCCAAGCACAAACCCGACTTTAAGTAGTAAACACATTTTGAGTCCTTTCATAACGCAATGAGCTTTTGGCTCTCGCCACAGCCTTGGGGTTAATCAGCTAAATAAGCGCTTTCGCGCCAGTACCAGCCAATGCAATCGAACCCGAGCCCAGCGTCAACAAGGTGCTAGGTTCTGGCGTCGTGCCGGCGCCGAGAATGTCTCCGTACGCCGTTCCGTCCAGCCAGTCTGGTCGCTGGTTGGCACGTACACGACAACGTTTGAAAACGGGCCGGGCGTGAAGCGCGTCTCGAGAGCAGCATCGGGCTCGGGAGCCGGCTACCCTTCGTTGATAAACCAAGCCTCAGCATTGACCGCTAGTTCGCTCCGCCATCGCCAACTGCCAGCGTGAAAAGGTAAGCAAGCTTCTCGGCTTTCAGAGGATCGCCGATCAGTGCCCCGTAAGCGGAGGGGTTATTTTCGGTTGCCTGCCAGCTCTCGCCGTAGGTGATGTGCTCGTTGTAGCCGATGCACATCAGGGACGCTGACGTAGTGCCGTCCACAGTAAAGTAGTAAGGATAGGTAACGGGACCGTAGGAATAGGGCCCAGTTGAATTGAACTGCAAGTTGACGGTTCCTGCAAACGCTGACAGCGAAGTGGCTGCAAGGAGGAACAGGATCGTGATGGCGAATGCTATCCGTGATTTCATGTTGCGCCCTATTGAGGCCCGGTGGCCGAACTGTTAATGCCAAGTCGCGGTCCGCTACGAACAGACGATCTGGACACGATCCAAAAGTAGATCGGGATGGAGAGGATCACAAGAGAGCGAACAGCCCCGGCGTGCCTTCTCTGTTGTGGATGGGCGCCGCGGCGCGGGCCGTTGGAGAAGATGGTGTTAGGGCGAGTGAGAAGGCTGACCATGAGAAGATGCGGTGTCGGCGATCATGGACTGAGAGGCGGGTCCCGAACGTCGCGAATGCGACGGTGGTCAACGGTGAATCAGATGGGACACATCGAGGCTCGGTTCTCGGCTTAATCGTGCTCAGACCCCGGACATCGGGGCTTCAACATTGAAGGCCGCCGAGGCTCCGGAACCCCGGCCGTCTGATTCGCTTCCCATACATGTGGCACACATGGCCGGAACCCCTGAGGCAGAGGGTCGAGCGGCTCTCCCCGCCCGGCCGGCAGCGCTACGATTAGCTTGAAAGCAGAACCGACTGGCGGTGCTGAGTCGCTCTCGATGGAGCGCTTCCTAACATCCGATGTCGCGTGTAATTCCGATACCGTCATGCCAGCCTCCATCTGCCGACTCCCACTGGAACCAGGCTCTGCCAGTGATGGGGTACCTGATGCTCTTTCGCCTATCGGTTCGACCGGATTTCGTGGTGAGGTCTTGAGTAGGATGAGGCGGGTACCCGGTATGTTTTCTCACGTAACGCTCCAACTTAGGCCGATCTGCAAACGGCCACAAGTGAACGAACGTCTCACGGAAGGCTTCTCCATTGTGACTATGGACTGCAGGACGGACCCAGGTAAGGAGATGCAGGCAAAGCAAATGGAAATCGTCCTGGAGGAGTCGATAGTCGAGTGCTCATGCCACGCCAAGGGCTCGGATTGACTTGGTTCTTGCTTCAGTCGCGAGGGGCTGAGGTGGAAAATGGTGGGGATCGGCAAGGCCGCAGGGAGAGTTTCGAGGAACGGTTTCTCCGCCCGTAATGTCGTCCTTCTCAACGACTGAGTGGGCATCTTGACGTCAGCCTGGGTGTCAGCCTTTCTCAAGCGGTAGTCAGGTTTGAATCGCGTGCCACTGCGGGCCCTTATCATCGGCCCGACTGATTGACCGCGCGGCTCACAAACTCGGGTTCATTGTCGCTGCGGTTCTGGCGCAACAGCCCGCGCCTGCGCTTCAGTTCTTTCAGCAAGCACCTCCTTGGGGGCGTTGTGTGAAGACATTCGCCGGCGAGATACCGCTTGAGTGGTACAACCGGGGATGCGGGTGTTGGTGAATCTACTCACAGAACGATTTTGGTGCGTGAGTTTGACCCTCTCGTCTAAGCAGTCATCTAGCAGGCTGCTGAAAAACCTATGATTTGATGCGAACTCTGTTCCGCTTGGTCGCCGAACGAGAGGGGAGAGAGTTCGTTTTGGCTTATTTCCACTATCTGCAGCAGCTTTTTGCCTGCAGCAGACACACTTCGGCCCTGACTTACGCCGCCCGTAGTGACAGGTTGCGCAGGCGGACCAGGTTATAGGCCGCGCAAGCGAAGGTAAACACCCAGTCAACTTTGAACAGCCCGCGATGCCGCACCTTCCGCAACAGGGCGATCGTCTTGAGCCATCCGAAACATTCTTCGATTCGTTTCCGCTTCTTTTGGCTGATGCGGTAGCCTGCATGACGCGTCGTCCGCTGGTCGAGGGCACTGCCGCCGCGCCGACCGTCATTCTGTGCCACATGCGGCGTGACCTGCAGGTGGCGGCACTCGGAGATGAAGTCAGCGGTGTCAAAGCCTTTGTCGCCGCCCACCGTCACCCGCTTCGTGCCGGCAATCTGTTCCAGCATCACCAGCGCGGTGTCGCGCTCCGCCGTCCCGCTGGCTTCCCACACCATTGCATTCACGATCAGTCCGTTCCGGTTCTCTACCAGCAGATTGCCGCTGTAGCTCAACTTCGCCTCCTTGCCCTCGCCCTTGCGTGCCAACTTGGCCTCCGGATCGGTCTTCGACGCGTGCGTCTGATTCGACCGCTTCTCGCCATGAAAGTTCACCGTGGGATTGCCGGGATCATCCGAAGAAGGCGGGTTCTTGCCGTCCTTGCGCTGAAAGCTCTTCGCCCCGGCCCAGGCTTCCAGCAGCGTGCCATCCACCGTGAAGTGTTCGTCCGAAGTCAAGCCCTTGGTCCGCGCCTGTTCCACCACCTGCGCCAGAAACTGCTTGGCCACTTCGGCTTCCAGCAGTCGGTCCCGGTTCTTCGTGAACACCGTCGGATCCCACACTTCCTCGTCCAGATTCAACCCTACGAACCAGCGAAACAGCATGCTGTAGTCGATCTCTTCCATCAGCAGCCGCTCGCTGCGAATCGAGTACAGCATCTGCAACAACTGCGCCCGCAGCAGCTTCTCGGGCGCAATCGATGGCCGGCCTTCGCTGGCGTACATCCGGTCAAACTGGGGCGAGAGTGCCCGCAGTACTTCGTCCACCATCGTCCGGACACTCCGTAGCGGATGATCCTTCCGCACCCGCATTTCCGGCGACAAATAACTGAAGATGTGGCTTTGTTGATGATCCGTGCCTCGCATGAGGCTTTCCTAACACACGCGCCCTGTGGATTAGGAGTGGTTTTTCAGCATCCTGCTAGAGATTCCTTTCCCAATCGGAGGGAAGGCAAGTCCTGCAGACGACTGCAAGTCCGCCACCCGGTTTCAATGCATGTCTTGAGCCAATTGGGTCTACTCACGCCGGAGCAGCAATTCGACCCATATATGCTCAATTCCATTGGGGAACTGGAGAGACCCAAAGTGCCAGCCGTCCACCAGCTGCGGCCAAAAGCAAGCCCGAAGTGGTGCGCCGTCGTGTGTCCAGGACGACCGAAGATGGTTGGCCTTTAGGATGTTCGCTCAGAGCGTCCTGCCGACCTTGTATAGCATTGTAGTGCCTAACTCCGACTGAAAGGGTAGCCGTTAAGGGCCTGCCATAACTTCACCCTTAGTCGAATATTTTCTCTTGCTAATGTCCGTTCTATTGTAGTAACAGATTACTGTGGCCAGCAATTGGGGGCCTGAGTCTCGTGCGGCAAGGGAGTACGCATACGGCAAACCCAGCGAAGGCACTCGTCGCTTGTTGTGATTGTGGCAACCAGCCGACTCTAGCAAGACTTGTCTGCCAGTGTGGCTTAAAGTCGGTGATTGGGACGAGTATCTGCGATGCCGGTTCGCTTCTAAAAAGCGAAGCAGTGCTAGTGGTATTTGGCCAGAATAAATCGCTTGGTGATAGGTTCAAAGCTGTCTTAGGGGCGGCCAAACGGATAGGTGTACCAGTGATCGTTTCCTCTCGTCTAATCGATCCGGAACGTTACCTGGGGTCGATGGAACTCGGTGCCTTCGACTTCATCTGCCTGCCCTTCGAGGAAAGCGAAGCAGCGAACTCGGCAGCCCGGGGCGCCGACCCGGTGCACTTCGAACCGCTGTGTCGGACTCCACGGCCTCGGGCTACATAATTTGGCCAGCCAGGTCAAGAGCGAACAGAGTCTCATTATCTCTTGAGGAACAACGGAGGGGCCGGTCGTCGTCCTGACCATCTCTATGGGCGCCGTCGGCCAATGCTGGCAAAAAATCCGAGAACGACAACCGCCCGGTTGCGGACAGTCTAATCGGGTAATGCGGAGCGGTCATAGGGGCACGAGAGAATATGCGCGATAGACCTGGATACGAAACAACGGTTGGCCTGCAGAGACAACTGGTGGCCTCTGCAAACAACTCTCATCGCATATTTGAAACGGCTGCGGACGGAATCTGGGTCATGGATGCAAGTACTGGCCAGATAAAGGACGCGAATCTACTCCTGCTGGATCTGACAGGTTATGCGCGCGGGGAAATTGTCGGCAAGATTCTCTGGGAGCTTGCCTCCTTTAGGAATATCCAGAAATTTAGGGCCCCCATTGAGAACCTGCGAATCAACGAGTCCATCCGCTGTGAAGATTTTCTACTCGTAACCAAGGAGGGAACTTCCGTGGCCGTAGAACTCGCGAGTAACGCTTTTGAGGCGAATGGCGACAGACTCATTCAATGCATCATTCGGGATGTTCCCCCGGGCAGTCAGGCCGGGCAGCTGCTGCGACTACTGACCACAGCTTTGAACGCGGCAGCGAACGCAGTGGTCCTTACGGATCGATCGGGCAATATCATTTGGGTGAATGGTGCGTTCACCAAAATGACCGGTTATACGGCCGACGAGGCGCTGGGTCAGAATCCCAGATTCCTCAAGTCCGGGAGTCACCCAAAGTCTTTCTATAAAGCTATGTGGGAGACGCTCCAGAGGGGAGAGGTCTGGAGCGGTGAGGTGGTCAATCGGCGCAAGAGTGGCGAGTTGTATACCGAGGAAATGACCATCACCCCAGTCTGCGATGACCGCAACGGCATAATGCACTTTATAGCCATCAAGCAGGATGTCACTCAACGCCGCCTTATGGAAGAGGCGCTGGAGCACTCGCAAGCATCTCTGCAGTCGCTGGTGGATAGCGCACCGCTCGGGATCTGCCGGAGCTCCGTTAAAGGGGACTGCTGCGAAACCCTGAATTCTACGCTTAGGGAAATGCTCGGCGGCTACAAAGTAGACGAGGCTTTGCAGCTGAAGCTGTCGAAACAAGTCTGGGCTGATGCGAAGGACCGAAGCCGAATGATTGAGATACTGCAACGAAACTACCGCATCAAGGGGTTTGAGACTGCCTTTCGCCGGCGCGATGGCAGCAGGATTGCGGTACGTATCGCCGGTTCGCTCATCCGGGACAATGACGGTTCGGAGCATTTCGAAGGTTACGTCGAGGACTTAACTCAGCAAAACACGCTAGAGCAGCAGCTGCGGCAAGCGCAGAAGCTGGAGGCGGTCGGCAGGCTGGCCGGCGGTATGGCCCATGACTTCAACAACATTCTGCTGATCATCAAGCTGTCCACGGATCTGATGCTTAGCCAGATCACCCCGGACAGCTCTCTCACCACGCCTTTGCTGCAGGTTTCGAAGGCGGCTGATCGTGCGGCCAAGCTGACGCGACAAATGCTGGCCTTCGGGCGCCAGCAGATACTACAGCCGCGTATTATCAACTTGAATTCCGTGGTACGTGAGACTTCACATATGTTACGTCGCGTGATCGGAGAAGATATCCAAATGGTCACCAAGTTCTCCGACGAGCTGGACAACTCGCGGCTCGATCCCGATCAGATTGCACAAATAGTTCTGAACCTCGCGGTCAACGCCCGTGACGCCATGCCCGAGGGCGGCACGCTGCGTCTCGAAACGGCCAATGTGGATCTGTCTGACGCAAACATCGAGACGCCTGGTCCGATGCAGGCCGGACGTTATGTGATGCTAGCGGTCAGCGATACGGGAACCGGTATCGACAAGTCTATCCTGCCTCGAATCTTTGATCCGTTCTTCACTACCAAGGAGGTCGGGAAGGGCACCGGCCTGGGCCTTTCCATTGTGTACGGCATTGTGAAGCAATGCGGCGGGTACATCTGGGCAAAGAGCGAGCCCGGGCATGGAACGGCTTTCAGCCTGTACTTCCCCGCGACCTCGGCAGCGCTGGAGGGTCCGATCACAAGCAGCGAAGTAACCTCGCCTCAAGGGGGTCAGACGGTGCTGGTGGTGGAAGATGAAGCTATCATCCGCAGCAAGATTCGTACATGTTTGGAGCAGTTGGGTTACGTCGTGCTGGAGGCTGAGAGCGGTGAATTTGCCCTGAAGCTCTGCGAGAAACAGTGCGGCACAATCGACCTTGTGTTGACCGACCTGGTTATGCCAGGCATGAATGGACACCAGTTCGCAGGCCAACTAGTCCAGCAGAATCCAGAAGTCAAAGTGCTCTTCATGTCCGGCTACGCGGATGACAACGCCGACAGGCGTGAGATCCTGGCCAGAGGCAGCGCGTTCCTGCAAAAGCCCTTCAGTGTCAGCGACCTCGCCAACGCAGTGCAGCAGGCTTTGGCCGGCCTAGAGCATTTTAGTTAATTCTGTAAGGCATATCCGCAATGGCGGAACCAGGCGGCAGCGTTCTCTGCGGTGATGGTTTTGAGCGCCTCGGTGATGGCCTGATCGAGCCCGTCCGCGGTGCGCGCCTTGGCGGCACGCAGAAACTGCTTGAGCTTGAACCAAGCCTTCTCGATGGGATTCAGGTCCGGCGAGTAGGGCGGCAAGTACAGCAGTTCGGCGCCTTGAGCCTCAATCCGCTCGCGGATGCCCCGCACCTTGTGGGCCGACAGGTTGTCCATGACCACCACATCTCCAGCTTGCAGTTTGGGGCACAGCACCTGCTCCACATAGGCGCGAAAGACCTCGCCGTCGGTGGCGGCTTCGATGGTCATGACCGCAGCCATGCCACGCAGGCTCATGGCTCCCAAGGTGGTCAGCACTTGCCAGTGGCCTTGGGGAGTCGCCTCCGCGATCCGCTCTCCCTTCGGTGCTCGTCCCCACGCCCTGGTCATCTGCGTCGTGACCCCGCTTTCGTCGAGGAAGATCAGCTTTTCCGGCGCGATGGTGGCGAGCTTTTCCAGGAACGCCGCCCGCCGTTGCTGGTTGGCTTCCGTGTCGCGCTCGCGGGCGTGGAGTGACTTTTTTTCAGACGCAAACCCATCTTCCTGAGCACCGTCCACAGCGAGGGTATGCTGACCCCGAGATGGGCCTCCCGGCCAAGTTTTTCCTGCATCTCCGCCAGGGTCAGGTCCGGCTGCTGCTTCAGCCAGCCGCGCAGCCGCTCCCGCACTGGCTCGGTAAACAGCGGCTTGCGGCCCGGCCGATGGGGAACGCGCTCCATCTTCCCGGTACGTCGCCATTGCCGATGTATCTTCCGCACATAGTCCAGACTGACGCGAAAGCGCTGCGCCAGTTCCGCCTGCGTGCCTTCGCCTTGCACGTAGGCCTGCAGAATCCTGCGCCGCAAATCGTCCGAAAAAGGTCGTGCCATCCAGGGTTGTCGGGAGATCTCGCCGCCTTCAACCTAGCATCACTTCCGTCGTCACACTATTTACTAATTTGGTCTAGCCTCGACCCGCTGCTGATGCGCAGGAATTGGCCGTGCAATGTCTGGATTGTGCCGGGAAAGCAACAGCTTGTCTCGGTCGGACTCGAGCCTTATTGCCGACCGCCGCACTTCACCTTTAGGATGCCCTGTCTTCTCACTCAAATCGGCGTTACCGCAACATTCCACTTGGTACAAAAGATCAGTCTGGTCAGCACTACTTCTTCATGTCTCTGCTGGTTTGTTCCTCTTTGATTCGCTTCTCAAGTCCGGCTATCAAACTCTTCGCGGCGCTGTCGAAGCCCGTGTCCCGGTAGTCCCACTGCTGTTTGGAGTCACTCCAGAGATTGTCGCCAGTTTTCGGGTCGATCACTGTCAGGTAAATGTAATGTGTGCTCACGGGAGTCGAGTACGTTGGGCTGCTGCTCGTTTTGATGTTGCCGCTTTTATCGACTTTCGTAGTGGTGGTGCTGCCAGAAGTGACATATCCTTGGTTGTATTCGAGCTCCGAGAGCAAGAAGATCAAGTCAGCCTGTTTACGATCTTGCACGACCTGAACTCGGCCCGACTTTTGCAGTTGCTCGTAGGCCCTGTCTCCCAACCTGGCAAAGCCGCTCTGGTTGTCGATGTAAACAGTTTTCGCGGTCAAGACTTGCGGCGGAAGCGGTATGTGCTTGCCTTTAGCCGCGCCGTTAACTGTTAAGCTGGAAAGACCGACCAATAGAAACAGACAGACGAACCAACTTCTCATATCCGAGCCCCTCTCCAATATCGACCGCGCAGCGTCTCCCCACGGAGTGTGCTGGGCGACGTGCGATTCGCTGCACGTGCTGTTGGCCGCAGTTGCCAATTGGGAGTATTCCGCACTATATATCGGCACAGTCAGACATTGGGGTCACCGTTTACCGGGAAGCCATAGACCCGGATGGCAGTTCTTGGCTGGCGGGGAGGCGGCGTTTTTTTCTCTGGCTCGAGATGCCGTTACCCGCGACCGGCTTTAGGTTGTGATTACAGCCACATAATTGAAGATCCCTGCTTTAAGTTCGGGGCGTTCGCCTGCGTGCCGAATCGTCTTGTTGGGCACCTTCTGGGCACAGCATTCGGACGGAAGATTCCTCACCAGCCGAATGCCGGAAGGCCTCAGGGGCTTTGGGCGCCGCGATTGACTGGCTGTCTAAAGGACCATGACCAGGAAGGCGATATACAAGGTGCGACCTTGGGCTCTTCGGAATATGCCGCGCCGGTGAGGGGTCGCAAAGCCGCCTCCGCACATGGCCGTATGGCCACAAGGAATGGCGGCCTTTTTTCTGCTGACCCCTACTATCTGCTCGCTCCTACCATGAGTTAGCACGGTCGCTGCGGGGATGGAGCATCCAATTTCCATTCGTGAGTAGCCACCGTCAAATCGTTGGCCCTGCCAGCTCTTCACAGTGGGGAGGTTACCCTGATGGTTACTCCGAATGGTTACTAAAGTACAGGTATACGTACTTTCGTAACTTGACTGATTTTTCCAGCACCACGATACTGTGCCTACCTACCACAGAACCTGGGAGATAGGGCTGGAGCGGGACGCGAGGGTCTCCTACTCCGGCCCTCAGTGTTTTCCGTACAATGCGACTGCATCCATTCGCTTCGGGGGAGCGATTTTCGCCCGACCCCTGAGAACCGGGCAACAGCCGGGGGCCGTTCACGGGCGTCAGTGAGGCTTGGCGAAACCATCAATGCAACCCCGTGAAATCCAATCGCGATGGCGATCAGGTACGCTCGGGTTGGGGGCAACTCAGATCTAGTTGGCGCAAATAGAGAGCCTGACTCATTTCAGCACTCGTCGACGCGGGTGACGTCTGCGCGGCCGGTGGTCAATTTCCGGGGAGAACACACCTAGGCTTCACTTCGCGTTTGCTAGGGCAGAGTCGCCGCTGCGCCCCCCTCGGTGAAAAAGTCTGCAGTGCATTCCTGGCCGGGACTTTTTGTACCAGGTGCAATGAGAGAAAATCTGGTACGAGAGGAGCCGGAAGATGGCCCGACAGAACAAGAGCCCAAGAGCAGATCGACGACGCAGGACGCTCTTGGCTCCGGCTGCAACGATCACATTCCCGGGACGCAACACGGCAGTGCACACTTACCGTTCGGCGTCATTCCTGTAGCAGAAGGGAACTACCGCGTCTTCATTTTCACGAATGATTAGGGCTGGGGGTCACAACCTGTATCCCCTCAGGCCAACGTCGTGTTGGCGCGCCAGAGAGCCCAAAGGATTGATCGGGCTTTTCGGAGTTCCGCTTCCCCGACGAAACGACGCCAATACACTCCGAACTCTGTATTCATCAAATAACAGTCGACTTACCGATTACTAGTGATTTGACAGTAATCGGTAACTCAGCGTGGCGAAGAATGCCACGTGCGGTTAGGTCGCGGGCCATTCCGACCTCGCAGTGGAACTTTCCTTCCGCCTATCGCCCCCGAACCCCTCTACCAGACAGGAATCTGGAATACTCAAGCCGAGCGTTATTCTGCCGATGAGCAGGCTAGAGACCGGATGGTCTAAGGTTCGTCCCCCACCCGGCCCATAAATTCACGGGAGGTTCGGAGATGATTGATCTGTTAAACAACTTATGGAGCGACGAATCCGGGCAGGACCTCATCGAATACGCGCTCGTGGCTGCCTTGATCGCGCTCGGTGCTGTAACTAGCATGCAAACGGTTGCAACGTCGATCGGAAATGCCTTCTCGCAGATCGAGACCCAGCTGTCGAACGCACTAGGTTAGCCCGGCGGTCAACGGGAGGTGAGCGTCGAGCACTTGTCGTCCTACGTCTTTGACATGGCAATCGGTCCCGATGTGGAATTTTGGCCATTTGACTGCTGGGCCCGTACGTCGCCGCCGGCGTTCGGGCCCACCGACCCAGTCTGCCGGTTTCGCGCGGCGGGGTCGGTTCGATCCGGCGAAATGTGTGGCGTCGCGATCCCAGTGGCGTAATGGCCGTGGACCGCCGTGAAGCTACGCAGCTCCTGCCGATGCAGTAGCCACCCGGCAATCGGATTGGCGGAGCCTCGCTCCATCCTTGGGCATTGTCCAACTGTCAGACCGCACAGCATGCTCGCCATCGAGGAATCGGCTGTATCCGAGCGCGAGAAACCCACTGTGACCAAGCCTCTCCGCTGTCGCTGCTGGATCGAGTTACGTTTATTGAGTGCTCAATGAGGGATGCACAAACGGGGAGCTCGCGAGATGCCGGCGCGCTGACGCCTCGCCTTTACTTATCAAGGCGCCACTGGCAAAGACCGTTAGTGCCTGCGCGCTACGGGCCAACTTCAGGCTCGGTTGTTAAGCGGGTGTCGCAACCGTGACGCTTCAGTCGCGGTGGAGCGCGCCGATCCGAAGTGCGGTTTATTCTGGCGTAATCCGTTGCTGACACGGTTGCGGTTCTGCCATGCCTCCATCCCAGTAGTCGCAGGCGCTCACCGTGTACCGGCGATGAATTGCGTCTTCGAAGGCAATCTTCACAAGGTTCACTACGTTAACCCTGCCGGCAACCACATCTTTCATCCCCTGGGTGGTGGTCTTGAACCGTACGTCCGCGGTATACGTACTGCCCGGCTGGAGCGTCCCCACCAGCAGCGGGCGATCGGAGGAGAGGTTTACCGCGTCGGGGATTTCGTTCGGCTCCTCGATCAGTACATGATCGACGACTGATAAGTTGGTTACCGGCGTGTCTCCAACGTTGCGCAGCAATACGTCAAGGCCTCCCTCTTCGCTCGTCAGTGGATGCTGGTGCAAGACCCGAATCTCAATGGAAGTTGGCAGACTTGAATCTATCGCTCCATGGTCCAAGCTCGGCACGACGGTTCGTGATTGAGCAGAGTGATGCCCTACGTAGTTAAGGATTCGGTAGGAACCGATCACGACCAAGCACACAGCGGCCGCCGCGAGAAGTGCAAGCAGCAGGAACCGTTGTTTCGACGCGAATAATCCAGATGAGCTTTTCGATTGCTGTATCAGACTCCCTGCAGATGATCGCGGCCCCGAAGACGATGAGATCGCCGGTGGATCTGGAGAGGCGGGTACGGCCGCGACCTTGGGCCAGGGAGCACCCAGTTCTTCACGCGGGGCATCCTCGGCAGGGTCTGCGGGGACCGGAGCTAAGCCGTCAGCCGTTGCCTTCTTGTCTGATTCCGGTGCCTGTCGTCGCCCAGTGGTGTGGCGGTGTATCGCGAAGACGGCGATTCCAAGCAAGCCGGTGGCAATGCTGGCCTGCAGAGCCGCTTTCCGGAGTTCGCTAGACAAAAGCACCCCCTCCGTCCAGATGGCGGACACCACTTTTATCGGCACAAGTTGCTGTAGGGGTTACTTTGGCTGCGCCCGGTGAGCGACGAGGATTCCCACTTCCGGAATGGAACCCGGCGCCTTAGGCAGCGGTCACGCCTCTTCGTCCGACGTCAGGACACAGGACCTAAAGTCGCTCGCAAGTAAACCGATGATAACCGTAGACACTTGAAGTGGGCGGGGCTGACAGACCCAGCCACGTCGAACTAAGAGGAGGATCGGACACGTGGCACATTATTGCGGGCCTGTGCCGCGACGAGTCCGGTCAGGATCGAATCGATGCGGCCTGGTAGCGGCGCTGATCGACATTGAAGCCGCGACCAGACTAAAGACGGTGGCAACTGAGATCTGTGGAGCTTTCGACCAGGGCGACACCCTGCCGACGAATCCACTTGGCCAATGCCGGAGTCGCTGCTGACGGCCAAGTGAGTGGTAAGGCGAGTGCACGGCAATCTGCCTTCTTGAGACGCACAGGTGGGGACGTCGGCAGCCCTTGTGTGTCACGTACCCGGTGGGCTGGCACCGGACAGCGGACACTCTTGGCTATGCCCCAGGACCACCGTTGGTTAAAGCTGAGGCAACCGACTGCCGATCACAATACCGTAGCTGCATTTGGAGGGCGTCGGTCTGAGACACCATTCGACAACCCGCCGCTATGCCTCCCGTCAGGAAGGCGATGCTGACACCAGATGCAATGCAAGCACAGAGGGCCCGCGCGGAGATCGGGAGCCGCCCAACGCTTCAAACCAGCCGCACCGCATGTGGCAGCCCCCGGCGCCGAACGCAAGCACCTTGGCACGTTCCACGGCAGGCACGTCGGCCGTCGAGTTTGCACTCGTCGCGCCCATGTTCTTCCTGCTGTTCTTCGCAGTCTTCGATTTCGCCCGCATCTTCTATGTCCAAATGACCCTGCAGAATGCAGTCCGGCAAGCAGGACGTTATGCCATCACGGGTAATCACCTGCCTGATCCGCAACACCAGGGACAGAACCTGTCCCGCATTAATTCGATCACGAGCGTGGCGCAGCAGGCGGCAGGAGGTCTAAGCGTATCGAATATTCAAATCTCTAGCGCCACTGGCGGCAGCGGTAGCGCTGGCGGGCCGGGCGATACGGTGACCATCTCGTTGAGCACCAGCCTGCAACTGATGACACCCGTCGTGGCCCAGTTTTTTCAGAACGGAACCTACGGTTTCACCGTGAGCGTCAGCTTCAAGAATGAACCTTTTCCTCCCAGCAATACGACGTAGAAGCGGAGAGTCACGATGGCAGGCAAATTGCATATCAAATCGCAGGAAAGTCGCTGGGGCAGCGATGGCGGCCAAGCCTTGGTGGAATTTGCACTGTCGGCAAGCCTGCTCCTGACTCTGCTGTTCGGACTGATTGACTTTAGCCGCGTCATCTACTTTGAGGAAGTGATGACAAATGTGACTGGCGAGGGCGCCAGCATGGCTTCGCGGGGAACCAGCTTGTCGGATACGGCTGCAGCCGTCATCACCGCCGCCAGTGAGCTCAACCTCAGCAGCAATGGCCAGGTAATCGTCTCCGCCGTGATTAACAACAACAACAAGATCCAGCTGACCGGGCAGGTCTCCCAGGGCGGCATCGGAGCCGCGAGCCAGATCGGCCGAGTAATCGGCGGAAATGCCAACCTGCCATCAGCGGCCTCGCCCCAGGCCAACCAAACCGTGTACGTAACGGAGGTATTTTGCAAGTTCGAACCCATCACACCAATCGGGAATTTCCTGACGCCTCTGTTGCCGTCGCAACTCTACGATGTGGCCTATTACTGAACAGGAGTGGCGAATATGAGGTGGCGCGATCGCAGCAATATTCTCCATGATGAGCGTGGCCAGATAACTCTCATGCTGGCGGTCGCCTTGACCGTACTGCTGTTGTTTATGGCTCTATCGGTTGACGTAGGGCTGGCTTACGTGACCAAGGCCAAGCTCTCTAAGGCGGTGGACGCGGCCTGCCTCACCGCGATGAGAAATCTGGCGCAGGGACAGACCACGGCCGGCAACTTGGCGGTGAACTCTTTCAACGCCAACTATTCGACCTCCGGTCTGGACGCGGTGGCTCCCTCCGTAACGGTCGGTTTTGCCAAGGACAGTTACGGAAACACATTGGTGAACGTGAGTGCCACGGCTTCCGTGCGCACCTTTTTTATGCGACTGTTGCCCCAGTTCCAGACGTTTTCGGTCAGTGACAGCGCCCAAGCCACTCGCGGCAAACTGGTGATGGCTATCATCCTGGACAGGTCCGGATCGATGGGCTCCGATGGCGGGGGAAGTGCCCTGCAGTCCGCAGTGCCATCGTTCGTTAACGACTTCGACAACGCCAACGATGAGGTTACACTCGTTAGCTTCTCCTCCAATTCCTCCGTGAACTTTCAAATCGCAACTAACTTCCAGACGCCGATTTCCAACGCTGTAAAAGCCATGGTCTTCGGCGGAGGCACATTTGGTACGGGCGGCAACTACATTGCCTCTGTTGGACCGCCACTCACTCTGGCGGACAATCAGATTGGCAGCGTGCCCATCACCACAGGTCAAAACACCATCCGGGTCGTTGTCTACTTCACTGACGGTTTGATGAACATGCTGCAAGACAGCTTCGACTGTCCTGCATCTACGACAATCAACTATGGTGGGTATGACTCGGGAAGCACTGTCGACGCCATGGACCCGTCAACAGGCACTGACTTGGGGAGCGTGCCGACGACCGGGACCTACCGGGGAACGATTCCTTACAAAAGCGGCCCCAGCTACTGCAAGAATCAGCAGGGCGTCAACGTCACTACGTTCTACTCCCAGCAATACGGTACTGAGGAAAGCTTCACGCGTGCTAATGTAACCGCCGAGAGCCAATACCGTGCGCTGCAAACGGCCACGGCGATGCGCTCGGAAAATCCAGGAACCTATATCTACACCATTGGTCTGGGCAGCGGCGTTAGCACCACGACCCAGACGTTCCTGAAACAGTTGGCGAACGATCCAACTGGCACAAGCTATAACCCAAACTTGCCAGAGGGGATGTTCCTGTATGTACCTGACTGCCCCTCCACCACATGCACAGCAGAGCTGCAGACCGCGTTCCAGACGATCGCTTCCAAGATCCTCCTGCGTCTGACGCAATAGCTGGGGGAGGTTGCGAGAGAGGCCTTTGCGACACCGGCGACACCGATGCCAGTGCGAGCCATCTAGGGACTGGACCGCTAGCCTCTGTTCCGGCCCGTAACGGGTAATTGCACATCAGCGGGCAAAGCCGGTTGCACTCGGCAGGCGCATGGCGAAACTTTTCCGGAATCCTTGCGCCTTGGTCGAGGCCGGATCGATAAGCGTCAGTGCAGCGCAGAAACTGTATGGCTCGCGGGTGACGGCCGTCTGCAGCCGAAGCGGGGAGCGGTAAAGATCTGGCGGCAAAGCGCCGATAAACTAACTAGAAAATGGGCGCCTCGAGCCCACGACCTCGAGCACGGAATGTTCATGAAAGGATTGAAGATGAAGCAGACCATTAGAAACCTCTGGAAAGACGAGTCCGGACAGGACTTAATCGAGTACGCCCTGGTAGCAGCGCTGATTGCGTTGGGAGCCGTTGCCAGCATGAAAACGGTTTCCACTGCGATCGGCAATGCATTCGGGCAGATCCAGACCCAGTTGACCAACGCTTTGGGCTAGCGAGGTAAAAGTCTAGCTTGGGTTCTTCTGCCGAGCCGTTGGCGGATGGCCGCTTCGCAGCCCTGCGGCGGCGAGGAGTACGGTCATCCGCATCTCGCAAATCACATACGCGGGTTTCGCTCCGAAGACTCCGAAGAGGAAAAGGCGGGCGGCGCTTTGGGTTCCGGCAGGTTGTGCACGCAACAAGACTGCGGTCAGCGGCGCGTCAAGTCGGGCAACTGGCTCGGTTCGATTGGCAACGCACGAGAGGATGGAGCAAGGCGGCTCAGTATGGCGGAGACCGGAACGGAAACCGTGTATTTACTGGCGGCGTTTGTCTGTGCTGCCGTGGGTGCATGCTTTGACTGCTACCGCCGACGAATCCCCAACCGGCTCACCGTGCCGTCTATCCTGCTAGCACTGGCTCTCCACGGAGTGTTGAGGGGCTGGGCCGATATGGTGTCGGCCCTGCTTTCCGGCCTGGCTGCGGGGTCAATCTTCCTGGTCTTCTACCTGGCTGGCGGTATGGGCGGTGGCGACGTGAAGCTGATCACTGCGGTCGCCACATTCGCCGGCTCAGATCATGTCGTGAATATCGTCATCGCGACCGCCTTGGTCGGCGGTCTTATGGCACTCGTGCTGGCTGCCATCGGCCGTCGGTTACGGCAGACTCTGGCCAACGTCGGGCAGTTGCTCGCGCATCACGGCACGGCGGGCCTCCAACCCCATCCGGCCTTGAATCTTTCAAACCCGGAGAACGTGCGCCTACCTTATGGCGTCGCCATCGGGTTGGGGGCAGGCATAACCCTGGCAAGAGTCTTGATGGGACATTGAAATGAACTCTCGCCGAATTCTGATCGCGTTGTTCGCCGCCGCGCTGATGTCCGGCGGGATCACATTCTTCCTCAACCGCAGAATCAGCCGGCACCTGGCGGCTGCTCCGCCCGCGATTACTCACAAGTACGTGGCGGCAGCCCAGCCCCTACCCGCCGGTGAAGTCCTCAAGCCAGAGAGCCTGACGCTGGTGGACTGGCCGGATAAGCTGCCCTTGGAGGCGGCTTTCACACGGATCGACGATGTGGCGGGGCGGGTCTTGGTCTACCGACTGGCCGCACGCCAGCCCGTGCTGGGTCCTTATCTGGCAAGTCCGGGTTCGGGACTGGGGCTGGCGGCGAACATTCCGACCGGCATGCGCGCTACATCCGTACGCTGCGACGAGGTGGTCGGTGTCGCAGGTTTCTTGCTCCCGGGTTCGCACGTCGATGTTCTAGCCACCATTCACGGCGAGGGTGCATCGGCCCCAGCGACGCAGATTGTCTTGCAGGACGTAGAAGTGTTGACCATCGATCAGAAAGTGGCTCCGGACCCCGGTGCAAAAGCCGAGAAGGCGAGCGTCGTGACCTTACTGCTCCGGCCCGAGGAGGCCCAGAAGCTGGTCCTCGCCGCCACGCAGGGCTCGATTCATTTCGTCCTCCGCAACGGCGGCGATCACGGAAAATCCGCTGCCGTGCCGGTGCTCATTACAGAAATACTAAGCGCGCCCCGGGCGTCGGGTTCCGTTGCCGGTCGGGCTTTACCGGCAACAAAACACCCGTATGAAGTGGAAACCTTCGTGGGTGACAAACATGTTACGAGCCAGTTTGAGTAAATCGATTACCGCGCGCTCCGGTTCCGCTGTGAGATGGCAGTGTCTCGCGCTGCTGCCGATGCTGCTCTGCGCTGTCCCGATGTTGGGCCAGGCGGGCAGCGAGACAACGGCGCCCGCTGTCCGGGCCACTCCGGCCGCACCCCCTGAAACGACCCCGGCCAAAACGACCACGGAGGCGCCGGTGCAACAACGAGTGGTCCGCTACGACGTCGACCACAGCACCACGGCAGCCGGCTTGTCTGCGGCGGACGCCGAGGCGGCCGGGACACTGCACGTTCTGGTGGGCAGATCCGTGTTCATCAATTCCCCAAGAAGGTTGCGAAAAATATATGTCAGCAATGGAACGGTGCTCGATTCGTTGACCGCGAGCCCCTACCAGGTGGTGATCACGGGCAAGGCGGCGGGGACGGGAAGCGTAGTGCTTTGGGACGAGTCGGGACACTCGGAGCTCTACCCTGTGCTCGTGGATCTGGATATTTCGCCCTTGCAGACGGCTCTAAACCGGGCTCTCCCGGGGGACCATGTCGAGGTCAAGGCCCTTGAAGGCCGGGTGTACTTGTCAGGAGTCGTCGGCAGCGACGCAGCAGTAAGTGAGGCGGTGACCCTTGCAGGAAACTATTCCAAGCAGGTGGTCAATGCACTGCTCGTCGACCCTCGCCATCCTAAGCAAGTGGAACTCAAGGTCCGCATCGCCGAACTGGATCGTTCAAAGCTGAGCCAATGGGGTTTCAACTTCCTTAGCACCGGAAAAAACACGGGGGCTGTGACAACCGATGGATTCAGTCCGCCTAATTTTTCACAGATTGGCGGAGGCGGCACGCAAGCGTTGGTGCAGGATGTGCTAAACCTCTTCTACTTCAACACCGATCTCAATCTGGGAGCTATGGTCCGCTTGATGCAGGACAAGGGCGTGCTGGAAATGCTGGCTGAACCCAACCTTACAACGGTGGAAGGGCAGACGGCGCGATTCCTCGCTGGCGGAGAGTTTCCTTATCCGGTAATTCAAGGCTCCAACGGGGGATTTACGTCGGTCACCATCCAGTTCCGTCCGTATGGCGTAAAGCTGGAATTCACTCCCTATGTGCACCCCGACGGAAGCATTCGACTGCGGGTGAATCCAGAAGTCAGTGCGCTAGATTACTCCAACGCCGTGAAGATCTCCGGCTATACCGTTCCCGCACTCTCCACACGCAAGGCCGACACCGAGATCGAGTTGAAAAATGGCCAGAGTTTTGCCATTTCAGGGCTACTCGACCACCGCATTACCGATGATTTCACCAAGATCCCTGGCATTGGCGACATCCCGGTCCTGGGCCAGTTGTTCCGTTCTCATAATCTGAACCACTCGGTGAACGAGTTGATCGTCATCGTGACGCCTACGTTGGTCGAGCCGCTGCAACAGCCGGCCCCCTCGCCGCCGAAACTACCCACTTGGGCCGTTCCGCTGATGCAACCGGAACAGTTCGACAAGGGGTTGGATCGGAACAAGGGCGTAACCTCAACTCAACCCGCCGCCGATAACCAACCTTGAGGGATGCGCCGTGGCTAGCGAACCTGCTCACACCGCCGACAACAGTCCAAGCCTAATAACCATTGGGCTGGACACAACTGCCACGGAGATGGCTCGACAGGTGGCGGCGACGGAGGCCTTTCGGCACTGCGTTGCCCTTCCAGATTACGTTCAGGGGCATCCCATAGCAGGCCTGAAAGAACGACTCGACGGCTCCGATGCAGTGGTCGGTCTCATCGATTTCGATCAAGATCGCGACATGGCTGCCGAATCCGCAGCGGCGCTTCAAGCTACGTTTTCAGGTCCAACAACCTTGGTCGCACTGTCCACTGAGGAGAATCCTGAGCTCATCCTGGCGGCCATGCGGGCAGGCTGCAATGAGTATCTCCGAAAACCCGTACAGGCCGAAGGCCTGGCCAGTTGCCTGCAAAAACTCTGTCGGCGCTGGCATACTCAGGCCCGTGGCATGGATTCGGCCGCCGCCAAGACTCTTGCATTCATGAGCGTTCGAGGCGGTGCCGGAGCCACCACGCTCGCTGTTCACTTAGGGACGTTCCTGGCACAGCGGCAGGGGCGTAGGGTCCTCCTGATCGATAGCCATCCTGGCTTTGGACACGTTGCCATGTTGCTCAGTCTGGAAAACCAGGGGTACGACTTATCCGAGATGGTCAGCAATATTGAGCGTATGGACAACTCCCTGCTCAACAGCTTTGTCGCTCGGCACGCCAGCGGACTGCACGTTCTACGTTCCCCCGATCAGTTCAGCCAGGACGGCAGGTTCCTCGCCGAGGGACTTGAGCGGTCGATCCGGTTTGCCAGCCGAGCGTACAACTTCCTGCTAATCGACTGTCCGCAGGGCATGGTTGAGAACAACGACATCGTCGCAGCTTGTTGCGACGAGTACTATCTCGTTGCGACTCCCGAGCTACCCGCGGTGCGGGACCTGGCGCGCTACCTGGAACGGCTCGTGAAGTTAGGCATCCCTGCTACTAAGCTCAAAGTGGTTCTCAACCAGCATGACTCGCAACGAGCTGTGACCGCACGACAGATTTCAGAGGCAATCGCTCACCGTGTCGACTATGTGTTGCCCTTCAGCCCGTCCGACCTCATTCGCGCCGTGGACAGGGGTGAGCCGATCCCGCCCGACCGTAAATCAGCGTTTGCTAGCGAGATTCGAAAATGGGCGTCTGCACTCGCGCCAGCACAAGAAACAGTCAGTGAGAACCGCAGGCGGTTTGCCTTTTGGAGTTGAGAAAGTTCTAGAACGTTCGGTGTGTGTCGATACGGAGTATGGATAAGGATACGGCATGGATGGACCAACCTCTAACCCAGCAGTAGTCCCGTGGCTGCAATCGGAGGAAGTAGACGCCTCGCGCATGTCCTCCCGTCAGGCCCAAGACGTCAAGTCCATCGTGCATCGTGAGCTGATAGACAAGCTGGACCTCGATAAGTTGATGAAGATGCCCGACGGCCGGGCGCGCCAGCAGTTAGTCAGCATAATCCACCAACTTGTTAGCCGACAAGAAGTGCCCTTGAGTGCCGTTGAACGGGAAGTATTGGCTCGAGACGTGATGAACGAAGTGCTCGGTCTGGGACCGCTCGAGCCCCTCCTGCAGGACCCGACCGTCAACGACATCTTGGTCAATACGTGGAAAACCGTTTACGTAGAACGTAATGGCGTTCTCGAAAAAACGTCCGTAGCGTTCAAGGATGACGTTCACCTGATGCACATCATCGACAAGATCGTCTCGGGCGTGGGCCGACGGGTGGACGAGTCGTCCCCCATGGTCGACGCTCGACTGGCGGATGGTTCGCGCGTCAATGTCATTGTCCCGCCTCTGGCCGTTGACGGCCCCATTCTTTCGATCCGGCGGTTTGGTTCGAAGCCGCTGACCGCCCAAGATCTGGTCGCCAAAGGAGCCCTAACGCCGGAAATGCTGGAGGTCCTGCAGAAAGCTGTCCGGGCGAGACTCAACATCGTTGTGTCGGGCGGCACCGGTGCTGGTAAGACGACCCTGCTAAACGTGCTTTCCAGTTTTATCTCCGACCGTGAGCGGATCGTGACCATTGAGGACTCGGCGGAACTACAGCTCAAGCAAGAGCACGTGGTGCGCCTTGAATGCCGGCCGCCCAACGTTGAAGGAAAAGGCGCTGTGCACCAACGAGAGCTAGTCATCAACGCCCTTCGAATGAGGCCTGACCGGATCGTGATCGGCGAGGTGCGCGGCGGCGAGGCCTTGGATATGCTGCAGGCCATGAACACGGGCCATGATGGATCGGTGACGACAATTCACGCCAACAGCCCACGCGATGCCCTGTCTCGCATCCATACGATGGCCCTCATGGCGAACTTGAGCCTCCCCGAGTTCGCACTGCGACAGCAGATCGCGTCGGCTGTACATATCATCGTGCAGGTCTCGAGGATGAGTGACGGCAAACGCCGAGTCACCCACGTAACGGAGATTACCGGCAACAGCGGAAATGTAATCAGCCTGCAGGACATCTTCCTGTTCGAAAAACGGGGGCTAAGTCCCGACGGAAGGGTCCTGGGACGGTTCCACTCGACGGGGATAGTCCCGAAGTTCGCAGAAAAACTCAAAGACGCAGGCATCCCGCTCGCCATGAACCTACTGGAGATGTCTCAAGAGGTCTAGCAATCGCTATGGCTTTGATGATCTCAGCGTTCCTGTTCTTTGCGGCGATGACGTTTGCGATCGTGATGTACTTGACTCGACCCTCGGCCACCGACCGCGCCATCCGAGAACGACTGGGCAGAATGCGTACCATGGCTGGTGGCAGTACCTTGGGGGAACTGCAGGATGCCGGTTGCCTGAAACAAACCCGCCTGAGCAAGATTGATTGGGTCGACTCGCTGCTACGAAGAAGCGAAGCAGCCGGCCGGCTGTCGGTACTGCTGACCCAAGCCGACAGCTCATGGAGTGTGAGCACCGCGCTGGTTGCCTCCGCGGCGCTGGCGGCTATGGGGTATTCCATTGTCTACTACTGGATGGCCGCTCAACCACCCGCCCTGGGGGTAGCCGCTGTGGCCGGAATGCTTCCCTTTCTCGTCTTGCGGGTGAAGCGGGACCGCCGGCTGTTCTCGTTTAACCAGAAGCTCCCAGAAGCGTTAGACCTGATGTCTCGCGCGTTACGCGCCGGGCACGCCGTGAGTGCGGCCATCGAGATCGTGGCCGCAGAGGGACCGGAACCGGTGCGTTCGGAGTTTGACGAGGTCCACAAACAGCAGAACTTCGGCATTCCCAACCGGGACGCCTTGTTACAGCTAGGACGTCGAGTGCCGTCCACCGACCTGCAGGTCGTTATCACCGCGATCCTGGTGCAAAAGGAGACAGGCGGCAACCTGGTGGACATATTAGAACGGACCACAGCGGTCCTCCGCGACCGGCAGCGTATCCAGGGACAACTGCGAGTCCACACCGCCCAGGGTCGACTGACCGGTTGGATCTTGTGCCTGCTGCCGTTCATCATGTTTTGCCTGATCAGCCTGGCCAATCCTGGTTACAGCACTATGCTAGTTCACGACCCGGCGGGCCGGAAGCTGGCCTATGCCGGGATTTGCATGATGGCCATGGGAGGGCTACTGATCCGCAAGATCGTGAGGATACGGGTGTGAACTACGCGCTTCTACTCAGCGTTCACGTCACTGCCTTCTGCGCCGCGGCGTTGCTGTGTGTCTGGCTCATGACCCGGCGAACTCCAGCCAACCACAGGGCGCTGGGTTTCATGCGGTTGCTGCCGCCGAACCAATCATCGGAGCCATCGTCGGGAGGGGTGAGCGATCAGCTGCTGCGCTTCGTCGGCATGTTGCGGGAGCGGCTGGGCATCGCTCCAAACGAAAAGCTGCAAAAACGATTCTTGGCTGCAGGCCTACGCAATCCGGACATCGCCAACGCATACTTCGGCGTCCGACTGCTCGGCCCCATTTCGGTACTGCTGGTGTGGACGTTTTTCCGCCAGGTTCCGTTCTTTTACATTTCCCTGTGTCTTGCTGCCGCCTATCTGGCTCCGGACCTGTGGGTGTCGTCCCGCTTTAAAAAACGCCGCGAACGGATTCGGCGGGGGTTGCCCGACGCGATGGACCTGATGGTGGTCTGCGTGGACGCAGGACTCGGCATCGATCAGGCTCTATTGCGTACCGGGCAGGAGCTGCGCGTAAGCCATCCCGTACTGGCGGAAGAGTTGATGCAGATCAATCTCGAGCAGCGCGCAGGTAAGCCGCGGGTTAATGCATGGCGTGACATGGCCGATAGAACCCAGTTAGAAACGGTAAAAGGATTTTCCAGTATGTTGGCCCAGTCAGACCGATTTGGTACTCCGGTGTCGAAGGCGTTGAGTGCCTTTGCCGACACCCTGCGCACCCAGCGCAGCCAACTGGCAGAGGAAATGGCGGCGAAAACCACGATCAAGCTCATGTTTCCGCTGGTGCTGTTCATTTTCCCGAGCATGTTCATCGTTTTGTTGGGTCCCGCTGCACTTACCATCTCCCGCAGCCTTGGGGCCCTCGGCGGCAAATGAGGGAGATTGAGTGAGGAAGTGAGAAACATGGGCGACGTCCTGACATGGCTCGCAAGTACTTCGATGATTGCAGTTACCGCTTTTGTCATTGCGGCGGCGATCTGGCGTCTCCGGCCGCTCGTTTAACGAACGCGAAACCTCTGTATAACGCAGAGTACAACACAGAAAGGAGAGTTCCATGGACAGTACGACAGTAATTCGCGTGGTTTCCGGAGTCCTCTTCGTGGCGGTTCTGGCGGTCTTGTTCTGGCGCAGAAAGCGGACGGCGTGAAACGCGAATGGGTCAGCCGGGGGTGGTCTGCGGGGCGAGTGAAGATCATCAATTCGACCAAGCAGACCACAGTCGGTGGCTCCGTTGAACGTGCGGCCAGCATGCGGTCGAGGATGGTGGGATTGCTGGGCCGCAACCAACTCGCGACTGGAGGAGGTCTGCTTATTACACCCAGCTCAGGCATTCACACCTGGGGCATGCGATTCCCCATCGACGTCGTGGCCTTGGACTCACAGCTGCGCGTCGTCGCTATCCGGGAAAACCTCGGCAGCTTCCGAATCGCGGCCGTCAACTGGCGGACGCGAAGCGTATTGGAGCTGCCCGTGGGGGCCGTGAAAGAGGGCCAAATCGAGCTCGGCGACCAGCTCGCAGTGGCTGCTGCCTAGCGCACAAGGTTCCAGGCCGAGTCCTGCGCTCCGACGTCGCCACGGCTGCCAGACTGGTTGCGCTCTAAAATCCGGAGGACTCGCCGAAGGCGGTCACCCGCGGAGGCGTAGAGCGAGGGGCAGGGCCAGATCATGGAACATGCTGCAAATTTGTCCAGCAATTTGGGCTCGATGTTTGAGGACGGGACGAGCGCGATGCGCAGACATTCGGGCCCTAGAATCGTTGCATTGTGCTGCCTTCTGGCCTCGATTTATTACACGTTTGCGATCCTTCCACCGGCGGCGGCGCGGGTTGGCCCGGGCATCCTCCCCGATCTGCTTCCAGGCTGGTACGCCACCCGAGTCGTTGTGTTCGAGTCCTCAAGTCCATATACGCCAGAGGTAACGCGGGAGATTCAGGCTGAAATGTACCAGGGCAAAGCCTTGGGCCGGGACCAGGAGCGGTTTGCCTACCCGCTGTTTGCCACTGTGCTATTTCTTCCGCTTGCACTTCTTCCGTTTCCGTTGGCCCAAACCGTGGGCCTGTGTGGTGCGGCTTTGCTGACCGCGCTATCCGTAGTTCTTTGGCGGGGCATCCTAGGCCTTGCGGGCGTTTCAACACGATACGTAGTGCTGGCGCTGGCTGCCCCCCCTGTCATGCTGGGGCTGGAATTGCGTCAGCCGACCCTTCTCGTAGCGGGCTTGCTGGCAGTCGTGGTGGCCTGTGCCAACAACGGACGCTTACTGTTGGCCGGCGGTTTGGGGGCCCTCGCGATGGCAAAGCCACAGTTGGCCATCGGAGTCCTGGTGCCTCTGCTTCTTTGGGCACTCGGGGACTGGCGCAGGCGCAAGTCTTTTCTGCTGTCGTTTGCAGGATCCGCAACTGCCCTACTCGCTGCCTCGCAGTACTGGGTTCCGGGCTGGATCTCGGAGTGGTGGCAGACGATCCGTGCTTATACCGGGTATTCTGGCGCTAAGCCGCTGGTTTGTCTTCTGCCGGGACACTATCTCCCTCTCCTGGGCGGTGGGCTTCTTCTTGCGGCGGGACTCGTGATCAGCTGGAAATGGCGAGAAGCCGACTTGGTGCTGGCGATCAGCTTTAGCGTTGCAGCTATTCTGGTGCTTGTCCCCTTCCAACTCTACAACCAGGTAATGTTGTTACCGGGCGTCCTCTGGATACAGGCCCGACGGCATTTGGCGGCAGGCGCAATTCGACGAGCACTGCTTCATCTTGTCAGCGGCTTGTTATTTCTGGGTTGGGCAACAGTCGTCATAGCGTGCATTGCACGCTTCGTCTACCCCCCTGCGCTAACCACCCTTTGGTGGTTTCCCTTGATTGTCACCTGGGTTTTCCCGACCACCTTACTTGTCTACCTGGGGGTTTATGCATGCGCTCAAAAGCCGATGAGCGCGGCCACTCACGGAGCCATCGGCAGGGACCTCCAGCTCGGCGAGGGGTGAGGGGCGTGGATCAATGCCAATCGAAAGCATCCCGGTTTGCCCGGCGATGGAAACAACTGCAGTTTCGCTGGTCACAGTACAACTGGATTCGGCCACGATCGGCGTTGTCTCACGGGTGGCGTCCCAGACACTGGGAGCTTCGTTTGCAGGCAACATCGAGCACTACCTGTCCCGTGATCGCGACGTCGAACTGCAACGCAGCGTGCAGAAGTTGGGGGGCAGCTTATGTGTGATTAACGTGGACCAGGATTTTGAATTGTCGATGGAGACAGCGTCCTCTCTTCAGCAATTGCTGGGAGACCGGGTCTTGCTCATTGCTCTTTCGTCCAAGCCCAGCCCCGACCGCGTCCTTAGCGCAATGCGGGCCGGATACGTTGAATACCTGCAGACCCCCCTCAATGCGGACGAGTTCAAAGAGTCTCTGATGCGCTTGCGACGGCGCTGGGGCGTCGTGCAGAACACGCGTCCGGGACGCGTGCTAGCGTTCCTGGGCGCACGAGGAGGAGTTGGAGCAACGACATTAGCGGTGCATTTGTCCACATTCGTGGCGCAAATCTGCGGGAAGAAGGTACTCATCGTTGATTCCCACCGGCAGTTGGGCCATGTCGGCCTTTATCTGGGGTTGCCGACCACCGAATATCACTTCTACGACCTGGCGCGGAACGTAGACCGCCTCGACGCCGACCTGCTGGAGGGCTTCGTCGCACATGAGGTAAACGGGGTGGATGTGCTGCCTGGCCCCGATGGGCTGTTCGGGCTCACGGAGGTGCCGCTGGACGCTATCCAGCAAACCCTGCGTTTCTTGCGCGGCGCCTATGAATACGTGATCATCGACTGCAGCCAAGGGATCGGCAGCGGCAATGAAGCAGTGCTGGTTGAAAGCGATCGGATTTACGTGGTTGCTACTCCTGACGTTCCTGCCTTGCACGATCTGTCGAGATACATTGACCGCCTTTTACAATACAACTTCCCGGCCGGAAAAGTTAACGTCGTCATTAACCGCGGCCGCTCGAAGGGAGAACTCGGCCTCAGGGCGATTTCCGATTCCATCCAGATACCGGTGGACATCTTCATCTCCAACAGTTCGATGGATTTGATCACAGCCATGAACACTGGCAAGCCGGTGTCACCCACGTCACGGTCGGAGTTTGCCAAGCAACTGAGGAAATGGGCCACCAGCGTGGCGGCGCCGGCCATTCCGGAGGAGCGTCCAATCCGGTCAAAGTTCGTCTTCTGGCAATGATCCCTGCTATTGTGACACGGCCAACGATCCGCTTCGTACGGAACCTCAATTCCGAAACATCGTCACAGTGGTGTACGCGCGCGTGCTCGCCAAAAACTTGAATTGGAGGGCCCGGGTTCTGGAAAATCTACAGCTGAAAGTCAAAATGCCCGCAGATGGTATTGTAATTGTGTACACATACGTACGCAACGAGGCTGAGGCATGGAAGCGTTGAAGGTTGGGATTCGCGAATTTCGAGAGAAGCTGGCTAGCTACCTCTTGAAACGCGACGTGCCTGTCGCGATCACGCGGCACGGCGATACCGTTGGCTACTACATTCCTGCCCGACACAAACGGGCGGAGACGGAGCGAGCAACTCTCAAAGAAGCCGCCTCTCGCTTGCAACAAGTGCTTGCTAGTGAAGGGATTTCCGAGGACGAGATTCTTGCTGACTTCAAGGTCTGGCGCGCGGGTAAGAAGAAATGACTGCGCACAAGGGCCTGGTGTTGGGCGCCAACATCCTCTTTCGTGCGGTCCTGGGCCAGCGGGTCCGCCAGATTCTGGAAGCTTACGAGGATCAAGCCAACTTCTACGCACCTGATGTATGTTTTCAGGACGCGCGGAAATACATACCCGACTATAAGCGCCGGAGCAAAAATAGACCGCATGACGCCGCGGAAGCGGCGTGATGCGGCGGAGTAAAAGTAGACCGCCGGATTCTTGTTTCACGGAGCACCGAGGCTTGCAGAGGTGACGGAACTGGTTCGCTTCCGTTGAGCCGACGGCTGCGATCGTGGGACACCGGAGGGATGTACCTGGTTGAGATCTACGGGCGTATACGGCGGGCGGTTTTAGTCGAGGGCAGAAGTCAACGATCGGTGGCGCGGGAGTTTGGATTGGCCCGCGTGACCGTACGCAAGATGTTGGGTTATTCGATTCCGCCGGGCTATCGGCGGAAAGAGCCGGCGAAGCGGCCCAAGTTGGGGCCGTGGATGGACGTGATCGACGCCATTCTGGAAGAAGACCAGAGCAAGCCAGCCAAACAGCGGCATACCGCCAAGCGGATCTTCGACCGTTTGCGGGCGGAGCACGCGTTCTCCGGCGGTTACACCATCGTGAAGGACTACGTGCGCGCCGCGACGCTGCGCAGCCGGGAGATGTTCGTTCCGCTGACCCATGCGGCGGGGACGGCGCAGGCCGACTTCGGCGAGGCGCTGGTGATCGTCGGTGGCGAAGAGCGGAAGGCTCACTATTTCGCGATCGACCTGCCGCACTCGGATGACTGTTTCGTCATGGCGTTTCCGGCAGAGACGACCGAAGCTTTCCTGGAAGGCCACATTCAGGCCTTCGCTTACTTCGGTGGCGTTCCCACCTCGATTCTGTATGACAACACGAAGCTGGCGGTGGCACGGATTCTGGGCGACGGTACCCGGCAGAAGACCCGAGCCTTCGCCGAACTGCAGAGCCACTACCTGTTTGCCGAGAAGTTCGGACGACCGGCGAAGGGCAACGACAAAGGCAAGGTGGAGGGCTTGGTGGGGTACATCCGGCGGAACTTTCTGGTGCCGATTCCGAGGGTGGCCAGTTGGGAGGAGCTGAACCAGCGGTTGCTGGAGGCGTGCCGGGAGCGGCGAGCACGGAAGCTACGCGGACACCAGGAGACGATCGGAGAACGCTTTGAAGGCGATCGGGCGGCCTTGCTGCCGCTGCCAAACGGCGAGTACGAAGCCTGCGAGAAGCGGGTAGCGCGAGTGAGTTCGCTGTCGCTGGTGCGCTATCGCACCAACGATTACTCGGTGCCGACCGAGTATGGGCATCGCGATGTGCTGGTGAAAGGCTACGTGCATGAGGTGGTGATCGTCTGCGGCAGCCGGGTGATTGCCCGCCATCGCAGAAGCTATCAGCGGGAAGACATGGTCTTCGATCCGCTGCACTATCTGGCACTACTGGAACAGAAGTCGCGGGCGCTGGATCAAGCCGCGCCGCTGGTGGGCTGGGAGTTGCCGGAGTGCTTCGCCCGCCTGCGACGGCTGCTGGAAGCGCGACTGAGCAAGGGCGGCAAGCGGGAGTACGTGCAGGTGCTGCGTTTGCTGGAGACGTTCTCGATCCAGGAAGTCGAAGGGGCTATTCTCGATGCGCTGCATCTGGGCACGATCAGCTTCGATGCCGTCAAGCATCTGCTGCTGTGCCGCATCGAGCGGCGACCTCCGCGACTGGACCTGGAGAACTATCCGCATCTACCGCTGGCTGAAGTACAGACTACGCAGGCGGCGGACTACATGACGCTGCTTTCCGCGCCGACCATCATTACCACGGAGACGTCTGTGGGCGAGGTGGCGCCATGAGCCGTGAAGCGAACCCTGCCACCGCCGACACTCCCCAGGTGCTGCTGGAACATCACCTGAAGCAGCTGCGGCTGCCGACTTTCCTGCGCGAGTACGACAAAGTGGCGCGGCAGTGCGCCGCCCAGAGGGTGGACTATCCGCGCTACCTGCTGCGTTTGACCGAACAGGAGCTGCTGGACCGCGAGCGTCGAGCCACCGAACGCCGCATTCAGCAAGCACGTTTTCCCGTGGTCAAGAGCCTGGACACCTTCGAGTTCCTGGCCATCCCGGCAGTCAACAAGGCGCTGGTGCTGGAGCTGGCACGCTGCCAGTTCTTGCTGCAGCGCGAGAACGTGTTGTTGCTGGGCAACAGTGGAACAGGCAAGACTCACCTCGCGCTGGCCCTCGGACTATCGGCCTGCCAGCACGGCCATCGCGTGCGTTTCACCACGGCGGCGGCGATGGTGCATGAACTGTTGGAAGCCCGCGATGAGAAACGGCTGCTGCGCTATCAGAAGCAGATGGCCAACTACGAACTGCTGATCGTCGATGAACTGGGATTCGTGCCGCTGTCGAAGTCCGGTGCCGAACTGCTCTTCGAGGTCTTCAGCCAGCGCTATGAACGCGGCTCGACGATGGTGACCAGCAATCTGCCGTTCCAGGAGTGGACGGAGGTTCTCGGCTCGGAACGGCTGACCGGGGCCCTACTGGACCGGCTCACCCACCACGTCCATATCCTGGAGATGAACGGCGAGAGTTACCGGCTGAAGCAGAGCAAGCGCAAACGAGGCTCACAGACGAACTCCTGATCCGCCAACCGCCGAACTCAACCTCCGCCCGCCACCCGCTGCGGCGAACACGCCTCGGGGAGGAGAACGTCTTCCGCTCCGGCCTAAACGCGCCGCCTTTCAGGCGGCGCAGGCCTTCGCTCCAGACGTCCTCCTCCCCGACAATCCCCGATCTCCTAACTGCTCAACCGGTCTACTTTTACTCCGCCGCACTGGTCTAGTTTTGCTCCGCCCTTGACAAGAACCGCTTGGATACTGTTTGAATTGTTAATATATAGCGGCTGGAAGCCGGGTGCTACTGGACTGCCACTGCCCGATGCCGAGCAACTGCTGGCGATGGTAACCGGTTGGTTGTATGTCGCTCCCGGATCTGCGCCGTTCGCCAGCATGAGGGTGCTCACATCACGGAAGGTGTTCCATACCGCGGGAACCAGTGCGCCATTGGCTGCGGTTGTGCCAATCTTCGAATTGGTGTCGGGCTGGCCCATGACTCCTTGAGAGTTGTGCGAAAGCGCCGGCCAATCGAGGGCAACGAAATTCTCCCAGCCGAAGTTAAGCCAGTCTTTCTGCATTGGTGACGGCTTTAAGTCGCGATATATAGGCTGACCCCTTCGCGAACCCATAGACAAAGGCTGCTGCCCGACAAATGGACCAGCAGCCTTTGAGCGCGAATGACGGTGTTGATGGGTGCGACTGGCTCCAAACCCAGTCGGCTTTCCTTCAGTGAATTGTGGTCACCCGGCTCATTTGTTGTATTTGCCGCTGGTCTTAGCTTTTGGAGCTACCAGAGTACCTTTCAGTGGACTGTACAACAGCCGCAATAGCTTTTCCCTTTGAGCCGCCGCCGCCGTCGTGTTATCCCAATAAGCGTTCTGCAGCACGAAGGTGAAGATCTGGTTGGTGCCCGTGAGCGGCACATTCAGTCCATCGCCGGCCGCGCTGCCATGGCAGCCCATACAGGTATGGCCCTGGGAACTGCCGTTGCTAGCCTGGGCATAGGATTCAATAACTGCATTGGAAAAAGCATTGACGTTGATCTGGTTGTTCGCATCGTTGATGGGCGGGAACGTAGCGCAGCCACTAGCGCCGTTCGGGCATGGGTTCAGTGTGTTCACCATCTGGTAGTACTGCCAGACCGTACCCTTCAGCGCTGCTTGCCAGTTCTGATTGACCTGCTGCACGTTCGTAGGTATGGGATTCACCTGGCAGATGTTGTTGGCGTTTGCCGGGGTAGAGGGCCACAGAATATTACCGGACGCCGTTCCGGGCCGCTCATTGTAGCCGCTGCAGTTGCCGTTGGTGGGAGTGTTCGGAGCTGCAAACGTCGCGGGAATGGCGGGAGAAGACCCGCTGGCGGGGGTAGAGGTGGCGTTATCCACTTGCTGAAAGCTCGCCCAGAACCATGTGGCGCCCGTTGAAGGCGTGAGGCGCAAAATGTGCAACCCGACCAGCCCGAACAGGTTTGGTCCCTCGCAAGTTGTTCCATCCTGCTGCATGAAATAACCCCACTGTGTGTAGTATCGCCCGATCACATTCGCGTCCTTTACGGGATCGAGCACACGCCATGCCGCTTTTATCTCCAGTGCGCCATACTGTGCATATGCCGGCAGTGTGAATTCCGTGCCGTAAAAGGGAAACCCTGCGAGTTGCCCGTTGGCCGTATAGGCCCTCGCCTGATTAGCCCCGTTAAAGTACTTGTTGTTCTCAATGTAGGCGTATTCGGAAGGCGCAATCAAGATCTGGTACACCGCGTACCAGCCTTCCTGATCGACCAGCGGGGCGGTGAAAGCTTGATCCACGTAGTCCTTGGTCAGCGCAACCGAGGAAAAGGTCGAGTTGTCAATGTAGAGCGGCTGGAACCCGGGCGCGACCGGATTGCTGCCTAGCGCCGGGCAACCGCTGGGAATCGTAACCGGTTGATTGTAGGTGGCGCCTGGGTCAGCGCCGTTAGCCAGCATGATGGTGCTCACATCGCGAAAGGTATTCCACACCGCAGGTACGAGCGCGCGGTTGGAGGCGGTTGCGCCGATGTTCGAGCTGGGATCGGGCTGGCCCATGACACCTCCAGAGTTGGGCGAAAGCGCGGGCCAGTCCAGGGCGACGAACGTCTGCCAGCCGAAGTTCAGCCAGTCATCTTGGGTGACGGATGAGGGTGGTGGAGCGGGTGGATTCGGCGGTGGGCTCACGATGTCAACCGGCACGTTGGGACTCAAAGTCACGGTAGACGCAGCAGTGGCTTTTCGCCGAGTGGATGCCCGCACAGATCGCTGGTTGCCCGTGACAACAATGGCGACTAAAGCGACTGCGCAAAGAACCGCTATGGCGACCATGGCTCGGATCTTGTTCATGGGTTTCTCCTCCTCTTTCTCTTCGGCAACGTTGATGTTGACCAGGATCTCCTTTTTGACCACGAAAACGGCACCATAGTACGCCCGTCTCGCCTGTTCGCGACACTGTGAAACGATTTTTCATCGGGAGCACTCCCGACGGTCTGCCATCCACACCAGCACAGCCCAAAATTGCCCCATTTGTGGCCTACTTTTGCAACACCTCTCCTTACCCCAACCCCGCTGTAGACGGATTCCGCTGCTGACTTGCCGCGACCACGCTATCCACGTCCGTAGCGGTAGCAGCGCGATCCGGCCCAGCATCGCTCCGAACCGCCGCCGGGTCAGATGGCTCTCCGCCAGCAGCAGCCAGTAGTACCGGGCGTGCTTGACCAGCCGCCCGCCCGTCTTCACCAGCCGTTGCTGCAAGCTGGTCAGCGACCAGTTCTCGATTCTCTTCGGCAGCACCAGCCGCCGCCACAGGTTTCCCAAGTTGTAGGCGATCAGGCTCAGCCACAGCCGCACTTCGTTCGACCGGAACCGATGGCAACTCAGCCGCGTCATCTTCACCGCCTGCTTGCCTTCCTTGATCCACTGCTCCGCCGTGCCCCGCTTGTTGTAGAACCGCACCACCGCCCGGCTGGCGGTCTCCAGGTTGGTCACGATGAATCCCACTCGAGGGAACAACTCCCCGAAGTGGAACTCCACCTTCGCCACCACGCGCCGCGCCGTCTTCCAACTCGCCGCCTGGTAGAGAAAGCCCTTGTACCAGACCACGGGCTTGTGGCTCGGTCTTCCCACGGGCCGCGTCAGCAACTCCGCGATGTCCCGCTCCAGGCTGTCGTTGGCCGGGATGCGGATGGCGTACTTTACGCCCCGCTCCTCCAGCGCCTCGTAGATCTCCGGTTTGGCGAAGGCTGCGTCGGCGCGGAAGACAACCTCTTTGCCGAGCTTCTGCTGCCGCTCGATCTCGGGCAAGAGCAGTTCTTCCCAGTCGTCGGCACTGTGCACGTTGCCGGGCCGCAACTTCGCCGCCAGACAGTCGCCCTCGCGATTGAACAGCAGCAGCGGGTGATAGCAGGTGGACTCGAAGTGCCCGTTGTAGGCGCTATGCTCCTGCTGGCCGTACACCGGAATCTCGGTCGAGTCCATGTCCAGCACGATCCGCTGTTGCGAATCGATGGCTTCGGCCTTGCCGATGAGTTCACGGTTGATCGCGGCCAGGCTGGCGAAGTTCTCCTCCTCGGCCAGCATCTCGGTCTCGAAGGTCTGCAAGCGGGAGGTCAGCGCCGCGCCACGATCCCAGATCTTCTCCGAACCGATCAGCCGGAACGTCGGGTCTTGCGCGAGCCGCTCGGCGTCGTTGACATCCTCATAGCCCGCCATGCGGCTGTAGACCGACTGGCGCAACAGGTCGGCGAGCGGAAGTTGGGTGTTCTTGCCGCGCCGCGAATCGGTCAGGTGCTGGGCGATGAGATCGCCGAAGCCCAGCCGCTCGTCCAATTCACGCACCAGAACCAGTCCACCATCCGAGGTGACGCGCGATCCCTGGAAATCGACTCTTAGCGAAGCGTTGAAGGAGAGCTGAAATGGCTGATTTTGTTTCTCACCCATTGGGTGTGGACCTCCAGAACGCTTCGTCATGTTGAAACCCGCATGAATCAAGGCGTCCAGGGGCATCATAAACTTAGCTGCTCAGATTCAAATCGGAAATTTGGGTTAAGTTGATATCCACCGGCACTTTCGGCGAAAGGGGGTTCGCGGCTGGTTCCCGACTGGATGCTAGGGCAGACGGCTGGGTGCTGGCTAGCTTACCGGCAACTGCCGCGACTAAGAGCAGAATCACAATCGCAGCGACGCGTTGCTTCTTCATGGAGTGTTCCTCTCTTCTTTCCGCAAATGGATATTGATCAGTGGGTGGTGCTAAGCTCCTCCCCCGCCTACTTGGGAGATCGTGTCGGCAAACACAGCAAATTGTTCGCGCGGTATATCGAAATTAGCTACGCTCACGCGCGCCTGCGATGACCATGTCTGACCCGAATTAAGTTGCGGTTCACTTGTCGACGGCCAGTGAAGCTATCTAGCCTCAAAGATGCATCTAAGTGAAGAAGTCAATTTGAAGTAGCAAACCGCGGCGGTTGCAGATCTTACCGTCTCACGCGCGTTGCTATTTATGAAGTTGCTAAATATCGGGTGACTATGATGGCTAAAGACTGTCGATGTCAATACCACTGAAGTGGTGGTAAAGTCGAGCGTCCATCCTGGTATCCCAACTTATTCCTAGCGCCTGGCGAGCATTATTGAGTAGACACGCAGCCGGCAGGATGATTTAATCATCCCCTCTCGTATCAAACCATGAAACTCGACTATGAGTATTGAGCTATGGGGCCGTTCGCCTTAACCAGTTATGGAAAGTCGCGCTTGCGCGTAGCGGCAGAAGGAGGGAATCGTGCCCTACATTTTTGGATATGGCTCGTTGATCGAACAGGCATCGCGACTGGAGACGACGCCGCTGGCGATGTATGTAATGCCGGCCCGGGCTCACGGGTTCGCTCGCGGTTGGTGGGCCCGCACCGGTGAAATTGGCTTTAGCACCACCTACGTTGGAGTCATCCCGGAAAGGTCAAGCTCCGTGAATGGAGTGGTCTACGCGGTGAGCAAAGAGGAGTTGGAAGCCACCAACCGGCGCGAGCAAGGGTATACCCCAACGGACATCACCCACGATGTTGAGATCCTCTCCGGCGGCACCGCGCCAAAGGGAAAAATCTGGCTCTACGTCAACGATTTCAAGAAAGGTGAGCGGCAGAAGTGCCTGCCTTCGCCCCAGTTTCCCATCGTGCAATCATACGTCGATATCTGCCTGACCGGCTGCTTGGAAATTGAAGAGGGGTTTCCGGATGCCGGGGAATTCGCGCGCGAGTTCATCGAGTCCACGCAGGAATGGTCGAAGTATTGGGAGAATGATCGCGTGAACCCGCGCCGGCCTCTCGCGGCCCTCCCGCTGGCTTCGAAGATCGACGCTTTGCTTAACAAGCATCTGCCCAAGCTTTTCGACAAGATAAAGCTCGCTCCCGGGCATTGGTAGAGGCGAACAGCGGATGGTCAAGTCTAATTCTCAAATAACACGACGGATTTGTCGTAGCTCTAAACTGGGACTCAACTGCTAAATAGCCGCCAGCACCTCATCGTTGTCCTCGGTCGGCGAAAAAGGTGGGAGCTGAGCGTGTTGCCACGTGTGTGCCCTTGACGAGTGGTCCGATAGGTCCGAGATGTTTATCCTTACGAATCGGAACATGGAAGTACACTTGTAGGCGGAGCAAGATGGAACCCCCAGCTTGCCAATTGCACTCGTTGTGCAGCATGGAGCTTCGGCAGACAATTCCGAACAGAAAGGGAAGGCACAAATGAACGACATCCCGGAGCAGAAATTCTGGGAACTGGCTTCAACATTTTGGGCACTTAGGGCACGACATCGAAAACCAAAGTTATTGTGACAACTCCGACGGGGATCAGTGGCGGAACCGTTCACAGATAAATAACCGGGAACTACTTTGTCGGTTTCAAGTCATGTTGGTGAGTCGGACGTGCTCTGTGGCCTGGCTCCCGATGTCCCCTCGGAGGAAATGCGGCGTTACCAAACGCTGCTTTCGCCTCGATTTCATGGAAGCGGGTATCTGCCAACTTCCCGTTGGCCGACCGCAAACCATAAGCATTAGTCGGTTTTCCACAGTTTTTCTTTTTGCAACGACAAACAGCCAATTCTTGCATGGCCCTCTTTTCGTCGAGTGAGGCTCGATTTGCAGATGGACTGTCATCCGCCAATTACGCGGGTCTGATTACAGAGAGGCTCGATGATCATCTCGACGCCTAGAAAAATACACAGCAACGGAGCGATCGGGTGTAAACTCGTTCGACGCATATGGAACCTACAGTTTTCACGGTAGCAGACTATCTGTTAACGCGCCTAAAGCAACTCAACGTCACCCACGTTTTTCAAATCCCCGGTGATTACTGCAAACATTTCACTCAGACGCTGGAGCATTTTGCCGGCGTAAAGGCCATCGGCGCAATCAATGAACTGGACGCCGGCTATGCCGCGGACGCTTACGGGCGTACGCGCGGACTCGCAGCCATGTCCCTGCAGTATGGCGTGAGTACATTCAGTGCGCTGAATGCCGTCGCCGGCGCGTACGTAGAGCGAAGTCCCGTCGTGGTCATCAGTGCAGTACCCGGCGCGGATGACAGGCAGATCACCAAAATGTACAACGTGCTCTATCACCACTCGACCGGCAATCTTGACCTCGACCAGGAGGTGTATGCGCAGGTGACCGTGGCCGCCGAGATACTCAGCACCTCCGCGGGAGCTCCGGAACGAATCGACCGGCTGCTGGTCGCCGCCATCTCGCACCACCGGCCGGTGTATATCGCTTGCTACGAGGAAGTTTGGGGCGAGCCGTGTCCCAAGCCGTCAGCAGAGCCATTGGAGCCGATCATCGAGGTGAGCGAGCCGTTAGCACTGGAAAATGCCGTAAACCAGGCATGGCAGCAGATCTTAGCGGCCCAATCTCCTTTGATTCTCGCGGGCGTTGAGTTATTGCGATTCGGGCTCGCGGGCGTGCTGCAGGAAATCATCGACGCCAGTGGATTTCTCTATACGACGACGAGTCTGGGAAAGACGGTGCTGGATGAACAGGGCGATAAATTCATCGGTACGTATTCCGATGCCGCCTCGATTCCAAAGGTGGTTGCCGCCGTCACGAATTCGGATTGCATTCTCGCGCTGGGCACAATTATCACCGACGATTATCTCAAGCTGGTTGAGACCAAATACGCTTTCATGGTGCGTGCCTCTACCGAGGAGATCCGCGCCGGATATTTCATTTATCATAACGTCACGATGCGGGACTTCATGGAGGCGCTCCTGCAGCGGTTCCGTCATAGCCAGACGTATCCCCTGAACGCCATTGCGCCGGCCCAACCGTCCTATCCCGACCCGTGGGCCGAGAATTCAGACCCCCACTGGAACGACCAGCCCGAGTTGCTGACCTACAACCGGTTTTTCCAGCACACCATGAAGTTCCTGGGCGACAACGGGATGTTTGACGAACTTGTGTTCACGCTGGGCGTCAGCAGTTCGCTTTATGTTGCCACCAACGCGTACGGTCTGACGCAGAACAGCTTCCTTTCGTCGGCGGCTTGGCAGTGCATTGGCTTTGAAACAGGAGCGGCTTCGGGAGCGCAATTGGGGAGCGGGAAGCGCGCGTGGGCAATCGCGGGGGACGGCGCGTTCATGATGATTGGCCAGTCGCTTTCCACGCTGGCAAGAAACCACCTGAATGCCGTCATTTTTGTCATTAGTAACGGTGTCTATGCGATCGAGCAGGTGTATGTCAACCTAAAGTCGTTTGAGCCCGGACCCGAGAACATCTTCGACACATTCGACATTCTTCCCAAGTGGGACTACATGGCATTAGCCCAGGCTTATGGCGCGGCGGGCTTCCGCGCCCGAACCATCGACGAGCTGAAGGTCGTGCTGGAGGCACTGAAAGACCTGGAGAATCAGCCTGCTTTAGTTGAAATTGTGGTTCCCGAAAAAGATCTATGTGGTCAGATGAAGCGACTCGGCGAAGAGCCCTGAGGAGAAGAAAATGACAGCCAAGACATATTCCATATTTGGAGCCGGAGCAGCGGGGCTCTACACCGCGTGGCGGTTGCTCGGGGGAGGAAATGCCCCAGACAAGAATCCGAACCCAAAAGCTTTGAATGCCGGCGATACGTTGGAGCTCTACGACTGGGGAAAATACACTTTTAATAAAGAAAACACGGGGACCCGAGCGGCGGGGGCGCGCGTATGCACCTGGCATTACAAAGACGACCCGAACGCCTCGTATCTTGAAGTGGGCGGCATGCGGTACTCCGCTTGGGACGGCACCCCCAAGGGCAACGGGCATCGGCTGGTGACCACGGTGATCCAGAAGCTGGACCTCGACAAGGATTCGGTGCCATTCAATGAGTCCACCAACCCGTTGTTTTACCTGCGGGCCAAGAACATGTACCTGAACGACATTGCCTCGAGCAATCCCGCGCCCTATAACGTGAATAATTACGGCGCAACGGATTCGCCGGACACGGGCTTTACCACCATTCAGGACATCGCAGTTTCGCAGGACAATGCCACGAAATGGACCCGGACGGACTGGTGCAAGTTTTACAACGAAGGAACCATCCAGGTTGAGCTTGGCGATTCCTCGATCTACAAGAAGGGTGACCTGCTCAAAGACATCGGGTACTGGAACCTGATGTTCGACCAATTGGGTTCGGAGGGCTACCAATATACGGCCGACGGCAACGGCTATACCTCAAACATCATCAACTGGAACGCCGCCGATGCGATTGAGTCCAACAACGAATTCACACCCGGCACCGAGTACAAAACCCTGAAAAGGGGCTATTCCAGCATGTTTACAGCGCTCTTTGACGCCATTGTGAGCCTGGCAAAAGACAAGGGCGTCACGCTCGAGTATCACCCCAACACGCGCCTGCACTCCATTCTTCAAGTCGAGGGGGCGGTTCATTACTGGACGGCCACACGCAAGAATCCCGACAGAGCTACGGGCGAGCATACGACTGACGCGGCCTGGCTGGCGATGCCGCGATATGCGTTGGACCTGGTCTCGCAGGCGACGCGCTACCAACCGCACAAGGGCCTGGATGTGCTCAACCATCCCAAGGTGCAACTGTACCTGGAAGCTGCGATCATGCAACCTTCTTATAAGGTAGGAATGTTCTTCGACCGGGAATGGTGGGTCAAGAGCGCGATTCCAACTCCTGCTTATCCCGCGCCGATTATTTGTTACGAGATCACGCAGAAGGTTCTCGAGAACTTGGCGGCAAACGGATTTCCAAGAGAGTACATCAAGAAGATCACGGACAGCGCGACGCCAATCGTCGAGAATCCGTTTACCTCGGAAGGGGATTTGTTCAAAGCCATCGAGTCCTGCATCGGCGAGAGGCTGACCGTGGCGCGAGAAGAGCTTCTGGTCAAGTTTGCTCAACGCAATACCATTGGCCCGAGCATCACCGATATGCCGATTCGCCAGGTGGTCTATTTTGGCAACAACGCCATCGACGATAAGGGGAAGCCTGTCTATGGGCTGCTCGCAAGTTACGACGATGAGCAGTTCACCACGTTCTGGCAAGAGCTGGAACTCGGGCCCAATGGAGTGCGAAAGGTCGCCGTTTCCGAAAACTATCAGCCCTTGGAAGGCCCACGCAAAGTGCCGGAGGGGATGGTAAAGATGCTGCGGAGCCAACTCGCAGCGGTACATTTCGGGCCTGGCGCGAACTACACCGCGGTGCCTGCTCCGTTGGAGGCCCGTTACATGGATTGGTCACTGCCGCCTTTCAGCGCGGGTTACCATGCGTGGTCCGCGCACTATGACATCGGTGACGTGCAGCAGAAGATCCGCAAGCCTTCTCAATTAATCGACGGCGCGGACGCGAATATCTTCATCGTTGGCGAGACCTATTCCAACGATCAGGCCTGGGTCGAAGGGGCGTACTGCACATCGGAATCCGTGCTGAAAGATTTTTTTGGATTTACGCCCATCATCTCCGATAAGGTTTACCCGTTTATTTGCCCATGTTGAGCTTAGCTCCAAGAACGGATGACGCCATGAACCTGACCAGCACAAACGCGCCCGTGACTAGCAACGTAACCAAGATGCTCGCGATCGCTGTGTTGATGGTCACATGCGGCAGCATAACGGCAATGGCACAAACCCAGTCGAAGAAGAAGCCGCGCCAGCCGCCGCCCTTCTATGCATGTCAGATGACCTATGCGCTTTGTGTCTCGGCGCCCTGCGAAGGGGCGCAAATCACGGGAAGCCAGGTGACGACCACGTGTCAATGCCCCGTGGTGCCCACCAACCCAGTGGTGCCTGGCAACTGGTCGGTTGGCGCCAAGGATTGTGCAGCAGACGCCCCGACCCAGACGACCGTCGCGTCACGCTATTTCCCCATCACGACATATGCACGTTGTACCAAGAAACGGGCATGGGCGATGTGTCTGGATTCGCCTTGCGTGCTCAACAGTGACAAGACCACCGCAGCTTGCAGCTGTTTGTTGATGCAGGAGCAAGGAGATTTCGTGTATGCGCCAGACAAACCGGCGCAGTGCGATAGCGGGATCATCTCGTCGGCCACGGTGGAAGACGTGGTTACCATCACCGACTGGCTGGAGACGCAGGACAAGATGCCGGTCTACGACTTCACCGTTGTGAATAAGCAGAAGAAGTAACGGACCCTTAAGAAGCGTAGCGGGAGCGACGTTCAGGCCGGTGGCGTCTTTTGGGTTTACTTGCGTGGATAGAAAAGGGGTGCCCCTTCTTTCGCGTCCTCTGCGAAAGCGTGGGAGGGCTGAAGGTAGACCAGCCCGGCCGAAAGATCTTGGACCTCCCACTCCATCGGAATGTAGCGGCGATAGAGGTCCTTCGGCCGGCGAGCGCCACGTCGACTCATGTCAGAATGACGCCGCGGAAGTTCGCACTAAGATATTCCCGCGTAAGAGTTGAACGCGATCAGCGTTGGGGTGGGGTCCAGTGGGGTCCGGTCGGTTCCCGTCAATATATCCCTGATCATTAAGTGCCCGCGAAGTCCTCTTCTGGGTTGCAGCGATGCTAGTTGGTGTTCTATCGGGTGCAAATCGGCGAGCCCCGCCAGTGGAATTTGCCCAGTTGCCACTGTAGTGATGTCCGGCGGCGGTGCGGGTGACCAATCCGCCGAAAGCCCGGATGTAAAAGTCGCTGTAGGCTGGGCGAAAGCGTGGTCTGCTCCGACAGGGGGGCGAGCAAGTCGGCAGGTTGCAGCGCAAGCGAACCGTAGTTAAGCCCCGAAATGGACTCCGCCACGAGACGGTGGCGCGCAGCATTGTTGCGCGCTTCAATTGGTCACGAGTGAGATCTATGAAATGGATAAAGTAGCGCGCACACAATTTCACAATATTCATAGCGATCTGGACACAGCCCTGAGACAGTCAGAGCGCAGCCCGGAAAAAGCTGCGCTCTCACCAGTCTCAATCGAGTCAACTCATTGATCAGACATGTTTTGCCTCAGGTTGGTACTAGGCCGCCAACGCACGATAAGCCCATTTTTCTGCAAGGTGTGCTTAATGTGTTAGATTAAGAAATCTTCCTACATTATTGAAAAAATGGTGGCCAGGGACGGAGTTGAACCGCCGACGCCAGCCTTTTCAGGGCTGCGCTCTACCAGCTGAGCTACCTGGCCACAGGTGCGTTTGCACGTGAAGAAGTGCTGCGGTTTCCTGATTATAACAATCCGCCGCAACCCGCGCCAGTTGCAGTCTCTTCCAATACAGGATGAGCCTGAAGGCGAAGTCAGTTTCCAATACAAGATGAGCCTGGGGCGGGTGGCATGCTGAGGATTGACAACCAGTGTGCACGAAGCTGAGAAACTAAGCCTGGATCAGATCGAGGCTTTTCTAAACGCCAGCGAAGAGATCCGCTTCGAAGGCGAAAATCGCAAGCAGGTTTACGGCTGGGTGGAGCAGGTTCTGCGCCACCAGCAATATCCGAAACAATCCCGCAAAGCCCGCGGCTTGGTGCGGCGTTACCTGGAGAAGATGACCGGCCTGAGCCGGGCCCAGATGACGCGGCTGATCGCCCGCTATCGGGCCATCGGTGAGCTCCAGCCCGCCCCCTATCGACGGCACCGCTTCCCACAACGCTTTACCTTCGCCGATATCGAACTGCTGGCCACCGTCGATGAGGCCCACGAAACCTTGAGCGGACCTGCCACCCGACGCATTCTCGAGCGCGAGTTCCAGGACTACGGTAAGCCCGAGTACCAGCGGCTGGCCTCGATCTCAGTGGCTCACCTGTATAACCTGCGCCACCACCAACGCTACCGGCAGCGTCGCCTCAACTACACCAAAACCAGGCCCACAGCGGTCAGCATCGGCGAGCGCCGACGGCCCAATCCGCAAGGCCGAGCCGGCTATTTGCGCGTCGATACCGTGCATCAGGGCGATCGACCGGGAGCCAAAGGCGTCTACCACATCAACGCCGTCGATCAGGTCACCCAGTGGGAGATCCTGAGCGCCACCGCCCGCATCAGCGAAGTTTGGCTGGAGCCCGTGCTGGCTGCCCTGCTACGCCAGTTCCCCTTCCCCATCCTCGGCTTTCACTCCGATAACGGCAGCGAGTTCATCAACCAGACCGTGGCCCGTCTGCTGAATAAGTTGCTCATCGAGCAGACCAAAAGTCGCCCCCGGCACAGCAACGATAATGGGCTAGTGGAAACCAAAAATGGCGCGGTCATCCGCAAGCACATGGGCTACGGCTACATCCAGGCTGAACACGCCGAACCCATCCAGCAGTTCTACAGCGCGCACTTGAATCCCTATCTGAACTACCATCGCCCCTGCGCCCAAGCCGATATCGAAGTCGACGCGAAAGGTCGTCAACAACACCACTACCGACGCTATCAAACCCCGCTGGAGACCCTGCTGGCCCTCCAGCCCGCACCCGTTCTACGCCAGGGACTCACCGTCGCCGTCCTCCAACGCATCGCTGCTGCCGTCAGCGATACCGAAGCCGCCCAGCGCATGCAGCAAGCCAAGGCCAAACTCTTCGAGCGGTTGCGACAGCCGGCGGAAGGGCCGTGGAAATGACGGTGCATGCAAAACCCTGCGGGTTTCGCACCCACCTTGGAAATCGCTGCGCGATTCCCACATTCCCACCGCTCCGACGGCTGCTAGACTCGTTCAATACAAATCAGGAAAGGAGCTTTCCTCCGCCATCCCCTCGGGCTCACTTCAGGCTCATTCTTCAATTGGAAAAGACTGTTGCGGTGCGTTCTCCCGGCCAGCGGATGGTCGACAATTCACTCTTCTCGCGATACCAAATACATCGCAATACGCAAGACAAAAGGCAGGCCGCCGGGCAGCCTGCCTCGTATTCAACCCTTCGCAGATTGCCCGCTATTGCGCCCAGTGAAACATCATCGATTCCGGAGCCACCACATCCACGCGGCGATTCTGCTGGAAGCACTGATTGTCCTTCTGTTCGCATAACTGATACAGCTTGCCCCATCCTGTGGCGTAACCGATGCGTGATTCTTCCACGCCCCGTTTTACCAACTGTGCCTTCACCCACTGCGCCCGCTTGTACGAGAGCACCAGGTTGTAAACGATGTCGCCACGCGGATCGGCGTAGCCTTGGATCCACATCTTCGCGTCCGGGTTCTGCTTCAGGTATGACGCGTTCGAATCAAGTGTCGCGGGGTCGATGATCTTGTTGTAGATATTCAGTGGAAAGTAGACTTCCTTCACATTGCCGCCGAAGCTCGGCGCCGGGTCCGACGGCGGCTGTGCTACCGCCATCGGCACAGCAAAGCCCAGCAGGACCGCCAGGCAGACTCCCAACCGCAAGATCCACGTAGTATTCCAGCCGCACGTATCGCTCTTCATAAGTTTTGTCCTCGTGTCGTCCTCACTGGGAACCAGTTGCAACGATGCTCAATAGCATAGCCTGCGGTTTGTATTTCCGGCTAGTGAAAAACCCATGAATACCCCGGATCTTACCTTCCTGACACCCCGGTCCCTGTTTGCGCGATTTTCACAGTGTATTCATAGCCCCGTAACCTTTGCCCCCTAACATTCAGGGGAACGTGTAACCCCGAAATCGGCGTTTTGCGCTGTATTGCGCACGTTTTTGCACTTGTTTGCGGTTCATCGTGTCACTGAATTTCAGGAGAGAAGATGAAACTCATTACTGTTCTAGCCCTGTCCCTCGCGATGACAGCCGGCGCATTCGCGCAGAGCACGTCGTCGGAAATGAAGGAATTGAAAGACGCGATCGCTGCCCAACAGCAGCAGATTCAGCAGCTCCAGCAACAGGTTCAGTCGCGCGACGCAGCCATCCAGCAGTTGCAACAGCAGGTTGGCCAGGCGCAGTCGACGGCCAACTCAGCCCAGTCCACCGCTCAGTCGGCGTTGGGCGGTGAAAAGAAGGAAGGCGCCCTCAGTACTGAGGATTTTAGCGCCTTGCAACACGAGGTCACTGACTTGAAGGCCGTTTCCGCCAACACGGTCGAAGGTCTGCAGGACACGCAGAAGCGGGTGAGCGATCTGGAAGCTCCTCTCGCTATTCATTACAAAGGAATCACCATTACGCCGGGCGGCTTCATGGCGGCTGAGACCGTGTGGCGTCCGCATGCTACCTTCGGCGGCATCGCCACCCCGCTCAGTGCCATTCCGTACGCCGGGGCTGCCCAATCCCGCTTCTCCGAGTTCTACGGTTCGGGCCGCCAGTCGCGCTTGTCGCTCTTGGCGCAGGGCATGTGGGGTACAACGAAACTCACTGGCTATGCCGAGATGGACTTCCTCGCTGCCGGTGTCACTTCCAACGCCAACCAGAGCAACAGCTATGTTCTTCGTCAGCGCCAAATCTGGGCTCAGGCGGCGTTCCACAGTGGCTGGACGATCACCGGCGGTCAAATGTGGAGTTTGGTGACGGAAACCTGCAAGGGCCTGGATAACCGGACCGAGTGCACGCCGCTACAGATTGATCCGAACTACACGGCGGGCTTCAGTTGGAACCGTCAGTTTGGCTTCCGCGTCGTCAAGAACTTCCACAACAAGGTTTGGGCAGGCTTCTCAGTCGAGAACGCGCAAACCTTGGAGTCTGCTTCGGGCAATGCGTCGAACTTCCTGATTGGCGGTCCCGGAAACGGGGGCGGTCTCTACAATGCAACGGCCAACTACTCTTCAAACGTCTCTCCCGATTACGTGGTAAAGATGGCGTTTGAGCCTGGTTTCGGACACTACGAAGTGTTCGGTCTGGCCAGCCCGTTCCGCACCCGCATCTACCCCAACGCTCACGGCCACTTCGGCCCGTCGCGGCGCTTACAACAGCACCATTTGGGGTGGCGGATGGGGAGCCAACGGCCGCTGGAATGTCTACCAGAAGCACATCACGCTCGGCGTACACTTCATGGGCGGGAAGGGCATTGGCCGCTACGGCGATACGACTCTGGCAGACGTGACCGTCAACCCCCTCGGCCAAGAGAAGGCGCTGCAGTCCTACCAGACCCTGTTAACGTTGGAATGGCACTCTCCGCACTGGGATATCTACGGTTACGGCGGCGGCGAGTATGACGGCAAGACGTGGTACCTGAATGCTGCCGGTAAGCCCGTAGGCTACGGTTCTCCGCTATTTAACAACACCGGTTGCGGTACCGAAGCGGTGCCGTCGAGCGGGAGCGGATATGGACCTGGCGCCTCGCCCAACTGCTCGGGCCAGGTGAAGAGCATCGTCGAGGGCACGACTGGATTCTGGTACAAGCCCTACAACGGTCCCAAGGGCAGGGTGCAGATCGGCATGCAGTACTCGTATCTAGTAAAGACCGCGTGGGTCGGCTACGGGCCCGGGCCGTACGTCAATCCGTTCCCATACCCCAGTGCAACAATCGCACCTAAGGCCATCGAGAATATGGTCTGGACCTCATTCCGCTACTACCTGCCCTAAGAACCGGCGAGGTTAGTTGCTCCTTCAAAGGGTGGTCGGCCAGTCCGGCCACCCTTTTTCCGCTACAGCCATTTCGTCATCAGTTTGGTGAGTTTCAGGGAAGCTGCCCGAACTGCGAAAATTCAACTACTTCGTCGGAGCGCTGCGCATCTAGCCTTATGGGAGCCAAGATGATTCTTCATAGATTCTTGCCTGCCGCAGCGCTTTGCCTCCTGATTTCCGCAGCCTCCTTGGGTCAGCAGCTTCCTGCTGGAACGGTTCTCCCGGTGATGTTAAGCACCACTCTGGACTCTGGCAGGTCTAGGCCCGGCGAAGAAATCACCGCGAGGCTTTCGCAGGACGTATCGCTTGCTACCGGCGAGCGAATTCCCGCAGGAGCAAAGATCCAAGGGCAAGTGGTTGCCTCCTCCCGCTCGGCCAACTCTGCCGCGGCTCGGCTATCCGTTCGCTTCGACCATCTCATTGAAGGTGGCAGGCAAGTCCCCATTGTTGTTAGCCTCCGCGCCATTGCTTCAATGCAAGAGGTGTTTGACGCCCAGCTTCCCATAGGCACCTTCGACGACTACGGCACATCAACCAGCGATTGGACCACGGTTCAAGTGGGCGGCGCTGCTGTGTATCGCGGCGATGGCACCGTGCGATCCGCCATGGACGTGGTTGGCCATTCCACCGACTACGGCGCAGTTACCGCTAAGCTTCAACCCAACACTAAACTCGGATGCCCGGCAAACCCCGCGGCCGTCGAACGCGAGCAGTCGCTGTGGGTCTTTTCTCCCTGGGCCTGCGGCACCTATGGCTTCGATGATCTTGCCATCGCCCACCACGGTTCCACTGCCCCAGTTGGAACCATCGAGCTGACCTCTCGCAGTAGAGTCCTCATTCGGGCTGGGAGTGGCTGGCTGCTAACGGTTGTGCCGTCGCCGGAACCCGAAACCACTCCCACTCCCCGTTAGGGACGGGACTTGTCGGGAAACTGCACTCTTTGTACCGGTGTCGCGAAACAGGCATAATGAAAGCCGACTCATCCAGGCGAACGTACACTTCTGAGTAAGGGCTCACCATGTTGATGCGGTTTCTGGTCAGGTTTACCCGCGGAATCATGCTCGCCATCGGAATCACCTTGCCCACTCCCGAGCAGGAGAAAGTCGTCGCCCTTGTCTGGGTTGCGGCCTTCTTCCTGATGATCGCGATTATTCTCGGCGCTGGATGGGCCGTGCTGAACAGCATCTCCCACAGCATGAACTAAGACGATCTCCGCTATCGCAGCGTAGCGCTCAATCGCTAATCAGCGATACACTCCACCACCAGTCGTGCCGCCGCCAGGTCCTCCACCGCTAATCCCAGCGACTTGAATACCAGGCGCTCCGTCGTCGGCTTGGCCTTGGTTCCGGCCAGAATTTCACCTAGTTCTGCGTAAACTCTGGCGCCCGACATCAGAATTTCTCCGGCCTCCACCAGCGCCGCCTCGCGCGAGTCCACGACCACGGCGCCGTGCATGACTTCGGCGTCCACCTCGCGATTGTTTGCCCCTACGGCCCCGACGGCGTTCACCAGCGCGCCCGGCTTGACCCAGCGGCCCAGCAGCACCGGCTCCGAGGCATTCGTCACCGTCACCACTACGTCGGCATCGCGTACTGCATCCTCAGCCGGCATCGCCCTGCCGCCGATCTCCTCTGCCAACCCCCGGGCATGGTCCGGGTTACGGCTCCACACTCGCACATCTTCAAACTGACGAACGCACCGCAGCGCCGCGAAATGCGCTCGCGCCTGGATTCCGCTACCTAAAATCGCCAGTACCCTTGCGTTTTCGCTCGATAGATGCCTGGTCGCCACCGCCGTTACCGCCGCCGTTCTCATCTCGGTAATCAAGCGCCCGTCCATGAACGCCAATGGCTCGCCGGTCGTAGCCCGTAGCAGGGCGATGATGCCCTGGTGCGTCGGTAGCGCCGTGCCCGCATTGCGCGGGTACAGCGTCACCAGCTTGGCCCCCATGATGTCGCCATAGACTGCCGGCATCACGCCGAAGAAGCCGTGGTGTTCCGCCACGTTCAAAATGCTTCGCACGGGATGCACCACCTTGCCCGCCGAAAAATCGGTCAGCGCCTGCTCCATCGCCGGAATCAGCGATTCATAACGTAGTACGCGCCTTACCGCCGCCTCATCGAAATAGGGAACTCGCTCCGAGCTTTGTGAGTTTGTCGTCATCTGGCAGAATGTACGGGCATGCTCAAAGTGAAAAGACTCTCGCCCGATGCAATGTTGCCCACAGTAGCACATCCCGGAGAGGACATCGGCTACGACCTCTACTCCGCCGAAGACCTCACTCTTCCCGCTCGCGGCGCAGCAGGCGTTCACACCGGAATCGCCATCGAGTTCTCGCCGACGGCGGGCGGCATCGTGAAGACCCGCTCCGGCATGGCCAAAAAGCGCCTGATGTGCAACGCGGGAGTCATCGACGCCGGCTATCGCGGCGAAGTCATCGTCTTAATGGAAAATCTCGGCGATGAGCCCTACACCATCCGCAAAGGCGACAAAATCGCGCAGTTGCTCGAACACCCCTTCTTGGCCGGAGAAGTCGTCGAGTCCGACCTCACAGATGCTGTGCGCGGCGCGAAAGGCTTCGGATCGAGCGGAAATTGAAGGATTGGAGCCAGACAAGAGTATGGCGGAGAGGGGGAGATTCGAACTCCCGGTACCCTTACGAGTACGTCTGATTTCGAGTCAGGTGCCTTCAACCACTCGGCCACCTCTCCGCTCGGTCGCACTGGCAGGGGTTGCCAGCCCTTCCAGTTTAACAAACTGCCGCGATTACCGCCGCTCCCGGAAGAACCTCTGCACCAGGTCCATACACCGCGCTGCCAGCACCCCGCAGGTCACTTCAACCCGGTGATTGAGCTTGGGATGGTTCAGCACCTGCAGCATCGAGTGCACCGCCCCCGCCTTCGAGTCCTCGGCGCCATAAATAAGCCGCCGGATGCGAGCGTGTGTGATCGCTCCTGCACACATGGCGCACGGCTCGACGGTCACGTAAAGGTCGCAATCGAGCAGCCGGTAGTTGCCCACCACGTGTCCCGCCTCGCGCAAGGCCTGCACTTCCGCATGTGCCGTGGGATCGTGCTCGCTCACCGGCCGATTGCACCCGCGTCCCACAATGTGGCCCGCGCGCACGACGATTGCCCCCACCGGCACCTCGCCTAACGCCAGCGCCCGCTGCGCCTCGCGCAACGCTTCTTCCATAAATAGTTCGTCAGAGTGGGACATAAAACCAGCAATTAGCAACTAGCAATTAGCTCTAGCTCTAAAACTCAAGTCCGTTCAAAGCTAGTTGCTAATTGCTAGTTGCTTCTTTACTGCTGCCGCAGCATAATCCTCTGGATCGCCGTGGCTCGCCCAGTGGCCGAGTCGCAATCAATCACCGCCGCGCATAGCCGCACGTCTTCGGTCGCTGGCTCGAACCGCGACGGCATATTGGTCCGAAACTTCTGCACGATCTGTTCCTTCTGCACGCCGATTACTCCGCGGTACGGCCCGGTCATCCCGACGTCTGTCTGCACCGCCGTGCCTCCCGGCAGCACCTGTTCGTCGGCGGTCGGAACATGCGTGTGCGTGCCCAGCACGGCGGTAACTCGGCCGTCCAGGTGCCAGCCCAGCGCAACTTTCTCCGACGTCGCCTCCGCGTGCAGGTCCACCAAAATCACCTTCGCGGTGATCTTCTGCAGCAACTCGTCGGCCACGCGAAATGGATCGTCGTTGCTGGCCATGAACACCCGCCCTTGCAGGTTGATCACCGCGTAGTCCACGCCGCTGCGCGTTCGTCCCTGGTACCAGCCAAATCCGGGCGTTCCCGACGGATAATTTGCCGGGCGCAGCACCCGCCGCGCCAGCGATTTCTCATTCCCGTTGGCCGAGCTCATGTAGTCGATGATTTCGCGCTTGTCCCAGACGTGGTTGCCGGTGGTGATGACGTCGATGCCCAGCTCGAACAACTCTTCGGCGATCTGCGGCGTGATGCCAAACCCTCCGGCCGCGTTCTCGCCGTTCGCCACCGTCAATTCGACGCCATATTCTTTCTGCAACTCTGGCAGCCGCTCATGGACGATGGTGCGTCCCGGCCGCGCGAAAATGTCACCCACGAAAAGTATGCGCACTACGGACGTAGCTCCTCAAAACCCCAAGAATTACGGCGAAATTCGATGGTATCACGCAGTTGCGCGGCTATCGCGCAATCTCCGCCGTCCTCAGAAAATCGTAATTGCCCGCAGGATTCATCTCGATCCCCCGCACCCGCCGCGTATGCACGAGCACATTGTCGAGGTACCACAGGTTGATGTACGGCAAATCCTCCGCCAAAATCTGCTGTACCTCCGCGTAAATCGCCTTGCGCTTGTCCTGGTCGAGTGCGGTTCGCCCCTCGCGAATCAGGGCGTCCACCCGCGGGTTCGAATAGAACGTCCGGTTCGCCCGCTTGGGTGGAAAGCTCGCGGAATCGAACACGTACTCAAAGATGTCCGGGTCCTGGTTTCCGCCGATCCACCGCATCGAATACATCTGGTAAGCGCCCTTGGTGATGTCGCTGAAAAACGTCGCGAACTCATACGTCCTGATGTCCAGCGCAATCCCCACGTCGCGCAATTGCTGTTGCAGCACTGCCGCCATAAGCCGTGTCGTCTCGTCGGTCGACGACTTCATCGTGATGCGGAAGCGCACTCCGTCTTTCGGCCGGTAGCCCGCTTCGTCCAGAAGCTGCCGCGCTTGCGCCGGGTCATATGGGTATTGCTTCACATCGCCGTCATACGCCCAGTGCGCCGGAGGCAGAATGCTGTATGCCGGCTGCGCCTGGCCGCGAAACAAATACTGAATGATCGGCTGTACGTTGATGGCGTGTGCCATCGCCTGCCGCACTCGCGCGTCTTTGAGCACCGGATCGCGCAGGTTTAACGCGATGTATGCGTAAATCGTGCCCGGAGCATGCATCACCTCCAGCCCCGGGTCTTTCCGCAGCGCCAGCACGGTGTCGGCGGTCAGCGAATTGATCGCAACGTCGGCGCTGTGTTTGCGCAACTCCAGCGCCCGCGTGGTCGCATCCGGAATCACCTTGAACTCTATGCGCTGCAGCTTTGCCTTGTCAGCCCAGTAGTCAGGGTTGCACTCAATGACGACATTTTGTTCCTGCCGCGCGCTGACGAAACGAAACGGCCCCGACCCAATCGGGCGCTGGTTGAAACTCTCTCCGCTCCCATAGGGCACAATCCCGATCGCTCCGTCCGAGAGGTTCCACAGGAGCGACGCCTGCGGCTCCTTCAAATGGATTACCACCGTTGCCGCGTCGGGCGCCTCCACGCTCGCGACCTTGCTGTACGCCGCCGCCTTCGAGCTGCGAATCTTTCCCGTCAGCAGCGAATCCAGCGTCCACTTCACATCGCGCGACGTCAGCGGCTGCCCGTCGTGAAACCGCACTCCCTGCCGCAGATGAAATACGTATGTCTGCGGATCATGAATTTCCCACCGCTCCGCCAGCCACGGCGTTAGTCGGAAGTGCGCATCGCGGCGTACCAGGGAATCGAACAGCAAGTCGTCGATGCGCTCGGACTGCGCATCGAGCCCCACCCGCGGATCCAGGTTCGTCGGGCTGCTCTCAATCACGACGACCACTGTGTTCGGATCAGGTTTCCGTGCGCAGGAGGAGAGCGACAAGCGAAGGCAAACCAGTACCACCAGGGACGTCCTGCACCGGTGCCCCGATCCAGCCGCCCTCTGTTGGCGACAGGGTGGGACACAACTTCACCGGCGACTTACAACCGACCACTGGCGACTTCCTATGGATAGCTCACCTTCCCCAATATCGCGGCCTGTTTCGCTCCAGTCGCCGACGGAACATTTCCCGGGAGGCGTCGCCACGTCTGGTATGCCAGCAGCGCGAAAGCCACCGCCTCTTTTGCCTCCGACGGCAGCCCAAAATCGTCGCTCGTCTTCATCCTGATCTTCAGAGGCGCGAGCTCCTCCCGAATCATCCGCATCAACGTGCCGTTACGAACGCCGCCGCCCGACACCACCATCTCGCGATACCGCGACGGCCACCGCGACCCTTCCATGACGTTCGCAGCGTCCGCCGGTACTACGATTTCCCGCACCGCCAATCCAATCGACCGCGCCGTTAAAGCCGTTGCCGTGGCCATCACGTCGTACTTGTCTGCGCTGATCGCACAGCCGCAAAAACGCCGCAACGTACTCTCTTCCAAACTGCTCGCGTCCCGCGGTCTTCGGAGGCTCCTTCCGAAAGAACCCTCGCCGCAGCAGTTGCCGCACCACTGGCTCAATCGCCGTGCCCTTGGCCGCCAACCGACCGCCGCGATCAAACGGGACATCAAACAGCCGCTCCGCCACCGCATCCATCACCATGTTGCCCGGCCCGGTGTCGAACGCCATTACGTCCTCCGGCCGCGCCCGCGGTGGAATCGCCGTCAAATTCCCAATCCCGCCGATGTTTTGCACGATGCGCCCAAACCGACGATGCCGAAACAGCACGTAATCGAGAAAGGGAACCAGCGGCGCGCCGTGTCCACCCGCCGCCATGTCCGCGGGACGAAAATCCGACACCACCGGCACGCCCACACGCCTGCGCGATGATCGCGCCCTCGCCCGACTGCCACGTGCACGTCACCTTGCTGCCTAGGAACAAGCTTGCCGCGCTCTGGTGATACAGCGTCTGCCCATGGCATCCCACCAGTCGCACACTCCAACCTTGGCCCGACGTTGCGCCGCCTTCACCGCCTTGGCGTACAACTCGCCCAATGCAAAATTCAATCGTGCCAGGTCAGCGACTTTTGCCGACTGCGCATTCATCGCCTGTAACACCGCGCGTCGAACCTCTGCCGGATAAGCAAAGTGATAATGAGCCAGCAACTCCAGCCGCGATCGGAACCCGCGCCCCTGGACTCGTACCAGCGCGACATCAATTCCGTCCGCCGATGTCCCGCTCATCACGCCCGCGACAATCACAGCGCCCGATCCTCAGGCGGAATTAGTGAACTCATGCGAAGCTCTTCCGTGAACTCCCAAACTTGTCGCCGCAGCCTCGCCACCGTCTTCGCAGAGGGTGTCGGAGCCATCCGCGCTCGTATTGCAGCCGATTTCGCCTGCAATGCCGCTACGCGCTTTGCCTTGGCTGCCACCATTACGGCAAAATCGCCATCGTTCTCGGCCTGCTTCAACACCGCCTCCCACGCCCGCCACACGTGCTCTTCCTTCTGGCAGACCAGAAACATGTCCGACCCCGCCTCGAGCGTCCCCACCGCCGCATCCTCAATCGACGCCCCATTCAGCACGCCGCCCATGTCCAGATCGTCCGACACCACCAGCCCGCGATAACCGATCTCCTCGCGCAGTACCTCCAGAATCCATCGCCTTGATAACGACGCCGGCCCACCTCCGCGCACAATCTTCGAATAGGAAACGTGCGCCACCATCACCAGCGGAAGCTTAATCTTCAACTCGCGGTAAGGAAGCAGATCTTCTTCCCACACCTGCCGCCACGTTCTCTCCACCACCGGCAGCGCCTCATGGCTATCGAGCGCCCCGCCACCCAGCCCCGGAAAATGCTTGCCGCACCCCAGCACTTGCGCCTCGCGGAGTCCGCCCAGAAACTCTCGCGCGTACCGCACGACCTCCGCAGGATCAGCCGACACGGTGCGCGGCCCCAATGCCTTGCGAGACGCCTCCAGCCCTAAATCCAGGCACGGCGCGAAATCCGTGTTGAACCCCAGCGCCTGAAGTTGCCGCCCGATCAGCAGACCATGATTGCGAAACAGCTTCGCCGATCTCGTCGCAGCCACCTCGGCCGCCGACGGTATCCGCGCCACCGCATCGCGGAACCTGTCCACCGTCCCGCCTTCCATGTCCACGCAACGAAACAGCGGAGTCCCGAGTAACTTCTGCGTGTCGCGTAAGAGCGCGTGCGTCTGGGACGCGTCTTCAATATTGCGTTTGAACAGAACCACGCCGCCCGGCCGCAGAGTCCCGAGCATGTCGCGCAGCCGCGTCGACAGCACGGCCCCGTCGAAGCCCATGATCATGAGTCGTCCCACCTGCTGGCGAAGACGATCTGTGGATGTACCCGGCATGACTACCGCAGTGTAGCGCGTTGGCACGCGCCAACTCAGTGCCCGGAAAGGTTCACGTCACTCCATCTGCCGCTTCAACTCGTGCAGCAGATTCAATGCTTCCAGCGGACTAATCCCATTCAAGTCCGTTTCCTTGATCCGGTCCACGATCTTCTGCGACAGGGGCGTAAATATCGTCAGCTGCATCGGCCCCGACGCCATGTTGTCATCTTTCGCCAGATGCGTCACCGCGCTCTTTTCCGCCGACTCATGTTCCGCCAGAACCTCGCGCGCGCGATGGATCACATCCGCCGGCAGCCCAGCCAGTTTCGCGACCTCAATGCCGTAGCTCTTGTCTGCCGCGCCCTCCACCACCTTGCGCAGGAACACAATCCCGCCACCGCTCTCCTTCACCGTGACGTGGAAATTCTTCACCCCGCTCAGCCTGTCGGCCAGCTCGGTCAACTCGTGGTAGTGCGTGGCAAACAGCGTCTTCGCCCGCGTATTGGCGTGGATATATTCAATCGCCGCCCAAGCAATCGCCAGCCCGTCATAGGTCGAAGTCCCGCGCCCCACTTCATCCAGCAGAATCAGCGAGCGCGGCGTCGCTGTATTCAAAATCGCCGCCGTCTCGGTCATCTCAACCATGAAGGTCGAGCGTCCGCGCGCGAGATTGTCCGAAGCCCCGATGCGTGTAAAGATGCGATCCACCAGCCCCAGCCGCGCCGACCGCGCCGGAACATACGATCCCATTTGCGCCATCAGCACAATGAGTGCTGCCTGTCGCAGATACGTGGACTTGCCGCCCATGTTCGGCCCGGTAATTACCAGCACAGCGTGCGTCGTGCCGTTCAGATACAAATCGTTGGGCACAAACCGGTCCGCCACCCCCGACAAATCCTGCTGCTCGATCACCGGATGCCTTCCATCCACGATCTCCACATCGTTCGAGTCATCCAGACGCGGCCTGCAATACCCGCGGTTCGCTGCCTGCGTCGCAAACCCGGCCAGTACGTCAATCTCGGCCAGCGCCAGGGCCGTTTGCCGGATGCGCCGCGCCTCCGCCGCAATCGCCGTGCGCAACTCCGCAAATAGCCGCCGCTCGATCTCGACAATCTTTTCCTGCGCATCCAGCACCTTGGCCTCGTACTCCTTCAGCTCTGGAGTCGTAAACCGCTCGGCATTCACCAGCGTCTGCTTGCGCTCGTAATCGGCGGGCGCATGCTGCAAATTCGCCTTCGAGATCTCCAGGTAATACCCGAAGACGTTGTTGAACTTCACCTTCAGCGAGCCAATCCCCGTCCGCTGCCGCTCCCGCTGCTCGATCTGCGCAATGTACTGCTTGCTGTTGCGGCTCAAGTCGCGCAACTCGTCCAGCGCCGCATCTACGCCAGCGCGAATCACACCTCCATCCGCCAGCGTCAGCGGAGGCTCATCTTCTATCGTCGCCGCAATTCTCTCCCGCATGTCGGCCAACTCATCGCACTGCGCATGCAACTCGCGCAGTCGCGCCGCGTCAAACCGCAGCAGCGCTGCTCTCACGCCCGGCAACTTCGCCAGAGACGCTGCTAACGCCAGCAAGTCTCGCGCGTTCGCCGCCTCCAACGTCACGCGGCTCAGCAGTCGCTCCAGGTCGAAGACGCCATCCATCGCGCGCCGCAACTCTTCCCGCGCCACCAGGTCGCGCACCATCGCTTCCACGGCGTCCAGCCGCCGCTCAATCTCCGCGCGCTCAATCGACGGACGCAGCAGCCATGCCCGCAGCAGCCGCTTGCCCATCGGCGTCACCGTGCAGTCGAGTGACCGAAAAACCGTGAGGCTGTCGCCACCGCCAGAAAATAGCGGCTCCAGCAGTTCCAGATTGCGCACCGTCACCGCATCCAGCACCAGACAATCCTGCCGCTCGTAATAGCCGATGCGGTCCACATGACTCAGGGCCCCGCGCTGCGTCGAGCGAACGTAATGCAAAATCGCTCCCGCCGCACTCGCCGCCGCCGCACGTCCCGCGAGCCCAAACCCCTCCAGCGACAGCACGCCAAAATGGTTCTCCACCAGCGGAATCGCATAGTCCGGCGCGAACACCCAATCTTCCAGCGGAGTCTCCGCCCACGTCGCGTTCTCCAGGCTCGCCAGCCGCGGAATCGCCCCCGAAACCGCCAGTCCTGCGCCTAGACCTTTCGTGATGTCATCCTGAGCGAAGCGATCCCGCGAGAGCGGGAGCGCGGAGTCGAAGGACCCCTTTGTCCGCGAAGCACCCGCTTGTTGTCTCGGCTCGTCAAACAGCGGCAGCGAACTCGCGAACAGCACCTCTCGCGGCCGAAGCACCAGCAACTCTTCGCGCACCCGCCGAGCCGCATCGCCCCCGCGAAACTCCGTCGCCCGAAACTCGCCGGTCGAAAGGTCCAGCACCGCCAACCCCAGCACCTCGCCCTGCTGCGCCACGCACGCCAGAAAGCTATTTTCCTCCGCGCCCAGGTGCGCATCCGCCGCCGTGCCTGGCGTCACCACTCGAGTCACTTCGCGCTTCACCAATTTCTTGGCCAGCCGCGGGTCCTCCATCTGCTCGCAGATGGCCACCTTGAACCCCTTGCGAATCAACTTGGCGATGTAGTTTTCGGCGGCGTGATACGGCACCCCGCACATCGGGATCGCGATGCCTTTCTCTTTATTCCGCGAGGTGAGCGTGATCTGCAGCTCTTTGGCGGCCACCACAGCATCTTCGAAGAAAAGCTCGTAAAAATCCCCCAGACGGAAGAACAGCAGCGCGTTGGGATGCTCCTTTTTGACCGCGGCATACTGCCGCATCAGCGGAGTGGAAGCCTCGCTCATCGCGCAATCTCGCTTGAGGTGAAGGGCTTATTCATGGAAGAAAAAAGTCTATACCAACCAACTCTCATCCGTGTTCCTCCGTGTAAACCCGCGGCCGCTCTTCGATCCACTATCCACTATCCACTAACCACTATCCACTATCCACTAACCACTATCCACTGCCCCGGTGCTACACTTCCATGTTCCGCCCAACCATCATGGCTGCCATCGCTTTCCTCGGATGCTCCCGCTGCGGCGCGCGCCTCTCCGCCGATGTCCCCCGCAATGTTTGCCCCACTGACGCCGGACCGCTCTACGTTCGCTACGATCTCGCCGCCATTCGCCAGAGCACGCCGCGCGAAAAAATCAGCGACGGCCCCAATTCCATGTGGCGCTACGCCGCTGTCCTGCCCGACGCGCCGCCCGTCACCCTTGGCGAAGGCATGACGCCCATGCTCCGCAGCCGCCGTCATCCTAATCTCCTTATTAAGGACGAGGGCCTCAACCCCACCGGTTCCTTCAAAGCCCGGGGCATGTCCGCGGCTCTCACCATGGCCCGCCACTACGGACTCAAAAAACTCGCCGCTCCCTCCGCCGGCAACGCCGGAGGCGCGCTCGCCTGCTACGCTGCCGCCGCCGGACTCGAAGCCTACGTCTTCATGCCGAAAGATGTTCCACTCGCCAACCGCCTCGAAGTCGAAGCCAGCGGCGCGCACCTCACCCTCGTCGACGGCCTCATCTCCGACTGCGGACGCATGGTTGCCGAGCGCAAAGCTGCCGAGGGCTGGTTCGATGTTTCAACGTTAAAGGAGCCATTTCGCGTCGAAGGCAAAAAGACCATGGGCTACGAAGTCGCCGAGCAACTCGGCTGGCGCCTGCCCGACGCCATCCTCTATCCCACCGGAGGCGGCGTCGGCCTCATCGGCATGTGGAAGGCCTTCGACGAAATGGAGCAGCTCGGCTGGATCGCCCCCGGCCACCGCCCCAAGATGATCTGCATTCAGGCCAGCGGCTGCGCGCCCATCATTAAAGCGTTACAGGAAAAAAAGCCCGCCTCCGAGATGTGGCCCAACGCCGCCACCCTCGCCGCCGGACTCCGTGTCCCCAAGGCCTACGGCGACTTCCTTATCCTCGACATCGTCCGCCAGTCCGGCGGCACCGCCGTCGCCGTCACCGAGGACGACATCATGGCCGCCGTCCGCCGCCTCGCCACCGACGAAGGCATCTTCGCCGCCCCCGAAGGCGCAGCCGCTCTCGCCGGCTACGAAACCCTGCTCGCGCAAAACTTCCTGCAACCCACCGACGAGGTCGTGCTCTTCAACACCGGCTCCGGATACAAGTACCTCGACACCTTCGCCCGCTACTGGGGCATCGAACCCTTCGCCCGCGCCCTTCCCAACTCCCGCAACATCGGCGGCATCATCGGCCCCTACTAAACGAATTCTTCCCGCGTGTCACCCTGAGCGGAGGCGCGCCGCTTTTGCGCGCCGGAGTCGAAGGACCCCTTTTGTCGCGACGAGATTCACATTGACTGAGGATTTTGACTTTTGCTGACAACTGCCCACTGACAATTGTTTTTGGTCACCCTGAGCGAAGCGCTCGCCTTGTTTTTTCGTCCGCGCTGTTTTGCGGATCGGGCGAGAGCACAGTCGAAGAGCCTGTCCTGAGCTTGTCGAAGGGACCTGCTGTTGTTTTTGATTGTCATCACGAGGTCGCCCTTGGCGACCGAGAGATCTGCTTTTCGTCGCAAGTTGCGACAATCTGGGTGCCCCATCCTTTCGCGTCCGATGCGAAAGGGTGGGTGGGATGGTCTCGTATCAGAGCACAACTTCACAGGCTGCCGAAAATGTCCATTTCGTTCCGCTTTGTATCGGGGCACGGCTTCAGCCATGCCGAAAGGCCCTTTATGTTTCACCGACCGTGCGGACTTTAGTCCGCACAGCGCACAGCCGGGCAACTTTTTCAGCAACCTCTTCACTCGTGCCGCCAATGCCCTTTGTCGATAGATGGCAGCGCGTGGCTTCTGAGCCGCCTCTGGCATTTCTTTCTCGGGTGGAAGCACCGAGCTTCGCACCTGTCCCTTTCTCCGCATTGAGCCATCGCAAGGAATGGGTCCGAACTTGTCGACGCCCCATGTTGTGTGACTCTGCCACCCCGCAGCGTCCCCCGACGCCCTTGCGCTACAATCGCTGCACCGTCAGCCATACCCGTGGGGGGACCATCTTGCGCACATTCCTTCGCGTTACTTTGCTCGTCGTCATCGCCGTAGCCGCTGTGGCCCAGCAACCCTCCGCCGAACCGGCAAAATCTCCCTTCACCTTCCAGGAAGTCATGGTCCCCATGCGCGACGGCGTCCGCCTGCAGACTGTCATCCTCACGCCAGTCGATCAGAAAGGCCCACTCCCCATCCTTCTGACCCGCACTCCCTACGGCGTCCGCGACAAGGCCCCCGACAAGATACCCGCGAATATAGTAGAGCTCGCCCAGGACGGCTACATCTTCGTCTCCCAGAACCTCCGCGGACGCTTCAAGTCCGAAGGTGTCTTCAACCTCAGTTCCTACGTTGACCTCAACGATCCCAAGGCCACCAACGAAACCACCGACGCGTACGACACCATCGAATGGCTGGTGAAGAACATTCCCAACAACAACGGCAAAGTTGGAATCTTTGGTGTCTCCTACTCCGGACTCACTGCGGCTCTCCCGCTGCTCCATCCCCATCCCGCGCTCAAGGCCGTCAGTGAGCAGGCCTCACCCGCTGACCAGTGGATGAACGACGACGACCACCGCTACGGCGCGCTGCGCGAGAGCTACGACTTCGAATACGCCGTCATGGAGCAGGCTGACAAGGAGAAGAACACCCACTTCGACTTCGACATCTATGACACCTACGAGTGGTATCTCGACCTCGGCCCGCTCTCCAACATCAACGCGAAGTACCTCCACGGCTCCATTCCCTACTGGAACTCCACCGTCGAGCACCCCGATTACGACGACTTCTGGAAGAAGGAAGCGTGGGTCAACCAGCTTCACTCCTCCACTGTGCCCAACCTCAACGTCGCCGGCTTCTGGGACCAGGAGGACCCCTGGGGACCGTGGAAGATCTTCCGCAACGCCGAAGAGAACGATCCCGACCACACCAACGTCATCGTCGCCGGCCCCTGGAGGCACGGGCAGTGGCAGGCTGAAAAAGCCGAAAGCATTGGACTCGTCTCCTACGGAGGCCACAACACCTCGCTTGAATTCCGCCAGAACATCGAGGCGCCCTTCTTTCGCTATTACCTCCACGGCGAAGGCCAGAAGCCCGCATGGCAGGCCACCACGTTCCAGCCCGGCTCCAACACGTGGCGAACCTACGCCACCTGGCCGCCCGCCGAAGCCAAGCCTACCAACCTCTATCTCCACGCTGACGGTACGCTCTCCTTCACCGCGCCGACCACCGGCGGCAAAGAATATCGCGAGTACGTATCCGATCCCGCCAACCCCGTGCCCTACCGCGAGCGTCCCATCTCTCCAACCTATCCCGGAGGCGACTGGCGTACCTGGGAGGTTGCCGACCAGCGCTTCGTGGATAACCGTCCCGACGTCCTTACCTTCGTCAGCGCACCGCTCGACCTCGACCTGGCCATCACCGGTCCCCTCGCGGCCCGACTCTTCGCCTCGACCTCCGGCACCGACAGTGATTTCGTGGTGAAGTTGATCGACGTCTATCCGCAGAACGCCCAGAAAGATGCGTGGAAAGAAGACGACGGCCCCGCCCCTGGCGAGTATGCAAGGTCGCTCAACGGTTACGAACTACCGGTTGCCATGGAAGTCCGCCGCGGCCGCTACCTCAAGAGCTTCGAAAAGCCCCAGGCGCTCAAGCCCAATACTCCCACAGAGTGGGATGTGCCTCTTCGCGATCACGACTACGTTTTCCTGAAGGGCCATCGCATCATGGTACAAATCCAATCCACCTGGTTCCCGGTGATCGATCGCAATCCCCAGAAATTCGTGCCCAGCATCTATCAGGCGACCGCGGCAGATTTCGTGACAGCTACCCAGCGCATCTACTGCACACCCGCGCTGCCGTCACACCTGGTTCTTCCCGTCATGCCTTAGGTTCAGCGTGAACACCGCCGGGTGCTCCATCCGTTCGCGTTCTCTGCGAAAGGGTGAGAGAGACGGCTTTGTATTAGGGCACAGCTTCAGCCGCGCCGTGCATTTCGACGTTTGCCTGGGATGCAACACCCCCGTCTCTACCTTATGGGCTCACGTCGAAAATGCCCGAAAAACCAAATTTTTCCACGGTCCCACGCTTAGTCCCTATGTGATTGACAACAAAGCGCTTATCCGGCTTTGGCACCAAAAGTGCAATTTTGCGAAAATAATTATAACAATTGTTATAACCATGCCCCTCCCGCCACCCGTAGAACACGAATTTGTGCGATAGTGATTTCATGCGCATCCTCCGCGCAGTCGCGATTCTTGCCCTGGCGTGCTCGTCTGCCGCGGCCCAGACCTACCTCGGCCTCGATCGCAACGACTACCCCGGCGATGCGGCCATGCAATCGCTGCGTAAGACCTTTGTTTTCACGGGATACTGGCTCAATGATCCTCCGGGAGCGAGCCAGAACACTTGGGTTGGACATCGCGTAGAGCTGCAGAAACTGGGCTACGGGTTTCTGTTGCTGTTCAACGGGCGGGAGTACGCCCAGCTGAAAGGCATGGGAAACGCCACCGCGGTGGGGGCGCGTGACGCCGCCGCTGCGATAAGTGCTGCAAAATCAGAGGGTTTCCCTGCCAAGTCCGTGATTTTTCTCGATCAGGAACAAGGCGGCCGCATGCTTCCCGAGCAGCGCCTCTATATCCATGCCTGGGTGGACGGAGTGACCCTAAGTGGTTATCGCGCAGGGATTTACTGTTCCGGAATCCCGTTTCGCGAGTCGAGCAAGGTTTCGGTCGTGACGGCAGACGATATCCAAGACAACGCCTCTGGTCGCGAGATTAAATTCTTTATTTCCAACGACCAGTGCGGGCCTGCTCCGGGGTGTGTGTTTCCGAAAGCGTCGCCCGATCCCTCCGCCAGCGGAGTCGATTTCGCCGACGTCTGGCAGTACGCTCAGTCTCCGCGCCGCCCTGAGCTAACTGCATCGTGCAAAAAGACTTATGCCTCCGACGGCAACTGCTACCCACCCGGCGTGGTACCGAGTTCCGGCCTCCATATTGATGTGGATTCGGCAGATTCGCCCGATCCGTCGCAGGCGCGGAGTCACTGACCATGGCCGCGCCTGAACTCCAGCAATTCGGGATCACCGACTCACAAGTGGCTCATGCAGCAGAACTTATACGCGCTGGCAATCTCGTAGCCTTTCCCACGGAAACGGTGTACGGGCTGGGCGCCAATGCACTGGACTCGACGGCAGTGGAGCGTATCTACGAGGCTAAAGGCCGTCCCCATTCTAGCCCTATCATTTGTCATATCAGCGACTTAGAGACGCTGACGCAGGTCGTTGCCGCCTGGCCCGAAGCGGCGCGGAAGCTGGCGGAGAAGTTCTGGCCCGGCCCGCTAACTCTTGTTCTGCCAAAGACTTCCGCTGTGCCCGACCTGGTCACTGCCGGATTGGCTACGGTGGGGGTCCGGATGCCAGCGCATCCTGTTGCATTGGAACTAGTTAGGGCTGCGGGAGTGCCGATCGCCGCACCCAGCGCCAATCGTTTTACCGAGATCTCGCCGACGACGGCAGCGCATGTGCGCCGCAGCTTGGGTGAGCGGGTGGACTACGTCCTGGACGGGGGACCGTGTCCGGTTGGCATTGAATCTACAGTACTTAGCTTGGTTGAACCGGTGCCGGTTCTGCTGCGCCCGGGAGGGATCTCGCGGCAGCAGATCGAAGAAATGATTGGCGCTGTGGCCAGTGCACCAGCACAAGAAGTTGGCAAAGCGCACGCCTCGCCGGGGTTACATCCGCGCCATTACAGCCCTCGAACTCCTTTATATCTAATTGAAAATGGGAAAGTTATGAAGGAAGGCAGAGGGGCATACTTACGCCTTTCGCGGGCTACCGAGGGCGAACCGGAAGAGGTGGTGATGATGCCGCGTGACCCCGCCGGATATGCCGCTAAGTTATACGAAGTATTGCATTTACTGGATGTTAGAAGCTTGGACTGGATCGCCGCAGAGACTCCGCCGAATCTGCCGGAATGGGAAGCGGTAAGGGATCGTCTTCGGAGGGCGGCGGGGCGGCCGTAAAAGGCGTTGAAAAGGCAAATTATAACGTCTATTATAATGGCATTTTGGCGCCCGAAATCAGGAAAAGTATCCCCAGATTGGCGGTCTCGTCTCAAGAGGGCAAGTGGGGTCGATAGCTATATTGATTTGGGCGGATGAATTGCGCCAACCTAACAGCAAGGCGCGGTGAGCGGGCACAAGAAAGCCGGGGATCAGTTCCCCGGCTGTATGGAGTCAAGACGAGAGCAAATACTAACTTATTTTGCGACGGATTACACCCATCGCTCCCGCCAGTCCTGAGCCTAGCAGAAGCAGGGTCGACAGCTCTGGAGTCGGTCTTTGGAAATCCTGCGGCGTTGCCAAATAGATGGGGTCTGAAGCGCCGATCAGAAGCGTTTGATCGTCCACAAAGTACAGCCCACGCGGATCGAGAGGGGCTTGCAGATCGCCTTCAACCAGTATGCCGACCACCTGTCCGGTTGCATCCAGAGCCACAACCGCTCCGTAGATTCCTCCGCCTAGAACGCTCCCGGTAATCGAAACAAACAGGTCTCCGCCATAATTTCCGAATCCAGCCGGCGCAAATGCCATCTGCCTTAGCCCGTACTGGTTTGGACTCAGGGGAATGGTGGCAAACACGCTCGAGTCTCCATTGGCGTCAACGGCAAAGATGCGGCCGCTTCCAGCGTCGCTGACTAGCAGATCCCCAGCTACTGATCCGAATCCACTGGGAGCAAAGGCAACCCCAAATGAATCGCCTGCCACGTTGGCAAACGTGGATATATTACCGTTCTGATCGATGGCGATGATCGGGGCACCAAAGGTCACAAGCACCTGTCCAGCCACCGAGCCAAACCCGGAAGGCGCCACGACGGCCCCCGAAAATTGGCCCCCCGGGACGCTCGCCACTGGCGTGACGGTGCCGTTGCCGTCAACGGCGGAGGCGAATGCCGAGCCCGAAGTGATGTCGTAGCCCACTGCCAGGTACTGACCGCCGTAAGAGCCAAAATTGCCGGGAAGGAATACGCCACCCAGCGGGTTCGACGGGCCGCCGGGCAGCGTCACGAACACAGTGGCTGTGCCGCCCGTTGCCGGCAGATAATCTACATTGCCCAGGCCGATACCGTGAATCCCTGGGTCGTTCACGAAGTAGCCGCCGTTAAAGCTGCCGAAGCCCGTGGGGACGAGAGAAATGTCCTCCGGAAGCTGTATTCCCGACCCAAAGACAGTTAAAGTTGCCTGTGAGATCTGGGTGGAAGTCAGCACAAAGACGATCGCAACCAACCAGAGCGCTCTGTGTATTTTCATTTCGGCCTCCTTCTCTGCTCTCTCGTTCTAACCGGGATTCCTTTGTGGCCCTAAGACCGGTGCAATCTAAACCCGTCCATGGGTAGCTTGTCTGTGACCGGGGTCACGCATCCGGGTACCCCGGCGAGTCCTTACTCTCTCTGCCTCGTCGAAAGGCGCGAAAGAAGTTCCGGCTGCCCAGATGTCAGTGTGGAGACTGTTGATCGAGGGGTTCTCACGCGGTTCTGCCACACCCGTCTGGTAACCCATTCGTGACTTCGGCTGCACGAAGACTGGCCTGTTTTTGCGGGTCCTCGGATAATTGGTGAAATATCGCCATGTTGTAAGTGACCCGTGATCGAAGGTTGCTTCATTCATTCGACACTCGTTGGGTAGGCGTCTGGGGCAGTGTTTTTCAGGAAGCTCGCGGTGTGTGATACGGAAGCAGCAGCGACACTCTTCTAGTCCAAACGAAAGTCCCCACCCAAGGCCAAGAGAGGGCCTTGGATGGGGCACCCGAAGACTCCCACATTTGCCAACGGCAGGCAAATGTGGGCCACCCACGCAGCGGCCTCGCTCAGGATTTCCACTGCGGGCCAGACGCCCGCAGAGCGCCTCAACTTGGATGGTGCACCTGACTCCATTCATTCGACAGCCGCCGGGGCGTGGTACAGTCACAACTTCACCCTGCATGACCGAACCCGCACAACTTCTGCGCCGTGTCGGATTGTTCGACGCCACCATGATCGTCATGGGCGGCATCGTAGGCGCGGGCATTTTCATCAACCCGTACGTCGTTGCCCGGCAAGTACATACGCCGGTGCTGATTCTTGGGGTGTGGGTGGCGGGCGGCGTGGTTGCGATGCTGGGCGCGTTCATCTACGCCGAACTGGCGGCGCGCATGCCGAAGGTGGGCGGACAGTATGCGTACCTGCGGGACGCGTTTCATCCGCTGGCGGGATTTTTGTACGGATGGGTGCTGCTGCTGGTGATCCAGACCGGAGGCATGGCGGCGGTCACCATTACGTTCGCGCGATATTTTCTGGAACTCACCGGGTGGCCGATTTCCGAAAAGTTAGTCGCGGTCGTAACCATCACGGCGCTGACGGTTGTGAATTGCCTGGGAGTGAAGGCGGGCAGCCGGGTGCAGAGTGTGCTGATGCTGCTGAAGATTGGAGCGATCGGGACACTAGTGCTCGCGGGATTGTTCCTGGTGCGCGCGCCGTACCCGGTGACGCATCCCGTATTGGACCGGCCGCTTTCCGTTGATCTGGTGACGGCGTTGGGCGCGGCGATGGTTCCGGTGCTGTTCGCGTTCGGAGGCTGGCAGACGGCGAACTTCATTGCGACGGAGATTAAAGACCCGCGCAGGAATTTGTCGCGTGCGCTGGTGCTGGGCGTGGCGGGCGTAATCGTGCTGTATTTCGGCGTGAACTACGTTTGCGTGCGGGCGCTGGGGGCGGAAGGGCTGGCGGCGAGCACGGTTCCGGCGTCGACGGTGATGCGGCTGACGCTGGGGAGCACGGGCGCGCGGTTGATTGCGTTGGGCATCGCGGTTTCGACGCTGGGATTTCTGAGCCAGTCGGTGCTGACGGCTCCGCGCGTGTATTTTGCGATGGCGTCGGACGGGCTGTTTTTTCGCGCGGTAGCGCGGGTTGACGCCAAAACGCATGTGCCGGTGCTGGCGATCGTAATGCAAAGCGTGCTGACGCTGGTGATTGCGCTGTCGGGCAGCTACGAGAAGATCCTCAACTACGTGGTGTCGATTGACTTCATCTTCTTTGGATTGACGGGCGCGAGCCTGTTTGTGTTTCGGCGGCGCGACCCGAATGCCGAGGGGTACAGGGTGCCGGGGCATCCGTGGACGACGGCGGTGTTTGTCGCGAGTTGCTGGCTGGTGGTGGGGAATACGATTTACCGGTATCCGGCGAATACGGCGTTGGGACTGGGGATTCTGGCGCTGGGGGTGCCGGTGTATTGGTACTGGGCGAAGAGAAAGATCGATTTAACCACAGAGACACAGAGGCACAGAGAAATTGGGTCATAAGAGCTTGCCGCACTCGCACCTCTTCGGTCACCACGGAAAGCACGGAACACACGGATTAATTCAGGTCTTTCAACTTAAAACGTAGAGAGCAAACATGCTCTAGAGTAGAAAATGCAGATGAAGCCACGCTCACAAATGGGTTCGCCGTATATGGAGTTTGCGAAGCTGCGTTCGGCGGCGAAGTACAACCTCGCGACCAGCGGGATGATGAGTTATCCGTTGGCGGAATTGCCGGTGCGGCTGGAAGAGATGGAGATCAACGGGGTGAACCCGTATGGGTACGCTCCGCTGGTGGAGCGGCTGGCGCGGTATAACGATGTGCCGGCTGAGTGCGTGGTGACCTCGGAGGGAACTTCGCTGTCAAACCATCTTGCGATGGCGGCGACATTCGATCCGGGCGATGAGGTGCTAATTGAGCATCCGACGTACGAGTTGCTGGAATCGACGGCGGAGTATCTGGGCGCGAAGCTGCGGCGCTTCGAGCGGCGGTTCGAGGATGATTTTCGGATTGACCCCGCTGAAGTTGAGCGCAACATTACGCCGCAGACGAAGCTGATTGTGCTTACCAATTTGCACAATCCTACGGGGGCGTACGCGGATGAGTCGACGATGCGCGCAGTGGGCGAGATTGCGAAGGCCCAAGGTGCGCGGGTGCTGGTGGATGAGGTGTACCTGGAGACGTTTTATGGGCATCGTCCGCGCACCGCGTTTCAGCTGGGTGAGCATTTTCTCGTCACCAGCAGTTTGACCAAGGCATTCGGCTTGAGCGGGATTCGCTGCGGATGGGTGCTCGCGAGCCCGGAGCTGGCGCATCGCATGTGGAGGATCAACGATTTGTACTCCGCTTCGCCCGTGCATCCGGCGGAGTTGATGGGCGTAGTGGCGTTCGACAACCTGGAGCGGGTGGCGGCGCGGGCGGAGAAAATCCTTTCGGCCAATCGGGAACGGCTGGCGGAGTTTCTCGATGGGCGGCGCGAACTCGAGGCGTTTCGTCCGGAGCATGGGACGATTGTTTTTCCGCGGCTGCGGAAGGGGAACGTGGAAGAGTTCATCGCGTTCTTGCGCGAGAAGTATGAGACCAGCGTGGTGCCGGGTAGATTTTTTGATATGCCGCAGCACTTTCGAATCGGGATCGGCGGGGAGCCGGAGATGACGCGAGTGGGGCTGGAGAGATTAGCGGCGGCGCTGGGGGAGTATGGGCGGAAAACGACTTAACCACTGAGGCACAGAGGCACAGAGAGAATCGATCTCAAGATTGAGAACGGTGTCTGTGGTTCGACCGGCCGTTCTCACAACCGCAAGGTTACTTGTATAATGAGTGGGACGGGGCCTCGCGGTCGCGTCATCCCTTCAACGTGGGCCTGTAGCTCAGCTGGGAGAGCGCCTCGTTCGCAACGAGGAGGCCAGCGGTTCGATCCCGCTCAGGTCCACCAAAAATTCAACAAGTGAAAGAAGTTTTCACAACTGCCAATAGCAGGCAATTGTGGGCCACCTGGCGAGATCAGGTAATGGTCACAGCGTCCTGCGACCGCGCCGGGTGGACGCCGCGGAAGGCGAAGTTCATCAGCGGAGCGGTGAGCAGGGTGGCGGCCACGGCCATGAAGACGACTACGTCGTAGGTCTCGGCGGAAATTGCCTTGAGACCGAGGCCAATCTGGGCGACCACCATGCAGAATTCTCCGCGGGGAATCATTCCGAAACCGACACGGATGGCAACGGGAGCGCCGTATTTCATAGCTCCGAGGCCGCAGCCGACGAACTTGGCGACAATGGCGACGGCGAGGACAATGACGGCAAGTAGCAATGTCGAGGGATGGGCAAAAGCCTGCCATTCAAAACGCAGGCCAATGCCGGCGAGAAAGAAGGGGACGAGAAGTTCGGTAACGCCCTGCGTCATGTCATGGACGCGATGAGGGAGGGCGCGACCCATGGCCAGTCCGGCGAGAAATGCGCCAATGATGGGAGCGACGCCGGCGCGCTCGGAGAGAGCGGCCAAGGCGAAGAGCAAGATCATGGCGACGGCAAACTGGCCCTCGCCGATGCGAATGCGCTGGTTTAACTTTGGCAGTACCTTGCCGGCGGTGTCGTCACCCCAGCGGACGATGAGGAACACGAAAGCCAGAGCGAACAGCGCGGTCAAAGCCAGTTCCAGAATGTTTACCGTGCCGCTGGCAAGGCTGCTGATGACACCGAGGACCAACAAGGCCAGAATGTCGTCGATGACGGCGGCGGCAAGAATGATCTTGCCGGCGGTGCGATTCAGCAGGCCTTTGGAAGCGAGCAACTGGGCGGAAATACCTACACTGGTGGCGGTGAGCGCCGCTCCGACAAACAGCGACTCGATCTGAGAAGCGCCCCACAGGCGCATGGTGGCCCAGCCCGCGGCGAGTGGTATGGCGACGCCGAGGACGCCCACGGCGGCGGCCGTGCGTCCGACGGCGACCAGGTCGGTCGGCTTGATTTCCAGGCCGACTCGAAAAGCAGGAAGATCACACCAAGCTCGGCCAGAAACGAAAGGTTCTGATTGGGAGCGATCCAGCCTAGGACGCTTGGCCCGATCAGGACTCCAGCCAGAATCTCTCCGACGATGCCGGGCAGGCGCAAACGCTCGAACACCTCAGCCAGCAGCTTGGCCGAACCGAAGATCAGCAACATCGAGACGGCAAGGCTGAGGCGCGGGGCCATGATGCGCGGTTATCATAGCCAAGAATGGGAGTGTCATCGGGCGCAAACTCCTGCTGTAGCAGCCGGGGAGGGAACAGAGGGAACAACAGCACGGGAATCGCCCGGATCTTGACTCTCAGTCAAGCCAGGTCGAGAGAACGTTGCCAGCGGACCGATGGTCAGGACTTACGCACTCATCGGCTCGACCTGAGGTTCCGTGCGCTTAGGCTGGTGATGGGCCCGTCGCGATCAGGCTGGCCATCACAATCGCCGCTGCGACAAAAGGTGTCACGCCAATGAAAGACGTTCTCCCTGCGGAGGCGAACCCGCAGTTTGCGCATGCGCCGACGCTGTTCCTCGAGAGGCATCTCCAGTGCAACGCGAATGGCGTCAGCCACCGCACGAGTGTGGTAAGGATTGACCAGCAGCGCGCCCTGACGCAACTGGAACGCGGCCCCGGCAAACTCGCTGAGGATGAGCACTCCGTCATTGTTGACGCGCGAGGCGCAGTATTCCTTGGAAACCAGGTTCATGCCGTCTTTGAGAGGAGTGACCAGGGCGATGTCTGCCGCACGATAATAGGCGAGCAACTCGGCCCGATCGAGCGAGCGATGAATGTACTGAATCGGCGATCCATCCGGGCTCGCCAAAATGGCCATTGATCTCGCTCACCATCCGCTGGATCTCGGCTTTGAGTTCACCGTACTTGGGAATATCTTCGCGGCTGGGAACCACCACCTGAACCAACGCAACCTTACCGTGCTGTTCGGGGTGAAGCTCGAGGAAGTGCCGAAATGCCGCGAGGCGCTCCGGGATGCCCTTGGTGTAGTCGAGCCGGTCAACTCCGAGCAGGATGCGGCGGCCCCGCATGTTCTCCGCAATTTGAGCGGCCCGGGCGGCAACATCTTCGTTGGCGGCGCCGCGAGCGAACTCGTCGAAGTCGATGCTGATGGGGAACGCCCCCACCAGCGTGCGTGCGGCCCGGCTCATCGACCACGACATGCTCGCCTACGGCCCTGATATCGGCCGCCTTGACGAAATGCCGCAGACAGGCGACGAAGTTGCGCCGGTCGCGGATGGTCTGGAATCCGACCACGTCGAAGTCGAGCAATGCGGTGAGAATTTCCTCGCGCCAGGGCAACTTCTCGAAGATGTCGGGACTGGGAAACGGAATATGGTGAAAGTAGGCCAGGCGCTCGTCAACCCCGAGTTGCCGCAAGATGCGCGGCCACCGACATCAGGTGATAGTCGTGCACCCAGATGAGGTCTCCGGGTTGGGCTTCCGGCGCGGCTTTTTCAGCGAAGCGCTGGTTGATGGCGAGATGCGTGTCCCAGTATGTAGGGTCGAAATTGCAGCGCGACTGCAAGTCGTGAAACAGCGGCCACAGAACTTCGTTGGAGAACCCGAAGTAGAAACGCTTGCGCTCCTCCGGTGACATGAAAACCGGCTTGTAGGCGATCTTGTTGTGGCTGGAGTGCTCCTGCAAGACGCGCTCGATTTCGGGATCTTCCTCGGTACCGGTCCAGCCAATCCAGACTCCGGCACAGTCGTTCAGCAAGGGCCGGAGCGCCGTGACCAGGCCTCCGGAACTCGGGTTCGACATGAAATCCCTCCGAGTCCTTGCTTGATGGTGACGGGCAAACGGTTCGAGACGAAAACGATTCGTTGTTTGGTTGCGCTCATGATGCACCTCCACAAGCGGCGTTCCAATCGGTGAGGAAGGCCACGAGACCCTCCGGCGGGCGGATCCAGACGTCAGCCGCGGTGTCACGGAATTCGCCGCGAACCAGAACACTCAGGCCGTGGCCGTGGAGGGCGAGGAAAGCGTCTTCATCGGTGCGGTCATCGCCGAGGTACGCGACGGCGGCGTCGCGGCCCATCTCCGATAGAATCGCGCGCACGACATCGCCCTTGTTGGTGGCGGCAACGCGAATCTCCAGCCCGCCGTCGAACGGTTCGCAGACGCAGGCCGTCTTTGTTGGGAAGGCGGGCCCATACGTTTTGCACCTTTTGCAGGATCTCAGCGGCGATCGCCTCACGGCCGCGCCAATGGATGGCGGTTCCCGCGGGTTTGTGCTCCAACATGTCAGACAGCCCTTCCGCAGTCAAAAGGCGGTCGGCTTCGGAGATCGTCTCCAGCAGGCGGTCGTCGATTCCGGGCATCTCGTAGGTGCCGTTGGGATGAAGCCGCTCCAGTCCATGACAGCCCCAGACTTCAATGTGCTTGAGGCCGAGGAGCCGGGAGGCGTCATAGGCGCGGCGGCCAGTCACGATGGCCAGGCGGGTGGACGAGTGCTTGCGGATACGATCCAGCAAGGGCGGGACCTCGCGATAAGGTGTGGCGCGGTCGGCGTCAGTGCAAAATCGCGCCAGGGTCCCGTCGTAGTCCAGCAGGAGTGCGCGCTCTGGAGCACGCGAGAGCTTCCCAAAGAATTCGGACAGCCGCCTTTGGACATCAACTGAAGTTTCTGGGTTGTAGGTTTGTGCGTTCGTCATTGTTCCTCGATCCGTTGGTGAGGTGGAACGACGACATGTATCGAGCCGCCTTCCAGTTCCTGTGAATCCCGGCCCAGCCGGGAAAAGTACGGAGAGTCAGCAGCGCGCTAGCACAGAAGAGCGCAGTTCAGATTCCGGCAAGTCAGGCGGGGGAGCCGGAACGGAGTGACATTCGACGAACGTGGTCGCTAAGCCACGTGGGACATGGAGAATGGCAAAAAGAACAGTCCCTGCCAAGAGGAGAGCGGCAAACAGCAAACTGGCATATTGCATCGCCCGCAAGGCGGTGGGTTGGAGGTCCACGGCGGGCGAGACAAAGATGGCTATCACGCTGAATAACAGCAAGATAACCATCGCAAGTTTGGGCAGCCTCTTCACTAACTTCAATATTATCATAGTTTTGGCGACTTTTCAAGCGCGGCCCCGATGCCTGTCACAAAGGTGGTAGGTCGATTTTCTTGTCTTCTCCGACCCGATGGTCGGAGAAGCGCTTTTCCAGAAACTGACGGGCGAGGTCGCGGCCTCCCAGACCAAAGGCGATTGCCAGACCGAGCATGAGCGCCCCAAGAACCGATGGAGAAGGCAATGAGGACGGTCTTTTGCGCCAAACCCACCTCCTCGAACGCCATGGAGATGGTGAGCACGACAATTATGACCCTGACGGCGTCGCTCAAAATGCGGGGCGAAGGCAGGTCGGCATTGACCGCAGCCAGCAGCGCGGCGCGCGCAAAGAAGCCGGCAGCGAGCATTCCGAGGAAGGCAATGAGCAGAGCCGCGACAAACCTGGGCAGGAAAAGGAAGAAGCCGACGATGTGCTGCTGCAGGATGGGAATGCCGAGGAACCCGACTCCGGCGAGAACAATGCCGATCCAGACCAGCCAGAAGACCAGCTGGCAAAGCAGTTCGCTGGGGGAGGGCAGAGCGGCGATGTGGAGCAAGTGGGCGGCGCCTGCTCGTTCCGACAAGTGGTCGAACTTTACCAAGCGCAAAAAGGCGCGCAGCACGGTGCGCAGCAGATAAGCGATGAGCCATCCCAACACGGCGATAATCAGAATTGCAAGCAAACGGGGAAGCAGATGGGCGAAGGCGCGGGCAAATTCATTCCAGGCCTGGCCCAGTTCACTTACGATCATGTCTGCCATCAGGAACCTCCTTCGTTCCGCCGTCCACAGCTCAGTCAGGTACGGCTTTAAGCGTTCGAACGTTACACAGAGGGCTTCGATGCTGTGCCTGCAAGTCCTGCTTGGGAAGCGTTCAGGTTCTCGGTCAGAAAGGTGTAGGCCCTACCGCGATAAAGCGGTGCGAGGGCCTGGATGATGTGGTCGCGGCTGATGACGGAGCGGTGATAGGCCGAGGCGAATTCGTACGCGGTGGTAGCCCAGAGATCGCCGGAGTAGCAAAAGCTGTGGTCGCCGAGGGCCGCGGCACGTTGCAGCAGCTCGAGCGTTCTGGAGGAGAGGATGGACTTGAGCACTGGTTGCAAGTCCGCTACGCCGGAGCGGAACATCTGAAGCAGACGGGCTGGATCGATGCTCACGGCGTCCAGGGTGACCTCGTAGGCTGGCCCCGCGGTGGCAACCGCCTGGAGCTGGTGGGCTGCCTCCATGAGGCTTGGGTCCTGTCCATCGACCAGAAAAGCGGACCAACGGTCTGGCGGAGGGCGGAAACCAGGTCGGGAGTTTGCTGTTCCAAACGCCCCTTGGGGCCCAGGAAAGTCTGGGAGATGGGCAGGTCCGCGGCGAGCGCGGCCATCGTAATGCACACCTCGGGACCGACGCGGCCAGCGTCGCTGTCCCACAGTTCGTGGTCCAGGAGTTGGCGCGGCCAAGCGGTCGGAAAAGGCAAACTCTCCCGGACGCGGCTCGCGAATGGGTTTGCCATACAGCGCGCGGGTCATGGGATACATCAGGTTGGTAACCAGGATTCCTTCGAAGCGATGGCGGCGATAGACGGGGGTGACGAGATCAACGTTGTCGCGGTAGACGGGCCGGAGCAGGCGGTCGATCCAGTCCGGCTGGATTTCGGAAGACGTCGGGCGCAATGACGGCGCAGGCCTTGGCGCGAAGCAGGTCGGCCGCAGCCACAACGATGTGCATCGCCTTTCCGGCCGAGACGGTGCTTCCGATACTGGCTGCTGATGCAGTGCATGGTTCGCAAAGCCTGAGGACTGGAATCGGCGCGGACATCGTTGATGGAAGCGGCCCGCACCAGGTCGGGCGTACTGTCGTGGGAGCCGCCATCGGGGTTAAGGACGGCGACCCGCTCGCGAGGGAAGTACTTGAGCAGGCCTTCGCGAATGACCTGCATCACGTGGCCGATGGTGTTGGCGTGGTTGTGAGTGTGCACGCCCACGAGAATGTCAACTTCGCCAACGCTGATTAGCTGGCGGAGCAGATCATCCGACAGGATGTTTTCATCGGCCAACAACGACCTCCAGAGAGCAAGGCGGGACAGAACCGCCAAGGCGAAAGTCCGGCATCAGTTCTCAACCGGTTGCGGCATGAATAAACAACGTCACGCCCTGACATGAAACTGCGGATACGGCCGGTACTTCAGCAAGCGGTACCGGCTTTCCGCGGATCCAAAATCATGAGTACCAAAACCAAAAACGTTCGACGCGGTGCGGCTCAAATCCTTCGCAAGCGGAACCAGTAAAACTGATACGGCCCGAGAGTCATCAAGTATGGCCTGTCGCCGACGCGCGGGAAGATGTTCCTGCCTGACATCTCGACCAGAATATTCCCCTTAAAGCGGCTCAAGTCCAGCTCGACCGCTTGCGCCGAGGCAGACAGGTTATTGACTGCCAGGATGGTTTCGCTGCCCAGCTGACGCACGAAGGCCAGCACACGGTGGTTCTCAGGATAAAGGAATTCCATGGAGCCACGGCCAAAAATCGGGGTTGACTTGCGTACCTGCAAGAGGCGGCGCATCCAGGAAAGCAGAGAATGTTGGGAGCTGTTCTGGGCGTCGACATTGACGGCTGGATAACCGTACACGGGGTTGACGATCAGGGCCGAGTACAGCCGTTCCGGGGCTGCCGAAGAGAAGCCGGCATTCACGCCTCCGTCCCATTGCATAGGAGTGCGTACGCCGTTGCGATCGCCGAGATGGATGTTGTCGCCCATGCCAATCTCGTCACCGTAATAGATGACGGGGGTCCCGGGAAGCGACATCAGCAGCCCGTTCATGAGTTCGATGCGGCGGCGGTCGTTGTCCAGCAGGGGAGCGAGGCGGCGGCGGATACCGAGATTCAGGCGCATGACCTTGTCGCGCGCGTACTCGTCGTACATGTAGTCGCGCTCCATGTCGGTGACCATCTCCAGGGTCAACTCGTCATGATTGCGAAGGAACAGGCACCACTGGCAGGGATCGGGAATGGTTGGGGTGCGCTGCAGAATCTCGGTGATGGGCTTGCGATCTTCCAGCTTCAGGCCCATGAACATCCGGGGCATCAGGGGGAAATGGAAGGCCATGTGGAATTCGTCACCGTTGCCAAAGTAAGCGCGCAAGTCGGCGGGCCATTGGTTCGCTTCAGCCAGCAACATTCGGCCGGGGAACTCAAGGTCGAGGCGGCGGCGCAATTCTTTGAGTACATCATGGGTCTCGGGCAGGTTCTCGCAGTTGGTGCCTTCGCGCTCGACGAGGTAGGGCACGGCGTCAAGGCGGAAGCCATCGACGCCCAACTCCAGCCAGAACTTCATGACGTTCCACATCTCTTCGCGGACGGCGGGATTGTCGTAGTTCAAATCGGGCTGATGGCTGAAGAAGCGATGCCAGTAATAGGACTTGGAGATGGGGTCCCAGGCCCAGTTGGACATCTCGGTATCGAGAAAGATGATGCGGGTGTCGCGGTAGCGATTGTCGGTGTCGCTCCAGACATACCAGTCGCGGCGGGGGTTATCGACGGAGCTGCGCGACTCCTGAAACCAGGGATGCTGGTCGGAGGTGTGGTTCAGGACCAGCTCGATGATGACGCGAATGCCGCGCTCATGGGCGGCGTCGAGGAAGAGTTTGAAATCGTCGAGGGTGCCGTAGTTGGGATGGACAGAGGTGTAATCGGAGATATCGTAGCCGTCGTCGCGAAGAGGGGAGGGGAAGAAGGGCATGAGCCAGATGGCGTTGATGCCCAGCTCCTTGAGGTAATCGAGTTTTTGCGCGAGCCCGCCAAAATCGCCGATGCCGTCACCATTGCTGTCGTACATGGCGCGAACGTGCGCCTGGTAGATGATGGCGTCTTTGTACCAAAGCGGGGATAGGGGCAACGTCAAAAAGCTTCTCCCTCAGACGGCGAGGCGGATAACCAGCGAAACATCCGCGCAGTTCAACTTCTTATCATAACCAACCGTGAAACGACGGGTCCCACAGTAAAGCGGTCCAGTGGTTCGGTAGTAAAATATAAGCAGCATGTCTGAGAGGAAGAAAATCAAGATCGCGCTGACGCTGGTTTTAGGCATCGGACTGGTACTGCTACTGCCGACCGTGCAATTGTTGCCGGCGACCACGCGTGCGTGGCGGCGGGCCAGGACACTGCTGCCCACCGTGCGCCGTTTAGTGCGTGCCGCCGTCAAACTGCCGCCCAGATCTCTGACCGCGTTATTCACGGTACCCATAAAAGAATCTCCTCTCATTGCCGCAGATATTGTGTCGCTCGACTGCGCCCGCCTCTGTTAGCCAATCGTTACAACTGCTGATAAATCTGTGGCCCGCGCCTCTCGTTTGTGCTGAGCTGGCGGGTTTTTCGTATTGCACAGCCCGACTTGAGGCGCTCGCTTGACTTGGCCGGCGACCGGCCAAGACGTTGTTTTGAGCTCGGCAGCTTGGGCACATGGCGCTTCGTCAATTCGCAACATTAGTTGCACCGATGGGAGAACTGCATGACGTTTTTATTGCAACTGAAATCATTCGCTCCGGAACTTCATCCGGTGCTGTTTCACGCCATACGAATCGCTGTGATTCTGGGTGCGGCCTACTTGGCTACGTGGTTGATCGTTCGTTCAGTGCCCAGTCTCCGGAAACGGATTGTGCGTCGCATGACGAGAAACGGCTCCAACGTGGAGCTGGAAAAACGCGCTGCGACCATCGGTGGCGTGTTTCGCAAGAGCTTGAGCGCGGTGATCTGGGTAATCGCCGTCATCATGGCGCTGCGTGAAGCTGGGTTTGACATCGCGCCCATCCTGGCGGGCGCGGGAGTTGTGGGCTTGGCGGTTGGGTTTGGAGCGCAAAATCTGGTGCGCGACGTGATCTCGGGCGTCTTCCTGCTGCTGGAGGACCAGATCCGGGTGAATGACGTCGCCATCATCAACGGCACGGGAGGCTTGGTGGAGCAGATCAACTTGCGCACCACAGTGCTGCGCGGCCTGGACGGAACGGTGTACGTGTTTCCCAACGGATCGGTCACCAGCCTGGCCAACATGACGCACGGTTTCTCGTACTACTTGTTCGATATTGGCGTGGCGTACAAGGAAGACACCGACCGCGTGGTCGAGGTGTTGCAAGGGATTGCCGATGGAATGATGCACGAGGAGGCTTACAAGCAAGACATTCTGGAGCCGCTGGAAGTTCTGGGTGTGGATAAGTTCGCTGACTCGGCGGTCATCATCAAGGTGCGCATCAAGACGATGCCGGTTCGGCAGTGGGTGGTTGGCCGCGAGATGAACCGCCGCATCAAGAAAGAGTTTGACCGTTTGGGAATCGAGATTCCTTTCCCGCACATGAGCTTGAATTTCGGCGAAGCCAGCAAGCCGATCGCGGTAAATATGCAGCACAGCGATCGCGAACGGTTGAAGGACGCAATCCGGGAGGTCCTGAACGAGGAACTTCGGCAGACGCCGGAAGAGCGCGAGCGGCGAGCGAGTTAGCGCATAGGCGGGCGTGCCGGTTTTACGCCGCGCCATCATGGCTTGCGTCGTCGCCGTCTGATTGCGCCGGGCTGGATTCTGCCCGCTGCTTTGCGGGGCTGCTGGCGCGCGTGAACTCGAAGGCGGCATTGATGAGCGCGATGTGAGAAAGGGCCTGAGGGAAATTCCCAAGCTGCCGATGTTCCTTGGGGTCGTATTCTTCGGCGAGCAAGCCGACGTCGTTGCGAAGTTTGAGGAGGCGGTCGAACATTTGCTTCGCGTCGTCGTCGCGGCCCAGCATTTTGAGGGCGGTGACCATCCAGAAGCTGCAAGCCAGGAACGCTCCTTCGCCGGCGGGAAGGCCATCGTCGGTGGACTCCGTGCGGTAACGCAAGACGAAGCCGTCAGGCATGAGATGGTCTTCGATGGCGCCGATGGTGCCGATGACGCGGGGGTCCGTCCAGGGCAGAAACCCCACCAGCGGAATCAGTAACAGGGAAGCATCGAGTACCTTCGAGCCGTAGGCTTGCGTGAAGCTGCCCAGTTGAGGATCGAAGGCCCGGTGGCAGATGTCTTGATGGATCTGGTCGCGCAATTGCCGCCACTCGTCCACCGGACCACGTAGATCAAACTGTTCCGCGGTCTTGATGGCGCGATCAACGGCCACCCACGCCATCACCTTGGAGTAGGTAAAGTGTTGGGGGGCGCCGCGGACCTCCCAGATACCCTGGTCAGGCTGGTCCCAAATGGTGGCCAGATGATTGGTCATCGACCGCTGCAGGGCGAAGCCGGTTTCCGTCGGCGGTATTCCGCCCAAGTGACAATGCAGCAGCGCATCGGCCACTTCGCCGTAAACGTCCAACTGGAGCTGGCCGGCGGCGGCGTTGCCGATGCGTACCGGACGTGAGCCTTCGTACCCGCACAGCCAATCCGCTTCCCACTCCATGAGTTGACGTTCGCCTCGAATGCCATACATGATCTGGGCCTGGCTGGGACTCCCGGCGGCCGCTCGCAGGAGCCAGTCTCGCCAGGCGGTGGCCTCTTCGAAGTAGCCGGCGTTCATCAGGGCAAGCAGAGTGAACGTAGCGTCGCGCAGCCAGCAATAGCGGTAGTCCCAATTTCTCTGGCCACCGAGCTGCTCGGGCAAGGATGTGGTCGGCGCGGCGACGATTCCTCCGGTTTGCTGGTAGGTGAGAGCTTTCAGCGTAATTAGCGATCGCTCTACGGCGTCGGCATACTCGCCGGTTAACTTGGTTCGACCGCTCCACTCCTGCCAGAAGCAAATCGTCTCTTGCAGAGCCTCTTCCGGATCGACCGGCTGCGGAAGGTCCTCGTAGGAAGGCCCATACGTCAGTACAAACGTGGCGGTCTCGCCTTCGTGAATCGTGAATTCGCTTATTGTTTTCAAGTTCTCGCCGCGGGTGGGCGCCGTGGCATGCAGCACCACCATGTCAGGGCCGGCGATGGCCCTGAGAGTGCCGTCATCCAAGCTGGTGACCCACGGAACCGACTGGCCATAGTCAAAGCGCAGCACCAATTCCATAATCATCGGCATTTCGCCGCGAACCCCGCGGACGATGCGCACGAGGTCGGAATTCCTGCCCCGAATCGGCATGAAGTCGAGGAGTACTACGCACGCTTCCTGCGGTCTCGAATGTCGTCTCCAGAACGAGGGTGTGGTCGAGATAGCGGCGCGTGCCCGGCCCGGCATCTTTCGGGGCAAGCGGACCAATGGCCGTTGTCTTCCGTTCCCACCAGTGCGGCGAAGCATGCCGGCGAAGCAAAGTGTGGCCAGCAAAGCCAATCGATCGAGCCCGAACGACTGACCAGCGCTACCGTTTCACAGTCGCCGATCATCGCGTAGTCTTCGATGCGGTCGGTCATAGTAAATTCAGACCTACTTGCAGTTGGCCGCGAAATTTGGCCCCTGCGTGGCGCATAGCGGCTCTCATTCGGCGTTGCCGGTCAGCTTGTCGAGTTCACGGTCCTTGACCTCGATCATGTCGTTGGCGGTTTGCTGGGAGATGAGACCATCATGGACGGCCTGTTCGATCGCGCTCTTTTCGGCTGTAATTAGCTTCATTTTTGCCATCTGCACTTCGGGAAGAATTCGCGAATTGTCTTTCCCGTACAGGGCGGCGACCTGCTCCTCAGCGCTTTCGAGTTGTTTGTCAAGCTCCTCGCGAAGTTGGTTGTAAGCTGGGCCAGACAAGAGATGATTGCTCAGTAGTTCGTCCAGTTCCGATCGCGCCGATGAGACAGCGATGTGCTGGACGCGCGCCAGTTCGTAGGCATCCTCATGCACGGTAGCGCATGCCCAGGATGCCGAGTAATGGTTTGATCGCCAGCCCCTGGACAATGATGGTGAACGCGACCACTCCAAACGTCATCGCCAGAATTTGCTCGCGGTGAGGAAAGCTACGGGCAAGACTCAGGGCCAGTGCCAGAGCGAGGGCGCCGCGAATCCCGCCGGCCACTAGCACGTGCTGCCAACGGACCGAAATCTTTCGCCCGAACAAGATTGCTGATCGGCACCAATCCATACACCGACAGAGCCCGTCCCAGAACGACCGTTGCAATGGCGAGAAGCGTAGCGCGCCAGTCACGCAATAGGGTCCCAACTCGAACTTGCAGCCCGATCAAGAGGAAGACAAGGGAGTTAACAATGAAGGACAGATATTCCCAGAAAGACCATAGCGCGATGCGAGTCCGCGGGCTCATGCTGGTTCTCGCGCCGAGGTTGCCCACGGTCAATCCCGCGGCCACGGTGGCGATGACGCCGGAAACATGCACCGACTGCGCCGCTAGATAAGAGCTATAGGCGAGAACGGTGGTCAGCGTGATCTCGACGGACGGGTCATCAATCTTTTGTGCGACTTTGCTGAACACATAACCCAGAGCGGTGCCAACAGCCACCCCGCCCGCAACCTCAACCACGAAGTCTCGGACCCCGTCCCGAACACCGAGCAGTTCCGAGCCAACCCCAGCCACCAGAATTCCAAACAGAACTGCGGCGGTTCCGTCGTTGAACAGGCTTTCCCCTTCGACGATGATCGCGAGGCGTTTGGGCACGGCCATCTCGCGAAAGATCGACAACACGGAGATGGGATCAGTGGCGGCGGTGACCGCTCCAAAGACAAGGGCCACCAGCAAGGGAAGTCCGAGCAGCCAATGGGCCGCGAATCCGGTGATGATAGTGGCCGCGAACACACCGGCAGTTGCCAGCAACAGAATCGGCAGGGCGTTCTCGCGCAGCTGTCGAACTTGGAGTTTCAGGCTGCCCTCAAATAATAGGGCCGGAAGGAAAATCACCAGTACGATGTTCGGCGTCAGCCAGTCGGGCTGATTTTTCACCAGGGTCTCGATCATGGGCAAGTGGACGGATCCCAAAGCGAGTCCGCCCAGTACCAGCGCCACCGTATAGGGCATTCGTAGGCGGCTCGCGACCACGGCAATCACTGACGCCGCGATGAGGAGCCAGATTAGAAATTCGACAGCAGAGTTCGCGGTCATCGTGAGGTCTCAGCTAACCCCCAAAGATGCATCCTTCGTCCCTGACGGTGGCTCTATCGCGCAGTGTCGCGCGGATGATCCGATCGGAAGTGCAGTCGCCTCCTATTGACCGGAAGGAAGTGACTTGAGATAAGCCAGCACTGCCTCCGCGTCGGCACGCGACATATGAAACTTCGGCATGGGATCACGCAGCGGCTTGCCGGTGATCCAAACGCCTGTCGTGAGCAAGAGTCACCATCCCTGCGTTGCTGGCGGGCGGCAGGCCTGCGAGACGAGGAGCCACCGTCGGCCAATCGGGCGTGGGTTGGGCCGGCAAATAGGGCACCGACGCGCCGGCCAGCCAACGGCTGTGATCCAGTTCACCATTGGGCTTGCGCGGCGTGTGACAGGTGCCGCACATGGCCACATCCTCCACGATGTACTTGCCACGGAGGGCGGCGGCGGAGTCACTGGCGGGCATTGCCCGGACGGCTTTCTGGGTTTCCTGCGCGGCGAGCAGGCGGGGATGGCCAACGACCAGGACTGCACAGGCAGCGATCGCGAGAACGGCGATCCCACTTCCAAGGAACTTGGCGGTGTTCCGGCTTACGAACGGCATGCGATTCCACCTCGTCTTTCTGTCGATGCTTTGCATTTGAAAGCCGCAACACTTCTATGCGGTCCCGAAAAAAGCCCATAGTACCAGACGCCCGAGCCGCCGGTAAGACAGGACGCAGAATTGTTTGGACGAACGACAGGCCCAATGAATCGTGATGCATCGGATGGGGCCTGCTTCTGCCGCCCACCGTCGGTAGTCGCCAGTCGACTTACCTTGACTTCATTTCTGCTGGAAGACAACCCAGGCACGGGCCTTCTGGAGGTCGAGCCGGAGATTACATTGATTTGCGGCAACATGGGCGAAATAGGCGGTGAATTCCGGCTCCGCATCGATGGAGTTTGCCAAACTGCATCGGGATTCCTAGCCAGGTCCTGGTGCTCGTCATATTTTCCGCTGGTGTCGGTGCTCTTGGAGATGATGAGGGTCCATTTCTTCTGTTCTGGAATGACGAACATGGTGTAGGCCCCAATCGGAATTTCCGTGCCTGCGACGGTGACCGGGGTATTGGTAGAAGAGTTTCATCGGCTTGTCGCCCGGCGTCCAGACCTTGCCGTAAGGGATCTCGTTGCCGAGTACGTTTTTCTTGGGATTGACCTGAATGCTTTGGTATTCCACTGCAAGCTGCTTATTCGGGTCGAAGTTGCAGGCGGTGGTTGCGTTTGGTTAGGCGGTTTGAGCAACGGAGATGCTGGGAATCAGCAGGATGGAAAGTGCAAGAACAACCAGCCAAGCACGCGATGCATACGGAAATCCTCCTTACAGGGACGTAGAGCGCGTGCTGTGACAGATTGCAACACGTGGAGAGGCCGTGCTGTCGAGGACAACCAAGCGTTGTTCCGCGAGCGCGGGCCTGCCTCCCAACTGCCAGCGTCACGACAAGTCTTACTCCGCCTCGATTCAAACGTTATTTCAGCGGATATTGTGGAGGTAGTTGTGGCTTCCTGGTCCGGACCGGTGCCCGCAGGCCTACAAAATGCCGCCTGCGATTGGCAGTTTCGGATAAGCTAGTGCCATGCGAACGATGACGAGCAATGGTTCCACCGTAGCAATCCCGCGATCCAACTTTCAGGCCCTGTTCCGTCCGAGCGCGGAGATTTACCAGGAAGTCTTCGGAAGGGCGTCAGTTTGACGCTCTGTATTTCTCGATGCTGGTTTTTGGCTGCCTGATTGCGTTGCTCGGATTGTTGCTGAACAGTCCGGCGGTAATCATCGGTGCGATGCTGATCTCGCCGCTGATGGGGCCGATACTTGAGTTGCGGGCTCGCCATGACTACTTGCGGATGGCGAGCTGGCAAAGAAAGCGGGGCGCAATCTCGGCCTGAGCATCGTAGAGACGATCGCTGATTGCGGCGATTCGCGGCGTGGCTGTCGCCGCTCAAGGACATTACTCCGGAAATTCTGGCCCGCATCAATCCTAATCTGATGGACCTTGCTGGTGGCGTTTTTCTCGGGTGCGGCCGGAACGCTGGCGCTGTGTTCCAAGCGTCCGGGATTCACGATTGTGCCGGGCGTAGCCATCGCCACGGCAGTCATGCCTCCGCTGGCCACGGTCGGATACGGCATCAGCACCCGGCAATGGATAGTCGCTTCGGGCGCATTCATGTTGTTCGTGACCAACCTGGCTTCGATAATAGTCAGCGCCGACATCGTCTTTCTGATGGTGGGCGTCGCGGGCAGCAGCGGCCCCAACAGGAGGCGAACAGAAAGTTGGTGGATTCGCCATCGCATGGCAATCTCGTGGGTCATTCTCGTCGTGCTCTCCATTCCCCTGATCAAGACGCTGATTGGTGCCGCCGATCAGAGGAGGGTACAAAACGAGATCCGGTCAACGCTGGCGCAGAAACTGAATCATCCGGGAACCAGCCGGCTGGATGAGGTCAATGTGCAGATGGGCCGCGATGTTGTCTCGGCCGAAGTCACGGTGCAGACGGCCAAATGATTTTGCCGAACGAGCAAAAACAAATTGAGCAGGAGTTGTCGCAGCGGCTGCGACGAAAGGTGATCCTGCATCTCGACCAGATTCAATTGGCACAGGCGGTGAATCCGCCGGCTGACGGTGCCGAGTCGGTCGCGATTATGTGGGCGGGGGAAAGATACGCCCGGCCGCCGAAGAGGCGAAACTGTCGCCAGCTGAGATGCTACGAAAAAGTGCGGGAATCGGCCGGCGCCGAATTGGCGCCGATGCTTCGCGCTGCAGGCGTGGAAACGTTCGCAGTGATTTCGGTTGGCCGAACAGGGCGATGGCAGTCTTGCCATCGAGATCGGGGGAAGATACCAGGACAAAGTGGCTGACGTGGGCACATGGAACGTCATCTGCGCCGCCCTCGCGGAAAAATTCAAAGTTCCGGTCCGCCTGGTGGCGACGATGTCATCTTCCGCAGTCGCAAATACATTGGATTCCGTATCGTGGGAGCGCCACGCGCCCGGCCTCGTCTGAGTTGCGCAAGGCGCAGCGCGCGCTGGCCGACTGGAAGAAGCAGGGGTTGGAGCACGAATTTGTCGGCTCCGCCAGGAGTCCGACGCAGAAGCTGTATCGCGCAACGAGTTGAGTATCTCGAATCGCGGTTGGGAAAGGGATCGCAAGTTCCTGATGGCGCCATTACTCGCAGCAAGCGCGGAGGACACGCCTGCCAACACGGTGGGTATGGGCGCGGCGCAAGCCATCGACGTCAGCTCAGCGCCCAGCACCTTGGCGCGCCCGCCCGTAATAACCATGTCTCAAGTCACTTCCGGGTCGCGCACATTTTCTTAATGATCGCGACATGTCACAGCCGGAGCTCCGTACCAGCGGAATACAATCAGCTTAGAAGCACCACTGCGGTGCCTTGACGCTTGCCGTGGCCGCAGCAGCCAGACCTTGGGGAGAAGTTGGCGGTTGCGTGATCTCGAACGGTGAGTCAGTGTTCACATGACGCCGCTCAGTAACGCCTACCAAGGAGGCTGATATGTCGAAACACGCGAGCCCTGCCCCCGAAACCATCCGACACACAACCGAACCTACCGGCGAATTAGAGCGGAGAATTCGTCTGCGCGCATACGAACTGTTTGAGCAACGCGGCGGAGAACACGGCCACGACTTGGAAGACTGGCTGCAGGCTGAGCTGGAGTTGATCCAGCGGAAGCCGGAGAAAACCGCCGCATAGAACTGCAGACGCGGCATCGGCTCACTCCCGTGCAAGGCCTTTGTCAGGCGGGAGCGAGCCCCTCGCTTGATCGGCACGCTAGTTGCCGCAGAGACACAAGGTGGCGACACATATGGATGAGGCGCCCTTATACTTGGTAGCCCGGTTTTCGGAGGGAGCATCAAATGGCCCAACCGCCGGCCCATCAGAATACGAAACCAATTTCTAACCCAGCTACTCCCGCCAACGCCGGCGAATCCTTGGAATCGCTCCAAGCTGAATTGGGATTTTCCCCGGCCGGCCTCACCGCCGCCGAGGCGCAGGCTCGGCTCGCGAAATATGGCTATAACGAGCTGCCGGAAGAAAAATCGAATGCGCTGCTGAAGTTTCTCTCGTACTTTTGGGGGCCGATCCCATGGATGATTGAAATCGCGGCGATTCTCTCTGCGGTCGTGCATCACTGGGAAGACTTCTACATCATCCTGGCCCTGCTATTGATGAATGCCGGAGTCGGCTTCTGGGAGGAGTACCAGGCAGGGAATGCTGTTGCCGCTCTCAAGGCGAAGCTGGCCTTGCAAGCGCGAGTGAAACGCGATGGAGCGTGGAGCACAATACCGGCGAGAGAGCTGGTCCCCGGCGATTTCATGCGAGTTTCGCTGGGCGAGATCGTGCCGGCGGATGCACGCTTGTTGCAAGGTGATCCGATCGAAGTCGATCAGTCGGCGCTGACCGGTGAATCGCTTCCAGTTGAGCGCAAGTCGGGCGAACAGGTGTATTCGGGCTCTATCGTCAAGCAGGGCGAGGCCGAGGCGCTTGTCTATGGCACGGGGTCAAAAACGTATTTTGGCAAGACTGCACACCTGGTCGAAACCGCCCATACCGTAAGCCATTTCCAGCGCGCCGTGCTTAAGATTGGCGACTTCCTGATTGTCATCGCCATCGCCCTGGTCATCTTAATTCTCACGGTCGCCCTCTTTCGCGGCGACAAGATGCTCACGACCCTGCAATTTGCTTTGGTGTTGACCGTCGCTGCCGTCCCGGTCGCCATGCCTGCGGTGCTGTCGGTGACCATGGCGGTCGGGGCGCGAAAGCTGGCCGAGAAACAGGCCATCGTGACCCACCTGGCTGCGATGGAGGAACTGGCGGGGATCGACGTACTGTGCTCCGACAAGACGGGAACGCTGACCCAGAACAAATTAACGTTGGGCGATCCATTCTGCGTATCAGGAGTGAAGCCGGAAGAGGCCATTCTGGCAGGTGCGCTGGCGTCGCGGGCCGAGAGTCAGGATGCCATCGACCTTGCCGTCATAGGGGGCGTAAAGGACCGCCACGCACTCGACGCCTACGAGCTGGTGCACTTTCAGCCTTTCGACCCGGTGCACAAGCGGACCGAGGCCGTAGTCAAAGGGTCCGGACAACATCGAATTTCGCGTCACTAAGGGCGCCGTGCAAGTGATAACAGCGCTAGTGGCGAATGCAGCTGAGGTTGAGGGCTCCGTCAACGCGGCAGTCGAGGGATTTGCGTCCCGCGGATTCCGCTCCTTGGGGGTGGCGCGCACCGACGAAAAGGGTGAGTGGCAGCTCCTGGGAGTGTTGCCGCTGTTCGATCCGCCGCGAGAAGACTCGAAACAAACCATCGCGACGGCGGCAGAGATGGGCGTGAAGGTGAAGATGGTGACGGGCGACCAGATCGCCATCGCCAAGGAAATGGCCCGTCAACTTGGCTTGGGACAGAACATCGTGGACGCCAGCATTCTGTCGGAGTCCAAGGGCTATGACGCCGGCCAGATCGCCAAGGCGATTGAAGACGCCGACGGCTTCGCGCAGGTGTTTCCGGAACACAAATTTCGCATCGTCCAGATCTTGCAGGGTCTCAAGCACATCACCGGTATGACCGGCGATGGCGTCAACGATGCGCCGGCTCTGAAACAGGCCGACGCGGGAATCGCCGTGTCGGGAGCCACAGATGCGGCCCGGGCCGCGGCCGACATCGCCCTGCTCAACCCGGGGCTCTCCATCATCATCGACTCGATTAAAGAGAGCCGGAAGATGTTCCAGCGCATGAACAGTTACGCCATGTATCGCATCGCTGAGACCATCCGTGTGCTGCTGTTCATGACCCTGGCGATCCTGGTGTTCAACTTTTATCCGGTGACGGCGGTCATGATCGTGTTGCTGGCCATCCTGAACGACGGCGCGATTCTTTCGATTGCCTACGATCGCGTGCGCTATTCCAACGCGCCCGAGTCATGGAACATGCCCATGGTGCTTGGCGTGTCGAGTACGCTTGGCGTGGCGGGTGTTCTGGCTTCCTTCGGACTCTTTTATCTGGGCGAGCGCGTCTTTCACCTTGGCCGGGAGACCATTCAGTCGCTGATGTACTTGAAACTTTCCGTTGCCGGACATCTCACGATATTCGTCACCCGCACAAGAGGTCCGTTCTGGAGCATCCGTCCCGCCGCGATCCTGTTCTGGGCGGTCGTTGGCACGCAAGCCGTAGCAACCCTGATCGCGGTGTATGGCATATTCATGGCGCCGATCGGATGGCGCTGGGCACTTTTCGTGTGGGTCTACGCGCTGGCGTGGTTCCTCGTCAATGATCGCGTCAAGCTCGGGGCCTACAAGATTTTCGATCCTCAGGAGGGTGGTTGGATGACCCGCTACTGGCTAAAGAACAAGCGGGACGTGATTGCGAGCTAGTGCTCGGAAGGAGGCAGTATGCGACTTTCAATGAAAGCTGTGGCAATTGTTTCAGGATTGCTTTGGGGAGGTGGAATTCTGTTCGTGGGGCTGGTGCACCTTGCCGTCCCCTCCTATGGAGCAGGTTTTCTTAATGCGATTAGTTCCGTCTACCCCGGATTTCACGGGGCCCAGAGCTTCGGCGACGCCCTGGTTGGGCACCGGGTATGCCTTGCTCGACGGCGCCGCGGGAGGCTTTGTTTTCGCCTGGCTCTACAATTTGATCGCCGGAAGATCTGCGTAAACCTGCTTCGTGATCGCGGCGACTCACTTTCAACGGGAAGCAGGCACGCACGAGCGGTCTGGCACGGGTGACCTCCTGACCGACTGAGACGCATTGCGGTGGTCCGCCTCAGCTTTGTTGCGACAGCTAGGTTTATTTCGCTGCTTCCGCTTTCTTCCTCCCCTTGGGCAGCTTGCCGCGATCATGGCCCTGGACTTTTTCTTCATCCACTGCCGATCCGAGGTCCGGTAGGCCGGAGCAAACCGTCCCGTCAGGAACGTAATAGAAGTGCACTTCGTCGGTGACACCTGCGCCCTGGCGCGTTTCGATGCGCCCGCCATCGACCTTGGTGGCACCCGTGGTGGTCAGGTAGTACTTGGCGTTCTGCGCGCGCTGTGGGCCGAGTGTCGGGTTCTTACTCGCTTCGGACGCCGAACCAACAATCACTAGGTTGCCGCTGGACTTTCCCTGGATGTCGAGGGCCACGCGGTCGAGCGTATCTTTACAGGCGTTGTCGATGCGAGCCGGCAGGTACGGGTTGAGGACGAAGGTGCACTCGCCCCAATCGACCGGTGTCACGCACGGGGGCGGCAGATGAGGTACGGTGACTTGCACGGTGCAGCTTGCGGTGAGTTTCCGATCGTCAACCACGGTCCCAGTGACGGTAATCGTGTGGCCGGCGTCGTTGTTGCTGGGGGTCACGGTGGCGCGGTCGCCGCTTCCTACAACCTGGCCGGCTGTGGTGGTCCATGAGTAAATCAGCGGGCGCTTGTCAGGATTCGTGGCCACCATCTGCACGGTTGCGCTCTCACCCGCCTTGATCGTCGTCTCCGGCGGAACGCACTGTACGGTCGGCGGGACCGGCGGCGGCGGCGCTTTCACCACAAACGAGGCAGTACAGGTGGCGGAGTCCAGCTTCTTGACTTTCGGATCGGCCAGCGTCGACGTGACGGTGTACGTGCCGGGCGCAAGTCCGGCAGTGTCGATCTCTGTTGCCGCCGTGTTCGTGCTCGAGATTTTACCGCCCGTCGTCTTCCAGCCGTAGTTCAGCGTGTCTTTGGCGTTGAAATTGGTGCCGGTGGTCGAAAACCTCACGAGCTCACCAGCCCACACTTCGGACGGAGAGGTTGCGGTGATCGTGCATGCCTTGGGCACGGGGTTGCAATCTTTGCTGCCGAAGTTAAACACCACGCCGGCTGCCAGGCGCACGCTGTTCCATTCACTGGGATGATTGCTGAAGTAAATGTGCGGATAGCTTGAATAGATGTAGTCCGCCTGAATCAGTCGCAGCGAAATGCGGTGCGAAAGGTTATAGTCCAGGCCGCCTCCTCCGCCGCCGGCGAAGCGCCATTGCGTGCCGTGGCAACAGTCGGGCGAGATGTTGGCAGCGCCCAGCATCCCGCGTACAAACGGCGACCACTTTTCGTTGTGCCACTTGTACTGCAACCCGGCCAGGGCATATCCCACGGCGGTGCTGTCGTCCGAACCGTTGTCTAAGTTAGGAGGCGTCGTTCCGCCTTTGAAGTGTCCGCTACCGTCGCCCGCAACTCTTCCAACGTCCCGTCCCCTCTTCCTAAATTACTGGTTACCAAAGTGTTGCCCGCGTGGGTACTAACGTAAGTTGACAGCTCCTGCCATCGCTGGCACCCTTTCCTCGGGGGTGCATTCCGCCCCAAGGACACTGCTGTACCTCGCCGCCTTCGCAACTGGGCGGCCTGAAACGCTGGGCTCTTCGCCGCGAGACGAAGCGGCCATCAGCCGAAGGAGGCCTTTTGTCCCACGCGTCCGCCGCACTTCCTGTCTCTACGTCCCCTCTTCGCTGCCCAACGAACACTCGTAACTCCTTATGGCAGAAGCTTTTACCTATAACTCGTTTGTTCGCAATATTTTGCCGCACAGTCGTGCTGCAAGTCCTTTGTTTTCAGTAATTAGGGAGGGGGAGGGGGGAGGGGGTGTACCCCGAATTCAAACCTCGGTCCTCTGCGGAGGCTGACGTATCCTAGACGCTGGCCGCCCGCATCGTGCCGACACTGCTTCGTTACAGACACCGTATGGACCTCACGCCGCGCCAACTCGTCCGCAACACGATTAACCTCGGCTCCGGGGAGTTCCTCGCGCGCGTTCTGTCCGTTGCCAACGTTGTCCTGATCGGCCACCTCTACGGCGTGGTCGCTCTGGGAGTTTATGCGCTGGCTGCGAGTGTGGGCCAGTACCTGGTTCCCATCATCGACTTCGGCCTGCGCCACATTGGCGCGCGCCTCATCGCCCGGTTCCCCAACTCCTCCGCCGAAATCGTGCAACGAGTGCAGCACCGCCGCCTCCTGATGGCCGCTGCCGCTCTGCCATTCGTTCTGCTCTACGCTTCACTCGCCCGCCTTCCGTTTCCGATGAAGGTATTTCTCTTCGCCTTCGCCGCCGCCGGCGCTCTGTACGTCTTCTCGCTGGAGTGGGCAGCCTGGGGCAGGGAACACCTTCTTCTGGTGGGGCTAGCCAAGGCCATCGTGCCCGCCTGCGTGCTGATGGGCGTGCTCGCCTCCCTTACCGCTGGGCACCTTTTCGTCTGGCTGGCCGTCGCCAACTTCGTCGGATACGTTGCTCAAGGTCTCCTGTTCTCGAACTGGTGGCGCCGCCACCGCCGCGAAATAGGCCTGCAGGAACAGGGTGTCGCCGAGATCGCCCACGCCCTCGAATGGCGTCGCACCAGCATCATGGGACTCGCGTGGCTCGGCAACTTGGCCTTCAACACCTCCGACATGCTGGTTCTTGGCGTGTTCTCTAATCCACACGAGGTCGGCCTGTACAATGCCGCCTACCGTATTCTCAATCAGGTGCTGGTCAGTCTACTACCTGCTTACCGACGTGCTTTATCCCCAGCTCGCCCGCCTCGATGTGGACGAGCGCCGCCGCATGTTGCGTTCGCGGATCTTCCTGCTATTATTTGTTTCCGGCGCAGCCCTCGCGTTGTTCGTGGCACTCGTGCGCCGTCCCGCTCTTACCATTATCTTCGGACGCGACTTCGCCGCCGCCGCACCGCTGCTGTTGTTGTTGGCCTGCTGCATTCCGCTCGACTTTCTGACCTCGTACCTCAGCAACGCCTACCTTGCCTGGAACATGGAGCGGAACGTGCTCGTCTGTGCGGGAGTCGCCGCTGGCGTCAACATCACGCTAAACCTCGCGACCATCCCGCGCTACGGCGCTCTCGCCGCTGCCGTCAACACGGTGATCGCGTATCTCGTGTACCTGGTTGGACTGTCCCTCGCCGGCCGCCGGGTGCAGCGCGCTTGAAACTCGAATCGCGAAACTTGAAACTGTCACCCATGCGCGTCCTTTACGACCATCAGGTCTTTTCCCTGCAGGACGCGGGTGGAGCTTCGCGCTATCACTTCGAACTTGCCCGTTACCTGGCCTCGATCCCGGATTTACAGGTCGAACTCTCGCTCGGGCTCTATCGCTCGGTATGTCGGTTCGAGGATCTCGCTTCGCCCCATTTGCGCGTACGCGGCTTGCGCGCGTCGCTGCCTCCCGGACTGCTGCGTTACGCAGTGAATGAAGCCATCGGCACGGCCGCGTCGGCGTTGGCCGCACGCTTCGACATCTACCATCCGACCTACTTCCGCTCCATGTCGCTCGTCCGCGCCCGTCGCATGGTCGCTACCCATCATGACTGCGTCTACGAAGAATTTCCCCACCTCTTTCGTGATGCCTCTGCCGTCATTCGCTCTAAGGGCAAGCTCTACGCCCGGGCCGACCGCATCATTTGCATCTCGGAAGCCAGCCGACGGGGCTTGCTCCAGTACTATCCGGTCGACGCCGGCAAGACGTGCGTCGTGCACCACGGCTTGACGTTCCTGCCGCGTTCGTCGCAAGCTGCCGAGCAATTGCGTCGCCGCGTGCGCCGCCCGTTCCTGCTCTACGTCGGCATTCGCAACTATCACAAGAATTTTCTGGCCCTTTTGCGGGCCTTCCAAGAGGCACGGTTGCAAGAGGATTTCGACCTGGTGGCGCTCGGTGGCGGGCCGCTCAGCTCGAATGAAACAGCTGCAATGGACTCCCTCGGCCTGAGCGACTCCATTGTCGCGATTCCCTCGGTGACCGATGAGTTCCTGGCCAAGACGTGCAGCACTCAAAATATCGCTGATTAAATCGGTGGTCTATAGAAAAACATTGCACTGAACGATGAACTAAAAGGATGCTGGGCGAAGGGAGTGAGTATACTCCCGATTTAGAACCGGTACACGTAAGAGGTTGCAACCTGGAAGTTGCCTTGGGTGACGTAGTACTGGTTCGACAGCAGGGTCCCTAACTGATAGTCATGCGGATCAACGTGATTGGTGAGGTAACGCACCACGGTCGTGCCCACATCAAAGCGCACGGTGGAGTTGCGCTGCGGATAGTACTCGACGATACCACCCAGGTCGGTAGCGAAGCGCGTCAAACTGGCCGTCGAAGTCTCCCCCTGAACGGGGTAAGCATTGTTGTAATAGATGAAGCCGGGGCGGATCTTGGCGAAGATCCCGAACTTTTCGGCACGAACTCCCATGCGGACTCCAAACAGGCCCTCCATCATGGGCTGCGTTCCTTGCTGTCCGGGGATGAAGTTCAGCGTGCTGTCGAAGCCGAAGCCGCGAGTGAGGTTGTAGCCAAAGTTGACGCCCAGCCCCGACAGGTTCTTGCGGCAAGCCACCTCCGAGCAGGTATTGCTGAGCACCGGAAGGCTGACGTTGCTGTACTGCATGGCGAGTTCCCAGTGATCGATGGCAGGACGTTCGAGGTCCCCGGCTGACTGGGGGAAGTGCGAGGCGCGGCTGACCAGGAAGTTGCTTTCCGGAGAAGGAAGGTCCCAGGGGAACTTGCCGGCAAAGATTGCGGCGAAACTACGGCTCGGCTCCAGCGCGGAGCGCAGAATGCGGCCGCCAAGGATGCGATGGTTCATCGCAATCGGCATGACAACGTACTTGTCGATCGTGTCTTCGCCCAACACCCAGGCCATTCCCACCAGCGGCGTGACCACGAAGTCCGTCCAGCCGGTGTTGTTGGTCGGCGGCTTGGGATACTTGGGGTTGTTCAAGCACGTCAGCGAAATGCCGCAACCGGGGACATAAGTAAAACCGCCCTGGTTGCCGAAACTCGTCTCACTGAGTGGGCCAATCTCGGTCTCGGTGGACCACGCGGCGGCCCATCCCAGGGCTTTCAGCCGGCTCATCCAATATCTGCGGTTCTTGCCGATAATGGCCTGGCTCTTGGGGTCGTTCTGCAAGTAAGTGCGGGCGAATACCGCACCTTCCAAGGGGTGGCCAACATCGTTGACGACGAAATCGTCGCCGTCGCCCCAGCGCTTCATGTCGTAGCCACCGTAAGAGGCGAACCAATCGTGGAAAAACGGCTTGTGTGAGATGTTAAAGCGCATCCCCGGATCGAAGGCCACTCGCCACACGTCGTAGAAGAACGTCACCCCGAAGGACTGCCAGAAAGCCGCCTTCAAATCAAATTTCTCCGAGGCGGTCTGGAATTGAACACCCGGCGGCGAAGCCGTGGGCATCAGATTCGTCCGACTGGAGGATTCTATGGGTTTGGCGTTGGGAACCGGACCATCAGGAAGAATGCTGCTGGTGGAAATTGCCGAACTCGGCGTGGAGATCGGGTCGTCGAACCGTACAATCGTGTCGTCGGAGGTTTCTTGGGCAGCACACCGCTCCAGCAACGCTGGACAGGAAACGTAAATCAGAGCAGCCAAACAACACAGAATCCGCATCACACAACAATGCGTTCTGTGTCTTCCGAACGAAGCAGACACGAACAACTCCTGAGAGGAAAGTTACCGCAGAGCCGTTCCTCGATGATAGTGAAAAACGGGAGAACCGTCCACCACGATTCTCTCCCAGTGTCAAATCTATAACTCCTGATAGTAGAGCTACTTAGCGTCTCCCAGGAGCTGGAAGAACCGGATAATCGACTCGATCCCGCGATAGAAGTTCGGAATGTGGAACTTCTCGTTCGGGGCATGCAGGTTGTCGTCGGGAAGGCCCATCCCCATCATGATGCTGGGAATCTTCAGGTCCTTCTCAAACTGGGTCACGATAGGAATCGACCCGCCCGAGCGAATGTACACCGTATCGCGGCCGAAGACCTCGTGCATGGCTTCCACCGAAGCACGAGCATAGGGATTGTCGGTCGACACCACACACGCCGGGCCCTTGCTGTGCACTTTGATGCTGGTGGAGATTCCCTTGGGCGTGATCTTCGCAACGTACGCGGTGAACTTCTTCAGAATGTCGTCGGCGTCCTGGTTCGGTACCAGTCGCATCGAGACCTTCGCCGAGCCTTTGGCCGGGATCACCGTCTTGGCGCCCGGAGCGATGAAGCCTCCGACGATGCCGTGGACTTCCAGTGTTGGCCGCGCCCACGTGCGATAGAGCACGGAATAGCCCGGCTCGCCCGTCAACACGTCGGAGCCGACTTCCGCCTTGCGGTACTCCTCTTCATCGAAGGGCAGGCTGGCCCAGGCTTTCAGCTCGTCGTCGGTCGGTTTCTGCACGTCATCGTAGAAGCCGGGGATGAGGACTTTGCCTTCGGCATCCTTCAACTTGCTCAGGATTTCGACCAGCCCGAAGATGGCGTTGGGTGCCGCGCCGCCGTACACGCCGGAGTGCAGATCGACCTTGGCGCCCTTGGCTTCGATTTCCGTGTAGAGTAGGCCGCGCAGTCCAACGCAAAGCGTTGGGATGTCGGGCGCGAAGAGCTCGGTATCGCTGACGAGCGCGAAGTCGGCCTTCAACTTTTCCTTGCCGGCGTTCGCCTTCACATAGTTCTCGATGCTTTCGCCGCCAACTTCTTCCTCGCCTTCGATGAGGACTCGGACGTTAATCGGCAGCTTGCCGCCGCCCGCCTTGAACAGCGACTCGAACGCCTTAAGCTGCATCCAGAGCTGGCCTTTGTCGTCCACCGCGCCGCGGGCATAGATGTTGTTGTTGCGCTCGGTGGGCTCGAAGGCCGGCGTGATCCATTCGTCCAGCGGTTCTGCGGGCTGGACATCATAGTGCGCATAGCACAGCGCCGTGGGTTTGCCGGCAGCGTGCAGCCAGTCGGCATACACCAGCGGGTGGCCCGAGGTCGGGAATGATCTCGACGTGCTCGAAGCCGATCCGCTTCAGGTCGGCGGCCACCATGTCGGCGGCCTTGAGGATATCGGCCTTGTGTTCTTCGGCGGTGCTGACGCTGGGAATCCGGAGGAGGTCCTTGAGCTCCTCTAAGAATCGCTTCTGGTTTTCGCGTGCGTAGGATAAGGCTGCGGATGACATAGCTAAGACTCCTTGTGGAAAGCCGCTCAATACGGCAAACGGAGAAGTATAGCGCAAGCGCTGGCCTTCCGTTTTGCCCCTCACTTACCCGCAAAAGCCCTGTAACGTTTTGCCCAGGCGGCGCATTTATTCTGGTAGAGGAAGCAGTCCTCGGAGACACACAGATTCATGCCACTGTACGACTACATTTGTGAAGATTGCGGCCACAGCTTTGAGAAGCTGCGCCGCATGAGCGACGATGACCGCGAACTGCGCTGTCCGGCCTGCGAATCGCAGCGCATCGAGCGGATGATTTCGACCTTTTCTACCGGCGGATGCGGCTCCGGCTCCAGCCGCTTCCGTTGAGGAGCGTAACCCGCGGCCGGTCGGCCGCAAAACCGCAGTTCCGCAAGATCGTTCGTAACCAAGTCGGAGGAAACCATGATTCACTCGGTACGCTCTTCCAAGTCGTTGGCGGAGATTGACCAGTCACTTCGCGAGGCCGCGCAGCGCCACAAGTTTGGCGTGTTGAACGTGCTCGACCTGCGCGAGACTCTCAGCAAAAAAGGATTCGACCTCGGCCGCGAATGCCGCGTGTACGACGTCTGCAATCCCAACGCCGCGATGCAGGCCCTGGGCGCTGACATGCAAGCCTCAGCCGTGTTGCCCTGCCGCATCTCGGTGTTTAGCGAGGGCCTTCCGTCACCCTTTCCACCGTGCAACCCACCGACCTGATGCGTGCCACCGGACTGCCCGGTATAGAAGCCTGGCCGCCGACATCGAGCGCGAAATCGTCGCCATGATGAACGAGGCCGTCTAACGGGCGGCGGCCTATTTCAGTCCCAGCGCCTTCAAGTAACCATCGTTCACGCTGCATTTGTCGAACTCGATGTTCTCCAGCAACCCGGCGAACGCGGCGTTGATGTGCTCCTGTGGAGGCCGCTTCTGCAGGTGCTTCTCCACGTCGCCGGTGCCTCCGCCGAGCTTGGCATAGGCGACAATCTCGTCCCAGTATTGCGACCGCGCGAACGACACGATGGCGCGCGGGCTGTCCATCTTCTTGTATGGCCAGAACGCCCACGGGATCTGGTTCTTATCCAATAGCTCGCGAAATTGCGTGATCCACTCGTCCGTGTTTTCGCCCGACTCGCTCATCCAGATCGGCACCTGATACTTGTCGCGAAAATCGACATACTGCTGGATTTCCCCCTGCTCCGGCTTCATCCAGTATTTGTGGAAGTTGTACATCACGTTCTTGTCGAACGGCGGCCCGAAGACCGAAAAATTGGTGTCCCACTGCGCCCCGCCGAGAATGACGATGTGGTTCCTGTCCACCTCGCGGATGCCGGCCACGATGCGCCGGTACAGCGGCTCAAGCTGGCTGTTGTACTTCTTCAGCTCGGGGAAGTGGGGAATCGGCTCATTGAGCAGGTCGTAGCCCAGCACCGTCTCCGAATCGCGATAGTGCGCCGCAATGCGCTTCCAGATGGCGATGGTCTGCTGCTGCGCCTCCGCGCTGTCGTACAGCCACGGATACCCCCAGCTATCGTCGATGTTCGCGCCCGTCTGTCCGCCGGGAGCGGCGTGCATGTCGACGATGACGTACAGTCCAGCCTCCCGCGACCACTCGACCACGCGATCAAGTAGGCGGAAGCCCTTGGCGTCGTCGCTCTCGAAATACTTGTAATGAATCGGGATGCGAATCGAATTGAATCCCGCGCGCTTGAGGAACTGGATGTCATCGCGCGTGATGTAGCGGTCGAGGTAAGCCTTCCAGAACTTCGCGGCTTCCTCCGGCCCCAGCAGTTCATTGGTCAGCGCCTCAATCTCCCGCGACGACTGCGGTCCGCCCTCGAAGTGAAACATATACCCTTCGCGCACCATCCAGTTGCCCAGGTTGGTGCCGCGCAGCATGAGGGCATGCCCGTTTCCGTCAAGTAACTTCGTGCCGGAGGTGTGGACGAAACGCGATTGCGCAACCGCCGCCGAGCAGAGCCACACCAGCAGACCCAGCACGAGGACGTACGGCATATTCGAGGATTAAACTGTTCTGCTCCGATTCCATTGCGAACCTATTCTAAAGCCCGGTCGCCTATTTACAACCGCCTTCTTGAGGAGGACTAAACTTCCTGCGGGGCAAAAGTCGGTTTTGCGAACAAAAGGGTCGGATCACGGGCATGACCCTACAACCATGCCGTCGAAGCGGCTGCAAAAACGTTACGGGGTTGAGTGCCGCGAGCAGCACAACAAAACGCTTGTCCCACAGCCTAATCCCGCGGTCCAGCTGCTCGTAGCTGTCATCGCCCGTGCAGTCATCTGCTTCTTGTCATCACGACCGGACGCCCGCCCCTTTAGCGCGTCTGCAGCCGACCCTCGAGCTTGCTTCGTGCGCGTAGCTGATTAAGCACGAGTGTACTCAACTCGGCGGCCCTTCCATCGATCCGGCATAGCCGGATGAACCCCTCCGATCTACACCCGCGCAGAAAGACTTCAGGAATCTTGCCCTCGGATTTGAAAAGGGTGTCGATTCCAAAGTCGAGGGGACAGAATGGTGCACGCGGGTGGGTCTTTCACTTTTTGCCAACAGCTAATCGCTGCCAATACACAGGTGCTTCCAAAGCGGCGGAGCCGCGGTTAGGTTTTAGGCGTGGCCGTAAGGCCGCGCTCCGCCGCCCCCACCATCCCCGGAGCCGCGGAGCGGCGTTCTTTCAATCCCACACATACCGAGCGTCATACGCGATGCCGGCCCGCTCCAACATCGCGATGTACTCGTCCGCGTAAGAATGAGCTCTATGGTGCTCCGCTTGGTGCTCGATATACCGCACCACGGCCCTTATCGCTGACGGGCTCACGCTGATTGCCGCATACCCATCCTGCCATCGAAACATGCGATTGTCCCGCCGCAGGATTTGCGAAGAATTCGCCTTCAGGTCGCGCACGACATTCGCCATCGCCCGCGATGGCGGAAGCGTCATCAGAAGATGAACATGGTTTGCGACGCCTCCGATGGCGATGATGTCGATACTGATGTTGCGCGCAATCTCCCGCGTGAGATGCCAAACCCGCGGCGGATCGCAAATTAGGTTGACGCCATTCTTGGTCCCATACACGCAGTGCACAAGGTTCTTCGCATAAGTTCGAGGCATATTGAGGACGCCGTAAACGGCGAGTGCGAGGGTGCTCACACCATAACCGATGCCAACGATTCATGATGTGACGGTTCTCACTGGGGTGTTGGTTACTTCGAAACGCCGCTCCGCGGCTGGGGTTTTCGACGCCCGGGCGCGCGGACGTGGCCTGCCCCCAGCGCAGCCGAAGGAGCCACGCCTAAAACCTAACCGCGGCTCCGCCGCTTCTTTCCATTTTGGGAATTTGGTGGTTACTAAAGTTTTCCCGCCCTCACGATTTTTCTTGACCTCCATTCCGCCCCTCAGTTAATCCTGCTGACGTCAATCCGGACCCTCGCGGCGCCGTGCCGATTCGCGGCCGCCCCGAGGGTCTTTGTTCTTTATCAACTTATGGCAGTAACCCATTTGTTCCCAATACTTTGCCTGTAAGCACCTGTATTGTCTATAACTTACGGCAAGTCGCGCAATAACCCCTTTGTTTTCAAGATGCATGCGAGGGGTATCACGGCACAATCAAAGGCCAGAAGTCTAAGTGGTTTGGGCATTGGTTTTGGTTTTGGTTGGCTTTGGCTTTGGCTTTGGTTTGGCTTATTGCTTATTGCTAATTGCTAATTGCTAATTACTAATTACTCGAGGAATCCATGACCCAATCATCATCCTGTCACCACGTCAAAGAAGACGGCTCTTACTGCGGCTCCCCGGTTTTGCGGGACCGCAAATACTGCTACTACCACCTCATGGAGCGCGCCCGCCGACTTCGTCGCGCCCGCGCCCTGCGCGATAATCACCCTTTTCGCCTCGAAATCGCGTCGTTAGACAACCCCTACGCCGTGCGCAACGCCCTCAGCGATATCGCTCAGGCCCTCGCCGCCGGCCAGCTAGACGCTCGCGTTGCCGGCAAGCTGCTCTACGCCATCCAGTTGGTCAACTCCACCAACCGCCGCATCGAAAAGATGGAAGCCGAAGCCGCGAAAAATGAGGCGAACGAAGCGGTGCCACCGGGTGGCCCACGATTGCCTTCGGTTGGCAATTGTGGGGACGACGCCTCCCGCATCCAGGAATTTCCCGATTTCGAGGAAAAATTCGGTCTCCCACCCGGAGCCGATCTGGATGCCGAAACCGCCGCCGTCCTGGGCAAGGCTGACGAAGAAGCGAGACTGCGCCAGAGCGAATCCATGCCTACGCCTCCGCCCGGCGTTCGCCCCGGCTCTCCCGCCTACCATGTCTACCGCGAGGAGGCCTATCAGTCCATGCGCTACCAGATCAACGATCTGCGCCACCAGCTCCGCGACTACCACGAGCAGAAAAACCAGAAGCTGAAAGCCGAGATCGAACTCATGAAGAAGGAGGCAATGTCAGCGACTTCCGCGCCCGACCGTCGCGCAGACACCGCCTAGAAGAAGCGGTCGAATAGCTCCGTCTAGAGAGGGCACGGCTTCAGCAGTGCCTTGAAAGCGCGAGTGGGCACTCGGCGCTAGGAGCGAATAGCGAGAAGCGAAGAGCGAAGAGCGAAGAGCGAGAAGCGAAGAGCTTCCTACTCTCGGCCCTTCTTCTTGATCTCGATGTTCAGGCGCTTGATCTTTTGGTTGAGGGTGGAGAGGGGAACGCGGAACTGGTCGGCGGCTTCGGTCTGGCTCCAGCCGCATTTTTCCAGCATGTCGGTGATGATGCGGCGCTCGCAGTCTTCCATGATGTCGAACAGCGAGGCGTCGGGACGATGGTCCATGAGCGCCAGTTTTGCCCCGCGGCCGACCATTTCGTCGGGCAGCAGATCGACGGTGAGGTTCGGACCATTGGCCAGCACGACAGCGCGCTCGATCACGTTTTCCAGTTCGCGGACGTTGCCCGGCCAATCGTAATCCATCAGCGGACGCAGCGCCTCGGGCGCGATGTGCAGCGGAGGCCGTGCGTTTTCTTCGGCGAACTTCAGAGCGAAGTGCTGTGCCAGCAGCGGAATGTCGTTCTTGCGCTGCGCGCAGCGGCGGCAGGTCGATGGAGATGACGTTCAGCCGGTAGAACAGGTCATCGCGGAACTTGCCTTCCTTGACCTGCTGCCGCAGATCGACGTTGGTGGCGGCGATGATGCGCACGTCCACCTGCACTTCGCTGACGCCGCCGAGGTGCATGAACTTGCGGTCCTGCAGGACGCGCAGAATCTTGGCCTGCGTATCGAGCCCCATCGTGCCGATCTCGTCGAGGAACAGCGTGCCCCGGTCGGCCATTTCGAACAGGCCCTTCTTGCTGGCGATGGCGCTGGTAAAGGCGCCCTTCACGTGGCCGAACAGCGTTGACTCCAGCAAGTCGGTCGGCATGGAGCCAGTGTTGACTGGCACGAACGGCCCGCCCTTGCGGGGCGAGTTCATGTGGATCGCCTTGGCGATCAGCTCCTTGCCCGTGCCGCTCTCGCCCTGCAGCAGCACTGTCGAGCGGCTGGGCGCGACCTGCGCGACCAGGTCGAAGATGCGCAGCATGGGCTCGCTCTTGCCGATGATGTGCTCGAAGTTGTAGCGCTGCTTCAGTGCGCGCTTCAGTTGGATGACTTCCGCTTCGGCGCGGCGCCGGCCCACCGCGGCGCCAACGTCGGCCAGCAGCTTCTCGTTGTCCCACGGCTTCTGGATGAAGTTGGTCGCGCCCGCTTGCATAGCGTTGACGGCATTCTCGACCGTGCCGTAAGCGGTGATCATGATGACTGCCAGCTCGGTGTCACGCTGGCGGATTTCCTGCAGCACTTCGATGCCGTTGCGCTCGGGCATGGCAAAGTCGAGGAGGACCAGGTCGTAGGGATGCTCGGCCAGCTGCGCCAGTCCTTCGGCGCCGTCGCTGGCGGTGTCGACCGTCGTAGCCCTCCAGCTCAAGCAGGGTTTGCAGCGACTCGCGAATCGCGGACTCGTCGTCCACGATCAGAACGGTGCCCAGCGAGCTAGCATCGTCGCGGCTGCCCGCAAAGCGGCTGATGGCGGCCTCAGGCATTGACGACCTTCCGCAGCATGGGGAATTCCATGGTGAACGTGGTGCCGTGGCCGGGAGCGCTGTCGACGTGGATTTTGCCGGCGTGTTCCTGGATGATGCCGTAGGTCACCGACAGGCCCAGCCCGGTGCCGCCGCTGTGGCCGGTCTTGGGCTGCTTGCTCTTGGTGGTGAAGAACGGATCGTAAATGCGGTGAATGTGCTCCTGAGCGATGCCACTGCCGGTGTCGGCCACCGTCACGCGGACGTTGTGTCCGTTGCCGGTGGTGATGGTAAGCGTTCCGCCGGCGGGCATTGCGTCCTTGGCATTGAGGAAGAGGTTCAGAAATACCTGCTGCAGTTTGCCGGTATTGCCCAGAATCGGCGGCAGGTGGGGATGCAACTCCGGCACCACCTTGATGCGCGCCGTCTTGAACTGGTGCTCCAGCAGCGTGAGCGTGTCCTGGATCACGCGGTTCAGATCGACGTTATTGAACTCCGAGCTCGAAGTGCGCGAGAAGTTCAGCAGGCTGTTGACGATCTCCGAGGCGCGGAAGGTCTGCCTGGTGATCTTCTCCAGCAGTTCAGCCTTCTTGGGCTCGCTGCTGACCTGCTTCGACAGCATCTGCGCGTACGACGAAATTACCGCCAGCGGGGTATTGACCTCGTGGGCCACGCCGGCGGCCAGCAAGCCGATGGACGAAAGCTTCTCCGCCTGCGACAGTTGCGATTCCAGTTCGATGCGCTCGGTAATGTCGTCCACGATGATCAGCCGGCCGATGACGCTGAACGTGCTTGACTTACCAGCGGCGCGATGGCGATGTTGGTCACGCGCATTTCGCCCGCCGTCGTAGCCAGCCGGAACTTGTACAGATTGTGGATCCCGCTGCTGGCCCGCACGCGGCTGTATTCCTCAGAGAACGCCGACGGAAAGACCTCGCGCAACGAACGTCCGAGCACTTCGGAGCGCGGCATCGCGTACATCACTTCCATCTGCGAGTTCCACGACTCGATGCGGTCTTCGAGGTCCACCGCCAGCACGCCGACACTGATGGACTCGACGATGTTCTCGCTGAATTCCTTCAGGCGTTCGTACTGGGCCACTTTGCTCTCCAGCGAGCGATAGAGGCGCGCGTTCTGCACCGCGATGCCGATGTAGCCGGCCAGCGCCTCCAGCAACTGCACGTCTTCGGTCGAGAGGAAATCGCCCTCGACGGTCTTGCCCAGCCCCAGCACGGCGATCATGCGGTTCATCACGGTGCAGGGGATGTAGTAATTCAGGTCGAGGCGTTGAATAGACTCGCGGCCCTCCGGCGTCTCGCGTACCGCCTGCGCGGTGTTGTCGAAGAAAAGGTGGCCCGCATCCCACTCCGGACGTTCCACGTGCAGGAAGTCGAGATCGAGTTCGCCGATCTGCGCGATGCCATACGACTTGGCCAGCACAAACTGCTCGGGCCGCTCGGGGTTGGCCAGGAAAATCGCCAGGCGGTCTACCAGCAGGGTGTGCGAAATGCGGTCGATGATCGACGACAGCATCTTGTCGAGGTCGGTCTCGGAATTCAGGTCGCGGCCGAATTCGATCAGCGTCTTGCGGTAGTCATAGCGTTTCTTGTAGAAGAATTTGTCGAGGTAGTCCTGCACCCAGTTCTTGAACGGGTCAAACAGGATCGCGGTCACCGCGATGGCGATGATCAGGCCGATCGGTCCGGCGCTGGGAAAGTTCTTGTGGAAGATCTCCGAGATCCCGCCCACGAAGGCAAAGTATGCTGCCGTGATGGCCCCGGCGGCGATGGTGTACGCCATGCCGCGTTTGAAGATCAGGTCCACATCCATCAGCCGGTAGCGGAAGATGGCATAGCCAAAGGTCAGCGGCAGGAAAATCAGCGACAGCACCGAGACCCGCATTCCCGTGGTCGGCACGCTGCCGAATAAGTAGGGAATGCACGTAGAACAACGTGAAGGGCGCGACGGAAAGAAGCGTCCCGCGCGTGACCCACTTCATCTGCTGGCGAAGTATCGCCGAACTGGCCTGGCGGTAGCTGTGCCACAACACCACCGTCGCCGCAACGAAGTACGCCGCCAGGTAGACCATCTGCAGCCGGTCGAGATTGAAGCGCAGGGTCTCGCTGGGCCTGTAACCAGCGCACTGCCACAATCTGCATGGCCAGGATCAGCGCGCCCGGCACGTACACCGCCGGAATCAGCCAGCGCCGCCGGTTGACGATCGCCTGGCGCTCCGGGAACGTCAGCGAGAAATGCAGAAACAGCGCCGGCTGCAGCATCCAGGCCACGACGTTGGCCCAATAGATGATCCAGTCGAAGTCATTGAACTTGCCGGTGTAGTGGAACGAATAAAAAATGAACGACACCAGGCAGAAGACATAGAAGTGTGTGCTCTTGGGCGCCGTCCAGCGGCGTAGCAGCACATACAGCCCGATGCCCAGGTAGACCAGCGCAATCAGCCGCAGGCCGATATACAGCGTCCGGTCGGCCGGAACCAGGATGAGCGGGCGCTTCGACCGGAATGCCGCGCCGCACTAGCGAGTAAGTGGCCTTCGACCATACCCCAGTTCGGTAGAACTGTTGTTCGAGGCTCCCCACGTTGTGAATGTTGTGGCCGATCACGGCCATCAGGACATCGCCCTGCTTGATGCCCGCCTTCTCACCGGGGCCGTTGGCATCCACCCTTTGCGCCTGTAGATGGTCGCCGCTCTCGACCCACCAGACGCCGTCGTACGGCGTTAAAGTCTCGCGGTCCTTCTGGAAATTGAGCCAGGCAAACACGACCGCCGCAACGCTTAACAGCGCTATGAGCACGAACAAAAATCGCGACTGAACGTCCTTTGCCATCGGGCTGGCCGGCTGGGTCTCGCGTCTTATGGGCGCGGTTGGACACGCTACCCCGTAAGTCCTGTGCAACTTCGATGCCACGATGGGGTCCGCCTCGAACTCTTCTAAGCCTTTGCAGCTCAGTAGCTTCCAAAATTGTAAATCAAGCCGCGCTGGCAGTATATGTTTTATGGAAGTTTGCTGTGAGATTTTGAATCGACGGAAGTTACTAAAGTGGCGGTACTTACGGGCCGGGTGCCCGGCAAGGTGGCCTCGGGCCGCACCCTTGGCGTGTCTCCCCATTTTCGGACTGGCCATGTATGGTAAACGCGAATGACTTTTGAGCTTCTGGAAGCCTCGGGATTGAGCCTGCTAGCCGCCGCGTCATGGGGCGGCGGAGACTTTGCAGGCGGGCTGGCGTCCAAGCGCGCCAGCGTCTTTCGCGTCGTCGCGGTCGCCCACGCATGCGGCCTGGTTGCTACCCTCGCGATGGCGCTGTTGCTGGGCGAAGCGATTCCCCCGGCGTCAGCCTTGGCGTGGGGCGCCTTCGCCGGTTTCGTGGGTGCTTTCGGCGTCGCGGCGCTGTACCGCGCGTTGGCCATCGGGCGCATGGGAGTGGTCGCACCGGTGGCTGCCGTGGTCACGGGAGTCCTCCCGGTGCTGGTAGGGATCCGCAGCGAAGGCTTGCCCGACAAGTTGCAATTGGGCGGATTCGCGCTGGCGCTCATCAGCATATGGTTGGTGGCGCGGACCAACGAGCACATCGATTCCCATCGCGGAATTGGGCTGGCCGCCCTCGCCGGCATTATCGTTCGGGCTGTTTCTGATTGCCGGAAAACAGGCTGGGCACGACGGAGTGTTCTGGCCTCTGGTGGCCGCCCGCGTCGTCTCGATCGGGTTGATGCTAGTGCTGATTGCAGTGACGCCGCGCGATTCAAAGCCGCTGCGCCCGGTTATTTGGCCGGTAATCCTCTCGGGCTTGCTGGACTCCGCCGGCAATGCTCTGTTTATCGCCGCCACCCGCCACGGACGGCTCGATGTGGCGGCGGTGCTGTCGTCGCTCTATCCCGCCAGTACCGTCATCCTGGCGCGTTTTCTGCTCAAGGAGCGCATAGGACGATTACAGGCGGTGGGCATCGCTTGCGCTGTCGTATCCGTAGCGCTGGTCTCGTTGCGTTAGGGAAGGGCGGTTCGCACTCACCGCCATGGCGGCCGGCAGGAGCGTTCACGGGCGTTGCGGTTCCGCGTCAGCTATAACTTGGTCGTCTCAGCTATGGGATCGGAACAACCAGAATATGGTGAAACACGCTCCCCAGAACAGGGCCGACAGGGAAGCAGCTACCAACATTCCACGGAAAGCTGTCAGGCCAGGGTCGTCGCGCAACATCGAACGGTTGGTGCGCAGAGTAAGCACATTCGGCTTCGTATTGGACGACGAAGCTCGTGACATGAAGCGCATCTCGGGGGGGCTCCTCACGGCTGCTACTGAACGTAAGGCACAAACGCCTTAGTACGAGTCTGTAAAACTCTTGTCAATCTTTCGCAGCTGGCGGAGTAAGACTAGCTGCAAAATGCATCAGTGAAAATAGCACTTAAAGGCCAAATACGCAATTTTTTTCCCTGCAAAACCGTTTTGGTGCCGGGGTGCTCAAATGCAACAAGGCCGGAGCAGGTTCGCTCCGGCCTTGGCATCCAAATCGAGGCTGCGAAAGGTGAAATTACTTCATCTTGCGGCGAATCACGCCAGCCAGACCCAGTATGCCGGTACCGAGCAGAGCAAGTGACGACGGCTCAGGAGCCGGGTAAAGTTCACCGCTGGAGATGCTACCCGAAGCAGACTGATGATTTCCGAGGGTCCCCAAGGTCTGTCCGTTCTTCAGCCGGACAGTAAAATCTACCAGGCCAACGGTACCGTTCGGGAAGTCGAGACTTAGAGCTTGTGCGCCGACCGTATTTGTGAGATTTCCGAAGGTTCCATCAAAAAGGGGTGTGCCGGACATACCAGCGTGCAAGTCGGTCAGGTACAGATTCGTGGTCAGAGTGTCGGAGTATCCGGTTAGTTTCACCGTCAGATAGATGGCGGCGCCGTTCATATTGACCGTGTAGTCGCTGGGACCACCCGTCAATATCGGCGAACCCGTCATTGATATCCAATAAGTACCGAGCATTGTCTGGGGTTCCAGCAGGACATTTCCGGAAATGCCCGAAAAGGAGAAGCTCAAAGTGCCGCCGTTGTTGGTGAAGACAGCACTACCGGTGGTACTTGACGACAAAGTGATTTGAATTGGATCCGCCCACGCGGAGGTGGCACTCACCGTCAGCAGAACCATCAGAGCCATTGCAACTGCTAGCTTTTTCACGATCGTCTCTCTCTCCGGAGTACCCCCAATTGGCCGGGCACCCCTCGTGCTCTCTTTCTCTCGTACTTAGATCCTGCCACCGTTCCTACGTAACAAGCGTTTAGGCCAGACGGCGGAGGAACCTATTTGGTAATCAATGTGCATGTGACATGCCAAAGTTGGGCTTGCACATTGAATGAGTTGCTGTTATCCATGTGCAAAGAATTGCGACTAATGGGTAGTCAGTTACCCTTTTCGGCTGAGGTTGTTGCCCATCGGACCAGTGGCGTCCGGCATTTCTTATGCTATGGGCCGCAGTGGTAACCAGCTCCGTAAACTGTTAAGTTACCCACGGTGAGCGTTCCTAGCGAATCGATTACGTCGGGCCGTTGATTTCTGCATCGATTGTGGCGAAGGTAACCACGCTGGCTTGGAACGGTAGCCTGCAGCCAACAGTGTCCTCGCAGCCGCATGAGGGTGGCGTTCCGCTTACAATAAGTACTATTCGAGGCCATCACCGTGTCTACCTATCAGGAACTCGTCGAGCTTGAGCAAAAGTACCTTTTGAATACCTACGCCCGTTATCCGGTAGCATTTGTCCGTGGCAAAGGCGTTTACCTATTCGACACCACCGGCAAGCGCTATCTGGACTTCCTCTCCGGGCTGGCCGTGAATTCGCTGGGGTATGCCCACCCGCGCATCGTAAAGGCCATTCGCGAGCAGTCGGCCAAGGTCATTCACCTGTCGAATCTTTACTACAACGAATACCAAGGACTTCTTGCCGAGAAGCTCTGCCAGAAGTCCGGCCTCGATCGCGCCTTTTTCACGAACAGCGGCACCGAAGCCATTGAAGGCGCGCTGAAGTTGGTTCGAGCCGCGGGACAGGCGACGGCCGGGCCACAAAAGACGGTGGTGATCGCGCTGGAAAATTCCTTCCACGGACGCACGATGGGCGCGCTCGCACTGACGGCGCAGCCTAAATACCGCCAGGGCTTCGATCCCATGCTGGAGGGGGTGCGCTTCGTGCCGCGCAACGATGTGGCCGCGCTTCACGCCGCCATGGACGACCGCGTTTGCGGCATCGTGCTGGAGCCCATTCAGGGCGAGGGCGGCATTTACAGCTCATCCCCCGAGTTTCTCCAGGCCTGCCGGGAACTTGCCGATCAGCACCAGGCGGCGCTGGTCTTCGACGAGATCCAGTGCGGCATGGGCCGCACCGGCCGGCTCTTCGCCTTCGAGCACTTCGGTGTGGTGCCTGACGTGGTCTGCATTGCCAAGCCCATGGCCGCGGGGTTTCCGATGGGTGCGTTCCTGTCAAAAGACTGGCTGGCGCAGCACATCACGCCCGGTCGCCACGGCACTACCTTCGGCGGAGGTCCACTGGCCTGCCGCATCGCTCTGGAGTACCTCGCGATCCTCGAGGACGAAAAGCTGCTGGAGCGGGTGCAACGTGTCGGCGCCTACCTCACGCACAAACTCGAGGGGCTGGTCGCGAAGTTTTCCATCGCCACGGAAGTGCGTGGCGTTGGCATGATGCAGGCGCTGCAACTCACGGTTCCGGGCAAACCCGTGCTGGAAGGCGCCATGGCCGACGGCCTGCTGTTCAACATTACCCAAGACAACGTGGTCCGCTTCCTGCCGCCGTTCCTTATCGAAGAGAAGCATGTGGACGCCGCAGTGCGCATTCTGAAACGGCACCTCGCCGCCGCGCAGAAGGCGGCGAAAAAAGCGAAAGCGGCGGCGGAGACTTAGCCAGGGCCGGGGCCGTTTGAACTAGCGTTGCGTCAAGAACGAAAACAACTGCGGCAGCCCCGAGCGCAATCCATTCCACATGATCTGAACGCCGATGGCGAATAGGATGAACGCGGACAGCCGCGTCATGATGGTGGTTCCCGACCTTCCCAGCGCGCGCACCAGCCGTTCGGCGTTGCCGTAGCAGACCATCACGAGCCAGCACAAGAGCAGCATCCCAATCAGCGCCGCGACGAAGTGTTCGGGATAGCCGTGCTCCCATCCCGGACCGGCCTGATGCCGCAGATGAGCGCCCAGCGTGATGGCGATCGATATGCACCCCGGGCCGACGGTGATGGGCAGGGTCAAGGGGTAGAAGGCGTGTTGCAGCGCGTCTTCCAGCGTTTCAGGGGCGTCGTTCTGGCTGGCACTGTCGTCGGATTTCTGGTTGAGGAGGGTCCAACCTGTCGCGGCCACCACCAGCCCGCCGGCGATCTGGATGACCACAATGCTGATGCCAAAAAAGTCGAGGATGATACTGCCGAACAGGCACGACACGGCCAACAACCCAAAGCCGTAGGCCGCGATTTTGCGGGCCAGAATGCGCTGTGCCGATTGCGGATACTGTCGGGTGAGGGCAAGAAAAATCGGCGCGTCGCCGATGGGGTTCACCACCGGAAACAGCGTTACGAAGGTGGCGAGCAGTACTTTGATAAAGGCTATGGGAGTCATATCGAAGCGGAGCCTAGTCGGGGAAACGCATGCAAGGATATCATCGCCATCCCGGTGCGTTTCTTCGGCTACTGCGGCGGCTGCCACGGCTCGTCGGCCGAGGGGCCGTAGATCTGCGGCACCTTTCCGCCCGCGATGCGCGAGTAGATGGTGAACTGACCGCGATGGTGGATGTGGTCGAGCAGCATCATCAACATCGCCGCTGAGAGGGGCATCTTCATGGCGAAGAAATCCGTCGGCTGCTGGAAGTCTTCTTCCGACACGCGTTCGAGCGCGGCATCGACCTGCGCGGCGAGGGCTTCCAGGTTCGTTATCCCCGCGGCCATGGTTGCCGGAGGCTCCGCCCACTTGAAGTTCATCATGTCGAAGGCCCCGGTCGTCGCATACGAAAGGTTGATGCCCTCTTCGTTGATGAACGTGTTGAGCGTCTCGACAGCGCTGCGGATGATGGGCGACGGCTTCAGGTCGCGCTTGTCTTCGGGATACATGCGAAGAAGCTTCAGCGTCTTCGGGAACTCGTCGCGGCGGAGGGAGAGAAATTCGGATTTAGTCATGGCAGTCTCCTGGGCCATCGGCGGCACGTGCACAGGTCACGATAACTTCATGAACTTCCGCACAGAGGCCTGCTTTTGTGTGAGCGAACGCAGGCGTTGCGCGCCCGGATTGATGCCGCTCGCCCGCAGATAGAGCCTCAAGCTGGAAAAGTGATGGGGAGCGGTGGCATTGATCGTGGGGCCCCAGTCGGAATAGAGATAATTTCCGAAAACTCCGCCGTATGTCCCACCCTTTACGGCAAACGTGTAGCGTGCGCCCGGAACTGTCGGGCTGGCGGTCCAAGAGCCTGAGCTCCCCGAGTTGCCGTCCTCGCCCTGCGCGTTGGCTTCGCCGTTCTGCGTCCACCAGATCAGGAACTTATCGTAAGGCTGCGATGTCCACTTCACCGTGATCCGGTCGGGCTGCGTTAGGGTAGCCGGCTCGGCGTCGATGGCCGTGATCGTGGGCGCTTGCCGTTGGTTGGGGGGCAGCTCCACCGACTGCGTGACGATGGTCTGCCCCACGCAAAAGCTTTCCCAGTACTGCTCGTCAATCTGGTCGTCGGGACTTTCTTGCTCGCCACTGCGCGGACACAGCCAGATGGTGTAGAACGCTGCGGCCTCGACGCCGATGATACTGGAGTATATCGGCCCAGGAGTGTCGAACTTGACAGTACCTTTAAGGTCGGCCAGGCCGGATGGCGTGGTCTCTCCGTAATTCACGGCGTACACCTGCACGTAGTCAGGCAACTCTCCAAGTACGCGGAACTGGATCAGCAACTGGGCCCCGTCCGGCTTGAAAGGCTTAATTTGTTGCAGGCTTACCCATTCCAGTTGAAAAGACATATGTCCTCCTTGCAACAACAAACGCGGCAGCGAGTGTTTGTCTTAGCCCAACGCTACCAGAACGGGGATCATCCCCTTGCCGTCGGTCCAGGAACGGAGTGCCTTGCCCAAGGTTGTGCCGAACGACTTGCCGGAGTCGGCGGCTTTCATGGCATGTCCGGGGGTGGGTGAGGTCGTGAGCAGATCGCCAGCGGCAATGGCGCCGTAGTCCGCATCGACTTTGCAATACACCTTGCCGATGAGGGCAATGGGGCGGCGCGGCAATCCGGTCTCGCGGCGGTCCAGAATAAGACCGGGGCGATAAGCGTCGGCTCCCGACACGATTCCAGCTACACGCGAGTCGTACGACCGAACGCAGGGCGCGAGCCGTTCGGCGTCGTCCACAACCATGACTGTGCCGGGATCAACAGCCTCGCCTGTTGTGACATCAAAATTTTCGGCGCAATCGGCGCCGGCGAGTTGAATGTCGCCGCCAGCCGCAACGTTCAAAATACCTGAAAGATTGATATTGCCGTTCACGTTCACCGCGGGAAACGAAGCCGTCGAGGTGGTAGTGAGTGTTCCAAAAGTGCCCAGACCGGAAACCACGACGTTTCCGTTGAAGGAGCCCGCCAGTCCTCCAGCGTTGGTCCCGCTGATCGCGGCCGCCTTGGGGTTGTGACTGGTGCCCGAGACGCCGATGCCCAGCTGGCTGTCGCCGGCGACGGCGGTGTGGCTGTCGGTGCTGTGCGCCACCACGGCAGCGCTGGCCGCCGGGCCACCGGCCTTCAGTTTGTCCACGTCGGCGGCGGGGCCGACGAGCGCCCACACACCGGCGGCGTTCAGTGTCGCCTGCACGATTCTGAGTGCCGAAGAAGAAATGCTGAGTTGGCCGTAGCCTTCGGTCCCTTCCGGCAAGTGCGTCATAGGGATCTTTGTTTGCATTGTGGCTCCGTGAAGCTGGGTCTTGATTTTGAAAAACAGGCGACGATTGTATAACGGAATCTATTTTGCGACAGCGTCGGCGATGGCACGAGCACACTCGCGTGTCCCCATCGAACCACCGACGTCAGCGGTGGTTCGTTGTCGTCGCACAGCATCCAACACGGTGGCCTCGATCTTCTGGGCTTCGGCAGTGAGGCCGAGGTGCGCCAGCATCATGGCGCCGGTGAGGATTGCACCCATGGGATTGGCGTGGTTCTTGCCAGCGATGGGAGGGGCCGAGCCGTGTACCGGCTCGAACATCGAGGTGCGGCCGGGATGAATGTTGCCGCTGGCCGCCATGCCCAGTCCGCCCTGCAACGCGGCGGCGAGGTCGGTGACGATGTCGCCGAACATGTTGTTGGTCACGATGACATCAAGCGATTGCGGCTCACGCACCATTTGCAGGCAGAGCGCGTCCACGTACATGTGTTGAGTTGCGATCTCGGGAAACTCAGTGGCGACCGCCCTGAACACCCGCTGCCACAGGCCTCCCGCATAGGTCATCACGTTCGACTTGTCGGCCATCAAGACTTTTTTACGGCCGTTGGCGCGGGCATATTCGAACGCGTAACGAATGATCCTCTCCACGCCCTTGCGGGTGTTAATGTCCTCCTGGGTAGCGACCTCGTCGGGCGTGCCGAACTTGAAGTTGCCGCCCATGCCCGCATACACGCCCTCGGTGTTCTCGCGAATGACGGTGAAGTTGACGTCCTCGGGCGTGGCATTCTTAAGCGGGCAGAGCGAAGCGTCGAGCAAATTCACCGGACGCACGTTCGCATACAGATCCATCTGGAAGCGCATGCCCAGCAGGATTTCTTTGGCGTGTACATTTGAGGGCACCCGCGGATCGCCCAGCGCTCCGACGAAGATCGCGTCGAAGTCACGACCCAGCATTTCAAAGCCATCGGAGGGAATAGTGGTGCCATCGATGAGGTAGCGATCGGCCCCCCAGTCAAAGGTGGTGAACTCCAGCGGCGCGCCGGAAGCGTGCAGCACCTCGAGGGCTAGCGGGATGACTTCTTTGCCGATGCCGTCTCCCGGCACGACGGCGATGCGCTTGTGAGTGGTCACGAGTTGGAACGATAAACAATGCGACGGGCAACTAGCAACTAGCAGTCAGCAATAAGCAATAAGCAATAAGCCTCGAGCTTTGATGAATTGGTGGGAGGAGCGCGGCATGGGTGCTGAGGACCGTTGCTCTTCTGGGTGGACGTAACAACCGCGAGATCGTTGGCGCGCAAAGCGGTTGGTGATGAAACCGCTAATGAACGACGAAGGACCGGCACAAAGTGGCTGGTACTGATTGGCAACGGAGGATCCGAGGCCGGCAAATCACTATTGCTGGCGGCAGCGACTTTTTTTCCTCGTTATAATCAAAGGTTCCGTATGACTGTCATGACGTTTCAAGACAAGCTGCAAGTCCGCCGGCGCCGCCTTGGCCCCCTATCGCGGGGCAGACACGCCCGTGTCCTTTGGCGACCCACCGTCGAATTTCAGGCGTTCTCGAGGGCTGCGGCCTCTACGACATAAACTGGCAGGCGAAGCTGGTTCTTAGCGGTGAAGACCGCGTCCGCTGGCTCAACGGCATGGTCACCAACAACGTCCGCGACCTCGCGCGTCGGCCACGGCGTTTATTGCTTCGTGCTGACCGCGCAGGGCCGCATCGTCGCCGACCTGGTCGCTTACAATCGCGGAGACTATTTGCTGGTCACCAGCGACCGCGAACAGACTCCCGTGATTGCCGAGATTTTCGACCGATACATCATCATGGACGACGTCGAGGTCGCCGACATCAGCGACAAGCTCGCGGCGGTCGGACTTGCAGGCCCGCAAGCAGCTCACATACTTCAAGCCGCCGGCATCGATGTCGTGTCCGTAGCGCCCGGCCAGGTCGCCGACCTGGTATGGCAAGGCATTGGTATCACCGTTGCGCGCAATACCCATCCCAACATGGACGGCTACGAAATCTGGTTCGCTGCCGAGCAAAGTCCGACAGTGTGGGACGCACTGACCGCTGCCGGCGCAACCCCGGTAGGCAGCCAGGCGCTGGAGTGGTATCGCATCGTCCGCGGCGTTCCGCGCTACGGCATTGACCTCAGCCAGCGAAGAACTGCCGCAGGAGACTGAGCAGAAGCACGCGCTCAATTTCACCAAGGGATGCTACATCGGGCAGGAAATCGTGGAGCGCATTCGCGCCCGTGCCATCCTGCATCGAACGTTCACAGGATTTCTGCTCGACGGCGAACCGCCGCAGACCGGCACCAAGATCACCGAAGGCGACAAGAACATCGGCGAGATCACCAGCGCGGCGCGCATTCCGTTCCCGAGTGGCCAACGCACGGTGGCGCTGGGCTATCTGCGTCGCGAGTTCGCTGCGCCGGGCACGATCGTGCAAATCGGCAGCAGCGGGCCACGGTGCAATCGATTCCATTTCGTTTTAGTCAGAGGAGATATGGCATACAAAGACAAGAAGCCCGAGTTTGTGGTCAACGACCGCCGCCTGTTCAGCAGCGACGGCGAATTGCGTCACGATGTGGTCAAGGCCGAAGAGCGCAGGGAAGAGCGCGAGCGCGCGGCCAGCGAAGCGCAGCAGCGCTCCAATGACGAGCGTGCCGCGCAGCAAAAGGTAGACAAGGCTCCCGAATCGCCTCCAGCCGCCGATGAACCCGAAGGCCCCTCCCCCGACGAGCAGAAGGCCAGCGCCGATGCCTATGCTGCTTCGACCCAAGAGGTGGACAACCGCATCCGTAAGGAGCTGTCGAAGCAGGGAAGAGGCGATCAGGCCCGCGACCTCGAGATGACTTTCGACAAGTTCGTCGCCTCGCTCTACATGACCACGCTGATGCAGCTCGGGCTGGCCGCGCCCCAGGGTGAAAAGCCGTCGCTCGACCTGATGGGCGCGCGCCAGACCATCGACATCCTCGGCATCCTGAGCGACAAGACCAAGGGCAACCTCACCTCCACCGAGGAGAGCACGCTTCGCAATGTACTTTACGAGCTGCGTATGGCCTATCTCGAGGTGACCAACCTGCTCGCCAATCCGCCGCAAGGACGGCGTATCTCCCCTGAACTGATGAAGGCGACCCTCACCGTATTGGGCAGCGGTACCTCGATGGGCGTTCCCACCGTTGGCTGTACGTGCCGGTGTGCACCTCGGCGATCCGCACGACCGGCGCCTGCGCCCCTCCATCATGGTGCAGTACGACGGCCGAACCGTGCGTCATCGACACCTCGCCCGACTTCCGCGAGCAGGCCCTTCGCGAGCACATTCGCCGCATCGACGCGGTGCTCTACACCCACGGCCATGCCGACCACATTCTCGGCCTCGACGACGTGCGCCCGCTCAGCTTTCCGCGCATCACCGGGGGAGGGAAGATTCCCCTGTACGCCAGCGAGAATACGGCGCAGCGTGCTGCGCAACGTCTTCCGCTACATTTTTGACGGCGACTACAAGTACGGCGGGCTGGCGCAGGTCGAGATCCGCAACATCGACGGCCCGATTGAGCTGTTTGGCGCGACGTTCCTGCCGCTGGTGGTGAATCACGGGGACTATCCCATCGAGGCCTACCGCTTCGGTTCAGCAGCGTATCTCACCGACTTCAGCACCATTCCCGACGAAACGCATGGCAACAACTGCACGGGCTCGACATCCTGTTTCTCGACGCGCTGCGCCATCACCCGCATCCCACGCACTCGACACTGGAGAACTCGCTCAAGATCGTCGAGCAGCTCAAGCCGAAGCGTGCGTTTTTCACTCATATGTCGCACGACCTGCCGCACGCGGCCACCAACGCGACGCTGCCCGAGAACGTGCGCCTGTCCTACGACGGGCTCAAGCTGGAATTCGAGATATAGGACACCGGCCGACGATGCAAGTATTCCGCACAGCTCGAAGAAGTGCCCGCGCAACTTCGGGCCCACCGTGGTCAGCGTCGGCAACTTTGACGGCGTCCACATCGCGCACCAGGCCGTGGTGCGTCACATGGCGGAGCGCGCCCACGCGATCGGCGGCAAAGCCGTGGCGGTGACGTTCGACCCGCATCCGCTGCGCATTCTGCGTCCCGACAGCGCGCCCAAGCTGCTGACGCCGCTGGAAGCGAAGCTGCAACTGCTGGAACAAACCAAGGTGGACGCGGTGCTGGTGCTGCCGTTCACCCGCGACCTGTCGTTGATGTCGGCGCACGAATTTGCCGCAGCGAGATTCTGGTCGACGCGCTGCACGCCCGCGAAGTCCACGAGGGCTACAACTTTCACTTCGGCCACAAGGCCGAAGGCAATGTCGAAACGCTGGCGGCATTCGGCCGCGAGATGGGATTCGGCGTGCACACCTACTCCGAGGAGACGCTGCGCGGCCACCACGTTTCCAGCAGCGAGATCCGCAGCCTCATCGCCGCCGGACGCGTCGAGCGCGCCCGCGCCCTGCTGGGCCGCCCCTTCAGCATCCTGTCGAACCCCGGACGCGGACGCGGCTATGGCACACGCTACACCGTCCCCACCGTCAACCTGGCGCGCTACGACGAACTGGTTCCCGCCAACGGCGTGTACATCACCTGGCTGCGCATCAACGGCGAGTGCTTCGACGCGGTGACCAACGTGGGCGTGCGCCCGACCTTCGGCCCTGACTCGTTCGCCATCGAGAGCCACCTGCTCAACTTCCACGAGATCGAGTTGCTGGCGCAGACGGAAATTGAGCTGATCTTCCTCAAGCGCCTGCGCGAGGAACGCAAATTCGAATCCACCGATGCCCTGCGCGAGCAGATCGGCCGCGACGTAGCCCGGGCGCAGCGGTTCTTTCGGATGCTAGGGAAGAAGTAGGAATAACTGGGTGCCCGACAAGCCGCTCTTGCTTGTGCGGGCACTCTCATTTTTTACGTTCTGTCTGCCTGGGAACCCGCTGGCCATGCTACGCAGGTTCATCGGGCATGTTACGCGCGCCGCGAGTATCGTTTGCGCGCTATCACAAACGACAGACCAGAACTCAGCAGTAACCATGTTCCCGGTTCGGGGGTAGCCCACGTAGTTATTCCAACCGTAGTCCACGCCGTTGAAGACGATCAGCGATTTATTTTCCTGGCTCTCGATGGCGATATAGGCGTTGGCATAGAAAAATCCCTGAGGCTATTTAACGGGAAATACCTGAAAAGCGGATTGTCGTAAAAGCCGTTGTTGGGCTGCACCGGCGGATAGCTATCGGTATAAGACGGGTTGGTCGCACTGGTGGTGTCCAACTCGTAGAAAGCTGGTACGGTGGTCCCATTGGTTAAGTTAATGTTTTGTCGTACAGGCCCTGGACCCAGGTAATCTTGTAGTCGCCGCCTTCGGCATTTAAGGTATCGACCTCATCGGTGAAGGGTATTCCTTATCGTGGCGTCAGGCGTGATTTACCTCAATCTCCAAGCCGCCGATTGACACGTTGCTGGCTTGTTCGGCTTCGGCGATGAAACATTAAACGACCCACCCGGATCGCCGCCGAACGACAGGGTCCATCCCTGATTCAACCCCCGGCGGATTGTTGGAATTATTGTTGTTCAGGTTCCAGGTATTGAAACCAGCGCCGAAGATGACACTGATATGGCCGGGGTTTGATGTACTCTGGTCGAGACTTTTCCTGGGCTCAAAATACGCCACCGTCCGGCAGGATTTTCCCGCCAGGGAGGCGAAGTACTTGGTGCCGCAGCCATGCCAGCCGGTGTCCAATGTCGCCGCCGGGTTGTAGTTGACGGTTGAAGCTGACAGCGAAGCGGCCAGCAAGAATGATGCAACGATCGCCAGGAAAGCGCGATGTTTCACGGTTTTTTCTCCACGCGGCCGGTGCACGCCAGCGTTCTGGGATTTCCGCGCCGCCCCGAAGAATAGTGGTAGGCCTATATCACGAACGGGGAGACAAATCAAGCGTTGTTGGTCAGTTGTTGGCCAAAACCCGCTCGTCGCCCGTCGGCCGTACAGGTGGATCAGCGGCGCGGGACATCGCAATTGTCACGTCTTTAGACTGCGCGTCAGGCTTCGTCCAACGTTGTCTCGCTCCGACGGGGTTTTCATTTTGGAACTAACTTTAACGCCGCCGCACATTTCCACGTTTCCTCGGCCCTCTATGGATGTACGCTGCTCTCGGCGAGCAACACCCGCCCTTCGGACCGATCCCCCGCGTTCCATCCTGCTCGCCAGGAGAAGTACGATGCCGAAATTTTTGCTAGTCGCCCTCATTACGTTCGCTTTCTCCCTGCCTGCGTTCGGATATACCTACAAGACCACCTACACCGTGCCTTGCGACCAGTTGTGGCCTGCGGTGAAAGATGTCCTCAGTAATCCCGACAACTACAGCGTCGATAGTAGCGATGACGCGCAGATGAACGCGGCCTATCAGGTGAAGCACACCGTTCACGCCAATGTTTCCGGAGCGCTCTTGCAGCGCACCAACCACGTCAAGCTGGTCAGCAAGGGTACGGGCTGCGAAATGCAGGTCGGCTCGAATTACAGCGGATGGGAACACAACGACCGCGGCGACTTCAAGACGCGCGTGGACGACTCGCTGGCCAAGCTGCAACCGGCCAAGCCCGCCGAGCCCGCAAAACCAGCGGACGCGACGAAGTAGCTCTGCAAGGAACTCGGCTTCGCGCGGTGCGATGCTGCCGCAAGCGGGCGGCCGTGATTCTTCATGGCCACGCCCGCCGCTGTCGAGTAAGTGTCTGCAAGTGTCGCAGCCACAGGTCCATTGGCTGCTCTTACCCGCCATGTCATATCATCCAAGCGTGACAACCCGCCAACATCGCACCGTCGCATCGCTCGCCGCCCTTCTGGTTCTGTTCGCCATGGCCGTAACCGCTTCCGCCCAGATTGCAACCAGCAGCGCGCCACTCGCCTCGCAGCAGCCTCCTCCTTACTGGGCGTTTGCGGTTGATCCGCCCAACGCTGCCGAGGAGCTGACAGGCAGTACTCCGCAGCATGTTCCCGGCAGCAAGCAGTCTTACACGCTCACGCAGATCGCTGACCTCTTTACGGTCCCCGACTGGCATCCCGATTCGCATCCCAAAATGCCGGAAGTCGTTGCCCGTGGCCGCAAGCCCGACGTGTATGCCTGCGCCTACTGCCATCTGCCCAACGGTGAAGGGCGTCCCGAAAACGCCAGCCTAGCGGGCTTGCCGGCGGAATACATCACACAACAGATGGCCGCCTTCCAATCCGGCGCGCGCAAGAGTTCCGAGCCCCGCTCGCTGCCCGTGAACTCCATGATCGCTGTCGCAGCTCACGCCACCGCCAACGACGCCACGATCGCCGCCGCCTACTTTTCGTCGCTCAAACCCAAGCCCTGGATTCGCGTCGTCGAAACCGCCACCGTTCCCAAGACCCATGTCGCCGGATGGATGCTGGTGCCTGATCAGCCCGCCGCAAGCGAGCCCATCGGCAACCGCATCATCGAGACCCCCGAGAACCTCGAACGCACCGAACTGCGCGACGATACTTCCGGGTTCATCGCCTACGTTCCTCCCGGCAGCCTGAAGAAGGGAAAGTCACTGGTCACGGCTGGCGGCGATGCGGTCACCATGCCTTGCGCCATGTGCCACGGCGACGACCTCCGCGGCAAAGACAACGTGCCCTCCATCGCCGGACGTTCACCCAGCTACATCACACGCCAACTCTACGACCTGCAACTCGGCTCGCGCGCCGGAGCCGGCACTGCACTCATGCAGGCTCCGGTGATGAAGATGACCCTTGATGACATGATCGCCATCGCCGCCTACCTTGCCTCACTTCGACCGTAAAACGACGCGCGTGATTGCTCACACTCACTTCGCCGCCGCTTCCTTCTTGTACGCCGCGCTCACCGTCCCCTTCTGTACCGCAATCTTGAGTAGCGTCGGATAGAACTGCACAAACGTCGTGTCCACTGCGGCATGCTGCTCGTGGCAGCTGTAGCAATCCATCCCGTGCGGAAGCGGCGTTGTCGGCGTGGTCTCGTCGAATTCGTAGAACGCCCAGCCACCCGGCAGGCGCTTGTCTTTGAGGTGTACTTCGCGACCCATCATGTCGTCGGTTTGGAATTGGCCTGACTTGTTGATTGACGCATTACTGCCCGCGCCGCGTAACTCCAGCACCAGCATCGTCTGGTCCGGCCACGTTCCGGTTTCGACGAACGCCTTGTACGCCGACGGATTTACGAACACGTTATCGAACATGTGATGGCCGCCCATGCCGGCGGTCTCCTTCCGATAGCTCATGTCGAGACCGGTGCTCAGATATATCCACTCGCGATAGTTGGCCGGGAATTCCAGCTTGCCGTCCGCAGTGAAGACCGGAGCATCAGCTCCGCGTGGATGGCTCGCTACCGCCTGTTGCGCCCACTCCGGCAACGCGAGGCAGCAGAACAACAAAATGACTCCAAGCTTGCTCTTCATTCCTTACCCCATTCGCCCAACTGGGCACATTGATTCTCGCCAGCATACGTCACCCGCGCGGTGCCACAAACTGCGATTCGCGAAGTGCTCGAAATCACATCCCCGCCGCGCCCGCTTTCATTACAATACCGCCATGGACTCATTCATCATTGCCGGCAAATCATTCCGCTCGCGCCTCATCGTCGGCACAGGCAAGTACAAGTCCGGACAGGAAACCGCGCGCGCCATCGAAGCCTCGCGGCGCCGAGATGGTCACCGTCGCCGTTCGCCGCGTCAACCTCGACCGCAGCAAGGAGTCGCTGCTCGACTTCATCGATCCCAAGAAGTATTTCCTGCTGCCCAACACCGCCGGCTGCTACACCGCCGACGAAGCCATCCGCACCGCGCGCCTCGGCCGCGAAGTCGGCCTCTCCGACTGGGTCAAGATCGAAGTCATCGGCGACCAGCAAACGCTGTTTCCCGACGTCGCCGCCACCATCGAAGCCACCCGCGTGCTGGTCAAGGAAGGCTTCACCGTTCTGCCCTATACCTCTGACGACATCGTGGTTCGCCAAGCGCCTCATCGACGCCGGAGCCGCCGCCGTCATGCCGCTCGGCGCGCCCATCGGCAGCGGACTCGGCATCCAGAACCTGCCCAGCATGCGCATCCTCCGCGAGCTGATCACCGACGTTCCGCTCATCGTGGACGCCGGCGTCGGCACCGCCTCCGATGCCGCCATCGCGATGGAACTCGGCATGGACGCCGTGCTCATGAACACCGGCATCGCCGCCGCGCAGGACCCGGTGCTCATGGCCGAAGCCATGAAGGGCGCGGTCATCGCCGGACGCCAGGCGTATCTTGCAGGCCGCATGCCCAAGAAGCTCTACGCCACGGCCAGCTCTCCGCTGGAAGGCGTGGTGCGGTAGGACAGTTTCCAGTTTCGAGTCGGAAGCGTCGCGTTAGGAGTTTCAAGTTGGGTGCCCCACACAAGCCGGGCTGGTGCGGGTCTTCGCAAATAGAGCTACATCCTCCAATCAACCCGCGCCATGTGAGCTCCCGTCACGGAGGCGGGCTGCCGTGTGATTCCTGAGTACCACGTGTGCGCGGACGCAACTGAAACCAAGTGAGCAGTAATTTCTTCGGTAAACCGAGGGACTGCATGCAAGACTACCGACTGGGTCGGCACTTCAAAGCTCCTTTTCTGCTACCTGCCGTTAAACCTTTCAGCCTGCTGACATTTCTTCTAATAGCCCTTATCTGCCCATCCTGGGCGGCGCTCGGGCGACAACGAACAATATTTACAGCGCGACACGGCCCCATCGCGGCTCAGTTCGTGTCGTCACCATTCGGCTCCGTACGTGATGCACGAGATACAGGCCCCTTCCGGATACACGGTGCGCGAATTCGTCTCCCCCGGAGGCACGGTCTTCGCCGTCTCCTGGCGCGGGCCCGGCGGCATCGATTTGCAATCGCTGCTGGGTGCTTACTTCGAGCCCTTTCAGCAGGCGGTGGCCCAACGCGGGCTACGCGGGCGTGGGCCTCTTCTACTCAACACCCCGGGGTTAGTCTTCGAGCAAGTCGGACATATGCGCGCCATTCAAGGCCGCGCCTATGTCCCCCAGCTTCTTCCTCCCAACATGGATCCAAACGACATTCGATAATAGGGGCTCAATCGTGCGACGACTTATCCTCGCAATCTGTATTAGCAGCGTGCTCGGTTTCGTCGCCTGTGGCGGCGGAAGTAATAACAACGCCGGCAACGGTGGGGGCTCCGGGAATTCGGTCTCAACCATCACATCCGTAACCGCAGCCTGCAGTCCGGAGCTCAGTCGTGTCAGGTCTCACCGCCACATGTTCGGCCACGGTGACCGGCACCGGCAGCTACTATTCGGCAGTCAATTGGTCGGCCACATCCAGGACTATCACGAGGCCGGCGTCTACACTGCGCCATCCGTGACCACCAACACTCAGGTCACAATCACCGCGACCGCGGCATACGACACTACCAAGACGGATCCGCCACGATTACAATCGCTCCCAACACGATTACCGGAATTTACGTCTCGTGTTCGCCTGGTCAAATTACGACCGGACAACAAAGCCAATGTACCGCGGTGGTCCAAGGTACCGTACCTGAGGATCAATCTGTTACTTGGTCAGCGACGCTCAATCCCCTCTCCAACGTGAGCTGCAATTGCATCTCCTCCACCGGAGTTATCACCGGACCTCAAGTGGCTGGATTCGGCCAGGTTACTGCAACGGCGGTATCGGTCGCGGACCCGGCGGCCAGCGGTACCGGCTCGATTTACGTGATTTCGCCCCGGCACTGTTACCTCAGTTAGTCCTTCATGTACAAAGACCACTCTCAATCCCGGCCAGGACACCCTCTGCACCGCAGCCGTTACTGGAACCGGCGGCTATAGCTCCGCGGTACGCTGGACTTCATCAATCGGAGATGTGCTCCCGTCGGGTCTGTATATCGCTTCAAAGGCCAACACGAACTATGTTGAAACCATCTACGCATGGTCCGTGCAAGACGGTTCGGTCTTCGGCACCGTGAACGTCACCGTCACTCCGTCCGCGACGATTCCTAACAATGTGGTGCCGGTCGTAGTTGAACGGCGGCCCCAACCCTACCACCTCGCCCTACATCAACGGCGCGTTTACGTCGGTTACCGTATGCGTGCCGGGAACCTCCAACTGCCAAACCATCGATCACGTCTTGGTTGACACCGGTTCCGTCGGACTTCGTTTGCTGGCGGCAGGGCCCGCCGGTGGCGAGCTTACCCTCCCATTGCCTGCATCTACGGACCAAAACACAGGTAATGCTCTGGTCGAATGCGCCCCCTTCGTCAGCGGGTATCTGTGGGGACCGGTTGCAACCGCCGACTTCCTGAGCCTCCCCAATGGCACCGGAGAAGAGGCTCCCAACATCATGATTCAGGTCGTCGGCCAGCCTGGGCAACCCGCCGTCCCCTCAACCTGCAGTAGCTCCGGCACCGACTTGAGTACCCTGCAGTCTTTGGGCGCCAATGGAATTGTCGGCATCGGCGTCTTTTCCGTGGACTGCGGCGAGTGGTGCTACGGCGGCTGGGGCACTCCCTACATCTACTATTCGTGTACCTCGACGGCTTGCTCCACCACCTCGGCGTTCAACCAGGTCGTCAATCCCGTCTCCTATTTCTTGTCCGACAGTTACGCCAGCCTGCTGCAATTGCCCACCCCCACCGGCCCGGGAGCGCTTCAGGGCTCATTGATTTTTGGAATGAACACCCAGCCCAACAACCAGCTCGGCAGTGCCACCCAGCTACAAGCTGACACGAGCGGCAACGTCACCACCATCTATCAAAACGTGAACTACGGCGGGAGCTTCCTAGACACCGGCTCCAACGGACTGTTCGTTCTTAACTCGCAGACCCTGGGGCCCGTAATGCCAATCTGCGCCGACAAGAGCGGGTGGTACTGCCCGGCGAGCACCCAGAACTTCAGCGCCACCATCATCGACATCAACGGCAAAACCGTGCCCGCGACCTTCTCCATCGGCAACGCTGATCAGTTGTTCCAGAATTCGGGCACCTACGCCATCCCATCATTAGGTGGAAATTGGCCGCTGACTCCCCCGGTTTTTGATTTTGGCCTGCCCTTCTTTTACGGCCGCTCCATCTTCACTGTCTCCGGGGGATGGATTTCCGCTGGTGGCTGGGCATATTAGTCGGGTGCCGGGCGGGTGGCCCATCCCGCCTTCTGTTGGCGGGGTGGGTCCTTTGTCTTCAACTGAAATCGGCCCACTGGCCAATGACGAGGAGCAGTGGGGGACGCCCACGGTGTTAAACAGTAAGGATATTCTGCATCCCATCTGTGCTACCATGGCAAGTCGTGGGACGGAAGAAAGCTCGCAGGGCCTCTAAACCGCGCAAGATTGTCGATCAAACCAGCTATCTCGGTGGCCGGCGACGAGGCGCGGTACTGAAACAAGAGGTGTGGAGCGATGGCAACACGATTGTGAAATACAGCCTAGCGTACATCAATCCCAGGATTTGCAGTGCCGACAATGGGCGCGTGTTGGGATACGACAACAGCCATGGCCATCACCACCGGCATTTCATGGGTAGAGTGAAGCCCTACGAATTCTCCAGCTACGAGGAACTGGCCGATCGCTTCCAGCGGGAAGTGGAGGCGCTGTGGAGGCGCGAAGATGAAAAGGACGACTAAAGTTCGAGTCACCAACGACGGAGTGAAAGGGTTCTTCACCCGTGCCCGCGAACACGCCAGCAAACTGGATCGCGGCGAACCTATCGAGCCCGAGTTTGTAGTCTCTTTTGAAGATGCCGACGACCTGCTGCGGCTGCTCTCGGCTGAGCGCGTGCGCCTGCTGGCGGTGGCCAAGAAACGCCCGCTGTCTGTGTCGGAGTTGGCCGTCGGCCTGAAGCGCGACACCCGCGCCGTCAGCCGCGACATCGACCTGTTGGAGTCTTTCGGCCTGCTGCGGACGCGCTACGAAACCAATCCCGGTCATGGACGCCGCCGCATTGTCGAACCTCGAGCCGCCAGCTATAAGTTGGTAGCAAATATCTGACGACGGGCCTGGTCTTCTTCTAACTCGTTTGATTCTGATTCCGCGCCCTCCGTGAAATCCGCGGTTGCTTTTGCCTTTGAACCTGACAACTGCCCACTGGCAACTGCATGTTCATCCATCACGTTGAACCGTGACTAACTCGCTTGGAGATTCGCCCCTTCCGTCGTACACTGCCCACGGCAGGATGAGGGAGAGCTGTCTTCCACCGAGTCGGCAGCCGGACACTACCCCCATTCCCAGTAAGTGGTTCGACCTGTGATGGATCCTGATTTGACTCTTGCGTTTTTGCTTATCTCGCCGCCGACGCCCCGCTCAGTCCCCCGAAAATCCCGCCTAACTCCTTTGTTAAGACGAATTTGCTCCTAAGTCCTACGCGCAGACGAATTTACGAAGAAATTTCCCCTAACTCCATGAAAACGAGGAATTTGAGGGGGGAGGGGGAGGGGGTGCCTACAGCTGAGAGTTTCCCAATTTGGGAATTCTCTTACATCAAAGGCAGCTCGCTCGATTCAGGCTTCAGCTCGAAGCAATTCACCAACATATCGACGACTTCGCGCCCGATTTCCAGCGACGCAGTCGCTGCCGGCGAAGGAACATTGCAAACATGAATCATTCGCCGCGAATGGACGAAGCAGAAGTCGTCGAGCAGGTTGCCGTTGCGATCGACCGCTTGCGCTCGCACGCCTGAGCCGCCCGCAACCAAGTCGTCCTCGGTGAGTTCCGGAACCATCTGCTGCAAGGCGCGAGTGAAGGCCGACTTGAGCCATGCGCGATACTGTTCGGCTGCGCCCATCTTCCAGTACTTGCGCGCCATCTTCCAGAAGCCCGGCCATTGCAGCATCTCCACCGTTTCGGTGAGATCAACGTCGCTGGCGAGATAACCTTCGCGCCGAAAGGCCAGCAGCGCATTGGGCCCAGCTTCCACGCTGCCGTCAATGTGTCGGGTGAAATGCACGCCGAGAAACGGGAAGCGCGGATCGGGAACCGGATAAATAGGGTTGCGGACGAGCCAGCGGCGTTCGGGCTTCACCTCGTAGTACTCGCCGCGGAAGGGAATGATCTCGAGGTCGGTCTTGCATCCCGCCATGCGCGTGATGGCGTCGCTGTAGAGTCCGGCGCAGTTGATGACATACCTCGCGCGAAAGACTCCCGCAGTGGTCTCGACGATGTTGGAGTTGCCATCATCGCGCAGGCCGATGACTTTGGCGCGGAAGACGATCTCGCCGCCCGCTTGCCGGATGAGCTCAGCGTACTTGTTGGCGACATTCTTGTAGTCCACGATGCCGGTGGAAGGAACGTGCAGAGCGCAGATTCCGTTGGCAGTAGGGTTCGAGCTGGCGGAACTCGTCGCGGTCGAGCAGGCGCAGTCGGGGAACGCCGTTGGCAATGCCGCGCTCGTGCAATTGCGAGAGGCGCGGGACTTCGTCAGGAGCGGTGGCGACGACGAGCTTGCCGCACTCTTCGTAGGCGATGCCGTGCTCGGCGCAGAAGCGCTTCATGGAGGCGCATCCGGCGACGCAGTTGCGGGCCTTGAGCGAGCCAGTGCGGTAGTAGATGCCGGAATGGATGACGCCGGAGTTGTGTCCGGTTTGATGGGCGGCGACGCGGTCTTCCTTGTCCACGACGATGAGGCGATGGCCGGGAAAGCGGCGGACGTAGTCGAGCGCGGTAGCGAGTCCGACGATGCCCGCGCCGATGATGAGAAGGTCGGATTGGCGATCGGCCATAAGGTGTCCTGATGGAACGGATCATTATAGGGAGAGAAGGTCGCGGGCGATGTGATACGGGGCACATCGGACGCGGAGCGCGGGGAGTAAGATTTTGTCGCGGCTGTAGGTTTGAGGACTGATCGATGCGAGTGCTGGTGACAGGCGGAGCGGGCTTTCTGGGGTCGCATTTGTGCGACGCGCTGCTGGCGGACGGCCACACGGTGGTGTGCGCCGACAACCTCCTGACCGGGCGGATGGCGAACCTGGAACATCTGCTGGACGAAGCGCGGTTCGAGTTCGTGGAGCAGGATGTCTGCCAGCCATTCGATGTGGGGAAGGTGGAGTACGTGTTTCACTTCGCCTCGCCCGCGAGCCCGGTGGATTATTTGCAGCCACGGAATCGAGACGTTGCAAGTGGGCTCGGCGGGGACGATCAATTGTCTGGAGACTGGCGCGGAAGTACCACGCGAAGTTTCTGCTGGCGTCGACCTCGGAGTGTTATGGCGATCCGTTGGAGCATCCGCAGAAGGAAAGCTACTGGGGAAACGTGAATCCGGTGGGGCCGCGCTCGGTGTATGACGAGGCGAAGCGGTTTGCGGAGGCGGCGACGATGGCGTATCACCGCTACCATCAGGTGGACACGCGGATTGTGCGCATCTTCAATACCTACGGGCCGCGGCTGCAGATCAACGACGGGCGGGTGATCTCGAACTTCATGAGGCAGGCGCTGCGGGGCGAGCCGCTCACGGTGTACGGCGACGGCTTGCAGACGCGCAGCTTCTGCTATGTGAGCGACGAGATTGCGGGGATCATGGCGCTGTCGAAGGCAGCACGAATACGTGGCCGGTGAATATCGGCAATCCGCGGGAGTTCACCATGCTGGAGTGCGCGCAGGTAGTGCTGCAGGTGACAGGGTCGAAGAGCACAGTGATGTTCGAGCCGTTGCCGCTGGACGATCCGAAGCAGCGCCGTCCGGACATCACGAAGGCGCGCGACGCTGCTGGGCTGGGAGCCGAAGATCGATTTGCGGAGCCGGGCTGGAGTTGTCGCTGGAGTATTTTCGGGAGGCGGTGGAGTCGGGAAATTCTGATCCCACGCTTTCGTCCGCCGCGGCGGACGAAAGGATGCCGCACCCGCTTGGTACTCAATTTTCCAGGCGGGTTACCGTACAATTCGGCTGGTTCTGATTCGGCACGCAAGATGGACACCCATTCCGAATTCGATGACTTGCGGCGCGACAGCGAGTCGTGGTGGTACACGACGCGGCGGGTGCTGCTGCGCGAGGCGGCACTGCAGGCGCTCCACGGCAAGCGCGAGGCGCGCGTGCTCGACCTGGGCTGCACGGCGCAGTTGGAGTTTGACGAGGCGGGGCTGTATCGCGTGTGCAACCTGCATAGTTCGCTGAAGACGCTGGCCTTCCGGCAGATCGAGGGCGATGCGAACCTGGTGTGCTCGCGGATCGAAGAACTGGGCGTGGCTTCGAATTCGTTTGACGCCATCGTTGCCGGGGACGTGCTGCAATCTTGCGCGGACGATCTGGCGGCGCTGCGCGAGATGCGTCGGGTGCTGAAGGAAGGCGGGCTGCTGTGCCTGACTGTTCCGGCGTATTCGTTTTTGTGGGGCGAGGATGACGAGGCGCGCGGACATCAGCGGCGCTACACGCATCAGCGAACTGCGGCGCAAGCTGACGACGTGCGGATTTCACATTCATCGCGCGTCATATTTCGTGAGCAGCGCTTTTTTGCCGATGGTCGGCGGGCGATTGGCGAAGAATATCTTTCACAAGTCGATTACCAGCCATCAGCACTATCCGCGCCCTTCACGGCTGGCAAATGCCGCAATGACGGCGCTGCTGGAGGGAGAGCGGCACCTGATGCACTACATCAACCTGCCGTTTGGGACGCGGGTGGTGTGCTGGGCACTGAAGCCGGCGCTGGTGACTGAGGCTGTGACGGTGCCGGCATGGGAGCGGAAGTGGGCGACGCAGTCCGCTGGCGCAGGGGAGCGGGTGAGACGGTAGAATCGAAACGTGGCCGCGCTTCAACAACATTCTCCGTAACACCGGCACGACGCTGGAGATGATCAAGTGGGAGCACTCGGTGCTGACGCTGCCGTTTGGCTTGACGGGCGCGGTGCTGGCGGCGCGGGGCATTCCCAACCTGCACACGTCTGATTTGGATCATCGTGGCGCTGGTGGCGGCGCGGTCGGCGGCAATGGCGTTCAACCGTCTGGTGGATGCCGACATTGACGCGGAGAATCCGCGGACGAAGATTCGCGCGCTTCCCGCGGGAAAGTTGTCGAAGCAGTTCGTGCTCGGGTTCGTGGTGGTCACGTCGGCGATTTTGATTTTCGCGGCGTGGCAGTTGAACCCGCTGGCGTTTTATCTTTCGCCGGTGGCGCTGGCGATCGTCTTTTTCTATTCGTTCACCAAGCGCTTTACGCGCTGGGCGCACGTGGTGCTGGGGTTGGCGATGGGCATCGCTCCGGCGGCGGCGTGGATTGCGGTGCGGGGCTCGTTCGATCCGCGGATTCTGCTGCTGACGGGCGCGGTGGTGTTCTGGGGCGCGGGGTTCGACATCCTTTATAGCTGCCAGGATTTGAATTCGATCGCAGCTTCGGGGTGTATTCGATCCCGAAGGCATTTGGGATTCGCAAGGCGCTGATGATTGCGCGAGTGTTTCACGTGATCACGGTCGTACTGCTGGCGGCGATGGTAGCGGCGTTCGGGCTGGGCACGATCGCGATGGCAGGCGTGGCGATTGTCGCGATATTGCTGATCTACGAGCATTCGCTGGTGAAGCACGACGACCTGAGCCGGGTGAATGCCGCCTTCTTCACCATGAACGGGCTCATCTCGATGGGGTTTCTGGTGTTTATCGCGGCGGACGTGATGATGGGGCGGTGAGTAAGCAATTAGCAATCCTTGCTGTAGATCGCTTGAATGGCAGGGCGTTTTTTGCGTTTCTGTAGCATCTTCGACATCACAAGGGGCTGTGACGGGCCAGCCGGGGTGCGTTATCATTGAACGAATGGCAACCGTAGAACACAGACTCGCCAGCAAGACGCAACACGCTTTTCAGACCGATGATCCGCGGCTGAAGCCCATCGCCGAGAAGGTGATGGCGCAGGAGCGGCTGTCGGAAGATGACGCGCTGGCGCTGTACCGCTCGGGCGACATTCTGGCGATTGGGTGGCTGGCCAACCACGTGCGCGAGCGCATGCACGGCGACATCGCCTACTTCAACGTCAACCGGCACATCAATTACACCAATGTTTGCGTGGCGGCGTGCCGGCTGTGCGCGTTTGGCCGCAAGAAAGACACGCCCGGCGCCTACACCATGGCGCTGGAAGAAGTGTGGAACACCGCGGCGATCGGGCTACACCGAGGCAGTAACGGAGTTCCACATCGTGGGCGGGCTGCATGCCGACTTGCCGTTCTCGTATTACCCCGACATGATCGCCGGGCTGAAGCAGCGCTTCCCGCAGGTTCACCTGAAGGGCTTCACCATGGTGGAGATTTCGTTCTTCGCCAAGATCGGCAAGATGACGCCGCGCGAAGTGCTGGTACGAGCTGAAAGAGGCGGGGCTCGATTCGATGCCCGGCGGCGGCGCGGAGATTTTCTGCGACCGGGTGCGGCACATCATCTGCGACCACAAGATTGACGGCGACGACTGGCTCGACGATCGCGCGCACGGCGCATGAGGTGGGGCTGAAGTCGAATGCGACCATGCTCTACGGCCACATCGAGAGCGACGAAGACCGCGTCGATCATCTGCTGAAGCTGCGCGCGCTGCAGGACGACACGACACGGCTTCCAGACGTTTATTCCGCTGGCGTTCCATCCCGAAAACACGCCGCTGCAGCATCTGCCGAAGACCACCGGCATGCTCGACCTGAAGCAGATTGCGGTGTCGCGGCTGGTGCTCGACAACTTCCCGCACATCAAGTCGTACTGGCAGATGATGACGCCGAAGATGGCGCAGATCACGCTGCGCTTCGGCGCCGACGACATCGACGGCACTGTGGTGGAGGAGAAGATCTATCACGATGCGGGCGCGACCACGCCGCAGGGACTGTCGCGGCAGGACCTGATTCGCCTCATCACGGAGGCGGGACGGGTGCCGTTCGAGCGCGACACGATGTATCGGCCGGTCACGCGGACGGAGACTACGGTGACGGTGGCGGTGTAGGGGAGTTGCGAGGGAATCGAGTTTCGGGCGCGGCGCGGATTGAAGTCGGCGCCGCTCATCATTTCGAGGGAGTTTTTCGGCGCGGCTGAAGAAGCTGCTGAAAAAGTCGTTTTCGCTGGCGTCAATCACCCGCAGGAGCCAAAGCCCAGTCGTATTTTTGACGTCCTGCGGCACGACTGAAGTCATGCCGTGATACGAAACAGTCGCGGAAACGAGTTCTTCCGCCCGCCGCGGCAAGTGAGGCCGTGCCCTGATCCAAGGCCTATTCCTTACTTCGCTTCCGGTTTCAACATCTTTCCTCCCGGCATGGGCGGCCAGCCGAGCGAGGCACCCTGGAACATAGGCTTTGCGTGCTCGTAGCGCTTGCCTCTGTCGTCATGCACCGCGAAGCGGCGGGGATGATCGGCGGGGCCGGCCCACAATGAGACTCCCGCGTAAGCTCCGTCGGCACGCAGGATGTAGAACGTCATGTCCATGTACTCCAGCTTGTGCGTGTCGCCGTTGAAATTGCGGACGATGCGCTGGAGTGCCTCCATGCCGGCCTCTTCAGGAGACATGCCGTGGCGCATGTTTTCGACGATAGTGTGCGCGCCGCAAATCTTGATGTTCTCTTCGCCGTTGCCGGTGGCTCCCGCCGCGCCTATGTCCTGATCGCAATAGCAGCCAGCGCCGATGATGGGTGAGTCGCCCGCGCGACCAGCGATCTTCCAAGCTAGTCCGCTGGTGGTGGTGGCGCCGGACATCTCGCCTTTGGTATTGATCGCCGAGCAGTTGATGGTTCCGGTGGGCGGCTTGAGCACGCGCTGGATGGCGGCCATGCGGAACTCGGGCTCGATGCCGATTTTGGCGGCGAGTTTGTCCATCTTCTCGATGAGCGGCACGAGTTTGGTGTTATCTCCGCCCATGTCGGGAAACTTATAGTTGGGGCTGGCGAGGCCGGGGCCCCACCAGTCGTCGGTGGACATGGTCTCGCGCCACAGTTGCCAGGTCTTGCGCGAGCGCTCGGTGAGCAGGTTCTCTTTTGGGAAGCCCATGAGGTTGCCGAAGTGCGACGCGCCTTCGCCCACCAGCATGACGTGGCCGGTGTGCTCCATGACGGTTTTCGCCAGGAGGGAAACGTTCTTGATGTCGCGGACGCCGGCGACCGAGCCAGCCATCCGCGTGGGTCCGTGCATGCAGCAGGAATCGAGTTCGACGACACAGTCTTCGTTGGGCAGGCCGCCAAGTCCAACGCTGTCGTCGTTGGGGTCGTCTTCGGGCCCGGTGATGACCTGCATTACGGCGTCGAGAGTGTCGCCTCCGCTGGTGAGGACGGCGTAACCGCGGTCGAGATAGTTGTAGCCGTTGGCGGCACAGATGATGACCGGGGACTTGGGCTTGGGGCCGGGAACGGGTGGCTTGTAGCCCGGGACTTGCTGGGCTTGCATGTCGAGGGCGAGAGAAGCCGATGCGGCAGCGGTGGTGGCGAGAAAATCGCGGCGAGAGAGTTTCATAAATGCTCCGTGAATTGATTGAAAGGCAGGATAGCACGGCGGGAATCAGTTGCCTGTAGCCAGTGGTCAGTCGTCTGTTATGTTGCCTCCCCGATGTTTCGCGGAGGATGGAAAGACCCACACAATCCAGGAGCGGGATTGTGTGGGTCTCCCGTTTCTCGATCGCTAACGGACTATGGGAAACAGCGGGTCGGTGGTGAGCAGGTGCTGGAAATACTGGTCTTTCCAGGCGGGATTCATGCGGTCGAGCAGGAGGGCTTCGGCGGCGCCGAAGGAGTAGAACGACTCGCGCTTGGACTGCGCGAGGTCAACATGCCTGAGTTCGTCGAGGGTGCGGGCGCGCGCGGTGAGGGCATAAGCGCTGAAAGGTGTGTAGTCGGGCAGGGCGGCGAAGGTGACGGAAGGTTGGTAGTCGGCGGCAGCTTCGGCGGCCTTGATCTGGGTGTAGCGGGCGACACCCTCCTGCCAGAGCTGAAAGCTGAAGTACTTGCGGTCGCCGGGGAGGAATTGCGCCAGGAACTGCTTACGCTCTTTCAGGTATGCCTTGGCGAGGGGATCGAATTTATCCGGCTCAACCTGGTTGAGAGCCGCGAGCAGGGAATCTCGAAGATGCGCGAACGCGTCGGCGATCTCAGGCACCTCGTAAGGGAAAGGGTAGTTGAGCATCCACATGCCGGTGGTGTCTCCCTTGCTTAGTCCGAGATCGTTAATGGCTTTCGCGTACGCGGGTTGCGCCCACTGCAACTGGTGAAAGTGCTCATGCATCACGACGAAGAGCCAAGGCGTACTGGTCTTGCTTTGTGTGTTCGCCGGTTCACCGATGACGATGACTGGAGGGAAGCCGAAGGCAGGGAAGGTCGCCTGCATGTTGGCAGCGAACTGCCGGGGACGGGCGTAGAGGTCGTCGGCGAGTTTTTGAAAGTCCTTCGGCGGAGTTTCGAAGTGCGTGAGGTATTCGGTGTCGCTGGTGACCAGCAGGAGAGGAGCGGGGGCTTTGCTCCACGCGGGCCAAAGCTTGTCCTGATACTGATCGGCAAGGCGATAGAACTCGGCGATGCGGACGGCGTCGGCGGCGGGAAGAGGCTTCGGGGCTTGGGCGAGAAGGGTCGCCGAGAGTATCAGGGCGGTGAATAAGGAGCGCATTGGAAATGAGTCTGTGGGGATAGTACCCCACCCACTCGTCCGCTGGGGCGGACGAGTGGGTTTGAGGCAATAAGACCAGCAGAGATTCGTAACCCCACCCTTTTCCCAAATGAGGGGGAAAAAGATGGGGCACCCACATCAAGGATCTACACGGCTACTTTCGCGGGCGTGCTCTGGTCGGCGCGGAAGCGCAGCTGGGCGGCGATGCGGCCGATCTTGTCGAACTGCTCGTCGTCGCCGATGTAGACCAGGTCCAGTCCGTGTCGGATGGCGTGGCCGACGATGGCGTCGCCAAGGTCTTCGAGCTCGGTGTTGGGCTTTCCGCACATGGCACAGTTCGGGGCGATGTGGAAATCCATGTGTCCGCAGTGGTAGCACTTGACGCCGGGGGCGTTGAAAGTCGAGCCGATCATGAGGGTCTGCACCTCGCCGGCTTCGAGGGAGCGCAATACGCGGCGAAGCCCGATGGCGCCACGGCCGTTGCGGTGGGCCTCGCCGACGACGTCGCTGATCATGGCCTGCCTGCGCTCGTCGTCATACTGCTGGAGCAAGTCCATCGCCATCTCGTAGACCTCGTGCTCGGTGGCGGTCTTGGTGTCGATGCGGAAGCGCCCGACCAGCCGCTGCCGCACGTAGGAATGCAGCTGGGGCTCGAACTCAGACCAGATGTCATCGTGGCAGCCGACGAGCAACTTCTCGCAGCCTCCGGACTGGAAGTGCGAGGTGACGGCATCGGAGACGATTTTGAAGTGCTGCATGGTCTCGTTAGCGACGCGGCGCTCGACGTGCCCGGCGTCGTAGCCGCCCCAGCCGTCGCTACGGCCGCGGCGGGTGAGTTCGTTGATGAAGTCGAGCTTCTCGACGATGACGCCATCGGTGATCTCGAAGACGCGCGCTTTGGCGCGGTCCACCAGGGCGACGCACGCGTGTTGCATGCCGTCAAAGATAGCGGCCAGAGGTTTGAGGTGGAAGCGCCGGTTAAGGATGAGCGTGGTTTTGGGCAGCCGGGCAGGCAGATCGAATTCGCGCCACACGCCCTGACTGGCGCAGGCAAAAACGGCCTTGGCCTTGCGGCCTTCGCCGCGCATGAAGTCAGCAGCTTCAAGGATGCGCTGCAGGTCGGGCTGAACGGACTTGAGATTGCCACCTTTCTTCTCTGCGTCGCGGAGGGCGCTGTTGATCAGGTCTTTGACGAGGATGGTCTCATCGCGATGCGAGCGGTTGGGCGGCGTCGTGGGCTGATAGTAGAACGTAACGGCGCAGCCCTCCGGCGAATGGAAATTAGCGAGCTCTCGGATGTCAGACTTTGTGATCATTCCGGTTCTCCTGGGTCAATTCGTGGTGAATGTGGCTGAAGGGACTGCCGCACGGCAATTCCTTCAGGCGGTCTGAGTAAATTTGGCCAGGTGATTTTTGAAAGCGTCTTTCAGAGGCAAGGCGCGCTGCAGATGCTGGCGCGCTTTGCGAATGGACGCGCGCACCTCCTCCAGGGGGTGGTTGGTGATAACGGCGATTTCTTCCGGATTGAAACCTTCGACGGCATGCAGGATGAAGATCTCGCGGACCGGGCGTCCAGCATCATGCAGGGCGATTTGCACCAGCTTGATCAGTTCCTGGCGCACGGCCATCAGTTCGGGGTTGTCGGCGTGACTGTCGGCGATGATGTCTTCTTCCAGCAGTCGGTCGTCAGGCTGATGGAACTGCAGGCGGACCTCGTCACTGGCTTGAACGTTCTGCACGCCATGGCGGCCTTCGAGCGAGACAGTGCTGGAGCCGCCATCGCTGGCAGCGACGCTATCGATGGCCTCGCGCGCCAGGCGATGCAGCCAGGGCTCGACTTTCGTGCGTTCGGGCTTTTCGAATTCGTCGCTCAAGGCGTTGGCGATGGCTTCGGCTACCACCTCGTCGGGGTCGACTTGCGCGGGCGCCAGCTCGCCCAGGCTAACGCGATAGGCGATCTGGCGGTGCGACGAAGCGCTCCAACCGAGGCAGGTTGACGTCGATGTAGCCGGCGATGTCGAGGGGCGAGACGGTCTCCGGGCGGACAACGGCGAGGGTGTTTTCGAACGACGCGATCTCGGCGTCGTGGCGATCGGAATCGCGGCGGCGCACCCATTTGTGCTTACTGCGCAGCACCTGCTTGTGGCGCTTGAGTTGCTCGGTGAGGGCGTCGAAGGCGGCTTTGAGCGCGGTGGTCGCGGCGGGACTTTTTTCCTGCGCGGCCATCTGTCCGGAGGGCAAGCGAAGGTTCAGAGACACGACAAAACCCTCGCGTACGCGGCCCTCCTCGATGATCCCCTTAATGTGGACCAGCTCGGGTCGGAAGACCTGAAGGTACTTATTCAGTTTTTGCAGTTGTTGTTTGACTTGCTTTTCGAGGTCGGAGGTTTTGGAAATCTTGTAACTAAAATGAACGTTCATGAAAGGTTCTCCGGAGGGAATGTTCCAACCGTAGTTACCTTGCTCCGAGGCCAGTGTACTCCTGTTGGCACGGTGTCAACCGGGAAATTGGAACGAGCCGGCAAAGCCAACGAGTTTGGAATCGAAAGGGGAAAGAAATCGGCCCTCCCGCAGGAGGGCCTTGGAAGTTATACCTGGAGGGCTCGACCCCTAGGGGATGCGCACCTTCGCGTCGGGATGCTTGCTGACGTGAATGGTCTCGATGAAGCGCACTTTGCCGTTCTGCTTCTTCATGACAAGCGACGAGGTGCGGGTGCCGTCGCCGAAGAAGCGGACGCCCTTCAGCAGCGGGCCGTCGGTGACGCCGGTGGCGGCGAAGACGATGTTCTTGCCCGGTGCCAGTTCCTCGGCAGTGTAGATGCGTTTGGGATCTTTAATGCCCATGTCGGGCATGCGCTCGGCCTGCTCCGGGGTGTAGCCGGTGAGACGTCCGACCATGTAGCCGTTGAGGCAGCGAATGGCAGCGGCGGTGATGACGCCTTCGGGTGCGCCGCCCGACCCCATGACCGCGTGGACGCCGGAGCCGAGCATAGCGGCGGCCACACCGGGCGACAAGTCGCCGTCGGAGATGAGCAGGATGCGCGCTCCCGCCTTGCGCACGTCGGCGATGAGCTTTTCGTGGCGTGGGCGGTCGAGGATGACGATGACCAGATCCTCCACCTTGCGGCCCAGAACCTTGGCAATGACGGCGAGGTTGTGCCCGACGGGCGCTTCCAGATCGACCATGCCTTTGCAGGAAGGGCCGACGACCATCTTCTCCATGTAGCAGTCGGGGGCGTGCAGCAGGCCGCCGCGCTCAGAGGCCGCCAGCACGGTTATGGCGCCGGGCAGGCCGTTGGCGCAGAGGTTGGTGCCTTCGAGAGGGTCAACCGCGATATCAACTTCGGGGTAATCGCCGCCATCGTTCTTGCCGACTTTTTCCCCGATATAGAGCATGGGGGCTTCGTCGCGCTCGCCCTCGCCGATGACGATGGTGCCGTTCATGGGGACCGAGTCCATCACGGAGCGCATGGATTCAGTGGCCATCTGGTCGGCGCGCTTGCGGTCGCCCTGGCCCATGGTCTTGGCGGAGGCAATGGCGGCTTCTTCGACCACGCGGAGAAACTCCAGCGCGAGGTCGGCTTCGAAATTGTTCTTCAGCGATGAGGGCGCGGGAGTGGGTTGCGATTCGACCTTGATAGCCATGAGATCTCCGTGGCGGCGGCCCGCAATGAGGGGGACGTCCACGCTTGATGAATTTGCCGGAGTGCAGAAAACGCGGTCGCGCCCAGCGCTCCAGTGAAACCAATAAGCATACACGGAACGGCCAAGCCGGGGCAGTGAGGCGCGTACGCGGGGATAACGGACGGTATCCTCAAGCAATTGGAGATGGCAGGGCCGGCCGCAGCCTGAAGTTCACAAGAGGTGTGGCGCCCGGTTTACTTCGTGATCTTGGAGAAGATCTGGTTGGCCAGCATATCCAGGGCTTGGGCGACCACCGCTTGCGCCGGGGCAGCATCATGGGTAGTGACAAAGCCGTCGATGGCGGTTTCGGCGGCGTCAAGGCGGTATAAGCGGTATCTCACCTGTACGTAAACATCGGGGTCCTGCTTGCGCATGTACGGATCGCCGGTGTTGGTGGTTACCTGCTGATCGGGAAACCAGGCATTCGGCTGAGCGGACCGCGCCGTCTTCACGTCCGGAAGGGATATCACCAGGAGATAACCGCACTTTTCCTTGACGGCGCGGTCGCGCGCCTCCGGAGATAGAGTCTGCTTCGCGTAATTCCCCTTAAACACGTTATCGGTATACAGAATTTCGTCGAGGCCGAGCAGCTCCGCACCTTGCACTTTCATATGGGTGGTTTTGTCGGGTTTGTGGCCGGACAGGGTGGTTGCCACTTGATGCAGCAGGGCGTTGCTGGCAGTGTGTTGTGGAATGCAAACCCTGACTACTTTGGCATCTTCCGCGAGAAGGTTCACCGCACACAGCAGTAGCGCGATAACCGACAAGAATGACATGCGGCACGCTGCTCCCTTGCAGGCACGATCACGGTGAGGGTCTACCATCAGGCCTTTCATAGTGCATTCCGATGGGGCAGAACTATAGCCGATTGCGCTTCGAATGGGAAGATGAATTGTTGGTGAACTGCGACGCCATTGCCGGTCTTGGAGGCCGGCTACCTTCCGTTTCGACGGGAATGATGGTAGCTTCAAGGCACTGGAGCAGCACTCTCTCGACAGATCAAAACGCAGTGCAAAGGGCGAGGAGAGGTACGGCCAAAATCTTATGGTAGCCAGCGGTAATAACTCGTATGACCTGGTCGTAATAGGCAGCGGGCCGGCGGGGCAGAAGGCAGCCATCTGCGCGGCTAAGATGCGCAAGAAAGTCGCGGTAATCGAGCGCAAGCGCTCGATCGGCGGGGTGTGCGTGAATACCGGGACCATTCCCAGCAAGACGTTCCGGGAAGCGGTGCTTTACCTGAGCGGCCTGCGGCAGAGGTCGTTTTACGGGCGCGGCTACGCCGTGAAAGACCAGATTGCGATGCAGGACCTGGTGTTCCGTTCGGATGCGGTGATGGCGCGGGAAATCGAAGTCATCAAGTCGCAACTGCGGCGCAATCGGGTGACAGTGCTGGAGGGCAGCGCCAGGTTTGTGAACGATCACACGATTGAAGTGGAAAGTGAACTGGGGTCGAACACGGTACATGGCGACTACTTTGTGATTGCCTGCGGGACCCGTCCGGCGCATGACGAGCAGATTCCCATCGACGGGAAGAGGATTTTCGATTCCGACCAGGTGCACGATTTGCCAGAGCTGCCGCGCGAACTGATCGTGGTGGGAGCGGGCATCATCGGGTTGGAATATGCGTCAATGTTCGCGGCGCTGGGGGTGAAGGTGACGCTGCTGGACCAGCGGCCGATCATCCTGGATTTTGCCGACCGCGAGATCGTCGAGAGCCTGTGCTTCCAGCTGCGGCAGTTGGGGACGGTGTTCCGGCTGGGCGAGAAGGTGGTTTCGGTGGGGTTCGACGAGGACCGCGACCGCGTGTTTGCCATACTTGAGAGCGGCAAAAAGGTGCAGGGACAGGCACTAATGTATTCGGTAGGGCGGCGGGCCAACAGCGACCAGTTGAACCTCGGCGCGATCGGGCTGCAACCGGATGAACGCGGCAAGCTGGTAGTGGATGACCGTTTCCAAACTTCAGTCCCGTATGTGTACGCGGCGGGCGACGTGATTGGGTTTCCGGCGCTGGCCAGCACCTCGATGGAGCAGGGCCGGCTGGCGAGTTGCCATATCTTTGGAGTGGCGGCAGCGATTCCGAAGAACCTGATTCCCTATGGCGTGTACACCATTCCGGAGATTTCGATGGTGGGCGCGACCGAGGAACAGCTGACCAAGGACAAAACTCCCTATGAGGTAGGCATAGCCCGTTACGCGGAGTTGGCCAAGGGACAGATGTTAGGAGACGACCAGGGCTTCCTCAAACTGATCTTCGATCCGGCAACGCTTAAGCTATTAGGCGTTCACATCATCGGTGACCGTGCGGCCGAGATTGTGCACATCGGTCAGGCGGTGTTGGCTCTCGGTGGAACGATCGAGTATTTCCGCGACACGGTGTTCAACTATCCGACTCTGGCCGAGGCCTTCAAAGTCGCCGCGCTGGATGGGCTCAACAAACTGTGAGAAGCAGTGGTTAGTGGCGAGTGATTAGTGGATAGAAACAGCAGGCCTTCCATCCCGCGAGTTTCTGCTACGTCTCGCTCCTCAGGACGACGAACCTCCATATTCGCGCTTCAGTGGTGAGATATTGCCTGGTCGATGGCTTTTTGCGCCAGCGGGGCCATGATGGCAAAACCCTTGGCATTGGGGTGGAGGCCGTCTTCGGCGAGGTCGGCTTGCAGCATGCCTTTGTCGTCCACCATGGCGCTGAAGTAGTCGAGGTAAACGAGATTGTTCTGCGTGGCGTATCGCTTGATCCATCGATTCAGCTCAACGACTTGAGCGGGCGGCCTTAGCGGGAAGAAAATCTTCGAGCGCTCCGTGTAGTTGTTCACCGGCAAGACCGACGAGAGTACCACGCGAATGTTGTGCGCGCGCGCCAGTTCCGCCATGGTCTGCAGGTTCGCTTCGATCTCCTCCAACGTCATCGGGCCGGTGTTGCCGGCAATGTCGTTGGTGCCGGCGAGAATGACGACAACCTCGGGAGCGAGCTTGATTACATCTGGCCGGAAGCGCAGGAGCATCTGGGGAGTAGTTTGCCCGCCAATGCCGCGGTTGATGTAGGGCTTGCCGGGGAACGACTGGTCCAGTTTCCATATGTCGGTGATGGAATCGCCCATGAAGACAACACGATTCTCAGTGGCTGCTGGCGGCTCGAGCTTGCCGTTGGCTTCGCGGTAGCGACCGAGATTGCCAAAGTCAGACATGAACTGCGGAATGAGGTGCTCGCGGTACTCCTCGAGCATCTGGACGGCTTTAACGGCATCACTGTCGGGTTGCTGGGCCGGAGCCAAGGTTGACAGCAGGCAAGATGCGAGCAGTGCGAGAAGGATTTTTCGCAGCATAACCAGAACATAGCACGGCGGATGCCGTGAGTGACTCACGGCACTGGCGTGACGTGGCGCACCAACCGAGGTGCGTTACGACCTTGAGATTCCGCCAACCTGGTGATTAATTAGTTAGCTGCACGATTGTGGCGCGAGGGTTGCATGCAAGTTCAGGAATTTCGCGAGTCGCTGAAGAGTGATGTGCCGCCGGCAGGATTGAGCGCCGCGCTCGAAGCGTTGTGGTGGGACGGCAAAGGCGATTGGGCGAGAGCGCATGAAGCGACGCAGCGCGACGAGGGGCCGGACGGGTCGTGGGTCCACGCGTACCTGCATCGCAAGAACGGCGACTTGTCGAACGCGAAGTACTGGTACCGCCGAGCGGACCGCGCGGCAGGGTACGGGGACTCGGGGCGGGAGTGGGACTCGATTGTGACGTGGCTGTTGCGAGTGGCGGGAGAGTAACAATACGATTCCACCCCATCGTCCGCCGCGGCGGACGAAAAGGGTGGGGAATTCATTTGGGCTGTTAGTCCTCGTCCTGATTCGTAGTAACGCCTTCGCTGAGCTCGGAATGGCCGGCCACCTGCGGCAGTGCTGCAATACCGAGCTGCGACTTCAATTGCGGCAGTTCGGATTTCTGAATTTCATCCCATTGCTTGAGCAAGTTCTGCGTGGACTGGCTGAGCGTAGGCGCGGCCTGCGCGGCTTGCGGCGTGGGGGTGACGTCGGCGTCCTGCAACACCGAAAACACTTCAAACAAACTGTTGCGCACGCTGGCGAGCGTGGGCGACTGCTGGTTGCCGCGCCGCGGACGACGCCCTTCCGCTCCGGCGAAGGCGTCGAGTCTTTGTGAGAAGGCATCGAGCTTCGCCGCTTCGGCGGGTGAAGGCGACTTGGCGTGCTGGGCCTTGATCTGGGCGCGAAGTTGCTTGACCTGTTCGTTGATGGGCTGCAGCTTGAGCAAGTCTTCGTACACCTGTTGCGAAAGCGCAAACTGCTGTTCGAGGCCGGACATCGGCGTTTTCACCCGCGGATCCATCGCGATTGTGAGTTCCTGCTCGTGCTTCTGGCCGTTGGCGGTGAGCACCACCTTGTACTTGCCGGGCAGCACCCACGGCGAGGTCGCGGCGGGCGCGGTATTCATGTACACGGCAGCGATCGGGTACTCGGGCTTGATGCCCGGGATGGGCGTGTAGCGCAAGTCCCACATGAAGCGATGGAAACCGGGCTGATTACTGAGATGCTGCGGCGGCCGCACCCAATAGCTGGGGATGAAGAGGTCGGGATCGGGCGCGGGCGCCGGGTCGGTGCTGGAGTAGCGACGAACCAGCTTGCCGGCGCTGTCGAATACTTCAAGTGTCACATCACCCGTTGCGCCGGAGCCGAGGTGATAGTTGAGGATGGCGCCGTCGGGTGGGTTCTGTCCGGCGGGTTCATCGGGAGGCAGCGGCGTGTCGGAGTTGGTGTTCCAGCGCACGCGGTAGGCGAGCTCAGGCTCGAAGAGATGAGCGTTGGCCGCGACCACCTTGTCGTCGAGCTGGCGCAGGGGAGTGATGTCGTCGAGGATCCAGAAGCCACGGCCATGAGTGCCGATGGCGAGGTCGTTGTCTTTCACGATGACGTCGCGTATGGACGTTGCGGGCAGGTTGAGGCGCAGGGATTGCCAGTGGTCCCCGTCATCGAAAGAAACGTAAACCGTGCGTTCGGTTCCGGCAAATAGCAGTCCTTTGCGCTTGGGGTCTTCGCGGACGGCGTTGGTGTTCTCGTCCGTCGGGGATGCCGTTGACGATCTCGGTCCATGTCTTGCCGCCGTCGCGGGTGCGCAGGATCTTGGGGCGCAGGTCATCGAGCCGCAGCGTGTTGATGGCGGCATAGGCAGTGTTGGGATCAGTGTGACTGGCTTCCAGGATCGAGACCTTCTCCCATGCCGTTAGAGTTGGCGGAGTGACGTTCGTCCAGTTGGCGCCACCGTCGGTGGTGAGCCAGAGGAGTCCGTCGTCGGTGCCCGCCCAGATGCGGTTGATGTCGAGGGGGGAAGGTGCGATGGCGTAGATGACGCCGCGCTGCGTGGCTTTCGCTTCACTGCTGAAGATGCCGACGCTCGGCGGCACGTCCCAGGTCTTGCGCGTGAGGTCAGGGCTGATCTGCTTCCAGGTGCGGCCACCATCGCGGGTGGTCCAGAGAGTGTTGGCCGCGAAGTAGAGCAGGTGTGGATCGATGGGAGAGAACTGCACGGGCTGGGTGCGAACGACGCGGAAATCCGGCGAACGCAACAACTCAGGCATGATGTACTGCGCCTGTCCGGTGCGGCGGTCGTAGCGGGTGAGTTTGCCGCCGTAAACAATGTCGGGATCGAGAGGATCGGGCGCGGCGTACCCGTATTCTTCCAAGGCCACGGGATGCCAGTCGCGGAAGTTGATTTCGCCATCGTTCCCGCGCGAGGAGATGCAGGCCGAGCCACTCTCCTGCTGTCCGCTGCAGAGGCGGTAAGGGAAGGCGTTGTCGGCAGCGACGTGATACATCTGCGCCGTGGGCTGGTTGTACCAGGAACTCCAGGAGTGTCCCCCGTTCACGGTGACGATAGCACCCTGGTCGCTGGTGAGAAGGATGGTGTCGGGATTGGTGGGGTTGATCCAGATGCCCTGATAGTCGTCGCCGCCGGGCGCGCCGCGGAAGCCGGTCCATGTCTTGCCGCCGTCGCTAGACTTAAAGGTCACGGTGGAGACCATGTACATGATCTCGGGGGTCTTCGGGTCGAACATGGGGACGCACAGATCGCCGCCGCCAATGCGTCCCTTGGGACGCGAGTCGGTGGTGACGGTATGCCAGGTAGCACCAGCGTCGGGCGAGATGTAGATCTCGACCATTTCCTTGTTGGCCACGGAAGCGACGAGTCGCTTGGGGTCACTGAGTGATACAGCAAGGTTCGCCTGCACTATACCTTCGGGCAGTCCGCCGGAGAGCTGATTCCATGTGCTGCCTCCGTCGGTGGACTTGAAAATGCCGCCGCCGGGTCCATCCCAACTGGCATTCTCCCACGGGCCTTCACGGGCCTCCCACAATGTGGCATAGACAGTGTTGGGATCAGAGGGGTCGATTACGACTCCCGCGCCTCCGATGTTTTCGTTTTTGTAGAGCACTTTGTCGAAGGTCTTACCACCGTCGGTGGAGCGGTAGATGCCACGCTCGGGGTTGGGGCCGTAGGGGTGCCCGGCGACAGCCACAAAAAGACGATCGGGGTTGTGGGGATCGATGGCCATCTGGGCGATTTGCTGGCCATCACGCAGGCCGAGGTGCGTCCAGGTCTTGCCGGCGTCGGTGGACTTGTAGATGCCGTTGCCCACGGAGAGGTCGGGACGCTGCAGGCCTTCACCGCTGCCGACATAGACGATGTTCGGGTCGGATGGAGAAACCACGATGGCGCCGACCGAGCCGGTGGGCTCCTGGTCGAAAATGGGCTGCCAGGTGCGGCCGTAGTCGGTGGTCTTCCAGACGCCGCCGTTGACCGCGCCAATGTAAAAAACGTTGGGCTGGCTGGGCACGCCGGAGTTGGCACGGGTGCGGCCTCCGCGGAACGGGCCGACGCTGCGCCAGCGCATTTCGGTGAGCGCCTTGGTCGAAACCTGCTGCGTCTGGGCGTGGAAGATGGCAGGGACGGCGAGCATGAGGCAGAGCAGAGAGAGTCGTATGCGCATGGGTGTCCGGAAATTGAAATGTTTGTTACGGTTTAGTGAAGTGTAGTCTAAATGAACTCATCTTGCAGGCGCGAGGGACATTTCGATTGATGCGAAAAACGGTGCAGTGCGCGGTGACAGCGGCATTTTTTGCGAGTGTTTTGGCGGCCGCGCCGGTGTGTGCGCAAAGCGTTCCTCCAGCGATGTACGGCGGCATGCAGTGGCGGCTGATTGGACCGTTTCGCGGCGGGCGCACAGTGGCGGTTTCGGGCATTCCCGGCAGCGGAACCACGTTTTTCTTCGGCGCGGTCGATGGCGGAGTGTGGAAGACCAGCAATGCCGGCGTCACTTGGGAGCCGCTGTTTGATGGCCAACCGGTGGCCTCGATCGGAGCGCTGGCAGTAGCGCCGTCGAATCCGCTGGTCATCTATGCGGGCACCGGCGAGTCGGACATTCGCACAGACTTGGCGTCGGGCGATGGTGTCTACCGTACGGGCGACGGCGGAAAGACGTGGGTGAATGTTGGATTGCGCGACACCCGCCAGATCAGTCGCATCGTGGTCGATCCGAAGAATGCGGACGTGGTGTACGTGGGAGCCCTGGGGCATGCCTACGGGCCGAATGCGGAGCGCGGGGTGTACAAGTCCACCGATGGCGGGAACACATGGACGCACGTGCTCGACCAGGGGCCAGACATCGGCGTGAGCGACCTGGCGACGGCGGCTGGGAAGCCAGAGATTTTGTTCGCGGGCACCTGGCAGGCGCATCGTCCACCGTGGAGTGCGTACGGGCCGATGGAGGGCGGGAAGAGCGGATTGTTCCGCTCCATCGACAGCGGCGCAAACTGGACGCAACTCAAAGGCAACGGCTTGCCGGAGGGCGACTGGGGGCGGGTTGGGGTCGCTGTGTCGGCCGATGGTCGGCGGGTGTATGCGCTGCTAGACGCGGGCAAGAAGTCAGGTCTGTATCGCTCCGACGATGGCGGTGATACGTGGGCGCTGGCCAACGGCGATGCGCGCCTGACCAGCCGGAGCTGGTACTTCAATCAGCCGACGATTGATCCACAGAACCCGGATGTCGTGTATGTACCCAACGTGGCGCTGTACCGACTGGGCGAAGGCGGCAAGAAGCTGAGCATCGTCCGTGGCGCGCCCGGAGGCGATGACTATCACCAGCTGTGGATTGATCCGGCGAATGCGTCGCGCATGGTGTTGGCCACGGATCAGGGAAGTAGCGTGAGCGTGGATGGCGGCCAGACATGGTCGTCATGGTTTAACCAGCCGATCGGGCAGTTCTACCACGTGGCCACCGACAACGGATTTCCTTATGCCGTGTACGGGGCGCAACAGGACAGCGGCAGCGCGGCGGTATACAGCCGTACCGATCACGGGCACATCACGGAGACCGACTGGTTCCTGGTGGGCGGCGGCGAGAGCGGATGGCTCGTGGTGGATCCAGCCGACAATGACATCCTGTATGCCACCGGCGCCTATGGGGGAGTGTCGCGCTACGACCGGCGGACTTCGTTCAGCCAGGACATCACGCCGTGGCCGGTCCCGATGTGGGGCACGGAGATTGACCGGCGGAAGTATCGCGCGCCGTGGACGCCGATGCTGGTGATGTCTGCGGCAGAGAAGAATGCACTTTACCTGGGCACGCAGTACGTGATGAAGACCACCGACGGGGGTTTGCACTGGCAGACGATCAGTCCGGATTTGACGGGCGCTGCGGCCGATTCGGGAGAGAAGCCCACCACGCCCCTGACCGCGCAGAACGCCAAGGAACGCGGATTTGGCGTGGTGTATTCGATTGCACCATCACCGCTGAAAGCTCAGGTGATCTGGGCAGGAAGCGATACCGGCCTGCTCCATCTCACGACTGACGGCGGCAAGGCGTGGCAGAACGTTACTCCCACGGGACTGGGCGATTGGGGCAAGATCGCCATGATCGAGGCATCGCACTTCGATGCTGGGACGGCGTATGTCGCGGTGGACCGCCATCGGCTGGATGACCGGGCTCCATACCTGTATCGCACGCGCGATTACGGCAAGACCTGGCAATCGATCACAAAGGGCATCGGCCCTAGCTCGTTTGTGAACGCGATTCGCGAGGATACCCAACAGAAGGGCCTGCTGTTCGCCGGGACCGAGCTGGGGGTGTACGTCTCGTTCGACGACGGAGAGCAGTGGCATCCGTTGCAGTTGAATTTGCCGGTGACGTCGGTCCGCGACCTGGTGGTGCACGGCGACGATCTGGTGATTGCTACTCACGGGCGGGCCTTCTGGGTTATGGACAATATCACTCCGCTGCGGCAAATTGCGGGTGGCGTGAATGCGGACAACGTGAAGCTGTTCGCGCCAGCGGTAGCGGTGCGGGTGGATAACGACACGTTCCTGGGAAGCCCGTTCCCGCCGGAGGAACCGCTGGCGAAGAATCCGCCGAACGGTGCGGTGATTGACTACTACCTCCCGGCGAAGGCAGGGAAGGTGACCCTCGATGTGCTGGATGGCAAAGGCAAACTGGTGCGGCGCTATGTCAGTGGAGAGAGGACGAGGGAGCCCGCTCCCCCGTTACCGATTGCCGAGCGCTGGCTCACACCGCCGGCTGGTTTGGATTCGCGTGCAGGCATGCATCGCTTCGTGTGGGACCTCCGGTGGAGCGCATCAGGGCTGAACGAGGCGTCCGACGACGAAGGTATCGAGGTCGCAGGAGGGCCAAAGGTGGCTCCGGGCAGCTTTCAAATCCGCCTCAAGGTTGACGGCGCGAGCTACATCCAACCACTGCAGGTGAAGATGGATCCGCGGGCGACGGCGACGGCGGCAGAACTGGCAGAACAGCAGCGGCTGGGTCTGGAGATCTTCGGCGAGACGTGGCGGGTCCGAGAGGCGCAGACCGAAATCAAGGCTGCCAGGGAATACCTTGCTAACTTAAAGCAAAAGTTTAAGGATAGTCCGCAACGGCAAGCGCAAATAGAGAAAATATCGATTGCCATTACCACCATTGAGTCCGGAAACAACGCGGGAATCATGGGCCTGAGCGCGACCGGGGGCCAGTTGCAGGCGGCGCTGCGAGTGGTGGAAAGTGGGGATAGGACGACTCCCAAGCAGGCGCTGGAGGTCTACCGGTTGGCGGATGAGGCGGCCAAGAGCCGGATGGCCGAGTGGAAGGCGCTAAAAGCGGGAGAACTGGCGGAGTTGTATCGGGCGGTAGAGCAAGGCGGGACGCCGCAGTAAGGACTCAAGTCTGACAGATTCGTCGCAGATGCCGCGTCAGTAAGTCGCGGTGCCAAAGGTGGGCTCCCAGGGAAAATAGTGCTGGTGCAAGGACATGCAATAAAGGTAGAATCCTGTCACCGAAAACCTGCAAGTCGGAGCAGACTTCATGAATGGTATTTTCAGACGCACCGCCAAGGAGGGCGAAGCGATGGACTCGCGAATGCCTTTTCTTGGGCCTCTGGAACAAGAAGTAATGGATGCTGTGTGGAAGCTGAGCTGTGCCAACGTGCGCGATGTCGTGGGTCAGATGGAACGTCCTCTGGCCTATACCACGGTGATGACCACGCTGGATCGGCTCTATAAAAAGGGACTCTTGGAGCGCGAGACAAAAGAGAGGGCGTTCCTGTATTCCCCGAGCTTGACACGCGAGGAGTGGGACCGGGAGCGGGCAGGAGCCATGATGGCGGGCTTCCTGACGGGGCCGGTGGAGTCGCGCGAGGTGGTTCTTTCGTGCTTGGTGGATGCGGTGGGCACGCATGATGCCATGCTGCTGGACGAACTGGAGCAGAAGATCCGCGCAAACGGGAAGAGTTGGCGAAAACCAGCCAGAAATGATCCTGCCTTACTATTTGCGGCTGCTGTGCCTGTGCCTGTCCACGTTCTTCGTGGTGCATGCCGTGGTGTGGCTGGCGGTGCGGGGCATTTCGGCGACGGCAGTACGTATCGCGGGCACAATGCGGCCGCGTATGGCGTCGCGTTGGCTGTTTGGACTACGCATCGCTCCGGTCGCGATCACACTGTTCCTGGTCGTTGGTTTTTGTGTGCCGAGTTATATTTGGCTGGAGCCGCGCATCACTGGCGAACGCGTGGGTTGGCTATGCCTGACCCTGGCGCTGCTGGGTGTTGCGGTGTGGATGGTGTCGATCGTCCGCGGCTTGACGGCCATAGTCCGGACCGACCGTTATGTGCGCCGGATGACGCGAGTCTCGGCAGACGAACCCGATTTGGTCGTGGTGGAAGAGTCTGCGGCGATCATGGCGGTGGCTGGAGTGGTGCACCCCCAACTGGTTGTGTCGCAGACAGTTCTGAATGCCCTGAGCCCGGAACAACGGGATGCCGCTTTTCGGCATGAGGCAGCGCACCAGGCGTCGCGCGACAACCTGAAGCGGTGGCTGTTTTTGTTGTCGCCGGATGTGATGCCCTTTGCCGGCGGATTGCGGCCGGCTCGAGCGTGCGTGGTCGACGTACACGGAGTGGGCGGCCGATGATGACGCCGTGGATGGCGATCAGGACCGGGCGTTGTCGCTTGCGTCAGCGCTGGTAAGGGTTGCGAAACTCGGCGTCCATGGCAGGCCGGCTTACCTGTTGACTTCGTTGATGGACGACGACCGTGACTTGGAAGTCCGGGTGGACCGCCTGCTACGGGAGCCGGCATACGCCGAGAGGCCGCTGCAACCGCTGGTGGCCATGTCGCGCAACGCGGTGATGGTGCTGGCGGGGATTGCCGGTACGATGCTGTTGTGGCCCCAGAGCCTGAACAGCATCCATCGCTTGCTGGAACATCTGGTGCAATAGGAAATTTAGTTTGAGCGGTAGGAAGCGCCGGGTCAAAGCCCGGCGTTTTTATTGGCGAGTACGGCTGCGAGGCACTTACAACCTGTGCCCGCATGGCAAACTTCTCGTCACTCGCGCGGAGTTAAGTGGTCACAGTTTGGCGACGGCTGTGTTGAGTACAATCGCTGGTTTGCCGAATCCCGTGAGGGCACCCCTTAATGGCCACTGTCGAAAAGCGGACTGTTGAACTCGAACAAACATCCTTACCTGCCAATGCCTACACACCTCTGCAGCCGGGCGAGGTATACGAGCCACTGGTTCCCGCCACGGCGCACTTGCCGGAACTCACGCTGCGCGCAATTGGCTGGGGCGTGTTGCTGTGTGTCCTCTTCACCGTCGCGTCAGCCTATTCCGCCCTGAAGGTCGGCCAGGGAATGGAGGCGGCGATTCCGATTTCGATTTTAACGATCGGTTTGGCCCGGCTCTACAAGCGCCGTTCCACTGTGTTGGAGAACGTGATCACGACCGGCATCGGCGGCGCCTCAGGCAGCGTGGTCGCTGGTGCCGTCTTCACCGTCCCGGCTCTCTATATCCTTCACCTCGATCCGCATCCGCTGCAGACCATCTTCATCTGCCTCGCCGGCGGCTGCCTCGGTATTCTCTTTCTGATCCCACTGCGTCGCTACTTTGTGCAGGAGCAACACGGCAAGCTTCCCTTTCCCGAGGCTACCGCCATCACCGAAGTGCTCGTCACGGGTGAAAGGGGCGGATCACAGGCCAAGCTCTTACTCCAAGCGACTTGCATCGCCGCTGTATACGACTTCTTCGTCACCAGCTTTCACATCTGGAAGGAGTACCTGAATTTCCAGTTCGTCCCGGTGATGCGGTCCCTGGTTGATCGCCATCGCATGGTGTTTAACTTCGACGCGATCAGCTTCATCCTGGGGCTTGGCTACATCATGGGCTTGCGCATCGCCATGATCTTTTGTGCCGGCGGCGTGCTGGTCAACTTTGTACTGGTCCCCGCGATCTGGTTCGTCGGCAGCCACATGGGCGACGTGACGGTTTATCCGGCCACGATTCCTATCTCGCACATGACGGCCGCAGAGATATATCGCTTCTATGTGCGGTACATCGGCGTGGGCGCCATTGCGGCTGCCGGACTGGTGGGCATCCTGAAGTCACTGCGGGTGGTTGCAGGATCATTCGGCATCGCACTCCATGCCTTCCGTCATGGCGAAGCCCCGCATATGGAACGGACAGACCGCGACATTCCCATCATCGGAATACTTCTCGGCGTGGTGGTGGGTGCGCTCGCCGTGGCTGTATTTTACGGCCAATTGCACGTCACGTGGAGCGTACTCGCCATAGGTTTGGGCCTGACCCTGCTCTTTGCCTTCTTCTTCACTACTGTGGCTGCGAACGCCATTGCCACAACCGCGAACAATCCCGCTTCCGGCATGACCCTGCTTACCGTGATTGTCTCGGCGGTCGTGCTGCTTAAGTTTGGTCTCTCCGGAACCACCGGCATGTTCTTTGTGATGGCGCTGGCCGGCATGGTTTGTGTCGCCCTCTGTGCCTCGGGACAGTTCATCACCGACCTCAAGGCGGGGTACTGGATCGGGTCCACACCGTCTGCGCAGGAAAAAGTGAAGTTTATCGGTGTGGCCGCCGCAGCCATCACCAGTGGACTGACCATCGTGCTGCTCGCCAAAGCGTTTCAGTTCGGAGAGGCGGTCCCCGGCGACATGCGCCAGGTACTGGTCGCGCCGCAGGCCTCTGCCTTGAAGGCCATCGTCGAAGGTTTCATGAGCGGACAGCCCGTCGCTTACGCTCTGTTTGGGATCGGCGCCATGATTACCGTCGTCCTGGAGATGCTTGGGCTTTCGTCCATGGTTTTCGCCCTCGGAATCTACCTGCCGCTGCAACTGACCACCCCGATTCTCGTCGGCGGGTTTGTGTCGCACCTCGTGAACAAGCGCGCTGACAAGACGGACGGTGAACAGGGTCGCACCATACGGGAGCGGGGTGTCATCGTCGCAGGAGGACTAATGGCGGGTGGAGCGCTGGGCGGTGTCTTTGGCGCAGCGCTGCGTCTGCTGCCAACATATCGGGAGGAGCTCATCCAGACTCCCTTTTACAGCAACGAACCAATATCGCAGACCGTCTCTGCCATCATGTTTGTCGGACTGTGTCTCTATATATGGTTCAGCTCAGTTCAAGGAAAGAAGGCTGCCTGATGGATCAAGCAGGAAAGTATATAGCGAATGCAATTCTAGGCATCGACACCCTTTGGGGTGGCGACGTCATGTGCGCGTCGGGCACCGGGCGATTTATCGCCGACTCGTGGTTCTCCGACGAGCCCCTGCCTCTGGCCTACACGGCGGCCTCGGCGGCGAAGTTGCGCGAATGCGGCGGCGTGACGGCGAAGGCGCTGGATCGCGCCGTGCTTGACGCGTACCTGCGCGAGGTGGACATCCCGGCGGCCATTGCGGGCATGAAGCATGAAGCGTCAGAGCTGGGTGGTCTACGGGGCCGCTACCTGGCGAGTTTGGCAGATTGCTTGACGGTGATGTGGGGCCTGGCGATGGAGATCCTGGGCAAGGGGCCGGCGGTGCCGTATGAGCGCTGCGTCGTCGCCTCGACCGCGCGGGCCCCGGAGCCTTCTCAGCCACAAGCCAAGTGCGACCGCGTGGCCGAGTTGCTGGCGCGGGCGGGCTACAAGTCGGCCGATCGCGACGGACTACTGGCAGCGGTGGATGCCTGGCGGCGGGAGCGGACGGTCCCGATGGGATCGGTGAAGGCGATGGGCGCGGCGGTGATTGCCCAGTTCGAAGCGCTGAGTGCGGCGCATCTTGCGCCCTATCTGCCGCAGGAATTGGCGGGCGTGCCCCTGGCGAACATCGAGTTTCTGCCCATCAAGGATGCGTGGTTCTCCGGCTCCATGAACTACGTGGGACGGGCCCGGAACGCTGACCGGAGCCCGCAGTACGAGGCGACCTACGAGATCAACGCGTCGCTGCAGATTTCGTTCCCTGAATTCCAGCAACTGGTAAGCCACGAAGTGGTGCCGGGCCACGTCACGACCTTTGCGTATTTGCAGAACCTGTATTTTCGCGGGCTGGCAGGGTTCGAGACGACGGTGCTCACGATGAACACGCGTGCGGCTACGCTGTTCGAAGGAATCGCCAACAACGCCATTCTCATCGCACACGGCGTGACGGAAATCGAGCAGTTGCCCGACGAAGACATGCAGATCGGCGTGCTGCTGGCGCTGCTGCAGGACGACGCCAAGAACCAGTCGTCGTTCATGACCTGGGGCGAGGGGCGCGCCAAGGAAGAAGTGGCCAAGACCTTGCGGCGCGATTTCTTAGTGAGTGAAGAGCGCGCGGACAAGCTCTCCGGCGCGTGGGGACGGCATCCTCTGCTGGGGAGGATGTATCTTCCCGCATATCGCGCGGGGACCCTGAAAGTCGCGGATTTACGCAGGAAGTACGCGCCGGAAAAGGTCTTGCCCGCGATCTACGGCTGCAACGGGCTGGTTGACATCGAGACGGTGGACGCAGCCCTGGAAGGGAAGTGACGGCCCAGCTAGCTGAGCTTGCTTTCCAGCTCGGCCCAGCGGCAGTAAAGTTCGTCAACGCTGCGGCGAGCTTCGTCGTATTCGGCATGAGCCGCCAGGATGCGCTCATGGTCGGAGACGATGGCAGGGATCTTCCATCGCTGCCTGCTTGGCGGCTAGAGTGGCTTCGGCCTCGGCGACACGTTCTTCGATGGTGGCGTACTCGCGGGCTTCCAGATAAGACAGCTTCTTCTTGGGCTGAGCTGGAGCGGGTGGTTCTTTCGTTACTGGAGCGCTCGACGCTCGGACGCTTCGCAGTTCTCAACCTGCTCAGCCTGCCACATTTCCCATTGCGAATAGTCGGCGAAGCGGCCAACGCCGCCCAGGCCATCAAGGCCAAGCACTACATTGGAAACACGGTCAAGCATGTAGCGGTCATGGGTGACCAGCACCAGCGCGCCGCGATATTCCAGCAGGCTCTCTTCGAGAATCTCAAGCGTCGGGATGTCGAGATCGTTGGTGGGCTCGTCGAGCAGCAGCACATCGGCAGGTTGGAGCATCAGCCGAGCAATAAGAACGCGGGCGCGCTCGCCGCCGGAGAGGTTGGCCACCGGCTGGTTGAGCTGCTCGCCGCTGAAGAGAAATCGCGCTGCCCATGATGCGACGTGAATGACGCGGTCCTGATAGACGACGGAATCGCTTTCGGGAGCGAGTGCGCGGCGCAGAGTGTCGCTGGAATCGAGCTCGCGGTTCTGGTCGAAATAGACGATCTGCAGCGCATCGGCGCGGCGCAGTGTCCCGCTGGTGGGAGCGAGTTCTCCCTGCAGCAGGCGTAGCAGGGTGGACTTTCCGCTGCCGTTGGGGCCAACCAGGCCCGACCGCATGCCGGCGGTGATGGCGAAGTCGAGATTCGAGAAAAGCGGACGGTCGGCGTAGGTGTAGCTGACATCTTCCAGCTCGATGAGCCGCTTGGTCTGCCGCTCGGTGGCCGAGAAGTCGATGCCGGTGCTGCCGGTGCGGGTGCGGGCGTTGAGGTCGGCCAGTTCGCCCATCAGTTGATGCGCCTTGCCGATGCGCGCCTTGGACTTACGGGTGCGCGCCTTGGCCCCTCGGCGAAGCCATGCGATCTCGTTCTTGACCAGGTTCTCCAGCGCCTCCTGGCGCTTGCCCTGGGCGTGCAGGAACTCTTCCTTCTTTTCCAGGAAGGTCGTGTAGCTGCCGCTGGTGCGGAGGAATCCGTCGGGATAAACGCGGCTCAGCTCGACCATCTCGTTGGCGACGTTTTCCAGGAAGTAGCGGTCGTGGCTGACGATGACGGAGGCGAAGGGCGCATCCTGCAGCAACTCTTCCAGCCACGCGATGCCGGCAAGGTCGAGATGGTTGGTGGGCTCGTCGAGCAGGAGGATGTCGGGCTGCTGCACCAGCGCTTCAGCGATGGCGAGGCGCTTGCGCCAGCCGCCGGACAAGGCCGCCGCTTCCTGCTCGAAGTTCTCGAAGCCGGTGCGCCCGAGGGTTTCGCCGGTGCGGGCCTCCCATTCGGATTCAGGGACGTCGGAGCGCAGCAATGCCGCTTGAATCACGTCGCGGACCGACTGCCCAGCGGGGAACTGCGATTCCTGCTCGAGGTAGCTGAGCCGGGTGCGCTTGCGCAGGGCAACATCTCCGGTGTCAGGCGATATCTCGCCGGAAAGGATGCGCAGGAGCGTTGACTTTCCCTGAGCCGTTGGGACCGATCAAGCCGATCCGGTCGCGTTCCTGGATGATGAACGAGATTCCTTCAAAGAGCGGATCGGCTCCGAAGCGTTTCGAAAGGCCCTGGGCATTCAGTATCGGCGGCAAGTACTTGGCGATTCCTTTGGTGGGGACTCTTTTGAGCATAGCAGGAAGCCGATCAGGGCTCGGTGGTGCTTGCGTTTTGCGGCAGCTGGTGCGTTATGTTCGATTGTGATCGTTTATGGTCGATTGCGAAAGGCAGGACTGCTTTGAGCTACTTCGGCGTGTCTTGTATGGTGGCAGTGCCGGGTGCACATGCATTCTTCGTTCGTAAGCCCGCGGCGAAAGACGAAAGGACTCGATGACCACCGAGCTGCGCAGCAGCCGATTCAGCCCCAGCCTGTGGGTTCCGACCCTGTATTTTGCCGAAGGACTGCCGTTTTACGCCGTCAATATGATGGCGCTGATCTTTTATTCGCGCATGGGCGTGTCGAACATGACGATAACCGCTACGGTGAGCCTGCTGGGGCTGCCGTGGTCGCTGAAGCCGCTGTGGAGCCCGTTCCTCGAGATGTACAAGACGAAGAAGTTTTTCGTCGTGCTGATGGAGTTTGCCGGCGGGCTGAGCCTGGGGCTGCTGGCGTCTATGTCTGCCGCTGCCGGGCTATTTTCGCTACAGCGTAGCCCTGCTTGCGATGATTGCCTTCTGCTCGTCCACCCACGACATTGCGGCTGACGGCCTGTATATCGCCAGTCTGAGCTCCCGGCAGCAGGCGGCGTATGCGGGATGGCAGGGCGGCTTCTATAACATCGCTCGCTTCGTCTCGCAGGGAGGCCTGCTCATTCTGGCCGGGTACCTGGAGAACCGCATGCCGGTGGTGCGAGCGTGGATGATCATCTTCGGTGCCGTGGGTATCACGCTGGTTGTGCTGAGCTTGTTTCACTCGCGGGTCCTGCCGGCGGGAGGCGAGGAACGTCATTCGCGCAGTCTGCACGAGATGCTGGCTACGTTCTGGGACGTGGTGGTGAGTTTCTTCAAGAAACCGAATATCTGGTTTCTTCTGCTTTTTGTTTTTCTCTATCGCGCAGGGGAAGGTCAGGTCGTGAAGGTCGGACCGCTGTTCCTGAAGGCGGCGCGGGCCGACGGCGGCATCGGGCTGACCACGGCGCAGTTCGGAACCATCTACGGAACGTTCGGCACCGCGGCGTTCATCGTGGGCAGCGTGTTGGGCGGATACTTTGCCGCATGGCTGGGGCTGAAGCGGGCGCTGCTGCCGTTGATCCTGGTGATGAATCTGCCAATGCTGACCTACTTCTACCTGAGCACCGAAATGCCCACCAGTCACGTGCTGATCGGGCTTGCGATGTCGCTGGAGATGTTCGGCTACGGGTTCGGCTTCGTCGGCGTCATGCTGCTGATGATGCAGGAAATTGCGCCAGGAAAATATCAAACGGCGCATTACGCCTTTGCCAATTCGCTGATGAACCTCGGACTGGTCTTGCCCGGTGCGATCAGCGGCTGGGTGCAAATGAAGATCGGGTATGAACGCTTCTTCTTGTGGGTCTTGATTTCAGCGGTGCCGGCGATGGTGTTGGCGCGGTTTGTCCCCATATACGGGCCGAGGCCAGCAGCGGCCGATGCCGAGCTGGCTCAATAACGAAGGGAACAGGAACGGCTGTTATGGCGAACGAGAACGAGGCAGGCGAAAAGTTGCTGAAGGCAGCGATTCTGGCGGCGGGCAAGGATGCCAACACCGTAGCCGGCGAACCACTGGTGCTGGCAAAGCTGGGCGACCAGACGGTGCTGCAATACGTTCTGCAGAACGCGCTGCAAGTGGTCGCACCCAGCGATGTCTATGTGGTGGTGGGCTACCGGCAGCAGGAAGTACGCGCTCAGCTCGGTCCCAAGTTTCACTATGTGGAGCAGGAAGAACCCCGCGGTACTGGCGACGCCGTGCGGCGGGTGTGCGCAGCGCTTCCTGAGTTCGATGGCAACCTGCTCATCCTCTACGGCGACACGCCGCTGTTCCGCCCGGCGTCGATCCTGGGACTGCTCAACCGGCATCGCCTGAAACAGGCGCACCTGACTCTACTCACTGCTGTGGTGGACAAGCTCTTGCCGTACGGGCGAATCATCCGCGATGCGGGCGGGCAGATCATCGACATCATCGAGGACACCGAAGCCTCGGCCGAGGTGCGGGCCATTCGCGAGATCAACGTGGGCGCGTACGTCGTCAATGCGAACGTCATCGCGAGCGCGCTGCAGACGCTTTCGCCCTCTCCGGTGGACGGCGACTACCGCCTGACCGATTGCGTGCACCAGTTGATCCGGTCGGGACTGAAGGTAGAGAGCTACCAGCTTTACGACCAGGACGAGGTGCAGGGGATCAATTCAGACGCAGACTTTGAGCGCGCGGAATTCATCCTGCAAAAGCGGCTATACCGGCCGCGGCGACAGGAAGAACAGAACCTCATCGCCTTCGGCACCGGCGGCTGGCGGGCGCTCATCGGCGAAGGCTTCACGCTGCACAACGTCCGCCGCCTGTCGCAGGCGCTGGCCAACGAGATCACGCGGCAGGTCAGTCGAGAAGCGCGGCGTCATCATCGGATACGATCGGCGCTTCTTGTCGCAGCAGGCGGCCGAGGCCTCCGCCGAGGTATTCGCGGGCAACGATATTCCGGCCATTCTCGCAGTCGGAGGACGCGCCCACGCCGCTGATTACCTACGCGACGGCGGTCGCAGGGTCGGCATACGGCCTGGTGTTTACCGCCAGCCACAATCCTCCGGAGTGGAACGGGCTCAAGGTGTTTCACGGCGACGGCTCGCTTCTGCTCGACGACGAGACGCGGCAGATCGAGACAGAAGCGAACGCGCTCAGCCACGACGACGTAATCAAGCTGGAACTCGATCTGGCCGAAGATGCCGGCATCGTCGAAAAGCGCGATTTCACCAATGAGTACGTCGATGCGGTCGAGAAGCTGATCGACCTCAACAAGATTCGCAAAGCGGGGCTGAAGGTCATCGTCGATCCCATGTACGGCGTCGGCCAGCTCACGCTGGGCACGGTGCTGACCGAAGCGCGCTGCCGGGTGACGTTCATTCATGAGCGCCACAATCCGTTGTTCGGAGGACGCTCGCCGGCGCCCAACGAGGAAGCGCTGCGCCTGCTGAGCTCCGAGATGCAGGAAGGGAATTACGATCTCGGGCTGGCCATGGACGGCGACGCCGACCGCATCGCCATCCTCGACGAGCGCGGGCGGTACATCTCGATCAACGATATGCTGCTGCTGCTGTATTGGTACCTGCATGAGGTGCGCGGCGAGCGCGGCGGCGTGGTGCGAAACCTTTCGACCACTCACCTGCTCGACCGGCTGGCGAAGAAGCTGGGCGAGCAGTGTTACGAGACGCCGGTGGGCTTCAAACACATTGTTTCCACCATGGTGGAGCACAATGCCGTGCTGGGCGGCGAGTCGTCGGGCGGACTGACGATTCGCGGCCACATCCTGGGCAAAGACGGCATCTTCGCCTGCGCGCTGGTGGTGGAGATGCTGGCGAGGACCGGGCCAGAAGATCTCGGAACTTGCTGGAGCGGGTCTATGGCTGACCGGCCGCTTGTACTACGTGGAAGAGAGCCTGCCCGCGACGCCGGAGATGCGCATTGCCGTGCCCAAGCGGATGAAAGAAGCGCCCAGCAGCCACATCGGGCCCTACCCGGTGGTAAGCATCTCGCACATCGACGGCACCAAGCTTTTGCTCGAAAACGACAACTGGGCGCTGCTGCGGTTCTCCGGCACCGAGCCGGTGCTGCGGCTGGCGGTGGAGGCCGACTCGCCCGAGAAGGCGAAGGAACTGCTGCAGTGGCTGCGCCAGTTCGTAACGGCGAGAACGGTAAGTAAGGTCGGTCGTGGTGTCGCCCGTTACTGTCTTGGGCAAATAGCGAAGAGCGAAAAGCGGAGGGTCGTTTGCGCTACGGCTACTTTGACAATGCGAACCGGGAGTACGTCATCGAACGGCCGGACGTGCCCGTCTCCTGGACGAACTATCTCGGCGTGCGCGACCTGTGCACGGTGATCTCGCACAATGCGGGCGGCTATTCGTTCTACAAGAACGCCGAGCATCAGCGCATCACGCGCTTCCGGCCGAACGGCGTGCCGCTCGATCGTCCCGGCCACTACGTTTACCTGCGCGACGACGAGACGGGCGAGTACTGGTCGATCTCCTGGCAGCCGGTGGGCAAAGACTTGAACAGCGCGAAGTATGAGTGCCGCCACGGGCTGTCGTACTCCAAGTTCTCGTGCGACTACAGCGGCGTCAAGGCCGAGCAGACCCTGTTCATCCCGATCGACGACGACGTCGAGCTGTGGGACGTGCGCATCCGGAACACCGGCGCCAAGCCGCGCAAGCTGAGTGTCTTCTCCTACGTCGAGTTCTCCTTTCACCACATCGAGATCGACAACCAGAACCTGCAGATGAGCCTCTACGCCGCGGCTCGAGCTACGCGGACGGCGTCATCGAGTACGACTTCTTCTACGAGCCCTGGACCTTTCATTACTTGACGTCCAGCTTCGAGCCCGACAGCTACGACTGCGTGCGCGACAAGTTCCTCGGCAGCTACCGCACCGAGACGAATCCAATCGCGGTGGAGCGGCGGCGAGTGTCACGGCTGTTCGGAGCTCGGCGGCAACCACTGCGGCGCGCTGCACAAGCGACTGACCATCGCTCCCGGCGAAGAAATGCGGCTGATGTTCATGCTCGGGCGTCGGCCCGCGCGCCGAAGGCAAGAAGATCAGCGCAAGTATTCCGAACCCGGCGACCGTCGACGCGCCTTCGCCGCTCTGCGCGCAGTACTGGCAGCAAGAAGCTCGATGTCTTCCAGTGCAAGACGCCCAATGAAGGCCTCGACACCATGATCAACACCTGGACGCTCTACCAGGCGGAGACCTGCGTGGTGTGGTCGCGCTTCGCCTCGTTCATCGAAGTCGGCGGCCGCACCGGCCTGGGTTATCGCGACACGTCGCAGGACGTGATGAGCGTCGTCCACACCAATCCGGCAAGTGCCGCCAGCGCATCATCGAGTTGCTCAAGGGGCAGGTGAGCCCGGGATACGGGCTTGCACCTGTTCGATCCCGACTGGTTCGACCCCGAGAAGCAGAAGACGCCGGAGTTCAAGTCGCCGACGATTGCCGCACGCTCCCGATCGCAAGCAGATGATCCACGGCCTGGAGCACGTCTGCTCCGACGACGCGCTGTGGCTGGTGGTGACCATCTGCGAGTACGTGAAGGAAACCGGCGAGACTCGCGCTGTTCGACGAAGTGGTGCCGTTCGCCGACGAGGGCGAGGCCACGGTTTACGAGCACCTGAAGCGCGCGCTGGACTTCTCCGCCGAGCAAGTCGGCGCGACCGGGATCTGCAAGGGCCTGCGCGCCGATTGGAACGATTGCCTGAACCTCGGCGGCGGCGAAAGCGCCATGGTGTCGTTCCTGCACCACTGGGCGCTGCGCGCCTTCGTCGAGGCCGCGCAGTACCTCGGCCGCACCGCCGACGCGACGAAGTACTCGGCCATGGCCGACAAGGTGAGAGCAGCCTGCGAACGCGAACTGTGGGACGGCGAGTGGTACATCCGCGGCATCACGGCGAAGGGCCTGAAGGTCGGCAGCCGCGAGAACGAAGAAGGCAAGGTCTTCATCGAGAGCAACACCTGGGCGGTGGTATCCGGATGCCGCGTCGCCCGAGCGCGGCCGCTCAGCCATGGACGCGGTCGACAAGTACCTGTACTCGCCCTACGGCATTCACCTGCTGTGGCCGGCGTTCTCCAAGCCCAATGACGACATCGGCTTCGTCGGCCGCGTCTACAAAGGCATCAAGGAGAACGCGGCGATCTTCAGCCATCCCAATCCCTGGGCGGTGATTGCCGAATGCAAGCTGGGCCGCGGCGAGCGCGCCATGAAGTTCTACGACTCGCTGCTGCCCTACAACCAGAACGACAAGATCGAGGTGCGCGAGGCCGAGCCGTATTCGTACTGCCAGTTCGTGATGGGCAGCGACCACACCGCCTTCGGCCGCGCGCGCCATCCCTGGCTCACCGGCAGCGGCGGCTGGAACTACACCGCGGTCACGCGCTGGATTCTCGGCGTGCGCCTGACATTCGACGGCCTGATCGTCGACCCGTGCGTTCCCGCGCGATTGGAAGCAGTTCGAGGTCACGCGCCAGTGGCGCGGCGCGACGTACCACATCGCGGTGCAGAATCCGGACGGCGTGGAGAAAGGCGTGAAGTCGGCGACACTGAACGGAAAGCCCGTGACTATGCCGATTGCCGCCACAGCGAGCGGGCTCCGTGAATGACATCGTCGTAACGATGGGGTAAGCGCCTATACCCTGGTCACTGCGCGAACTTCTGGAAGATGCGTGTGAAGTCCCAGTCTTTTTGCGTGATCCCGCTGCACAGCGGCGAGACCGTCGTCGGAGCAGACGCCGTTATCGCGCCCGATGGACCAGAAGGAAAGCAGTGCTATCTTGTCGCTGTTGGCCAGCGCATAGTTCACCACGACTTGCGCGTCTTCGAGAGTAAATGTCTCGCCGGCTGAATCGTTAACGCCGATCATCGGAGTGATTCCGATACGTGCGTTCACTCCCAGCGACTTCAACTGACACAAAGCGCGCTCCAGCCGCTGAGACCGCGTTCGGTCCCATAGCTCCAGTCAGCACCGGCGAGCCGTAGTCCATGGTCATGAGATTCACGATGGCGACAGGCGTGCCGAATTTCACGGCACTCTTGATCACGTTGACCGACAGATCGGTCAGTCCCGCCGGCAGTCGCGGGAAGCGTGTAGTTGATCTGCAGCCCTGGATTGGCGGCGGCGAGTGCTGTCAACGCCTGGCTGCGGCGATCGATCGAGACAGGGTCTTCGATGGCTGTGTGTTCGATGTCGAGGTCAATGATCTTCAGCTTGTACTTGTCGATCACTGTTTGATATGCCGCCTGCAAGCTGCGAACGTCGCTGCATGTCTGAGCGAGTTCCAGACCGTCGTATCCGCCGAAGGCGATGAAGACGTCACCGCCGTGCGCGCGCAGTTGAGCGATTTCGGCAAAGTATCTTGCTGTCAGCCGTGATCGGTGCGGTCCCTCCCCCAGCTAGGTTCGCAGCCGTTGCCGGAAATCACGAAGGCCAGAGTCAATGTCTGTACCCTGGAGTGCGGCCTGAATCTGGACCAGGCGGTCCGCCATCTTGCTCATGTCTACATAGGGGGCGAAGGTGCGGGTAGGTTTGGGCGCAAGCCAGGACCGTCCAGCAGCTGAACAAGAGCAGAAGGATGGCGTGAACCCGATAGCGAGTCATGGAGTCTCCAGGCAAACTACTCACGCTAGCAGACGGACCGGGCCCGCCTCAACGTGGCGCCTTCCTCGTCAATCGATCGAGATCCGCAGCAGACCGGTTTCGGGATCGAGATTCGCCTTCAGTGATTTGAAATCGTCGATGACCCAATCGGCGCCGGCAGCGAGCAGTTCCGCGTCGCCCGCCGTCGTGCGCAGCGCCATGACCCGCGCTCCCGCCGCTTTGCCGGACCGTATTCCTGCGGGCGCGTCTTCGACCACGATGCAATCGTCCGCAGAGAAACCCAGCATGTGGGCGCCGCAGAAGGTAAGGCTCAGGATGCGGTTTGCCGTTGGTGATGTCGCTGGATGTAACCATGTTTGCGCGGGACCTGTAGTCCGGCCGCCGCGCGAATTCGTCGCCTCGGCCAGGGCCCTGCTGCAGGAAGTGACAATAGCCCAGCGCTCGGGAGGCAGGGAAGCGAGGAGTTCCACGATGCCGGGCAAGGCGACCACGCCCTCGGTGTCGTCGATTTCCCGCTGTTCGAGGTCGCGGTTCAGGGCCTCGTGGTCGCCGTCGGGCAACAACTCGCGGATGGACTCGAAACTGGGGCGGCCGTGGGCTTCACGGGCGGTTTTTTCCGGCTCAAATCCATGCTCGACGGCCCACTTTTCCCAGATGCGAGTGATAACCGGGGTGGAGTCGACCAGAACGCCATCGAGGTCGAAGAGCATCGCACGCGCGGTAAGAAGCATGCTAGTCATGATACCGTACCGGATGCGAAAGTCATGTGGCCCGCAAGAACACGGTTGACATTCGCGGGAAGGCTTCAATAGCGTTGTTCGTGTACGTACACGATAAGGGATTGCAGCCTATTTCTCCACGGCAGGCAAGGAAGTCCTGATGACCCAGATTGCAGCTCTGTTTGTCGCCGACCGGCTGGTGCATCTGTCTGGCGTCGATATGGTAATCATCGCCTTTTACTTTGCGTTGGTACTGGCTATTGGCTGGTATCTCAAAGGCCAGTCGGGCACCGGCGAAGATTTTTTCATGGCGGGCCGCGAGATGACGGCCTGGATCGCCGGCCTCAGCTTCCTTTCCGCCAACCTGGGTTCGCTGGAGCTGATGGGCTGGGCGGCGGCGGCCTACCAGTACGGCATCCTGGCGACCCACTGGTACTGGATCGGCGCCATTCCGGCGATGCTTTTCCTGGCCCTGGTGATGATGCCGTTCTACTACATCTCCAAAACCCACTCGGTGCCGGGCTACCTGAAGCTGCGCTTCGGAGAGTCGTCGCGTACGCTCGCCTCCGTGTCGTTCGCCTTCATGACGGTCCTGATGAGCGGCATCAACATGTACTCCATGGCGCTGGTGATGAAGGTTGTGCTGGGCTGGGACATCAACTTCAGCATCTGGGTGTCGTCGATCACGGTGGCGGTCTACGTGGCCTTGGGCGGCCTGCGCTCGGCCATCTTCAATGAAGTCTTGCAGTTCATTCTCATCTGGGCGGGCGCGCTGGTGATTCCCGTCATGGGACTGATCGAGGCCGGCGGCTGGACAAACCTGAAGGCCGAGATTGCCGTGCGCGCGTCGTCCGAATACACGCACCTGTGGTCCACGCTGGGGTCGTTCAAAGACAACCCCATGGGCATCCACTGGACCGGAATCGTCTTTGGCCTGGGATTCGTCATCTCGTTCGGCTACTGGACGACCGACTTCCTGGTGGTGCAGCGCGTGTTGTCGGCAAAAGACCTGCGCGCGGCCAAGATGGCTCCGATTATCGGCGCGGCGTTCAAGATGTTCGTGCCGTTCATTGTCGATCCTGCCGGGACTGATGGCCCTGGCCGTGCTGCCGCAGAAGCTGGTGGGTGAGGGCGCGGCAATCGCATCCGGCGGACACAGCTACAACGAGGTGCTGCCGCTGATGCTGGCGCGCTACGCCGGCCCCGGTTTGCTGGGACTGGGTATCACCGCGCTGATTGCCGGCTTCATGTCGGGCATGGCGGGCAACGTCAGCGCGTTCACCACCGTGTGGACTTACGACATCTACCGCGCCCTGATCAAGAAAAGACGCCAGCGACGAGCACTACGTCAACATGGGCCGCTGGACGACCATCATCGGCGTCCTGATCTCCGTGGGCACGGCCTACCTGGTGATGTCGTTCCTCAGCATCATGGACTACGTGCAGGCGCTGTTCAGCTTCTTCATCGCTCCACTGTTCGGCACCGTGGTGTTGGGAATGCTGTGGAAGCGCTGCTCTCCCAAAGGCGGCTTCTGGGGCCTGCTGGCGGGGACGGTTTCATCCATCGGCATGTGGGCCTGGGTAAAGGTTGATCCTACGGCACTGCGCTACGTAGCCCTGTCGCCGAACGCGAAGGACATGGCCGAGAACATGTATCGCGCTCTCTGGTCATGGATCGTCTGCGTTCTGGTGACGGTGGTGGTCAGTCTGCTCACCAAGCCCAAGCCCGACACCGAACTGGTTGGACTGGTCTACGGTGTCACGCCTATCCCGCACGAAGGCGACATGGCACTTTGGGAACGGCCGATTTTCTGGGCCGTCATCGTGGCTGTGGTCTTCGTAATTCTCAATATCTGGATGTGGTAAGGAGCGATCATGCGAAAAGGTGGCGGCATTTCGATTTGGTTCTTTGTGGGCGTCTCGCTCCTGGTGAACGGCGCGCTGATTTTCGGCGTGGGCGTGTGGGAGTGGTTCTACCCGCCGGCCAACCCCGTGGTGCTGTTCCGCCTGCATGCCAACCTATGGTGGGGAGCGGTGCTGCTCGTGCTGGGCATTTTGTACAGCCTGAAGTTTTCGCCGCGGAAAGTGTCGTCGTAGGGCCGGTTGCCGGCAGCACGGCAAGGCAGCGAGTTATACTGCGCAAGCGGAGACCCTATGAAATCGATATTCGTATCCTTGGTGTTACTGGCCATGACGGCACAAATGCTCGGAATGGAAATAACCAAACAGCCCGCAGGAACAGCCGACGGCAAAAAGGTCGAACTGTACACGCTCACGGACCAGCAGTTGACCGTCAAGATCCTGACTTACGGCGGCATCGTGCAGTCTATTCAAACTCGCGACCGCAACGGCAGATGTTGCTGACATCGTGCTGGGCTTCAACGGCCTCGATGGATACGTGAAGAGCGGCAACAAGCCTTACATGGGCGCCATCATCGGGCGCTATGCCAATCGCCTGGCAGGTGGCAGCTTCAAACTCGACGGCAAGACCTATCACGTGCCGAAGAATGACGGTGACAACGCGCTACACGGCGGCATTGACGGCTTTAACAAGAAGGTTTGGACCGCAAAGGAAATCAAGGACGGCATCGAACTGACTTATGTCAGCCCGGCCGGTGAGGAGGGTTTTCCGGGAACCTTAACCACAACCGTGCGCTATACCCTCGTTGACAACGAACTGCGCATCGAGTACTCCGCCACCACCGATGCCGACACCGTGTTGAACCTGACCAACCACTCCTACTTCAACCTGCACGGGCAGGGAAACAGCGACATTCTCGGTCACGTGATCAAAATCAATGCGCACCGCTATACGCCAGTGAACGCCAACCTGATCCCCACGGGCGAACTCGCGCCGGTCGCCGGTACGCCGTTTGATTTCCTCACCCCGACGTCGATCGGCTCGCGCATTGCAGCCGACAACGAGCAGCTGAAGCTTGCCCACGGCTATGACCAGAACTGGGTGCTCGACGGCGACGGCAAGATGTCTCTTCCTTGCGGCGGAGGCCTATGATCCCTCGACGGGCCGCGTGCTCGAAGTACTCACCGACCAGCCCGGCATTCAGTTCTATACCGGAAATTTCCTCGACGGTACGGTTACCGGCAAGGGCGGCATGGTTTACAAGCGGCGCTTCGGCTTCTGCCTGGAGACCCAGCACTACCCTGACTCCCCTAACCACCCGGCGTTCCCCACAACGGAGTTGAAGCCCGGACAGACTTTCCATTCCACCACGATTTACCGCTTCTCCGCGCGCTAGCCGAATCGCACAACCGCGCCCGCCGTCCAAAGTTGCCCCACGGCAGCTTTGGGCGGCGGAGTATCTGCTTTGCCACCCTGTTCACTCAACTGATACATCCCCTTCATTTACCGAAGTTTAACAGTGCAAAATCCGTGGTTCGGGGATACTAAATAGTTAGCAGGCGAGTTCGGATGGCAGCCTGCTCGTGGGGAACCCTGATGGCGGACTTGGCCAAATCGCTGTTTTCCGACGTCCTCGCCGGAGCGCGCGAGGCGGAAGATTTCCACACACGATTCACAGGCGAACGCGTTCACGTGGCGGCAGTTTGCTATCGGCTCAAGGATGACGAGCCGGAGTTCCTGCTCGTCCGCACCCGCAGCGGTCGCTGGACTTTTCCTAAGGGTGGGGTTGACGACGATGTTACCCATGCCGCTGCCGCCGCGCGCGAAGCCTACGAGGAAGCCGGCGTCAAGGGTCGCATCGAGCACGAGCCTTTCCACTGGTACTTCCACTCCAAGCGCGAGCATTTCCGTTCCGGCCGCGACGTGGTGACCGTGCAGGCTCACCTGTGCGAAGTCGAGCGCCTGGTTGATCCCAAAGAGGACCACCGCAATCCCACATGGTTCAGGGCTGACAAGGCCCGCCGCCGTCTGCGCGAAAACCGCTCTGCAGAATTGGCCGACGAAGTCATCGCCGTGGTCGATCGCGCCGTCCAGCGCATTCGTGCCCGCTCCCGCCGCGTCGCCTGAACACCTTGCGGAAGAAACTTGCTGCCACGACGATTCGTGGCAGGGCTTGACTTCAGTCGTGCCGACTAGTTCTTTGGATTTTCCCCGCCGAGCGGACTTTAGTCCGCGAGGCGTGAGTCGTTTCTACTTCTTCAGTAGCCTGCTTAGCCCCTGTGGTCCTTGTCCTCCACATTTCTCTCAATCTTTGCGGGAAAGTTACTTACCGTGCCCAGGCTGGATACAATGACGCTCGGAGCAGTCTGAGCATTTCAAGGAGCGTTATGCGTCTCGCAGGCATTATCTTGAGCACGGTTCTGTCTTGCACTTCGTTGTTTGCCCAAAGCCAGCAGGGAATTCAGGTTAGCGACATCGACAAAAAGGCCGACCCCTGCACCGACTTTTTCGAATATTCCAACGGAGCGTGGCGGGCCAACAACCCTATTCCGGCCTCGATGGATCGCTGGAGCCGCCGCTGGCAGGCAGGCGAAACCAACAAGGAGAAACTGCGCAGCATCCTCGACGATGCCGCCGCCAAGACTGACCAGCCCAAGGGAAGCGTCAACCAGTTGATCGGCGATTTCTACGCCGCCTGCATGGACACCTCGGCGGTCGACAAAGCCGGTTCCACCCCGCTGCAGCCCCGGCTCGCCGAAATTGACTCCCTCAAAGACCAGGCTGGTGTCCAGAAGATAATCGGCACTCTGCAGGACGAAGGCATTGCGGCGCCGTTTGCGCTGAGTCCCACCTCGGACCCCCACAATCCCACGCAGGTGATCGCCGACATCGCGGCCGGCGGACTGGGCTTGCCTGACCGGGACTACTACCTGAAGCCGGAAGAACGCTTCCAGAAGGCACGCGCCGAATACCTGGTTCACGTCGCGAACATGTTCAAGCTCGCTGGCTTAAGCGACGCCGAGGCCCAGAAGTCTGCAACCTCGGTGATGCAGTTCGAGACCGAACTGGCCAAGGCGTCACTCGACAACGTCGCATTGCGCGATCCCCAGGCCGTCGACCACAAGACCACCTTTGCCGAACTGCAGAAGATGACTCCGAAGTTCGACTGGACGGGGTTCTTCGACCAGGCCAAGCTGCCTACGATTCCGCTGAACGTTGAGGAGCCGAAATTCATGGAGGAGTTCAATAAACTTCTCGCCTCGGCGTCGCTCGCTGACTGGAAGACCTACCTGAAGTGGCATGTAATCCATGATTCCGCCCCGTATCTCTCACAGCCCTTCGTGGACGAGAACTTCAACTTCTACCAGAAGCAACTGGCTGGCCTCAGCGAAATCAAGCCGCGCTGGAAGCGTTGCGCCACAGCCACCGACGACTACCTCGGCGAGGCCGTTGGTCAGGAATACGTCGCCCGCTACTTCCCGCCCGCCGCCAAGGCCCGCGCGAAAGAGATGATCGTTAACATCGTCGCCGCCATGAGCGAGACGGTGAACCAGCTTGACTGGATGAGCCCGGAAACCAAGAAGAAGGCCCAGGAAAAGATCTCGACCATCGACATCAAGGTCGGCTATCCCGACAAGTGGAAGGACTACAGCCACCTCAACATCACCCGCGGCGACTACTTTGGGGATGTCGAAGCGGCGGCCAAGTTCGTTGTGGCCGACAATCTCTCCACCATCGGCAAGCCGGTCGATCGTGGACGCTGGGGCATGACGCCGCCGACCTCGAACGCCTACTACAACCCGCTGAAGAATGAAATCGTGTTTCCGGCTGGTATTCTGCAGCCACCTGCGTTTGATATGAATGCTACCGACGCCGTGAACTATGGCGCCATCGGAGTGGTCATTGGCCACGAGATCAGCCACGGCTTCGACGACGAGGGCGCCCAGTTCGATGCCCAGGGCCGCCTCAACAACTGGTGGACTGCGGAGGACCTGAAGAAGTTCCAAGCCAAGACCGCTTGCGTGGTCAACCAGTTTGACGGCTACTACATCGAGCCTGGTGTCCACCACAACGGCAAGCTGGTGCTGGGCGAGTCCATCGGCGACTTGGCAGGAGTCAAGATCGCATACCTGGCCTTTCACAATTCGCTCAAAGGCAAGCCGCCCGCTCCCGCAATCGACGGATTCACTCCCGACGAGCAGTTCTTCATCGCGTGGGGGCAATTCCGCGGCGACGAGACCCGCATCGAGTCGCAGCGCTTGATGGTGCAGGGCGACCCGCATCCGGTCGCCAAGTACCGCGTGATCGGGCCTCTCTCGAACTTCCCGCCTTTCCAGAAGACGTTCGCCTGCAAAGAGGGAAGTCCGATGGTGCGAGCGATGGCGGAACGCTGCGTCGTCTGGTAGCCTTTCCGGTACTTGCCCTCGCTACCCAGTAGAACCGGCGGCGAGGGCTTCGTCCCACTTTGGGAAAATTTGGTTACTTTCGTCACGTGAGCGTGCCGATTTCCGTTGCCCCTGCCACACCCGCTGCTGTATCTCTGATTCTGGCTGGCCCCTCAGGCGCCAAGGCGAGGCCCCTCCACAGTCGAGAGACCTGCCAGCTAAGTTCTTTGATAACAAGACTTTGCCTATAACCCGTTTGTTTCTAAGCGTTTGTGCGGAATCGCTCAAAGAACAGTCAAACACCGGTATCAAGAAACCCGAAATTGAAGACTTAACTCCCTTGTTTGTAAGACTTTACTTATAACTTATTTATTTCTGTAAACTTGCAACGAATTTGTTTCTAAGTCGTTGATTCTGCAAGGTGGCATACGGGGGAGGGGGTACCCCGATTTCGGCATACCAAGCCTCCCTCGCCATCGACCGGCGCGTCTGGCTCGAGCTTTTCCCGTCGCTAGTGTGGGTCTATATTTGGAAGCGGTTGGGTGGGGTTGACATACCACTCAGGTGACTTGTCCTGACCAGCCTGCCGCCGTGGGCCCCGGGATCTGCCTGGGAGACGTTTTTCGTCACCCGCTACTGCGGTTCAGGCGGCGTCGCATCGGCCACTGCCGGCTCTGTGCGTTTCATGTAGTTCGGCCACAGGAACCGCCGAGGGGACTTGAGGCCGTCCCGGACTAGGGAGCGAAGGATCTCCCACTGTTCGCGGCCGCTGACATCATAGGCGCGCAGGCCGACGTAAGCCGCGATACTGAAGCTCACAAACAGGTTCAGGACGAAGATGACGCCGATTCCCGCCACAGCGGCATAGAACCAGTTGCGGCTGACGCTGCGCGCGCCGAAATGCGCGACCGCCAGCGCCAGCATGCCGGTGGACAGCGTCACGTGACGAATATCGATCGGTAGCCCGAAGAACTTGCCTATCACCGGCGCAAAACCCAGGAGGTAGCCAAGCACAATGCTGGTGCTCCATCCGCCCAGGTTACGCTGCAAAACGAGCGAGGTCTTCTTCATCCGACCCTGGCCAACCTTCAGGCCCAGCGGATGCTGGGCAACCGCATCGGTGAGTCGGTAGTACACCGCAAAGTTTTCGCACCATCCGCCGGCGAGCGCGGCCATCCATAGGATGACTCCGGTTTCGATGGCGAACAGGGCTGTACCCGACGAAGTAGGATTGAGTGTTTCGTACACGCGGGTCGCGCTTTCGTGGGCGAGGTACGACTCCGAGAACACCAGCATCCATAGGCGTTCAAAAAAGAGTGCTCCTATACCCACCGCGAAAACATTCCCGAGGGCTGCGGCCAGTTGCGTACTGGTGATGCGCGACACAAAGTCCGCCAGCTTGTGTTCGCGCTCGACACCCCGGTTTTCGCGAATGATTCCGGCGAATGTGGCTGCGGTGGCCGCGGGCTGCTTGGTGGCCAACACTAAGCCGAAAATCTGCAGGAAGATGAAACTGACTGCGTAATTGGTTCCGGCAGCAAAGCCTTCGACGAAAGGGGCCGCGTGTAAGTCGTAGATGCGGAGCTTAATGGCGGCAGTGATGACGGTAAGCAGGCCACCTCCGAGCGCGGCGGCCCACATGTGCCAGTACTCCGCGCGATTGTGGGCAATGTAGTGCTCGCCGCTGTGGCCGGTTCGTTCCACCATCTTGCGGGAGATCAGGTTGAGGTTTTCGCTCAGCAAGGAACCTAAGCTGAGATCAGCGAGTCGGCCTTCCATCAGCCGGCCGAGCAGCCGATGAATCGCCCGAAGACTGGCTTCGCCGTTTTCAGCAGCGAGAACACCCACGATGGCTTCCATGCGGACGAGGCACGTCGATATCTTGCGCAAGTCGAAAATCAACTCGACACTGACCCCGGCGTTTTCCATGTGCTGGTGGACCTGCACCATCTCGCTTCGGCAGCGGTGAACGACGCCCCGCCACCGCGCCCCTGCGGCGGCCGATGTTTCGCTGCCTACGGCGTGAATCAGGTCTTCCGTGGCGGATATGATCTGATAAAAAGGCGATTCGGAGATGCCGCAGTTGGAACTGCGGGCGCGGACTTCCGGACTAAGTCCCAGGGCGCTGACCCGCGAGGCTAGTAAACGCAGTGCTTCCTTCATGTCCGAGCGCTGGCGGCTGACGACATCATGATTGTCCGGGGCGGCGAGGACGGCGAACAAACGCTGGAACAGTTCTGGCGGGCTCGCCATAAAGCGCTCGACGCTCTTCGCGTTGGGGTACAAAGTAACCACCAGCTTGGCGGCGTCCGATTGTTCACGCGCTGAGGGCAGCACGCGGGCCGACAGGCGTTTTCCGATCTCGGAGGTGAAGCTATGGTCCGAAGGAATTCCGGCCTCGGAGAACAGCGGTACCGAGTCCATCTCGGAGAGCAATTCCGCAAAGGCCGGCTGGAACCGGGCCCGAGTGTCCGCGTCGTTCTCCAGGTACTCGACGAATCCTTCCAGGCCCGCCAGGTCAGCGGAGGAAGCGCCCGACTTGCGCATCCACGCCACCAGCCGGACGAGGGAGGTAGTCCGTTTGCGTAGGGTCTTGGCTTCGCAGAAGTCATCCACCAGGCGGACCAGTTCGCCGGTGGCTAGGTGCGCGGGAGATACCGAAGTGACCTGTTCATTCGACACCCAGTCATTTTCCGACAGCGACGGCGCTCTGCCAAGTGTGCAGAGCCAACTTAATGCGTCGCAGTTTAGAATCACTGTTCCCGGATTGCGGGGAAGCTGAGTGGCTGAGAAAAAGTCAAAATACGCGGCAACCCTCCTGACTTGGGGATCTCTTGCGCTCGCGGCTGCCGAGAGCCTCTGCGTATTCGCGGTGGGATTAAGCGGCGTGAGAGTGGCCCTCGGACTGAGCTCGGTAATCGCGGCCACCGCTGGCGGCCCGGCGCAGGGCTTTCATCGCAGCGCGTTACGAATCCCGTTTCTCGCGGTAGGCACGATTGGCGCGCTGCTCAGCCTACTTCTGCTTTGGAACGAAGAAAAGATTCGCCGAAACCCCTCGGCTGCCTGGCGCCTTCAGCCACTGACGGCACAGCAACGCCGACGCCGCTGGCTCCAGTTAGGTCTGGCAGTGCTGACGTTGATGCTGGTCTTGGCGGAAGTGGTCACTCACCCCTGGTATCACCACGAGCTGAGCCTCTACATTGCCGCAGAGGCGGCCCCGATTACCGCTCGGCTCCTTGGCTGAGCTCCTGTTGCAGCCGGGCATGCAGGCGTTCGCTATAGCCGACAGGGATTTCAAAGGTGCGCTCGTCAGCCACCAGCACAAGAATGTTCCGCGTGGAGTCAAGGACCGCGGCGCAGTGACGGCAATGGGCCAGGTGCGTCTCGATTGACTCGCGCAGTTCCGGCGGAACGCTGCCGTCGATGTAATTCGAGATCTGCTGCCAAACGTGCTTGCACTCTAGAACCATGATCCCCTCGCTTGCCGCCGAAACAGACCCAAAAAGCCACTCCGGCCAGGATTCAATTTGGGCGCCAATTCCTTCTGCATCATCAGCCGGGCGCGAAGCAACCGGGTCTTGACCACGCCCTCGGTGACGCCCAGAGCCCCGGCAGCTTCGGCTATGTTGAATTCCTGCACGTCCCTGAGTAACAGGACTTCGCGGTAGATCTCAGGAAGTCTTTCGATCGCACTTCGCAGCAAATCCCCTAGCTCCTTGCGCTCGAGTGCGTCCGAAGGCACCTCTCGCCAGTCGGATATTAAAGCCGGAGTGAAGTCTCCCGATTCCTCCTCGCGCACCTCGTCGACCGATTCGAACTCGATCAGGCGATTGTGGCGCAGGCGCCCGCGCGCCTCGTTGAGCGCGATCGTAACCAACCAGGTGCTGAATTTGGCTTCCGCACGAAACGCGTGCAGATTCTTAAGGGCCTTCAGTACGGCTTCCTGCACCACGTCTTCGGCGTCCTGCTCGTTCCGCAGCAGGGAATAGGCGGCGAAGTACAGCGACTTCTCGTACGACCGCACCAACTCGTGGAACAACTCACGCTCGCCACTGAGGACACGCGCAATCAGTCCACGGTCCTTCGAATCGCGGGTTTCCTGCGGCACAACCGCCGATTTGCTCTCAGGCATCGTCACGATGGCAAAAGTCGACCGGGAACGCAGTCGCCGGTCATTCAGGTCCTCACTGGTCGGATTCCCGGCGGGGTGAAAAGTTACAGAAGATACGCAATCGGAACAGGCTAGCGGCTGAGGCTGCATTTGGGGCCGCGATCGACGCCGTCCAGAAGCATCCAAAGATGAACTGTAGGTGCAGTTATACTCGCATTATCCATCGGGGAGAACGGCAGGAGAGCGGAGGATGGCGACCGACGCACGAAGCAAGCGGATGACGGAACAGGATCTGCGTGACCTGGGCTTTGGGGCGGTGGTCTCGCGAGAGAGCCACCAGCGGCTGCTCAACCGCGATGGCAGCTTTAACGTCGAGCGCAAGGGGCTGCGCTTCTGGTCGTCGTTCAGCGCCTACCATGCCACGCTAACGATGCCGTGGTGGCAGTTCTTCGGAATCGTGAGCGGGCTCTACCTGCTGGTGAATGCCGCGTTCGCCGCCGCCTACCTGGCTTGCGGCCCGGGGGCCCTGGGCAGCGAAACAGCCGGTATGGAGAACCATACGTATCTGCGTGCGTTCTTCTTCAGCGTGCAGACGCTCTCCACCATCGGATACGGGCATGTGGTACCGATTGGAACTGCCGCAAATGCTTTGGTGACGCTGGAGTCGTTGGTAGGGTTGCTGGGTTTCGCCATCGTAACCGGCCTGCTCTTTGCGCGGTTCTCTCGACCCACGGCAAAGATGTTGTTCAGCCGTCACGCCGTCATCGCTCCCTACCAGAACATTACGGCCTTGGAATTCCGTGTGGCGAATGCTCGTTCCAATGAACTGATCGAGGTCTCGGCCAAAGTGCTAGTGAGCCGTTTCGAGGAAACGGACGGAGCGCGGACGCGCCGATATTATCCGCTGCAACTGGAGCGAAGTAGCGTAGTTTTCCTTCCGCTCACTTGGACCGTAGTTCATCCCATTGACACTGCCAGCCCGCTCTACGGCGAGACGGAGCAATCGTTGCGTTCCTCGCAGACCGAGTTCCTGGTGTTGCTAAGCGGATTCGACGAGACGTTTTCCGCTACGGTTCACACTCGCACCTCGTTTGTCCCCAGCGAAGTACGCTGGGGCTGCCGCTTTGCCAGTGCGTTTGTACTAGGCAAAGCCCACGGCAAAAAAGTCGCAGTGGACATGCGGCAATTCGATGAGATTGAGTCTGCACCGCCTGCATTGCAGCGTTGATTGCGCATGGCCGTTCTGACACAATAGCGGGCACGAGGCAGTATTCGTGTGACCTTGGGTCGTGTTCGAGTATCGCAACCGCGCGGCTGAAGCAGCAAGGTCAGCGGCGCTGAAATGAAACAAAGAGGAGAGAATATGGCCGAAACTGCGTTGGAGACTGTGAAAAAAGCGTCCGGCTGGTCCATCGTACTTGGGATCGTGATGATTCTGGCCGGAATGCTGGCGATCGTAAGTCCGCTCGTAGCAGGCGTCGTGGCAGTGTACATCGTTGCATGGATGGCTATCATCAATGGAGCCGTGCAACTGGTGTTCGGCTTCCGCGCCCATAGCGGCGGCAAGATGATACTGGAGATCTTGCTCGGACTGCTGTACATTGCGGCCGGCGTCTTTATCCTGCTGCACCCGGCGGGTGGCCTGCTGGCGCTGACGCTCGTCATCGCCTGGTTCCTGTTGATCTACGGGATATTCGCCCTGGTGCTGGCGTTTCAGCTTCGACCTCACAAGGGCTGGGGATGGATATTGTTTGACGCCGTGCTCACTATTCTTCTGGGCATTCTGATTTGGCGTCACTGGCCGGTCAACAGCGCGTGGATCGTGGGTGTTCTGTTGGGAATCAGTTTCATTTCCTCAGGAGTTTCGCGCCTAATGCTGTCTATGGCGGTGCGCAAAGTCGCGTCCGCGGTGTCGTAACTTCATTTTGGAGAGGTAGCTGTGGCCGCGGACTGGCTGTTCCGCGGCCTTTGTACTTCGTGATTTTTGCGACCAGAAGTCAGGTGTTGGTGGAACAACGTGCCCTGCCGGTTCGCATTTGTTTCGTCGAGCAATTTGGGCAAGAGTAGGACGCGCCCCAAAGGGCCGATGATTTAGTAAGCTTGTCGGAGTAACACTTATCAATCAGCCGTTGCTGGCACTTACTCTCAAAGTAACGAATGGGTTTCGGAACTCCTATGCCTAGTAGCAGATGTCGTTGTTTTTCACCATTTGCCAGGGCCGGCGCAGACTGGCTAATCCTGGCCGCGTCCGCCGTTGCGTTGTCCTGCCTTGTTGCCTGCAATCGCGGGGCGGCGGAAGGTCCGCACGGACTACCGGTGATGCCGGTTAAGGTTCAGCAGGTCGGCGCGCACGATTTGGGTAATGCCTCAGAGTACGTGGCTACAATCAAGTCTCGCAACTCGGCAACCCTCATGTCCGATGTAGAAGGCTGGATCGTTGGAATTTCCGTGAAGTCGGGCGAAGTAGTTAAGAAGGGGCAATCCCTTATGGAGATTGATCCGCGGCGGCAGGCTGCGACGGTGTCCAACTGGGAGTCGCAGCGCACCTCAAAGGTGGCGACCCAGCAACTCGCAAAGGTGCAATACGACCGGGCGAAAGGCCTGTTTGCCTCGGGCGTGATCAGCAAGCAGGACCTCGACCAGGCGCAATCTGCTTTTGAGGCGGCCAACGCCGACGTCAAGTCGCTCGATGCTCAGATCGATCAGCAAAAGGTTCAGCTGCGGTATTTCGCGGTCCACTCCCCGGTAGATGGAATTGTCGGCGACATTCCCGTGCACGTGGGCGATCGGGTGAGTACCACAACGGTTCTTACCACCGTGGACGAGCGCAGCGGATTGGAAGTGTACCTGCCTATTCCGGCGGAGCGGGCCAAGGAATTGAAAGTGGGCACCCCTGTGCAGATTCTCGACGCTGCGGGAAGCGTGGTCTTGGACACCAAGGTGAATTTCATTTCTCCGCAGGTGGACACGGGAACCCAAACCATACTGGCCAAGGCTCCGGTGGATCAGGCGGCCGACCGGTTGCGCTCTCAACAACTGGTGAAGGCGAGGGTGACCTGGAGCACGCAGCCCGGCATCACCGTTCCAGTGGTGGCGGTGGCGCGCGTGAGCGGCCAGTTCTTTGCTTTCGTCGTAGAACACAAGGACGGCAAGGAAGTCGCCCGGCAGGTTCCGCTGGAGCTTGGTGAAATCACGGGTAACGATTACCGGGTAATTAGCGGCCTGAAGTCGGGTGACGAGGTCATCGTGGCCGGCGGACAGAATCTGGCGGACGGCATGCTCGTCAAAGTCCAGCAGTAGTTCTCGACGGGTACAGGGAAGGGGCTCCATCTTTGTTTGCTGATTTTTTCATCAAGCGCCCGGTTTTTTCTACGGTCACCTCGCTTGTTATCGTAATCGCCGGGGCGGTCTGCATTCCGCTGCTGCCAATCGCCCAGTTTCCTGAATTGGCGCCGCCGACGGTTGCCGTCACTTCGTTCTACGTCGGCGCCAACGCCCAGGCGGTCGAGTCGTCCGTAACCACCATCCTGGAAGAGTCCATCAACGGCGTGGAAGGCATGCGCTACATGACTTCCACAAGCGGCAATGACGGATCGAGCCAGATTTCCGTCGTCTTCGAGTTGACCCGGCCGCTCGATATCGCTGCAGTGGATGTGCAAAACCGGGTCTCCGGCGTATTGGGTCGCCTCCCCAACGAGGTGAAGAACACCGGCGTCACCGTCAACAAGGTGGCCACCTCGTTTATAGGGGCGATTGGGTTCTACAGCGAAGGCAATCGATATACTCCGCTGTTTATCAGCAATTACGTTGACATTTACATCAAGAACGCTATCAAGCGCATTCATGGCGTCGCTGATGTGCAGATCTTTGGCGAGCGCAAGTACTCCATGCGGCTGTGGCTTGATCCTTCCCGTCTGGCAGCTAGGGGTTTGACTGCTGGAGATGTCGTCTCAGCCCTGCAGCAGCAGAACGTGCAGATCGCCGCCGGACAAATCGGGCAGGAGCCTGCTCCCGCGAATCAGGCGTTCCAGATCAGCGTCCGAGCCGAAGGACGGCTGACCGAGGCAGCCCAATTTGATGACATCATTCTCAAGCCTGGACTCAATGGCGCATTGGTCCGCCTGAAAGATGTGGGGCGGGCTGAATTAGGCGCTGAAAGTTATAGCGGTAAGCTCCGCTTTAACGGCTACGAAGGCATCGGTATCGGCATCTCGCTGCTGCCCACGGCCAACGCCCTCGACGTGGATAAAGCCGTAAAGGTCGAAATGGAGCGACTTTCGCAGCGCTTCCCTCCGGGGCTGAAATACGCATTCGCGTTTGACTCTACAACGTTCGTTGGCGACTCCATTCGGGAAGTGCTCAAGACGCTCGTCGAAGCCATTATCTTCGTGATGATCGTCATGTTTCTCTTCCTGCAAGACTGGCGTTCGACCATGATTCCGGCGGTCACGATCCCGGTCTCGCTGGTGGGAACCTTTGCCTTCATCAAGCTGCTGGGGTTTTCGATCAATACGCTGACGCTGTTTGGCATCGTGCTTGCCACCGGACTGGTCGTGGACGACGCCATCGTCGTCATCGAGAACATTCAGCGTCACATGGGGGAAGAGCAAACCAATTCTCATACTGCCGCCTCGGAAGCCATGGGTGAGGTGACCGGAGCCGTCGTGGCCACGTCGCTTGTCCTGGTAGCGGTATTCGTGCCTGTAGCGTTCTTCCCTGGGACCACCGGACTCCTGTATCAGCAGTTCTCACTTACCATCGCGTTTTCCATCGCCATCTCTGCTTTTAATTCCCTTACGTTTACTCCATCTCTCTCCGCCCTGCTCTTGCGTCCCGAACGGGCCCACGAACAAAAGAACATCGTCTTCCGCGGCATCGAGACGGCGATCCACAAGGGAACGTCACTCTACACAGCGTCGGCGCGGTCCGCAATTCGCTTCCGCTACCTCGTGTTGATTGCGTTCTTTCTCGGATTAGCGGCGACTTACCTGGTGTACAAGAGCGTACCGACCGGTTTTGTGCCCGACGAAGATCAGGGTTGGTTCATGGTCCTGGTACAAGGACCGCCGGGCGCTTCCCTGGAGTACACTTCAGCTGCCCTAAGGCAGGTGGAGGCGGTGATGGCCAAAGAAAAGGACATCACTGGGGCATTCAGCGCCATCGGATTCAGTTTCTCAGGTACGGGCTCCAACCGCGCAATGGTATTTCTGAACCTCGCCGACAACCGCAAGGGCGACGAGCATTCCGCGGCCGCCATCGTCAACCGGCTGCGCGGGCCGTTGTCTCAAATCAGCGAAGTGCAGGCGTTCCCGTTTTTGCCGCCGGCCATTTCAGGTGTGGCTGCATTCGGCGGATTCAGCTTTCAGGTACTCGAGGAGGGCGGCGGCTCGTTGCAGGAACTCTATGATGCCACGCAAAAAATCGCCGCGGCAGGCAACTCGCGGCCCGATCTACGTGGCTTGTACAGCAGCTACACGGCCAACGATCCGCAATTTCTGGTGAAAATCGACCGCGAAAAGGCGCGCAGCCTGCAGGTTCCCTTGCAGCAAATCACCGACACGTTACAGGTCTATATGGGGTCGGCTTACGTCAACGATTTCGACTTTAATAACCGCGCCTACCGTGTCTACGTGCAGGCCAGCGAGAATTTTCGCACCCAGCCGCGCGACATCCGGAACTTCTACGTGCGGTCCGACACCGGCACCATGATTCCGCTCGACAGCCTGGTTAGCATCAGCGAAACCACAGCCCCGCAGGTAATCTCCCATTTCAACCTCTTCCGCTCGGCGGAAATCGATGGATCAGCCGCTCCCGGCTATAGCTCCGGTCAGGCGCTCAATGCCATGCAGGACCTCGCCAAGCAGAATCTTCCCCTCGGATTCAATTACGCCTGGTCCGGCCTTTCGCTGGAGCAGATCCGCTCAGGCAGCCAGTCGGCGATTCTCTTTGGACTGGGACTTTTGTTTGTTTATCTCACTCTCTCGGCGCAATACGAGAGCTTCGTTCTGCCATTCATAATCCTGCTCAGCGTGCCGATGGCCTTGTTGGGCGCGTTGGGCGCTCAGTGGGTGAGAGGCCTGCTGAACGATGTCTATTGCCAGATTGGCATGGTGATGCTGATCGGCCTCGCCAGCAAGAATGGCATTCTGATCGTGGAGTTTGCCGAACAGTTGCGCGCCAAGGGCCTGTCCATCACGGACGCTGCGGTGCAAGCGGCCAAAATTCGCCTGCGGCCGATCCTAATGACGTCGTTTGCGTTCATCCTGGGTGTTCTGCCCCTGGTATTTGCCACCGGCGCCGGCTCTGCCAGCCGAAACTCCGTCGGGACCGCGGTGTTCGGCGGCATGATCGTCTCCACAGCACTGAACTTGTTCTTCATCCCAGTACTGTATGTCATCGTGAAAAGTCTGCTGGAACGCGATGAGGATGCAAGTGTCGCCGCGTAGCACGCAACATCGTCCGGAGTCGACCAGGGTTACCGGGCGTAGTTCCGGAGGCCGTGCTTCGTCACTTCCGTGAATGACCTGCGTCACTGAAATGTTGCGCATCAGGCGTTAAACAGAGAGTAGCAGTCAACGTGACGTAGCCGGCAAGCGGCTGCGGAGATTGCTGTCCTCGGCCCTGCTGGCTTGGCTGCTTTCGCCCAACGCCCCCACCGCGTGGGGAGAAGGGTCGCAGATCATGGCCACAGCAACGATAGCTTCCACCACCATTGGCATTCATCGCCTGTTGATCGCGACTGACCTTTCGCATCAGTCAGAGGCAGTGGTCAGGTGCGGTATCGAGTTCGCCCGTCAATTCGGCGCGCATGCTGAAATCGCCTACGTCCTCCCAACGGAGGAGTATGCACTGGCCGGTCCCGAAGGACTGATTGCAGGCCGGGACGCGGCCCGGCGCGACCTGCTTGAATTGAAGTCCCGCCTGCGGCGCGATACAGCCTACGATGACGACTCAGACGAGGGAGTCATATTGCTTGAAGGGCCGGCCGCCGAATGCCTGTTGCAGTATGCCCGCGATCAGCGCGCTGACCTCATGGTGGTCGGCACGCACGGTCGGAGTGGCCTGGGCAAGATCCTTCTTGGCTCCGTGGCAGAGAAGATCTTTCGACACTCGCAAGTGCCGGTGCTGACCATCGGCCCTAACTGCCACCACGCGCAACGTTGGAATGCAGTGAAAGAGATTCTGGCCCCGTGCGACTTGACGGCCAAGTCCCATCCGGCCGTGTGGTTTGCCTGTGAAATGGCCAGGGCGCACCATTCGAGGCTGACAGTGCTGTATGTGGTGGAGGGAGCGAGCGAAGGAACTCGCGCGGATCCCGAGCGGGTCAAAGCCGGCATACGAGAGCGGCTATCCAACATCGTTGGTCGGAGGGCTGATGGATTAAATCTGAACTACAGGATTAAGTTCGGCGGGGTCGCTCCCACCATTCTTGACGAGGCCTCCGAGGCAAAGGCGGAATTGGTTGTCTTGGGCGTGCGGCCATCATCGGGCGTGCTCGACCGCTTTCAGTGGCCAGTTGCTTACGAGTTGGTGAGGGAAGCGACTTGTCCGGTTCTCACCATTCGTGGCAGGGCTCCGGCTCTTTGAGTTGCAGCATTCGTGACAGCAAGGGGTCTGATTGCCGAAAGACTCCATCCCGTTTTCCTGCCCTCAGCAACTACCCGCGCACCATATCGTAAACGGAGGGCGCATCGTGCTTGTGCTGCATGGCTCCGGGATTGCCCAACACCGCGACCACACGTTCGCGCCAACTGCGCGCCTTTCGCAAGTCACGCGCAACGGCGATCCACTCGTGAAACGCGATGCGCAGTGGATTGAACGTGTTGATATTGCTCGTTAAGCCGTAGTTGCAATGCTCCCGTTCCGGCTCGAAGGTGCCGAACATTCGGTCCCAGATGATAAGGATCCCCGCGTGATTGCGGTCGATATACTGCGGATTGGTGGCATGGTGCACACGGTGGTGCGACGGCGTGTTCATCACCAGTTCAAGTGGGCCGAGGCGGTGCACGAATTCGGTGTGGACCCAGAACTGGTAGAGCAAACTGACGGCCTGCATAGTGAAGATCATGATGGGCTCGAAGCCCACGAGAGGCATCCACAGCCAGAAAACGAAGCCAAAGAAGCCTCCGGTCCACGTCTGGCGCAGAGCGGTGGAGAGGTTGTAATGCTGGGACGAATGATGTACCACGTGTGAAGCCCAGAAAAAGCGGCACTCATGGCTCGTCCGATGGAACCAGTAATAGCTGAAATCGTCAGCGAAGAAGACCACTACCCAAGCCCACCATTCGTACCCGATCGCGAAAAACGCGAACTTGTGGACCCACGTAAACAGAGCAAATACCATGCCCTTCGACAGCAATCCAACCACGACGTTGCCCATGCCCATGGTCAGGCTGGCGGCGGTGTCCTTGGACTCGTACAGATCCCGTCGCATTACGGCGTCGGCGACGGCCTCAATCACCATCAGCAGGATGAACGCCGGAATCGCCAGTTGAATGAGGTCATGCATACGCAGCGTGCCTTCAGACTGCAGAATATCCGCACCTTGCCCGTCGAGAGCGATTGTTGGGCAACGCGGCCTGAGAATTCATCATTCTTTCATACCCAAGTGTCCAAAGCGATTGTGGCGAGCACCGTGTTGCTATAGGCGGAAAAGTTCGAGTTGGAGCAGATTGAGGGCTCAGACGCTCCGCATTCGAGGTTCCCCAGCCTGCCGGCTGACTCGCGCGGCCTGCTCGGTGCATCAACCACGTTCCGAAGCGGGATCATTGCCCTGCTAATCGGTCCCGCCTGGACGATTCCCTGCGGTGTGGCCATTGGATGTAGCCCCAGGCTGGCTTGCATAGCACAGCGACGTGCCCAGATTGCAGCATCAGTCCCCTCTACGGCGTTGTTTCGGTTTACATCCGTGCACCGCTTGCGCGCCGTCATCCTGCCCGGTATCTTTCCCTTCCTAATCACGGACCTGGTCACCGCTTCGGGCGGTGGGTGGAACGCCAGCATCGTCGCCGAATATTTCCGCTTCAAGGAGCAGACCTACACGACCGCGGGTTTAGGAGCGGTCATCTCCCGAGCAACTGACGGCGACAATTTCGCCTTGCTGTTTGCTTCGATGATGGCATTCGTGGTCGTCACGATCAATCGCCTGGTTTGGCGCAGGCTTTACCGCCTGGCCGCAACCCGCTATACATTGGAAGCGTAGCTTGGGCACTCGGCCGAGGTTCCGCCTGGCGATTGCGGGTTACCTGGGTGGGTGTGTGCTTCCTACTGAGCGATTGAGAAAGCTAACTGCGAAAGCCAGAATGGCTGTGCTGTGCTCTACTTAAAGATGATTATGAATAATGAGTTGCTGGCGGTCGCATTTGTTATCGTGCTTTGCGTCGGGATGGTAGGCAGCTTCGAAGTTGGCCAGCGCCTTGGTGCACGCGCTTCGAGACAAGAAGGAGGAAAGCCGGCGCTTGGAGCCATCGAAGGTGCGATCTTCGCCCTTCTCGGCCTGTTGATTGCGTTTACGTTTTCCGGCGCCGCTTCACGGTTTGAAGGCCGTCGGCACATGATCATTGAAGAGGCGAACGATATCGGTACAGCCTATCTTCGAGTCGACCTCCTTCCCCCCGACAGCCAACCTGAAATCAGGGAATTGTTTCGGCGCTATGTCGATGCGCGTCTTGCTGTCTACCAACACATTGACGACATGGCGGTAGCCAGGTCATTTCTCTCCCTTTCGCAGGAGTTGCAGATGGAGATATGGAGTAAGTCGGTTGCGGCCAGCAAGCAGTCGAATACAACGGCTGCGAGCATGCTTCTACTTCCTGCGCTCAACTCCATGTTCGATATTACGACGGTCCGAACGGCTGCAGGGGAAGACCACCCTCCTATTGAGATTTTTGCCATGCTCGGCTTGATCGCTCTGGCGAGTTCGATGATGGCGGGGTATCAACTGGCGGGAACGAAACGCCGCAGTACTTTAACGATTGTCGGCTACGTCTTGATATTGACGATCAGCGTGTACGTGATCCTTGATCTTGAGTTTCCACGATTGGGAGTCATTCGTGTCGATAATTTCGACCGCTACCTGGTCGATGTGCGGGCTGCGATGAAGTAGCTTGCACTACTCCGCGCCTTTTAGCACAAGTTGCTCTGCCGGCGAAAACGCGTGCGCCTGGATCATAGTGGTACTGAGCAAGGAAGTCAGCCCCGACGATGCCAGGATCATCGCAATCACCACAAATTGGTAGATGGCGGCATAGAGCGGGCGCGCGCCCGAAAGAAGCATGCCTGTCATCAGCCCGGGGATCCACACGATGCCCAGCGACCGCAGATTGTCGATGGCGGGGATGAGTGACGAGTGGATGCTGGTTTCGGCGTAACGGCCAATCGTTGCTTGCGGCGTGGCTCCCAGCGCCAATGCGGTTTCGATTTCTCCGGTGTGTGACAAGACTTCGGAGCGAAAGCGATTCAGCGCCAGACCATTGGTGTTCATGGCGTTGGCGATGATCATGCTTCCAACTGGAATCAGGGAAGTGATAGCGGTATCGATTACTCCCGCCCACGTCATGACGGCGGTCACTAACCCGGCTCCGGCCGCAATTGAGTAGGTCGAGATCTTCGCAGCCCCCGGGATATTCTTAGCCCGCTTGGCGGAGATGGATCCGGCGGCCAGCACCATGCCCGCCAGCAAAAACACGCTAGTCCAGCGCGGCGCCTTGAGCAGTAACGCCAGCATGGATCCCACTGCGACAATCTGTACTATGCCGCGCAACAACGCGATGGCAGCGTCGCTTTCCATGTGAATGTTGCGGCGTCGCGCAAGAAGTATCACCGCCAGCGCGATCAACGACGCGATGGCTGCCTGGGCCAATCCGAGCTCAATTTCAGAATGGAACATCGATTTAAGCATCGAGTACCTCCTCTGTGGGCCCGCTCCGCACGAGCCGCCCACCCTCAAGCACGATGACTCGCTGGCACAAGCGCCTCGCCTGTTCGCGATCGTGCGTCACCATCACGCAGGTCAGACCCCCATCGCTCACAAGCCCTCGAACCAACCCTTCGATGCCAGACTTCGACTGCTCATCCAGGGCCGAGGTGGGCTCGTCGAGCAGGAGGACTTCCGGCCGGTTGGCGAGCGTGCGCGCCAGCGACACACGCTGCTGCTCGCCCCCGGAGAGGACCGACGAGTCTTGCGCCGCGAATCCCGGCAGCCCAACCCGTTCGAGGAGGCGAGCTATCTCGTCATCGGGGAGAACTTGTCCCCGTTGCACCGGACCGAATTGCAGATTGACGGCGACATCTCCGGGAAACATGAATGGACGCTGCGTTACCATGCCGACTCGGCGACGCAATTCCCGCGGCGACAGTTGACGATAGTCGAGGCCGTCAAGGAAAACTGTGCCGCTGCTCGGCTCGTCAAGCCGGTTGAGCAGCCGCAGCAGGGAACTCTTGCCCGATCCGCTCGGCCCGACGATGCCGAGCAATTCACCAGTCAACACCTCGAACGAAACACCGCTCAGGATGCTCTTGCCGCCGACCACACGGCTGAGATTCTCAGCCCGCAGGATGGCAGCGGGATGTTGGGGATCCTCGGCGTCGCTCATGGCGTCAGGTGCCCGTAGTAGATTCGGGTCTTGTACTTCAGGATGACGCGACCAGCCTCCTCATACCGCTCGAAGAGAAGAGATAACGCCTTCAGCATCACCTCTGCCTGCGGGCCTTCGCGAGGTGCGTATGATGACGACAGTAGCCTCCCGCGCAGTCCATCGAGATCGAAGGTCTGTTCCGTATCCTGGACAATGAGGTTCATCCGGTCGGGAGAGTAAAAGTGCTCCAGTGCGCTGTAGTTAGCTACTTTGTTGTGCGCCACCGTCGTATAGTCCGTCGAGTGCGTCAACAGGAACTCTTCGTAAGCTCGCAGAAACGGCGTAGCCTCCGTGTCGCGGTCGTGCCAGATAAGCACCACCCAGCCGGCCGGTTTTACGATACGGGCAAACTCCCGCCGCGTGGCGTCCGGCTGGAACCAGTGGAACGCCTGCCCGGCGATTAGGAAATCGGCGCATAGCGCGGGCAACTTCGTCGCTTCCGCTGAGCCGTCGACCATGCTGAAGGACGCAAAGTCCGACAGATACTCTTCGCCGGCCCGGCGCATGTTGCCATTCGGTTCGACGCCAATGACACGGTTGCCATTTTCCAGGAATATCTTCGCCAGCAGGCCTGTCCCGCAGCCGACATCCACGATCATGTGTACCGGCTTCAGGCCGCAGGACACCCGCAGCGCCGTCACGACGTCCCGGGCGTAGTGCGGACGGTACTTGACGTAGTCATCGACGCGGTCTGAGAACCGTTCCGTTGGTGCAGACTTGGGACCTGACATGCGTGTATCTTATCGTGAGTCATGCACCGGAAGGTTTCAGACAACTTGCCGCTGGCGATGGCAATTGCAGCCGCCATCCGGAGCATTCCCCACGGCAAGGTCAGCACCTACGGTGCGGTGGCAAAGGCGGCCGGATATCCTCAGTACGCTCGCCACGTGGCGAGGGTACTGCAAACAGTACCGGGCCTGCCGTGGCAGCGTGTACTGGGCTCGGGAGGTCGTATCTCGCTGTCTGGGGAGTACGGCTTTGAGCAGCGCTTTCTCTTGCAGGCTGAAGGGGTGAAGTTCAAGGGAAAGCGCGCCGACATGGCCAATTTCGAGCACAAGTTCCCAAGCATTCGTCCGCCTAGTCGAGGCAAGGGACGCTAACGGCAGCCCTGACACGGAAGTGGTATTACTAGCCGCAATTACCCTGCTTCCCAAGCCGCCAGCTTTGCCCTAAAATCAAGTAGGGATATTTGTTCTAGAACCCTCGCATGCAGCCATCTTCCACTAAGACCCTTCGCGTTGCTTTCTTGTTGTTCGGTTTGACCGCGGGGCTTTCTGCGCAAAGATACACTGGCCACGATCACGCGGTTTTTCATCGGCCGCCAGCCGCTGTGAAACGCCAGTCGAATCAAGCTTCCGCAGGACCGAAAGCTTCGCCCAAGAGCGCGCCCAATTCTACGGCGCCGCAAACGATTCCGCGCGAGCCGGCTGCAACCGTCTCGCAACCCGCCGTGCATCAGTTGTAGAGATCGTCACAATTCAACCGTCTAACAAATTCCAACCCTCAAGAGCAGATCCGGTAAATTGGGACTCGGCATCCTACCGCGTCTTCGCCAAAAATTAACACTCCTGTCGCACGGCGGCCTAGTAAGATAACGATGTATGCAGGATAAGCCTCTTCAAATTGATCGTGTGGATGACGCGGGCGGAGCAAGTGTCATTTTCCGCTTGCACGGCCCGCTGCTGCTGGGTAACTTTTTCAGCTTCCAGTCGATGGTACGAAGCGACCAGTCCAAGCTGCTGATTGTGGACATGGCTGACGTGCCCTACATTGACTCGGCAGGCATTGGCTGCCTGGTGGGTGCGCATGTTTCGCGCGAACACTCGGGCCGGAAGCTGGTCATTGCGGGTGCGCCCGAGCGCCTGGTCAATATGTTGAAAGCTACGAAAGTTGACCAACTGTTCACCTTTGCTCCTACGGTGGATGAGGCCCTCACCAAGGCATAACCTCAACCCTGGAATTCAGATTCATTCGATCGAGTCCGACTTCAGGATCTCGATCACCCTCCGTATATCCGGTTCCTCGACGGCCCGGATTGCCTGCAGCGCTGGTCCCTTGAAGGGCGGGTGAAGGATTGCCTGTCCTTCCACCGATACCGCCAGGTCGATTCCGTCGATGGTGACGTCGTGCAAAATGGCCGGCTCTTTCGCCAGTCGTTCGGCGGCAAACCAGGCCGCTTGGCGCGCCAGTCCGATATTGAAGTTGATCATCGTGGTTTCCGACTTCAATCCGACATGCGACAGGGTATTGATCAACGGCGAAATCGTCGACATCTCTGACTCAACCGCCCCAACCTGTGCAGCCAGCACCGTGTTGATCATTTCGAAATCGGACTTCAGTCCTTCAATGCAGTCGCCTGGGCAGACCTGCGCCGAAGCTACTCCCAAGTCCAAATTGATGTGGGCGTTCATTCCCGCTAGCAGGTGCTGCAGGACGATGCGGCTGTCATCCGTGCAGGCGTCGAAAGCGACTTTCCAGCAACGGCTGGGGTCTTGCTTTGCCTGGTATGCCGCCAGGGCATCAAGGTAGCGGTTGGCGAAGACCACATCCAGCGTTTCCATGCGGCGACCGTCAGAGAATTGATTGTTGGCGATTCCTGCTTTTACGGCACGGGTCACTCGCCGATACAGCGCGGCAAAGTAACCAACGCGATTGCGTTCGTCCCACGCGCGCTGAATGATGGCGTCCAGAGCGCCAATAACTTCGTCGATGGTCTGAATTGGCATGACGCGGATGGTATCAAACACCTCGTCTTCTGTCCCTGTGAAATTCAGCGCTATGGAGTAATCGATACAATCTGGCCCGAGTAGCTGACGGTCTTGTCGCTGTTTTCAGTTGGGCCGATCCCGGCCCCGTGATTTTCAGCCACAAACACAATTCGGAATGTCCGGCTCTGCAACATTCCGGGGAACGATCCTTTACGCTCGCCAATGGTGAGTGTCTGGCTGGCTTCGTTCCATGCGATGGGAATCGTAGCGAACACGCCCTTTTCGTAGTCGTAGCCGTCGTTCTCATCTTCGTAGAGAGTGAAGTGGCCGTCCTCGCCGCGATAAACCCGCAACTCGATTGGGTCCGCTGGTTTCTCGGAGGCATACTGGAGGTCAGGGCCCATCGGGATAATCGAGCCTGAGCGCACGAAAAGCGGCAACCGGTCGAGTGGGGCCGCGGTGGTGATCGTGGTTCCGCCCTCCATCCTGCGGCCCGTCCAGAAGTCATACCAGCCTGCCTTGGGCAGGTACATCCGGCGCGTATCCGCGCCCGGTTCCGTAACCGGAGTGACCAGCAGCGCCGGGCCGAACATGAACTCGTCGCCGACATTCTGGGCGCGAGGGTCGGTACGGAAGTCCATCGCGAGCGCGCGCATGGGAGTATAGCTTTCGTTAGTGACTTTCCAGGCCATCGAGTAGATGTAGGGCATCAGGCGATAGCGCAGGCGGTCGTAGCTGACGAGGATCTTTTGCGCTTCGGCGCCGTAAGACCATAGCTCGTTCTGGTCGTTGGTTCGCGTGCCATGTACGCGGAAGATCGGACTGAACGTTCCGAACTGAAACCAACGGATGAACAGCTCGCGGTACGCAGGGTCATCGGGATTGCCGCTGACGAAGCCTCCGATGTCGGTGGTCCAGTAGGGAAGTCCGGAGAGTGAGTAGTTCAGTCCGGCCGGGATCTGGCGCTGGAAGGTGATCCAGTCAGAGTTGATATCACCCGACCAGGCAGTCACCGCATTGCGCTGGCTTCCGGCGAAGGCGGAGCGAGACAGGATGAACACACGCTTCTTGTCGGTCGCCGCGCGCTGCCCTTCGTAAACGGCTGTGGTCGTCATGAGAGGGAAGAGGTTGACGTAGCGATTACCGCTGCCAATCGCCAGCTTGTGATTGAGCTGGATGTTCTCTTCGCGGCCTTCAGTTTCAGGCTCGGTGGTGTCAAGCCACCAGGCGTCGATGCCCAGCTTGAACAGCCCGTCGTCCATGAGCTGCCAGTAATACTTGCGAGCGTCGGGATTACTGGCGTCGTATACCGCCATTTTGTCTTTGTGGTACGGAGGCTTGGCCACCACCGTTTTCTCGATGAACCAGCCGTTTTTGTCCATCGTGTCGTAAGCCTGCGAACCCGGCTCGAAGAACGGCCACACCGAGATCATCAGGTGGAAATTCTCACGATGCAGTTGGTCGATCATTCCTTTGGGATCGGGATAATTCGAGTTGAAAACGTGCTCGCCCTTGCGGTTCCACCAGAACCAGTCCTGCACGATGTTGTCGATGGGAATCTTGAGGTCGCGGTATTTCTGTGCCACGGCCAATATTTCGGCCTGTGATTTATATCGGTTCTTGCACTGCCAGAAGCCATAAGCCCACTTGCCGAACATCGGCGCCGCGCCGGTCAGTTCGCGGTAACCGGCGATGACCTGATCGAACTCGGGGCCGTACAGGAAGTAGTAATCGATGGTGTCGGCGACCTCGGAGCTCACGTACAGCGCGTGCACGAAGCGGTTATTGAAGCGGCTGCGCGACGCGTTGTTCCAAAAAAGCCCGTAACCGTTGCTGGACACCATGAGGGGCACGGCGATGGCGGTGTTGTCCTGCGAGAGGTCGATCGACTCGCCGCGGTAATTCCACACGCCTGCCTGATGCTGGCCTAATCCGTAGATGCCTTCGGTGGAGCCGTATCCGCCGAGGGTCATGAAATCTTCGGCGCGATAGGTCTTCTCGCCGTTCACGGTGACCGGCGTCATCGTCTTGGATTCGTCGTTCAGGAGGACGTGACCGGACAAGTCGCTGTAGGTGAGTGATCCGGTTTTGCGATCGACCGCGACTTGGATGGCAGATGTGCTGAGCGTCACGGCATCTGCGGTTTCGCTGGTCTTCCACTCGCTGGCTGGCCAGCTCGTTTTGATGATGACGGGATTCGGTTGCTGCAGAAAGTCGGCGGTTGGCGAATAAATGAGATGAATGATCGTCGCTGAGCAGACTTGCAGCCTGAGAGTGCCGACTTTCATGTGCAGCACGATTCCGTCGGGTTGCTTCTGCAAGTCGAGCATCGGGTTGGGAGCGGTCCACTGGGCGGCGGAGCGGGCCGGCAACAGCGAGAGGGCAAGTACCAGGGAAACGGCGTGCAGGTATCGGCGAAGATTCATAGATAGTTGGAGTCGCAGGTCGATGAAGCGTTAGGGTAGCACTTCGAGGGGGGCTGCGGCGGAGCTTGTGATTTGCTACCCCCTCCCCCTACGGTCTCTTGGAATCAATGGAATATGATACAAAACTGATGCAACGACGCAGGAACAAGGGAGTTATACGTACTTGATAGATAATAAGCCACTTAGGGATCGTTAAGCGATCCTTTTCGAAATGGGGCGGGCGGACCAGGCTGTCGAGAAAGTCGTCGTTCGCAATGGGGACGAGGTCGCGCACTGACGCAAAGCCGTCGCAACCTAGTGGGAATTGTCAAAGAACCGGGGCCGCCGGGCGCTGGGCACGTCGAGCAGGGACACTAATCCCTTGACCCACGGGACGGTTGTAAATGTTGCCGTGCAAGATGCGCCAGAAAAATCAGGCGGGTGAAAAAACTTTAGTAACCAAATCGTCCTGAAATGGGAATGCTCCGGGTTTTCGCAACAGGACCACGGGCTGGTTGAGTGGTTGTGATATGGCCTGTTATCGCAAGGTAACTGCCTGCTCGCCCAATTGCTCGTTCATCAAGCGGTTTACCAATGGCTTCATGCCCTCGCCCGTCTTCACGAGCACGAAGTCCTTGGCATCAGGGGACCAGTCGAGCTTGAAGCTCGTCGACAAGGCGGAAATCCAGATTTGGCGGGCAGGCGAATTCGGGGAAATCACGAACTTGCCGGGAGGGTCGTCAAAGCTGATGTGCAAAGCGCCGGAGTTGTCTTCGACGTCGAAATCGGCTTCGCCTTCGGCGGCGAAGAGGCTGCGCTTGAGCGCTTCGATGGCGGGTTCGGTTAGGCGGCTGAATTCCTGATCGTCCATGAGCGCGATTATAAGCTCGCGGAGTTGCGGAAATCAGGTGCAGCGGGGGCCGGCTAAAAACATTCGCGGAGTTGCGAAAAACTTTCCACCTGCAGCAGATTGCCGTCAGCGGCGTGGGCGCGGAGTTCGTCGCGTTCCAGCATCCAAGTGTTGTGGTGGGGAACAAAAACGGCGTGGAGGCCAGCCTCGAGCGCGGGATTGATGTCAGACCTTGGGCTGTTGCCGATCATCCAGGTAATGCCGGGAATCAGTCCGTACTTTTCTACGACGTTGCGATAGGCAGCAGCGTCCTTCTCGGCCACGACTTCGACGGCGGTGAAGTACTCCTTTAGACCCGAGCGCTCTACCTTGCCAAGCTGCTCGGTGATATTGCCCTTGGTCACCATGAACAGGCGATGCCGCTGTGCAAGCTCGGCCAGCGTCTCCGGCACTTCAGGCAGGAACTCCATGGGGTGCTCGGCGATCTGGAACGCGATTCCGCGAATGGTTTCGTGCAGTTCGGGTGTCACGGGCTCGACCGACAGCTTCTCGAAACAAACCACCAGCGCGTTAGCGAAACTGTGCATGCCGTAACCGTGCTGCCGGATGTTTTCCCGCTCGACGTCGTAAAGAACATGGCGGACTTCATCCGGGGTGTACTGGTGATGATTAAGGAAGGAGATGAAATCCGTGATCGCCCGCTCGAAGTAGATGTTGTTCTCCCAGAGAGTGTCATCGGCGTCGATGAGCAGGTTTTGACCGGGAGCAATTTTCGGGGAGACGGCGGCGGGCATAGGAATAGTTTATCGGAGCGTGGGCGATATTCGCTGGGACGCTCTCCAGTGCACGAGCAAAGCAAAATGGCCGGGGGTGAGGCCGACCATTTCTGGAACTCAGATTGTTGTCTATGCTTGTACGGCGGCGTCGCCGACGAAGTCCACCATCGGCTTGTTGGGGATAATGCCTCGCTCATAGCCGGTGTCGAGCAGTTTGGCGATGGCCTCGCGGCCGTCTTTGCCGTAGTCGAGGGTGCGCTCGTTGACATACATGCCGACGAATTTGTCGGCTTGTTGCACGTCGAGATCGCGGGCGAACTGCATGGCATATTGCAGGGCTTCCTCGCGATTGTCGAGCGCGTACTGGATGCTGTCGCGCAGCGCGTTGCAGCAGGCGAGGATCAGGTCGGGGCCTAGGTCGCGCTTGATGGCGTTGCCGCCGAGCGGGAGAGGCAGCCCGGTCAAGTCGCGCCACCACTTGCCCATGTCGAGGATGCGGTGCAGCCCCTCTTTGCCGTATGTGAGTTGGCCCTCGTGGATGATTAATCCCGCTTCGTACTTGCCGTCGAGCACCCGGGGGATGATCTGGTCAAAGGGAACCACTTCGGTCTGGCAGTCGGGAGCAAACAGCTTGAGCGCCAGGTAAGCGGTTGTCATAGTGCCCGGCACCGCAATCTTTACCTTGGTGACCTCATCGACCGTCATGTTCCGCGAGGAGACGATCATGGGCCCATAGCCTTCGCCCACGCTGCCGCCGGTCGGCATGATCGCGTATTTGTCCTGAATGTAGGGATAGGCGTGAAAGGACACGGCCGTGATGTCGTAAAAGCCTTCCATGGCCTTGCGATTCAGGGTCTCGATGTCGCAGAGTGTGTGGGTGAATTTCACGCCCGGGACGCGGACCTTATTCGTCGCCATGCCGTAAAACATGAACGCGTCGTCCGAGTCAGGGCTATGGGCGACTTTGACTTCCCGGGTCTTCTTTTTTTCTGAATTACTCATAAGGCCTATACGAAGCTCGACAAAACTCCCCAGGCCAAAGCCAGAGGGCACAAAACAGTTCTAGAACGTAGATTGAAGTTTGCGTGCCGCCGCTGCGGCGAGCATCACTTTCAGAACTTCGGCGAAGATAAAGGGGGCGAGCCCGAAGGCAACAGCGCGCTGCCAGCTTCCGGTCATGATCCGCAGCCAGGCGATGCCAGAGGCAAACAGGAGCAGTTCGGCGACGATACCGGCCGCCAGGTTGCGTGAGAACGATATGGAGCCGCTCTCAGCCAGCCATCCAGCCACAAAAGCAACGACCGGATAGGCGAGCAGGTATCCTCCAGTGGGCCCCAGCAACTGCGCTAAGCCGCCTACACCAGCCGGACTGAACACCGGCATGCCTACAGCGCCCCAGGCAAGGTAGAGGGCCGCAGACGCGAAACCGCGCTTGCTGCCGAGGGACAATCCCACCAGCAGCACGCCGAAGTTGGCCAGTGTCAACGGCACCGGAGTGAACGGCAGGGGGAAGACCAAACGAGCGCACACCGCAATCACGGCGCTGCCGCCGACCACCACCGCCAGTTGCTTCAACCATACAGTCCGGTGCTCGTGCGCCCCCGGATAGCTGCCAGCCCCAACTTGTGCCATATCTAAATCCCCCAGAACACCACGACTGCAAAATCTACTCCACGTTGTTATCGGCAGGCGGGGGAGCAGTTTCGTCCCCGTCGGGCGACACCTGCGAGCTCACCCGTTCCTGCTTCAAATGACGCCTGACGCGTAGCAGAACACCGACTCCGACTGCTACGAGTGCTGCAGTGCATAAGACAAACAGCACATACAGTATTTTGATCAGCACAGGCTTTCAGGATAACAGAACGGGACGCCGAACTTATGTGACTTTGCACAGGACGGTAACCCCGTACGGCAGGAAACTGCGATGACAGGCGGGCCTAGGGTTTCGGCTTGTAAGTGCCCGCCATGGCCGCCTCGATTTCCTCTGCGGAGTGGGGAAGGGCCGCTGTGAGGTTGACCAATTTTCCGTCAGAATTCACCCACACGATGTCTTCAATGCGCACGCCGATGTTCTCTTCCGGGATGTAAATGCCCGGCTCAACGGTGAACACTGCGCCGCGAGGTATCGGGGCGGCCCCGTCGCCGACGTCGTGCACTTCCAGTCCGACGTAGTGGCTCACGCCGTGAATGAAGTACTGGCCCAAGGGCTGTCCGTGAAGGTCTTTGCCGTGGGAGTTGATGTAATCGTAGGCAACTTTGAAAAGGGAATCGGATCCGCGGCCGGTGAGGGTGCTCTTTCCCGGCTTGAAGGCGGCCATCACGGCCCGCTGTGCGCCCAGGACTATGTCGTAGATCTCGCGCTGCCGGTCGGTGAACTTGCCGGTCGCTGGCGCCGTGCGGGTGATGTCGGACGCGTACATGGAATACTCGCCCGCCACGTCCATCACCACCACGTCGCCTGCCTTGATGGGCGCGTCATCGGCGGAATAGTGCAGCACGGTGGAGTTGGGACCGGCGCCAACGATCGGCGCATAGGCCGGGCGTTCGCAGCCGTTCTTGAGGAACTGGTACTGCATCGCGGCGTCTACGTCATGTTCGTTCAGCCCGGGCTTAATCATTTGCAGGGCCGCCAGGTGAGAGGCAATGGAGGCGTTGGTGGCTTTGCGGATCAGCTCGACTTCGCCCGCGTCCTTGACCACACGCAATTGCGCCAGCAGCGGATTGACGTCGTGCATCGAAGTCCGCATGGGGAAACTGTTGGTGCGGCGCAGCCACTCCAGTGAACTGGCCGAGGGAGAGAGTGCGCCATCCTCCGCTTGGTCCACAAAGACCGAAGCCGAGCCATCGCCGAAGATTTTCGCCAGCGCTGCCGGCAACTGGTCAAGGTTGGCGACGCGGTCAAATCCCGTGATGCGCGGCGCCTGAGGATTGTCAGCGCCTAATTTCGGTCCAGTCCACTTCTCCTGCGTGACATTGTGAACGGGAAGGAACAGGGTTTCGCTATACGGTCTGCCGGGGATGTTGTCTCTGCCCTTAATCTCGGATACCACCACGAGTGCGGCGCCGGGCTCGATCCATCCGCTGAGGTAGTAGAAGTTGTTGTCTTGCCGGAAACCGAACACGGCATTGGGGCCGTCGGCTTCTGTGCCGGCAAACAGGACCGCAACCCCGCCTGCCATCTTCTGGGCAAGCGCCTGACGGCGGGCGCGGTAGTCGGCATTGGGCTGGCGATCCATCGCCAAAACGCTGTGCGTGCAAGCGGTAGCAACGCAAACCGCCAGAAAACACTTGAAATATCGGCTTTTCAAATCAAGCATCATGGAACGCGGTAAACCTCAGACTCCCACCGGAAAGGGCTTGGTGCTGTGCTCCTCGCCTCGCGACGCCACCAAGCTGTCGAAACGTCCTTGCAGCAGCGACATCAGCCCGGTGTACAAGTATCCGAATACGAACAGGAGCAGAAAGGGAACGGTGAAGTAGTTCTCGTTGGCCATGGCATACCACACGGTCAGGACAAAGTAGGCGCCGATCGCCAGCTCGATGTAGGGGATGAATCCCAGGCGCTTGCGATACTTCTTGGCCGCCACGGTTTTGTCCTGCTTGCTGACGACGCGGTACTTGGGGGTGCGGGCGAAAGCTGTCTCCTTACCCACGATCGCTTCCAGCACAGCCTTGGTGTTTGTGACCGTCAGCCCAATGCCCAGGGCCATGAGCGGAGGCAGGTAGAGAAACGTCCGCAGCCAGGACTTGGGGAAGAGCTCTTTTTGCGATACCAGGTAGAAGCTGGAAATGGAGAAGGTCGAGGCCAGGAACAAGGGCAGATCGATGTAGAGCATCTGGAACCAGCCCTGGTAGGAGCGAATAATCATGGCCGGCATGAGCAGCGTGCTTAAAACAAGCATCAGCGGGTAGCTGATATTGGCGGTCAAGTGATACCAGGCCTCTATCTTTTCGCGGCGTGCAATGTCGGCCCCCAATACCTTCGGCAGGTCCTTCTTGGAACATTGGATGAGGCCCTTGGCCCAGCGTGCCTGCTGGGTCTTGAACGCCGTCATCTCAATGGGCAACTCAGCCGGACATTCCACATCCTGGAGATATTTGAACCGCCAACCTTTGAGCTGCGAGCGGTAACTCAGGTCGGTGTCTTCGGTGAGGGTGTCGTGCTCCCAGCCGCCGGCGTCGTCAATGGCCTTGCGCCGCCACATTCCGGCGGTGCCGTTGAAGTTGAAGAACACTCCGGCGCGCGAGCGTCCGCCGTGTTCCAGCACAAAGTGGCCGTCGAGCAGGATGGCTTCCACCTCGGTGAGGAACGAGTAGTTGCGATTCAGGTGGGTCCAGCGGGTCTGCACCATGCCCACGTCGGGCTCCGCGAAGTGGTGGATGACCTTCATGACCCAATCCGGTGTCGGCGTGAAATCGGCGTCAAAGATTGCAACGAACTCGCCCGACGACACTTTCAGCCCCGCATCCAGTGCTCCCGCCTTATAGCCCTCGCGGTTGGTGCGGTGGTGATACGTAATGTCGTGGCCTTGCGCGGCATAGCGCTCGACTACCTGACGGGCGACTTCAACGGTTTCGTCGGTTGAGTCGTCCAGGACCTGAATCTCCAGCTTGTCGGCCGGGTAGTCCATCTTGCAGACGCAATCGACCAGCCGGTCGATGACGAACTGCTCGTTGAAGATCGGTAGCTGTATCGTTACCCTGGGCAGTTCGGCGAAGTGCGAGGGCGGGTCGGTGGCCTTGTTCTTTTTGTGCTTGTAGTACAAGTACACCAACTGATAGCGGTGTATCCCGTAAAACGCAAGGACGATCATCAGCACAAAGTAGGGAATCAGCAACATCAGGTCGAACGGGGTGACATGGTAAAGTCCCTTGAATGTGGTATCGAGGAAGTGGGAGCGCATGTAATGACGGAGCCCGCGAGGCTCGGCCAACAACGTGCATACCAGCATGAGGGTTGCGTTCAGAACCGATCTCCCGGGTACCAGTGTGGGCCAATCACCCTGATTTGACAGCGCTTACAGCAACGGGATGATTGTACCTGACACCCGCATTGACGCCCGACCCCGGCGCGGCAACAATAGATGGCAGCGGGCTTACATGAAATTGCGAGCTGTATTGGTCGTCGCCTGGATCTGCACGGTGGGAGCTGCTCCCACTTGGGGGCAAACCACTCCAGCGGCTGCGCTGCCGGTGCCGCTTGCGGACTTCGGACTTGCTCCGGAAGACGCCTACCTGTCGCCCACCCGATACACCAACGCTTATTTCGGGTTCGCTTTCGATTTTCCGGCGGGTATTTCTTTGCGGCCGGTCCCTCAGGCGGCCGCGATGGATCGGCGCATCCAACTGCTGGAGTTGGTGGCTTCGACGGCAAATCAGGCCGCGGTTTCCATTTCAGCTTACGAGTACAAGAACAAAAACTACACCGACGCCAAGTCGCTGTTGCGCCGCGAACTCGATCAGGAAACCTTCTATGGAATCGAGCAGGTGCATGGCCTGTCGAAGGTCAGTGTCGGCGACCGTTTGTTTTATTTTTTTGAAACCCGGAAGGGGGCCGAACAGCACGCCGTGCTGGCGGCACAGATGGGCGGATACGTCCTGCAAGTTGACCTGCGCTCCCATAACGCCGACGTGCTGCACCAGTTGTTTGTCGCCTTCTCGCGGACTGAGTTCTTTCCGCCTAGCGAAGCCCAGAAACGAGCAGGACCGCAGGCTGCGGTTTACCAGGGTCCGGCCATCTCGGAACAACATTTGCGGGCCGTCCGGGAATCGAAGCCTGCCGATCACATCGCCGCGGGCAAGATCGAAGGCGGGTCGTACATCAACTCTCAGATTGGGCTGTGCTTCGAGTTTCCGCAAGGCTGGAACGTTGAACCCGAGGGCGAGGTCGAGCCGGCCGTTGAACACTACCGGGAAAAGGTTTCGGGAGAGCCGCTGCTGGGGCCGCGCGAGCGCGCCGTCGTCAAGGCTTGCCGCAAAACTCTGATCTCAGTCTGGAGAACCAGGCCCGGAGCCGACGGCGAGGTCCCGTACGATGACTTCGGGGAAGTCACCTTGTCGGCGATGCCGCTCGCCTGCTTTCCGAATATCCGATTTCCTTCTGACCCGAGGGACCCGGCTGCGGTGCGGGACTTCGTGTTCGGCATTCGGCTCACCCAACCCCTGCAACGCGACATGACGGACGCCCGCACCTACGAAGCCGGGGGCAGGCCGTTCGTCCTCACTCACGGCACCATCGCTTACAAGGAGCAGGGGGAGGAGCTGTCTCGGCGTATTTCGGTCGCAGTGGCAATGACTCAGCAGCGGGGCTACCTGCTGGTATGGCTATTCGCCGCGCCGCATGATGCCGAATTGCGCGAGCTGATGACGGCCAAGATTGGGTTTGAAGCCGACACGAAGCCGGCGAAGGCAGACGCGAATTATTCTCGTGGAGGCGCACCTGCCGCGCCTGCATCCGGGCCATCGGGCCAGGACTCAAGCGTGGCCCAGCCAGCCACTGCCGTAGAGCCGGCCTTTCACCCATCGCTGCGCTCCGAGACAGGCCAGGCGCCGACCACATCTGGCCACGCCGACCAGCAGCACAGCAGCGGAGATGCTCCCCACTGATCGATTGTTAGTTCAGGAAGAACTTAGTGTAAAGGGTATCCCGCTGTGCCGGGCGGAATCCTGCATCGCGGATAATGCGCCGGAGTTCCTCTTCGGTGGTGCAATTGCGGACGCCCGCAGCCCGCACCACGTTTTCTTCGATCATGACCGAGCCGACGTCATTGCCGCCGAAGCGCAAGCCCGTCTGGCAGACTTTGAGGCCCTGCGTTACCCAGCTCGATTGCACGTTCTCGAAGTTACTGAGATAAAGGCGTGAGATGGCCAGGGTCTTCAAGTATTCCACCGCGGTGGCCTCGTCCCAACCGCGTCCGCCGAGGGCCGTGTTCTGCGGCTGGAAGGACCACGGAATAAACGCCGTGAATCCGCCGGTTTCTTCCTGCAACTCGTAGAGCACCTGGAGGTGATTGATGCGGTTCTCGTAGTTTTCGCCCACCCCGAACATCATGGTCGCGGTGGTGCGCATTCCCAACTTGTGGGCTGTGCGATGTACGTTCAGCCAGTCGTCAGTGAGGCATTTCAGCCGGGCGATCTTGAAGCGTACCTCGTCGTCGAGAATCTCGGCCCCGCCTCCGGGAATGGAATCGAGTCCGGCATCCCGCAAGCGCCTGATGGTGTCTTCGATGGAAAGTCCGCTGACCTCGGCAATGCAGATGACCTCAGACGCGGAGAAGCAGTGCAGATGCACTTGCGGGAAGCGCTGTTTCAGTCCGCTCAGCATCGTCTCGTACCAATCGATCTTCAGATCGGGATGCAATCCACCCTGCAGCAAGACGCCGGTACCGCCCAGTTCGACGGTTTCGCGCACCTTGTCATACACCGTCTCAAGATCGAGAATGTAGCCTTCCGCGGCCAGCTTGCCCTTCAACGGCCGGTAGAAGGCGCAGAAAGTGCAATATTCGGTGCAGAAATTGGTGTAGTTGATGTTCCGGTCGATGATGTAGGTCACGACGCCGTCCGGGTGCATACGGCGGCGCAGGGCGTCGGCTTCCATGCCGATGCCTATCAGGTCATCCGAGCGGTACATTTCGAGCGCTTGAGCTTTGGTCAGGGACATATGGAGATCACAGCCAACTGTGACATTCTAATTCATGGGAACCATTCGGCGACGGGCGGGGAACATCCCGGTGGGGATCGTGCGTCCCCGGGGAAATGCCCGCAACAATTCCCCGCTGGCAGAGTTAATACCATCTCCATCCGTCGCAACAAACCTTGTAGAATGATAGGGTATTCATCGGTACAACATTTCATGAACCGGCCCGGGTCGCTGGACCTAAGCGAGAGTTCGTGCGCAACATACTCAAAGGACACGGAATGAATCGGACTACTCCCTTTGGATTCTCCAACGGACGGGCTCTTCGACTGCTGCTGCCCGGTGTGCTGCTGGCGCTGGCTTTTCCAGCGTGGGCATCGCTGGGCGACAATGTGACTTCTATTCAAAACGACAGCGCGCGCATGAAAGGCTCGCTGCGCAGTGTCGCCACGCAGAACTACGTCACCCACGAAATCCAGATCCCGACCGGTCAGGTTGTCCGCGAGTTCGTCTCGCATGACGGCACCGTATTCGGTGTCGCCTGGGATGGTCCCTTCCAGCCTGACTTGCAGCAGTTGCTCGGCTCCTATTTCGAGCCCGTCAAGCAAGCCGTTGCAGCCCAGCAGCGTCATGGACATGGTCCGGTATCGGTTGAGACCTCCGGCTTCGTCTTCCAGTCTGGGGGACACGCTCGCAGCTTCCATGGCAGTGCCTATCTTCCCGCAATGGTTCCCCAGGGCGTCGATGTCAGCGAGATCCGGTAAAGGAGAGAGCGTGCGATTTTTAGGAATTCTGGCGGCCGTGGGCTGCCTCCTGCTGTCGGTCGCCTGTGGCGGTGGAAGCAGCAGCAGTTCGACTTCGACGATTACGATTGTGGGCGTCAGTTGCAACCCCACGGCCATTGTGTCGGGGCAGACCAGCCAATGCACGGCCTCCGTCTCTGGAACTGGCGACTACAGCTCAACCGTGACTTGGGTAGCCAGCAGCGGCGGAACGATCGACTCGAGCAGCGGCCTGTTTACGGCGACCACGGTGCCGTTTACGACCCAGGTGACGATCACTGCCACCTCGACCCAGGACAATACCAAGACCGGCTCCAACACACTGACCGTGGCTGCTGCCGGAACGGTGACTGGGGTCACCGCCAGTTGTAGTCCGCTCTCGATCCAGACCGGCCAGCTCACCGCGTGTACCGCAACCGTGCAGGGCACAGGGAATTTCAGCCCCAACGTTGACTGGTCGGCCAAGTGCAGCGGAAACGGTTGCCTGACCGGAGGCTCCATCAACCCCATCACCGGACTGTTCAGCAGCCCCTATGCCGGCAGTTACACGATCACGGCGACCTCGCAGCAGGACCCGTCGGTAACCGGCCCAGCCCCGGTGACGGTTGTCACACCCGTGAACAACAAGTTGTCGATCGTGGTCGATGCCGGTCCTACTGGGAACTATGTCAACGGCGCTTTTGCGACCGTAACCGTTTGCACTCCGAACACCACGACCTGCCAGACGATCGATCACGTCCTGGTGGATACCGGTTCCGTGGGCCTGCGCCTGCTGGCTCAGGGCGCAGCAGGTGGTGAACTCGACCCCACTGCGTTCCCTTTGCAGGTGGACGCCAACAATAATCCGATCGCCCAGTGCAACCAGTTCGTCGATGGGTTCACCTGGGGTTCAGTCTCGCTGGCCACCATCAAGATGGCCGGGGAAGTTACCGGTACGGTGCCGAACTCCACCGTGCCAGGCGTGCCCATTCAGATCATCGGAGATCCACGGGTTCCGGCCGTGCCGAGTTCGTGTACGGGTGTGCAGGACAACGGCAACCTGACGAACCTGATGGCGAACGGCATTCTGGGCGTCGGCAACTTCGAGCAGGACTGTGGTCCCGGGTGCGTCAGCGGCAACGCAATTCCGAACGATTACTATTCCTGCTCAGGCAATTCCTGCACGGCTACATTTCTGCCGCTGGCGCAGCAGGTGACCCATCCTGTTTGGGTTTTTCCGGCCGACAACAACGGCGTGCTGATAGAGCTGCCGTCGGTTCCGGCGGGCGGCACGACGACGATCCAGGGCAACCTGATCTTCGGCATTGGTACGCAGTCCGACAACGGTCTGGGCTCGGCGACCATCTTTGATACCGACTCAAGTGCGTACTTCATCACCACGTTTAACGGCTTGCCGAACAACTGCAGCTACATCGACAGCGGCTCGAACGCCAATTTCTTTCCGCCCAGCGATTACCCGCAACTGGTGACTTGCAATGGGTCGGATTACTATTGCCCGTCGGCGCTGCTGAGCTTGACCGCTGCCAACCAAAGCGCGGTCAACACCAACGGTTCCAGTGGCAATGTTTCGTTCAACGTGGGTAACGCCAACTCACTGTTGAGTAACAGTCAGTTCACGGCATTCAGCGAGTTGGGAGCAACCAACGGCCCAGTCAACGGCTGTGCCTCGTTTGACTGGGGGCTGCCCTTCTTTTACGGACAGCAGCGTGGGGTGTTTACCGCCATCGAGCAGCAAAAGGTCAGCGGTACCAGTTACACGGGACCGTTCTGGGCCTACTAACAGGGGACGTAAGTCATAGGCGGAGCCTCGGCGCTCCGCCTTTTTATGGCGTTGACGCGTGTGCCGTTCCGGCGGTTAAATGGCGCGATGCCAGCGAAGAAATCCACTCGAAGCTCTCCAGCCAAGTTCAGCCGCAAGGTCGCTCTGAGTCAGGCAAAAGTGCCTCGGTCCAGCCGCCCGCTGATGCCTCACGTTTACGGCATTCCGCGATCCATGACGGGCAGCCTGCCTTGGGAGTGGGCGAATGAGCGGCTGGTGAAATCGCACAACTACGTGATCACCACCGTCCGGCCTGAGGGAAGGCCGCACAGCATGGTCATATGGGGCATCTGGCTCGACAACGCATACTTCTTCAGTACCGGAGCTGCCACCCGCAAAGCGAGGAACCTCGCGGCCAATCCCAACTGCGTCATCTGCAACGAGAATGTCGACGAGGCCGTCATTGTGGAAGGTCAGGCACGGCAACTCGCCACGCCAGACATTCCTGAACTCGCGTGCGCGCTGTATTTGAAAAAGTACGGATGGAAACTCGATCCGCAGATGGGACCGGTGTTCAAGGTCATGCCGCGCGTTGTTTTCGCCATGCCGGAAAAACTTTTTCCGGCCGGGGCGACGCGCTGGAGATTTGACTGACGTACCTGCAGGTGAACCGGGCAGGATTACTTTTTGGGGCGGCTGAATGCCACAGGCCCAAGAAATCGCAGCTCCGGTACTGCCTCGATGACTCCTATCTCGTGCGCGTATTTCAGGAACAGTTGCAGCCCGGCGTGATTTTCACGGTCAAGGCAGTACTGGATGTTCTTAGTCAGATACTCCACCACCTCGGCGTGAGTCATGTTCAGCTTCGAGGCCCACTCCACGGCGATCTGATTAACATTCTCGGGCTGGAGTCCGTGGTCGCGAGACTGCTGGAACGTCGCAATCAGATCCAAGCCTTTCGGCTGGCGGCGCAGGGCGTCGAGTCGCACCGCCCAGAAGGCGAAAACGAATGGTTTGCCCGTGTGGGTGCTCCATTCGTGTCCCAAGTCGTAAAGGCGGAAGGGCGAGTCGTGAAGTGACACCTGAAGGGCCGAATCGCCAATTAGAAGCGCGGCGTCGTGGTGCTTGAGCATTTCGGGTAGATTGGGCGAATGAGGCGCGAACTTCCGGTGACCTCCCCAGAACTTGGCAAAAAGAACCTGGGTGAGCGCTACCGAGGTGCGCGATGAGGTGTCGGTTGCCACGGTTCGCACGTCTTCCAAAGGCTTCCTGCAAATGAGGAGAATCGACCGCACGCGGTCTCTCGCCGCAATGGCGATGCTCGGCAGAATCACCAGTTCCGGGATTTGGGCGTAGGTGACAGCTGGAATTATTCCGATGTCGGCGTCGCCCGCTGCCAGCGCAGCGGCGCATTGTGACGGAATCGTGTAGTCAATGTCGAAGTGCCGGCCGGCGTCCCCGTGCTCGAAATCCCACATCAGCGGGGCGGTATTCAGAAAAGAGATGGCCGAGATTCGCAAGCGGGGCATCAATGGTCGAGTCTAGCAAACATAGCGGGAAGAAATCCCGGCTAGGCATGACAGCGCTGTGAGCCGTGAGCGGCATTCACAACACTTCGGGATGTGACGGGCATCCTTGACGGTAACCAGCCGTATGGTTACTTTTTTGGCGATGCTTAGATTGCCGCTTTGGAGGTGGTTCCGTGCCCGCACAACTCAGAACTGACTCGCCGAGATCTGGCGTGGAAAGCACTTTACGGTGGTTGGCGCTGTCCCTGACGCCAGGAGTCGGCTCGGGACGTGGTCGCAAGCTGGTGGAGTTATTTGACGGCACCGAACGTCTATTTTCGGCATCGCTTACCGAGTTGGAGGCTGCGGGGATTCCGGCGGCGGCAGCGCAGAGCATCGCTCTCGGCAAGTCCATGGACTTGGCAGGCGAGGAATTGGATCGAGTCACCGAGGCGGGCGCGACAGTGATACCGCAGGATGATCCTTCGTATCCCCGGCGGCTGTATGAAATTTATGATCCTCCGCTTGTTCTCTACTTGAGAGGATCGAGGGAAGCTGTTGCAAAATATGGAGTTGCTGTCGTTGGAACCAGACACCCGACTCCTTATGGAGTGGGAATGGCCGAGCGACTGGCGTGCGATCTTGCAGCCCGCGGTTTGGTCATCGTAAGCGGGATGGCGCGCGGGGTTGACTCGGCAGCCCATCGCGGCGCGCTCAACGCCCACGGACAGACGGTGGCGGTCTGGGGCACAGGAATCGATGTCCCATATCCCAAAGAGAATGAAAAGCTTGCAGATCGCATTCTGGAGGGCGGGGGAGCCATCCTGAGCGAGTTCCCGCTGGGCACGTTCCCCGCGCCGCAGAATTTTCCGATCCGCAATCGCATCATCAGCGGAATGGCGGTGGGAGTTTTAGTCATCGAGGCGGGGGAATACAGCGGAACGCGGATTACGGCGCGCTGCGCCCTGGAGCAGGGACGGGACGTTTACGCCGTCCCCGGGAACGTGACGAACAAGCTGTCATGGGGTCCCAACACATTGATAAAACAGGGAGCTGCGCTGGTCGCGACATGGGAAGATGTGTGGGAAGCCCTGCCCGCGGACATACGTTTGGCGCTCGCTCCCGCAGAGGCGTCTGCATCCCAAGCCTCAGAATCCGCATCACTATTCAGCGGGCCGGAGCCGAGCCCTGATGAGAAATGCATTCTTTCGGTGCTACGGGCCGATGAGTCCACCCACATCGACGAGCTTGTTGAACGTCTGGTAGCCAAGCTCGCTTCTTCTCAAATCTTTGCGGCGCTGTTCGAGCTGGAGCTGAGTGGCCGGATCCGGGTGTTGCCGGGAAAGTATTATGTGAGAGTGATTTAGAGCAGCTGAGATCGACAATGCTGACTTACTACCCGGGCCGGAATTTCGGATTTAACCGAAACTCGTGCTAGTGTCTTATCCGTATTTATAGATGTCCAATGCAATTATGTAAACGAGGTTCCATTGTCTAAAGGTTTAGTCATCGTCGAATCGCCGGCCAAGGCGAAGACGATCCAAAAGTATCTCGGCTCGGGTTTCGAGGTGGAAGCCTCGCTGGGCCACATCAAAGATCTGCCCAAAAAGTCGCTCGGAGTGGACTTGGAGAACCAGTTCGCCACCGATTACGAAGTGATTCCCGGCAAGGAAAAGGTGATCGCAAGGCTCAAGAAGATGGCCAAGACGGCCGAAACGATCTATCTGGCGCCTGACCCCGACCGCGAAGGGGAAGCCATCGCAGCTCACCTGGCGGAAGAATTGGGCGGCGATCGAGTTGACGGCAAGGCGACGAAGAAGACGAAAACGCCAATCTGGCGCGTTACGTTTAATGAGATCACCAAGAAAGCTGTGCAGGACGCGTTCCAGCACGCCCGCCAGATTGACCGAAATCTGGTGGACGCGCAGCAGACCCGCCGTGTTCTCGACCGCCTGGTGGGCTACCAGGTGTCGCCGTTGCTTTGGGACAAGGTGCGCCGCGGGCTGTCGGCGGGTCGCGTGCAGACGGTCGCCTTGCGGCTCATCGTGGAGCGCGAGCGCGAGATTAAGGCGTTCGTACCCACCGAATACTGGACGATGGACGCGAACCTGCTGGGGGCGAAGCCTCCGGTGTTCGCGGCCCGCCTGGTGGGCACCAATCCCAAGCAAAACGTGCTTCCCAATGAGGAAACCGCACGGGGCTTGGAAGCCAAGCTGAATGACGCCACCTGGACGGTCAACTCGGTGGAAAGGAAGGAACGGCGGCAGAATCCCACCGCTCCCTTCACCACCAGCAAGTTCCAGCAGGATGCCTCGCGCAAGCTGCGCTTCAGTGTGAAGCGCGCCATGATGATCGCCCAGCGGCTTTATGAAGGCGTCGATCTCGGGGAAGAGGGAACAGTCGGCCTCATCACCTACATGCGTACCGACTCGACCCGCGTCTCTAACGACGCCATCGCCGAAGTGCGCGAGCTGATCGGCAAGGAGTTTGGGACTGAGTTTCTGCCGGAGTCGCCTAACGCCTACAAGTCGAAAAAAGACACGCAGGACGCGCACGAGGCCATCCGCCCAAGCTCGGCAGCACGGCATCCGGAAGATGTGAAGCAGTACCTCCAGGAAGACGAGTTTAAGGTTTACAAGCTCATCTGGCAGCGCTTCGTGGCCTCACAGATGAATCCGGCGGTTTTTGATCAGACGACCGTCGATATCGACGCCCGGAGTGGCGGCGAGACTCACCGCTTCCGCGTGACCGGATCGGTACTGAAGTTTGAAGGCTTCCTCAAGGTGTACGAGGAGGCGAAGGACAGCAAGGACGAGGAAGACGAGGCGCTCAAGCACAAATTGCCGGTGCTCGTGGAAGGTCAGGTGCTCACTCTGAAGTCGCTCGATACCGAGCAGCACTTCACGGAGCCGCCACCTCGGTTCAACGAAGCGTCGCTGGTGAAGGAACTGGAAGAGCGCGGCATCGGCCGGCCGTCCACCTACTCTGCCATTATCAGCACCATCCAGGAGCGCCAGTACGTGCAGAAGGTGGGGGGCAAGTTCATTCCCACGGAGATCGGCCTGGTGGTGACTGACCTGCTTGTCGAGAACTTCAAGGACATTTTCGATTTCCAGTACACCGCGCGTCTCGAAGAGGAACTCGACGAGATCGAAGACGGCAAGGAATTGTGGACGAACGCGCTGGCCGAGTTCTACGAAAAGTTTGAGAAAGACCTCCATTACGCTGAAAAGCACATGGAGAACGTGAAGCGGATGGAGAAGCCCACCGACCAGGTTTGCGAACGGTGCGGTTCGCCGCTGGTCATCAAGTGGGGTAAGCACGGCTCGTTTTACGCCTGTAGCGCTTACGACAAGACCAATCCCGAGAGTTGCACGTTTACCAAAGAGAACCCGATTGACTTGCCCGACTTGGATTCCGCTGACCTGCAGGAGACCTCGCAGGAGGAATACTGCGACAACTGTGGGCGTCCGATGGTACTGAAGCGCGGCCGCTTCGGGCAGTTCATGGCTTGCACGGGATATCCCGACTGCAAAACCACACGGCGTCTGGACCAGGCGAAGAAGATTCCCGACGTGCCGCTGGACGAGAAGTGCCCGCAGTGCGGGCGCAACCTGCTGTTGCGGCATGGCCGCTTTGGCGAGTTTGTGTCGTGTAGCGGTTATCCGGATTGCAAGTATGTGAAGCAGAATCTGATTGGCGTCAAGTGCCCTGACTGCAAGGATGGCGACATAGCCGAAAAGAAGGCGCGTCGCGGTAACTTCTTCTACGGGTGCACCAACTACCCCGATTGCGAGTTCACTTCAGCGTTTAAGCCTGTGGCCGAGGAATGTCCGGTGTGCAAGAGCCCGTACCTGCTGGAGAAGACGCTGAAGGACGGCACCTACCTGGTGTGCCCGAACAATAAGAGATCTGCCGCCGAGGAGCCCAAGCGTCGCGGCAAGAAGAAGAAAGAGGCCGAAGCGCCGGCGGTGAAGTGCGATTACTCGAGGCTGATTGCGCCTCCGGCTGCCGTGGCCTGAAGCCAAGGAGACTTCCGATGAGCGATTCTGATCCGACGCATCATGATGCCGAGCTGATATTGAAGCTCTACGACTTGCGCCGCGAGGCCACGATGCGAGAGGCTCGCGCCTACTTCGCCAACCTGCCGCCGTCCGAAGGAAGCTTCATCAAGGTGCTGTCCGATCCGACGAGCAAGGAAAACTCCTATGTCCGCCAGGTCGTTGGGTACTGGGAGATGGCGGCTGCTCTGGTCAATCACGGAACCCTCAATGCGACATTGGCGTTCGACACGCTGCAGGAGATGTATTTCGTGTACGCGAAGATCAAGCCATTTCTTCCCATGCTTCGGGAAAAGACGAACTCGCCCGACTTCCTGATCAATATGGAGAGGTATGCGGAAGGCACGGAGGAAAGCCGCGCGCGCGTAGTGCGTGTACAGGCGCGTATCGCAGCCCGGTTTGCTAACGTCTCCAAGGCGAGTTCGTAGCTCGTCTAGCTGAGGTACTCGCGGATGTAAGGATCGTGGCACTTCAGCAACTCCGGCGCCGTTCCCTCGAAGATGATCTTGTGGTCGCGCAGGATCAAGAACGTGGTGTGAACGTTCCGGGTTGAGCCGTCCTCGAGCGGCACCATCTTGTTGAGCTTCCGATCGAAGTAATGGCTGGCCATGGTGAAGGCGTCCTGCAGGCGGTGAGTCACCAGCAAGGATCCGGTATGGTACACGTCGCGCTGCTTCACCACCAGTTCGATAATGGTATTGGAAGTCACGGGATCGAGTCCGCCTGTGGGTGAGTCGTAGAGCACAATCTCCGGCTGGGTGATGATGGCACGTGCGATCGCCACCCGGCGGCGCATGCCCCCAGACAGTTCTGACGGGAACAGGCTGTAGGTGTGGCCAAGTTCGACGAACTCAAGCGCCTCCAGGACGCGCGCGTGGATTTCTTCGGTGATATCACCGGTTTCCTCAATGAGGCGATAGGCAACGTTTTCTTCCACCGTGAGGGAGTCGAAGAGCGCGCTCTCCTGGAACACCATGCCGATCTGGCGCCGCAGGCCGTAAAGCTCCTGCTCGGGCATCGCGGATATTTCCTGTCCCAGGACCGTAATGCGGCCTGAATCGGGCCGGATGAGACCCAGCGCGAGCTTGAGAATCAGCGTCTTTCCCGTGCCGGCCTCGCCCAACAAGACCTTCGTTTCGCCGCGCGCGAGTGCAAACGAAAGACGGTCAAGCACCGGGTGATCAAACGCGATGGATACATCCTCGAAACGAATCAGCGTATCGGGGGCGTCAGTCTTGGAAGGTGGCGGTGCGCTGCTGGGTGAGACAAGGCTGGCCATGGCTACCGTCCGAAGATCTCCATGAAGAGCTTGGTAAGGAAGAAATCGGTGACGACGATCAGTACCGAAGCCGAAACCACGGCTTGCGTGGTCGCACGTCCGACGCCCTGCGTGCCTCCCTTGGCGGCCATTCCGTAGTAGCAGCCGACCGACGAAATGATGAAACCGAACACCGCGGGCTTGCCCAAGCCCATGAAAACGTCGGCAAAGTGCAGCGCCTGGTACGCCGTGGTCCAATACTGGTTGGGGTCGAGCCCCAGCAACAGATACGAGATGACAAACCCTCCCGCCAGGCCGACCAGGTCGGAGATGATGCTAAGGAAAAACAGCATCACCACGGTCGCGACCACACGAGGCGTGACCAGTTTCTTGGTGGGGTCCACGCCCATGGCGCGCATGGCATCAATCTGCTCGGTGACTTTCATGGAGCCGAGCTCACTGGCCATGCCGCTGGAGTTGCGTCCGGCGACCAGAATTCCGGTGAGCACCGGTCCCAACTCGCGCACCATCGACAGCGCGACCAGTTGTCCGGTCAGCGAGAGTGAACCGAATTGCTCCAGGGTGCTGGCGGTCTGCAAAGCAAGTACAGCGCCGGTAAAGAAGCCAATGAGCACGACGATGGGCAAGGAGCCAACGCCAATGAGGTCAGCCTGCAGAAGGGTGTCGGCATAGTAGCGCGGGCGGCCGAAAAGGTTCGTGATGGAACGACCCGCCAGCAGCGAGTAGTCCTGTACCGCTCCGACTTTTTCCTTCACTACATCTGAGAAGTAGGAAATCGCCACGTTGGATTCCGGAAAATGTGCTCAGAACGAGAATATAGCAGAGCGCACACAGCGTGCCGGAGGCCGGCACGACCGGAGGCCTTTCTTGGGTTGCCTTGCGCGGTTCGTGGGGAGACTGTCACAAGAAAGGTTGGAACGGTGGCGAGGCGGGTCCCCGGCGACAGCATCCGTTGAATTGCGCACCGTCGTTCGGTGATTTAGTATCGAGTTCCAGATGTTGCGCCACAGTATTACAGGAGGCAGCCGAATGGCGTTTCAAGTGGACCGGAGCGCGTTCGACCCCGATACCGGGTTCGAGTACTACATCTGCTTCAAGCCGCCGAGCCAGGTGGAAGGCGATGAAATCACGGCGAGGATCTCGATTGAGGTCGCCGTATCGGTGTCGGAGAATGGTGACATTGCCGACCTGAGTTTCGTGCTGCCCAAGGCCTGCCGCACCGACTACTCTCTCACGTACATCAAGAAAGACCCCACCGCGATCTGCGTGGAGAACCGCGTCTTCGTCTCGTTGCCCGGTTTGAGCGGCGACAGCGTGCTGAACGCGCCTGGGACCGTCGAGCTCGACAATGCCGGGCGTATCGTGGCCATCGAGATCAACGGTTGTATTCCGCACACCACTACGTTCAAGCCAGCCCGGGCGTAAGGACTGCTCAGAGCCAGGCATGGTCGTCAGGTATGATGACGGCGTGGATGGAGTGTCTGCATTTGTTCTCGCCGGCGGAAAAAGTTCGCGCATGGGCGCCGACAAAGCCCTGTTGCCGCTCAGTGATGGAAATTTCCTCACGGTGGCATTGCGAAACGCCCGGTCGGTATGTCCTGATCCAATCATTGTTGGCGACTCGATTCGCTACCGCAAGTACGGCGAGGTGGTGGAAGACCGGTTTACAGGATGCGGCCCGCTCGGCGGAATTCATGCCGCGCTGTATGCGACCCGGGATGAGTGGAACTTGATTTTGTCGGTGGATTTGCCCATGATGACGCCGGAGTTCCTGCGCTGGCTGGTGGGTGAGGCCGTTGCGGGAGACAAGTTGGTCACCGTGCCGCGATTGCATGGCCGCAGTGAAACCTTGTGCGCCGTGTATCGTAAGTCGATCTTGCCAGTCGTGGAGCGGGCTTTGATGGCAGGCGATTTCAAGGTAGGGCAGATTTATTCTGCCTTGCCGGTCCGATATGTTTCGGAAGAGGAGATCGGCGCGGCGGGTTTCCGGGAAGACATATTTCGAAACGTGAATGCGCCCGACGATTACGATTGGGTCAAGCGGCAATTAGCGGACGCCGGAATTACGGCAACCTCGGATAGGCGCGGATGAACGATCGCAAACCATACATCGAATTCCAGCACGTCCACAAGGCCTTTGGCAGCAAGGTCGTAATTAGCGACCTCAGCTTCGACGTGATGCCGGGAGAGACGGTCTGCATCCTGGGCCGCAGCGGAGTGGGCAAGTCGGTGTCACTGCAGATGATCATGGGCTTCCTGCGCGCTGACAGCGGTATGGTTCGCGTTGCCAACGAAGACGTTACCAACTTCACCGAAGCGCAGATGGAAGAAATTCGCAAGAAAGTCACCATGGTCTTCCAGAATGGTGCGCTGTTTGATTCGCTGACGGTTGGCGAAAATGTGGCGTTTCCCTTGCGCGAGCGGGGCGGGCTGGAGGAAGAGCAGATCTACCAGATCATCGACGGGTTGCTCGACATGGTGGGGGTGCGCGAGTACCGCGACCAGGTGCCGTCGGACCTCTCGACCGGCATGAAGCGCTCGGTGGCCATTGCGCGGGCGTTGGCGGCCCAGCCGGAAGCGGTACTGTACGATGAGCCAACGACTATGGTCGATCCGCTGATGGCGCACCTGCTGGGCGACCTCATCAAGAAGCTCAAACGCCAGCTCAAGCTCACCAGCATCGTCGTGACCCACGACATGGCGCTGGCCAAGAAGCTGGCTGACCGGTTGTTATTCCTGCATGAGGCGCGGGCCATCTTTTTTGGTACGTTCGACGAAATGCAGAAATGCGACGAGCCCATTGTGCAAGAGTTTCTGGAGCTGGACTCGCTCGATTTTGAGAAGTATTTCGGAGCCGAGCGCCCGGCGCACTCCGCGGTATTCTGACTCCAGCAACGCTGTCCCGTTGAGCTAGAAACCCTGCGCCACCAGCCGCTCGATCGTAAGGGCATTTGTGTGCTCATCGCGGCGTGTCCACTTCTCCAGGTATTTGGCGACGATGTCGGTCTCGATGTTGACGGGGTCGCCCGCCTTGAGCGACTGCAGGTTGGTCATTTGAATGGTGTGCGGAATGATGGCGATGGTCAGCCGAAGGCCTTCGAGCCTGGCGACCGTAAGGCTGATGCCCTCGATAGCGATCGATCCCTTGAAGACCACGTACTTTTCCAGGTCTTCGGGAATGTCGATGTGCATCCAGAAGTCGTCGGCGTTGGGGATCGGCTCCAGTCCGGCCAGGCGCCCGGTGCCGTCCACGTGGCCCTGTACGATGTGACCACCCATGCGGGCGTCCACTTTCAACGGCAGCTCCAGGTTGACCTGCGCACCCTCGGTGATGCGCGAAAAGGAGGTCCGTGTCCAGGTTTCGTTGGCCAGGTCTGCACAAAAGGTCTCGGGTGTGATGTCGAGTGCGGTGAGGCAGACGCCGCTGACGGCAATGCTGTTGCCCTGCCTTAGCTCCTTGGCCGACTGCGGAGCCTTGATGGTGATGCGATGATTCGCGCCGTTCTCCACGATGCTGATGACGGTGCCGATTTCCTCAACCAAACCAGTAAACATGATGACCTCAAGAATGCCTGCGCTTGCGAGCGGGCTATGAATGATTGGGTACAACGTGAATCTCGTCCGCGTACGGATCGCGTAAATAACCCTCGACCGCGAAGTCCTCGCCGAAGCGATGCAGGGTCAGCGAGCGCACGTAGGCCGCCTCGCTGATTCGGCGATAGCCCGTGCCCAGAGCCAATGGAATCGAGCCGGTCCCCGCCAGAATCTTGGGGGCGTAGTAAAAGAAAATCTTGTCCACGATGCCCGCTGAGAGCGCGGCCCAGTTGACCATGGCGCCACCCTCGATGATGACGCTGGTGACCTCGCGCTCGCCCAGCCGTGCCATCACGCGCTCCAAGTCGGGACGGCCGTCGGCCGCGGGAGATCCGCTGGGGAAGGGAATCGTACCGTCCTCCAGGGGATGGCGCATGGGGACCTGCTCCACCAGGATGCCGCGTTCTTCCAGCGCCTGGCGCTTGTGTTCCTCCGCAAAACAGCAGAAGACGACAACGTCATAGTCGGCGGTACGAACCACGCGTGAGTCGAGCGGGAGCCGCAGTCGAGAATCGAGAATCACGCGCAGCAGCGGTCGCCGTCGTGGCAGGCCCGTGCGGTCCGTCAGCAGTGGATCGTCAGCAATGACCGTGCCCACGCCGACCATGATGGCATCGTTGGCGTGGCGCATCTCGTGAACGTGGGCGCGTGCGATTTCGCTGGTGATCCAGCCGCCAGTTGAGGCCAGCGAACTCATCGTCCCCGCCGTAAGGCCGTCGCCCGGCGGTGGAGCGATTTTGCCGTCGAGCGTCATCGCAGTCTTTAGCGTCACGAATGGCGTCTTGAAGCGAATGTATTTCGCAAAAGCCTCGTTGAGCTTGCGTGCTTCCGGCTCGTAGAGTCCTTCCCGCACTTCGATTCCGGCAGCCACCAGGTGCTCGAAACCACGTCCGGCGACCAGCGGATTGGGATCGCGCATGGCGCACACCACGTGCTTGATTCCCGCTGCAACGATGGCTTCGGCGCAGGGCCCCGTTCGTCCCACGTGCGAGCAGGGCTCGAGATTCAGGTAGAGGGTACCGCCGCGTGCCTTGTCGCCAGCTGCCTCGATGGCCAACACTTCTGCATGCTTGATGCCGTCGAAAGTATGGGAACCCTTGCCCACGACCTTGCCTTCCGCCGAAACCAGCACGGCCCCGACGCGCGGGTTGGGAGACGTGAGTGCGATACCACGGCGGGCAAGCTCAAGAGCCTGGTGCATGTAGCGCGAGTCGTTGGGCTTGGCTGGCATGTTCAGTTAAACAGCGCATCCACGAAGTCTTTGGAGTCGAACGGCAAAAGGTCGCCGGCCTTCTCGCCGACTCCGACATAGCGCACCGGCAGGCCAAGCTCTTTGGAGATCGCTACGACGACGCCGCCCTTGGCGGTGCCGTCGAGCTTGGTGAGAAGAATGCCAGTGACTCCGGCAGATTGCGTGAACAGCCGCGCCTGCTGCAAGCCGTTCTGCCCCGTGGTTGCGTCCATGACCAGGAGGGTTTCGTGCGGCGCTGTCGCGATGAACCGCTGAGCGGTGCGCCGCATTTTTTCGAGCTCGGTCATCAGGTTGCTCTTGGTGTGCAATCGGCCGGCAGTGTCGACAATGACGTAGTCGATATTGCGGGCTTTGGCGGCCTGCAAGGCGTCGAAGAGCACAGCCGAGGGATCTCCGCCGGGCTTGTTCTTGATGACCTCGACGCCGGCGCGGTCGCCCCAAACTTCCAGTTGCTCGATGGCCGCCGCGCGAAACGTGTCGGCCGCCGCCAGCAACACGCTCTTGCCCTGGGCGCGCAGCGCGTAAGCGAGCTTCCCGGTCGAAGTGGTCTTTCCCGTGCCATTCACACCGACCACGAGGATGACCTCGGGCTCGCCATCGACTTTCTGCACCGGCCTTTTTTCAGCGACTTCCAGAATCTTCAGCAGTTCGTCCTTCAGCACCCGCTTCAGCTCGTTGATGTCGCCAATCTGCTTGCGGTCAACCTTATTGCGCAGGGTTTCCAGAACGGCCGCCGTGGTGGCGGTGCCGAGGTCCGCGCTGATCAGCGTGGCCTCGAGTTCGTCGAGGGTTTCGCGGTCAATTTCCTTGCCAATCGCGGCGAGGTCATCAATCCGTTCATTCAGGCTCTCACGCGTGCGCGTGACCGCCTGCTTCATGCGGTCGAGAAAGCTCGGTTTTTCTTCGGGACTGCCGAACAGAGTTTGAATCATTGATGGGTCCGTCGCGATCGCCGCGGTGGGTATAAGGATCACCTGCCCCCAACGCTGGAAAGCCGCGAACCTTACATTATAAAGAACTGAGCGCGTTGAAGGCTCCTAACTGCTTCGCCGCATCTCTGACCGCTGGAGTCTCATCCAAAGGAAGAGCTTTGGCAGCGTTTTGTGCCGGAATAGGGACGTTCGGAGAGGCCGCCAGCAATGGGGTCGGGAGTCTTTCGATGGCTGACTGCCGCGGCTCGCGCCTCGCCTGCGACGGGCCGTTTGTGTAGTCTGTAAGGCAGCGTTGTTGCCAGATGCGAGGCCGTCCTTCAATTGATGCGATTCTTTCGGAAAATTAAGACCGGCACATTGTTACGCCGCCTCTTCGCATTTCTGCTGCTGGCAGCAGTGGCGGCGAGCGGACAAGTCCCATCTCCCTGGGTCGATACGAATCCGCTTTCGGTGGATACCGGCATCGTCGGCCTGAAGTTGACCTTGCGCCGCCTCCACACTACCGCGCGTCTCATGCACACCACCGCCCATCCCGATGATGAGGATGGCGGGATGCTGACGCTGGAATCGCGCGGGCACGGCATTACGGCACTGCAGTTGACCCTGAATCGCGGTGAAGGCGGCCAGAATAAGGTCGGCAGCAATTTGCTGGACGAACTCGGCATTCTCCGCACCCTGGAGCTGCTGGGGGCCGACCGATATTACGGCGTCGAGCAGCGCTTCACCCGCGTGGCCGACTTCGGCTTCTCCAAGACGGCCGAAGAGACCTTCGAGAAGTGGGGCGGCCACGACGTGGCGTTGGGCGATATGGTTCGCATCATTCGCACCTTCCGCCCAGACGTCATCTGCACGCGCTTTCAGGGCGCACCTCGCGACGGCCATGGTAACCATCAGGCGTCGGGCATCATAACCCGCGAGGCGTTTCGCGCGGCGGCCGATCCGACGAGGTTCCCCGAGCAGATTCGCGAGGGCTTGCAGCCCTGGCAGGCGAAGAAGCTCTACATGGACAATGTGCGCGCCAACGAAGAGTGGAACGTGCAGTTGGACACCTCGCAAGACGATCCGCTCCTGGGTGAGTCTTATGTGAAGTTCGCCTGGAAAGGCTTGCAGCACCAGCTTTCGCAGGGCGCTGGAGGCTGGACGCTGTCCGAAGGCCGTCGTACCAGCTATTACAAGCTCATCGACTCAGTCTTGCCGGGTACGCCGGTCAGCACGGCACATGAAAAGGATTTCTTCGACGGGATTGACACTTCGCTGCCCGCGCTGGCGTCGCGGCTCGGTGCCGACGCCGCCAAGGTTCCGTGGCTGCGACCGGGGCTCGATCAAATCGCCAAGGCGGTGGACGAGTCGACCGCCGCGGTTGACGGGACCCCTCAATCCGCTGGCAAACCCCTGCTTCACGGGTTGGCGCTAACGCGAGAGCTCATCGCCAAGCTGGAGTCTTCAACCCTGCCGGCGAATGAGAAGGCCGATCTTCTGGTCGATCTTCGCACCAAGCAGCAGCAGTTCGAGCATGCCGCCAACCTGGCATACTCGCTCGACATCGGCATCGGTCCCGGTACTCCCGATGGCCGTCCGATGGCGGAGGAGTTTGGCACAGCCAACGGCAATGTCCTGGCGGCGGTGATCACAGCAGGGAAGTCATTTCTGCTGCTGGCCAAGTTCCACAATGGCAGTACCGTGCCGATGGACATCAAGCAGTTCGCGCTCGACGTTCCCATGGGCTGGCACTACGAACTCTTCATGGACAAATTGCCGTCGCGCATTGCGCCGGGCGATGGTTGTGCGTTGACCTTCCGCGTAACGGCTCCGGCAAATGCCCAGCCCACGAAGGCCTATTTTCACCGTGACGATCCGGAGACGGATTCGATTTACCAGATAGACCAACCGGAATACCAGACGCTGCCGCTGCCGCCGCCACCAGTCGAGGCCCGCGTGACGTACAGCATCGAAGGCCAGGAAGGCATGATTCGAGCAGTCGCCCGCACGCCCCTTCACGACACCCATGGCCACGCCTGGTCGATGCCCCTGGCAGTGGTGCCGCGCTTGTCGGTACAAGCTGAGCCAACAACCCAAATCATTCCAGCCGGCGACAATCCTTCGGCTGAGCTGGGTGTGGTGGTGCGCGCTAACTCGCAACAGGCCAGTGCCACCGTGCAACCCCAGCTTCCCAAGGGGTGGGACGCCGAACCGAAATCATCGGTACTGGAGTTCACCAAGTCTGGTGAGCGCACAGCGGCGTTCAAGGTATCGACCGATGGCGCGGCGGAAGGACGCTACCTCGTTCGCGCTACCGCTACTTCCGACGGCCGTGAATTCAACGAGGGCTACAGCCTGGTCACGCGGCCCGACATTGGCGGTTTCTTCTACTACCAACCTTCCGTCCAGCGCGCCGCGGTGGTGAACGTCAAGGTTCCCGCGGGTCTCAAAATTGGCTACATCATGGGAGCGGGTGACGACATCCCCACCGTGCTGCGACAGTTGGGACTCGACGTGACGCTGCTGACGCCCGAGGACCTTGAGCATGGTGACTTGCAACGCTACGGCACTATTGTTCTCGGAATTCGCGCTTACGACACCCGTGACGACGTAAAGAAGTTCAACCAGCGCCTGCTGGACTACGCTCGCGACGGTGGAACGCTGATGGTGCAGTACAACACCGAGCCCGCCAACTTCAATCCCGGAAACTTCACGCCATTCCCGGCAGAACTCAGCCGCGCGCGTGTCTCCGTCGAAGAAGCGCCAGTCACCATCCTCGACCCCAAGAGCCCGGTCTTCCATTATCCCAATCCAATCGGCAACAGCGATTTCTCAGGATGGGTGCAGGAGCGCGGCCTCTACTTCATGGACAAGTGGGACGACCACTACACACCACTTCTGGCCTGCGACGATCCCGGCGAGCCTCCGCAGAAAGGCGGCTTGCTGGTCGCACCCTACGGCAAGGGCCATTACATCTACAATGGCTACGCCTTCTTCCGGCAGTTGCCATTCGGAGTCCCGGGCGCAATACGTCTCTACGTCAATCTGCTCAGCGTGGGACATGAGCCGAAGTGACGCATCGCCACAACCTGAACTGATTCGCGGCGTCGGCCTGGCCGGCGCCACCACGCTGAACATGATTGACATGATCGGCGTCGGGCCGTTCATCACTATTCCCCTCATCATCAGCGCTGCGGGCGGCCCGCAGGCCATGCTCGGCTGGATCGCCGGCGCCGTTTTCGCGCTGTGCGATGGCTTGGTGTGGGCCGAGCTGGGCGCGGCCATGCCCGAAGCCGGCGGATCGTACCAATACCTCAAAGAAAGCTACGGTCCCCACTCGCTCGGACGGCTGCTGTCGTTTCTCTTCATCTGGCAGTTGTCTTTCAGCGCTCCACTGTCGATTGCCTCCGGTTGCGTGGGGCTCGCGCACTACGCCGGATACATTTGGCCGGGCCTGGGCCATACGTGGTTCGCCCATACCTGGCACGCCGGACTGCCGCTACTCGGGTCGATGGAGGCGACGACGAGCTTGACCTCGGGCACCCTGGTTGCCATGGGTGCCTGCGCGTTCATTGTGTTTTTGCTCTACCGCCGTATCACCGTGATCGCCAAGCTAGCCGAGTTGCTCTGGGTGGGTGTCGCGGCTGCGATGGCCTGGGTGATCTTCGCCGGTCTCACCCACTTCCAGGCGGCGATGGCATTCGATTTCCCTCCCGGCGCATTTCATCTCTCCAGTTCGTTCTTCACCGGGATGGGCGCGGCGATGCTCATCGCTACCTACGATTATTGGGGGTACTACAACGTATGCTTCCTCGGCGGTGAGGTGAAGGACCCCGGCCGCACAATTCCACGCGCCCTGATCCTCTCCATCGTCGCGGTCGCCGGGCTCTACATCGTGATGAACATCAGCGTGCTGGGCGTCGTGCCGTGGCGCGAGATGCTGGGCCACACCGGGGAGCAGAACAACTACATCATCTCCGTCTTTATGGAGCGGATCTACGGCTCGTGGGCAGGTCGCGCCATCGCCGTGTTGATCATCTGGACCGCGTTTGCTTCGGTGTTCTCGCTCCTGCTGGGATACTCGCGGGTGCCATACGCCGCGGCGATGGATGGCAACTACTTCCAGATCTTTAAGCGGGTACATCCGGAAAAGCGCTTCCCCAACGTGTCGCTGCTCGCCCTGGGCGGCGTGGCCATGGTCTTCTGCCTGCTACGTCTGGCCGACATCATCGCTGCGCTGGTGGTCATACGCATTCTGCTGCAGTTCATCGTGCAGGCAGTGGGTGTGATGGTGCTGCGTCATCGGCGACCGGACATGCCGCGGCCCTTCCGCATGTGGCTGTACCCGGTGCCGGCACTGTTGGCGATCGCAGGATTCCTCTACATTCTGCTCGCCCGTAGAAACTTTGAGCGCGAGATCAAATATGCCGTGGTACTATTGATCGTCGGGCTTATCGTGTACTTCGTGCGCGCCCGGAAGCGCCGTGAGTGGCCGTTCGCGTCCCCCGCAGCGATATCGCCTTAGCCCGGTGCCTGAACTTCTCGAACCCGCACTACCCCAGTCCCACTTTGGGAAAAATTGGTTACCTTCGTAACATTCGCCTGCCGATTTTCCTTGGCCTCTCCGCTCCCGCTGCTGTATTTCTGAATTTGACTGGGGGCATACGCGCCCGGGCGAGGCTTCTCCCCACCGGAGAGGCCCGCCAGCTAAGTTCTTTGATAACAAGACTATACGTATAACTCATTTGTTTCTATGAGTTTACGGCGAATCGCGAAGCGACTGCCAAATCCCGGCCCCCAAACCCCGAGAAAACAGTACTAACTCCTTATATTATAATACTTTACGTATAAACATAGTTTTTGCAATAACTTACAACTAATCGTGCTATAAACCATTTGTTTTCAAGATGCGGTGAGGGGGTACCTCGATTGGTAGCTAGGCCTGTTTGGCGTGCTACCGGACCTCGCGCGGATCGCTTGATCTGGATTTTGGACCCTTTCCGAAGTCTTTAAGAGGTTCTCAACCCGGTGTCGAAGCAACCGGATTGATACCGCTCTGGGCTACAATGCGTAGGCACCCATCCAATAATCAAGGTCCCCAAGTTCGAGGAGAATCCCACATGAAGCTACGTTTCGCCGCCTGCTGCCTGCTGCTCGCCCTAGCCGTTACCGGCATCGTCACCGCCCAAGCCAAGCCCGCCGAGAAGGCGACCATCGCCTCCGTTCTCGACCACCAGTTTGGCGGCGTCGAGTCCGAAGTGGTCCCGGCTGCCGAGGCCATGCCCGCTGACAAGTACGACTTTGCTCCCACGCAGGGTGAATTTAAGGGCGTGCGTAACTTCGGCGCGCAGGTCAAGCACATCGCGTCCGTGAATTACATCATTGGCTCGACCATTCTCGGCAGCAAGCCTCCCGTCGAAATGGGAGAGGGCGAAGACGGCCCGGCCAATGTCAAATCGAAAGAAGAAATCGTGAAGTATCTGAAAGATTCTTTCGCGTACGCCCACAAGGCGATCAACAGCATCACCGCGGCAAACGTCGTGGAGCCGATTAAGGCGCCCTGGGGCACGGCCCCGACCACGAGGCTTGCCATGGCGGTAACTGCCGTTAGCCATCCTTTCGATCACTATGGCCAGATGGTCGAGTATTTGCGCATGAACGGCATCATTCCTCCCGCTAGCCGCAAGTAGTACGGTTCCGGGCACAACCGCGAGGGGCGCGAGCAATCGCGCCTCCTCTTTTTCCGTTCGAAGCTAAGAGCTTCGACATAGGCTAAAATGCTGGGGCACGTCGGCCCCAGTTGTTCGTTGAGCAACCCATGAAGGAGCCTTCCATGAAATCGCGCGTCGGATTTTGTTTTGTGCTGTTGACCCTGTCGGTAGTGGCGTTCGCAGCAAACCCCCAGGCCGCGCCCGAGCCCAAGCCCAAGCCGACGTTCGCGTCAGTTATCGAGCATCAGCTCTCAGGCACCGAAAAGACCGTTGTTCCGGCAGCCGAGGCCATGCCCGCCGACAAGTACGACTTTGCTCCGACGCAGGGCGAATTCAAAGGCGTTCGCACTTTCGGGGCCGAGGTAAAGCACATGGCGGTCGCCAACTACATGCTCGGTGCCGCGATTCTCGGCGAGAAGTCTCCCGTCGATCTGGGCGGTGCTCCGGATGGCCCGCCCAGTATCAAGTCGAAAGACGAGATCGTAAAGTTCCTGAAAGACTCGTTCGCTTATGCGCACAAGGCCGTCAACAGCATTAACGAGAACAACGTTCTCCAGCCAGTCAAGAGTCCGTTCGGCTCCTCAATGACCACTCGCCTCGCCCTGGCCATGAGCATGACTGGTCACCCGTACGACCACTACGGCCAGATGGTCGAGTATTTGCGCATGAACGGCATCATTCCTCCCGCTAGCCGCAAGTAGTACGGTTCCGGGCACGACCGCGAGGGGCGCGAGCAATCGCCCCCTTTGCTGCTGCGTGTCGCGCATTTGCCTCGGTTACAATCGCCTACAGACGCTGCCACACGAGACCATGCACATTCCTGACGGATACCTTAGCCCCTCAACCTGCGCCGTGCTCTACGGCGGAGCCGGTGTGGGCTGGTATGCCGCTCTGCGACGTGTGAAGCGCGCCGTGAACGCGCGCATGGTGCCGCTGATCGCGGTTTTTGCAGCCTTCTCCTTCCTCATAATGATGTTCAACCTTCCGCTGCCCGGGGGCACTACCGGACACGCGCTGGGTGTAACCATTGCGGCCATCGTGCTCGGACCATCCGGAGCGATTCTGGCCCTGTCGATTGCGATTGCGATTCAGGCTTTGTTTTTCGGGGACGGTGGCATTACCACACTGGGCGCCAACTGCTTCAACATGGCAGTCGCAGGTTCGCTGGTTGCGTATTTCAGTTACCGATGGATGGCGTCCGGCAGCAGTCTGACATCCCGTCGCAGAGTCGTCGCCGGCAGCCATCGCCGGATATCTTGCAGTGAACGTCTCAGCCCTGCTTGCTGCCGTCGAGTTCGGCATCCAGCCCCTGTTGTTCCACGACGCAAACGGTGTTCCCCTCTATGCACCTTATGCGCTGAGAGTTGCGCTACCGGCAATGATGGTCGGACATCTCGTCATCGCGGGTGTGGCCGAGGCGTTCATCACCGCCGGGCTGGTGGCGTACCTCCAATCCGCCGATTCGTCCCTTTTGCGAAATACCTCCGGCCTCGCCGCAGTTTCTGATGGCGTGCCGCGTGGTTCGCTACGCCGCCTCTGGATTTCCGCTGCACTCTTGCTGCTGCTCACGCCGCTGGGTGTTCTCGGCGCGGGTACGGCCTGGGGAGAGTGGACAGCACGCGACTTTTCGCGCCCCGAAGTCCACGCTCAGATTGAAGCGTCATCCTTGAGCCAGCCAGCGCCCACATCGGCCCCCTCTGGCCTGCAGCGACTCTCCACAGTTTGGACTGCACCGATCCCGTCGTACGCCCCCCGGTTCGTCAAGAGCCGCTCCTTTGGATATCTACTCTCGGCCATGTTTGGTGTCGGCTGCGTGCTGGCTGTCTCGCTGGCAGTCCAGACTCTGCTGCGCCGTAGCGACGCCAAGGGTTCACCGCAGTGACGCGCGGCGGAGCATTTGCCTCGACGGCCGTTACTCTCACGCGTGCCTTGGGACGTGCGCTGGTTTCGGAAGCCGTGGCCCGTCAGCACGGCCTGCTGCAGGTCCTAGACCCACGGGTGCGCGTCATTGGAGTGTTTTCGTTATTGCTCGCCGCTACGCTGTCTCACACAATCATGGTGGTGCTCTCGCTCTTTCTGATCGCGGTGGCTATCGGATTGCTCTCGCACGTTAGCCTGGCGACGTTGGCCACGCGCGTCTGGCTGGTGGTCTTGCTCTTCACGGGAATAATCGCCCTGCCCGCACTGTTTTTGACCCCAGGTACGCCGGTGTCGGCGAACTCATGGTTAGGTCTCCGCATCACCGTGCAGGGAGTGACGTCGGCAATCCTCTTGATTTTGCGCGTTGAGACCGCCGCGACCCTCACGACCTTGTTAGTTCTCACCACTCCGTGGATGTATATCCTGAAATCGCTGCGCAGCCTGAAGGTACCGCAGGAAATCGTTATGATGCTGGCCATGACGCACCGTTATGTGTTTCTGCTGGCTGAAACTGCGGGCCAGATGTTCGAATCGCGCCAGAGCCGCACCGTCGGCATGTTGAGCCGCGCGCAGCGGCGTGACGTTACGGCACAAACCGCGGGCGTGCTGCTGAGCAAGAGCATCGAACTCAGCAGTGAGGTATATCAGGCGATGCAGTCGCGCGGCTTTCGGGGAGAAGCGCGCGTGCTCGTCGATTTCAGGATGCGCGCTCGCGATTATCTGGGGTTAGCGGCATTTCTCGCGATCGGTGTTTCTGCCGCATGGATCGGCCGGCCATGACTGCGGCTACCGTCTTCGCCGCCGAGAACATATGCTTTACCTACGACCAGATCCCCGCGTTACGAGACTTCTCACTCATCATCGAGCGTGGACAATCGGTGGCATTGGTGGGCGCCAACGGCTCCGGTAAATCAACGCTGCTGCGCCTGCTCGATGCGCTCTGTTTTCCCACTTCCGGCATGCTCAGATTTTACGGTGACCCGCTCGATGCGGGAGCGCTGCTTGACGATTTGTTCTTCTTGGCGTTCCGCCGCCGGGTCGGACTCGTCTTCCAGAACCCCGATGTCCAACTCTTCAATCCCACGGTGTTCGACGAAGTTGCTTTCGGGCCCTTGCAGATGGCATGGTCCAGTGACGAAGTAACCGCCCGCGTCAACGGCGCACTCGAGCAGATGGGGATTACCCACCTTCGCGCCCGCCCGCCCTACCGGCTCTCTGGCGGCGAGAAGAAGCTAGTAGCGCTGGCTTCGGTGCTGGTGCTCGACCCGGAAGTGCTCCTGCTTGACGAGCCGACCGCTATGCTCGATCCCCGCAGCCAGAGCCAGTTGATCGACCTCATCCAGAGCTGGAAGAGCGACTCAAAGACGGTAGTCACCGCGACGCATCAACTCGAAATCATCGAAGATATTGCCGATCGCGTTGTGGTGCTGGAACAAGGAAGCGCCTTGGCCGACGCAACCCCGCACGAAATACTGTCAAACCAAGAGTTGCTGTTGCGCGCCAATCTTGTCCACGCTCATCGCCATCGCCACGGCGACATGGTGCACTCCCATCCTCACCTGCACTCCCATGGCGAGCACAAGCATTGACCGGTATTAATAATGGAACCGGAATTTCACCTGTACCGAGCACATAAACGGATCAGCCCAGTGCGTACCGCCAAACGTGTTGCTGGTGTCGAGCATATACCGCTGGTTGGTAATGTTGGTGCCGCTGAAGCGCAGCGTCCAGTTCTCTCCGAACGACTTTCCCACCGACAGATCGAGCGTGTAGTAGCCCGGCAAGTGGTCCGGTCCGTCGCCGTTGAGAAAGCCGGATCCGTAGTTGATGGTCACCGCCGCGAAGCTTCGCCAGGGGAAGTTCCCGTCGAAGCCCGCCGAAAGTGTGTTGCGCTGGTCATGGTCGAGATAGAAGGCCCCGCCCTCCGGCGGCGAAAAGTCCGTGAGACCTCCAGTCACGTTGCCCACTCCCTGGGCAATCTGGTGCGAGTAAACCAGGTGAGCGTGATATCTGTGCAGTATTACTGGTGAGCGGAGGGTGGCCTCCTCTCCCTCGATGATGGCGCCTTCAATCGTCAGAGGCAGGAAAATGTTGCTATTGCCGATGACGTCGTGGTCAAAGAAGTTTCTGACGCTGGTGTGGAAGTACGTAACGCTGGATATCCAGTTCTTCACTGGGATCGTGATGCCGTATTCCTGCTGTATGTCGCGCTCGCCCTGCAGCGGCAGAAATCCCAGTCCTTGCTCGTTGGCGAAATCCAGCAGCGAACCGGACACGGTGTCCAGCGGCGGGGGCTGGTAGTAATACGAATAGGCGGCCCGGAGAACCCAGTTTAGTTTAGGAAGCGTCACGGCCACACCCAGCCTCGGGTCAAACGCGTTCTCGGTAATATTCCCGGAAAAATGCGTCATCCGGAGCCCGCCGGTGAAGGTCAACCAATTTGTCGCTCTGAGCTGGTCCTCCAGGAACCCGGCAAACACAAAACCGCCGGGATGTACCCGCTGATCGAATTGCTGCCCCGTGCCGTCATTCGAAACCACGGAAAAGTAAGTGTTGTCCTGCTGCGCGAATGCGTAGACCCCCGCGCGTGCATTGTTCTGCTTATTGAGCCATGCCAGCGTCACTTGTCCACCCTCGTAGTTGGAGGCGCGGTTGTCCGTCGTGATGGGCACGTCGCTCGGTCCGCCCTCATACGCCGCGCGGTTGAAGTGGTAAAACGGCGAAGTGATCAGCATCAGTCCCGGTGAAAAGGTGTGGGCCCACGTGCCCGTTGCAAAAATATCCTGCTCGCGCTGACGGTCGTTGGTCCCGTCGGCCTGCATGTCCGGATCGTTGGGCACCTGGTAGTAGTCGAGCCTGAGTCCGGCATCGAAGCGAATTTGATCTTTGGGATTGGGGTTGAAGATCAAGGATGTGAAGCCACCGCCGCCGTCGGCCTGATTGTGCAGGTTCACGCTGGTGGGCGGTTCCAGCCCCCAGTTGGTACTGTTGCCGCCGGCGCTTACGTAATACGCGAACTTCGAGGTGTGGTCGCCGAAGCTCAGCCAGTCATCGGTCTGGTTGTAGTTACCGTAGCTGGCAATCAGCTCGGCCTGCCGGTCGCGTTCGAATCCGTTGTTTGGTGCGACGTTGAATACGCCGTACGTGCGGTCCCCGTATTCGGCGGCATAGCTGCCAGTCTCCGCCTGCAGATAAGAGACGTCCTTGGGATTGAACTGCGGTCCCACGTTCGAGGCGATATTGGTGTTAGGAATTGGTACGCCGTCGATCGCCCATGTCACCTGGTGTCCGCCGCGCACGTGCAGTTGGTCGTGCACCATGTACGAGCCGGGAACGAATTCGGTGATGATCTTGAAGCTGTTGGCGGCGTCCACGCCCGCGTAGCGCGAGATCTGTTCCTGGCTGATGAGAATGTCGCGCCGCGGCGAATCCGGATTCACGTCTTCTGGAGACGCCGTGACCGTAACTTCTTCCTTCGCCGTGGCGACCGCGAGCTGGTAGTGCAGTACCGGCGCGGAACCCGACACGACAACCAGTGTCTGCGACTCCGATGTGAATCCGTCGGCCTCGGCGGTTACGGTGTATTTGCCGAGCGGCACAGCGTCGAAGTGGAACTGGCCATCGTCAGCAGTGTCGGTTGTCAGCTTGAATGCTGAATTGTTTGCTTGCAGCGTGGCACGTGCGCCGCTGAGCGGACGATGCTGCGGGTCGTGAACAACGCCGCGAATGTTTCCGAATACCGTGGCGAACGCGTGGCCTGCGAGCAAGATCGCCAGGGCCGCGCCGGTGACGAGAGCGCGAGCGCGGTGTTGCGTAGGTCTTCCTTGAGCCATGAATTCCGTTCCCTATGACTGCCTGGCCGCGTGAGCGGGTTTCGCAGCTCACGCGGCCGATTGCGCGGCAACGCGGCACCCACCGCTCAGGCGAGCTGCTGAATTTACGTTCCTGCTTGACTGGACGGGAGACTATGCGGTCGGAGGGCCGCGCTTCTGGACGACTCCAAAAGCCACGGAAACCGGTACCGGGTTCGGAAGGAAAACGCTCGAAGACTTCACGGCGAGGATGGAGGCTCGCGGGCTCTCCGTCACCAGGGCCGCAATGTTCGTCGTGACTGCGGGCGCCACGTGATAGGGACACTTGCTCGGCAGGGAATGGAATCCGTCCATTCCGGGCATACCCATGCAATGGTGTTCACCGCCGGCACGGCAACAGGCGGGGACCGACGACACGCCACCCTGAGCCAGCGGAGCAAGAACGCTGGTCAACAGTACGAGCAGAACTGCAATGGAGGCCCCACGCCGCATACTTAGCGAGAGTCTAGCACAACCGTACCGACCCGTGACTTACGGCAAACCGGCAACGCGGAGTATCGTAAAGGAAATGCGCGGCTCGAAATCGCAAGCTGCAGGTCGCGCTATTGCCTCTGGAGGCTGCCTTTGCGTTATCTGCTCGCCGTACTTGCGCTCGCCGGAATTGTCGTCTCGGTCCTTGCACTTCGCGTGCATTACAGCACGGACAGCGCTCCGTGCAGTATCAACGAAAAGTGGGACTGCGGCATCGTCAACCACAGTCCTTACGCCGTAATGTATGGCGTTCCAGTCGCTGCAATCGGCATCGCCGGCTATCTCTTGATTCTTGTTCTCGCCTGGCTGCGGCGCCGCAGTCTGCTGCTGGTGGCCACGATGATCGGCATGGCCTTTGCCCTCTACCTCACTCACATCGAGGCCAAGGTGCTGGGCGTATTTTGCGTGTATTGCGTTACTTCGCAAGGGATCATCGCCACGCTGCTGCTGCTTTCCATCGGATGGCTGGTCTGGAAAACGCTTCGGCACAGCGCTGCCTGAGGCCTTACGCGTCGAGTTCTCCTGGCATGATTTCGTCCACGTAGCACCAGATCCAGCGCTCGCCGGGTTCAATCGACCGCACCAGCGGGTGCCCAACATGGCGAAAGTGCTTGGTGGCATGCTTGTTCTTCGAGGAATCGCAACAACCCACGTGTCCGCATATCAGGCACATGCGCAGATGGACCCATGTGTCGCCCATCTTTACGCACTCTTCACAGACATGGGTTTTCGGTTTGGTCAGCTTGATCTGGTCCAGATGAGTGCAATTGGTTGCCATTCGATTTCTCCCTTACGGTGCCGAACGCTCGAGGGCCTTGCGGTCCCATTTCCCCAGCGTCGCCGCCGCGTCATAGGTCGACTGCAGAAAATCCAGCAGGAACTGCTTTGGGGAACCTGAGCGCCTCACGTCATCGTACAGGAGCAGATACTCCCCCAGCTTCGGATGGTAGAACGCCGCCTCTGGCTGCACTTTGTACTGTGCGAAACCCGCAGGCTCCGGCGCTGCGTATGCGTAATACGCCGCTCCTTCCACTCCACTTCCTCCCGGCCAGAATCCCGCGCTGCTCTCCTCATGGGAATACGCCTCCGCCGTCACCGCGTCCGCTCCCGGCCTTGGAGGAGCCAGCCGGCCGCTGAATCGCGTTGCGGCCAGATCAAAGCTTCCCCAGAAGAAATGAACCGGGCTCGCTTTTCCGATGAATCTTGCGCGGAACTCTTTGAAGACAGCGTCGCTCCATGCGAGTACTCGCCAGAACCGTGTCACCGCCTCCGCGTCATAGGCTGCGTGCACCTCGTCCTTCTCGAAGTGGATTGGATCAGGAAACTCCTGGGGCATCGTATTGATGGGGATAACGATTCCAAGGTCTTCCAGCGTAGCGATGAACTTGCGGTAGAACGCGGCCACCGATTGCGGTTCGAGCCTGATCTCACGTCGCTGCCCGCCGCTGCACTCCATGAGAAGCTTGTGATGCGACAAAGTCGAAGCGCATCTCGAAATTCGTGTCTTCGTAGGGAATTGGGGACGTGGTGAGCCCGGTCGAAGTAACGTAGAGCGCCGCGCCCCACCAATGATTGATTTGCGGGCATTGTCTCAAACGCACTTTACCCACAATCTGTGTCCACATGTGCAGAGTGTCGTAAGTTGCATGCCACTCGGCCAAAGGCAGTGGCGGCAGGTCGATCTTGGGCGTGTCAGGGCGCTGTGGATCCATCGCTCATCTCCTCGGCTGCGTGCAGATTGTAGATGACGGTAGGCGCCGCAGGCTGCGAATTTTTCAGAGAAGAGAAGTGGGTCGGTTGTGCGGTCGCCGCAAAGTTCTAGCATGCGACGCTCGCGGGCGCGAGCGCCGTGAACCCGCGCGCTAGTTCCCGGTCGTGGCCAGTGGCTCTCCGGTCTGCTGGAACCGCACCCCGCCCACCTCGACACCGGACGCCAGCGTATCCCGCAGCTTCGAGCGGTTTGGCCCCGCCTTCTGTGCTGCTGCGGCCAGGGTCTCAAGCGCCTGTTGCAGCGAGGTTCCCTCCGGCATCCGGAAGATCCACGGAATGTTGATAGAGGTCAACACTTTGTCCGAGGAAATGGCAATCACCGGCACAAACGCTTTAACGCCAATCTGCTCCGCCAGGTGGCTGGAAGCGCGGTCGAGCGCAATCACAGCTACCACATCCTGGTCATACACCGCGCGCACCAATTCGTTCGACGCTTTCCCCCACGGCACGTCCGACGAGATTCCAATCAGCTCGAACTTCCCGCCTGCCGCCGTTTCTGATGCCGCGAGCTTCTCCGCCTGCGGCCCGAACACGGCCACCTTCAGCGTCTTTCCTCGGGCGTCGGCTACCGGCGGGCCGGCATACGGTACGCCGCCCTCGCCTACGCGCGCATATTCCTTCTGCATCGAGATCTTGCGGTAAGAGATGTGTCCGTCATGCACCGTGCCCAGGTACATATCGCGAATTTGTTTATCGTTCGGATCAAACTCCATCGGCCCGGTCACGCCGTTGTAGCTTACGGTTCCATACAGCGCATCGCGAATCATCGCCCGATTCAGGCCAGCTTCGCAGATCGCCCGCAGCAGAATCTGCATCTGGTCGTAAGCCAGGGCAGAGAATTGTTCCGGCTGCTCGTGGTACTTCGCTTCATAACGCGACTTGAACGCCAACCAAGCCGGATCAGCGCTGTCTGGGTTGTACGGATACACCGCTTCGAAGCCTTCCGCCGCGGGTCCCGCGAGCTTCAACAGCTCGTCACCCAGCGTACGATGGCTGCCGAAGACCTGTTGCTTCATCCCCAGCTCCCGCATCTGCTTCAGGATCATCGCGGCCTGGGGCTGGTCCGTCCACAACACAATGGCATCTACGCGCGAATCGCTGATGACCTTCAACTGCCGCGCGAAGTCAGTATCGTACTGCATGAACTTCTGCTCGATCACCACGGGGTGGCCCAGTCTGCGGGAGGCATCGCGAAACTTACCGACTCCAAATCGTCCGTAGCGATCGTTCACGCGCAATATGGCAACACGCTTCAGCCCCAAGTCGGTGTAGATAAGCCGCGCCAGAGTATAGTTCTGGGTGCGGTCGTCCTGCAGCACCGAGAAATACCAGGGGATAGTGGTCTCGACGATCGTCGGGTCGGTCGAGGCGCTGTTGACGATGGGAATCTCTGCCCGCAGAGAAGCGCGCAGCGCGATGTGCGTTGTGTCGCCGCTGATGGAGCCGAACATGGCCCAATCCTTGTCGTCATACACCATTTTGACGACCTCGTTACTCGACGCGCCCCAGATGGCCGAATCGTTGTGCAGCATCAGCTTGAACGGCTTGCCGCCATACCCACCCGCCGCATTCGCTTCATCAATGGCCATCTGCGCGCCGCTGAGCATGCGTTTGCCTAGCGCCGCGTCAGGATGGTTCTCCAGCGGACCGATGAACCCAATTCGCACCTCGCTGACGTCTTTCGGTATCGGAAGGTCGCGGGCCGCTCCGTTGTACTCCACCAAGTCCACGTAGTTCTCGTAGTACGGTTCTGTGAACTTCGAGAACGGCTGCATGTCCGCCGGTTCCTGTGCGTACGGTTTCATCGACCGCGCCGCCGGCCTGCCCGACGGGTTCTTGCCGCACGAGCAACCCTGGAAGGTCTGCGAAAACGCCGGGCACACCAACGCCAGCAACATCGCCATCAGCACAACTCGACGCATGGATTACTCCTCGGTCTTGGCACGCTTGAACATTGCGATTGCTTCCATTTCGATCAGCAACTCAGGACGGCACAGCTTTGCCTCAATCCCCGTCGACGCCGGCAACGGGTCTAGTCCCTGCGCCTTGAAGAATGCGGTGCGCTCCTCGTTGAACTCGGCGTAGTCACGGTCGATGTCGCGCAGATAGCAGGTGGTGCGCACGATGTCATGCCACGTCGCGCCTTCCGCCGCCAGCAGCGCGGTGATGTTCTTGTACGTGCGCCGCATCTGTGCCCGGAAGTCGCCGATATGCACCGATACGCCCTGCTCGTCGATGCTCGCCGTGCCAGAGATGAGCAAGAGCACGACGTTTCCGATGTCGATCCTCATGCCGCGCGAGAACGAACTGGGTTTGGCGTATTCGTACGCTTCGTTGAGCACGCCGAGGTTGGTGATGGCCCGTTTCTCGATCGGCTCGTTGCCGACTTTGGCCAGTTCCGCGATTACGTCTTGCACTGCCATGATGCCTCCTGAAAAAGTGAGATCCTATTTCTGCCGTATCCCGTGACTCAAACCTTTCGCCGTCGCCACCCAAATGTCGTCGCCTTGAAAGTCAATTCCGAGAACGTAGTTATGCGCCGGCGCCGTATCTACGGCGATGTTGGTGATGTTGCCGTTGGCGTCGCGCACGTACATCTCCGGCGCGCCGGTCTTGAGATTGGGCCGATACACCGCCCAGTTGGCGCCGTCGTAATATGCCAGTCCCTTGTCGGTGCAGAACCACGCGCGATTGGCGTCGATCGCCTTCACCGCGTTGGTAAAGTTGCTGGGCAAGCCGCTGTCCTTGGTCAGGAAGTTGTGCCAGTTGCGGCCGTCATACCGGCTGTCGCCGAAGTAAGTCGCTACCCATAGGATCTTGTCCACGTAGCTCACCGAAGTTGTGATCTCGTGAATCAATCCCTGGTCCTTAAACAGCACAATCTCCGTCTCGCCGTCAGGATCGTTGTAGTCCTTCCAGCGCTCCGTCGCGATGTCGTACTCCAGCACGCCGCCACCCCACACTGCTAGGTAAACCTTGTCTGGGCCGACCGACACTCCATAGGTCCAAATCTCGTACATGGGCGTGTTGCGCTCGTTGAACAGGCTCCACTGTCCCGTGCGCGTGTTGTACCGGCTGGCGCCTGCTGCGGTTGCCGTCCAGATGTAGTCGCCCTGCACCGCGACGCCGTACACCACGTCGTTACTCAGCCCGGAGTTGAGCTGGTTAAACGTGTCGATCCGTCCCGCCGAAATCCGGCTCAGCCCGCCCATGGTGGCCGCCCAAACGTCGCCGGTGCGCGGATCGAGCGCCAGTCCGAGCACCGCGCGATGCGCCAGCCCATCGGCCGTCGTGAAGACTTTCCACTTGCCGTTTTCGTACAGCCCGACGCCGTTCTCCGTGGCCGCCCATATCCGGTTGCCGTCCACCAGCACGCTGTAGACGTGGTTGTCGGGCAGGCCGTTCGCCGTCGTGAAGTTCTCCCAGCGATAGCGCGGCATGTCGGGCGTTGCCGCGAACAACGGTGCGCTCGCTACGAACATCGCCAAAATGAAAACGAGACCGGTGCTCTTTCTATTCCGCGTGCTATGGGCCATTCGAGCGGGGACTGTGCTGACAACTGGCAACTGACAACTGACAACTTTCATAAGGTCCTCAGGTACTCGATGAGGTCGTTCAGCTCATCTTTCTGCAAATCGTTAGTCACACCATGCGTGTCGTGCGGATTGAAAATCGTCCAGATCTCTTCCATCGACCTGGCCGACCCATCATGCAAGTACGGCGCCGAATACGCCACGTTGGGCAACTGCGGCACATCCACCAGCGGCGAACGGTCGGTCGGCTTGCCGCTGCCCACGTCGCTCAGCTTCGTGTTCGTAAACTTCGGGCCACTGTGGCAGTAGCCGCACTGGTTGGCTTGCGGGATCGGCTCCCCGCGCTTCGTCTTTGTCCGCTCGAAGATGGCCTTCCCGCGCTCCTGAGCCGCCGTCAGTTCCCCGCCCGGTAACCGGTAACGGTTGGGACGGTAGGGAAGCGCCATGACGTAAGTCACCAGGTCGGCCAATTCGGCGCTGTTATAACTCTGCGAGCGGTAGAAGTATTTCTCCGTGCGCGGCCCGCACTCGGTCGCCATGTTGGGATTTCCGCCGTTCCACTTGAACGGCTCCGTCCCTCCCAGGTCCTCGATCGAGCGGTTATCCACGATGTCCACGCCGAAGCCGTCGGGCTCCAGGTCCCATTGCAGGCCGTCAAAGGTCGAGTCGATATGGCAGTTTGCGCAACTGAACTGGCCCTGAAAGGCGAAGCGAGCGTTATTGAATATCCGCTCGCCTCGCCTCAGAGAGGTCATGTCCGGCTTCCCACCCAAGCCAATGGTGGACACGACAACGTCATGCGTGGTGTCAATCACCCCGATACTGTCATCCATCCGGTTGGCCACGAAGAGCCTGGTTCCGTCGCGGGAAAGCACAAGGCCCTTCGGGTTCCGGCCAACCGGTATTCGGCCCAGCACATAATTGGCTGAAGCCGAAAGGTCGTTGGCGATCGGCCCATTCGCCGACCGCACGTAACTCAGCATCTTAGGAATATTGATGACCGTGATCGTGTCCGACCCGGCGCTGCTCACGTAAAGCTTCTGCTTGTCGGGCGTGATCACCACGGCGAACGGCATCGGCACGTAGCGCTCCAGCTCATCCAGTGGCACCTGAACCACGCCGTTCACGTCGTCGCCAAAGATGGCCAGCGAATCGCCGAAGGCCCAACCATGCTCCACGTGCGCCAGCGGCACCAGGTTCTTGGGACGCAGTTGCGCCGCCACCACCAGCTTGCCGTCACCCGACACCGCGGGATGAAATACGCCGGCGACGTTGTGCAACCGCTTCCGTTCCACCACGATTTGCCGCTGAGTGTCGATTACCGTTACCTCCGACTCGGGCGGCGCGCGGTGGGTTCCTATCTTCGGATACACGTGCGTCGCATACAGCAACCTGCCGTCGGGAGACAAGGCCAGGAAGCTCGACCCGCGCCCTGCCTCCAGTCGCTTGACCTCCTGCCCGCTCGTGAGGTCGATTACGGAGATGTCGTTGCTTAAGCGATTCGCCACGTACAGCGTTTTGCCCGGCAGATCGGGTTGGACGGCGTTGGGCTCAAACCCCGTTGTCAGGGTCCGCACCACCTTGAACATCCCCGTATCGATCTCCGACACCGTGTCGTCCCATGAGTTCGCCACGTACAGTCTCGTGCCGTCCGACGACAACGCAATCCCTCTCGGCTCGTGGCCCACGGCTACCGTTTTCACCACCGTGCCGTGCTGTGTGTCCACTTCCCGCACTTCATCGCCGGCCTCACACATCACGAACAGCCAGTGCCCATCGTTCGACAGCACCATCTCCCGCGGACTCAGGTACTTCGCTTCTCCGGAATCCGGCCTCGCTTTGGCCGTGCCGACAAAAAACAGCGCGCCCAACGCAACCGCCACTGCCAGCAATGCGCTGACTGCAGTTGATCGACGAAGCGCGAGCTTGGGGCGTCGGCTCACTTCGGTTCCTCCACGGTCACAATGCGATCGACTGTGAGATTTTCGAGCACCTGTTCGCGTCCGCTGGGCCACTTCACCGTCAGCTTCTCAACCCTCGTTGCCGCGCCCAGCCCGAAGTGCATGCGCCCGTCGTTCTGCGACAGATACCCCGAGCCCGCCACGCGTTCCGCTAATTGCTTCTTGCCGCCGGCGGTCACTTCCAGCCGCGCGCCAATCCCATCACGGTTGCTCTTCGTTCCCTTGAGCTGAAAATCAATCCAGTGGCCCGTGTTCGTCGACACGTTATGGAACAGGGTGCCCTTCGCGCCAAGGTTTACCAGGAATGCATCCACCTTGCCGTCGTTGTCGTAATCGCCAAAGCACGCGCCCCGCGCCACCGTCTTCACGTCAAAGATCGGCCCCGCCTGCCGCGACACGTCCACGAACTTTGCATTCCCCAACCCGCGATACACGGAGTGCTCTTCCGGAACCAGGTGGATCAATCCGCCATGGAACGTCAGAATGTCGAGCCACCCATCGTTGTCGAAGTCGTAGACGCCCGATCCCCAGCTCGTGTATTGCGCCGTAATCGGCGAAATTCCCGATGCCGCCCCGATGTCCTCGAACGTTTTGTTGCCCATGTTCCGCATCAGGCGGTTGTACTTCGCGTCGGTTACCCACAAGTCGAGCCGCCCGCCATCTACAATATCGGCGAACACCGGACCCATTGCCGACGTTGACTCCCCGTTCTGCCCGTACGCCACACCGGCGTCCACAGCGATTTCTTCGAATGTTCCATCTTTCTTGTTGTGGAACAGGAAGTTCTCCGTGCGGTCATTGGCTACGTAGATATCGGGATACCCATCCCCATCGAAGTCCGCCGCAGTCACGCCCATTGTGCGTCCCACAAACGCGCTGATGCCCGACTTCTCGCTCACGTCGGTGAACGTTCCATCGCAGTTGTTGTGGAACAGCTTGTTTGTCGTGCCCTCGTAATCCAGCGGCCCCGGGTAGTTGTCCGCCGCGTAGTACGCCCGATACTTCGGATCAAACTTCACATACCGCCCGACGAACAGATCGACGCACCCGTCCTTGTCGTAATCCAACCACGTCGAGCTGATCGACCACCCATCAACGTTGATGCCCGCCTTCGCCGATACGTCCTCAAACGTTCCGTCGCCTCGATTGTGGTAGAGAATCGCCTTGCCGTAGCCGGTCACGAACAGGTCTTCGTGGCCATCGTTGTCGTAATCAGCTGCGATGGCCGCCATGCCGTAAAGGTTGGCCGCCACGCCCGCCTGTTCGGTCACGTCCGTGAATTTGCCATCACCATCATTACGAAACAGATGGTTGTGCGGCGGATTCTCCGGTTGCTGCTTCAGCGGATACGGATGCATCCCCGCTCCCAGCGGCTTGCCGCTGGCAACATACAGGTCGGGCTTGCCGTCGTTGTTGTAGTCGAACCACACACACCCGCCGCCCGTGCCTTCCAGCAGCGACCCAAGCTTCGCCGAGCCAAAGCTGTGCGTGAAATGGATTCCCGCCGCCGCCGTCGCATCTTCAAACTTGATTGTCGAACTCGACGGCGCCTGCGCCAGCAGAGCCGACGACAGCAAAACCACACTGAGCGCGCGAAACAACACTACTTGCCCCCTTTGTGCGTCATCGAAACAGCGCCCGTCATCACTACCGGCTTGACCGACCTCACGAGCACCGCCGGTACTGCATTCTCCGGCGACCGTTCCGGCCCAGCGTGGCAGCCTACACAAATCCGCTGTTCGCCTTTGCGCGCCCACCACCACCCATGCTCACGCTGCACCGTCTTCCCCTGGCTATCGAGCAACTCAACCTGCAGCGGCTTGTCGCCGGGAACCTGCACGTAGAACGAACCATCCGCTTCCACTGGAGAACTGCCCAACAGCCGCGTCTTGCCCTTCTCATCCGTGGTATAGAGCTTCGCGCTCGCCACCGTCCCAGGAGCGAACTTGTACTTCGACGTGTATGCATTGAGGCACAGCAGGTTCGCGTAGTTCCAATCGTGCAAGCCCGAAGGATGCAGGTTCGGCAGGGGTCGCGGCGCCACCACCGCAGGCTGCAGCAAATTGGCATTGCTGGCGCTCACCAGCGCCGCGAAGCTGCCGGACTTGCTGTTCCAGGTCTGCAACTGGTACGGAGCCTTCGCATCCGGGCGCCACGCCACCAGCCACTCCTCCGCGGCCACCTGCACCGCGTCACCGGCGAACTCGCCCGCCGGGGTCGTCACCTCAACCTGGTGTGCGAGCGCCGAGGTAAACCGTCCCAGCCCATGCTCAGTCGCAAACACTATGTCGCCCGACGCAATCTGCTTGCCCGCCTCTCGTCGTGGCCCGTGGTCGCAGCGATATGCCTCCACGCCGCTGCCGTCCGAATACACGGTGTAAATCTCTGGCGCCGTGCCGCTGCCCATCGGATACGCCGCCTCAAACAGAATCCGTCCATCTCGAAGTACATCGGTCGGCATCGCGTTGCCCGGCGCATAGGAAAGCGGCAATGTCTTTCCCGACTCGAAGTCGGCGCTCTGCAGAACGAACCGCCCACGCATCTTCTGCGCGTACACCAACCGCCCGCCGGGCAAATAAAAAGGACGCACGCAGTCGCCTTCGCAAGTGGTGACACGCTTCGCCTCGCCGCCCTTTACGCCGATCTCCCACACTTGCCACGCGTCCTTGGCCTCTCGCTTGCCGGCGAACAAAAGTTTCATCCCGTCGAAGGAGGCCGCCGGGTCCGCTGTCGCCGCGAATCCCGCCACCATCAAGCGCGAATTTCCGGCCTCGCGCACCATCACCTGGGCTCCGGCAGGGAAGCGTTCTCCCCCATTCAGCCATGCGTCGCGGTCATACTTCACCGCCGACGTGTACAGCACCGGCGCGGAATTCTGGTTCGATGACGAGTCTGCCGAAGCGCCCACCCACATTGCGCCTGCCGCGACGGCCAACATCAAGAGAGCGATGACCACACCCCGCACTAGCCAAGCCCTCCTGCGACCGCGCAGGCCCGATCGCCTAAGGTACGAAGGCTCAGGTACGGGTCAAGGTCCAGCATCATGGCTGCAAACTGGCCGAAGGTGAGCGACTGTTCGCCGTCGCTGGCAGCCTTTTCCGGCTGCGGATGCACTTCCACCAGCAGCCCATCCGCGCCCACGACCACTGCCGCCCGCGCCAGGATCGGCACCAACACCTGCACGCCGGCGGCGTGGCTTGGGTCCACGATCACGGGCAGGTGGCTCACTGTCTTCAGCACCGGCACCGCAGCCACATCAAACGTATTGCGCGTCGCTGTCTCGAACGTCCGAATGCCGCGCTCGCACAGAATCACGTCTGGATTGCCGCTGGCCACCAGGAACTGTGCCGAGCAGAGCAGGTCCTCGAGCGTCGCCGTCATGCCCCGCTTCAGCAGAACAGGACGCCCGCAGGTGCCAAGCTTTTCCAGAAGGGCGAAGTTTTCCATGCTGCGCGCACCCACCTGCATGATGTCGGCGTACTCGGCTACCACTTCGACGTCCGTCTCCGACATGACCTCGGTGATGATCGCCAGCCCCGTCAATTCGCGCGCCTTGCTCAGGATCTTCAGTCCTTCTACGCCCATTCCCTGGAACGAGTATGGCGACGAGCGAGGTTTGTACGCTCCGCCCCGCAAGATGCGCGCCCCTGCTTGCACGACTGAAACGGCGGTGTCCAGCACCTGCCGCTCCGACTCGACGGCGCAGGGGCCGGCCATCACGACGAACTCGTCGCCGCCGATGGCGATATCGCCCACCTGCACCACGGACCTCGGCCGGCCCTCAGTCTGGGCGACCAGGTCAAAACATGAGTATTGTCCGTTCCAGCGTTTATTCACGTTGGCAGCAACCGTTTCACTTCGTGCTTGTACCCTATTGATATGACGGTGCTGCGGTCGGTGACGTGTGAACATCCCGAATGTGACATGAGGTCACAACGAGGAACTAGTATATTTGAAGTATTGCGTTATGCAGAGGAGAAAACATAGTAAATACGAGTACTTACGGCGGCTAGTGCATTTGCACTAGCTATCTGCTCGGTGCCGCCAGGTCAGTATGGCGCTTCCAGCATCTGCGCTTCAATGATATGAAACAAATGTTTCATATTTGCCGATACATGCTTACGGCCGTTTCTTACACCAGCCACCCGGCGCAGTTGCGCACTGTGTGTCCAGCCGTCACCACCAAAAGCCGGTTACCAGTCACGAATCACTCTTGCCCAATCGGCTCCAGGTGTGCCGTGAAGTGCCGGAGGAAGGGCGCTTCGTATGTGATCCTCAAGCCCTTGATCTGCTCCCGCCGCTCCCACACCCTCAGGATGATCTCCACCACGTAGTCAATGTGGCTCTGGGTGTACACGCGGCGAGGAATCGCCAGCCGCACCAGGTCCATCTTGGCGGCATCGGCAAACATCAGCGTTCCAATCTCGACGGAACGGATGCCGCCTTCCAGGTACAGTTCCGCAGCCAGCGCCACGCCGGGAAATTGCGACTGCGGCACATGCGACAGGAACGCGCGCGCGTCCAGGTAGATCGCGTGTCCACCCGGAGGCTCCACGATCGGCACGCCGCGCTCCGACAGGTGATTGCCGAGATAGGCGGTGGAGGCAATGCGATACCGCAGGTAGTCCTCTTCCAACGACTCCTGCACGCCGACGGCGATGGCTTCAAGGTCGCGGCCGGCCAATCCGCCGTAGGTTGGATAGCCTTCCGTAAGAATCAGCAGGTCTTTCTCCTGCCGCGCGAGTACCTCATCGTTCGTGCACAGGAAGCCGCCGATGTTCGCCATGCCGTCTTTCTTGGCGGACATGGTACAGCCATCGCCCAGCGCGAACATCTCCTGCGCGATCTCTTTCGGCGTCTTATTCTCGTAACCCTTCTCGCGCAGCTTGATGAAGTACGCATTCTCGGCAAACCGGCAGGCGTCGAAGTAGAGCGGGATCTTGTGCTTCCGGCACACGGCGCTCACAGCCTTGGCGTTCTCCATCGACACGGGTTGTCCGCCGCCGGAGTTGTTGGTGACGGTCAGCATGACCAGCGGAACGTGTTGGCGGCCGACGCGGGCGATCGTCTCCTCCAGCGCCGTAACATCCATGTTGCCCTTGAACGGCAGACGCGCCGATGGCTGCTGCGCCTCCAGCGGCAGCAGGTCCACGGCTTCGGCGCCCACGAACTCCACGTTTGCGCGCGTGGTGTCGAAGTGGGTGTTGTTGGGCACAACGTCGCCCTGCTTGCACATCACGTTGAACAGGATGCGCTCGGCGGCGCGGCCTTGGTGCGTGGGAATCACGTGCTTGTAGCCGAAGATGTCCTGCACGGAATCGCGGAAGCGGATAAAGCTCTTGCTGCCAGCGTAGCTCTCGTCGCCTTCCATGATTGCGGCCCATTGATGCGTTGACATCGCGCCTGTGCCGGAATCGGTCAGCAGGTCGATCAGCACGTCGTCAGCGGGAAGAAGGAAGAGGTTGTAATGCGCGGCTTTGAGCAATTCTTCGCGTTGCGCGCGCGTCGTCCAGCGAATGGGTTCAACACTCTTAATGCGGAAAGGTTCGATGATGGTTTTGGTTGACATAAGTTTCCCGAGCGATTGTACTCATTCGCAAGGTTGGTTCGCTGGAAGGTAATTTGGCGCGAAAGTTTGTTTCCCAAAATGGGAATCAATGTTGAGGTACCCCCCTCCCCCCTCCCCCCGAAATTCCTCGTTTTCATGGAGTTACGAGGAATGTGAGTGCAAATTCGTGTGCGCGTAGGACTTAGGGGTAAATTCGTGTCAAGAAAGGACTTAGGTCGGGGATTTTCGAGACCGGACGGGCGTGGAGGCGAGACGAAGAACGAAATCGAGAGCAAAAGATGCCGAGCACAGATCGAACCACCTTGCTGGAGACGGGGGAAGTTTCCGGCCATCGACTCGTGGGACGACAGCTCTCCCTCATGCTTCCGGCAGTAGTGTACGGCAAGTGGGAGCGGGCACCAAGCGATTTTGTCACGGTTCAACGTGACGGATAACCGTGTGCGAGGTGCGAGAGAATGTCGATCCCACGTTCCCCAACGGCACGGAAATATGGGCCGCCCACGTTGGCGTCGCCACTCCGTCGGAGTCGTTTAGGACTTCGCTTTCTTCGCCGATTTCGACTTGGCAGAGTGGTTGTAGGCGACGGCCTGGCGAATGAGGGCGCGGAAGGCGGACTCATCAACTTTTTCTGCTTCGTGGATGTCGATGGCGCGGCGCACGTTGCCTTCGAGACTGGAGTTGAAGAGACGGGCTGGATCGGGCAGAGACGCGCCTTTGGCGAAAGTGAGCTTCACGACCTTCTTGTAGGTTTCGCCGGTGCAGAGGATGCCGTCGTGCGACCAGACGGGAATGCCCCACTTCCACTCTTCGACGACGTCGGGGTCGGCTTGCTGGATAAGGCGGCGCATGCGGCTGAGGGTTTCGCCGCGCCAGTCGGCGAGTTCGGCGATTCGTTTCGAGATGAGCTCCGAGGCCGGCTGGCCGGGCGTTGTGGCTGACTTTTTCATGGTGGCATCCTCGAGGTTCCGGACGTTAATCGTTGCCGGAATCATAGCGCGGTGCGGGCATACGCTTCCAGAGGTGAATGAAAGTCAAATGACCCGCTCGACCGAATTTGGCCGCACGCCGCACACGGCACATTTTGGTTGTCTCGTCGGCCTTCGCGTGGCATTATGGGCAAATTTCAGGAGGTTCACCCTTGAGCGGACAATGGTGTCCAGCACCGCCAAAAGCTAAGACCGACGCCGAGCAGCGAATGGTGGCTGCTGCCGATAACGGCGAATGGCCCGACTTTTCTAACGAGAGGGACGACCACAGGATTCTGCCAGCCCTCTTCGTCCGCGACCTCTACCTTTACGTGTCTCGTTCCGACAAGCCCTGGGGGCTGGTTGTTAAGGGCGCGCGTATCGAAGGAGCCCTGGAACTCAGGGACTGCACCGGCGTTGAGGGATCGCCCCTGCCGCCGCTGGAGCTCAAGAACTGCGAAGTTCCCAACGCCATTGACCTGTCTTACGCGCGGCTGGCCAGGCTTTCAATCGTCAACTGCCGCATTATTCAGATCAGAGCAAATTGGGTACGCATCGAGGGACCGTTCGATTTCTCGGAAACGCGAGGATTCGACAATGTTTCGGATGCGTGGATCGAAGCGAGAGGTGCCCAGATTCACGGTGATGTCGACGGCCGTGGTGCCCATCTCCGCGCGCCCGAGCGCCGACGAGAAGTTCGCCCGGGAAAGCAGCGCTACGCTCTTAGCTTTGGGAATTGCAACATTGCTGGAAGGGTACTCCTCATGGATGACTTCAGGGCCCTTGGCGGCGTCAATTTTAGCGACGGTGATATTACCGGCGAGGTGTGGCTCATTGGCGCAAGAATCTCTTCCGGCGAAGGTGCTGCGCTCGACGCGCAAAGCACACGATTTGGTTCAATACTTGGGTTGAACAAGGGATTTGAGGCCCGCGGGGGAGTATCTCTGCTTGGCGCGCGTATCGCAGGGAGTCTGGACTGTTCGGGGGCAAAACTCGAAAACCGAAAGAAAGACGGACCTGGATGGGCACTAGCGGCGACATCCGCAGAGATCGGTCAGAATGTTTCTCTCATAGATGCTCGGGTACAGGGTGGAGTGACGTTCTCAACTGCGAACATTACGGGACTCTTCGATTGCACCGCCGCTACTCTGGACAATTGGGCGGACGGAGGTGGGGGAATCGCGTTGACCCTGGACTCGGCAACGATTGGCGGTCACGCCTATTTCGGCAGAACCTATATTGACAGCGGAAAGTTCAAGGCGTCCGGTTCTGTGATGCTCTCCAATGCTAAGATCGCGGGCAATTTGGAGTGCAGAGATGCAATCTTTGATAATCGCACCAGCGACGGGACAGGAAACGCAATTAACGCCCGGCATTGCCGAATCGGAGGGAGCGTCCAAATGTCCGGGCGGCTATTCGAGGCATCAGGGGTCGTGGGATTCGACCACGCAAAGATCGAAGGTGACTTTGACTGTACAGATGGAACATTCGAAAACCGTGCCAATGAGAACTCCTGGAGTCAAAGGACTGCGCTCTCGCTTGACATTCTCAATGCGGAAATCGGCGGCGAACTTATTCTAAATGGGGCAGTCTCAGTGGGTAATATGCAGTTGTGGGGTGCGAGCGTCGGACGCGATGTTCGCGCCACGGGCGCCAAGATAGTCGGTTCCCTGACTGCCCTACACCTTAAAGTAGCCGGCGATTTCTTGCTTTCCCAAACAGAAATTCTCGGGAATGTCCTTTTGGACTTTGCAGAAGTGAGTGGCTCCGTCAGTTGGGACGTTCGCATTCTGCGCGAATATCAATTCAACAGTGACACACTTCGGCAATTGAGATTCGTCCTCAGCTTGCGAAATGCCAGGGTCGGAGCAACGCTGAATGCGGCACGTCTCGGACGCGTCCCGGCGGATATCAAACGCGTTTCCGCCAATATGAGAGCGACAATAGACCTTATAGTAAAAGAAATCCTCTCAGGGGGTGTGCCAGATGAAAATCCCGGTGCACTGTTCAAGCCACTAGTTTCCGATCCGAGCCTTGCATCGAATTCCAAGATAATTGGCGATTTGATCTTCGATTCGATGTTCTCTATCACAATTGATCTGCGCGGCGCGCATGCGACTGCCCTAGAGGATAAACGGCCTGGGGCATCTCCCCGTGAATGGCCTGACGGATGGGGCGGTCACGAAGCGGTCGAGCAGAATCTGGTCAATCTCAAACTCGAGGGGTTTGTTTACGACCGAATTGTAGATCTGCCCAGCGACCAGTGGACCCTTGTAAGCTTCCCACGGCACCGAGCCGAACGCGCAAGAAAGAACATGGCTGGCCTTGCGTTCAGGATTTCGCGCGACCTTCTGGCTGCAGCGCAGCGTTTTGGCAAGTTGGGTTTGCCGTTGGGAAGGTTATTTAGTTGGTCGTCTCATTTGGTAGCAAGCGTCGCCAGAAAGATCGACTGCGACCAAGATCTTCGACTGTATGAACAGCGATTAAAGTGGCTGAGACTCAGGCCACAAGGCGAGTTCCGTCCGCAGCCCTATCGCCACTTAGCCCGGATCTTGCGCGCCCACGGCAACCCCAGCGATGCTCGCGAGATCAGCATTGCCGAAGCTTGGGAGGCGCCGACGGAATGGTGGAACCGCCTGCCCAAGTTTCTCTTCGGTACAGGTTTTTGCTTCGGTCTATCAACCTTTCGTGCGGGGCTAACCTTCGCCCTCTTCGTCATACTCGGGTGCGCCGGCGTCATGCTGGCGCTGCGCCACGATGGGTACATGGTGGTCACCGCCACGCCGGTCGCGACCATGAGGGTAGACGATGGAGAGCCGCACGTCCCAGAGGCTGCAATTCAGAACGGTGATGTTGCGAATGCTACGATCGAGATGCCGTGTACCACGCAGATCGTGCCGTTCTTCTACGCACTCGACCTGATGCTGCCCGTCATTCCGCTGCATCAGGAGACGGCGTGCGATATTTCTACGGTCAAGCCACAGGCTAAGTGGTGGCGTATAGGTAAGCTCATTTACTCGGGTCTGGGTAAGCTAGTAACGGCGCTTGCTCTTATCACTTTCTCCGGCGTGCTGAGGATCCGCGCCGAAGAATGAGATTGGAATCGGGGCGGGTCGAGGGTTGGTGCGGCCCCACATTTCCCAATGGGGGGAAAGTGGGTCACGCATCGATGATCGAGGTCTCTCTTTGGCGAAAGCCCAGTGCTCAAGCTGTCTGGAGCGGCACGACCGAAGAGGCTGCTGAAAAAGTCGAAAAGCAGATCCCTCGGAGGCTGAAGCCTCCTTGATGACAAAAATAAAGGACTTGTACGGCACAGCTGAAGCTGTGCCCTTTCAAAGCACCGTGGAAACCGCTTTTTTCAGCAAACTCTGAAGCCCTTATCTATTTTCAACACTTTGCGGCATGACTGAAGTCATGCCCTGATACGAAACCGTCGCGAATGCGAGTTTTTCAGCAGCCTGTGAAACCGTGCCCTTTCAAAATATTGGGCTAACTGCATTTTTCTCAGCAGGCTGTGAAGGCGGTGTCAGGATGTCACTTCGAGGACGATCTTTCCCCGCTGGTGGGGCGCTCCGGCGAGTAGATCGTGGGCAGTTCGAGCCTGCTTCAGGGGGAGGACGGTGCCGACGGTGGGCCGCAAACTCCCGGCGTCCAGCATGTTTGCAAGTACATTCAGGCGAGCGGTAGTTACTTGCACGTAAAAGAACACGAACTTTGCGTCTGCGGGTTGGCGATTTGGAGTTCCGGAGACAATAGAAACGACGGTACCGCCCGGCTTAACCACCCGGAACGATTTTTCAAGAGCATCTCCGCCGACAGTGTCGAGCACCGCGTCCACAGGCGCGGAGAGATCCTCCCAATGCTCCTGGTTGGAGTCGATAACAGCAACGTTGCCCATGCCGTGAACGAATTCCGCGTCTTTGGAGTGAGCGACTGCGACGGTATCAAGAGTTTTCCACGAAGCGAGCTGCACGGCATAAGCGCCCACGTTTCCGGCCGCTCCGAGGATGAGAACTCGCTGGCCGCTTTCAAGGTGCGCGTAGTCGAACAGCATTTGCCACGCGGTAACCGCTATCACGGGAACGGAGGCGGACTCGACGTGGCTTAACCGTGCTGGTTTCCCCGCGATCATGCTGGAGGAAGCCACGGCATACTCGGCATAGGCGCCACAGAATTGAGGATTGGTGACACCAAACACATCGTCGCCAGCCTTGAAGTCGACGACTCCGGGACCGACCGATTCGATCACGCCGGAGAGGTCTGAACCGAGAGTTAGAGGGGGAGCGGGCGCGACTTTGCTCTGGCCTTCGCGGATGAGCGCGTCCCACGGCCCGACGCCGGCCGCAGCGACCTTTACGAGGACCTCTCCCGGGCCGGGTGCGGGGCGGGGAACGTCGTCAACGACAATTACGGCCGGCGGACCAAAGCGGTGAATTCGGACGGCTTTCATTTCTCTGTGGGGGTTGAAGTGCGCGTTGGAGCCTTGAACTAGCGGCTCACAGGAACTGAAGCGTGCTGCAGTGCCCAGTCCAAGGCGTAGTCCGCAACTTCTTCCCAACCTTCCTGGCCAAGAGTGTAATGGGTGCGCTCGGGAAATTCCCTGTATTCCGTCACCGCCGTGGATTTTCCGTACAACTTGAAATTGGCCTCGACGACCGAAGGCGGCGAGACGTGATCGGCTCCTCCGGAAATCAGAAGCAGCGGGGCGCGGTCACTATTGTGAAAATCGACAGCCGTCGGCGCAAGGGGGTTGAAGTTGGCAAAAGCGGCCTGGAATAACACGTGGTCGGGACCGGGGACGGCGTATCGCTGGTACACCGCGAGCGAGTCTGACTCGCTGAGGTTATTGGTAAAGGCGTAATGAAACTGTTCGGGAGTCAAAGGAACCGCTCGATGATTGTTCGATGGATTGCTGAGAGCCGGGAACGTCACCTTCAGCGTGGAAAACGGCAGGAAGATGATGCCCTTCACCGGGGCGGGCGCGATGGCAACGCCAGCGGCGCCTAATCCGCGGTCAATCAAGATCTGGGTCATCAAGCCGCCAAAAGAATGGCCAATGATGATTGGAGGAGAATCCAATCCGCGGATGATTTTCTCGTAGTGGTCTACGATCTCGCTGATGCCCAGTCGGGCGATTGGCGTCGGGTCGCGCCGCAGCTGTTCAATGTCAATGTCCATGCCCGGCCAGCTTTTGGCGATCACCTGAAATCCCTGACCGGTGTAGCGTTTAACCCAGTTTTCCCAACTGAGGGCCGTCATCCAAAGTCCGTTAATCAAAACGATCGAATTTGGTTGTTGAGCCATAGTCCTCACCTCGCTAAATCCTGACCTGCGGACAGGTTCAAGGCCGGCTTCCGGCCGGAGTTTTTCTGAAATTCGCGACCTCACAAGAGCCCACGCATCCAAAACAGAATTGAACGGAACGACTGATTGCGTCTTGTCTGATGGGAGCGGCTTTTGAAGAAAAGAGACACAGAGAACCCGCGGTAGCGGCAATTCGTGTCTGGGCCGTGGAGATGCGACGGAGTCGTGACGCACTCTCGCGCCTGGGATGAAGACGAGGGAGAACCGAATGAGCAAAAGGGAGGCCCATCTCAATCCAGCAGCGGATGCTTTCTATATGCCGGACGCGCCGACGCTGACGACGCGGATGCTTCGGAAGTCAACCATGGTTGCCACCGAACTTAAGTACGATCAGCGGAACTTCGGTACGACCGCTCCCATGGCCTGCGAGGATGCGTACTTGATCGCGTTGCAGCTGCGTGCGTGCCACGATCACGACCTTTTTTTCGACAGGCGGATTGCGCGACCGAAGAATTACTTCGCAGGCGTCACATCAATTTACGATTTGCGTCGTGAACCGGTGGCAGATATACGAGATCCGTTCCACTGCATCGTGGTCCATGTGCCGCGCCGAGCGTTCGACGCCGTGACGGATGAGGCCGGGGCGGCACGCGTTGGTGATCTTCGCCATGAGCCGGGAGTCAGCATCGACGATCCCGTGGTGCGACACCTGCTGGCGTCGTTGCTGCCAGCCCTGATGAAACCTGAGGAAGCGCATCCGTTATTTCTCGACCATCTATCGATGGCGCTCATCGCCCACCTGGCGCATCGGTATGGCGGGATGACGGAGATTGCCAAATTGCCTCGGGGTGGACTCGCGCCGTGGCAGGAGCGACGGGTGAAGGAACTGATGAGCGACGCGTTGCAGGAAGAGGTTCCCCTAAGTCGGCTTGCCGACGAGTGCGGCTTATCGGTCAGACACTTTGCGCGCGCGTTCCGGGTATCGACCGGAGCTTCACCGCATTACTGGCTGTTGCAACGGCGGGTGGAGCATGCCCGCGAAATGCTGTGCAGTCGGGCGATGTCGCTGGCAGACATTGCTCTGGCATGTGGATTCGCGGACCAGAGTCATTTCACCCGCGTCTTCACGGCGATGGTTGGCGTAAGCCCGGGTGCATGGCGGCGGGCGAACGACGTGCCCAGCCGTGGCAAAGAGCACCACCAGGGTACAGCGCCAGATTCTCGCTAAAGCGCCTGATGTGATTATCGCCGGGTCGAAGATACTCACGAAGACCATGGCGGACGGGCCCACCGAGGACGCCCAAAACGCAAATGCCCTGCGCGGGAGGTTCATTTCCCCCCGTGCTTCTGTAGTGAATTCTTTGCAACGGCAGGCGGCGCCGCAGTTGTGGTGATGGAAGCCTGTGCACGTGAGACTTGGCGCGCCTGTTATCATGCCCTGCAATGGTTGCAATGAATCGGGAGTTGGAAGCGTCGAAACTGGAGCCGCGATGGCCCATCGTGCTGATGGGCATGCTGGTGTACGCGTCAACCCAGTTACCGGGCCGGGTGAAGGTGTTTCCCCATTGGGTGGTCGTGCTGCTGGCGGCATCGCTGATTGTGCCCATGGTGGGTGTGCACGTGGCCCCGTCAAGACAGCGATGGCTGAAGTTGGAGAAAGCTGCCATCATCCTTTTTCTCGCGGTCTCGGCTCTCGGCATCGTCCTCGACCTCAAAGACCTGTTTCATGCGATGCTGCAGCCGCCCGTCGGGCTTACGGGAATCGAGCTGCTGAACTCCAGCATTTCGTTGTGGGCGTCGAACGTGCTGATGTTCTCGATAGCGTACTGGTGGATCGATCGGGGCGGGGCCGAGTCGCGGGTGAGCGGGTTGCAACAAATGCCGGATTGGCGCTTCCCGCGCGAAGAGGCCGACGAAGCTGGCGCGCCGCCCTGGCAACCAACTTACGTGGACTACCTGTTCCTGGCGTTTTGTACCGCGACTTCCTTCGGTCCGACGGAAGCGATGCCGATGACGACGCGAGCCAAATTGCTGATGATGGCGGAAAGCCTGATCTCGCTAGTGACGGTGCTGGCGATCGCGTCGCGGGCCATTGGACTGCTGGGCAATTGAGAAGTTTGGGATTGGTGGCGCAGTGATGCACCGTGGCTTGCAGGCGCCATACTATGCGATTGTGGGCGACCCCGGAGCTATACGCCGGCGCGGGCTTTAGCTTGGGTTGCCAAGGCGGCTGCTTCTCGACACCCACATAAGTCGGGCATAGTAGGCCAGGTTGGCCACGAGGGCGGCAACGGCCGCAGCCGTCAGGAGGCTCTGAGGAAGGTCGGGATAGACGAGCTTATCGAGATAGTGGACGAGGAATCCGCCCTGATAGGGCGCGACTCCGGCTTGCTGGTACAGCCAATTCTCGAGCAGCGTCAACGGACACGGCCAGGGAAGCGCGTTCGTGGCGACTCCCCAGAGTAGCGAAGCGACGTGCAGTCCGATGAGAAACGGGCGTCCGCGGGTCACGAATGCGCCGAGCACAGCCCATACGATGAAAAGTACGTGGAAGAAAAGCACGACAGTTGCAAGTACGGAGTACAAAGATGGCGATCCAAGCATCTAACTTAGATTTGGCGGGCCATTCGGCCCGGCAGCGGTCACTCTACTGTAACTGCGGCAATGAAGGGCGCGCAAAGTCTGGGACGGGGAGGGCTTGTCGGGCGGGAACCCACCACATGCCTGCGCCGCACTATTGTCGAACGGTAGGGAAGAGATATCCCGCCAGCATCTTCTTCATCTCTCCGACGACACGGTCGCGCTCGTCGCGGGTGGGTTGCTCGTAGGCGAAGGCGATGAGGCGTTCGCCAGCTTCGCTCACCACGCGCAGCGCCAGGTCCAATTCGGAAGAGTTCGGAATGCCGAGTTGGTCGAGCATGAAGCTCTTGAGCATGGCGGGCAATCCGACGGCGGGCGAGGCCTCGCGCTCCTTGGTGGCCGCGCTGATGTGGCGACCGAACGAGATCGCGCGAAAGTCGGGGTGCTGGTCGAGGTAGGCAACGTAGGCGTCCACCACGAGGCTGAGCATGCGGGCGGGCTGAAAGTCGTTGAGGTTGCGCATTTCACGCTCGAGCTCGGGGAGGACCTTGCGCTCGACGACGCGGCGAAACTCGGCGACATGGCGTACCGCCACGGCGTCGATGATGGACTGCTTGTCAGGAAAGAAACGGTACAGCGCGCCGATGGAGATGCCAGCTTCGACGGCGATGCGGGTGGTGGTGACGTCGTCGAGAGGGGTGCGGCAGAGCAGAGATGTGGCCGCGTCTACGACGCGCTGAATGGTCTGGATGCTGCGGGGCTGGAGCGGGGTCCGGCGCGAGGCCGCGGGAGCGATAACTGTGTCGTCGAGTAGCGATTCGAGGTCTTTGGGGTCGGTCATGGGTCGCGGGGATGCTTTGGTCGTATTGACATCGTGCCACAAATAAGGTAAAAACGAAAGCGAATTCGCTTTCGCGTTTGAAACGGCAGGTATCTCGATGGGTGTTCCGGTTTCGCAGATGTGGACGGTGGCTTCGTACGTCCTGAAGCAGAAAATTCAGGGGCGGAAGCGGTATCCGCTTGTGCTGATGCTTGAGCCGCTTTTTCGCTGCAATCTGGCTTGCGCCGGATGCGGCAAGATCCAGTACCCGGCGCATGTGCTGAAGCAGCAACTCACGCCGGATGAATGCTTTAGAGCGGTGGACGAGTGCGGCGCGCCGATGGTGTCGATCCCCGGCGGGGAGCCGCTGCTGCATCCGCAGATTGCCGAGATCGTCGAGGGGCTGGTGGCGCGCAAGAAGTATATCTACTTGTGCACCAATGCTTTACTGCTGCAAGCAGAAGATTGACCTGTTCACGCCGAGCAAGTATCTGACGTTCTCGGTTCATGTGGACGGCCAGCGCGAGCACCACGATTTCAGCGTGTGCCTCGAGGGCGGGTATGAGCAAGCTATTGAGGGCATCAAGGTTGCGGTCGAGCGCGGTTTTCGGGTGACGACCAATACGACGCTGTTCGACGGCGCCGATCCGAATAGCGTGCGTGCTTTCTTCACGGAAATGATGGACTTGGGCGTCGAGGGGATGATGCTTTCTCCGGGGTATTCGTACGACAAGGCGCCGGACCAAAGCCACTTCCTGGGACGGGCAAGGACTCGGCGGCTTTTTCGCGCCATGCTCTCGAACCGTAAGAAGGACTGGGTGTTTAACCAGTCGCCGCTGTTCCTGGAATTCCTGATGGGCAAGCGCGACTACCCGTGCACGCCGTGGGGGATGCCGACGTTTAACTTGTTCGGCTGGCAGAAGCCGTGCTATCTGCTGCAGGACGGCTATGCGGATACCTTTGAAGAACTTATGCAGGCCACTGAGTGGGAGAGGTACGGCACTGAGTCGGGCAATCCCAAGTGCGCGAATTGCATGGTGCATAGCGGGTACGAGGCTTCGGCGGTGCATGATACTTTCGGTTCGCTGAGCGGATTCTGGGGCACGGTGAAGGCGACGTTCTCAACTGCATATGAGGATGACGAGGCGGCCGAAATGCTGAAGGAACCGATTCGGCCAGCACATGCGCATAGTCCGCTGGTGCAGATAAGCGACTAGCAATTAGCAACTAGCAATTAGCGGAAAGCGAAAAGCGAAAAGCCCATGTCAGAACCCCAAAGAAATCTAACGGTTGACGAAATGGAAGTTGTTGAAGGCCGCGAACGGCACCATATAGAAGGATGGGTGCCGGAGTTGGCGACGGAGGCGGAGTTGCGTGCAGCGCTGGAGCAGGCCTTCGATTATCGCGGGGACGTGACGATTACGCGCAAGGACGGCAGCCGGGTGGATGGGTATATTTTTGACCGGCGCAACGGAGAGACGCTGGCGGAGTCGGTGGTGCGTGTGATTCCGAAAGATTCGCGCGAGAAGATCTCGATTGCGTTCTCTGACATTGCCGCCCTGGCGTTCAGCGGACGCGACATGGCAGCCGGCAAGAGTTGGGAAGCCTGGGTCACGAAGTACTGGGAAAAGAAAGCCGCCGGCGAGAAGGGTTTCTCGCTGCAGCCGGAAGCGCTGGACTAGGGTCTCGGAAGAACTCCACCACAGAGGCACTGAGACACAGAAGAAAACAGTTCAAAAACTACCGCAGTTTATTTCTTGCGCTCTGGTCGCCCCGGCGGTGGTCGGGGCGTATCTTTTGCGTTCGCCGTATTCGACTCCGCGCGAGACTACGGCACAGGGGAAGTGAGAGAAGATTCGGAGTTACCTCCCTTGGAACGGTGGGAGTCGAGATGTCGGCCAAAGCGGCGCTGACAATCGCAGCCCCGGAAAAGAGCCGGGATGCGACAGCCGCCCTATAATCATCGACGTGATGATCTCGACGCCAGCGCTCTTGGGTTCGGTGAGCTGAGTTTAGGTGGTGAAGAACACCGCGCCCGCTGAGCGATGTCGGGAGGAGGGCGCGATGCACCACGGAAATGTTTCCCCTGAAGTCGCCGAAGGTTTGCTGGCGATCCGCAAGCGTATTGCGGCAGCCAAGATTCCATCTTCCAAGATCGACGAAACGATCAACGTCGCCGTCTGGAACATCCGCGAATTCGGCAAGGTCCGCCGAACGGAAGCCGCCATCCATTACATCGCGGAAATCCTAGGACAGTTCGACCTTGTGGCGTTGGTGGAATTGCGGGACGATCTTACCGACCTTGGCCGGGTTTTGCCCATCCTCGGTCCGAGCTGGGACGTGGTGTATTCCGATTGGATGGATGATCCCGGGGGCAACACAGAGCGCACGGCATTCCTGTTCGACCATCGTGCCGTGACCTTCAACGGGTTGGCAGCGGAAGTGGACGCCCCTCGCAGCAAGAAGGTGGCAGAATACGTCGCCAGTCAATCCTTCTGGCGGGCCCCTTACATGTGTTCATTCCGCTCGGGCAATTTCGATTTCATCGCCATAGCGATACACGCGCGCTGGGGCGATGGCACCGAAGGACGCCGGGCCGAGTTGCAGTTGCTAGCCGACTGGATTGATACCCGGTTCAAGAGCAAATTTGTCGAGGACCACGATCTGATCGTCATGGGAGATTTTAACGTTCCCAAGATCGGCGACCAACTCTACCAGGCCCTGACCAGCCGCGGTCTTCAAATACCGGATGCGCTGCAAAACCTCAAGGCAGGCGATCAGCTCATTGGGGGAACCAATCTCGGAAAAGACGCCCGCTACGATCAAATCCTGCACCTTCCCTCCTTGAAGAAACGCTTCACCAACAGCGGCGGCACCCTGGATTTTTTTGTAAGCGACGCCCGTATCAAGGAGTTGTTCCCGGACAAGAATTACACTCGCCAGAAATTCAGCTTCCAGCTCTCCGATCATTTTCCACTCTGGGTGCAGATCAAGACCGACATCGACGGCGAGCGACTCAGTCAGATCGTGCAGGACAGCAAGTCCGCATAGAGCGGGGCGGGTAGCCCGACGCTCGCGGGAAGTGAAGTAAATCCCTGCCCTACCGCCAAAAGACGGCGGTGGAACAAAGCACCCAGGTTGGAGTGAACGCAGGCCTGGCCGCCCAACACTGGCTGTGACATTTGACAGCACTACACTGCGGAGCTAGGTTTCTAGGAATGCCGAAGCCCTCGCTGCAAGAGCAATTTGGACAGATCGACATCTATCTGTTCGACCAACTGCTGAAAGCGCGTATCACGCCTGGAATGCGAATTCTGGATGCCGGATGCGGGTCTGGACGCAACCTGGTGTACTTCCTGCGGGAAGGATACGAAGTGTTTGCCGCGGACACTGATGCGCAGGCAGTGGAAGGCGTCCGGGCGCTGGCGTGGAAGTTTGCGCCTGGGCTACCAGCGACGAACTTTCGAGTCGAGTCGGTCGAAGGAACTGTCGTTCGACGATGCCTGCGCGGATGTAGTCATCAGCAATACCGTGCTGCATTTCGCGCGCGACGATGCGCACTTCGAGCGGATGCTGCGGGGAACGTGGCGCCCGCTTAAGCCGGGCGGGTTGTTCTTCTGCCGGCTGGCCTCAACGATTGGAATGGAGAACCAGTTCAAGCGTGTGCACGGAAGGCGCTTCCTGTCGCCAGATGGCGCGGAGCGTTATCTGGTGGACGCTGAACTGCTCGGCGCAATGGCGGAGCGTATCGGTGGCGAATTGGCCGAGCCGCTGAAGACGACGGTGGTGCAGAACCAGCGGGCGATGACGACTTGGGTGTTGGAGAAGGAAGTGGGTAGTGGATAGTGGTTAGTGGATAGAAAAGGCAAAAGCCCCACACACAACGGCGGCTTGTCCGGGGCACCCGATTAGCTTAGACCCGATTACATCTCCGCAAAGCGCTGTGGCGAGAACGGGGCGAGATCGAGGAACGGCTGCTGGCCGGTGATGAGCTGGGCCATGGCGTTGGCGGTGGCGGGGGCTAGCATGATGCCGTCGCGGTAGTGTCCGGTGGCGGCGAAGTAGCCGGGGATGGAGGTCTCGCCGAGGATCGGAAGGTCGTCGGGGGTGCCGGGGCGGAGGCCAGCCCAGGCATCGTGGATGCGCGTGCTCGACAAGATGGGAGCGACGCGCAGCCCGGCCTGATAGAGGCGTTGGATGGTGCGCGGATCGGTGCGCTTGTCGAATCCGGAGTCTTCGACGGTAGCGCCGAGCAGAATGCGGCCGTCGGAGCGGGGAATGATGTAGATGTCGGGCGTGCGGACGACGTGCTGGATGAGCGGGCCGGTGTGGGCGGTGGAGCTTTGCGGGACGACGCAGACCATCTGGCCCTTGACCGGACGGGTGGGGATCGCGAGAGGTTGAATCTTTGCGGCCCAGGCTCCGGCGCAGGTCACCACCGAGCCCGCATAGTAGGTGGCGTGGGAGGTGCGAACGCCAATGGCGCGTCCGGCGGCGGTGAGAACTTCGAGCGCTTCGGAGCCGGTGGCGAAATCGACGGCGCGCTTCTTGCAGGCTTTGGTGAGGGCGCGGCCAAGCCCGCGAGGATCGACGCAGCGCTCGGGCAAGTACCAGGCAGTGGCGTTGAAACGAAGGCGAGGGTTCGAGGCGGGCAAGATCGTCGGTGGTGAGTTGACGAACTCGCGTCATGTGAGGGAGACTTCGTCGCCGGCGAATACGGCGATGGTTCCTGAATCGCGGAGGTCAGCGGAGTCGCCGGATTCTGACTCGATCTCGCGCACGAATTCGGGGTAAAGGCCGGCGCTGGCGTCGGCGAGCGGCTGCAGCAGGGCGGGAGTGTGCGGATCGCAGTGGGCGATCATGCCTCCGGCGGCGTGGGTGGCTTCGGACGCGGGCTCGTGCTTCTCGACCAGGAGCACGGAGCGGTGCTCGTCGCGGAGACGGAGGGCGAGCGAAAGGCCGATGGCTCCGGCGCCAAGGATTACGACGTCCCAGTTCTTCACCTCTTGATTGTAGAGCAGAGAGATGCGGGAAGTCTGGGCAAGAACAAGCGAATGTGCAACTTAGGCGAAGGTTCGGGGTTAACAGAACAGGTATAATAAATAGCGAAGTAAGATGAGTATCCCGCCATTTTGCCAAGGATTCGCGGAACCTTCCGGTATAGCGAAATGAGTTCGCAGGGCAGCCCGTAGCGCTACTCCCAATGCCTGGATGCCTGGTTGCGGACTGCTGGCGGTAGTGCGCAAGTGAACCGGTAAATACGAAAGGATTTTGGATGTACGAAGAAGACGTTACCCCTCAAGTAGAAACTCATCCGCACGGCGGCGGAGACCATGGCGCGATCGTGAAGTACCTGCTGTTGGCCGTCGCGCTGATTTATGTGCTGGCCTCACTTTACTTCATGTACACGCTGAAGGGCCGGCTGGACGCGCTGGACGTGAAGCAGCAGTCGCTGGATGCGGCGCAGACCGAGCTGGCGGCGCGGCTGCACACCACGAAGGCAGAGCTGAAAGAAGCGTTGACGACAGAGGTCGGACAAACTAAGGAAGAAATAGCCAAAAGGGCAGCCGATTTGGAACGGCAACAAAAGGCGGGAGAGGCGAAGTTGTCAGCCGCGCAGTCGCAGCAGGGACAGCAGATCGCCGCGGTCAGCGGGGAAGTGAGCGGCGTGAAGTCGGAGGTTGGCGCTGCCAAAACCGACATCGCCAAGACCCAGACTGAGCTGCAGGCGACGAACCAGAAGCTGGAGCACACCATCGGTGACCTGGGCCTGCAGAGCGGACTGGTAGCGCACAACGCGTCGGAGCTGGAAATCCTGAAACACAAAGGCGACCGGAACTACTACGAGTTCACGCTCACAAAGAACAAGAGGACGCCGCTGTCGACCATCAGTCTGGAACTGAAGAAGGTGGATGTGAAGAAGAGCCGCTTCACGGTGAACGTGATCGCCGACGACAAGACGATCGAGAAGAAGGACCGCACGGTGGGCGAGCCGCTGCAGTTCTATACCGGCCGCGACCATCTGCTGTATGAAGTCGTGGTGTTCTCGGCGGCCAAGAACAGCATCACCGGTTACTTGAGTACGCCGAAGAACGCACCGAAGCCGATCACGCCGTAACAACAGTGGATAGTGGTTAGTTCGAAGAAAAAGGCCAGAGGAGACTCTGGCCTTTTGATTTGGAAACGGGGCGCGGCTGCTGGTTCACTTGGGCGGGGCGGCGCCTTTTTCATGCAGCTCAATCGCCTTCTGATCGTACGGAAGGATGGTGACATTGAGGTCTTTGCGGGCAAAGAACTGCTCTTTGGTGATGGGAAAAGCCACCAGCACCGAGCCCTGCGCTTCGGCCCCGGGAGCGATCTTGGTTTCGACTTTGAGGGGGTCGGTTGCGTACATCTGGAGGTCGGGGAAGGCCTGCAAGTAGCGGGAATAGTCAACGGCAGAGGCCGCATCATCGACCGAGGAGCCCTGGTCGGTGATGATTTCGGCCTTGATGGCCTTGATGAAAAGCGGCTTGCTGCCGACGTTCCGGACCGTAACCTGGATCAGCACCATGGAGTAAGGCTTGTCTTCCTGCTGCATGGCGAAGGCGTGATCGATCTGTCCCTGGGCGATAGGCTGGCTGCGGAAGATGTAGGCGACGCCCACAATAAAGACCACAACCACGACGAGCGCGGCGGCCAGCGGAGCAACCGGGGGCAGCGAACGTTTGGCGCTGTCAAATTCTTCGGTGATGGGGACGTGCCCAGCATCGAAGTCGACACCGGGATTGGGAAAATTCGTGTCCTGTTGGGGAACAGTCGGGGGGACCTTCGAGTCCGGCATGGGGCACCTCCTCAAGGAAGCGGCATGTATAGCTTACGCCCGGCGGGGCGGCGAAACACCTAATTTGATGGCCAGTGGTGCTTCATGGAGCGGCGGAATTCTTTTTCGGGAAGGGTATTCAGGACGTCGTTGGGGGTCAACCAGGCGCGCCGAGCCTGCAGGATGCCGTACTTGATCTTCTCGAAGTGCGAGGTGTGGTGGGCGTCGGTGTTGATCACGATCTTGACGCCGCGGTCGCGGGCCAGGCGCAGGTGGACGTCGTTCAGGTCGAGGCGGTCGGGATAGGCGTTGAGCTCCATCGCCACCTGCTTTTCGCGCGCGGTTTGGAGAAGCGCCTCAAAATCGAAGTCGTAAGCCTCGCGGCGTAATTGCAGGCGACCGGTGGGATGACCAAGAATCGACACGTTCGGGTTGCTGATGGCCGCCAGCAGGCGATCGGTCATCTGGGACTTTTCCTGGTTGAAGGCGGAATGAACGCTGACGACGACGACGTCCATCTGCTCGAGAACGGAGTCGGACAGGTCGAGCGAGCCGTCGCTGAGGATGTCAACCTCGGCGCCTGCCATAACGGTGATGCCATCGATGCGGTCGTTGGCGGCCCGGATGCGCGCGATGTGCTGCACCGCGCGCTTGTCGTCGAGTCCGTTGGCCATGGCGAGATTCTTGGTGTGGTCGGTGATAGCGATGTATTGGTAGCCGCGCAGTTTGGCGGCTTCCGCCATTTCTTCGATGGTGTTCTTGCCGTCGGTTTCGACGGTGTGCATGTGGACTTCGCCACGGAGGTCTTTGAGCGTAATCAGGTCGGGAAGTTCGTGTTTGGCGGCGGCCTCAATCTCGCCGGTGTTCTCGCGGAGTTCCGGGGGGATCCAGTCGAGCTTGAGCTTGCCGTAGATGTCTTCCTCGGTCTTGCTGGCGACGCACTTGTTGTCTTTCAGGCGGTAGAGGCCGTATTCATTCAGGGTCAGACCCATTTTCAGGGCGCGCTGGCGCAGGGCTACGCTGTGGCTTTTCGATCCAGTGAAGTATTGCAGGCCTGCGCCGTACGAGTCGGGGGAGAGGGTGCGAACATCGACCTGCAGGCCGGTAGTGAGCTTGAAGCTCACCTTGTTGTCGCCTTTGGCGAGTATCTGGTCGATGCCGGGGAACTTGACGATTTCGTCGATGAGGGCGGCGCGGCGGGCGTCATCCACGCAAACCGGACCAGTGATGAGCACGTCGAGATCGCCGACGGTTTCGCGGCCGCGACGTAGGGATCCGGCGGGGGTGATTGCGTCGATACCCTTGACATGTTTCAGGAAAGCGGCGAGTCGCTCGGCGGTGCGGTCGGCTTCGTCGATGACGAAGCGGCCAGAGATGCGGCGGTAATCCTCGATGGCCTTGACGAGCTTCTGCTCGCTCTTTTCGCTCATGCGGGGAAGAGTGCGGAGTTTACCGTCTTTGGCGAGATTAATGATGCCGTCGAGGTCGCTGACCTGGAAGGCGCTCCAGATAAGGGCGATGGTTTTGGGGCCTAGGCCCTGGATTTTGAAGAGTTCGAGAATGGAGGGGTGAAATTTCTGCAGCAGCTCCTGGTGGAGCTGGAGCTTGCCGGTCTGGGCGACTTCCTGAATGTTGGCTGCCATGCCTTTACCGATGCCAGGGATCTCGAGCAAACGCTTGACGTCGGAAGCGAGGTCGGTGGCCTGCTCGGGATAGGCTTCGAGGGTTTCCGCGGCCCGGCGGTAGGAACGGATGCGGAAGGAATCGCCGCCGTCGATCTCCAGCAGGTCGGCGGTCTGGTTGAGGATGGTCGCGAGTGCTTTGTTGTCCATGGAGATGCTCAGGTGCAATTTTACCGCTACGGGCGAGCCGGGCTGAACGAGGTTGCGAGGAGGATACCGGTTGTCGCCAATAAAATAAGACCCAGTCCGGAGACTGGGTCGGGGCGAGAACGAGCGCTGTAGTAGCTAAACCTTCACGACATTTGCGGCCTGCGGCCCCTTTTGGCCATCGACAATCTCAAATTCCACGGTATCGCCTTCCTGCAGGCTCTTGTAGCCCTCAGCAATCAAGGCACTGTAATGCACAAACACGTCTGGTCCGTCCTCACGACCGATGAAGCCGAAGCCCTTTGCGTTGTTGAACCACTTCACGGTTCCTTTCAATTTCACTTTACTTTCCTCCGGAAGGCGGACGCCGAGTCGTGTGGGCACGGGGCCGTCGGGAAATTGCGTTGCGTCAGATGAACTCAACTGTTTCCTAACCCAAGCTTTGAACGTTCGTTGTTCGAGCGGATCGGGAATCACAAGTTGGTTGGCCGACTTGTGACAATTGTTTAAGAATTCTCAGGTGTTGTCAATGGAGTATACAAAATCGTTTTGGCGGAAAATAACCGCCGACAATCGCCGGTATCGCAGTCGTTTAATGCAGAATTAATGCCTATAAATGACAGAATTACGCATTTATTGTCCTCAAAGTCGATATTCGAAAGCGAGAGCTCACGTGCTGGGAAGCATTTTCTTGTGAAACCAAAGGATGCTCGCAAGGGTTTTTCCGTCGCGAATCTTACCGGACATGATCCACCGCAGGACGCGGGAGAGGGGGACGAGGTCGTGGTCGATGCGTTCATCATCTTCGGGTTGGGCAATGCCTGGCTGGAGTCCGCACGCCAGGTAGACCGTCATGGTCTCTTCCAGGAAGCCGGGACTGGGATAGAAGAAAAGTGCCTTGCTCCACTTTCGTGCGGTATAGCCGGTTTCTTCCAGCAGTTCGCGTTTGCCGGCGGCAAGGGAGGTTTCGCCCGGGTCGATGCGGCCGGCGGGTAGCTCCAGCATGTAGTCCTGAGCGGCATAGCGGTATTGGCGTTCCAGAAGTACGCGAGGTTCGGCGCCGGATTCATCCACGGCCAAGACCACGACAGAGCCGGAGTGGCGGATGACTTCGCGGATGGCGGTAACGCCGTTGGGCTCCTGCACGCGGTCGCGGGTGACGTGGAAGACGCGACCCTTGAAGACGGTTTCGGACGACAAGATTTTGGGCTTCACCGTGTTCGCCGTCAAGTTCGGACGGCGGTTTCGAGATGGCAGGGGCGTTTTCGGCGTTCTCGCAGATGCTTTGCGGGTGGTCATACAACCCCACTATAAAGCAGTCAAGGGCAGCGAGGCGGGAAGTTCGAGGTAGTTTGATATGCTGCCGCCATGTGCGCGATTGCAAAGAAACGTCCAACTGTGAGCGTGGTGGGGCCGGGACGGCTCGGGACAGCGTTGCTGCTCAACTTGCGCCGCGCGGGATGGGATGTCGCCCACGTGGTCGTACGACCCGGGGGCCGAATGCCGCGCAAGTCGGTGCAGCTTGGCCGTAAGTTGGGAGCGAGCGTAGTTGGACTGAGCGAGTCGACGCTGCCCGCGGGATTGATTTGGATCACGGTGCCGGATGACGCGATTGCCGGGGTGGCCTTAGAGTTGGCCGCGCGGCAAGACTGGCGGGGCAGGACGGTGTTTCATTCCAGCGGAGCGCTTACCAGCGACGCGCTGCAGCCTTTGCGCGCGAAGGGAGCGCGGGTCGCCTCGGTGCATCCGGGCATGACATTCGTGGCCAAGTCGATTCCGTCGCTGAGAGGCGTGCCATTCGGAATTGAAGGAGATGCGGCAGCGTTGCCTCTGGCGCGAAAGATTATTGCCGAGCTGGGCGGCACGGCTGTGACGATACGCAAGGAGAACAAAGTGCTGTATCACGCCTTTGATGCGTTTGCTTCGCCGCTCCTGATCGCGCTCATGGCGGCGATGGAGAATGTGGGGCAGGCGGCGGGCATCCCGGCAACGAAGCTGAGGACGATGGCGGGGCCGTTACTGCGGCAGACGCTGGACAACTACCTGCAGCACGGGGCGGCGGCGGCGTTTAGCGGGCCGTTTGTTCGCGGCGATGAGGCGGTGGTTCGGAGGCACCTTGAGGCATTGCGAGAGTTGCCGGAAGCACACGCGGCTTATGTTGCACTGGCGCGGGTGGCGGGCAGGCTTCTGCCGGGCAAGAACCGGGCTGCGATGGTGAAGCTGTTGCGGGGCGGCGGCTGAGATTGAGCGGATACGCTTAGAGGCTCGAGAAAAAGTGGCCCATGCGGTCTTTCTTGGTCTGCAAATATCTCTCAGCGTGCTCATAGGGCTCTACTTCGGCGGAGATGCGCTCGGCAACCTGGATTCCGGCTTTCTCCAAGGCGGAGACTTTTTCAGGATTGTTGGAGATGAGGCGCACGGCACGCACGCCCAACTGCTTCAGCATCTCGGCGGGCAGGGTGTACTGGCGATAATCGGCGTCGTAGCCGAGTTCTTCGTTGGCCTCGATGGTGTCGAGACCTTTGTCTTGCAGTTCGTAGGCCTGGATTTTGGCCATCAGGCCGATGCCGCGGCCTTCCTGTTGCTCGTAGAGCAAGATGCCCGCGCCGGCGTCGGCGATCATGGACAGCGACATTTCGAGTTGCTGGCGGCAATCGCAGCGCATGGAAGCAAAGACATCGCCGGTGAGGCATTGCGAGTGGATGCGAACCAGGGGAGGGGAAGACAGCACGTCGCCCATGACCAGCGCGACCGCCTCTTCCTTGCGGTGCTCATCGCCGGGGCCCTGGAATTCACCCACGAAGCCAAATATGCGGAACTGTCCCCAGCGGGTGGGGAAATTGGCCTCGGCCACTTTTCGGATGTGAGCTGTTGTCACTCTACGATTATAAGCGGTGGGCTGCATTTAGGTTGCAACACGCACGCGTGCGCGCATATACCGCAACTCATGTTGTGGCAAAAGAACGGGCGGTCCCGCTAAGCGGAACCGCCCAGAAGTTCAGGAGAAAGACGATTTGCTAGCGGTGGTTGCCCCCGCTGTGTCCGCCGGAAGAGCTGGAATGTCCACCTCCGCCGCCTGACGAATGTCCGCCGCCGGAATAGGCGGGAGCGGAGTAATGGGGAGCGGCCGGAGCGGTGGTCCTGACGTTATAGTGCGGAGCCGCGGAGTTTTCGCCGCCCGAACGATAGGCCGCCGCAGGAGCCGAGTAGGTGCTGCGGTTGCCGGTGTACGGCGAGGCGTTTGCCGAGTAGCTGCGCGAGCCGCCGCCGTAACTGTTTCCACCTGCATACGACGACGCGGCGTAGGCCGGGGCCGCGTGATAGGAGTATCCGGCGGGCGGTCGCGGGACATTCGAAGACGCCATGCCGGGGTTGCCTTTCGGAGTATCTTTCGGCTTGCTCTCCTTGTTGCTATTGCCCTGCGCCGGCCTCTCGTTGTGGTACGAGGGAGAGGCGGACGGAGATGCGTGAGTTGCCTCGTGTGACTGCGCGGTTCCCTGGTTTGACGGATGCGAGGACGGATAGCCGGAGCCGTAGCTGCGGTTTACAGCTTCAGCCGTGGTGGGGGCGTGTCCACCCGCGTATGGCGGCTTAGGAACAACGTGTTGTGATCCAGCTTGTGATGCGTACGCTGGATTGGAGGCCGCATTGTGCTCCGGACGAGGCGCTCCTGAAGCCTGGGCCGCCGTCGTGTTTCCGGGGTTGTGGACGCTCAACGACGCGGGTGGTGCCGGAACGTTGTGGCCGCCCGCAGCATGTTCGTTGGCGGACTGTGCCGTTGCCGGGTTGTGGGTTACCACCGAACGATCGAACGCAGTACGCGGAGGAACGTCGGAGTGAAGAGGGGGATGACCACCCAGCATGGCCTCTTTGTTCGGAGTCACGTCGACGCTGCGCATCACTTGGCCACTATTTAACGCCGACCTGGGCACTACCATTCCGTAGCGCGCAATGTTCTGTCCGTTCTGTAAAGCGGACTTTGGGGCGGCGGTGACCGCACCGGCGACGTTGCGGTTCACATAGTGCGTGTTGTTGAGGTTGCCGTGGTAATAGTTGTTGCTGACAACGTTGATGTTGTTGATCCTGGTATTCGTGACATTCACGTTCCGGATGTAGGTATTGCTGACGTATCCGCCGTGATAGCCGTGGTACCAGGGGTAGTAGGGCTCACCCCAGCCCAGCGGGAACCAGCCACAGCCGCCACCGACGCCGAAACCGACTCCGAAGGAAACACCGAAGCCCCAGCCGGCACCGCCGACCCAGCCGACGAGCGCAGGTGCATAGTACGGACGCCAGCCGACGTAGGCCGGTCCTGGCGCCCATCCCCAGTAGCCGCCATACGAGACCCAGCGGCCATAGTGGAAGGGAGCGAATCCCCACGGCGCATCATCAATCCAGGTCCAGCCCCAGGGGTTGACCCATGCCCAGTGCCCGTTACGGTAAGGAGCCCAACCGGCAGCAACATTGGTGGGGACCCAGATGGCTCCGTAGGTGGGGACGACCTGCCAAGTGCCGTAATAGTCGAGATCTTCGTAGCCGATAACGCCGGGGGCGACATAGCGGGCCGAGATGGAGCTGTCGAGGCGCTTGTCACGGACCTGCGCCCAATCGTCAAAGCCGTCAGGAGCCGGCGCAGCATATGCGGCGTTCTGCAAGGAACCCTGGCCGGTGAAGCGGACCTGTTCGCCACTGCTGACCTTGACGGCGGGGCCTTGTCCGGTGGCCTGGCCGTAACCCTTGCGGACCGTAACCCACGTCTGGTTGTCGTTGGGGGGGACGTCGATGCGATAGACGCCGGCTTTCATGACGGTAAAGGCCAGGTTGGGCGTGTCGATCTCATAAATCTCGCCCGGCTCGAGATGGCGGACAGTCAGCTCCAGCGTGCCCTGGTCGAGCTGCATCTGCACGGTGTTGTCGCTTACGTTGGTGAAGGTCAGACTGGTCTCAGAGTTCAAACGGATGAACCCGGTGCCGACGTTCAACTCGGCGCGGGAGTCTTTGTCGGTCCAGAGCCGGTCGGAGGTGGTCAGCGGGCGATTCAGTCCGGCCGCAACCCAATCGTTCACACCACCGGGCTGCAGGGATACTTCGCCGGAGATGTACTGCAGACGCGCCACGCGCGATGGGGGATCGTTGGTGGGGGAGCCGGCATTGGACGGACCGTTCGCATTGTTTGGATAGTCGATATTGGTCGGGATGCCGGCATTTTCCCCGGCTTGGCCGAACAAATTCCCCGTAGCGAGCCCTAAAAGGACTAGCGCTATGAGGATCCACTCCAACTGCAACCGCGATTTCATGATCTTCCTGCTCCTTTGGATCCCGCAACTTCCCAGGGATCCAACCAATGGCCCCGCAGTACGAAACCGTCTCTGCGTGCCACTACTGTAAACCCTGGGTCGAGGGGGGTGTTTCGCGCTTCTATGGCACGGTACTACCCAAACGTGGTAAAGATTTGTGAACTGGGAGCCTCATTTGATGCGTATATAGGTCCAGGCGCAAGATGCGTTTGGACTGCGTGCTCTGGTATCCTCATCGGTTCGTCTGGAGGGCTTCCTTGCAATTCCTCAGAAGTATTGTGTTCGCGACGTTGCTGGCGGCCATTTGTGCTGCCCAAACTCCGCATCCCAGCATCACAAAATCAGCCGGCCCGGGTTCCGGATCTGCCGCCACGACGGAACCGACGCTGCCGTACACGCCCAGCCTCGATCTTACGGCGATGGACCGCACGATCGATCCGTGCTTGGATTTCTACGAATACTCCTGTGGCGGATGGCAAAAGAACAACCCGATCCCGGCTGACCAGACCTCGTGGAGTGTGTACGGCAAGTTGTACGTGGACAACCTGGGATACCTGAGAGGGTTGTTGCAGGAGGCCGCGGCGCAAAAAGACCGCGACCCGGCCACGCAGAAGATCGGGGACTTCTATGCTTCCTGCATGGATGAAACCCTGGTTGAAAAGCTGGGGGCGAAGCCGATGCAACCTGAACTGGCGGCCATCGCTACGCTGAAGAGCACGAAGCAGTTGGCTCCTCTCATTGCCGATCTGCAGATGAAGGGGGTGGCGGTGCCGTTTGCCTACGGGCCGACGCAGGACCCGGACGACTCGGACAAGATGATCGTAGGGTTCGACCAGGCTGGGCTGGGCCTGCCCGACCGCGATTACTACTTCAAGGACGATGCCAAATCGAAAGAGACGCGCGAACGGTATTTGCAGCACGTTCAGAAGATGTTCGAGCTTATGGGCGATAGCAGCGACGTGGCGAAGAAGAACGCGGCCACGGTGCTGCGCATGGAGACGAGCCTGGCTAAGGCGTCGCTCACCCGGGTGGAACGGCGGGACCCCTACAAGCAGAAGCACAAGATGACTGTGGCGGAGCTGTACAAGGTGGCGCCGGACTTCGATTGGAACGCGTTCTTTTCGGGCACGGGCGTGCCGAAGTTTGAAATTTTGAATGTGTCGTGGCCAGACTTCTTGAAGGACGTGAACGCGCAGGTCAATTCCGCGTCGCTGGAGGACTGGAAGACCTATCTGCGCTGGCACGTGGCCCACTCGCGCGCACCGTTCCTGTCGTCGGCGTTCGTGGATGCGAACTTCGAGTTTTACCGCAAATACCTGCGCGGCGCCAATGAGCTGCAGCCGCGATGGAAGCGCTGCGTGCAGTACACCGACGGGGACCTGGGCGATGCGTTGGGCCAGGTGTATGTGCGCAAGACGTTCGGGCCGGAGCTGAAGGCTTCGACGGTGCTGATGACCCAGCAGATTGAAGATGCGATGGCGGTGCGCATCCAGCAGCTTGACTGGATGAGCCCCGCCACCAAGCAGCAGGCGTTGATCAAACTGAAGTCTATTCGCAACAAGGTGGGGTATCCCGACAAATGGAGGGATTACAGCACGCTGAAGATCGTGCGCGACGACTTTTACGGGAACGACATTCGCGCGGATGAATTTGAAATGAAGCGGCAGTTGGCGAAGGTCGGGCAGCCGGTGGACCGGACGGAGTGGGACATGTCGCCACCCACGGTCAACGCGTATTACAACCCGCAGATGAACGACATCAACTTTCCGGCTGGTGTCCTGCAGCCGCCGTTGTATGACGCCAAGATGGATGCCGCGCCGAATTATGGGAATACGGGGTCGACCATCGGCCACGAGCTGACGCATGCGTTTGATGACGAGGGAAGGCAGTTCGACGCCAAAGGGAATCTCAAAGACTGGTGGACGAAGGAAGATGCAGAGCAGTTTGTGACGCACGCCAACTGCGTGGTGGACCAGTACGGGCAGTACGTCGTGGTGGACGACATCAAGATCAACTCAAAGCTGACCGAGGGCGAAGACGTGGCGGACCTGGGCGGCACGATACTCGCTTACGTCGCGTGGAAGGACGCCACGAAGGGCGAGAATCTGCAAAGCAAGGATGGGCTCACGCCCGACCAGCGTTTTTTCATCGGTTTCGCACAGTGGGCTTGTGAGAACCAGCGCCCGGAGAATCAGCGGGTCAACGCGATGACCGATCCGCATTCACCGGGAAAGTACCGCATCAACGGCGTAGTGGTGAACATGCCGGAATTTGGCCAGGCATTTGGTTGCAAGCCGGGCCAGCCAATGGTGAAGCCGAGCGACAAGGTTTGTCGCGTGTGGTAGGTGAGCTGGAGTGGGAAGTGAAAGGGGGATGCCTGGCGGCATCCCCTGATTTTTGCTGGCTATTTTGTCTCGAGCCACGCCGAGCGAAATATGGCGAGCGGGTCGTCTTCATAGACCGGTCCGACCTCAATGTAGGCGTCGGCCACGATCCAGTAATAGCGCTTGACGCAGTCGGCGAGTAGATCGATGGCGCGATCGAGTTCGCGATTGGCGGTGGTCAGGGACGCCGGGGTGCGCTCATGGGCGGAGAAGTGCGGGTCCACCTTTTCTTTCAGGACGACGGCCAGCCGGTCCAACTCCGCAATATCGGCGGACAATTCCTTGTTGGTGACCTTGTCGTGCAGCATGTCGGGATACTCGGCGATCTGGCCGACGAGGCGGCGCAGCGAAATATTGGCTTCCGGCGCAAACAAGCGTCGGAGGCGCATGGTGGCCGCATCGGTGTAGGCGCCACGAATCATGAGCAGGTAAGGATGGGAGGAGCCAGACAACTGGGGATTGGCGTCGATGACTTCGGATTCGAGCTTGCGGTAAAGGTCGCGGTCGGTGGTTAGACTCTGCACCTGCTTGCCAATTTCGCGGAACTCCCGGATAGCGCGATCGCGGAACTGCTTTTCGTTGAGCATAAGTAAGTAGTTTATCGAAGAATCCGTCGCAAAGGCGGTGAACCGGCTCGCCGGCGCAGGCGCAAAAACAGGGCGACGAAAAATCGTCGCCCGATGGGATCCAGGTTCGCCAGCATGATCCTCGCTCGCATCCAGATTAGTGCGCACGGGACGATGCTCGAGGGCGAAGTTACTTCTTTTTCTTCTTGGCGGCCTTCTTCGCAGCTTTTTTGGCCGGCTTCTTTGCAGCTTTCTTCTTGGCTGCCTTTTTCTTTGCGGGTTTGGCGGCCTGTTCGCCGATGCCGCCCTTCTTCGCCTTGGGTTTGGCGGCCTGTTCGCCGATACCGCCCCGCTTCGCCATAGGATTGGCGGCCTGCTCGCCCATACCGCGTGCTGCCTGCTCGCCAATTCCGCGTCGTGACTGCTCTCCCATTGGGGACATGCGTATTCTCCTGGTCAATTGTGTGCGCTGTTCAGTGGCGCATTACAAACATCTTGAGCACAATAGCACGATTCTTTGCGGCGTCGCGAGTCTTAAAAGATGTGTGCCCGATATTTGCCGGGAAACGGCTTGGGCGCCTTCGAGCGTTTTGAGCAGCAGCACGCCCGGGAATCGTGGAGCATAGAAGCGATGCAAGTGCTTGCTTTGCCCGAGGAGGATCTTGCCAACCCCGCCACTGAAGTGTCGTAATGCGCCCACATATCAATTTGCTTGACGGCGCTTGTTTTCTTGCCTAATCTGGCTTCACAGTTTCTGCGGTAGGTGCTTCCAGTTCCAGGTAGTCGGGCAACTAGACGCTTGCATGAGCGGTTCGGAGAAGGTTTTGGTAGCTGCCTTCAAGGGCATGTCAGTACTGGGACCTGAATCGACCCGTTGATGGAAGGTACGCACGCAAGTTGTGCTCGTTGAGCTCACCCGAAAGTGAACATCATTATTTAAGACCCTCAATCTCAGCGCCGTGCGCCAGTGCAAATTACGGCTTTACGGCCTGTGGGAAACACCTCATCTAAGTGAGGAGGGCGAAGCTGTGTCTTTTTCAGCGGTGGTACTGCGCGATGTTCTCCCGACAGAGGCCCGCCACGTGAACAAGCTGGAGGCGGCGCCGGGCGGACGACCGGTCTGGCTTGCCGCCTACACCACGCCGCGACATGAGAAGGTCGTCGCCCGCCATTTCGAGGTACGGAATGTCGAGCACTTCCTGCCGCTCTATCGGGTCGTACGACGCTGGAAGAACGGCTGCAACGTTCCAGTCGAGTTTCCGATATTTCCGAGTTACGTATTCGTGCGAACCGGACAAGAAGGCAGTTCCCGATTGCTGGACATACCCGGGCTGTTGGCATTTGTCGGGCCAGGGCGCTCCGCAACGCCGATCCCGGACGACGAGATTGATTGGCTGCGCAGAGAACTACCCCTGCGCAAGGTCGAACCTCATCCGTACCTGACGGTCGGCCGCAAAGTCCGCATTACCGCGGGGCCCTTGGCTGGCGCCTCGGGCGTACTGCTGCGCAAGAAGAGTGGAGTGCGGGTCGTGATTTCCCTGGACCTCATTCACCAAAGTTTTGCCGTCGAAGTCGGCGGGGATGAGATCGAACCACTCTAGATCTTCCCGCGGCGAAATCAAGGGACATCTCCTGAGACAAGTCGTCCTCCCAAGGAAAATGCCTGTGAAAAAGAAGGCTGGTAAGAGTGTCACTGAAGCCCGCATCGTCGAGGCAGCAGTACAGCTGTTCGCGAACAACGGGTTCAAAGGAGCGAGCACGCGCGACATTGCTCGCCTGGCGAGGGTGAATGAAGTGACCCTGTTTCGCTATTTTCCGCGCAAGAACGACTTATTTTGTGCGGCAGCCGAATCCCGCTTGAGCCGGGTGCGAATGGGAAGGGAATTGCAAAACAAGCTGGCGAAAGACGCCTCCCTGAACGTCACCGTGCCCATGCTGACGGAGTTCGTCCTGGAGAATTTCTTTTACCCGCCTGACTTGCTGCGCCTGATCTTCGTTGCCGGGTTAGAAGTTCCGGGGGCGGAGCGCATGGTGCGGGAGTACCTCGGGCCGTTCTTCGACGTAGTTCACGGATATTTTGAGCGATGCTCCGCCAAGGGACTCATCGGAGACGTGGAACCTGCCGTCGCCACGCTCAGTCTGGCAGGAGTGGTGAGCGCCCACCAGAACTTCTACCGGCTCTTCACCGACAAGGACCTGGATTGGAGCCGTGAAGAATCAGTTCCCGCCTACGCTCATTTTCTATTGAGCGCATTGGGGCATCAGAGGCCGGGACGGATGTAGGCCGCTGAGTCTTCGGGTGACAATTGCGCCAAACCACCAAAACGAAAGCGATTCGCCCATGAAGAATCCATTTATGAGAATCATTCAAGCCGTCGTCCTTTCTATCGTGATCGCCACCTGTGCCCTGGCCCAGGTAGACAGCCCGGAAGCGCAGTCGCAGGCCCAGGTTTTCCTGCAGAGCCATCCGGAAGTTGTCGACCAACTCAAGAGCTTGCTGGCGCAGCAATTGCAGCAGGGAAGTGCCGTCGACCAGTCGGCGATTTCCGATGCCATGCTGGCGGCGCGCCTGCAGACCGACGGGTCATTTCGCGCTTCGGCACTGCGATATCTGGTTGACCAGGGGACGATCTCAGAATCGGAGGCACGAGGGATCAGCCAGCAAATGGGAAGCAGCGGGGAGCAGGCTTCCGGCGCCGAATCTGCGAATAGAGAAGCCGTTTCTGGAGAGCAGCGACCGGCTCCGCAAGCTACACCGCCGGCCGCAACATCCGCCAAGCCCGGCGCGGTCCCGCAGCGCTTTGACGATTCGGTGCTCAACCCGCGAACTGTCGAGCAACCGAATCCTTACCCAAACCTGCCTTCGATGACGGCTTTATATTCGCAGTTTCCGGACGAAGCCAAAGGGCTCTCTCGCTTTGGCGCGGAAATCTTCCGGCCGGACGTCGTTGGGTTGAGCCAGTTCCCGATGGACCTGCCAGCCGGGCCCGAATATGTGTTGGGCCCGGGCGATAACCTGACGCTCGACATCTGGGGAGGGGTTTCACAGAAACTGACGCGCACGGTGGACCGCGAGGGGCGCATCTCTCTGCCCGACGCTGGGCCGGTGGTAGTCGCAGGCCTGTCGCTGGCGCAGGCCCAGAAGATCATTCAGGCGAAGCTGGAACCGCAATACCGGGATGCCAAGGTCGATGTAGCTGTAACCCGCGTGAGAACGGTTCGGATTTACGTCGTGGGCGACGTGCAGCGGCCCGGCGCATACGACATCAGCGCTCTCTCTACTCCGCTGAACGCTCTGTACGCAGCCGGCGGGCCGACGGCTACCGGTTCGCTGCGAGTCATCAAGCACATGCGCGGCACGCGCGTACTGGGAGAGATGGACCTTTACGACCTGCTGTTGCGCGGGGTGCGACAGGGCATCGAGCACCTTGAGCCCGGGGACACCATCCTGGTTCCACCGGTGGGGCCGCTGGTGGCGGTCTCGGGCAGCGTGCGGCGGCCCGCGATTTACGAACTTCTGGCCGACACGCAACTGGCCGACGTGCTGGAGATGGCGGGAGGCGTTCCGGTCTCGGCAAGCATGGACAACATCAAGGTTGAGCGCATCGAGGCGCACCAGAAACGCGTTCTGCTGAACGTGAAACTCCCGGGCGGATCGAGCCAAATGCCCTTGCGGGAAATGGTCGGGCCGTTCTGGGTGAAGGACGGGGACCGGGTCGTTGTGGCGCCAATCCTGCCGTATAGCGATCGCATTATCTACCTGCAGGGCCATGTATATCATCCCGGAAGCTTCGCCTATCGAGATGGCATGACGGTGACCGACCTGGTGCACTCGTATCAGGATGTGCTCCCGGAGCCGGCCACGCATGCCGAGATCATTCGCTTGCAGCCTCCAGACTTCCATCCGGTGACCATCGAGTTCAACCTGGCCAGCGCGCTGGCGGGAGATACCAGTGTGACGCTGCAGCAGTTCGATACGGTTCGAGTCTTCGGGCGCTATGAACTGGATGCGCCTAAGGTGGCGGTTTACGGCGATGTGCTGCGTCCCGGCGAATATCCCATGAGCGCCGGCATGACCGCATCGGCGCTGGTGCAGATGGCGGGTGGATTCAAGCGCAGTGCGTATCGCGACTCGGCCAGCCTGGCGAGCTATATGGTCGAAGACGGGCAGCGGGTCTCCACCGACCAGCAGACGGTGCGGATCGGCGCAGCCGTGGCGGGTGAAACCTCGGCGGATGTCCGGCTTAAGCCGGGCGACGTTCTCACAGTCTTGCAGATTCCCGGCTGGGGCGATATTGGCCGCTCCGTGGTGGTCCGCGGAGAGGTGATGTATCCGGGCAACTACGGGATCAACGAAGGGGAAAAGCTGAGTACCTTTCTCAAGCGCGTGGGAGGGTTTACGGCGTCGGCGTATCCAGCGGGCCTCGTGCTGGAAAGAGACGATGTGCGCAAACTCGAAGAGCGCGGGCGGCAGGAACTCATTCAGCGGCTGGAAACCAGCAGCGCAGCCGTTCAGATTTCGCCGGGCACGACAGGGAAAGATCAGGCGGACGTGATGCAGGCGGTTCAGCAGCAACAGGCACAAGCGATTGCGCGCCTTCGCAACCAACCGGTACCTGGACGGCTCGTCGTTACCGTCAGCGGCGATATCAGCGAGTGGGAAAATACTTCCAGCGACATTGCTCTGCGCGCTGGCGACTTGATCACAGTGCCCAAGGTGCCCAACTTCGTCTTGTCGTACGGTCAGGTTTACAACGCCAACGCAATTACTTATAAGCCCGGCAAGACGGCGGAGTGGTATCTCAAGCAGGCCGGCGGGCCCACCCAGTTGGCGAACAAGAAAGGTATCTACATCATTCGGGCCAATGGCTCGGTGGTGTCCTCGGGCGGTACCAGCGATCTGTTCTCGGGCGGGGTGCTGAACACCAAGATGCGCCCAGGGGACGTGCTGGTCGTGCCGGAGAAGTTCGTGACGGGCTCCTCCGCCTGGAAGACGACCATGGAGACGGCGCAGTTCCTGGCGTCGCTGGCGATTGCTGCCGCTGCAGTCGCGCATCTGTAATGCGGGTTGTGGTGGGTAAGAGCTGATCTCTTGGGTGCAAACCTGAATTGGAGATGGGTCTGCTGCTTGTTGCTGGCCGTCAACTGGGTTGCCACAATTGAGGCCCAGACGTTTCCACGGGCTGCAGGTGTGAGTGCGCCAGGCGGATCATCCACTGCCACGCAACCCGAGGCAACCTCGACGCCAAGCGACGATGCAGCTGCGACATCGAAGGGATCTGCAGGCAGCTCTTCGTCAGTTCACGTGTCCGGCACGGTGGGCAATGCCGCGTTTGATCCGGCGGTGGTAGGTGGCTCGCCCGAGGGAAATCTCGCGCAAAGCAAATTGACCGTACGCAATCTCCCCAAATTTCTTGTGCAGGACCAAATCGCTTTCTGGACGCTGCCGCTGCACTCCGACGTTCAGTCGCTGAACTTCTGGGTGCCCGCAGCATTTGGGTCGGCGGCATTGATTGGAAGTGACACGGCGATTGAGGCCAAACTACCAAACTCGCCGACTGCGGTGAAGATGGCAGCCAACGGTTCCTCCGCTGGAATGCTGACGCTGCTGGGTGTTGGCGGTGGCATGTACTTGATGGGTGAGGTCCAGCGCAACGATCACCAGCGCGAGACAGGCTACCTGGTTGGAGAGGCCGTGATCGACGCTTACGCGGCTTCGACGGCTTTGCAGTACACGACACAGCGCGCGCGTCCGTTCTCCGGAAATAACAAGGGACAATTCTTCAGCGGCGGTAATTCATTTCCTTCCAATACCGCCGCAGTTAGTTGGGCTGCTGCCAGCGTGATTGCACACGAGTATCCCGGCGTCCTCACCAAGCTGTTGGTGTATGGGATTGCGGCCGGCGTCAGCACCGGGCGAGTCATCGGCGAGAAGCACTGGACTTCGGATGCGGTCATCGGCAGCGCCCTGGGGTGGTACATGGGGACCCAGATTTTCCGCGCTCGTTCGCAGGAAGCGGAGATCAATGCCACAAACTGGGGTACTTTCGAAAGGGCGCCGAAGTCGGAAGCGCGCGATCCTGGTTACATGGGATCGACGTATGTTCCTCTGGACAGCTGGGTCTATCCCGAGCTGGACAGGCTTACAGCGCTGGGTTATCTTCCGACGGCAATTCTGGCCATTCGACCTTTGCCTCGTCTGGAGTGTGCGCGATTGGTCGCGGAGGCCGAAGAACAACTGCAACAATCCGGTGAGGGGCCGGGTTCCGTACGCGCAGAGATCCACGCATTGCACCAGGAATTTGCATCAGAGTTGGGCAACCTCGAGGGAGCCGCAAATGTGGGCGCCGAGCTGGACTCGGCATATGCGCGCGTCACGGAGATAGCCGGCAGGCCTTTGCGTGACAGCTATAACTTCGCTCAGACACTTTACAACGACTTCGGTCGCCCCTACGGGCAGGGCTTCAACACGGTCGATGGCGTATCCGTCAGGGCGGAAACCGGCCCCCTGGCGTTCTATTTTCGGGGTGAATATCAGCACTCGGCCGCGCTGCCGGAATACAGCCCACAAGTTGCGCAGCAACTGGTGTCCTCCAATGGCTATCCGTACCTGCCTCTGTCCTCTGTACCGACTTTCAGCGGCGTGAATCAGTTCGCGCCGATTGAGGCGTATGTTGCTCTGAATGTCGCCAACTATCAGCTCTCCTTTGGATATCAATCCTTTTTCTGGGGGCCTGATCGCGGCACGTCCCTCATGTTTTCAGACAACGCACAATCAGAGCCTATGTTGAAGTTCGGGCGGCTGGTACCTTATGAGCCGCAAGGGCCTTTGAAGTGGCTGGGCAAGGTCCGGAATACCGTGTTTGTCGGTGCTCTACCCAATTACCACTGGCTTCGCGGGCCGTACCCCAGCTTTCCGGTATATGGCAGCGCCGGTCAGTCGATTAACCCTGTGCCTTATACCTGGGGCGACAAGCTCGCGCTGAAAATGACCGACAATTTTGAGGTAGGCGTTTCGCTTTCGGTGGTGTGGGCTGGAAGCGGACGACCGGCGACAGAGCATACCTGGCTGCATACCTTCAACACTAACGGGAATGCCCAGACCAATGATCCCGGCAAACGATATACCGGATTCAATTTCTCATATCGATTGCCGAAGCTTCGGGACTGGGCGACGTTCTATGTGGATGGCATGGCGAATGATCAACCGAACCCGATCGCCTACTACCATCAGTCGGCGTGGAATCCTGGGTTATATTTTCCGAAGCTACCTCATTTTCATAATGTCGACCTCAGAGTAGAGGGCGTGTTTACCAACGTCATCAATTATCCCGGGGTTGGTGAGTACTACAAGAACGAGCGGTACGCCCAAGGTTACACGAACAACTGGCAGATCATCGGAAGTTGGGTGGGCCGGCAGGGCGATGGCATCTGGGCCTCGACTACCTGTTACTTGTCAGCTAGAAACAAGGTGACCGTTGGGTATCGACGCCAGTGGGTCGACAAAGCGCTGAATGGTGGGGGCGGGCTAAACGATGTTTCCGCCGAGGTGGACTGGCGGTTTCGGCACGACATCCAGATTTCATCCGCGCTGCAATACGAACGATGGAATTTTCCTTTGCTCGGACCCTCTCCCGTCAGCAACGTGAGTACCACTATTCAGGTGAACTACGCGCCGGCCGGGGGGCGCTCGCTGCTGCACATGCGCTGGTAGTTGTCAGCGCCCAGGAAACTGCGGAGTCCGTCACAAGCGATCACGTGGTTAAACGATCCCATTCGTGCGCACGGCTCGGGTGCGACTCGACGCTTCTGCTCATACTCAATCTGATGAGGTCAGGCGATACCCCATGAAGCAGTCTTTGCTATCGACAACTCATTTACCTGATCGAGGCCAGGTCACCGAAACTCTGTCGCCGTCAGTCACGTTTCAGACTGTGCCCTGGCTCGTCGAGGTGCTGCGGGCGGGAAAGCGGCGTCTGGCCTGGACTACGCTGGTGGCCCTGGTGTTCTTCACGGTCGTGGCGTTCTTGATTCCGACCCGATATGAGGCTGTGGCACGGCTCATGCCCCCGGATCAATCGGATTCGACGGCGGTATTGATGGGCGCGATTATGGGGCAGGCTGGGAGCACTCTTGGCAGCCTGGCCGGCGACGCGCTGGGGATGCACACTCAGGGAGCTACCGTTGTCGGAATTCTTGAGAGTAGAAGCGTGGAGGATGACGTAATCAACAAGTTTGACCTGCGCAAGGTGTACAACAAGAAATTCTACGAGGATGCGCGAAAAGTCCTGGAACGGCGATCTTCCATAAAAGAGGACAAGAAGAGTGGAATCATCACAATCTCTGTCGAAGACCATAGCCCCGAGCGCAGTGCGGCAATGGCACGCGCCTATATCGATGGTCTGAACGCGCGGGTATCACAATTGACGACCTCGTCCGCCTCCCGGGAACGGGCGTTTCTGGAGGGACGTTTGGGAGACGTCAAGAGGGAACTGGACGACGCTGACCTGCAGTTGAGTCAATTCTCAAGCAGGAATAAAACGCTTGATCCGCAAATCCAGGGTAAAGCAATGTTGGAGGCGGCTTCGACGCTACAGGGTCAGCTAATTGCGGCTGAGACTGAGTTAAGCGGGCTGCAGCAGATTTACGGGCCGGAGAATGCGCGTGTGAAGGCAGCATCGGCGAGGGTCGGCGCGCTTCGTAAGGAGCTGCGTACGATGAGCGGAAGCCAGGACGGGACTGCCGCCGACACTCCTAACGGGCAGTTGTATCCATCGCTGGAACAGTTGCCGCTGCTGGGCAATCGCTACTATGAGCTTGCCCGGCGCGCGAAAATTGAGGAAACCGTCTATGAGGTACTCACCAAGCAGTACGAACTGGCGAGGGTGCAGGAGGCGAAGGCGATCCCGTCGATCAAAGTGCTCGACGACCCGGTTGTTCCGGAGCGCAAGTCATTTCCACCCAGGCTCCTGATCATTGCCATCGGAACGCTGCTGGCGTTATGCGGCGCGGTGATCTGGAACATTGCCCGCAGTGTTTGGCTGCGTCTGCCCGAGACGGACCCGGCCAAGGCTGTGACACTTGAGCTTTTGGCAATGCTTCCCAACCGCGCACGAGAATTGACGGGTAGCGACGGACTATGATTCGTCCCTCGTTCGCCGTTACGCATCGCGTCAGCGAAAGCTGCGCGTGGCCCTGCTGCTCGTCGGTAGGTGCGCAGCGTTCTATTCGATTCGTCCAAGATTGCCGTTCAAACTAGCCTACAGATGAGTACAGAAGCAACTTCTCTGTTCAGCCGGGCAGGAATCTCCGGAGCAGAGAGTCATGCTCCCGCGTCGGAAACCCGGCTGCTGACATGGCTGAGCCTGATGTTCGTCCTTTCCTTCGTACCGTTTGCGGGACTCAAGCCCACGCAGTTCGTGCTGTTGTTGCTCTGCCTGGGACTGACCCTGTTCAGGATTCCCCGTTGCGATCGGCGTACGGGATGGCTGTATGTCGTCATCATTGCCATCGGCATTTCGCAGGCGATTGGTTTGGGACTTAGCACGATCGACGAGAAGAACTGGATACGGCCGACTGTTTTCCCCCTGTTTCTCCTGGTTGGTGTCCTGGCGGCAAAGTTTGGCCGCGCCATCGAGATTGAGAAGCAGGGACCCTACATTGCCAGGGTTTGCAACTGGCTGCTTTGGTTCTTTGCGGTTGACTGCATCACGCGTTTGCTGTTTTCGCCGTACCTGCATCAGCGGCTCGTGGATCAATCGCTCAGCGGATACGTTCCAGACAGCGACCCTTTATTTTATCGGTACAAGATGAGCTTTTTCTTTGGGGATGGCAACAACGCCGGGCTGGCGCTGCTTTGCCTCATCGCCTTGATGCTGACGTTTCACAAGTATGTTGGCCGCAGACGGATATTTGTTGCCTACCTGCTTATGCTGGGCACGGTTTCGCGCGCCTCCATATTTGCCGCGTTATGCCAATACATCATCTACAAAATGTGGCGTTTTCGTCGCTGGATGTTGCTCGCCCTCGTCATTGTGGTGCCGATAATCGTCTTCGCGCTGATGTCGAGCTACAGTTCGTCGGGAGCCGCCGAGTTTAAGGAGTTCGACGGAAGCTTCGCCAGCAAGCTTATGCTGCTGGACAAGATGCAGGACATTTACTCCGACGCAGACCTAAGACTCAAGCTATTCGGCATTGGGGCGGGCAATCTCGAGGGCCTGATTGACATCGCCGCGCACAATATTGTGGTGACTTTCGCTCTCGAATTCGGAGTGATCGGATCGATTCTAGTCGTTTGGTATGTGCGTCTCCTCACCAGGAAGTCCGAACTGGCTGGATATCTTCTGGTGCTCCCAATGGTCATCAACGGATTTGCACTGGTCTTAACCTCGACTCCTTACTTTTACCTGACCTTAGGATTGCTGGGCGGTCTCTCCACCTGGCCGGTTCCGCCTACGCCGGCTGAGAGCGCAGCTGTGCCTTCCCAGCCACCGACTGAAATCTGACGTGCCTGCCATCAGCGTACTCATGCCGCTTTATAACGTCGAAGGCTTCCTCGCAGGAGCACTGCACAGCCTGCAGCGGCAGACCATGGAGGATTTTGAGCTCGTGGCGGTGAATGACGGATCGACCGACCGCACGGTGTCGGTTCTGATGGACGCAGCCTCGCGTGATCCGCGAATTCAGGTTCATAACATGGCAAAGAACTCCGGCATCGTGGCTAGCCTGAACTTTGGACTGGCGTTTTGCAATTCAGCATTCATTGCGCGCATGGATGGCGACGATCTGGCGGAACCCGACCGTCTGGAGAAACAGCTGAAGTTTCTTGAGAGCCATCCCGAAATCTCACTGGTAAGCTCGGCGACGATGTCAATCGACGAGCACGACCATGTGCTGGGAATATCTCCGGTGCCAACATCAGAGGCGGCGATCACGCGGACAATGCTCCTATCGACTCCTTGTATGCATGTCTGGCTGGCGCGGCGAGAACTTTACGACTGCCTGCACGGTTATCGTGCAATACCCGGAGCGGAAGATTTCGATTTTGTGCTGCGTGCTGTGACGGCTGGTTTTCGTATCGCCAACCTCCCTGAATGTCTAACGCGAATGCGCATCCATTCAGGGAACACGGCGAGTACCGGTGGATTGAGGCAACGAAAGGCCCACCAGTACGTTGTGCGCCTGCATCGAGAACGGGAGTTGGCCGGCGTTGACACGTTCACTCCGGAAGCGTGTGCTCAGGCGGTATCGAGTAATTCGCTGGAAGAAGCTCTCCATGGCCGGGCAGCTCGACTCGTCCAGGCTGGATTTTCTTCAGGCAGTCGCATCAAGAGAGTGGTCCTGTGTTTGCTCGCTTCCTTAATCTCTCCGTGGCAAGCGCGGTACTTCCTCGACCGGGCGCGGGCCCGCCTCCTGTTGCGGACCGCGTAGTCGGCCCCACTCAATCGCAGTCCATGCCCCGAACGGTCCTATCAATCGTATCGACCCTGCGGAGATGCGGGCCCATCAGTGTGCTCGAAGGCATCGTTACGCACCTCAATGCGGCAAGTTACAAGGCAGTCGTGGTGACTCTGTTTCGGAATCCGAACGACAGCATCCTGCGCGAGTTTCAGCAATTGGGGGTTCGAGTTGTAGAGATGAATATGTCGCGTGCGGCTTGCCTCGCAGGTGGACGTCGAAGGTTGCGCAACGTCATGAAAGCGCTGGATAGCGACTTAGTCCACGCACACGGATTCTGGGCCAATGGTATCGTCGGCGCCTCCAGCCTCGAAGTGCCCCGTATTTCCACCATTCACGCGCAGCTGATGAACGACTATCAGATGGCACATGGCAAGGTCCTCGGGGCTTGGTTCGGGCATCGGGAGTATGCAGCCCTCCGGAACTTCGATCGCGTGGCAGCCGTATCGGAAGCGGCAGCCGAGGCTGCAAGTCTCCACGGCGTCGAGTGCGAAGTGATCTTAAACGGCATCGATGTGAGCCGCTTCAGGCCACCGATTGCGCCGGTGGACAAAGTAGGCTTGCGCGAACGCCTGAAACTGCCGCACCGCCCGACTATGGTGCTGCATACGGGGACGCTCAACTCCCTCAAGCAGCCAATCGACGTAGTCGCGGGATTTCTCCGCTCTAGGCTGTCGCAAGATGCTGTTCTGGTATTCGCGGGGGATGGGCCACTGCGTGACCAATGTCATCGAGCTGCCGGCGGCTCGACCAACGTCGTGTTCCTCGGCAACAGATTGGATATACCCGACCTGTTGCGCGCCAGCGACGTGCTTATTTCCAACTCTCGCTCGGAAGGGATGCCCATGGCGCTGCTGGAAGGCTGCGCGTCCGGCGTGCACGTCGTTGCCTCCGATATTGCGCCGCATCGCAGAATTCAGGAGACGTTTGGCGAGCAGGTATCGCTCTACAAAGGGCACAGGCCTGAGGATGTCGCAGCAGCCCTAGACGGCGAAGACCCAGGATCACTCGCGAAGGCTGTGAAGCCATCGCAGGAAGCCCTGACAGCATTCTCGTCACCGCGAATGTCGCAAGACTATCAGGCGCTCTATGACCATGTTCTCGCGCGGAGCTGATGTTGACCGGTGACAGCGCGAGCAACCGAGCGCAAGCGGCACAGCCTGGAAACGCGATGAAGTTCTCTGCCCTAATGTCGGTCTACGCGAAGGAATCGCCGGAGTTTCTGTTGCAGTCCCTTGCCAGTCTCGCCGGGCAGACCGTGCGGGCAGACGAGCTGGTAGTCGTCAAGGACGGTCCGCTTAGCCCCGATTTGGAACAGGTACTGTGCCAGTATGCCGAAGAGTTGAAACTGGTCACCGTCGCGCTGCCGCAAAATGCGGGGCTGGGGAGGGCATTGTCTATCGGCCTGGAGCATTGCAGTTTCGAAGTTGTCGCGCGAGTCGATTCGGATGACGTCTACCCTCCCTTCCGATTCGCCCGCCAGATCGAGTTTATAGCGGCGCACCCGGAGGTCAGCGTAGTGAGCGCAGCAGGAGCGGAGTTTGTTGATGATCATCATGCTCAGCACTCCATCCGAAGCCGGCCTGGGTGGGTAACACTCGATCGGGCGGCGCGGCTTCGAAACCCGGTAAGCTTCCATACGACCGTGATGTTTCGCAAGCAGGACGTGAAGGCCTCGGGGAGCTACCAAACCTGTATGGGTTTCGAGGACTACTACCTGTGGGCGCGGATGTTGCTGGCCGGCTTCCGCATTTACAACATGCCGGACGTGCTCGCTTACGTTCGCTGCGGCAATGGCATGTTGTCAAAGCGGAGTGGCGCGAAGTATATCGGCTACGAGATCGCGTTCCTCTCCAAGTGTTACCAGATCGGGTTTCTCTCGAAGTCGGAGCTGATCGTGAGCGTTGCGTCGCGCGTCCCGCTCCGCCTGCTTCCGGCCGGAATGCTGGGTCCGGTCTACCGCGCATTTCTCCGCAAGCCCGTCCCCGCCCCGAACGGCAACTCCCTGGAATAGTCACGGACTGCTGCACCCTGCAGCTACCAACTCATCCCGGCGACGTCGCAATGACGAACACCCTCAACGATCCGCGCAAAACATTTTCCGTCTGCGTACCGGCGTACAACCGGGCGGAGCATCTCCCCGCGCTGCTCGAGTCCATCTACGCCCAGGATTGCAAGAAATTCGAAATCGTCATTTGTGAGGACGACTCAGGCGAACGCGCCCAGATTCGTGCCATCGCGCAGGACTACTCTGAACGCTATCCCGGGACTCTGCGCTACTTCGAGAATGAGACCAACCTCGGATATGACGGCAATGTCCGGCGCCTCGTTGAAATCGCCACCGGGGAGTACTGCTTCTTCATGGGGAATGACGATTTGATGTGCGCCGGTGCACTCAGCTCCGTAAGCAGTTTGCTAGAGCGTTACCCCGAGACCGGAGTCGTGCTGAAGAGTTACGCCTGGTTCGATGACATGCCGGAAAAGGTTAACCAGGAAGTACGATACTTTTCCGAAGAGCGCGAGTTTAAGGCTGGGCGTGACGCCATCCGGGTCTGCTTCCGGCGGTGTGGCGTGATCTCGGGATACATCGTCCATCGCGACAGTGCCCATGCGGCGGCAACCTGTCAATTCGATGGCAGTCTGTATTACCAATTGCACCTGACTGCCACCGTGCTGGCCGCACGAAGTGCAGCTTTCACCCCTGAGGTGTTGGTGCTCTGCCGCGCCGGTGAGCCGCCGGAGTTTGGCCACAGCACCAGCGAGAAGGGGAAGTTCATTCCGGGCCGCTATACGCCGCAGGCCCGGCTCAACATGATCGCAGGTGCTCTTTCCATAGTTGAGAGTCTGAAGTCGTCAATAGGGATTGATGTTGTGGATGACGTCAAACGCGATTACGCGAACTACTTCTACCCCTATATCAAGGACCAGCTCGGGCTGCCATTTCGCGAGTTCATGCGACTGCACCGGGAGTACGGCAGGATGGGTTTTGACAAGTATTTGATGTTCCATGTTTACTGCGTGTCCGGCTATCTGTTGGGCGAGGCAAAATTCGACGCAGGCACCCGCCTCCTTCGCGGCATGCTAGGTCGAAGTCCTCATTTTGGCGTCATGGCCGAAGAAGGAGTCCGTGCGAGATAAGCGTCACTCTTCAGCGGCAATCGCAGAATCTGAAAGCGAGAAGTCCAGCTTGTTGGCATGATCGGGCTACGTAAAGGGCTGCGAGACCTTCTGTCCCCGGCCGAGGAGGACAAGTTTCTTACCTCCATCGGCGCGGCTTACCCTAGCCATCGGTTCCTCGCGAACAGCACGCAGTCTGTTTATCTGCGCTACATCGAAGACTTAAGCCGGTTGCTTACGGCCCGGCACCAGCGGCCTCCCAGCGAAATCTCCGTGCTGGACTGGGGAGCAGGCAAAGGCCACATTACCTACCTCCTGCGCCGCAAAGGATTCCAGGTAACAACCTGCGATGTGGAACATTCTGACGTGGACTCAACCTTCGGCCAGGAGACGCCGATCATCGATCAGCTAAAGGCCACCGTCATCCCACTCCGGACTGACAGCGCGCTTCCGTTTGATGACGGATCATTTGATTGCGTGGTGAGCTTCGGAGTGATCGAGCATGTTCCGTCAGACACAGATTCCATGAAAGAGCTGAGAAGGGTACTTAAGCCTGGAGGCCAACTATTCATGACGTTCGTCCCATATTTTCTGTCGTGGACGCAGGCGGTGGCCCGGCTTCGCGGCGAGACTTACCATGACCGTCTTTATAGCCGCAAACGAATTCTCCAACTCGCCAGGGAATCGCAGTTTCAAGTCGAATCCCTCGGGTTCGGGCAGTTATTTCCGAAAAACTCTGTACCGAGATCTTGGGCCAAGGTTTTGGAGCCGCTCGACCGCACACTCTGTACCGCGACGCCGATGCGGTATCTCGCGACCAATCTGAAAGTCGTATTGACCGCGGCTTAGCCGTACTTACCACGCTGCCGAGCGTGACAGGTGGCGCGTCGAAACTATTCTCCTCTGCCGCGCAAGGTGCAGGCGGCCAGTCAACTTCATCAATGACCAAGAACGTCGATTTGCTCCGCGCCCAGAACGAAGAGGCGCCGGCACGAAAGCAGGCGTCGGCGGGCGGTTCTTCCGCTTGGAAGAACCACCTGACGACTCTGCGTATAACACTCGTTCACGACTATCTGAACGGAATTCGGGGCGGCGAAAAAGTTCTGGAAGTGCTCTGCAAGATGTTCCCGCAAGCGCCGTTGTACACTTTGCTGCACAATCGGGGCTCCGTGAGTCCATTGACGGAAGGCCGCGCGATTACCACCAGTCCGCTGCAGTATCTCCCCTTTGCGGCCACGCGGTACCGGCACTATCTTCCGCTGTTTCCGGTCTGCGCCGAGCTGACCAAGGTGAGCGATTGTGATCTGGTCATTTCCACCTCTCATGCAGTGGCCAAAGGAATGGTCCGCCGCCGCCACGGCAAGCCGACGCACATCTGTTATATCCACACTCCAATGCGCTACGTATGGGACCGCTTCGATGACTACTTTGGCCCCGCCAAAGTGGGAAGATTGGCGTCCCGCTATTTCTATCGCCCGGTGGCCCGCGCCCTGCAAAGCTACGATCGCGCCACCAATGAGCGCGTCGATATTTTCGTGGCCAACTCGCACTTTGTTAGGGACCGTGTTCAGCGGCTCTACGGCCGGAACGCCGAAGTTGTCGCCCCGCCTGTGGAGGTGGAGCGCTTTGCCAGTCTCGAGCGTGCCCCGGAAGAGTGGTACCTTGCGGTCGGAGCACTCGCTCCGTACAAACGTGTAGACCACGCCATTGCAGCCTGTGCCGCGCTGCGACGTCCTCTGAAGGTTGTCGGCTCGGGCCCGGAACTCCGCAGCCTCCGCCAGCTCGCAGCGAGTCTCCATGCCGAGGTTGAGTTTCTTGGCTTCGTCTCCGATGACGACCTGGGCAACTACTACCGCCGCGCTCGCGCTTTATTGTTCCCCGGCATAGAGGACTTCGGAATCGTGCCCGTCGAGGCGATCGCCTCCGGCTGCCCGGTCATCGCCCTCGGCGAAGGGGGTATCCTGGATTCCATGACCATCGAAACTGCCGTCCTGTACTCCGATCCAAGTATCGAGGGGCTGCAACAGGCGATCAGGAGATTCGAAAGCTGGTCGTTCGATGAGAAAGCGTTGCGGCAGAGATCGCGTCAGTTCTCCGAGCAGGCGTTCATTGGCAGCTTCTCCGCGATTGTGAGCAGTGCGTTGCGTTTGCAATGACCTCTCTCTGCATCGATGCGCGCTGGCTGTACACCGGAATCGGAACCTACACCTTGAATTTGGTGCGCGAGTTGAGCAGCTCGGGTGAATTTGATCTGCACTTGCTTGCATACCGCCAGAACCTGAACAAGCTGCGGCCCTACGCGCGAGACATTGCCATCCTGGAGTCCCCGATCTACTCCTTTCGAGAGCAACATGCTGTCGCGAGGGCCGCCGAGCCGTTCTCGCTACTGCATGTTCCCCATTACAACGCGCCATTGCAGCGGCGCGGAAGGCTGTTGATTACCATTCACGACTTGACGCATATCCTCGACCTGCGGCTGCGCGATTCGTGGAAGAGCCGGCTGTATGCCAGGCCTATGCTGCGGATAGCTGCGAAAAGGGCCGATCACATCTTCACCGTGTCGGAGTATTCCAAGCGCCGGATCGTCGAGCACCTCGGCGTTCCCGGCGAGAAGGTAACGGTTGCGTACAACGGGGTGGGTAGCCAATTTTATGCTGAGCCACGGGCAGCGGCCAGGGCGACGGTGGCGCGGGCCTGCGGCGTGGATCGGCCGTTCCTCCTCTATGTGGGCGGCCTCAAACCGCACAAGAACGTTGACGGACTGCTGCGGGCCTTCGCGCTGCTTAACCGAAGGAATGCCGGCGCATGGCAGGTGCTCATAGTCGGCGACATGGCGGGCGAAGCTCGACCCCTGCAGGCCCAGGCGCGGAAGTTGGGCATCGCCTCGGCGGTTCGCTTCGCCGGCAGTGTGACCGACGATGTCTTGCGCGCAGCCTACTCCTGCGCCGAGTTAACGGTCCTCCCATCGTTTGAAGAGGGATTTGGCCTTCCCGTCATCGAAGCGATGGCTTGCGGCTCTCCCGTGGCATGCTCCCGTTCGGCGGCTCTGCCGGAGGTGGGTGGCGATGCTGCCGCCTACTTTGATCCCCACGATGCCGACGCAATCGCCGCCGCCCTGGAACGAATTCTTCTGGCTTCGCCCGACGAGCGCTCGGAACTGCAGCGCCGAGGATTGCAGCGCTCCCGCCAATTTACCTGGTCTGCCTGCGCCGATCGTCATCGCGAGGTGTATCGGCGCTATGCCGATTCGGGTTACTGACGGCGTGGCCTGGCCCCGAAGTCTGGCGCACGCAGTCCCCCCGATGTGTTGGATCAACTTTCAGACGCTCCTTCCGAAGCTAAATTGGCCGAGTCTCCTTCGAGCAAGATCGCGTTGCTGCTCGCTTTGCAAGGCTTTCCCGTGAGGTGATGAAGTGTCCCTTCGCTTAAAGTCATTTGGTTTCTATGTCCGGCTGTGGCACTACATGTTGCCACTTATGGCGTTCCTGATCGCCGCCTATGTGCGATTGGGCGTAATGGACCAGAAGCAATACCCCGCCGGATTAGATCCTTGGTTCTACTTCGCGGTGCTTCTGTTCATCACCATGGTGTGGGCGATTGTCGTGGAGGGGCAACGACTCTGCGATACTGACGAACTCTTTCGCGAAAATACCGGCATTCGCAAGTCGCTGACGGCCTGCTTTGCAACCTACATGGTGTTGCTGTCGGTGCTCTTTTTCTATCGGCAGCAAAACTTCTCGCGCGTGTTTTTTGTGGTCAGCTCGATCGCGCTGCTTCTGCTCACGCTGGGCAGCCGGATGGTCTTGCGGCTGGCGTTGCACATTTCGCATGTGGGCCGCCGCTCCATCCGGGTATTGATGGTTGGAACGAGCCGCCGGGCTGGCTGCATCGCGGTCCGTCTGGCCTCGGTCCCGATGGTCACCTCCGAAGTCGTAGGATATATGCGCATCGGTGACGAGCCCGTTCAGGTACACGATGCGCCCGTGTTTCAGTTTGACGACATTGGTTCCGGGCGTGTGCCTGCGTTCGAGGAAATCGTCATCGCCGCCGGTGCGGAGCAACTTTCGGAAATGGATGACCTGTTGGCGCGCATTGGAAAGCTCTGCGTGCCCACTCGGGTGGTACTCGATCTTGGCAGCCTTCCCGTGGTGCGCGACCGGTTGTTTCAGTTGGGCGACCTGCAAATGCTTGACCTTGCCAACACTCCGTTGGAGTCGCCCGCTTACTTCTTTCTGAAGCGGGCCTTCGATGTGCTGTTCTCCCTGACCGTGCTTTGTTTCTTGACTCCGTTCATGCTCGTGATAGCAGTACTCATCAAGCTTTCCTCGCCAGGTCCCGTATTCTTTCGCCAGGAGCGCATCGGATTGAACGGGAGGCCGTTCCAGATGTATAAGTTCCGCACCATGCGGATCGCCGCTCCGAACGACAGCGACAGCCACTGGACGGTAAAGGACGATCCGCGTTGCACGCCAGTCGGGACCTTCCTGCGCAGGACAAGTCTTGACGAACTGCCGCAATTCCTCAACGTCCTACGGGGCGACATGAGCGTCGTTGGACCTCGCCCCGAGCGCCCCCATTTTGTCCGCCGATTTCTCGAAGAGATCTCTCTCTACGACAGCCGCCATCGTCTCAAGGTGGGCATCACCGGATGGGCTCAGGTCAACGGTTGGCGCGGTGATACGTCCATCGAGAAGCGGTTCGAGTTCGATCTCTACTACTTGCAGAATTGGAGCTTCTGGTTTGACCTGCGCATCATCTTCCTTACCGCTTGGTCAGGAATGTTTGGCAAGAACGCGTACTGACACAACTGCGCCATCAACGCGCTAACAAAATGACATCGGCCCGCTGCCTGAGTAGGCGCGGGCCGATTCAATTGTCGTGGCATTGTCCGTGCACTGTGCCGGCCGCTCGATCGTGCCGGCACGAGGCCGGGCTCCGCTTACGCGCCCGTTGGGGATTCCAGCACGCCTCGCAAGTATTTGCCATAGCCGCTGTTATCGAGGACCGCGGCCAGCGATTCCATCTGGGCGGCGTTGATGTATCCGGCACGAAACGCGATCTCTTCAGGACAAGCGACCTTGAGCCCCTGCCGCTTTTCGATGGTCTGAATGAAGGACGCGGCTTCGAGCAGTGAGTCGTGCGTGCCGGTGTCGAGCCATGCCATCCCGCGTCCCATGATTTCTGCGTGCAGCTCGCCGCGGCTCAAATATGCGCGATTGAGATCGGTGATCTCTAACTCGTTGCGGGCCGAAGGCTTCAGCGCGCGGGTCAAATCCACAACGCGATTGTCATAAAAATACAGTCCGGTTACGGCATATCTCGACTTGGGTTGTTTCGGCTTTTCCTCCAGGCTGAGAGCGCGGCCGTCGGCGGAAAGTTCAACGACTCCATAGCGCTCCGGATCTTGCACTGGGTAAGCGAACACCGTGGCTCCGGTTTCTCGCTGTGCTGCGACTTGCATCATGTGCGAGAGATTGTGGCCGTAAAAAATGTTGTCGCCCAGCACCAGGGCGCAACGATTGCCCGCAATGAAATCCGCACCCACAAGAAATGCCTGCGCGATGCCTTCCGGCCGCGGCTGCACTGCGTAGGAAAAGTTCATCCCCCAGCGAGCGCCGTCACCCAGCAGTAGCTCGAAGCGGGGAGTGTCCTGTGGGGTCGAAATGATGAGTACATCGCGAATCCCCGCCAGCATGAGGACGCTGAGCGGGTAGTAAATCATTGGTTTGTCATACACCGGCAGTAGCTGTTTGGAAACGCTCTGGGTCGCTGGATAAAGGCGCGTTCCCGAGCCTCCTGCCAGAATAATGCCTTTGAGCGGCGAGGCCATGCTAGACAGCGCCTCCACGGTTCGCATACTGTGCGGTGATCCACGAACGATAGCTGCTGCCCGTCACGGCGGCCACCCACTCCTGATGCTCCAGGTACCACTCCACTGTCTTTCGGATGCCCGCTTCAAAGCTGACCTGCGGCTTCCATCCCAGCTCACGCTCGATGCGGGAACCGTTGATTGCATAACGCCAATCGTGGCCGGGGCGATCGGTCACGAATTGAATGAGGCCGGCATGTGGCTTGTACGGCGAATCAGGGCACAACTCGTCGATCACGGCGCAGATGGTCTTGACCACGTCGAGGTTGCGGCGCTCGCTGCGTCCGCCAATATTATAGGTTTCGCCGGGCTGGCCATTACGTAGCACGCAGCGGATGGCATCGCAGTGGTCTTCCACATACACCCAGTCGCGCACGTTCTGGCCGTCGCCGTAAACTGGCAGTTTTTCGCCACGCAACGCGTTATGCACCATTAGAGGAATGAGTTTTTCCGGAAGCTGGAACGGCCCGTAGTTGTTGGAACAGTTTGTCGTCAGCGTCGGCAGATGGTAAGTGTGGAACCAGGCTCGAACCAGGTGGTCCGAGGCCGCCTTGGAAGCGGAGTAAGGGCTGTTCGGAGCGTACGCCGTAGTTTCGTCAAACGGCGGATCGTCCGGTCCCAGCGAACCGTACACTTCGTCGGTCGAAACATGCAGGAATCGAAAGCGCTTCTGCTCGTCTGCTGCGAGCGAATCGTAATAAGCCTTGGCCTCTCCCAGTAGAGTGAACGTGCCGTGAATATTGGTCCGGATGAACTCTTCCGGCCCGGTAATGGAGCGGTCCACGTGGCTCTCAGCGGCGAAGTGGACAATTGCCTCCGGCCGGTTCTCCTGCAAAAGACGCCGGACCAGCTCACGGTCATTGATGTCTCCGCGCACAAAGCGGTATCGCAGGATCGTTAGCGACCGACGTGAGACTCACGGGATGCCCTGCGTAAGTAAGGCAGTCGAGATTGACCACTGGCGTCGCCTCGCGGGCCAGCCACTGCAATACAAAATTGGAGCCAATGAACCCGGCGCCGCCGGTGACAAGAATCGTATTGGTCATGCTAGTTGGAGGAACTCTATTGTGTCGCATCCACTATGCGATTGTCTATTATCTGCGATGGGCCGGAGATGCGTGCCGAGCGTTGCTCGGGTTCGGAAACGGTTGCAGCACCTGCGAGTCCAACTTGGTGCGGTGAGAAATACAAAAAGCACCGCTGACGGTGCTTTTGCGGTTCTTGCCGATTTCCGTTGAAGGAAATGGCGGGGTCGACGGGACTCGAACCCGCGGCCTCTGCCGTGACAGGGCAGCGTTCTAACCAACTGAACTACGACCCCGCTTGCGCGGTTGGCGGTCCCACTGGGCGGGATCGCCGGTGCCCGGCTTCCGGGCGCATCACCTTGGTGATTGTTCGGTGACGGATCTGGTGGGCAGTGCAGGACTCGAACCTGCGACCTTCTCGGTGTAAGCGAGACGCTCTAACCAACTGAGCTAACCGCCCGTTGCACACGCCTCAGAGACGCGTACTCGAGCGGATGCAACTCTTCTAATCTACCTGACTGCAGCGCACCGGTCAAACTCCTGGGCCTGCTTTCGCGCATTTCCTCGCAGATCGATGTCTGCGCCACTCCTCAGGACTCGCACGCTTCCCAGGGGTTGAAGCGCATCTTCCTGATCTCGTGGCCCCTTCGACTAAATCGTTTTTCATTATCTCCTCCATAGATATTTCCAATCAAATTTTCGGCCGTAGCCCGAAACTCGGAGGTCCTCTCGCGCGTCTAACTGGGTGAGCCGCGATGTTCCTGCGCAGGACGATCGCAAACCGTTATTTGGTGTGGAAGTTCGCCGCAATTGCGACGAAGGCCAGAACTTTCGCGCCCTTACCCGTAGCTATTAAGAGGACTGTATGAAACTTGTTTCCAGTTTACTGATCGCATTGAGCTTTCTGAGCGTGGCGGCATTCGCCGCCGAGACCGGCACCGGGAAGATTCATCTCGACTCTGCCGTCAAGATCGGTTCGACTCAACTTCCTGCCGGCGATTACAAAGTGAAGTGGAACACCACCGGCGACAATGCCCAGGTTACCCTGACCCAGGGAAAAACTTCTGCTACGACCAACGCCCAGGTACTCGATGTAAAGCGGCCGCAGGATGGCGTGGTAACCCAGACCGACAATGGCGCCCGCGTCCTTACTGAAATTCAGTTCCGCGACAAGACCTTGGTGTTCCATCCGGCTACCCCTACTGTGGCAGGCCAGTAACTCTCTGTTAAAATCGCAGCCTGGGTGGTGAGCCCAGGCTGCGATCTATTTGCGTCAAGGAGAATCCCCCATAGTGTTGCGCAAGCTTTCTGTTGTTGCCTTCATGCTGGTGTTGGCCAATTTGGCCCTCGCCCAGACTCAATCATGGAAGATCGACCCCAACCACACGGCTGCCCAGTTCTCTGTGCGACATATGGGCATCTCCACTGTCCGTGGTGCGTTCACCAAGGTCAGCGGCACGGCTGAGTACGATCCCGCCAATCCGGCGAAAGCCTCGGTCGAAGTTACCATCGAAGCCGCCTCTGTCGACACGCGAGTCGAGATGCGCGACAACGACCTGCGCAGTGCCAACTACTTCGACGTGGCCAAGTTTCCCACCATCACATTCAAGTCCACATCGGTGCAGTCTGCCGGCGCAGGCAAGCTGAAAATCGCCGGGGACCTTTCCATCCACGGTGTCACCAAATCGGTCGTTCTCGACGTTGACGGGCCAAGCAGTCCCATGACCGACCCCCGTGGCAACACGCACGTTGGGGCGTCGGCCAGTACGACCATCAAGCGCACCGATTTTGGTGTCGGCAGCTCCAATCCTATGGTTGGTGATGACATACCGATAACCATTGATGTTGAACTGGTTCACCCGGCCGCGGCAAAGTAATCGGGGAGCAGAGGGTTTTCTGTCAAGGCCGCTTCGGCGGCCCTGTTTGCTGCTTGCTACACTGAATTCGTGCGCAGGCTCATCGTCAACGCCGACGACTTCGGCATGACCCGCGGCATCAACCGCGCCATCGTCGAGGGCTCAGCGAAGGGGATCATCACCTCCACCACTCTGATGGCTACCGCAAGCGCGTTTGCAGACGCTGTTTCAGCTGCGCTAGCGTCCGACTCGCGCCTCAGTGTGGGTTGCCACGTGATACTGCTTGACGGAACTCCGGCGCTTCCGCCAAAGGACGTGGCCTCACTTCTGGAGCCGAAGTCACGACCCACCGCGCCTGAATTTCGCGTCAAGCTCAATGATTTTGCGCGCGCGTCGTTCACCGGCAAGCTCGATCCGTCGCAACTGCAAGCCGAAGCCGCGGCGCAAATGCAGCGCCTGCAAGATGCGGGTATCGCACTGTCTCACTTCGACTGCCACAAGCACGCTCATATGTTTCCTGCCGTACTGAAGCCGTTGCTCCGCGCTGCCGACAGTCGCGGCGTTCGAGCCGTACGCAATCCCTTTGGCAGGTTGTTCCCTCTGCCGCTCTCTCGCATTCTGCGGCAACCAAAGATGTGGCTTCGCTTGAGCGAGCTTGGCGTACTCCGCAGCTTCGCCGGCAGCTTCAAGAGGGAAGTGGATCGCCATGGGCTGCGCACGCCTGACGGCTCGGTAGGCGTACTCGACACTGGCGCCCTCGACCTCGAATCGTTCCTCGTCATCGTGGAAACCTTGCCCCAGGGCACCTGGGAGTTTGTCTGCCATCCCGGTTACAACGATGCCGAACTCCACCATGTGCGCACCCGGCTGCGACAATCGCGAGAGACCGAGTTGCGAGTCTTTACCTCGCCTGACGCGCGGGCCGCGCTCGATCGCCTTGGCATTGAACTCATCACGTATCGCGAACTTTAGGCGACGGAGTTGCGCTGCCGCGCGATACAATGACTGTCCTGCCATTACTCGCTGGATGCAAGCCGTATGAACCCGCTCGAACGCCCTTCACAGGAATACCGCAACGCCTTTCAACGGGTCAGCGAACTCGCCCTCGGATTGCTTGCGGGCTTGCACGATCTTCCCAGCTTCCCCAATACCTCCGGGGAGGAAACGATGCGGCGGTTCGTGCAACCACTGCCCGAAGAGGGTCTCGGTCCCGTCGCACTGGACGATCTTCAAACGGTAATTGACGCATCGCGTCTGCCCAGCGCCCGTTTTTTTGGGTACGTACTCGGCTCCGGCGAGCCCATAGCAGCGTCCGCCGACCTGCTGGCCAGCGTGCTCAATCAGAACGTGACTGCCTGGCGCTCCGGGCCTGCCGCCGCTGCCATCGAAGAAGTGGTAGTTGACTGGCTGGCTCAATCCATCGGTTGCCGTGGTTTCGTGGGAAGCCTTACCGGGGGCGGCTCCGCGGCTAACCTTATGGGCCTGGCGATGGCTCGGGAGTCCCGCCATCCTGCCAACGAATCGGGAGTGTCCACGCCCGGGGCGGTTTACGCCTCCGAGCAGGTGCACATGTCGATCCCCAAGGCAGTTGCACTGTTGGGACTCGGTCGACGGTATCTCCGGATGATCCCATGCGACGCCGACTTTCGCATGAGCGCCGAATCGCTTCGCCGGGCAGTCGACCAGGATCAGCGCGCAGGCATCACTCCCATCGCAATTGTCGGCAGTGCAGGCACGGTCAACACCGGTTCCATTGACCCCTTGCGCGAGTTGGCTGCTATCGCAAAGTCCTCCGGAGCATGGTTCCACGTCGATGGCGCATACGGAGCTTTGGCCGCGATAGCGCGTCCCGAACTTTTCGACGGACTCGCACTGGCTGACTCTCTCTCTCTTGATCCACACAAGTGGCTCTACCAGCCTCTCGACTGCGGTTGCCTCCTCTACCATGATCGTGCCGCTGCCCGCACCGCCTTCTCGTTCACTGGCGACTACGCGAAGTCACTGCTCGAGTACCCCATTGAGAGCTTTGCCTTCTTCGAGGAGACGATCGAGCTTTCACGTCGGTTTCGTGCCTTAAAGCTCTGGCTGTCGCTGCGCTATCACGGGCTGGCGGCATTTCGCCGGCAAATCGAAAACGACCTCGACTTGGCAACGCATCTTGCGGCTCGCGTCGAGTCCACCGCTGAGCTCCAAATAATGGCGCCCGTAGCGCTGAGCGCCGTCTGCTTCCGCTTTGCCCCGCGCCAACCCTCACTCACTCCGTCGCATCTGGACGACCTCAACCGAAAGATCCTCAACCGGGTGCAGCGCGGCGGCCGGGTGTTCATCTCCAACGCCACGATTCATGGGCGTTTCGCCTTGCGCGCCTGCATCGTCAACCATCGCAGCACACCCGCTGACGTCGACGCCATTACCGACGAAGTTGTTACAGTGGGACGAGCACTTCTTTCCGAGGCCCAACTGTAGATGCCGAACCGGTACGCGATTCCACTGCCCACCAGCTTCGAACAGATTTACGCCCAGGCGCCATGCCGCGCCGACCTTGCCGGGTCCACCATCGATCTCTGGCCGCTGTACTTGTTTCATCCCGGCTCAGTCACGGTCAACATGGCGGTCGACATCCAGACCACCTGCAAGATCACGCCGCGCAAGGGCCGCGGCATCCATCTGAAGTCGCTCGACACCGGCCGCGAAGACCGCTTCGCCAATCTCGCTGCGCTGATGGCGGCCAGGAAGTACCATCACGCTCTTGCCGCCTACCTGGTGCGCTTTTTCCAACCGCAGTCGGGCTTCCTGTTGGAATCGCACTCCGAATCTCCCGCCGGCGCAGGCATCTCGGGCTCCTCGGCCATGATGATATCCACCAGCGCCGCCCTGGCCCGCTTCGTGGGGCGCGACATCGATATCGAACAGATTCGCGTCATCGCGCAAAACGTGGAAGCCCAGCTCATCCGCGTACCCACCGGCTGTCAGGATTACTACCCCGCGATGTACGGCGGCGCCAACGCCGTGCACCTCGACACAGACGGTATCCACTGCGAGCCCATCGCTATTCCGGCCGTCGAATTAAACAAGCGCTTTGTCCTGCTCTACACCGGGGCGCCCCGCCAGTCAGGCATCAATAACTGGGAGGTGTTCAAGCAACACATCAACGGCGACAAGCGCGTCATCCGCAACTTTGCCGAGATCTCTCGCATCGCCCGCGAAATGCGCCTCGCTCTCAAAGCCGCAAAATGGGCCGACGTCGAACGCCTGCTCAATCAGGAATGGAAGCTGCGCCGCACCAATGCTCCAGGTATCACGACGCCTCTCATCGACAAGCTGATCGCGGCCGCTAAGAAGCAGGGCGCTCGCGCCGCCAAAGTGTGCGGGGCCGGCGGTGGCGGCTGCGTTATCGTCCTCATCGAGGAGGGCACGCGCGATCGCGTCCACGACGCCATTCGCAAGAATGGCGGCCAACCCCTCGATTTTCGGATTTCCCGCCACGGCCTCCGGTTCTTCGGACCGGAGCCAGCAACTTCCGGACTGTGATCTTGTTTACCGACAGCGAAGGGCGGCTGTATCCCGCGTGGGCTTTTCTTCTATCGGCGTTCATTTCGTGCCTGGCGTTCCTGTGTTGCGGATACTTCGCCTCCGCCGTAGCTGGCGACCATATCCTGCGCTTCGAGGCGATCTTTCGCTCCATGTCTCGCGGCCGTGCTGCTGGTGGCGTTCAGTTGGCTGCTCACGGTCGGCAACCATGTCGAGTCCCATCGTCTGGCCGCGCAGGGTCTTGCGCTTGCCCCGGGATGGCGGCGTCAGTTCCTGGCCGGCTGTAGTGTGGGCTTTGTGTTGGTGGCAATCGCCGTTGTTGCCGTCGCCATCTTCGGAGACCTCACCTTCCGTTTGACGCTGACTACCCACAGTCTGGGTCGCGCAGTCCTGGTACTGCTTGCATTGCTTGCCGGATCACTGGCCGAAGAACTCATGTTCCGCGGCTACCCGTTTCAGCGGCTGGTCGAATCGATTGGTTCCGGAGGCGCGATCCTATCGTTTTCAGCGCTCTTCGGATTGGTCCATCTCACCAATCCCGGCGCGAGTTTCTGGGGACTCCTCAACACCGTCGTGATCGGTGTCGTGCTTTCCCTTGCCTACCTCCGGACCCGTGCGCTTTGGTTGCCCTGGGGACTTCACTTTGCCTGGAACGCCACGCTTGGTCTCGTGTTTGGCCTTCCCGTCAGCGGAATCCGCTTGTTCAATGTCGTGGTTCGTGCCACTGCTACCGGACCGCGCTGGCTCACCGGCGGAACCTATGGTTTGGAGGCCAGTCTGCCGGGAGCATTCGTCGTCCTGGTTGCGCTGCTCATCGTTTGGCGGGCGCCTTCGCGGCCGCTCGTGGACCCATACGCGTTTTTCCCCACAGGCAATCTCTCCGACGCGGGTCCTGCGGAAGCCGCTGCCGCATCACCCGGTCCGCCCGATTAGGCTTATAATCTGCCCAGACTGGGTGCTTGATGAGCCGCCATCGCCAATCGCGGTTTTGCTTTGCAGCGTTACTGCTGACTGCGGTCTGCGCCTGCTCGCCTTCCCGATTGGCCGCCCAAGCCGCCAAGCCTGCCGACTCCGGCCAGTCCGAGAAGATGACCAACCAGACGCGCATCATGGTCATCCGCAGCTTGCAGTCGGAGCGCGTATTCGCCCGCGTACTCTTCCCTCAAGGCGAAAAGGGATTGAAGATCAAGAACGGCTCGGTTATCCCTTCCGACAGCGCCGTTGCCCAGCAGGTCGCGGAGTACGGTGCCGCCGCCAAGCCCGGCGATCGCTGCATCATCACCGACGTTAAGATCACCGACAAGAACATCGTTGTCGAAATCAACGGGGGCCCAAAGAAGAAGCAGAAGTGGTATCAGCACATCGAACTCGGGGCCGGTGGTGCTTCTACCCCTATTCCCGGGGGCCCCAGTCCGCAAAGCCTCGACGCGCATGGCTCGGTAGTCACACTTGAGTTCGACAAATTCGTTCCCGACATCAGTGGCGATCAGGTGCGTGCCATGCTCGCCCCAGTCCTCGACTTCAAGGCGCTCAGCACCTCCGAGGCCTACGAAAAGACGCTGCCCCCAAAGCTCAAAGCGGCGATCCGTGACCACAAGGTTCTCGTCGGCATGGACAAGGAAATGGTGATGTTTGCCAAGGGGCGTCCCCAGCAGCGCATCCGCGACAAAGACGACAAAGGCGAGGACTATGAGGAGTGGATCTACGGTACCCCGCCCGAAGAAGTGGATTTCGTCCGCTTCAAGGGCAACGAGGTCTCGCGCCTTGAAATCATGGACGTGGATGGCAAGAAGATAGTTCGCACCGAGCGCGAAGTGGACCTGCCCTCCAAGGAAGCCGAACTCGCGCAGCAGAAGCCGGCCCCCAAGCCGCAGCAGCCTGCTCCCACCTTGCGCCGTCCGGGCGAAGAGGTAGAAATTACTCCTGTGACCTCAGGCCGTCGCTCTCAGTGTCCTCAGGGCTCGAGCCCGTCCGGTGACGGCTCCACTTGTACGGACACCACCGGCGCCAACCCGCCCTCGATTCCTCCCATCAACCCCACCGACGGGAACACGCCGCACCTCGCTCCGGCATCGTAGCTTTCCGGAGCGCCACGCCACCCTGATTTACACTGATAGCGTGAGGATTGCGCTCGCCCAGATCAATACCACCGTCGGTGATTTCACCGGGAATTCGGCCAGAATCATTGACTTCTCCCAGCGCGCAAGGGCAGCGGCCGCGGATCTCGTCCTTTTTCCGGAACTAAGTATCTGTGGCTATCCCCGCGCGATTTGGTCGAGCGCCCGTGGTTTGTCGAGCGCAACCGGCAAGCCGCGGAAGAGATTGCCCAGGCAACCGCGGGAATCGCAGTGATCTGCGGGCTGGTCACGCCCGCCAAGTCTGCGACCGGCAAGCACGTGATGAACTCTGCGGCCCTGCTACGCGGCGGCAAGATCGCTGCCATCCAGTCGAAGCGGTTGCTGCCGACGTATGACGTGTTCGACGAGGTGCGCAATTTCGCTCCCGCCGAAAAGCAGGAACTCTGGACGCTGGGCAATACGCCGTGCGCCCTCACGATTTGCGAAGATGCCTGGAACGACAAGAACTTCTGGGACCGCCGTCTCTACCAGCGCGATCCGGTCGAGGACCTGATTACCGCTGGCGGAAGAATTCTGCTGAATATCTCCGCCTCTCCGTTCACGCTCGGTAAGCGGCAACTCCGCCTTGAGATGCTCTCGGCAATTGCCCGCCACTACCGGGTTCCCGTCGCTATGGTGAATCAGGTAGGCGGCAACGATAGCTTGGTGTTTGACGGCTCCAGCTTTGCCCTCGGTCCCGACGGACAACTCCTCGCCCAGGCCAAATCGTTTGAAGAAGACATGGTCTGCTTCGATACCGAAACGCTCACCGGTGACATTCATGCTCGCGAGGAAGGCTCCGAGGCCGAGGCCTATGCGGCGCTGGTCTTAGGCACCCGCGACTACGTCCGCAAGTGCGGCTTTCGCAAGGTTGTGCTCGGACTCAGCGGCGGCATCGATTCAGCCCTTACGGCGGTCATCGCCGTGGAGGCTCTCGGCAAGGAAAACGTCATCGGTGTCGGCATGCCCGGCCCCTACTCGTCGCCGGGCAGCATCGACGACGCAGCCACGCTGGCCCGCAACCTCGGCATCCAGTTCGAAATAGTCCGCATCGGCGACATTTATACCTCCTACCTCGACTCGCTCCAGCCTGTGTTCGCCAATCGGCCCGCCGACGTCACCGAAGAGAACGTCCAGGCGCGCATCCGCGGTTCGCTCCTGATGGCGATGTCCAACAAGTTCGGCGCGCTCGTGCTCACCACGGGCAACAAGTCGGAGCTCGGCGTAGGCTACTGCACCTTGTACGGTGACATGTGCGGAGGCCTCGCTGTTATCTCCGATGTACCCAAGACTCTCGTTTATCGCCTGGCGCGTTATGTGAATGCGCGTTCCCCGGTAATCCCGGAAGCGACCATCGACAAGCCCCCTTCGGCTGAGTTGCGCCCTGACCAGAAAGACAGCGACTCGCTGCCTCCCTACGACGTCCTTGATACCATTCTGGAAGCCTATGTGGAAGACAGTCAGGCTCCGGATGCGATTGCGGCCAAAACCGGTTTCGATCCCGCCCTGGTTCGGCAGGTGGCACGCATGGTTGACCGCAATGAATACAAACGCCAGCAGGCCGCTCCTGGATTGAAGATCTCCACCAAGGCTTTCGGAGTGGGCCGCCGGTATCCAATTGCCACCAAGCTCGACCCGTAGCACCACCTAATCTCGATGTTCTCAAGTGTGAAAGGAAATGATGAAGAGTTTCACTAAAGCAGTTGTATCTACTGTTGTTATGGCGGCAACACTCTTAGCCCTGTCGGCCTCGCTTCTGGCCCAGGCCGCCATCAAGACCGCTCCCGGACTTCCTACCGAAGCCACCGTCGACAGCTTTCTCAAGCACATGTTCGGCTGGAATCAGGAATTGACCTGGAAGATCGTCGAGATCAAGCCGGCCGAGGCGCAGGGCTTCTCTGAAGTCACGGCAATCTTCAACACCACGCAAGGACAACAGATTTTCCGCATTTTCGTGACTCCCGACGAGAAGTTCGCCGTTACCGGCGACATGGTGCCGTTTGGCTCCGACCCCTTCGCCCCCGCCCGGGCGGACCTGAAGGCAGCCAACGGGCCCTACCATGGACCAGCCGACGCCCCCGTGACCATCGTAGAGTTTGGCGACCTCGAATGTCCGGCTTGCAAGGCCGCCCAACCGGAAATCACCAAGTTGCTGGAAGAAGAACCGAAGGTGAAGCTCATCTTCCAGAACTTCCCGCTGGAGTCACTGCATAAGTGGGCGCTAGTGGGTGCCAAGTACCTCGACTGCGTCAGCGAGCAGGGCAACGATGTCGCCTTCAAGTTCATCTCGTCGGTCTATGAGCACCAGGGCGAGATCACAGCCGACATCGCAGACGCCAAGCTAAAGGAGCTGGCCAAGGGAGCAGGTGCCAATGCCGACACCGCTGCAGCCTGCGTCGCCAAGCCGGAGACAGAAGCGCGCGTCCGCAAGTCAATCGCGTTGGGCGAAAAGATGGGCATCAACAGCACCCCGACGTTCTTCATCAACGGACGCAAGGTCGTCGGCTTCGGCAAAAGCACCCCGTACGAAGTCGTGAAGGCCATCGTGGATTACAATCTATCCCCCGCGAAATAACTGGGTCTGTCCAAGTGTTGCGCCGGAGCCTCACGCTCCGGCGTTTCTTATTGCCGCGGAGAACCACAGCGGATTCCCATCTGTCGTAGTCCAGCACTCGCCCTGAAGGAGCGTGGCTTCAACCGCCGTGGCGGGCTAAGCGACCTGCATTCGCGAAAGTTTCGTATCAGAGCATGACTCTACAGGCTGCCGAAAAATGTGGCTTGCGCAATTTGTTGAAAGGGGACGGCCTCAGCAGTGTCGATAAGCCCTTTGTTTTTGATCCGCCGCGCGGTCCTGCGACCATTTCAGCAGCCTCTTTAGCCCCTGAAGGGAATCGGTCGACACAATTGCCCTAGTGCCCCACGGGCATCTGCAGCGCAAAGCCTTGCTGCGGCGCCATGCGCACGATGTGCGGTGTCATCACGATCAACAATTCGTCGTTGTTCACGTTCTTGGTCTGTACCGACGTTCCCCAGTTGATCCCAGGCACCCGGCTCAGGAACGGGTAGCCCGCAAGGCTAAGGGAGTCTGCCTTCGACATCATGCCCGCGATTACCCCCGACTCTTCGTTTTTTAGCGTGATACTCCCGACGTACTCCCGGTTGTTGATAATCGGCACGCCATTCACGCTCTGTCCACCCAGCGTGCGGAAATTCACTTCCAGCTTCAGGCTCACGTCCGTGTTGGAATGGATGATCGGTGTTGCCTTCAGGTTGAGTCCGAGGTCTTCGTAATTGATGGAAGGGAAGGGCGCTTTATAGCTCGAATTGCCAATCACCTGTGCGATGGCACTGCTGTTGTAGATGGGGGCAAACGTCGCATTCACGATGGGGTATCGCTCGCCCACTCTCAGCACCGCCGGCGAATTCTGCGAGGCCAGCAGGGTCACGTGCTCCAGGTTCTTTACGTCCGACTCGTTGACTTGCAGGTTCACCGCAATCGGCTGCGTCGCTGACACGGCCATTAGCGTCTGACCGCCCCCGAACGTCGCAAACGGCGTCGTCAGCAATGGGTTCTGCGCCGCCGACTGCAGTTGCGCCAGCAGCGCTTGGATGGCCTGCGAGTTTCCCTGATTGATGCCGCCCGAGGAGATGAGCTGGTTAATGGCGTCAGCACCTCCAGGTATCAGTGAGGCCAGCAATGCAGGGCTCAGGTTGAACACGTTGAAGCTCGTCGGCAATTGCGTTCCCATCTGCCGCATCAGGCTTGAGCTGATCTGGTACACCCGTACGTCAAGCATGAGCTGCGGTCGCCCGCCGGCCAGGCTCTCGATCAGCTGTGTGGCTGCTTCCACTACCGGCAGGGGCGCACGAATGGTAACGGTGTTCTTGGCCGCGTCCTGCTGGATCAGTCGAATGTTCAGCAGTTGCCGCAGGGCGCTCACCGTGTCCATGAGCTCAGCCGGTGTAAGCACGTCACTCAGGTAATACGTGCGGACTGCCAGCCGCTCGAAATTGCGCCGGTTCTCGACCGTTTCCGCCACCACATACATCTGCGACCCTGACAGCGGAATCCAGAAGGTCTTCGTGACCTGCGTTGCCGCCTCCATGGCCTCGGCGAAATTCGCGTTGTCGATGTTGAAGTGCAGTGGCCTGGTCTGTACCGAGTCATCAATCGTGGCAGTGATGCCGTAGGCCCGCGCCACCTGCGTGAGCAGCGTCCGCGAGTCGCCCTTGTAGTGAAAGTCTTTGCGCTCGGAACTCGGCGAAAGCTCCGCATCAATCGACTTCTGCGCAACCTGCAGCGCGTGGCTGGGGACTTTCTCCACCTCCCACACGGAGTCTTTCATCCGCTGACGCGCATATTCGTTCGTCGGGTCAATTTCCAGCGCTTCGCGAAACTCCTCGGCCGCCGCCGCCCCGTTGCCGGCCAGCATCGCCTGGTTGCCGCGCTCCATGGCTTCCGCTGCCAACTGCTGGCGCATCATCTCTCGTGCAGTGAGGTACTCCACCTTGCGCGGATCCAACTGCGAGGCTCTCTCGAACTTCTCGAACGCCTCCTGGCTGTGTCCCCCCGCCTTCAGCTTGTTTCCGCTCGCAAATTGCCGCTTCGCCTCCGCGACCTCTTTTTTCGACGTGGGCTGCGGCGGCACGATCGTCGTTGCCGCCGTGTTGCCTGGTTGCGTGACCGGCGCCTGAGCTGCACTGGTCGCGGCTGGGTCAGGGGTCGACGCAGTCTTGGGCACATCCTGGCCGCACAGGGCCATGGCCATGACCAGCGTAAATATCACTCCGCCCAGCAATCGCATCGGTACAAAAATTCTATGCCACGCTGGCAATCGCTGTCTCAATCACGGTCCTTTTCAGTCATCCCGTTACTCTATGCTAAACTGCAGCCATCGCAGGAGTGGGAATGAACAAATTTCTTGGCAAGGTGCTGCTGGCTGATCTGGTGAAGGGAATGGGCGTCACCTTTCGCAACCAGTCACCCAAGGAGCTGATTACCGAACAGTATCCCCTGCAGCGTCCCCAGATCGCAGAACGTTTCCGCGGCGCGCCCCGCCTGGGAGTCAACCCCGAAACCAATGAGTCCCTCTGCATTGCCTGTGATTTATGCGCCGTGGCCTGTCCCGAGCACCTGATTGTCGTCGGCAGCGAGCGCAACGAAAAGACCCGCCGCAAGGAACTCACCGAGTTTACTTACGATCTAAGCCGCTGCATGTTCTGCGGGCTGTGCGAGGACGCATGCCCGACCGACGCGCTCGAGCTCACCCAGGACTTCGAGATGGCGCAGTACAGCCGCGAAGGACTTATCTGGAACCGCGAGACCCTCGAAAAAGGTCCCGAGCCGCACGTCTACAAACGCTAATCGACACTCACGACAACGACAAAGGGCGCGAATTCCTCGCGCCCTTTATATTTCGGCCAGCTCCCGTACTATTCGAAAATCAATATCGCCGCCGCAATCACCGTTGTCCACAGGCCGCCCTTGTCCCCCACTGCGGTCTGGGTATGGTTCATCGTGCGCACGATCTTGTTCGACAGCCGGTACACTTCCTTCTTTTCGTCCCATGACTTGTCGGCATCGAACTCCACGTCCAGCGTCGTGGCCAGCATCTCCGCCGCCAACTCCTCGGCATAATCACCAGCTAGGTCTTCCTTCTCGCCAAAGGAATGATGCTCGCTTAAATAGCCATAGGTACTGCGGTCAGCCGGAATGGCCAGTCCAATGCTTGACGCGACCAGCCGGTGCGGCTCGCGCGTGGAATTCTCCGCCACCACCGCGAACGTAACCTCTCCGGGATACAAGTACTTCAGGCCTTCCTTGCGGGGAATCAGTTTGCAATGTGGCGGAAAGATGGACGAAACTCGCACCAGATTTTGCGCCGCGATGCCGGCATCGCGCAATGCCAGCTCAAATGAAGTCAAACGTTCCTTGTGTCTCCCTACACCCTTGGTGAGGAAGATGCGCTTCGGAACCATGCTTTTTCCCAATTCTCGTGCCTCCAGCCGGGGCATCAGTATGCCCCCAAGAATAAAAATTAGCACACACCGCCCCGCCTCGCACGGAATTAACGTGCTTTTACGATTTCTTCATGCACAATTCACGGTGCTTTGATGCGCCGCTCCCCGGTAACCGTTAGATTGTCAGCAATAGCAAACCTGATCGGAGAGAGTGGGGAGGCGGCCAAACAGCCACTCCCCGATTTTCTTTTCCGCCATATCCCACAATCAGGTACTACACCTGCTGACCAGCTAGAGCGTGTTTCATAAATGGCGATTTGAAAGGGCACGGCTTCAGAGTTTGCTGAAAAAAACGCTTTCCACGGTGCTTTGAAAGGGCACAGCTTCAGTTGTGCCGCACAAAAACTTTATTTTTGTCTTCACGAGGAGGCTTTAGCCTCCGAGGGATCTGCTTTTCGACTTTTTCAGCAGCCCCTTCAGCCGTGCCGTCCCGAACTCCATAAGAGGTGGGCTTGAGCACCTGAGGGAACCTCCTGCTTCGCGACCATCTGATTTATGAAACATGCACTTCTCAAAACCGCCCTCTCGCCTGTTCTTTCTATGCACTACCCACTATCCGCCATCCACTGCTAACATTCTTGGGTTATGGCCCTCGCAACCGAATCATCTACGACCTACGTCCCCGTCAAGCCCGCCCGCGGCAACCAGCTCTCCTGCAAAGGATGGGCCCAGGAAGCCGCCCTCCGCATGTTGCAGAACAATCTCGACGCAGACGTTGCCGAGCGCCCCCAGGACCTCGTCGTCTACGGAGGCACCGGCCGCGCCGCCCGTAACTGGGACTGCTACCACGCCATCGTCCGCTCTCTGCAAGCCCTCGAAAACGACGAGACCCTGCTCGTCCAGTCCGGCAAGCCGGTCGGCGTCTTCCGCACCCACGACTACGCCCCGCGCGTCCTCATCTGCAACTCCAATCTGGTCGGCCACTGGTCCAACTGGGAACAATTCAACGCCCTCGAGAAAGCCGGCCTCATGATGTACGGCCAGATGACCGCCGGCTCCTGGATTTACATCGGCTCGCAGGGCATCATTCAGGGAACCTACGAGACCTTCTCCGCCGCCGCCGACCAGCACCTTGGCGGAGACCTCGCCGGCAAGCTCATCGTCTCCGGCGGAATGGGTGGCATGTCCGGCGCCCAACCTCTCGCCGCCACCATGACCGGCGCCTGCTACTTGGGCATCGAGGTCGATCCCGAGCGCATCAAGAAGCGCCTCCGCTCCGGCTACTGCGACTTCATGGTCAACTCGCTCGACGAGGCCCTCCGCATCTTGAAGAATGCCGTGCGCAAGAAGGAAAACATCTCCGTCGGCCTCGTCGGCAACTGCGGAGACATTATCCCCGAGCTTGCCGAGCGCGGCGTCGTGCCCGACATTCTCACCGACCAGACCTCCGCCCACGACCCCCTCAACGGCTACGTGCCCAACGGCATGACCCTCGAAGAGGCCAACGCTCTTCGCCAGTCCGACCCCAAGGCCTACCTCGAGAAGTCGCTCGACACCATGGCTCGCCACGTCGAAGGCATGCTCAAGCTCCAAAAGATGGGCTCCGTCACCTTCGACTACGGCAACAACATCCGCAAGTTCGCCTTTGACCACGGCGTGACGAACGCCTTCGATTTCCCCGGATTCGTGCCCGCCTACATCCGTCCGCTCTTCTGCGAAGGCCGCGGCCCCTTCCGCTGGGCAGCGCTCTCCGGCGATCCCGCCGACATCCACGCCACAGACGATCTCGTCCTCCAGATGTTCCCGCAAGACCGCGTTCTCAGCCGCTGGATCGACCTTGCCCGCAAGCGCATCAAGTTCCAGGGATTCCCCTCGCGCATCTGCTGGCTCGGCTACGGCGAGCGCGCCGAATTCGGACTCGCCATGAACGACATGGTGAAAAGTGGCAAGCTAAAGTCGCCCATCGTCATGGGACGCGATCATCTCGACTGCGGGTCCGTTGCCTCGCCCTACCGCGAAACCGAGTCCATGAAAGACGGCAGCGACGCCATCGCCGATTGGCCGCTGCTCAACGCCTTGCTCAACACAGCCAGCGGCGCCTCCTGGGTCTCCATCCAAACGGCGGAGGCGTCGGCATCGGCTACTCGCAGCACGCCGGACAAGTCACCGTCGCCGACGGCACCGACGCCATGGCCAAGCGCATCGAGCGCGTCCTCACTAACGACCCCGGCATAGGCGTCGCCCGCCACGTCGACGCCGGCTACGACGAGGCCAAGCAGTTCGCGAAAGATAAGGGAATCAAGATCCCGATGGCAAGCGAGTGATAGCGTATGTCCTCGCGGTGTGTTCGCGGAGTGGCGTGCTTGTGTTAACGGTGTCATCGTGAGCGGAGCGACCGCAGGGAGCGAAGTCGAAGGACCCCTTTCATGCGTATGAAGCCACATCCCGCCGATGCCGGGTGCCCCATCCTTTCGCCCTCTGTTGGCGAAAGGGTGGGACGTACACCGGCCAATTCCTCCTAACGGCGGAGCCGTGACGCGCTGTTAGGCGTGCGCGTGAGCGCGCGCTGCGCACCCGAAAGATGATCCCCGGCCGCGGAGCGGCGTCTCTCGCTCGGACCAACGAAACCCGGCTGACTCATCGTAAGGGAACCGCCCTTCTGACAACTGACCACCGACAACTGACATAATGTCCCCATGCAAACCCTCTTCGAAGCCGCCGGCGGCATGGAAGGCATGCGCCGTCTCGCGGAAGCTTGGCACAAGCGCGTGCTGGCGGATGAGGTCGTGGCCCACGCCTTCAGCCACGGCTTTCAACCGGACCATGTCGAGCGGCTCGCCTCTTACTGGGCCGAGGCACTCGGTGGCCCTGCCGCGTACTCCGGTTCCTACGGCGACGAAACCAACGTCGTCCGGATGCACAGCGGCAAGGGCCCGCACGAGGAGATGGATCGTCGCGCCATCGCCTGCTTCGACCAGGCTCTCGACGACGTGGGACTCTCCGCCAGCAATGCGTTGCGGCAGGTGCTTCACGACTACTTTGCTTGGGCCACAACGACAACCATGTCCCGCTACCACCGCTCCGCCGATGACGTCCCCGACGGCCTCACCATCCCGCGCTGGTCATGGGACGGCCTAAAAGTTGTCTCATAAATGGTCTCGCATCAGGGGACGACTTCAGTTGTGCCGATCGCTCGAAATACGCGGCCGGGCTTAAGCACCTGCACAAGAGAAGGTGGAAGCACCACGCTTCCGCATGGCGAATACGCTTTCCGATCCAATGGGCTTTATGCCCGGCGCAACTCCGCTTCGCCGCCCTCATCCTGAACGAGAGGACTTGATGGAACCACTCGGTGGCCCCGTGCTACCATGCCACCGTGTTTAATTTTGGTAAACCGAAAACAGTTGGCGACTGGATCATTCATGTCGCGGGTGCCGTCGTCGCATTATTCCTCGTATGGTGGATGCTAAGGGCGTATGTCCTGTAATCCCCGCTCGCCTGAATAACGAAATTACGATTTTGTCCTTACCGAGCCGCTGGCCCGCATGTCCCTTCTTTTGGGATATGTCGGGCTTTTCCATCTACCGCGCGCCTCCCGCCCATCGTTCCCATTTCGGAACAATCTGGTTACTTTCGTAATGTCGCCTTGCATTTTTCCTCTCGCATTCCCCCGCGCCTGAACCTATCCTGAACGATTGACCCTGCGGAGGGCTCTGTGAATTCGCATCTGATAATCCGTCTCTGCCGCCACACTTTTCCCGACGGCCGCCACTGCCACGGCCCCGCCGTCCGCGGACGCGCCTGCTGCCGCCATCATCTCGACGCCCGCGCCCGTCTCCATAACATGGCCCGCGCCCGCCGCCTCGCCTGCATCCCTCGACTTCGCGTGCCCCTGAACCGGCGCGACCTCGCCTTAACCGCGCCGAAATCCTCCGCGTCATGAACACCGGCAGTGTCGACTTCGCCACCGCCCGATTGATGCTCTGGGCCATGGATCTCACCGCCGCCGCCCTCCCTGCCGAGCCGAAGCCCCGTCTGCGCCGCGCCCATAACCCGAATGTTTTCTATTACGTACCTATAAAGCCTTTATTTTCCCAAAGCTGTATCGAAAATCCTCACAAATGCCTGAAAACACATGGGTGGAAGGGAGGGGGGTACCACCTCACTCTCGACTTGGAAACCCGCCCCCAGAACGTGTAGGCTTCCTGCAGCCCCGCAGGGGCGAAGTATCAAAGTCCAGCTCTTCAGGGTTTGTTTGAGTGCTCGGTTTTCAAGAATGTGGTGTGGCAATTGCCTTCGACGTCGTAGTAGACCAAGCCGCGCAGCGGCGGAATTTGTTTTAGCCGTGGGCGTCAGCCCGCGGATGCAGGTCGTAGAGGATGATCGAGCCGCGTAGCGGCGGCACAAAATGAGCGCCACGCCAAAACCCGTCCTTCTCACCCACGCCGCGCAACTCCTCACCCTGCGTGGCGACGCCGCCCCGCGCCGCGGCCCGCACATGCGCGACCTCGGCATCATCTCCGATGGCGCCGTCCTCATCGAAAACGGCAAAATCGCCGCCGTCGGCACCACCGACGAATTACTTAAGAACTGGGTGCCCCAGGTTCGCGCCCGTCTTTTGGGCGCTAACCTGGGAATCGACGAACTCGATTGCTCCGGCAAGGTCGTCCTCCCCGGCTTCGTCGACTCCCACACCCACCCCGTCTTCGCCGCCCCGCGACTCATCGACTTCGAGAAACGCATCGCCGGCGCCAGCTACGAAGAAATCGCCGCCGCCGGAGGCGGCATCCGCGCCAGCATCCGCGGCGTCCGCGAATCCTCCGCCGACGATCTCGCGCAAAACGTACTCAGTGCCCTCAACGAAATGTCCCGTCACGGCACCACCACAGTCGAGGCCAAATCCGGCTACGGCCTCGACCTCGCCAGCGAACTTAAATCCTTAGAAGCCATCCGGAAAGCGGCAGAACTCTGGCAGGGAACTGTCGTCCCCACGCTGCTTGCGGCGCACGTCGTCCCGCCCGAGCACCGCGCCAACCCCGACGAATATGTCCGCATCGTCTGCGACGAGATGATCCCCGCCGTCGGCGGGGGCCCCAGGTTCGCGCCCCTCTTTTGGGCGCTAACCTGGGAAACGATGCTCTGGGACAACTCGCCCAATACGTCGACGTCTTCTGCGAGCGCGGAGCGTTCACTCCCGAACAATCCCTTCGTATCCTGCGCGCCGCCGTCGCCCACGGCCTCAAAACCCGCATCCACGTCGGCCAGCTGACCACACCGCGCTGGAACTTTTCGCCGAATTTTGCCCTGTTAGCGTGGATCACCTCGACCACCTCACCGACTCTGACATCGCCTGGCTCGCCAAAACCGACACCGTCGCCACGCTTCTTCCCGCCGCCAACTACTTCCTCGGCCTCAGCACTTTTCCGCCCGCCCGCAAACTCATTGACGCCGGAGCCGCCGTCGCCCTCGCCACCGACTACAACCCCGGCACTTCTCCTACGACCTCGATGCCATTCGTTCTCTCCGTCGCCTGCACCCACATGAAAATGTCGCCTGCCGAGGCCATCACCGCGGCCACCATCAACGGCGCCTGTGCCCTCAATCTTCGAAAGAAAAAGGGAAGCCTCGAGCCCGGCAAAGACGCCGACATCGCCATCTTCGACGCCTCCGACTACCGCGAACTCCCTTACTGGTTCGGTGTGAATCGTTGCTGGAAGACGATTGTGCAGGGTCGGTGCTGATTTCATGGCAAGCGCCCAAATAAAACGAGCGTCCCGAAGGACGCCCGCCTCTCTAATTCAACGAACCTCAGCCCCTCTCCTACATTCCGGGCTGCCCAAACAAGTGATAGTTGGTGTTCAGCGTCGTCACCACCATCTGCTTTGCCGTCATCGTGAGCACCGTCTTCTCGGGATAGTTCGTGCCATCCGGCAGCGACGAGAAGTCCACCGTGAGTGTCACGGCGTCCTTCGGCTCGCCCATGTAGGTATTCACGCTAACGTTGACAACTTTCTTCGCCTTCGGGTCGAACGCAATGACCATCTGGTCGCCCGCCTGCGCATAGTTCTTGAACGTCAGGTTGACGATCCCCGCCGCCGCGTCGCGGCTGAGCGAAACATTTCCCGCCTGAGCTGCCTGCTGGATCTTCTGCGGATTCGGCGGCACGTACAGGGCCAGCACGGATTTCACATCACCCATGTAGTCCTGCATCTCCGCCTTTTTCTTCTCGATCATGCGCTGCTTGAATTTGCCGCCCGACGGCTGCTGTTGCGGTCCCATCGGATACTTCTCAACCTGGCCATTAGGGCCGTACTGGCACATGAACTGTTGTTGGGGCTTGGTCTCGCCCTTGAGCGTCAACTGCTGCACCTCCGTCCACTGATACTTGTGCAGCTTCTGCTGGTTCGCTGCAGCCGACTGCTTCAGTGCAGCGACCTTCTGTTTAAGCTCTGCACTCGCGCCGCCGCTCGCCTGTGCCGCCGCGCCCAACGCAAGTCCCATGACCGCAACGATTGCCAACACCACCCCGCATCGCATTTCTGTAGTACCTCACATTCATTCCGCTCTCCTTATTGATCGTCACTGCCGGCAATCAACCCCAAGACCCAATCACGAATCGCCTGTTACTGTTTGTCAATTGCTGGTCGCTCGTTACTCGTCATGCCCTCTCCGCCACGGCCGGGCTCGTCCCACTCACTTTCGCTTCCTCCGGCGCCTTCTCCTCCCACGTCAGCCACTTCAAATCCAGCACCATGATCGAATACAGCACCGGAACCATCAGCAGCGTAATAAACGTCGCCACCGTAAGCCCGCCGATCTGGGCGTAGCACAGCGGCTGCCACAGCGGTCCGCCGTGCAAGGCCAGCGGAAACAGCGCCAGCACCGTTGCTCCCACCGTAATCAGCACCGGCCGCAGTCGAATGATGCCCGCGTCAATTACGGCCTGTTCGAACGGCTCGCCTTTGTCGTGCATCTCCTCGATGAAGTCGAACAGCACGATCACGTGACTCACAATGACTCCAATCAAGCTCGCAATTCCCAGGAACGCCATAAACCCGAACGACGTGTTCATCACCCACAACGCAATCAGCGCGCCCGCCACGCCGTAAGGCGCCGCCGCAAACACCAGGAGTGGCTTGATCGCATTATTGAACTGGAACAAAAGCGCCAGGTAGATCATGGCTATCGAAACCGCCAGAACTGTGCCAAGGTTACGAAAGCCCACCTTCTGCTTATCGAATTCGCCACCGATGCTCACCCCGTACCCCGGCGGCAGCGTCTTTTCCAGCTCCAGTATCTTTGGGACTGCGATTGCCGTGATCTCCGACGGCAGATGACCGGGGGCAGGGAAGGCAAACAGTGACATCGAGCGGAAGTGGTCAAGTCGGATAATGCGGTCCGTTACCATGCTGTTTTGAATGCCTGAAACTTGCACCAGAGGAATCTTGGTTGAACTTTGCTCTCCGTAAACGTAAAGATTTTGAATGTCCGATAGGTTCGCCCGCTCGTCCATCTTTAGGCGCGCCACCACGGGGATGTTGCGGTCGCCGTCTTGCAGTGCTGTCACCGGCACACCACTCAGAGCGCCAGTCGCCGAATTGGCAACATCAAGGTTGGTTATTCCCGCCAGGTTGGCGCGGTCCGGGTCTACGTTCAGCGTCACCGTCGGACTCTCGGTGTCCCACTCGTTACGTACCCGTTCGGCCGCCGGAGCCGAGCGCAAAACCTCCGCCACCTGCGACGCAATCTGCCGCATGGTTCGGATGTCCTTCGCGCTGCCCGCCGTCCCCACATCGGCCCGGCTCGTCACTCGTACCTCGACGGGATAATTCACCGGGTTGGTTTGCAGTTGCCGCATGTCAATCCGCGCCCCAGGCACGGTTGCAGACAAGACAGGTTGCACTTGATCGACGAACTCCGGAGTTACTTCCTTGTCGTCCAGCTCCACCAAGACTTCCGCGTAGTTGAGCTGCTGCGGCTGTGGTGAGATCGAAAACCAGAATCGCGGGCTGCCGCCTCCCACCCAAGTCGTCACGTAGCGGAGAATGTGCGATGGCTTTCCGTCCTTGCCCGGATGTTGTTTGCCCCACAACTCGGCCTGCTCGCGGATGATCTGCTCAACTTTTTCTGCGGTTTGGTTGGTCGCGTCAAAGTTCGCCGCGTTTGGCAGCCATACGTCGGCGTATGACCAGTACTGCACGTCATCGGGAAAGAACGACGTCCTCAGTTGCTTGAAGAGGATGCCGGACAGAAGTATGAACGCCAGCGATGCGAAAGTTACCTTCCACCGATGCTCGATGGCAAACTTGGCCAGCCGCGCGTATCGACCTGTGAAGCCTTGGCTACGCCGCTCTTCAATCGGCTTTTCGGGTGTCTTGTCCGGCCTCAGAATGTAATACGCCAGCAGCGGAATGAACGTCATCGAGGCGAGGCGCGAAGCGATCAGCGCGCACGTCATCACAATCGGCAGGCTGTAGAGGAATTCACCCGTGTTTCCGGTGACCAGAAGAAATGGCAGGTACGCCACAATGTTCGTGATGGTCGCATACAAAATCGCCGTAGCAATTTTCGTCGGTCCCAGCCACGGCGCAACAATCTGCTGCTGGCCCTCGGCCAGCATTCGTTTGATCGAGTCTCCCGCCACCACCGGATCATCCACCAGCAGCCCCAGCGCAATGATCAGCGATGCAACCGAAACCTGTTGGATGTCGATTCCCAACAGGTAAATCATTCCGAACGTCAGCGAAAGCGTTACCGGAATCGACAGCGCCATCAGCAGCGCCGACCGCCACTCCCAGAAGCCGATCAGCGACACGATCACGACCAGCCCGATGGCCTCGTACAACGCATCCATGAACAGGTCGATCTGCTCTTTTACCTGGATCGGCTGGTCCGAAGTGTGGACCATCACCAAATCGTCAGGCAGGTACTGTTTCACGCTCTCCAGCTTTTCACTGACATGTTGCCCGAAGAGATTGATTTGCTGGCCGTCACGCATGTACACCGCCAGCGTGACCGCGCGGCTGCGGATCCAGTCGCCTTCTTTGTCCTTCCAGTTTAAGAAGTTCAGGTATGTCGGAGGGCTCTGGTAGCCACGCGAAATGTCTACGAGGTCGCGCAAATATACCGGGCTGTTTGACGCCGACACGCCGATGATCACGTTTCCAATCGCATCTGCATCGGGAAACAGGCCTGACGGGTTAATGTTCAGGCTGGCGGGCCCCACGTCGAGCGTGCCCGCGGGCAGAGTAATGTTCTGCGCCCCCAGCACGTCTTTCAACTTCGACGGGTTATAGCCATACTGCGCCAGCCGCTGCTGCGAATAATCCAGATAGATCTGCTCTGGCAGTACGCCTGACCGTTGCACTTTCGAAGTCTCGGGTATGCCCTGTAGCGAGCGCTGCAGCAGGTCCGTGTAGTTGTCCAGGTCGTGATACGAATACTTCGCCCCGGCAACCTCTTGCATTTGCTTGTCGGTGTCAGCCGGATCGCGAATGATCGCCGGCTGCCAGGCATCCGGATGCAGCTCCGAACGGTGCAATCTGCTTCGGATCAGCTCTTCACCGCGTGCCCGAATCGTAGCGTCGTCCAGCGCGGTGCTGGCGTCCAGCCCCACATAGCCCGGTCCTTGGAAGAAATGCAGATCGCTCAGGGTGTTCCTGGCGGCCGCCAGGGTCGCAATGCTCTCAAAGTTCGCTCGCACCGGCCCCGGCGCCACCGACATCGGAAACGCATAGATCACGCTCACGCGCGGCTGCGGAGCGTTCTTTGCCAATCCTGCGCGCGTCCGTACGATCGCCTTCTGGATGGCGATGGAGCGAAGCGCAACCTCCGTGGGAGTCGCCATCGGGCTGGCGACGGTCAGCATCAGCGCCGCCGTGTCGCCGAAATTACTGTTGAACTGGATCGGCCCCGCGCCTCTTGGCAGGTTGAGCTGATTCAGTTTCAGGTTCATGTCAGAGAACTGTTTCTCCTTGTCCTTCACGTTGTCGTTCAGCTGGATGTACACGACCGAGAGTCCGGGAAAGCTGAGCGCGCGGATTCCAAAGTCGGATGGACTCGGAGGCTTCAGCGTCGAGTTCAATGCAACGGCCTGCTCAATGGGACGCGTAACCAGTTGCTCAACCTGCTCCGCCGTCGCTCCCGGCCACGGGCACTGTGCCGAGGCCACACGCACCGGAATATTCGGGTCCTTCCGCTTCGGCATGTTGTGATAGCCGAGGAAGCCCCACACAAACGTTGCCAGCAGCAGCACCAAAGCAACCTGCCGGTGCTCGGTAAAGTACCGGGCCATGTTATGCGTCGTCGCTATGAACTCCGCATCCGTTTTGTGTACGTGTGCCATTCGTCGTGTGCTTGTCGGTGGCGCCTTACGGAATCACCCTTACCGTCTCACCTGCCCGAATCATGTTTGTCCCCGTTGTCACTACCCGCTGGCCGGGGTTCAGCCCGCTCAGGACAGAGATGTTGTTTCCGTACGTATCGCCCAGGGTCACGTCTTGTGTGCGCACCTTTGGAGTGTCGCCGGAATCGTCTGTCAGGTACACGGCGAATCCCTCTTTGTGATCGGGACTCCGAATCACCGCCGTAAGCGGCACCACCATCACCTTGGCGTTCTGTCTGCCCTCACCCAGCGTGGTTGACGCAATCATCCCTGCCTTGATTTCATTCCGCGGGTTGTCGATCCGCACCTCCACTGAATACACGCGGCTTTTCGGGTCAGCCGCAGCCGACACCGACGTGATGTGTCCGGCGAAGCTACCCGGCAGAGCCTCGGTCGTCACCGACTGGGGGCTCCCCAGCTTCACATTTCCCATCGCGGTGTCCGGCACTCCAAACACCGCCTTCACCGTGCGCGTGTCCGCCAGGGTGAAGCCGTTGGTCGCCGGCCCTACCAGGGTTCCCACGTCCACGCTGCGTTTCAAGACCCATCCCGAGAACGGCGCTCTCAATTCGCAGTACCCCAGCGCAAGTTGCGCCTCCGAAACCTGCGCCTTTGAGTTCGCCACCGCCGCCGTCGTTGACGCCAACTGTGCCGTCGCGTCGTCGAAGTCGGGTTTGGTGGCGGCGCCTACATCAAACAGTTTCGTATATTCTTTCGTAGGACAGCTTCGCCCGCTCATTCTCTGCCTGTGAGCGCTCCAGCGAAGCTTTCGCTTGGGCCAGCTTCTCTTTGAACTCATCCTGCTGCACCGTCGCCAGCACTGTCCCCTGCGCAACATAATCGCCGATGTCAATGTTGCGAACGTGCCCGTCGGCGTCTTTCACCTGCCGGATGCTCGCCAGGTATCCGTTCGATTTGAACGCCAGGTCCACCTGTTGATACGGCTGGATATTCGCCGAGTATGTGTTCGCAGTCCCGGCATTTATCACCTGCACCTGCGCCGTCCGCACGGGCGTCGGCGACTTGTCCACCGCCGCTTCCTGCCGGCAACCCGCAGCGCCCGCCAAAAGCAGCATTGCTATCAAGAGGGAAGAGGTCTCACGCTTTGGAGACATGCTCACACTTGCGTCGTCCGGAGCGAAGGCGCAACCCCTTTCCACGCCGCACCCGAAGGCCCTCTTTTTCGCCACAAATCTATAGGTCATCCCTATTCCTCGCCCATCGCTTTTTGCAGCCTCGCTCGCGCCGACCAGAACTCCGCCACCGCCTGGCTGTAATCCGCATTCGCTTTGTCCAGGTTCGCCTGTTGCTGCAGAACATCGCGCAAGAGCTTGGTCTTCTGTCCGTACTGTTCCGTCACCTCGCGCAGCTTCTCCCGCGCCGACTCGCGAAACGCCCCGGCTGCCGCCACCGCCGCTTGCGCCTCGTGTACGTCCCGATATTCCTTGTCCACCGAAAGCAGCACCTGCGACCTGGTCTCGTCCAGGTTCACCTTGGATTCCTCCACCTTCAGGTTCTTTTCGTTGACCTCATGTTTGCGCCGGTTCCAGTCCCACGCCTCCCAACTGAACTCGATTCCCGCACCCGCGATGTTGGTCGGTACAAAGTTCACTCCGAACGGCGAAACGTAATGTACCGACAGGTCGAGGTCTGGAAGATACTTCGCCTTGGTCTGTCGCACCATGTTCTCGGCCTGCTTGATCGTGATCTCTGCTTCCTTGATGTCGGAGTTTTGTTCCAGAGCCCTCAATTCCGCCGTCGAAACGTTGTCCTCGGCCCCCGACAACTCCGCGGCCGGGGCCGTCTGGAACGCCGTGTGGATGTCGCGCCCCATCAGGTTGTTCAAGGTCTCTTTCGCCGTCGCCTGCTTGTCTTGCAGCTTCATCAGCGAGAGCTTCTCCTGCGCCAGCTTGGCTTGAATCTCCAGTAGCTCCGACTTCAGAACGACTTGCTCAGCTACATACTGCGCCGAAATCCGCTCCAGTTCCTCGTATTGCTTGATACTCCCCTGCGTCGCGCCAATCGCATCTTCCAGTTGCAGCGCCGTGTAGTAGGTATCGCGCACGTTGGCCACCACAGCCTGCCGCTTTCCCACCAGCTGCTGCGCCGCCAAGTCCACTGACAGCCCTTTGCCCGCAATTCCGATGTTGATTTTGTACAGCGTCAGCAACGGCTGCGACACGTTGGCCATCACATACGCCGTGGGCTGCTGCGGAGTCGTGATGTACGTATTGGTCGCCGGAATCGGCCCAATTCCGGAGTAAGTTCCAAACTGTCCCGCGGGCACCGTAAAACTGATCGGCGCCAGCAGCTCCGATGCGAAAATGTAAGTGTTGAAGGTCGGGTAGCGGTGCGTCTTAAACGCCAGGTAGTTCTCTTTGGTATCGGCGAGTTGCAGGGACGTGATCTTCAGCATCCGGTTGTTGGCCACCGCCTGCCTTACCGCTTGATCGACGGTCAGCACCTCGGGTTGGTCGTCTGCCACCGATGGCAGTACGCACAGTACCCCCGCGACCAGCGCCACGAGCATCCTGAACCCCAACCCTGCCATCGCCCTCACCCTTGTCGCAACCGGATTGCCCCGCCCCAAGCGACATGCAAAATTCGCTGAGCGCGGTCGCACCCAAAGGCGCAAACCGCCGCTACAGCTCTTGAAGGTAGTTTCTTTGCACGCTGAGTGTATCGATGTGCGAGGGTTTTCGGCAACCCATACGACGAGCACCGTCGCGGTCAGCTCTGCTGCTGCGCCTCCTGGAAAAACTTCGCCCCGGATTGTGAACTCCGGGGCGCCGCGACTGCGGATTACCGACCGCTAAGTTCTAACGGCCTACAGTCTTTACGAATTTCTGGTCGCAAGCTGCTAGAAGTTAAACACGGCCTGCAGTTCAATCTTTCGCGGCGCCGACGACGACCCGAATGGCCCGCCCGCAATCGCGTTCGGCTCGCCGAACAGCGGCGAACTCAGATTTCCCACCAGCGGCGAGTAATTGATGTTGTTAAACACGTTTCGTGCATTCACGCTGAACGTCAGGTTGTAGCGCCGGTTGGTGGAGCTTCCCAGGCCCATCGGTCCGCCCGATGCGGCCCCAAATCCTCCGCCGTGTCGGTGTCCGCCACCCGGGCCACCCATATCCCCGCCTCCGCCCTTCGTCTCAGGCCCAATCCCGAATGTTTTGCTCAGCCTCAAATTCAGCGAAAACCGTCCCGGACCCATACCGTAATATGGTGGAATCACCGTCTGTCCTGCCACCGGGGTCAGGTTGAAGGTTCCCCACTTGGTCACCACGATGTCCTGTCCCGGTACGCCCGCTTGGGCAAACGTCGGACGGTCATTAAAAATCGAATCGCCGTTGTAATCCTGCCCCAACGTGATGTTGAATGGAACCCCCGAAGTCACCACGAGGAACGGATTCAACCGAAATCCTCGAGGCAGCAGCACTGTCCCGCCGATAAACGCGCGGTTGCGCACGTCATACGGTGTTGGCCCATAGTTTTCTGCCAGGTTGTACTGGTTATTGGGGAAGCTGCCCGCGCCGCTTGTGTTGGCATTCACGAAGTTCATCGTGTACCAGCCGAACAAAGACACCTTCGATCCGACCCGCACGTTCGCATTCACGATGAGCTGGTTCTGCTCAAACTCCCCTTGCGACTCGTACTGGTAGATGTTGCCCGCGGCACTTCCATACGGCCGCACGCCGCTCGTCGGATCGTTCGGGTCATATGTCCCCGGCAAGGGCGCGTTGATGTTCCGCGTCAGAAACTGATGTACGCCCTTCGAATTCAGGTATGAAATCGCAATATTCGCGTTGCGGTTAATCTGCCGCTCCAGGCTCACTGCTGTCTGCATCGTGTACGCCGCTCTCAAGTTCGGCCCCAGCTGATACGACGTCGGAAACGATTTCGCGGTATCCAGCAGCGGGCTGCCCTGCGGCGGCACGTAGGGATAAAAGTCCGGCTGGTCCACGATGTACTGCTGCTGCGTCGTTCCATTCAACCGGTCCGCCTGCAGCACATACTGCTCGTCGAAGCGGTCGTAGAACATCCCCCATCCGGCGCGCAACACGGTCTTCGGCGTAGGTCCTTTCCCCAGTCCCCATGCGAACGACACTCTCGGCGCCAAGTCGCCGTTGTCGTGGATGTCCGTCTGCGTCTCGAACCGCAGCCCATAACTCACCGTGAAGTTCGGCTTCCACCGCCAGTCGTCGGAGAAATACAGTCCCAGATCGTAATATGTGGCCACGACTGTCGGCGTGCCGTAGGTGATCGCCAACTGTCCCGCGCCGCCGCCTGCGTTGCGGATTTCCGCCGGCGTCCACCCGGCGGCGATGCCTTGTTCGGTAATCTGATACGCGTCCAGCGAGTTGAACGTATAAGTTCCGTTGAAGTTCGGGTTCGCATAACTGTCGTCGCGCTCCGCCCGCATTCTCGCCCCGAATTTGAACATGTGCTTTCCTTCGAGCACAGACGTATAGTTCTGCAGCTCGAAGTGATACTGCGAGTCCAGGCTGTAGCCCGCGCCGCTCCCCCCGCCGACAAACGCTCCCTGCACATTAAGGACGGCCGCCGTGTTCGCCGGTGTCTGGTTATACCGGTCGCCCAGATACTGGAACCGCGTCTCATTCACGACTTTGCTGCCGAACAGCTGCGTATCGCTGATCTGTGCAGTGTTTTCCGTTGAGGTCGCGTTGTACGCCTGGCTCGGCAGCGAGAACTGTCCCACGCCCTGGTCGTTTTGTACGTTCTGCCACCACTGATATCGAACGCTGAGAGTGTTAGTCGGCGTGAGCTGAAAGTCCATACGCGGGCTCACGTTGGTACGCGTCTGAGGTATCGGTACCGAAGTGTTGTACGGCTCCTGTTGAAACGTCGTTGGATCCAGCACGTAGGCGTTCACGATCGCATTGTCGCCGATGTTCCGTCGTTCGAAATTAATAAAGAACGATGCCTTCTTGCCCACAGGCCCGCCAAAATTGCCCGTGTACTGAGTGGTGTCATACGCCGGCGTGCTCGTGGCAAACGGACTCGTCGAGTTGAAGTACGACGAATTCCCGTTTACCGACACACTGCCGTGGTACTGGTCCGTTCCCGGCTTGGTGAAAATCTCAATGCGTCCGTAGCCTAGCTTGTCGTACTCGGGCGAAAACGGGTTTTGATTGATGCGAATTTCCCGGATCGACGACTTGGGCGGCAACTGCCCGCCCGTGAAGCCGTCAATATAAATCTGTCCGCCGTTCGGCCCGGCTGACGGTCCCGCCAACGCCTGCAAGTCATCCGCCAGTTCGTCCGGATCGTCCGACAGCGCGTCCAGGTCCTTGCCGGTTAGCACCATCTGCGTGGTGTTGGCGTCCGCTGACGTGTCCAGCCCGATTGCATGGTCTGATACGTTAACGTTTTCCTGCTGCGTCGCAATCGACAGAGCCACATCCATCTTCTGCGACTGTCCCGGCGCCAGATCAATTCCATCGACTTCGTAATCGGCAAATCCCGCGGCCGTTACTTTGATCCCGTACTTGCCCGCCGCCAGCCCCTTGAGGTCATAGCTGCCGGTCGCGTTGCTGCTTACCGTGGTGACTTTGCCGTCGGGCGCGGTGATGCTCACGATCGCCTTCGTCACTGCTGCGCCCGAAGGATCGGTCACCGTCCCATGCAGCGACCCCAGCGCCGTCTGTGCCAACATCCAGCCGCTTGCCAAAATCACAAAGCACGATGCCAATACTGCAACCCGGATTGCCCTCCGGAAACCAACTGCGCTCATGAATCTCCTTGCCTCTTAAATTGCTGTGCTGGGTGCCCACTCTTATCGTCCGCCGTGGCGGACGATAGGGTGGGATTCAGCCCGTTCTATTCACCATCCACTAACCACTGCTTTACTGCGAATCTGCTGGTCCACCGCTCAGGCTCCACGGCGACAGCGTCATGGCCTGCGCTCCCGGAGACGCCGTCAAGATCGGCTCCACTCCGCCCACCATCGTGATTGCCGTTACGCCCGCGGCGTTGCCTTCCGTTGCCACAAGGATCACCGCATCGCCCTTCTGGAACTCCCCAACGGTGACTGCCGGCGAACGGCGTCAGCACTTGCTGCAAATCACCGCTCCCGCTGCGCGGATAGCCGCTACCGTTGCTTCCCGGCCCGCCGGCTGCTCCTGACGGAGTCTCGCCTTGCGGCCGTCCGCCCTGCGCTCCTGCCGGAGGCCCGCCTGCGGAGCTTCCGCTTGAAGCTCCTCCACCTGCTGCCTGGCCCTTCAGCCGCATCGCGATTCGTTGTGCCAGCATTGGCGGCAACTTGCGTAATTGCGAATCCGGCGTCACCTTCACCGTTACCGGCTGCTTGGTGATCAGGTCCATCACGACGAGTGAGTTGTCTGCTGCATCCACTTGCGTCACCGTCCCCGCGATGTTGCGGAACGTCCCGGCCACAACCTCCTCCGCCGCAAACTCGGTCCCGTCCTCGTTCTTGTTGCCCCGTGCGCGCAACTGGTCGCCTACATGAATGTTCGCCACCGTACTCGGCTTGGCGTCGTCGAACTTGATGGAATCCGGCGCATACCGCCGCACCACCGTCTTTTTGTTGGTCTGGATCAGAATTTTCTTCGAACCGCTAAAGGTGGTGACGGAAATTGTTACGGTTCCGGCCGTCGGATCGACCTCACTGACCAGCCCGCCTACGCCCCGCTTCTGCCAGTCTTCGCGCTCGCGTTGCTGCCGCTCCGCCACGTCTGACTGCTTCATTACGATCACCGCCGTCGCCGCCAGCGATTTCCCGTCGTCGGAGGCCTTGCCTCGCACCAACACCCGGTCACCCGGCTGCAAATCTTGCACCGTGATCGGCACGGCGCTCTTCAGGTCGGTTGCCCCCGGAGGAATCCGCACTGCACGCACCCCCTCGGGCAGGGAAACGCTGACCATCTTTCCATCATCCGTTGTCAGCACCAGGGCTCCGCCGCCCACCGACTTGATCGCTCCCACGGCCTTGGCCTGCGGAGTCGCCGGTGCCTGCGCCATCGCACCCGTAGCCCATACCATCGCTACGAACAGCCCTCCTGCTATCTCTCGCCAGTTCACTCTTTTGTTCCGTCGAATCATTCCACGCGTTCCTTAATTCAACTTACGAAGCTCGGGTGGCCCGCAATTGCCCAGTGTTAGAAATTGTGGGTCTCTCCTTATCTCCAATTCTCTTATTCCACGCTGAGACGTACTGTGTCGTTTTGTAACGAAGGGTTAAGTCGAGCCGTTTTGCTGGCGTGAGCGAAGCGGGAGCCAGCAGGCGGGATCCTGAGCGAGCGCAGCGAGTCGAAGGGTCTGCTCGCTCCACCCGCGCTTGTCCTGCGGCGAAGGGTCCGTCGGTTTCCTGTGTCTTTCTATGTAGGCGAAAAGCTAGCTGCTAATTGCTAGTTGCTTCTTCAACACTCAATCACATTCAGAGCCAGCCCCGCCAGTGATGTCTCTTTGTACCGCGACTGCATGTCCAGCCCGGTCTGGTACATCGTCGCAATCACCTGATCGAGCGATACCTTGTGTTCGCCTGTTTCGCGCATGGCGATGCGGCTAGCGTTAATCGCCTTCACCGAACCCATGGCATTTCGCTCGATGCACGGAATCTGTACCAGACCGCCTATCGGATCGCATGTCATCCCCAGGTTGTGTTCCATGCCGATCTCGGCCGCGTACTCGACCTGTAGGTTCGTACCGCCCTGTGCCGCCACCAGTCCGCCCGCCGCCATTGAGCACGCCACGCCCACCTCGCCCTGGCATCCCACCTCGGCCCCGGAGATTGACGCGTTCTCTTTGTACAAAATCCCGATCGCTCCCGCCGTTAAGAAGTATCGAAACAATCCTTCCTCGGACGCGCCTTCCACGAAGCGCAGATAGTAATGCCCCACGGCGGGAATGATTCCCGCAGCTCCATTCGTCGGAGCCGTTACCACCCGTCCGCCAGCGGCATTCTCTTCGTTCACGGCCATGGCGTATACGTTCACCCAATCCATCGGAGCCAGTGGGTCGCCCGACCCGATTTCTTTCAGCCTGCGCGCCAGCCGCGGGGCCCGCCTCTTCACGTTCAATCCGCCCGGCAGTACACCTTCCGTCTCCAGCCCGCGTTGCACACAGGCCTCCATCACGCCCCAGATGCGCTGCATACTCTCGCGAATCTCCAACTCGCTGCGCCATGTCTTCTCGTTCTCCAGCACAATCTGCCAGATCGCAAGCTTCGCTCTCTCTCCAATCGCCAATAATTCGTCCGCGCTCGTGAAAGGGAAGGGAGGCGCCTTCAACTGCGACTTGCCTGCCGCTTCTCCCTCGCGCACCACAAATCCGCCGCCCACCGAATAAAAAATTGCCGAATATAACTCCGCGCCCGCCACATCGAACGCCGTGTATCTCATCCCGTTGGAGTGTCCCGGGAGAGTTTGCGTCTTGAGGAACAGCAGGTCGGTATCTTCGTGGAAGCGAATCGACATTTCGCCCAGCAGCTTCATTTTGCGTTGCTGCCGAATCTCGCCGACCTTCGCATAGATCGTCGCCGGATCGATCGTCTCGGGCGCTTCGCCCGACAATCCCAGCAACACCGCCCGGTCCGTCTGGTGCCCATGCCCCGTAAGCGCCAGCGAACCAAATAACTCCACCTGCACCCGCGCCACCTGAACTTTGGGTGTCAGCCCGAGCGGAGTCGAAGGCCCCCTTTGTTCGCGATGATTCTCAATAGGGTCGGGATCGACGCCGTCAAGCAAACCACGCTCCTGCAAGTCCAGCACAAACTGTCGCGCCGCCCTCATCGGGCCCACCGTATGTGAACTCGACGGCCCCACCCCGATTTTGAAAATCTCAAAAATGCTGGTTTTCAACTTACCCTCGCTCCATATGTCTTATCACGTTCGGACGTGAGCGAGGTCACTTATGACCGTTCCGCCTTCTCGACAAAATCGGTCCCCGTCGAGGGTTTGGCCGCCAGGTCGACTTAGCGCCCAAAACCACGAAAACACTATTATTACAATTGTTATAAGCTCGGCTCCAGACGGCCAGGTCTGGCACGCCATCGGAGGATCTCCGGCCCGAACTAATCCTTTAGTTACCTTTTTCGACCACCCCCGTCCAAACCTCGTGCCGCCGAAACCATCCGCGAACCTGACCGAGGCCGAATTGAGGTTGATGGAAGTCCTCTGGCAGCGTGGGCCCTCCACCGTGCAGCAGGTGCTGGAAGCCCTCCCCGGCGATAAACCCTTGGCCTACAACTCGGTACTGACCATCATCCGAATTCTGGACAAGAAGGGCTACGTCGCTCACGCCAAGTCCAGTGACGGTCGCGCTTACGTTTACGCCCCTATGGTCGAGCGCTCCGAGGCCGCCCGCTCTGAAGTTCGTCATCTGGTGCAAAGGCTGTTTCATAACTCGCACGAGCTCCTCGTCCTGAACATTTTAGAAGACTCCGGCCTTTCTGGAGATGAGCTACAACACTTAAAGCAATACTTGAAAGAGAGGGAGTAGCCGAGATGCCGTTCAATTCCCTCGATATCAGCCCTTTCGCACGCCTGGCTGCGGGAGGTCTCCTGAACAGCCTTCTGGCTGGAACCTGTTTGGCAGCACTCGCCTGGTTGGTCTCCCGACTGGCCGGCCGCTCCTCTTCCGGCACCCGCTTTGCCGTTTGGTTTGTTGCACTTATCGGAATTGCACTCTTGCCTTGGGTCGGGTCCGTCGCGGCCGCCTCCTCCGTGACGCAACCGACCCGGGTTGCGAGCGTGATCACGCTGCCGGAATCGCTCGCATTTTATTTGTTGATCAGCTGGATCATCGGAACGTCGCTCGGCCTAATCCATATCTCTCATGGGCTCTATCGTTTGCAGCGGCTGCGCGCCAGTTGCACGCCAGTCCATCCCGAGCAGCTTAACCCGATGCTGCGCGAGAGCCTGGCTCGCATGCTCCGGCAGCGCGGAGTAACCCTCTGTATTTCCAATGCCGTACGTGTTCCCGCAGCCATCGGATACTTCCGCCCCATGGTCGTCCTTCCCGCTTGGTCGCTGGCCGAGATTCCCCCGCAGGAACTCAACGCGATTCTCGTCCATGAGCTGGCACACCTGCGGCGGTTTGACGACTGGACCAACTTGGCGCAAAAGTTGATAAGGGCTTTATTTTTCTTTCACCCAGCGGTGTGGTTCATCGATTCGCGGCTGACGCTGGAGCGCGAAATGGCTTGCGATGATGCCGTGCTGGCCGCCAATTTCGCTCCGCGCGCCTATGCGGAATCGCTGGTTACCCTCGCCGAGAAGAGTTTTCTACGCCGCGGCATCCAGCTAGCCCAAGCCGCCGTCGGGCATGTACAGCAGTTAAAGGTTCGGCTGTCAGCCATTCTCCGTAAGGACCGTAACCTGCAGATATCATTACGGATAGGAAGGCCAGCAATTGCTCTGATCTCGCTCGCCGCCGTCGTGTCTGCCTACGGCGCGGTCCGTTCGCCGCACTGGATTGCTTTCTCCGACGGCCCTAATGACCAGATCGCGCAATCCGTGGCGCCTCCCGGTTTGTCGGCGTCGAATATTCGCCTAAAGCCTGTAAATATCGCATTTTCCGGCGACTCTTCGAGGCAGATCAGTACCTTCCCGAGCCCTCCGAAGTCGGCTCGTCACACCACAAATACAAAGCGGTTCGAATCGCAGCCTGTCCCAACCGTCCTGCAAAGTGCGGCGATCAATCTTCGGATCGACGACGAGGCCTTGCTTCCGCCGGTCTCTGTTGCAACATCGTCACCGCATCTTACTGATTATCAAGTGCTTGTGATTTTCCGAGGAGAAGCATTCGGCCCCGATGGCCCCGTCCTGTGGCGGGTCACAGTGCTTCGCCTCACCTCCGCCCAGAGCGCCGCGCTCAACGGGTCCATCCGAAAACAGATTTAGTCGAGTGGTGTGCTAACGAAGTGAGCTTCCCGTACGTCAACTAAATGTTTAGTTTTACAGAAATCAGATTTACAGGAGCAAACGAACGATGAACATCCCATCCAGCAAGCGTCGCATTGGAGCCGCCGTCCTGGCAGTCGCCCTGCTAGCCGGACTCGGCGCCTACCACTTTATTCAACCCACCTGGGTGCATGCCTCACCCACGTCCAACACAGCGCCTCTCGACGACAGTAAGATAGGCGCACTACTTTCGCTCGACCAGGCCATCGAGACGGTCGCAGCCCGCGTCACCCCGGCCATCGTGAACGTGAATGTCACCTCCAAAGTGAACCAGAAGGCTGCCATGCAGGGGATGCCCGAAGGCTTGCCGGAAGGCATGCAGCAGTTCTTCCAGCAGCAGTTCGGTATGCGCGGGCAGGCCCAGCCGCAGTACGCCCACGGAAGCGGCAGCGGCGTTATCTTTTCGCCGGATGGCTACATCATCACTAACAACCATGTGGTGGACGGAGCCACCGACATCAAAGTCACGCTGAGCGACCGGCGCACCTTCACGGCTAAGCTGGTCGGAGCCGACCCGTTGACGGACCTCGCGGTAATCAAGATCGAGGGCAGCAACTTCCCCAACATCCCGCTGGGCGACAGCTCGCAGCTTCATCCGGGACAGACAGTGCTCGCCTTCGGTAACCCGTTCGGGTTCCGGTTCACGGTCACCCGCGGCATCGTCAGCGCGTTGAACCGCCCCAACCCTTATAACGACGATCCGCGTAAGCCCGGGCAGTACATCCAGACCGACGCCGCCATCAATCCCGGCAACTCGGGCGGGCCACTGGTTAATGCCCGCGGCGAAGTGGTGGGCATCAACACCTTCCTGATCTCGCCTTCGGGCAGCTTTTCGGGGATGGGATTCGCCATTCCGACGTCGATTGTTCAGCCCACCGTGGACTCCCTGGTCCGCTACGGCAAAGTAGCCCACTCCTATATAGGAGTAGGCATCACGGACGTGACCCCGGAGAACTCGAAGTTCTTTGCCCTCAAGGATCCAAGCGGTGCGGTCATCAGCGAAGTTCAGCCTGACTCGCCCGGTGCGCGCGCCGGCCTGAAAGTCGGTGACGTCATTGTCGAGCTCAACGGAAAGAAAGTTGCCGATGCCGGCCAACTCCAGGCGGAAGTGAGCTCCATGCGGCCCGGGACCAAGGTGGCCCTGGAGGTAAAGCGCGACGGCAATAGCGTAAACGTGCCGGTCACACTGGAAGAACTCGGTGCCAAGGACAAGAAGGACGATTTGTCCGCCAGCGCCGACAACGGCAAGCCGCGCTGGGGAATCGGGATCGGCGACCTCACCTCGGATGTGCGCGACCAACTCCAGGCGCCGGCGAGCCTGAAGGGCGCCGTCATCCAGCAGGTCCAGCCCGGAAGCCCCGCGGAGGATGCCGGACTGCAGCCCGGTAACGTCATCCAAAGCGTGGATCGCAAGCCGACACCAACCGCCGCTGATGTGCAGAAAGCCCTCTCCAGCGTTCCCAAAGGACAGGACGCGATGGTGCTGGTGTGGGGCAACGGCGGAAGCACATTCCGGGTTCTGCACGCCAACAGCCCGGCGTCCGGTTCGCCGGGGATGTAAAGCGCGAGGGGAATAGTCAGGAGTCTTCGCTTGGGGCGGTTGTTCCTCCCCTTAACCCCAATGCGAAGCAAAGGGCACGGAGTGATCCATGCCCTTTGCCATTTGCATTCGTTGCGAGATGCGCTGGACCCGCGTCTGAGATCAGTGGATCTGCAGAACTCCCGGCGGTCCCCAGGTGCCCTCGCCAGGCGGCAGGATGGATGGCGGAGGGTTACGGCGAGGCCAATAGAGTCGCATCACCAGATAGATTGGCCCATTGGGCGCCGGCAGCCAATTCGATTTCTTGTCGGCCGAAGGTTCGTCCTTCTGGATGTAGAGGGTAAGCGAGCCGTCGGCGTTTTTCTTGAGCTCGGGTAACATGGGCGAATTGATGACGTAGCGATTGATCGGATTGTCGATAAGCAGTTGCGTTTTGGCATCGTACATGGTGACCGACCAGAAAGCACGGACCGGCGGAAGGAGGTTGGGGGCGAAAGTCAGGGTGTAACTGTGTTTGCTGCCGTCGAGGGGGGCACCGATGCCGTCAACCTTCGTCGCCGGGTACATCGCTTCTTCGGCATCATTTCCGTAAATGCCGGCCATGGCAGCGGCGGCACGGCTGAGGTTGTCGCCATGGTAGAAGTCGCGGTTGCCAAAGGGAGATGAGACGCGCCATCCATTGACGTTCTTTCCCAGTTGGTCGCTGCGGTCCGCGATGGCAGCGTATCCGTCTTTGACTGCAGCGTCGATTTCATGCTTTTGTGCGGGCGAGAGCAGGGACGCATCAAAAGTTTTCCCCGGTCCAATGCCGATGGTAGCAAACTGCAAACGCAGCGCGGCCTCTTCGGGGACGTCGGGGCAGAATTGCAGGAGGAAATTGAGGAATTTGGGAAAGTCGCCCTTGAAGGCGTCTTCCGTAAACTTGGGGAATTCAACAGCCGGCGGCGCGGGCGGCGGCGGCGTGTGGGTGTACGCTGAGAGGGTTTGGGCGGTGTATCCGTCCTGGATCTTCTTGACGTTGCCGATGTCACTGGGGCCGAACAGTTGCGTACGGAAGATAACCAGGCTGAATTGCGTCTCAGACTGGAACGTCTTGCTGATTCCCGCCGGCGTGACACCGTGCCAGCCGGGGCCGGTGATCATGTAACAGGCGGCGAAATTGCCGGTGGTGCGCGACCCGACGTATCCGTAGTTGAAGGTATACATGTCGACCAACTGAACGGAGTAATAGCGGTCCTTGGGCACGTCGGGAACGCAGAAGACGACGGGTTCGGCCCGCAGGTCGGCCTGTAGCATGGAATACGGCGTGTCGGAATTAGGCGTAACCACCGAAGTGTCTTTGGGCGTGAATACGTGCGAGTCGCTGACCACTGTGTTGAACGGACCCTTATATTGCGGGTTCGATTTGTCGACATTGAACTCGTACATGGCCTTGTAGTTGGCAATCATGGGGAAGGCGTAGATGTACGCCTGCTGATAATCGTCCTTGTGGATGACTCCTTCGTCGAAGTTGCGGCGACAGGAAACCGTAAGCAGGGTGGCCAGAAAAGCAGTCATTGCCAGGGCAAATGCGGCACTTCGGCGTGACAAATAGGGCATGGGTCCTCACTTTTGGGGCCAACCGGCCAGCGACAGGAACATGGTTGACCGCAGCGCTTCCATGATACGGGAAACGGCATTGCGGAGCAGGGAGATTCCTGGAACAGATCGCGCCGCTCCGCAACTTATTGGGATGCAGCCATCAGTGAAGCACTTCAACCAACACGGACGTATGTGGTATACGACTCGTCGGAGATTTCTACGAACGGCAGCAAAGTAGCGGACCGGCGCTAGCTGGAGACTTCCCACGACCTTCCCGCGGCGCGCTTGGCGGCGAGCAATTGGCGGCGCGTCACCGACGGAGCCTCCTTGGCGATCGGGAACAACACCAGCGGGCCATACATTAGCGCGACGAGATTGGGATGCTGCCGGTCAATGGCCTCGAGACGCGTGGTCATGGGCAGGTTCAGCACAATGCGGTCGCCGGACTTCCATCGGCGGCGAATGGGCGAAAATCTTCCAGGCGCTAGACGAACCAGCGAGCGTAGTCCCATTCACTGAAATCGACCCATCACTTGACCACGCCGGAACCCGAAAGTGCACGGCAAACTCCGCTGGACGCGTCAGAGTGAGATCAAACTCGACCACCGTTTCGAAGGGATAAATACTCGTCTGCTGCAGCTCGATCTGATTACCGGCGCGATTCCAGCGCAGCGTCGAAGGAATGTAAAGGTTGACGTATAGGTCGTCGTCATCGTGCAAGTATGAGCTGATGCGGTAGTCGGCGGCGATCTGCGGGAGCGTGCCCGAGCAGCAAGGCCAACGGTGATTGGAGTATGTCTTTTGGCCGTGAAAGCTGTAGTCGGAGTAGTAAAAGGCAGTGCCATCAGGTTGGAGTGGCTTGGCTCCGAGGACGGTGTTGTAGAGCACTCGCTCCATGCTGTCGCCGTAACGTGCGTCGCGGGTCACGCGCAATAGCGAACGAGTGAGTTTGAAGTGCGCATACGCGCCGCACGGTGTTTCAAAGCTCTTGTGCTGGTCGGCGAGCGTGTCGGCAAGCGCCCCGGTGTTGGGCTCGCGCAAAAGTTCATCGGGGCCCCAGCCTCCGGTGGCGAAACTCTGCGTCGTCACCAGCATTTCGAAACCATTCCGTGCCGCGCGAAGATGCTTCTCGCTGTCCAACGTGAGGTAGGCCTGCATCGCGGAGTTGAGTGCATTCACGTAGCTGTATGCGTGCTTGCCGGGGAGCACGTTGACGCCCGCCGCCAGGGGATCGAAATAGGTCTGGTCGTCGAGGAAGCGGACGGCGAGCTGCCTGTAACGCTCACCGGCGCCCCGCTGATAGGCGAGAAACAGGTTTTCAGGAAGGGTATAGGACTCGTCCCAGTTGTACGAGATGTCGTTCTCCTTGCCTGGCCGCCAGGATTGCTCGCGGTCCACGGCGTGAGGCGGAAGATACGGCAGTACGGTGTCGGTAGTCTGTTGGAGAATCGCGAAGGCGTTGGGATCGTGGGCGAACTGGTGCGAGTCGATGAGTCCGCAGACCAGTTTGTCGTAGCAATAGGCAGGGAAGCGGTTCTTGTCGAAGAAGCCTGGGCCGAGCGACTGGGCATAGAGCTGATTGAGACGCAGGACTTTTTCACGCGTGGCCTGATCTCCGGTGATCGCGTAGTAGCGAGACAGGGCGGAGATCCACTGGCCGAACGTGCCACCCGGGCACAGGCCGGCGCTGTCTTTGCGGTAGTCGTAGTCGGGCTTGTACATGTACCATCCGCCTAGGTCTTGTGCCGGGTGCTGGTTTGCCCGACATGAGGCGGAAGGGTTTCATCAGCGCGTCTTCGTCGAGGGACATGAGGACTGTATGTGTGTTCTCAAGCTGCCGCTGTGGCAGATCACGACTCAAAGTGATGTCGGAGTAAGAGAAAAGATCGAGGGCTGCCGGGCGCAGAACTGCAGCGGCGGCGAAGAAGTCAACGGATTCCATAGCGAGCGTCGCGCCGAGGATGGCGGCGCGCCGGAGGAATTCGCGGCGGGAGAGTCCCAAGAGAAAACATCACGCCATCATTATCCATTTATAGCCTAGGAATCGCTACGCCCGTTTGCGAGAGATGGAGAAGCTTCCCTCTCGCGGAGACGCCACGCCCAGTCAAAGCACGCACCAACTCGAATGGACTGAAGTGCCAGGCAAGGATTTCCAACAACGAGCCGGGTGTCGGCGACACGGACGACCTGACGACGCGGGGAGATTGATAACTGGCTGATTCAGGTGGGGATGGAGGCCCTGGGCAGAGTCGAACTGCCGACCAACAGTTTAGGAAACTGCTGCTCTATCCATCTGAGCTACAGGGCCGTAGTGGTAAGGCAATTATCGCATGGCGCGATTGTCCGGGGATGCGGTGTCATGTGCGCATTGCGGGGCGCAATTCCTCGAGGATCGTGCCTGGGAGAGCGAGCAGTAGAGTATCGGCTGCATGTAAAGAGCCTCCCGGCACGATGAGATAGCTTGCAGAAAATAAACGAAATGAGAAAGCGGCGGGATAAAATACGGTACTCCATCCACTCCCTTGGCTGTACGCCTCGTAGGTTAGGCAGCATGTGCTGAGCAGATCGTTCGCCAATCGGTCCATCAGAGTCGGCGTTCAATGAATAGCCGCACCAACGCGCTACGAGCAGTTGGAAGCTCTACCCTGCTCCTCGCGATGCTACTTGCCATTTGTGCAGGCCCTCCGTGTCTTGCAGGTCAGCAGCAAATACCCGGAAAGCCAAAGCGCCCGGAATTGCCGTGGGGCGTCACGGCATTGAACCCAATACAAATCGGGGCGTACGAAAGTAAGGCGCAGGCTCCGACGGAAGCCCTGGCGGCGTTGAACGAGATGACGCTTCGTGGGTGGGAGGTGATCTGGAAGTACTTTCCGCAATTGGGAGTCAAGTCCGAGGAAGGACAAACCAGCATCAATCCGCGAGATGCAACCGATCTCCGTTTCTATGCGGCGTTTGCCAATGAAGATCCAGGGCGCAGTCCGATTCCTCTCATTTCGATGATTTGCTCGCTGGAGCCGGGTGACGCGAGCGGGCGATTGGCAGCCCTGCGCGACGAGCTGCTTGCCGACACTAAGCTGGACGACTACGCATCGCAGAGCTTGCAGCGCCTGCGCGAGGGCGTTCGCGAGATGACACTGGAGGCGACGACGGTCAAAGGTGTGAAGTACCGGGTACCCAGGAAGACCCTGACATTTAGAGAGGCGCTGCGATTGTATGCCATGACGGTAGAGCTAATTGCGCGGGACGACAAGTGGGAGAAGTGGCAGCGAGAGATGACGAAGATTGGCTACGGCGTACCGGTACTGCCCGACTGGCAGGACCTCAGCAAGCGGTTAAGCCACCAGTTGCCAGTAATCATTCCGCCCGGATCGACGCGCGGCTTTTTGCTGTATCGACCGGGGTGGGACATTGCGCGGCCTATCAGCAAGCTGGAGTACGAAGAGCGTATGGACGTGGTGAGGGTGACCCGCACCGGCGCCATCTTTCGAGTGGAGCAATTTCCGATCTACTTGAATAACGACGAGGCGACGTGGAACCCCTCGTGGGTTGAAGAGCGGGACGAGGAGAAAGACAGCACACTTATGGGCCGCAAGTTCGGAGAGCAATGGACCCGTTTTGACGGGCCGTTCTTATGGCCGAAGCGAGATCAATGGAACGGCGAGGACATCTACCGCGCGACGGTGGAATTCAAGTCGGACACGATCGAAATCAAGGGCGAGCGGTTCGTGGCGCGTCGGGGTGCAGTCGTAAAAACGACGCGTGACCTTAATTACGATCCGCTGAAGATGAAGCGCTTTGACGGCGGTGAGGAGTTGCCGCCTGAATCGCTGACCGTGGACTGGCTCGATCTGCCTGATTTGACGCCGATTTGGGAGATGGCCGGCAAGGGCATCGATGAATTTCTATACGCACCGGGGAATCGGCAGTTGCTTTGGTACAAGACTGGCGAAGGGGCATGGTCGAGCGCGGTCATGCCGCGAAGCGATGCTGGGCCAGCAGTCTTTCAGCCAATCACGCCGGTGACGGTCCCGACTAGGGGAATAGTCGCGCGGTTTGCCGGGACAGGGGCGGAGCTTCCCGATGAGGTTGGTTTGCTTGCGGAGATGCAGAAGGCCAACGTGAATATCGCGGTGGCACTGATGAATCGCTGCCTGGCGAATGCGGTCGGGCCGGAACTGAACGAATTGCGCATAGCGCTTCCACGGGACGGGGACAATCAGACACCGGTGTATTTTTACGCCGTACGAAACGGTACGGCAGTTCGCCGATCGCCGACGTTTTTGGTGGTAGTGCTGTCGGAGGGTTACTACGACAGCTATGTTTCGGCGTTCAACCGTTTGCTCTGGGTGTTGGTGAAGCCAATTGCCGACAACCCAGCCAAGGTGGCTGCGGTGCAGAAGGCAGTGGGAGAGTACTTACGGAATCAGTATCCAAAGGACGGAGAGGGAACCGGCGACCCGGTTCTGTTTGCATGGAAGCAGATACTTCGGGACAACGAAGTGGAACAACTGTTCAGCGCCTCGATTCTACCGGGGGAGGCGAAGGCTCCGGAGGCGAGTCGACAGCGACGTTGAGGCAGGGCGCTTCGTGATATCCGGGCGCGCCTACGGCGCCTTGTGGGACCCAGCAGTGGTCGACGTTTTGGTGGAGTTTTCGTTCCACCACCCACCTCCGAGCGCCTGTAACAGCGACGCCGAGTCCGAGTACCGGGCAGCGGCGGAAGTAGTGCGATCGAGAGTCGTCTGCAAGTACTGGCGCTGAGCGTCCAGCAGAGCTAGCTGGCTGATGCCTCCGGCGGTGTAGCGCTGGGTCGCGATGTTGAAGGTCGCTTCGGCCTGGGCGGCGGCTTCAGAACGCGCCTGGAGGGTTTGCGCGTCGTGCTCGATAGCGCGGAGAGTATCGGCGACCTGCTCGAAAGCCTGAAGAACCACTTGTTGGTAGTTGGATCCGGCTTCTTCGTAGGACGCGACTGCTTTGCGCTTTTCTGCGCGCAGGGCGCCTCCGTTGAAGATCGGCTGTGCGAGCGCGCCGCCAAAGCTCCAAATATTTCCGCCTTCAGTAAAGCTGGTGCCGATCGCCCCAACGCTGGCGGAGAGAGTGATTTGCGGGTAAAGGTTGGCGGTCGCAACGCCCACGTTGGCACTCGCTTGGTGCATAAGGGACTCGGCGGCGCGGATGTCGGGTCTCTGGCGGACGAACGATGACGGAAGACTCAAGGGCAGTTCTTCGGGAAGGTGGAGCTGGTCGAGCGTGATGGCTCCGATGTCGGCCTCTGCTGGCGATTTGCCGACGAGCACGGCCAGTTGGTGGTTCACCACGTCGAGCTGCTGTTCGAGGGGCGGGATTGCGGCGCGGATCTGCTCGACCAGAGTGCGCTGCTGGCTGATGTTGTATCGTGCGAGTCCGCCGGCTTGTACGCGCTGCTCGATGATCGAAAGTTGCTGCTGCTGCAGGTCGAGCATCTGGCGAGTGAGTTCGATTTGCGAACGCAGTTGCGCCTGACGAATCGCGGCCGAGACGACGTTGCCGGCCAGCATGAGCCGCGCGCCTTGCAGTTGCCAGTTCTGATATTCGACTTGGGCGTTCAGGCTTTCGATGAGTCGGCGGTTGGCTCCAAAGAGGTCAAGTGCGTACGAGACGGCCACCGAACCGTTCAGCAATCCGAAAGGCGGCGGACTGGGGAAGGGAACACCAAAGGTGGCAAGGTCAACCTGTTCACGCTGTGCGGAAACGTTGACGTTGGCTGAGGGATATTTTGTGGCACCGGTGCGGGCGTTGGACTCCTCCTGCGCCTGCTTGAGGCGTGCGGTAGCTTGTGCGAGCGTGGGACTGTTAGCGAGCGCTTCGCGGACCAGCCGATCAAGTTCGGGGGACTGGAAGAGGGTCCACCATTGCGCGGGGATGTCCGTCACGGCGTTCAGGTGCTGCGGAGATCCGGCTGGGCCGGGGGAGCTGACCGTAGTGGATGGTTGCGGTTCCGGGGTGTAGGTGGCGACGGTCGGTGGCGCCGGAGTGTGGTAGCGCGGTCCAACCGTGCATGCCGCTAAGAGGCCCACCGCGATCAGGGCCGATAGCGTCGCATAGGCGACCGAAGCTTTGGTGGCGTGCCAGGTGGTGGTCTTCGTCAAAAGGTTCATTGCGCGCACCTCAATCCAACGTCCGGCGGTAGGTTTTGACCGCTATTGACATGACAACCAGCGTGAAGACGATGAGCGGCCAGACGCTGGGCCACGAGTTCGCCCAGCCGTTGCCTTTGAGCATGATGCCGCGAATGAGACGGTTGAAATAAGTCAGGGGCAACAAGTTGCCGAGGAATTGCGCCCAGCCCGGCATGCCCTGGAAGGGAAACATGAATCCCGAGAGCAGAATATTGGGCAAGAAGTAAAAGACGGTGAGTTGGACAGCCTGCAATTGGTTTTGTGCCAGCGATGAAAGCGTAATGCCGACGGTGAGATTCGCGGCCACAAACAGCAGCGCGACAAGATAGATCGCGCCGACGTTGCCAAAGAACGGAACGTGAAAGACGAAGCGGGCCGCCAACAGGATGATGCTCGATTGGATCAGCCCGATGCCGATGTAGGGAATCAGCTTTCCGGTCATCACCTCAATCGGAGTTGCCGGCATGGCGAGCAGGTTTTCCATCGTGCCCCGCTCGCGTTCGCGGGTGATGGCGAGGCCGGTCATCATCACCATGGTCAAGGTGAGAATTACTCCCATCAGGCCGGGCACCACGTTGTACTGCGTGATGCCGTCTGGGTTGTAGAGCCGGTGCAGACGCACGTCGAAAGGTGGCGGAGTTCCAGCCAGCTGGGCGAGCGGCCCGGTGAGTTCCTTTTGGATGAGTGTCTGAACGATTCCGTTGAGCGCGAAGAGTGCGTTGGAAGCGGCACTTGGATCGGTGGCGTCCGCTTCAATCAACAACGAAGGATGTTCGTGGCGCAGGAGCGCACGGGTGAATCCCGCAGGGATGTTAACCACGAACAGCACCTTGCCCTGATTGAGGGCTTCGCGTCCGGCCGCCTCGTTGGGCAACTCGCCGACGAACTTGTAGTAACCGGAGTTCTTTAGCCCCCACAAGAAGCTGCGAGTGACATCGGTTTTGTCGGCGTCGATGATGGCTGTGTCGAGGTGCTTGGGGTCGGTGTTGATGGCGTAACCGAAGAGCGCCATCTGAATAATGGGCACGCCCACGATCATGGCGAAGGTGACGCGGTCGCGGCGAAGTTGGAGGAACTCCTTGCGAACGATGCTCCACCAACGGGCAAGCGAGAATACGCTGTTCCGCGTCATGCCTGTCCTCCGAAGTTGTCCGAGGAGCGGGTCATCATGTAGATGAAGACATCCTCCAGGCTTGTATCGATGGTTTCAACGTGCAGCCCCTTGGCCGCGGCCTCGGCTGATACGGTGCGCGCCAGCGCCGTGGAGTCGGTGCCACTGACGTGCAAGCTGTCACCGAAGATGACGGTCTGGTCAACGCCAGGCTGGCCGCGAAGCGCATCCTGCAACTGGATCAGGCCGGTGCCGCGGATGGCCCAGCTGCTGAGGTGCTGCTGCGCGATGACTTCGGCGGCGGTGCCTTGTGCGAGGAGCTTGCCGTAAGCTATGTAGGCAAGCTTGTGGCAGCGCGAAGCCTCGTCCATGTAATGAGTGCTGACGAGAACCGAAATGCCATTGGCCGCGAGCACCTGGAGCTCGTCCCAGAAATCGCGGCGCGCTTTGGGGTCGACTCCGGCAGTGGGTTCGTCCAACAGGAGGAGCTTCGGATTGTGCAACATGCAGGCGGCAAGGGCCATGCGCTGCTTCCATCCGCCGGAAAGTTCGCCGGCGAGTTGTTTCGCGCGGCCGGTTAGGCCAAGGTCGGCAATGGTCTGGCGGACGACGTCGCGGCGGTTGGGTACGTCGTACATGCTGGCGACAAAGTCGAGGTTCTCCTTGATGGTGAGGTCGTCCCAGAACGAAAAGCGCTGGGTCATATAGCCCACATTGCGCTTAATGTCGCTGCTTTGACGAATGATGTCGTAGCCCAGACAGGTCCCGCTGCCGGAGTCGGGATGAAGGAGGCCACACATCATGCGGATGGTCGTGGTCTTACCGCTGCCGTTGGGGCCGAGGAATCCGAAGATTTCCCCACGACGGACGCGCAAGGAAACGTTGTTCACCACGTGTTTGTCGCCGAAATGCTTGTTCAGGCCTTGGACGTCAATGGCGTATTCGGAGTTGGCGGAATCCGTCATTGCAACGTGACCTCGAGGGGCTGGCCGGGATGGAGCTGGGGAGCTTTGTCCACCGCCGGTTTGGCGATCACCATGAAGACCAGCTTGGAGCGGTTCTCGTTGCTGTAGATGACCGGAGGCGTGTACTCCACTTGATTCGAGATGAACGTAATGGCGGCGGACACGTCAGTCGTGCAGCCGTCACAATGCACGTTGATCGTCTGGCCAAGTTTTAGGCTGCCAACCGTCGTTTCGGGCACGAAGAAGCGGACTTCGATGTTTTCCGGCGGTAGAAGTTGGACAATGGGGCTGCCGGCTGCTACCCACTCGCCGGGACGATACAACGTGTCGAACACGAGGCCGCTGCGAGGCGAGGCAATCTGCTTCTGTTGCATCTTCCATTGGGCCTGTGCCAGGGCGTCGCGGTCGGCGGCGATGACTCCGGCCTGGGCTCTAATCTGCTGCTCGCGCCCGGGCAATTCGGCCACGGCAATGTTCTTCTCATACTGACGGACAAGGGCTGCATTGGATTCGACGGCAGCCCGAGCGGTGATCAGGTCGGTCTCCGAAATACCTCCCGCCGCGTATTGCTTTTCGTAGCTCTTCAACAGGTCAGCCGATTTCTGCTTCTCCGCCTGGGCCTGGGCTAGTTGGGCGCGAATGGCCTCAATTTCCGGCGGGCGCTTCCCGGTCTGGATATCGGCGAGGCGGGCTTCGTCAGCTCGTAGAACTTCCTCGGCCTGCTGCACGGCGGCGGATTCCGGCTCGCGCTCGAGCGTGAAGAGCGGATGACTGGCATCTATCACCTCGCCACGGCTGACGGACAACGCCTCCAGACGTCCGCCCTGGGGAGATGCCACGTACACGTATTTCCCTTCGACGTAGCCCTCAAAGCCGGCACTGGAATGGCGCGAGCACCCGGACATCAGCATGGCCACGGAGAGCGTACTCGCGAAGAGCAGACGATGGAAGAGGAGGGAGTGAATGGTCATGGTTTTCTCCGCGGGGATGTCCTGGCGCGAACCGGTTTGCGTCGCGGCGTCGGCTCCGGCGTAAGGCCTCGGAGCAAAAGTCCCGTGATATGGCGTTGCATGGCTTTCAAGTCGAGCGGGGGACGATTGAAAACTTCGGCCCATATGTTGAGCGTAGCCATGTGGAGCATGACCAGTCCCAGGGTCGAAAACACCACAAGCAGGGGATTGAGGTCGTGGTTGACGGTACCGGCCGCCTGCCCGCGAGCGATGGCCCGGCCGACGACGCGAACCTTCTCGACGGGTAGGTGCCGCAGCATGCGGCCCCGCAGGAGCCCGCCTTCGTTAAGAATCTCGCGCATCCAGGTGGAGGGCACCCAGGGAGCCTGCTGGATCTGCTCCAGCATTCGCTTCACCACGCCGCGCAAAATGTCTTCGGGTACGTCGCCTGGCTGAACCGGATCCCAAACGTAGGTGATAAGGGGAACTAGGCGCTCGTCCACTACGGCGTCAATCAGTTGCTCACGGTCGTGGAAGTGGTAATGCACCATGGCCGGGGTGACTCCGGCGCGACGCGCGATGGTCGAGAATCCTGTGGCGGCGACTCCATGTTCAGCAAAGAGTTCGGTAGCGGCGTTCAGCAGCAGAGCGCGGGTATCGCGGTCAGGGTCGGCGACGGGGCGCCCGGCAGCACGGCTTTTCAAATATGCACTCATAATTAATTAACGACACAATTAAATAATTGTCCGGCGGCACTGTCAAGTAGAAAATGAGCGACCTGCCTGGAAACGCTGCGGTCCAGCCCGGGGCCGGCGCTCGCATGAGCCGGTTCATCGCTCGGCCTTCCACTAGCAATAGTCGTTTGGGAGCGTGGACGAGTGTCCCTGGCGCCGGGGACCCGCTACTCCCAGCCGACCTCCCCTAAGCAGGTTCCCTTCGACTCCATTCCTTGTAAGTCATTGGTCTGGTGCAAATAGAGAACCAACACATCGGGCCAGTCGCTCTCTTGCTGGCACAACCGGCGCGTCCTACTGTGTGGGCAGAAAAGACGAGAAAAAGGAAATGACGGAACAGCGCCAGAGCGAAAGGAAAAGCGGAAGCCTGAAAGACCGGAGGCGGGCGCAACGTTTTCTCCTCCGGGGCGAGGCTTGGTTCGAGTGGCAGTCTGCCTCAGGAAAGTGCGGTCAAGGTACTGGGTGGTCCCGGAACATGGGCCGCGAAGGGGTATTTGCGGAGACGGAGGCGATACCTCCCATTGGCTCGCAGCTGAAAGTGGTGGTGACTCTGGTCGCCGGGCCGGAGGACGGAATCCAGGCGCGTTTGTGCGGTGCCGGACAGGTCCGGCATATCCAGCAAAAAGGAGGTGTTGCCAGCGGGTTCGGAGCGTGGGTGAACTTCCGCACGGAAGCGGCGGAGAAGCCGAGTTGACGACAAGCGGCCGCCGGGAATTGCACTCCGGCAAATGGTTCGCGAGGGTGATTACTGCACAGAGGTTGCGATCAGCACAGTCCGCTGCCGCGTGCGTCCACGAAATAGGCTGTGCCAAGAAAGGAAAGAGAAACTAATGAAAGCGATGAAAGGTGTTTGCTGGTTGCTGGTACTGGGAGTGTTGGCGTTGCCGGTGGTTGCCGCCCCAGTTCATATGCAGTTCACGGGACTTCCTACGGGAGCGAATTACTCGGGAGTCGCGAGCTATCCATACGATCTAAGTGTGAATGGCGGCCCCAACCAATGGATGATGTGCATCGGCTTTAACGAGCACATCGAGGGCGGCGAGACGTGGCTGGCCAATGTGGTCAGCGTGGGAAGCCTGGATCCAACCTCGGATTTGGTGTACTACCAGGCGGCGTTCCTGTTCGAGATGGCGGTGGCTGACCATGGCGCTGATCCGAACATCAATGCCGCAACTTGGTACCTGCTGGAGGGCCAGCCCAGCCTGACGACGGAGGCTGCCGCCCTGGTGGCGTTGGCGCAGAGTCAGTCGTTCACCATGGGCGAGTTCGCAAATGTGCTCCTCTACTCGGCGATACCGGGGACAGAAAGCGCAGACATGGGGACGGCACAGGACTTTCTGGCAAGCACGCCTGAGCCCGGGACCCTCATGATGTTCGGTTCAGGAATGATCGGCTTGGCCAGTGTTTTGCGACGTAAATTCCGGGGGTAGATGCGGCGGAATGATCCACTGAAGATTTTGGTCGGGCTGCTGGGGAGGCAGCCCGACATTTTTATGCCCGATAGTGTGCCGTAGCGGCTGCCGCACCCGATCCCGTGCCGGCGGGCTTATGAAAATCCCAATTTAGCCGAAGGTATTCATGGACTCCCAGGACTTATGGGCGATGGAAGGCTGTCCGGGATGGATCTCTCCCGCCCACTGGGATGGAGGTTGATCAATGAACCGCGGTAATTGGCTAATGGTAATGGTGCTGCTTCCTGTAGTGATGTGGGCCCAGGTGTCGAAGCTGGCTCCTGAACTTCAGCAGTTGTCTGGAAGCCAGGCAATTCCGGTCATTGTGCAATACAAGGCGGTATCGCCGCTAACGAAGCAGAGCGTAATCCCTCTACCTGGCGGTCAGGTGACCGCGCAATTGGGAGTGATCAACGCAGTCAAAGCGACGGTTCCGGCGTCGTCCCTCGCGGTCCTTGCGGCGAACCCCGGGGTGGCCTACGTTTCGCCCGACCGCATAGTGCTCGGAAGTTTGAACAACGCCGCGCCCGCGATCATGGCGAACTACGGCTGGGCGATGGGACTGGACGGAACGAACGTCGGCGTCGCCGTAATCGATAGCGGCGTCCACGGCGTGGACGACGTCGGGATGCCCGGCGGTGGTTCGCGCCTGTTGGCAAGCTTCGATTACACCGGCGAAGGCACGGACGACCTGTATGGGCACGGAACGCATGTGGCAGGAATCGTCGGTGGCAACGGAAGCGACTCCATCTGCATGTTCTGTAACCTGACCATCAAGGGCATTGCGCCCAACGTGAATCTGGTGAGTTTCAAGGTGCTGAATGGCCAAGGGCAGGGAACGGAGAGCGCTGTCATCCTGGCGATTCAGTCGGCCATCGAGCTAAAGTCAACCTACAACATCCGGGTCATGAACCTCTCGATTGGACATCCGGTATTTGAGAGCTACAAGCAGGATCCGCTATGCCAGGCGGTGGAGCAGGCATGGAAAGCAGGGATCGTGGTGGTGGTGTCGGCCGGCAACGGAGGCCGGGACAACACCTTTGGGACCGCGGGTTACGGGATGATCGAGTCACCGGGGAACGATCCTTACGTGATCACCGTGGGCGCGACCAACAGCAAAGGCACGCCCGACCGCGGCGATGACGTTATGACCAGCTACAGCGCCAAGGGGCCGACGGCGGTGGACCACATCGTGAAGCCCGACATCGTCGCCCCGGGAAATCGCGTGGTATCGCTGGCGGCGCCCGCATGGCTGGAGTGGAAGTACCCGCAGAATTTGTTACCGCTCAGCTACTCCTGGAATGGCGGCAGTACCACGGCTACGTCGCACTACTTCGTTCTGAGCGGCACGAGCATGGCGACCGGGATGGTCAGCGGCGCCGTGGCGTTGATGCTGCAGCACGATGCGACGCTCACGCCCGACCAGGTGAAGGCGCGTCTGATGAAGACGGCCTACAAGTCATTGCCGCGCTATGTGACGGTCGTGGATGGGGACTCGACCTTCAACGTGCAGTCCGACATCTTCACCGTTGGCGCCGGCTTCCTGGATGTGCAAGCTGCCCTGACGAACAACGATAAGGCGCCCGGTGTCGCGAAGTCACCCGCGGCGGCATATGACAGCTCTACCGGGCAGGCTTACTTTGTTACCGATATGCAGACGCCGTGGGGGCTTTCGTTGTACTACGGCAAGACCGCCAGTGCTCCTTCTCCGACGATGTGGGGGCCGGCAGCGGTCTGGGGCCCGGCGGAATTTCTCGTGGGCGCTCCGCCCTCGGGCAATTCGGCCATGTGGGGCAGCTCAGCGATGTGGGGCAACTCCGCGATGTGGGGCAACTCGGCAATGTGGGGTAACTCCGCCATGTGGGGCAACTCGGCAATGTGGGGTAATGGCGTCGAGGTGAAAGGGGAAAACTGAGCCGCAGGCTCTTTCTTGGTAAGAGCAGAGAACGGTAGCAGCAACAGGAACGAGGGTACTTCGGGTGAAGCCACGAGCGAGCACGTTCATCTCGGTGGTCTGCATCATGGGCGTCATGGCTTTGATGCTGCAGCTGGCGAGAACCTCATGGACGTTGCCCGGGCTGTTTGTGTCGTATCTGGTGGCCGCAGTCATAGCGTCAGCCCTGAAAGTGGAGCTGCCGGGGATTAACGGGACCCTGTCGATCAACCTGGTGGTGAACCTGGTGGCGGTGGTGGAGTTGTCGCCGGGCGAGGCGCTGGTGGTGGGCTGCGCCTCGGCGGTCTTTCAGTCGCTGTGGCGCAAGCACCGGGTGGAAGCCGTGCATGTGCTCTTCAACCTGGCGCAGATGGCGCTTACCGTTGAAGTCGCGCAGACAGTCTTCCATCAGTCGGCAAGGGTACTGGGTCCGGCCCTGCCGTTGCGGTTATTGGCGACATCGGCGGCGTACTTCCTCGTCAATACGCTGCTGGTGGCGGAAGTGATCGCGCTGACGGAAAAGCGCGACTTCGGCAAAACCTGGTCGGGCTTCTACCTGTGGTCGTTGTCCAATTATCTGGTGGGCGGAGTCTTGGCCTGTTCGGTGGCCTGGTCCAACGCTCACCTGGGTTGGCAGGCCTCGGCCATGATGGTGCCGGTGGGCTATCTGCTCTATCGCTCCTACCGCCTTTACCTTGGCAAGCTGGAGGACGAAAAGAAGCACGTCGAGCAGATGGCCTCCCTGCACTTGCGGACCATCGAGGCGCTGGCTCTGGCCATCGATGCCAAAGACCACACGACCCACGATCATCTGCAGCGAGTGCGGGTGTTCGCTGTGGAAGTTGGCCAGGAGATGGGACTGGCGGAAGACGACCTCGAAGCTTTGCGGGCGGCCTCCCTGCTGCACGACATCGGTAAGCTGGCGGTGCCGGAACACATCATCAACAAGCCCGGAAAGCTTACGCCCGAAGAGTTTGACAAGATGAAGATCCACCCCATCGTGGGTGGAGAGATCCTGGAGCGGGTGAACTTTCCCTATCCCGTGGTGCCCATCGTGCGCTCCCACCACGAACGCTGGGACGGCAAGGGCTATCCCGACGGGCTGTGCGGCGAGGAGATTCCAATCGGGGCGCGCATTCTGGCGGCGGTTGACTGCCTGGATGCACTGGCTTCGGACCGGCAATATCGCCGAGCCCTTCCGCTGCCCGAGGCGATGGCGGAAGTGGCGCGGGGCGCGGGTACGCAGTTCGATGCTCGGGTCATCGAGGTACTACAAAGGCGCTATCAGGAACTCGAGAGCAAAGCCCGCGTGCTTTGTGAGCACCCGGACTCAAAGAAGCTCTCCACCAACGTGAAGGTTACCAACGGGCACGCTCCGGCTGCTGGCTTCGAGAGTGCGAAGCCGGCTGCCCGCCGCCACGACTTCCTGGCTTCGATTGTGGCGGCGCGACGGGAGGCGCAAATCCTGCTGGAGTTCAGCAGCGATGTGGGGCGTTCGCTGAGCCTGCACGAGACGCTCTCGCTAGTGGCCACGCGGGTGGGAAAGCTGGTTCCGTACAACACTGCGGCGATCTACCTGGTACGCGACGGCAAGCTGATTCCAGAGTATGTGATCGGAGATGATTTCCGGGTATTTGCTGCGCTGGAGATACCCATCGGTGAAGGCCTGACGGGTTGGGTGGCACAGAACCGCCAGGCAATTCTCAACGGTAATCCAGCGGTAGAGAGCGGATACCTGAAGGGCAGCAGCGCCGCCAGTTTAATGTCTTCGGCCCTCGCGGTACCGCTGGTACGCGGAGAAGACGAAGTTCTCGGCGTGCTGGCGGTGTACCAAAGCGAGGCGGATGCCTTCTCCTCCGACCACCTGCGGATTCTTCTTGGGATGGCAGAGAAGATTGCGGCTTCTATCAGCAATGCGATCCAGTACCAGGCCGCGGCAGACTCGGCCAAGGTGGACTACCTCACCGGACTGCCCAATGCGCGCACGCTGTTTCAGCACCTTGACGCAGAGATTTCGCGCTGCTCGCGCGAGCGAAGCAGGTTGGCGGCCATCGTGTGCGACCTTAACGGTTTTAAAGCGCTCAACGACCAGTTCGGCCACTTGGCGGGCAACAAGGTCCTGGAGGCGTTTGCCACGCAGCTGCGTTCAGTCTGCCGGGATTACGACTTCATCGCGCGCATGGGCGGTGACGAGTTCGTGATGGTCACGCCTGGCATGAGTCGCAAGGCGGTGGAAGAGATTTGCCACCGTGTGAACGTTGTGGCCGAGGAAAGCGTGCGCCAGGCATGTCCGGGAGCGGCCCTGTCGGCCAGCGTGGGCGCCGCATTCTTTCCCGAAGATGCTCGTGACGCTGAACAGTTGCTGGTGGAGGCCGATAAACGTATGTACGCCAAAAAGAAGCAGCAGCGGCAAGCGCCAGGACCCAGCGAATTGCCGTCGCTCATGGCGTCGGTGCAATGAGAGTGAGCCATGCGCTGGTGGAAAACATTGGCCGAGCGGATCGTGCTGGCACTGCTGACGGTGCTGGTGGGCGGCCTTCTGTCGGCCACCCTCGCACGGTACGCTCCGGGATTCGGGGCCGATGAGCGGTTGCTGGATACGCGGCTCAGCCACGAGAGCGTCGAAGCCATCCGACAGGAATCCCCGGAGGAGCGGGCCACGGTGTCTTACTATGCGGGCTCCCTGCGGCGCATGCTGTGGGGAGACTTCGGGACCTCCAGAACGCTGCGACGTCCGGTAAAGGAGCTTCTGGCGGAGCGAAGCCTGGTCACACTGCGGCTGGTGGCTGCGGGGCTGGGCTGCGCGTGGACGTTAGCGCTGGTGCTTGTCTTGGCATCGTGGCTTGCCGATTGTTCCGCACTGGACATGGTATTTCTAGTGAGCGGCGGCGCCCTCTTATGTCTGCCCGTAGGAGCTGTCGCGTTGTTGCTGGTGCTGGCCGATGCGCCGGCATCTCTGGCCATCGCGCTGACCGTGTTTCCCAAGTTCTATCGCTACCTGCACAACCTGGTGCGCGCGGACGGAAAGGATGCCGCACGTTGTGACCGCCCGCGCCCAAGGGGCGCGGCGCATGGCGGGTGCTGTTGTGGCACATCTTCCGGTCATTCGGCGGGAGTTGCTGGCGCTGGTAGGCGTCTCCGTCGGAGTTGCGGTGGGAGCGTGCGATTCCAGTGGAGGCCTTGTGCGGGACGGCGGGGGTGGGTCAACTCGCCTGGCAAGCCGCGTTGGGCCGCGACCTCCCGGTTCTCATCAGCGTCTCGGTGCTGGTGATTACCTGCACCGTGCTGGCGAACTCCGGGGCGGATCTGCTGGCGGATGATCTGGGGCACGCCACATGAAATCTTTGCGCCGCGCAGCTCTTGTCCTGGCGTCGGTGATTGCGTTGCTCAGTGTGGTGGGCAGCGTGCTGCCGGGGTTCGACTACAGCCGGCAAGACCGCGAGCATTTCTCCAGTGGGCCGAGCGCGATGCACTGGCTGGGGACTGACTCTCTGGGGCGTGACCGCCTGGCCAGGCTGATGCACGGAACGCGCGTCTCCTTGACGCTGGCTCCGGCTGCCGCGGGGCTTTCGATGCTGCTTGCGTTCGTGTTTGGGGCAATGCCGGGGTTCCGGGGAGGCGTAGCGGAGCGCGCCGCCAAGACCGCGATCGACCTGATGCTGTCAATTCCTTGGCTTTTCTTGCTGCTGATGGTGAGGGCGATGCTGCCGCTCAATACGACTCCCGGCGGTATCGGCAGTCATAACTTTCGCGATGCTCGGGATTCTGGGATGGGGAGTGCCGGCGCGGGTCCTGCTGGCGCGGGCTCGCGCCTTGCGCGAGTCGGAATTCGTGCTGGCGGCGCGGGCCGCAGGTATCTCCCGGCGGCGCCTGCTGTGGGTCTGCGTGGCCCCGAATCTGTGGCCAGTGCTGCTGGCGCAATTCTGGATTGTGCTTGCCGGTGTTCATCTTGGCGGAGGCCAATTTGAGCTTGTTGGGCCTGGGGGTCGGCGAACCGATGCCCTCACTGGGCAGCCTATTACGCGACCTGGAAAGTTCGATGTCGGTCCGCACCGACATCGGCAGCTTCGCCGGACTCGCCGTTCTGCTGCTGGTGGTGGGGAGTTTGCAAGTCGTGGTCCATGAGTGGGAGGTGAACTGAGATGCGTCGCAGGATCTTTGCTGTTGGTTTGCTGCTGGTTGCTCTAGGCGGCACAGCCCCGGGTCTCGATGAGCTGCGGTTCTATATCCACTCGGAGCCCAAGACCTTTAATCCCGCGCTGGTGGCTGACGACGCTTCCGAGACCGTCCGCTATCTCACCGGCGGAGTGCTGGTTCGTCTGAATCGGCAGACGCAGCGGGCCGAGCCGGAACTGGCGACTTCGTGGAAGATGTCCAAAGACGGCAGGACCATTACGTTTCAGTTGCGGCGCGGCGTGCGCTTTTCCGATGGAACCCCTTCACCGCGCAGGACGTGAAATACACCATGGACGCGCTGATGGATCCTGCGGTCCATTCGCCGACTGGGGACGCATTCCGCTCGGCGCCAGGGAACGGTGAACGTAACGGCGTGTTGCGCCCGATCGCGTGTAGCATCACGTTTCCGGCGCCGGTTGCTGGCCTGGACAAATTGTTCGACCAGGTGGCGATCGTCTCGGCGACATCGCCCAGGAAAGAAATGGCGGTGCTGGGGCCGTTCTACGTGGCCGAGTACAAGCCCGGATCCTACGTCTGATCTGCGGCGCAACCCCAACTACTGGAAGCGGGACGATTCGGGACATCCTCTTGCCGTATCTGGATGCCGTGAAGCTGGAGATCCAGGCCAATCGCGACATTGAGATGCTTAAGTTCACCCGCAACGAAATCCAACTGATCAACTCCATGGACGCGGACTACTTCGACAAGCTCGCGCGCAGTGCTCCCGGCAAGGTGCGCGATGCGGGCCCTGGCTTGGATTCCGAGCAGATGTGGTTCAACCAGGTGCCTGGCGCGCCCATTGCTGCCTACAAGCTGGAGTGGTTCCGCTCGCGCAACTTCCGGCGCGCCGTTTCGGCGGCCCTCCGTCGGGACGACCTGTGCCGCGTTGTTTACGGCGGCCATGCGGTGCCGGCCCGCGGGCCAGTGTCGCCGGCCAACAAGTTCTGGTTCAATGCCAACCTCCCGCCAGCTCGTTTCGATCATCGGCTATGCGTCGCAGTTGCTGCGAGCCGACGGCTTCCGCATGAAGGACGGTAGATTGATCGACCGCAGCGGCCACGCGGTCGAGTTCTCCATCGTCACCAATGCCGGCAACCGCTCGCGGGAGCGCATGGCGACGATGATTCAGGCGGACCTGCGTGCGATCGGAATCACGGTCAACGTGGTAACGCTCGATTTTCCTTCGTTGATTCAGCGCATCAGCGAGACCTTCAATTACGAGGCTGCACTGTTGGGCATGACCAACGTTGACCTGGACCCGAACGCAGTGATGAATGTGTGGCTGAGCTCGGGCGAAGAGCACCAGTGGAACCCGCGGCAGAAGACACCGGCTACGGCATGGGAGGCGGAGATCGACCGCCTGATGCGCAGCCAGGCTTCGGCGCAGGACGAGCAAGGCGCGCAAGAAGAGCTTTGACCGTGTGCAGGAGATTGCGGTCGAGGAGCTTCCCTTTATCTATCTGGTCAACAAGAACACCCTGCTTGGGATTTCTCCCGCCTTGCAAGGTGTGGTGCCTGTGGCCACCCGGCCGCAGGCATATTGGAACATCGAGCGCCTGCGCCTTTCGACGGAGAGGGCCGGCAATGCCAAGTGAGCTGCCCGCTACTGCAGGTCGAACTGGGAGTCGACTATCCCAACAAAACTCGGCGCCCTGCGGAACATGCCTTTACTTTGGAGCGAGGCGAAATGCTGGGCCTGGTGGGCGAAAGCGGTTCTGGCAAGAGTACGATCGCCTTGGCCCTGCTCGGACTGCTGCGTTGGAAAGGCGGGACGCGCCATCGGGCAGATGCTATTTCGGGGCTCCAACCTGCTGGCTGCGAGCGAGAAGCAATGGCGGCAGGTGCGCGGGCGACAGATCGGCTTGGTGCTGCAGAGTCCGACGGCCAGCCTGAATCCTGCTTTGCGGATTGGCACGCAACTTGCGTGAAGCATGGCGCGCCCATCAGTCCGGTGGCAAACAGCGCGCTGGAAGCGGCAGTAGGCAAGGCGCTGCTCCGCGTCGGCCTGCCCCACGATGACGAGTTCCGGCGGCGCTATCCGTCGCAAATCAGTGTCGGCCAGGCGCAGCGCGTGCTGATTGCGATGGCCGTCATGCATTCGCCGCAACTGCTGATTGCCGACGAGCCTACCAGCGCGCTGGATGCCGTGACGCAGGTGGAAATCCTCGACATGCTCACAGCGCTCAATCGCGAGATGGGAATGGCGCGTCCTCTACATCTCGCACGACCTCCAGTCGGTGGCGTCAGTGTGCTACACGCGTGGCGATACTGGAAAAGGGAACAATTGTCGGAGCAGGGCAAGGACTGAGTCGGTGCTATGCGCGACCCCCGGCATCCTTATACCCAAGCAACTGGTGTCGTGCGCCCCTTGGCTGCAATGGTGGCTGGAGGAGTCGCGCAGCGGGGAGCTCCGCAGTCGTTGCCATGATCGCGAATGTTCGCGCCCGGTGCACGCCGGCCCAAGTACATGGCGTACTCGGGTCTAAAGTCTCCCTACGAACAGCCGATGGGAGAAGAGAGACGACCTTCCCAAGCCTGAGGAAGCCGTCGTTGGATGGAGGCGCCCACATGACGCGACCCAGGGCAATTCGAGTAGTCACTGCGGATCACAACCAGATGGCGTGCCGGCTGCTCGTCCGAGGCACTCAGCAAGGAACCCGGCATCGCCGTAGTGGGCTCGGCGGCCGAGTACGAAGCCTTTGTGCGCCAGGTGCAAGTGGCCAAGCCAGACATGGGCCTGATCAGCGCGTCGTCTGTCGGGCGGCCCGCTGCGATCCAGGCCCGGCGCGCCGCGACGCATGCGGCGCTGGCATGCCCGTGGGTGGCGCTGCTGGATGAAAGCGATCCCCAGACGGTCGTATCTGCTTTTCGGGCTGGGGCGAAAGGAGTGTTTTCCCGCGCCCAGGCCGACATTCACCTGTTGGCGAAGTGCGTCCGGCGGGTTGCCGAGGGCCAGGTCTGGGTTAATAGCCAGCAAATGGTCTACCTATTGGATGAGGTCACAGGCAAAGGCGACGGTCACAATGGCCAGAACTGCTCCCCGCCAAAGCTCACGCGGCGCGAGGAATCCGTAGTGCGGCTGGTGGTGCAGGGAATGGTGAACCGCGAGATCGCCGAACAACTGCGACTCAGCGAGCACACGATCAAGAACTATCTCTTCCGCATCTTTGACAAACTCGGAGTGTCAAATCGGGTAGAGCTCGCGCTCTACGCTGTAGCTCGGCTAAAGCTCGACGCCGAGGCAGCCGCCTAGCGCGGGGCTGTTGTTTCCCCAATAGTTATTGGCCGCAACTCATCTGTTGTCGGGTGAACGCTAGCCAGGCCAACTGGAAACATCGTTGAAAGTAGACGCCGAACCGGCAGAACCGGTGAATCGCAGATGAATTTGGTTGCGGGGGGTGGATTTGAACCACCGATCCCGCTTGGCGGGATTATCAGCCGCGTGGAAAACGGGCTGGATCTAGCCCGGTTTGGGCAAAGAAGCCATGGCCGCCTTTTTGCGATTTCAGCTGCAACTCACGCCGCCGGGCAGAGGCAAAGTCGCGGTGCGTTTCGACGTAAACCAGTTGCCAGGGGCGATGTCGTTTAGTCCAACCGGAAGCATCACTGGCATTGTGTTGCGCGAGGCGATGCTCAGGATTTTCACTAATTCCGATATAGAAACATCGACCAGAAGGGCTCCAGAGAACGTAGAGGAAATAGGAGCGACCGGAGACTCTGGACATGAGAAAACCGCCCCAACGGGCGGCAGTAGTTGTTTGGTTGCGGGGGGTGGATTTGAACCACCGACCTTTGGGTTATGAGCTGAGACAATCACTAGCTCGTCTTTGCCGCTCAATCACTTAGCTGTCTGCTGTTATGGCGTCTTACACAGTGTTCTGGGGTGTTCTGTTCGCAACTTGTTCTCAAATCTGTTCCTAAAATCAATCCGCAGCACTTGTCCTGCCAACGGCGGACCTCATTCTTGGCGGTCTTCCCCAGTGTGCATCAAGAATTAATCCACGGGGAAGGGAATTGCCGCTCACAACCCGTTCGGTCTGCGGATTTCAAGCAAATCCACCACGAAGATCCTCTCGCAACGCTGGATTCTAACTTGTTTTGTGCTGGCGCTCTTTCGCCTTTTTGGTTTTCGCGCTTCTGCCGCCGCTTTTGACGCTTTTACCGCAATCATTGTCCGGTCTTCGGGACTCAGCTTCCGCTCGAGCTTTGCCACCAATGCTGCCCAAAGCACTCATGGCATCTGAAGTGAGCTTGACCTTCCTGCTCTTCGTGAGGTATTTCTTCGGTCGATTCTGGTCATAAACCAAGCATACACCATGCGCTAAGGTGAAGCCACTATAAATAACGCCAATTGTTGCGTTTAGTGTTGACACCATATTGGCCGAGGAGTACAAGAGAAGATGAAACAAGAACGCGCCGTGCCAGTGCTGATAACACCGACACGACGCTAACCAGGGCACCCAATTGGAGGCACCCATGGCTGTCAGCAAACGTAACACCGCATCATCCCGCACTCAAGAACTACCCCTCACGATCGCTCGGGTCGCGCTCTACGCCCGCGTTTCCACCCTGAACGGGCAAGATCCCGAGATGCAGCTTTCCGAACTCCGCGAGTACGCTTCTCGCCGCGGCTGGATCATCACCAGGGAATACATCGATCAGGGCGTGTCCGGCTCGAAGGAATCACGGCCGGAACTGAATCGGCTGATGGCCGATGCTCACCGGCGGAAGTTCGACGCCGTGCTGGTCTGGAAGATCGATCGCTTCGGTCGTTCGCTGAAGCATCTGGTCAACGCTCTCGCGGACCTCTGCGCATACGGCGTCGCGTTTATCAGCTTCCGCGACAACCTCGATCTCAGCACCCCATCAGGCCGCCTGATGTTCCAGATCATCGGCGCCATGGCCGAGTTCGAGCGGTCGCTCATCCAGGAGCGCGTTAAGGCGGGTCTGCGCAATGCGCGCGCCAAGGGCAAGAAATTCGGACGGCCACGCGCCCAGGTTGACGCTGTCAGGGTGGCTGAGCTGCGACGCGATGGGCTTTCGTGGTCCCAGGTATGTCGAACGCTAAAAGTGAGCAAGGGGAGCGCTCAGCGATCGGTTGCGCGGAGAGCCGAAATACAAGCTGGAACTTAACCCGATTAGCGAACAATTGGCAACAAACCAAGAGCGATCCGCCGTCGCAACGCTCATAGCGTACACGTGTCTCCTGGCTGGTGCTAGTCTGACGTGGGAACCGATGAAGAACCGCGACATCGCAGGCGACCTGGAAGTATCACGATGGCACGAAGCACTCCTCCTGGAGTATTCGTAACAATCCTCACTTCCTGGACTGGGCGAATCGGCCGCTAGCCTTTCAAAATCTATCCGAACGATAGAGCCACTTCCGTTGCCGCGGGACGTGTCGCAAACAGGGGTGGCCGCGCTCTCCGCGATCTCAGAGTCAGTGCCCTCGTCGCGGACCAATTCGGTCCCTGACATTCAGGATCTGGCGCGCATTCTCTATTTCTCGGCGGGGATTACCAAACAGCGCGCACATCCAGGCGGAGAAATCTACTTTCGCGCCGCAGCCTGCACCGGAGCTCTCTACGAGATCGAGCTGTACGTCGTGACTGGCGACCTCGCCGGGCCTGGATGCCGGCGTGTATCACTTCAATCCGGCGGATGTATCGCTGCGGCTCCTGCGAAAGGGTGATTTTCGCGGAAACCTGGCTCAGGCGACGGCGATGGAACCCGCGGTGGCTCATGCGCCCGCCACCATCATCTGCACCGGAACATACTGGCGAAACGCCTGGAAGTATCAGGCGCGCACCTATCGTCATTTCGGTTGGGACAACGGCACGCTTGCTGGCAAATATGCTGGCCGTTTCTGCGGCTTCGGGGCTGCCGGCCGAGATCGTACTCGGGTTCGTGGACGCCGAGGTGAACCGCCTGCTTGATCTCGATACGCGGCGCGAGGTTTCCTTGTGCCTCGTGCCGATCGGGCGCACATCGGAGAGTTCGCTGCCAGCCCCGAGAGAGGCTCCGGCACTCGGCCTGGAGACGATCCCGCTTTCGCAGCGCGAGGTCGAGTATCCCGCCATGCTTGAGATGCATGACGCGTCTTCGCTTGAGTCCGAGGAGGAAGTAGCTCAGTGGCGCGGGAAGCAACCGGTCCTTCTCATCTTCCGCTCAGGCGGCGAGGCAGTTCGGCTGCAGCCGCTGCCGGAAGAAGAACAACCGAAGGACACGATCGAGCAGGTGATCCTGCGCCGCGGCTCTACGCGAGCTTTCGATAAGGCGGCATCCATTACACTGGCACAACTCTCAACCATTCTCGACTGCGCCACGCGAGGTCTTCCGGCTGACTTTCTTGAGCCTCCCGGCGCGCAGCTCAACGATCTTTACCTGATCGTGCATTCGGTGCAGGCGCTCAAGCCGGGTTCTTACTTCTTCCGCCGTGAGCGGAACACCCTGGAGCTTTTGAAGGAAGGGGAATTTCGCGCCGAAGCCTACCATCTTGGACTGGAGCAGGAGCTTCCGGCGGACGCCTGCGTGGACATCTTCTTTCTCGCCGATTTGAAACTCATCCTGGAGCGATACGGGAACCGCGGCTACCGCGCCGTCCAGTTGGAAGCGGGCGCCATCGGCGGCAGGATGTACCTGGCTGCGTATGCCCAGCGCCTGGGTGCAACCGGGCTGACCTTCTTTGATGATGACGTGATTAACTTCTTTTCGCCGCACGCGAAAGGCAAGAGCTGCCATCTTCCTGGTCGCAATTGGCAAACCGATGAAACGCAAATCGCAGTAACGCCCGGTTCAATTCTCGGTAGGCCGAATACCACAGAGGCGGACACATTCGTAAACACTGGCCGACTTGAGGGGACTGATCTCACCGCTCACTTCGACGACATGCCGACAACACGTCAAAGTGACGTCCCGAAAAAGACTGATAGCTGTCGTTCAGGATTAGGTACGACATGGCGATTTCGCCACACCTAACTGCACGGGCTCGCTGACCGACGAGTTCCAAATAACCGACGAACTCATCCCTCAGAGCCCTTCGCGGCGCGGCGATGCGGCGAATCAAGGGTATAATCCAGCCTACCCTTCATGGCCCTGACTCCCGGAACGATCCTCGGGCAGTATGAAATCCGCTCCCCGCTCGGCGCGGGCGGCATGGGCGAGGTATATCGCGCCCACGATAACCGACTGGGCCGCGAAGTCGCCATCAAGGTCCTACCAGAATCTCTGACAACCGATCCTGACCGCCTGCGCCGCTTCGAGCAGGAAGCGCGTGCCGCCGCGGCGTTGAATCATCCCAACATTCTTGCCGTTTACCAGATGGCGACACACGACGGCGTCTCGTACATGGTCACGGAGCTGCTCGACGGCGAGACGCTGAGCGAGCGACTCCGCCGTGGTCCGGTCTCGATGCGCAAGGCGATCGATTACGCCGTGCAGATCGCCCACGGCCTCGCGGCCGCGCACGACAAGGGCATCATGCATCGCGACCTGAAGCCGGAGAACCTGTTCGTCACCAAGGACGGTCGGGTGAAGATTCTGGACTTCGGATTGGCAAAGCCGGTCCGTCGAAAGACAGCTCGGGCGAAGAGGCCACCCAGGGAAGCGGAACTGAGCCGGGCATGGTGATGGGAACGGTTGGGTACATGTCTCCCGAACAGGTGCGCGGGAAGCCCGCCGACCACCGCTCCGACATTTTCTCGTTCGGCGCGATTCTCTACGAGATTGTGACCGGCAAGCAGACGTTTCGCAAACCGACCTCAGCCGAGACCATGACGGCGATCTTGAACGAGGAACCACCGTCGATTTCACAGGTCGCGCCGACCTCGCCTCCGGGGTTGCAGCGCGTGGTGCATCGCTGCCTGGAGAAAAGCCCAGAGCAACGCTTTCAGTCGGCCTCCGATATGGCCTTCGCGCTGGAGGCGCTGTCGGACTCGGGTAGCACGACGCCCTCCGGTGGTCATGCGCACTTGGGTGAGGGCATGAGTCGCCGGGGAATTGCGATTGCAGCAGCGGGTGTCTCTATCGTAATCGCTGTAGCACTTGTTTTGTGGTGGAGGCAGCCACCGGCAGTTCCGGTGGTGGAAGCCATAACCCAACTCACGGATGACGGCGAGGCGAAGTGGATCTACGACAATCTGCTGACCGACGGGCCGCGAATCTACTACAACGAAGGCACGGTCGGGAGTCTGAAGATTGCGCAAGTCGCGGTCACCGGCGGACCCACAGCCATCATTCCGACCAGACTTGCGATTCCGAATATCGTTGACTTGACGCGTGAGGGATCATCTTTGCTGGCATTGGTCGGACCGGACACTGAGCCTGCACTTCCTCTATGGTTGATACCCTTACCTACTGGAGAACCGCGCCGGATTGGCGATATCGAGGCTGAGGATGCAAGTTTTTCTCCGGACGGACGCATTCTCTTCTCTCAAGGAAGGGACCTTTACCTCGCAGAGACGGATGGTTCTAACCCTCGCAAACTGCTCAGCGCAGAGGGACGGATCGAGAAGGCCAAAGTTTCTCCGGACAGCAAGCATCTGGTCTTCACGGTTGTGTCGTCATCAGCCAGTTCAATCGTGGTATCCAACGTGGATGGTTCAGGCCGGCGCGCAATCGTGGACATGAGCGAAAGGCGACGCGTGTGCTGCGCGCAATGGACGCCGGACGGCAGGTACATTGTCTTTGAGGATCAATCTAGAGGCCGGCAGAGTGGGGCTTTTCTCTTTCGGGATCAAGATAGAGGCCAACCGGATCTTTGGATAGCGCAGTGGAAAACAGGGTTCTTCCAACGCGTTCACCCGCCGGTTCAACTCACGAACGGGCCGTTGTCCTACATGGGGCCGATTCCGGGCCGGGAGGGAAAACAGATCTTCGCTATTGGCGCGAAACAACGGGGGGAACTGGTTCGCTATGACGTGAATGCGAAGCAGTTCGTTCCTATCCTTTCTGGCATCTCGGCTTTCGGTCCCACGTTCTCCAGTGACGGGAAGTGGGTCGCCTACACGTCTTACCCGGATGGCAGCTTGTGGCGCAGCCGTAGCGACGGAACAGACCGTTTGCAGCTTACCTATCCTCCCGTGCAGGTGCGGTACCCATTCATTTCGGCTGACGGGACGCGGGTCACGTATGGGAATACCGCGGGTGAAATTTATGTGATCAGCGTGAACGGAGGTTCGGCTCAGAGAATTGCGGAGAAGAACTCAGCCGCTGCAAGTTGGTCCCGACGGGAACGTCCTCGTTTACGCCGATTACAGTGATCTCAAACACGCCAAGTTCCAGTTCTACGATCTCCGCACACGACAGCGTTCCATTGTGCCAGAATCGCAAGACCACCTCATGGAAGGCGTACAGTGGGTTGCCGAGGACATGCTTGTTGCCGCTACGCAAGACCGTAAGAAGCTTGCGGTTTTTAGCGTTAAGACCCAAAAATGGTCCGAACTGGTTTCGTTGACAGGGCCGGATAACATAGTCAACTGGGCTCATGGGCCGGATTACAGGTATGTGTACTACGCCACTGGGGGTTCAGAACCCCAGGCCCTGCGCGTCCGGCTTGCCGATCACAAAGTGGAAATGATCACCAGTCTGAAAGGCCTGTCCCGTGCCGTCGGCCCTGACGGCAATACCCAAATGAGTGTTGCACCCGACGGCTCGGCGGTCTTCACCCGCGACATCGGGACGCAGGAAATCTACGCGCTCACGGTGAAGTGGCCGTAAGCTGCCCCCCAGCGAGCCGACCACTCGGGAGTTACCTCTCCTGAGATAGAGGTTGTAAACAGGCCAAGTCGCAGGTTAACCGGAACGGCGGCGTTCAGCCGAGATTCCCTACGCCTTGGCGATTTCACAACACCTCTCCGCGTCCACGCTCGATCACGATAAGCTCTGAGCAGCCGACCAGCCGAGAATGATGGGAGCCACCGACCCAAGCCTTTCGTTTACATTATGAGTTAAGTCCAGATCATGACGACAAGCTTGCAAACCCCATTTCGGCGCGTTGCGCTGGTTACTGGTGTTGGCCGACAGCGCGGAATTGGTGCCTGGGTAGCCAGAGCGCTAGCTTCGCATGGCTGGGACCTCGCGCTCAACCATTGGGCGGCTTACGACCGACGTATGCCTTGGGGGTGCACCGTCGATGAAACCGCAGAGATCGCTGCAGAACTCAGGACGCATGACGTGCGCATAGTGTCGATCGAAGCCGATCTCGAATCTCCATCCTCCGCGTCGCAGATTTTTCAGGTTGCTTCTTCGGATCTTGGTTCTCTCACAGGCCTGGCAATGAACTAGGCAAAGTCTATTTCCAGATATTCAACCTCCGCACAGGGAAAATATCCGATGTGCCTTCTTCCCAGGGCATGGACGGAGGCGAATGGGTCACGCAGGACATGCTTGTAGCCGTTACCGAAGACGGTCTTAAACTCAAGACGTTCGATCTCAAGACCCAGAAATGGAGCGACCTTCTTGCTGGCGACTTCGTCAACTGGGTGGTCACACAGGGTGGCAAGTATCTCCTCTTCACGACCGGAGGGGCGGACCCCAAGCTACAACGGCTGCGATTCGCCGACCACCAGGTTGCAACCATCGACAGCTTGAAAGACCTTCGCCGGGTGGTGGATTTAACCGAAGGTACCCAAATCAACGTCGCGCCGGATGGCTCTCCAGTGTTCACCCGCGACATCGGTACGCAGGAACTCTACGCCCTCACCGTGAAGTGGCCGTGAGCGGTTCACGGCAGCGAGCCACTCGGAAGTGTTCTTGCGAGATAGCTTTTGTAATCAGGCCATCTCGTACCTATCTGGACCGGCCAGACTGCCCTTGCGAAGCGTTCGCTCGTCAGAGTGGCTAGAACCGATTCCTGGGAGATTACTCCCGATAACGCGGCAAGGGCCTAACAATTCAAATTCGGGCGAGGGGACTTCGACTGGCACCTCCCTGCTCATCCATCCGCTACGGTTGCGTTTTGTTGGGATAGTAGCTCCCATCGACCCACGAACCGGGCACGTTGACGTAGCTGGGGGTCATCGAAGTATCGAAAAAGATGTAAGGATTGTAGGTCCTCAGCTTCAGCACAATCAGCCCAGCCTTCTGGTCTGCCGCGGAGATGATCGAGGCGCTGGCGCCCTGCGTCACCGGTCCCAGCTGCCGCCATACTGCTCCGGCGCGTCGACGGCAAACGGATAGGGGGTCGTCTCCATCACCTCCCAGTCGCCAGCCCATTCCTGGTTCACGGTAGGGTCGATGGTGATCACCTGGGCCCGCATTACCTGATTCAGGATGGACCAGTTCACATCCACGGCCTGCCCCACACTTCCAGCATCAGCGTGTATGGAGGCACCCACTGCGTTCCGGTCAGCCATTCCAACAGCGCCACCAGGAATGGATTCGAGGGATCGAGATTCCGACACTCACCACTTGGCCGTATCACGCCCGTTCCGTAGAAGTGGGCAGTCCAAACTCCCCGGAAGTCGACTTCTGGAAGTTGACCCGTACGCCAGCCGCCGCGGGGTCAGGCGATCTGGGATGGATTCGACGGCTTGCCCAATCACCCTAGCGAATCTGCCGCCGCAAGTGTCTGAGATTGTTGACTTGGACAGCGGGCCTGGTGCTTGCCCACAAACAGACGTTTATGGGCAGGCAAACATTCTCCTCATCCCCTTTCACAGGACGAATTGCGCCGGCTGATCCGGCGGGTTGATTGCGCACGACAAATTTCCGACTGCAGAACTGCTGTCATACAGTCTCTCGTGGTACAGAAAGCAGAATCAACATGTGTGGGGCTGGTTTGCGATGAGCTTCTGCTGTCAAAAATTGGAGCGATCAGTTGGTATTGATTGCATGGGCTACTTGCTCTGACAATCGGTTTAGACGTGCAAGGTGTGCTGGAAGTAAGACTTCAGGGTGTCCGTGAATGACCTGATTTCTTACGTGACGGAGTTCTTGCAAGTCGTCAACTAAGTTAGGAGGGAGAGTATAAGGCGCCATACCTAGCCGTTCCGAGGATAATGACCAAAACAGGTCGGACCTAACTGATGAACGAGAGTGATCGGCAGTACCGCTTCCATTTGCGGATTTATTGGCGACTTGTAACAGGACTTGTTCCAGTCGCGACCATGCCGTAATAAAGTCACCAAGTAGCTGCGAGCCTCGTGGCTTGCTGATCTGCAGTGCGAACCCGAACAGCCGCTCAAACAGTAGCTGCGCCAACTCGGCATATACGACAACTTTCTCGCGCTCTACGGTGAGGCCGTTTCCTTGGTGATACAGTTCATTACGGAGACGGTGATACCACTCAATCTCGCCCAGACTAATCGACTCGAGCTTTTCTGCCGCATGGCTCTCTAGCGCGTCAAGCATTCGCGGGAAGCTGTCGCTAATTTCTCCGTACTCGGCTCTTGAGATCGCCAGACCGGTCACTCTCTTCGGTAGACCGAGATAAGTCTTGATCATCAACTCGACCGCGTTATCGATGGACAGCATAGCGAGACGCCTGTTCTTGTCGCTGTCTTCCTGAAGCAGACTTACACCGTGTTGCAGTATCTCGCCAGGGCCCGACGCCCACGGAGGCTTTGCTCTTACAAGCTCTTTTGACATTCGCCCTCCACAGTGGGTCGAAATAGGCGCCCAGCGGCGACAGACCCTACTTCCACTCCAGTTTGACTCTGTCTTCCAGCTTCAAATCCTCAAGTATTTGCTGGAGTTCGCGGTAAAGACCGTTAGCGCCTTCAGAACCGACCGACAGGGAGACATCGAGCGCAACACGGAGGTCGTTCCCTGATTTCAGCTTGGGGATGAGCGTTCGACCAAGCCGTTGCCAGACCTCGGTTGGAATTTCTCCCGAGATGTGTAGCCTCCGTTTCGGAGTCGGTTCGAGTGCCGCGGCGCCATCGTCGCTCTTCGTTGGCGGCTCGAAAAGCGGCCCCCCCATGGTGCTCCCACACGCGCCTGTTCCTGTTGCGGCGGACTGGTTCCGCGAATCCACAACGGCCACGGTGGGCTGGTCTGCTCTGTAAGCCTCAGCCGTTCGGGGTAGTACGAGGTACACGTCTGAATCGAACGATACCTCGTCGGGTGGTAGCATCTCCCGGAACCACAGTCTCGAGTATCCGCCTTCCTGCTTTTGGCCGGACGCGAATCCAAAATCACCGTGCATTATGAACTCGGGCAATCGGTTGCGCAGGTAGGTATCGGGGTCGAGAACGCGCTCCAGCGTGCCGTTGAGAAAAGCCTGCCGCAATGCCAAGAGCGGCCAAGCGCCCGACTTTTTGAACGGTTCCGGCCACTTGCGCTCCACATATCCTGCACTCGGCGAGTCGTTCAGCAAAGCGCGTTGTTTTAGTGTAGTTACCGCCCGCGCGGTGAGCGTTTCACCCTGACTGGCGTGGCCAGCACCCAGGTCAATTACCTGCAAGCCACCCTCGTCCTTACTGTCATAGAGGACAATGTATCTGTAGGCCGCCCACACCTCGTCCTTCGCGGCCTCTTCGGCATCGCTCAGTTTCGCGTTGATTTCTTCCCGGTCGCTTTGGTCGAACTCGCCGGCCAATGTCCCATCCAGATACTCCTTTGGACCTTGCGCCATGCCAGCAGCGTTTCGACTCTGTTACGGAGATCGCGGCCTGGGCGGCGCACGCACCAGATCAGTGCGCCCGGATAGAGGCGGGGCGAATGGCCCCTATTCCGCGTCCAATCCAGGATGTTTCGGCCAAGCGCACCGTCGCTCCGTCCACTCCTTGTCGGGATCGAGCACCACCATAGAGAGCCGAGTCGTTTCGGGCACGGCCGTACCGTCATCGGGGAACACGATCAGCGGGAGGCTCTTGCCCTTCTCGAACTCCCGCTGAACAATTCGTCAGCGTCTGCCTGGACCTCATCCTCGTCAAGCGACTGACGGCGGTCGCTCACGACTTTCTTTAGGGTCGGCTTGAACCCAAACTGATACCCATCCGTTCCCTTCTTACGAATGTAGAAACCGCGTGCTTCGATCTGCGACGTGGCATTGTCGATTGTCGTGGTATCAAGATCAGGCTCTCCCAAGGCAAACCGCAGTTCCGGCAAATGGGCGTACTTATCGGTCTGCCCCCCGGAGGACTCGAACAGGATGGCGGTGGCCACTCGCCTGTGAATGTCCTTGAGAGCGCCCTTTGTATCAGCATCCAGGGCGCAAGCATGGCTGTGCGTTCCAACGATGTCAGCATCAATCGCATACTGCAATCGGTGCTCACCAAGCTGTCCGAGGACGGCGGCCCGGAACCCGGCAATTCAAGCGGCGCAGAGCCAAGTGTAATCAGTGGCTCGTAACGGGCTTTCGTGTAGGAAATCCACTGGGCGAACATCGCCAGAGCGCCGCGCGTCTGCTGGAATTGCCGCAGTCCTGCCCATTTGCGATGGAAGACGGAGAGTGTCGCCGGATGGAACGGATAACATGCCTCAAACCTCGACTTCAGGTAGTCCCGCGCCTTCGCATCCGTTGTGGCTGTGTCCACCGCAGTCCACTCTGGCGGTAATTGATGCCGATGCTCGAAGCACCATTGAGCATACGCACTAGCGATGTTCTTCCTGACTCTTCTCCGGCCCTAAATCCTCGAACAGCCGTTTGCGAACCACTTCGCTGATTTCGGCTTCATCATTAGCGATCAAGTCCTTGGCGACGCGGCGGACAACTTTATTGATCTTCTCCTGCCACTGGAGGTCGTAGTCGGACATCTCTACCTGACTGCGAGGCAGGCTGATGACAGCGGCTGATCGGTCTATTCCCGTCATCGCCGCGCGACGTTATCAAGAAAAGAGAAGAACTTCTCTGCGTCTGTGCCGCGATGACGATTGATGTAATTCAGCACTTCATCGCAAAGGATCAGCACGGAACCACCAGCAACCTCGACTAGCCTGGCGATGGCATCCGTACCTGGCGCGATTTCCTTGGCTGAAGGACCAAGTGCTGCCACGCCCGCGTCGCCTGCCAGTTGCCGCGCAACATCAATCCAAGGCGTCTCGCGCCCTTCGCTCGGATCGTAGGCATTCCCAACGAACACAGCGACTTGCGTGGACGGCAGTTCGCTTAAACCGGCGTCTGAGATAAGCCTCTTAATCGCGGGATCGTTCTTGATGCGGCGCCGTGCTTCGCCAGATGAAAGAGAGCTGTCAAGTGTGCGTCTTGCCACCGCCAAACTGCGTGACCAACGTCATGACTGGGGCGGAGTTTTCGGTGCGGCCCGCCAAGTCGGCGAAGCACCATGCCCATGTGTTCTTTTAGGGCGCGGGTAAAACAGGTGCGGGCGAAGAATTGTTCGGGCTTGCGATAATCGTCGGGGCCGCGACCAGCGGCGACCTGTTCCAGCGCGATCGCAAACTCGTCGGGATTGAACGAGCGGCCTTCGCGGACTTCAGGGCGTGGCGTTGTGACTCTGTACCAGGGTTCCATGAGTTGTAAGCTACTGATTTACGATAACTTTATCACCAGCAGCAAATTCGCCTAGAGGAGCACCCTGCAATGAGCGCCGAACCTTGCTGCATCTTTTGTGACACGGTCTTGCAGCCCAGCCAACTTCAACTGCCCTCATCCAGCACAAAAGAGCACGTTTACGCAAAGTGGTATAGGGAAAACGTGGTGAACAACAAGATCAAAATGTTCACTGCAACGCTTGGCGGAGATGCACAGATGATAAGGCAACCGCCCTTGGAACGACTGGTGAATACCGCAGTCTGCGCCGCTTGCAATAACGGCTGGATGTCGAGACTAGAAACGGATGTCGCGCCGATTGTCTCAGACCTCTGCGGCGGGCGCGACATCAGGACTTTGACATCCGTAGAAGTAGATGTTCTGAGTCGCTGGGCCGGAAAAACCGCTTCCGTCATGAGTTACGTCACACCCGAAAAAGCGCGAGTGCCTCGTGGCGCTACCCTGAGTCTCCACCCAGATAGCAAAGAACAGCCAAAGATGCGAGTCTTTTACGCTCACATCTCGGCAGACCTGACACTGGAGGGTGGATATTTACAGGTTTTGTATGGACCAGAGTTGCAACTCATTGGCACCGAGGAAGTGTCTGGTACTCGAATTACACTCTGCGTTTATAACCACTGTCTGACGGTAGATTTTCCTCCCATGATGCCGGGGGTGATGCACGACTTGTCCGAGAGTTGCAGCGCCCAAGTATGGCCTCAATTCATTCCGGCTGGAACGCCCGAACTCGGACTCAAAGGGCCTATTCCCATAAGTGATGTCTTGCTGGCGATCTGCACTCGTATCAAAGTCGGGTACAACACTGCTGCACTCCGGGCCTGACTTGAGCTTTGGGGAGGACGACACAACGAGATCCCGGTTTACTCCGATTGGGAGGTATGCAGATGGAAAGAGACTTGCGACTGTCGGAAGAGGTGGAGTCATACATGACACTCTCAAGAGTGAAAGTGATGGCGGAAAATCGCCCGAGCAACTTAGAGAGGATCGGAAATTCACCAAGATGGTCGAGGTGATGATTGACGACATAGTGAAGTCTCGGGAGACCATCGGAGATAACAGGCTCAAAGGACTCGAAAAACTGGTGCAATCCGCCCCCGAGCTAATCGAGGACTTCGTAGATGACCAGTTCACGGTTCGAGCCGTCGGTGGTGTGCACTCATCCGTCAAGAGACTAATGCGACTTTCCCGGTTGGAGGCGATACGGACACCTTCAGACATTACCAACGGTTATCTCCGAGAGGCTGTTCGCACATACATCTTCGGGTTCACCCAGGCTTCGGTTGCGTTGTGTCGTGCGGCATTAGAGCAGGCTCTCAAAGAAAACTTGGGATTCCAGCTCTCGGGCGAATTTCGGACGATGGACGAGCTACTGAAAAAGGCCCGCACGTATGGCCTCCTAGACAGAACGATGGAACAATGCGCGCGCGAGTTAGCAAAGGACTGCGATTTGGTGCTTCACGAAAAACCGGCAAACGACGCAAAGGCATTGGCTTGCCTCGATAGGCTGCGAGGTCTCCTTCAACATCTGTATTCGGTCGAAGTGAGGCCCTAGTTTCTTGGCATCGCCAGCAGCATAGCATCCAGCAATCTCTTCTCTTCGCTGTCTTTCGGGTAGAGGCGGGAGAGGGCATTCGCCAGGCGCAGGAAGTCGGGGCCGCGCTGTGTTTCCTCCCTCAACATCGCTCGCAGACCGTTCGTCTGACCGCTGCGCTGCAACAGCATTGCCGCGTGGACTCGGTCGAGGGTCGTGACTGTCTGAGGGGCGGCCGCTTCTGTGACCGGCACGCTACCCTTCGCCGTGGATTTGCGGCCTCGGGCGCGGGTCTTGATCTGCGGGGCCATGCCTTCATCCTGCATGAAAGCGAACTATAGTTGCGGCTGGCCTTCACGTCTTCCTCAATGCGGCGCGAGATGGCAGCGGCATCCTCTTCGCCGAACAGCTTCGCTGCTCTCTCCGTGATGGGCAGCAGGCGCACGATGCCTTTCTCCGTCTCGATGATGCGGCCTTCCCATCGTTCAAGATGGATACCGAGCGGCTGGGCGAAGCGCCGCGCCACGTCGTAGATCAGGGTGTAGCCACTCTTTCCTTCTTCGGCTTTGGCGTGGCTGTCATCTTCGTCCTCGGCGCTGTCCTCCTCATCGTCATCCGTGTCCGTGGCACATTCTGCGTCGGCCTGCAGTGCTTTGCAGTGTCCAGAGGAAACAGAGCGGTCAAGCCGGGCATCTTCCTCCAGCGCCCCGGCAGCGCCATTGCGGGCTCTCGCTTCGGCGGTGCCCAGCACTTCCTCCAGTGCCAGCCGGCCAACGTCTCCCAGACGTAGGCGAGGAATCCGCGCTGGTGGGCTTCAGCGGCCGTCGGGGTCGCCGCCAAGCGGAATCTCGCGGCCTTCGGCATCTTCGACCCGGCAATAGCGGCTGTAGATTTCCAGGGCCGGACCGATGCACGCGAAAACGAGATCGGCGCCGCGGACGCCCTCTGATTGCAGGCCGCTCGATCCAATCGGCGACTCGCTGGGGCAATTCGCGGAGGACATCGCCCCAGTCGCCGATCGGGGCGTCTTCAGGGCGCGGCGGCAGACGAGGTGAACACTCGTAGCAAGAGCGGCAGAATCGCGAGCGCGAAGGCGGTTTGCCAATTCGGTGGCGATCGGCCAAGAGCAGTAATCATCCAGCCGCCACGTACCAGGCCGAAAGCAGACGCCTCCCAGCCTTCTGTTGTCTTGTGGGCGAAAACGACTGCGCCAATGCCATCTTCTTTGAAGAGTGCGTCTCCCTTCGTGAACGCTTCCGCCATCCCGTGCTCGAAGAATGCCTTGTCCTTTTCGGGATAGCGCACTGAATCCCAATGCGACATCTCGCAAACTCTCGGGTTTTCGGCGTCAACGGATTTGCCGGGTCGTATAGCAATACGTCGTCGAAGAACAGGCAAAAAAAT